>JAFAFA010000073.1 GCA_023423695.1 Pseudomonadota bacterium | reverse complement strand
CGCCGCATGGGTCATGCCGGCGCGGTGATCTCCGGCGGCAACGACACCGCCGACTTCAAGATCGACTTCATGAAGTCGGTCGGCATCGCCGTCGCCGACAGCCCCGCCAGCCTGGGCTCCACCATGCAGTCGATTTTCAAAGGTTGACCGGTACCCCGCGGGACCGCCGTCAGTGACGGTCCCGCGGTTCAGCAAGCCTAGCCTTCTGTCACTCACGCCATCAGCCGCAACAGACAGGCGCAACCAACGCGCCGGACCCCGAGGGAGATGGGACATGAAAGCGCAAGCCCAAAACAGCACCCTGGCCCGCCGCATCATCCACGACGACCCCAGCGAGGGCGCCGCAGCCATCATCAAGACGGCGATCATCCAGGCGCCGCGCGAGAAGAACGACAACGGCAAGGCCGATGCCAAGGCCGAGCGCGGTCAGGTGGTGCAGTCGCTCTGCCGCGCGCTGAACATCCTGACCATCCTCGGCGCCAATGACGGCCCGATGACCCTGACCGAACTGGCGGAGGCCGCGAACCTGTCGCCCTCCACCACCCATCGCCTGCTGACGACCCTGCAGTACGAGCGCTACGTCCGCTTCGACCAGAGTGCGCGCGGCTGGGTGGTCGGTGTCCAGGCCTACATGACCGGCGCCAATTTCCTGAAGACCCGCAATCTGGTCGATGTCGCCCGTCCGCGCATGCGCCGCCTGATGGAGGAGAGCAGCGAGATCGTCAATCTGGCGGTCGAGGAGAATGGCGAGGCGATCTATCTGGCCCGCGTCGGTGGCCCTCGCGCCGCCCAGGTGGCGGTGCCGCAGACCGACCGCACGCTGCTGCACTGCTCGGCGGTCGGCAAGGCCCTGCTGGCCGGCATGACCGAGACCAAGGTGCAGACCATCGTGACCCAGCGCGGCATGCGCCAGTTCACCCGCAGCACCTTGTCGTCGCTGCCGGCGCTGTACCGCGACCTGACGCTGGTGCGGACCCGCGGCTATGCCCTGGACCAGGAGGAGCGGGTGTCGGGCCTGCGCTGCGTCGCCGCCCCGATCTTCGACGAGAATTCCCGTGTGATGGGCGCCCTGTCGCTGTCCGGCTCCAGCCGGCGCATCGAGGACGCGCGGCTGCGCGCCCTGGGCGAAATGGTCAAGCGCGCCGCCGCGGCGGTGACGCAGGAACTGGGCGGTCGCATCCCGGTCCCGAACTGACCCTCACACGGACAAGAGACGCCAAGAGCTGACGGCAGGTGGTGCACGTCGGCATATCCTCCCTGGCGCACTAGAGGCCGCGTTCCTGATGGAGCGCGGCCTTCTTTCTTGGGAAAAGAGCCGTTTCCACGGAATGGAAAAGAGGCTGATTTCTCGGGAATTACCGGCCGTTTGGTGCGATTGTCTGTCTCGGGAAAGGCGTTCCTTTCTCATCGGGCGGATGTGTTGTTTTGCATGTTCGCGCTTCTCTCGGAGACTGGCCGTGCTGTGTGCAGCACGGCCATTTTTTTTTGATCTTTCCGCAGGACGAAATCGGATCCAACGCCGCGTGGACGGGCCGTCCGCCACGGCGACAGAGTGCCCCCAGACCCATCACGACGACAGGGCAGGGGAGTGATTCGAATGGCAGAATCCAGAAGCATGACGGCGATCGAAGTGAGCCAGCCCGGCAAGCCGGAGGTGCTGGTCCCGGCGCGTCGCCCGGTTCCCGATCCCGCGCCCGGCGAGATCCGCATCGCGGTCCAGGCGGCCGGCGTCAACCGGCCAGACGTGCTGCAACGCCTCGGCAAGTACAACCCGCCGCCGGGCATCAGCGACATCCCCGGCCTGGAGGTCGCCGGCACCGTCGATGCGCTGGGCGAGGGGGTGGAGGGCTGGGCCGTCGGCGATCCCGTCTGTGCCCTGCTGGCCGGCGGTGGTTATGCCGAGTTCTGCGTCGTGCCTGCCGCCCAGTGCTTGCCGGTCCCCGCAGGTCTGACGATGGCCGAGGCGGCGGCCCTGCCGGAGACCGTCTTCACGGTCTGGTCGAACGTATTCGAGCGCGGCACCCTACAGCCCGGCGAGGCGCTTCTGGTTCATGGCGGCACGTCGGGCATCGGCACCACGGCGATCCAGTTGGGTGCGGCGTTCGGTGCGCGGGTCTTCGCCACCGCCCGCGGCCCCGACAAATGCGCGGCCTGCGTCGGCCTGGGTGCCGAGCGCGCCATCGACTACGGCACGGAGGACTTCGTTGCGGTGGTCAAGGAGGCGACCGGTGGGGCGGGCGTGAATGTCGTGCTCGACATCGTCGGCGGCGATTACGTCGCCCGCAGCGTCGACGCTCTGGCGGTCGAGGGCCGCTATGTCTGCATCGGCTTCGTCCGCGGGGCGACGGCGACCGTCAACTTCTTCCCGGTCATGACCAAGCGGCTGGTGCTGACCGGCTCCACCCTGCGGGCGCGCCCGGTCGCCTACAAGCAGGCGGTGGCCGAGCAGTTGAAGACCCGTGTCTGGCCGCTGATCGCCGCGGGGCGGATCAAGCCGGTCGTCCACGAGGTGTTTCCGCTGGAACGGGCCGCGGATGCCCACCGGCTGATGGAAAGCAACCAGCATGTCGGCAAGATCGTGCTGGCGGTGGGGTGAACGCTTCCCTCTCCCGTCCCAGGAGAGGGCTTAAGCACCGCCCTCAATCCAGCATCGGCAGGCCGGTCTCGATCCTGACCAGAGCGGCCAGCAGCGGGGCGCCGATGTCACGGCGCACGAAGTTGCTGGCCTTCTCCGCCGCGTTGATCGCCAGCTGGAAGCTGCGGCGCCAGCGGTCGTCGTTGTAGAAGGCCTTTTCCGCCTTGGCCCGCTGCGCCAGCAACCCGGGCCGGCGGCCGGCGGCATCGTCGACCAGCTTGTTCAGGCGGTTCATCAGGTCGTTGGCGGCCGCCGGCTCGCCGCGCTTCATCGCGGCCTCGACCAGTTCGGCGAAGGCCTCGCCGCGGGTGTCGATGTCCGCCACCTGCTCGGCATAGGCGACGGCCATGCCTGTCTCGCCGCGCTTTGCCAGCCGCCCCAGCACGGCAGGGATCGTCCAGGGATTCTCGTCCTGCACGGTGGTGAGCAGGCCCAGCGCCAGCTTCGGCTCGCCGATGTCGGCGGCGGCCACCGCCAGTTCCGGCGGGCAGCAGTCGCCGCGGGTTTCCTTGAACTTGGAGAACTGCGTCTCGACCGTGTTCAAGAACAGGGTGCGGGCCTGCGCCTCCTTGCCGGCGCGCAGCAGCGATTGCGCGACCAGTCCAAGTTCCCAGGCGCAGTTGTGGCTGGAAGCGTAGCTCTTGGCCTCGTCCGCCAGCGCGGTGGTCAGCGCGGCATCGCCGCGCCATGACGCCGCCTTGGCGATGTCTGCGAGGTTGTAGATGCGGGTGGAGCAGTCGTTGATCTGCCGGGTGATGTCGAGCGCCAGCGGCGTCTGCCCCATCAGCGACAGCGCGCGGGCGACGAACAGATCCTGGCCGGAGCTGTCCGCAACGCCGCCGCGGCGCACCGCGCTGACGAAGGGTGCCATGATCTCCTTGGCGCGGCCGGGATCGCCGAGCTGCTGATAGGCGACGGCCAGCGACAGCCAGTCCCAGCGGGCGGCATTGATCGGCGTTTCCACCGGCGGCAGCATCTCGCCGATGCGGTGGAGGAAGCACAGGTTGCCCAGCGCATCGTTGCAGACCAGCGCACGGATGCGCGAACGGAATTCGTAGAAGTCGAAGTCGCCGACGAACTGGTTGGTGACGAGCTGCACCGCCAGCGCGCTGTCGGGGTATTTCGTCACGATCTCGTTGAACAGCTTGTCCGCCTCTTTCAGCAGGCGGGACTCCTCGGCGACGTCGAAGGTGTTGTCGGCCTGCCGGATCAGTTGCAGCGCCTGGACGAACAGGCGGTTGGCCGGGCCGGGCGTGCCGGCGGCCGGGTTGTCCGCCCCGCCGCCATCTTCCGTCACGGTGCCCGCCATCACGGCGCCGCCCGTCACGGCATCCGCCGTCACAGCCTGGGCCGTCACCGCGTCCTGCGCCGGAACGGGACCGGCCACGGCCGCCGCCGCCGGCAGGATCAGGGCGGCGGCGATGGTGGCGGTGCGGAGTGCGGCGAGGACGCGGGAAAGGGCGGAGGCCATGGCGGTCGGGTTTCAACCCTGGAGGTTTGAGAGCAGACGGACGTAGCTGACGACGCGTTGAACGTTGGGAACCGAGCGGGCGTGCTGGATCGCGCGGTCCTGCTCTTCCTGAGAACTGGCGACACCCATCAGATAGACAACGCCATCGACGGTATCGATGCTGTAGTTCTGGCTATGAATATCCGCATCGAACGTGATCCGGCTGCGGATCTGGGTCGAAATCCAGGTGTCGCGCGCGGTGTCGACGATGCTGGAGCCGTTGTCGATCTGGATTTCGTTGATGACTTCCTTCACGCCCTGCGCCTGCCAGGCGAGGCGCACCGCGTCGAGCCGCATCTGCGGGTCGGCGGCGCGGCCGGTCAGCAGCACGCGGCCCTGGTCGACCGTCAGCCCGATCCGGTTGGTCATGTCGATCGAATGCTGCAGCCACAGCGAATTGATGCGGGCGCGGATCTCGGTGTCGCTGACGAAGCCGCTGAACCCGCGCTCCTGCGACGCCACCACCGCGGCGCCCCCGGCGGTGCCGAGCACCAGCGGCCCGCAGCCGGCCAGCGAAACCCCGGCCGTGCAGGCGAGCGCGAACAATGTCCCAAGGCGGCTCAAACCCGTCACAGCGTGCCTCCCTTCGCCAGCGTGCCGAGCGCCGGGCGGATGCGGCGCGCGGCCGGAAAAAGTCACGGCGGAACGGCGTTTGCAATGGAGAAAATCGGAGCCTTCACCAGTCATCGTCACTTTGTCCCCAGGTGATGCACGGATGTTGCAGTCGTTGCGGCTGCGAAGGGATGATCGCCGCAACGCCGCGGGCAGTCTCAGGGCAAAATCAGGCGAAAGCTGGGCTGGAGAGCACGCTCGCGATTTCTCGCGCCAGGACGCGGGAAACCACCCGGCGTGCCGTCGGATCGCTCAGGATTTCCTCGTCCTTGGGGTTGGACAGGAAGCCGGTTTCCACCAGCACCGACGGCACGTCCGGCGCCTTCAGCACGGCGAAATTCGCCGCGCGCATCGGGTTGTCGAGCAGGCGAAGCTCCTTCCCCGCCCCTTCCACCAGAAGCTGGCGGGCCGCCAGCGAGGCATGGCGAGTGTGGCGCGCCGTCAGGTCCATCAGAATGTCCTTGACGATGCGGTTGCCGCCGCCGGTGCCCCGCTTGCCGAATCGGTCCGCCTCGTTCTCCTGCTGGGCAAGGCGGGAGGCGAAGGCGTCGGATGCCTTCTCGGACAGGATATAGGCCGACATGCCGCGGGCATCGGCATTGGGGGCGCTGTCGGCGTGGATGGACACGAACAGGTCGGCACCGGCCGTGCGCGTCAATGCCACCCGTTCGTCCAGCGCCAGGAAGCGGTCGTCGCGGCGCGTCAGCTTCACCGCAACGCCGTGCCGCTCGGCCAGCAGGCGGGCGACCTCGCGCGCGATGTCCAGCGTCACCGCCTTCTCATGGGTGCCGCGGGTGCCGATGGCGCCGGGGTCGGCGCCGCCATGGCCGGGATCGAGCATCACCAGCCGGGACTGCGGCTTGGACTGCGGCGAACTGCCGCTGGACGGCTTGCGCTCCGGCCGCTGCTGGCCGCCGAGAGCGGAGCCGGACGAGAGCGGCTGCGCCAGCGCGAGCCCCGCCGCGCCGAACGCGGTTAACCAAAGCTTGCTCAGCCCGAGCCCAAGCAGCTGTCGACGATCCATGGCGAAAAATACCGTGCTGCAAGTGGAGGAAGGGCTGCGACATGCGTTCGCCCTGTCCGTTGCTCTACCCCGATTCGTTAACCAATGCGGGCGCGAATAAGTATTGTCAAGGCCGGGCAGGTTACCATTCCTGAATATTTGTGAGCGTCCCGTCATCCAGGCAGACTTGACGGAACGAGGATTCGGCAGACGTGAATGGTTGCTTGATGGCAGTCTGAAAAAGCGCTAAAATTTTAGCGATCAGCTCGGGAGGTGTCGATGTTGAGGAAAGCCTTGTTCAACATCATCCGGCAAGAGCAGCGCGAAGTCGAGGGTGAGCTCGAACGCGAGGAACAGCAGCCGAGGCCTGATGCCGGCCGGATCGTCGGCCTTCGGCAGGAAGCAACCAGCCTGCGACGTGAGTTGGAACACTTCCGCGACGTCTGACTCCCGGTTCCCGGCCGTTGATGCGGCCGCCGGGCGTCGCTATGGAGATCGTCACTGAATTCGACGTGGCCGATTTCGAAATCGACCGGTCGCTCCCCTTCTCCGCAAGACCGCGGGGGAGGGGTTTTTGTTTTCGGGGCATTCACCCCAGTTTGGCGTAGCCGCGCTCGATCACCCGCTCCGCCGCTTCGTACACCGCCAGCATCTCCTCGTAAGCGGTGCGCAGGCGGGCGAGTTCGGCGACAGCGGACGGCTCCGGATGGCGGGCCTCCGACATATGCAGGCCGGCGCGGATATAGTCGGCGCGCAGTTCGGCGACCCGCACCGCCATCCGCAGGAAGGACTCCCGGTTCAGGTGCGGCAGCTCGCGCCCGATGACCTCGCAGTTCGCCTCCAGGATTGCGGCATCCATGTTTTCCAGGAAGCGGCGGATGCGCTGGCTTCGGCTGCTGTCGGCGGCATCGGCCGTCAGCAGCTTGTCGACCTTGCCCTTGCTGTATTCGCCGATGATCTTGCCGCCGGATGCCATGGGGTGACTCCGCCCTGTTTCTGCCGACCGTTCCGCACTCTGCCGATTGTCGCACCGCCGGGCGGCGGGCGCCAGAGCGGTGTGGGCAGGCTGAATTTACGGAGCAATGCCGGTCGACGGTGCAGCCATGTGCGAGACCGCTCATGAAGCGGGTGCAACATCGCGGCGTTCGTGCTAGGGAAGCCTCCCCCTTTTCATGCTGTACGTCATGGTGGACGCGCGATGTCTGAGACCGGCTCCGACTATATCCTCACCGTTTCCTGCCCCGACACCGTCGGCATCGTCTTCGCGGTGTCCGGCTTCCTGGCGGAGCGGAGCTGCAACATCATCGACAGCGCGCAGTTCGGCGACCGCATCTCCGGCCTGTTCTTCATGCGCGTCAGCTTCAACGGCAGCGCCGCCGGGCCGACGAAGCAGCAGCTGGAGGCCGATTTCGCCGCCCAGGTGGCGGAACGCTTCGGCATGACCTGGAAGATCCATGACGCCCGCCGCCGCCCGCGCGTGCTGATCATGGTGTCGAAGTTCGGCCACTGCCTGAACGACCTGCTGTACCGCTACCGCACCGGCTACCTGCCGATCGAAATCCCGGCCATCGTTTCCAACCATCGGGACTTCTACCAGCTGGCGGCCTGGCACAACATCCCGTTCCACCACCTGCCTGTCGGCCCCGACAACAAGGCGCAGCAGGAATCCCGCCTGCTTGAGATCGTGGAGGAGGAGAAGGTCGACCTCGTGGTGCTCGCCCGCTACATGCAGGTGCTGTCCGGTGCGCTGTGCGAGCGGATGGCCGGCCGGGTCATCAACATCCACCACAGCTTCCTGCCCAGCTTCAAGGGTGCCAAGCCCTATCATCAGGCCCATGCCCGCGGCGTGAAGCTGATCGGCGCCACCGCGCACTACGTCACCTCGAACCTCGACGAAGGCCCGATCATCGAGCAGGAGGCCGAGCGCGTCGACCATACGATGACGCCCGACGACCTGGTGGCCATCGGGCGCGACATCGAGAACATCGTGCTGGCCCGCGCCGTCCGCTACCACGTGGAGCACCGCGTGCTGCTGAACGGCAACAAGACCGTCGTCTTCCGCTAAACCACTTCCGCCAACCTGGTTCCGCTAGGCCACCTGCCTTATGCGGCGCCGCCCCTCAGTGGGGCTGCGCCGTCTCGCGGGCGTCCTCCGGCTGCGGCATGAACACCGCGCGGGTGATCGCCTGTTCGATCTGGTCGCGGGTGAAGGGCTTCGGGATCACCGGTCCCAGATGCTCCAGCCCGTGCTTGGCCAGATCGTCGGGGAAGGCCGTCACGAAGATCACCGGCAGGAAACGGCGGGCCCGCAGTTCGCGCGCCACCTCCAGCCCGTTGTCGCCGTCGGCCAGCCGGATGTCCATCAGCGCCAGCGTCGGCCGGTGCTCCGCCGCCAGCGACAGCGCCTCGTCCATCGTCGCCGCGTTGCCGCAGACGATATGGCCCATGCCGCGCACCGTCTCCGCCAGGTCGTAGGCGATGATGGCGTCATCCTCCACGATCAGGATGGTGGCGGTCAGGCGGGCGCGGACGCGCTCGCGGGCGTGGGTCAGCCGTTCCAGCGCGTCCTCCGGGGCAAGCTCCAGGACGGCGGCGGCGTCACCCACCGGCAGATCCTCCAGATTGACCAGCAGGTAAAGCCGCCGGTCGGTCTCGTCCAGCGTCATCAGCGCGGACTCGACCGGATGGTAGGGGGCGACCGCGGGCGTCGCGCCTTCCGCATCCTGAAGCTTGTTCAGATGGCGGTAGAGCGCGCCGCGCGACAGGCCCTCGCCACGGCCGGTTTCGTCCTCGTCCGCCTCCAGGTACCATTCCAGGGTGCGGGTCACCAAGGCGTCCCCCCGCCCGTTCGTCCCGGTCAGCGCGCGGGCATAGCGGCGCAGGTAGGGCAAATGCTGCATGAAGTGACCGGTGTACTGCTCCATCTCTCTCCCCGTGCCTTTCTGCGGCGCGTGTTCCTGGCGTCCTACCCGTTGTGCCGCCCCCGGTTGCCCGGTTGCGGCCGCTCCTTACCCGGTTCGCGTGTCCGACGGCGATTGCGGCGGGCGATGCCACTGAAGGCCTCAATGCCGTCGGCGCTGCTTCGAACCACAGACTGACGCATCCCGGTCTGCAACGGTCAAATTCATATGGCGCAGTCCACGGCCTAACGGGAGTGAACCCGAAAGATTTATTCGAGATACCGTCTAAGGATTACTCTCTACGAATAATATGAAAACCGGCGGGGCATGGTCCGGCGGTTTGGAAAGGCGGCCTATGACCACTCCCGCATAGGGGGTGGCGGAGCGGGAGCCTTAACCGTTCTGAAAGACTTACCGGTCTAGTCTGACATTGCCCTCAGGCGATGTGCCTTTCGAGGGCAAGGCGAGTGTTCCCAATCCTCGAAAGCGCCGGCCCTCCCCCAGGCCGGCGCTTTTTTCTTCGTACAGGATGCGAGGGTGAAAATCCGACCGGGAGGCGCGGGAACCAACCGGCAGTGGTTGTGTTTGAAAGGGCAATGGTGTGATTCCTCCCTGAACCGCCAGTCCTTTTCGCCGCCGGGCGCCGCCGCTGCATGCGGACTGGCGCCGGCGGCGAATTTTTCTGTTCGGCCGATGACTCCACCGTTTCCGCGCGTCAATAGGGGGCTTTCGCAACCCGAGGCTTGCAACGCGTTTAATCCAACGTTAAGGACATCGCTTCACCGTTGAAGCGCGCCGTCTGTATGGAAAAGCGGCCGATCCGTGCCGGTCCTCCGGCCGGGATATCGCGCCGAAACACCGCGCCAAAGCACCGCATTGCTGCCGCATTGGGTCCGGGTTTGTGCATGGAAGAAGAGTTGGATCGGTCCCTGATGGACGGCATTCCGCCGGATGAGCTGGCCGACTTCGCCCGGTGGCGGGATCGCGTGCGCGGGACCAACATCTCCGAAAAGACCCTGCTCGCGACCGATTATCTCAATCACTTCAATGAAATTGTGATGCTGATCGAGATGATCCCGGACATGCCGGACATGCTGGAGGAATGCCGCATCTGGCAGCCGAAGAGCTATGCCGAGCATTTCCGCGACAGCGGCTTTTCCGACAGGGAACTGGCGATCGAGGCCTACGGCCATGTGCCGTCCAAGTTCCGCCGTCCTTTCGAGGACACCATCGCCCAGGCCCATCAGGTGATCGCCCACACGTTGGAGCGGATCGGAACCGACATCGACAGCGGCGACCCCGGCAAGCTCCGGATGGACTGCCAGACCTCCGTCGCGATGATTCACCGCATCATACAGGTGGCGAACGGAATCATCCACGGCACCGCCCATGTCATGGAACAGGGCGAGATCGATCTTTATCTGCAGAACGGATGATTTTTCTGCCGGAACCCATACTTTCGTTGCGAAACGTGCGTCTTACCAACGGAAAACAGGCCGTTTCGATCACTTGTCCCGGCACGAATGGCGATTGATGGTGCACCCACCATTCGTTCGTTGCATGGCTCACATGCCCTCCCTGGCACTATAGTCGGATCATAAAAGATAAGACGGAGGCGTGTTCATGCGTCCTCTGCGGGGGGAGATGGAGCATTGCCCATGAAGGGATGCGCATTCGCGCCGGCTGACGGCATGGCCGTGTCTGAACCGCGCGTGTGGCGGGCCAACCCGCCCACCGATTACGTCGGCCCCGCTCTTCCCGTCATCCAACGGGTGGAGGCATCCCGACGCATGGCACCGGAGCATGCGGCGCCGGAGCGCCCGGAGCGTCCTGAACGTATGGCGCCCTCCGGTCATGCCGACAGTTTCACCCGCGACCGGTTGCCGGCGCCGTCGCAGCGCCCCGACCTCATTCTCGAACGCCCCGAACTCCAATATCCCGAACGCCTCAACGCCGCCTCCGCCCTGATCGACGGCTGGCGCGAGCGCGGCTGGGACGACCGCCCCTGCCTGATCGGCGGCGACGGGGAGGTGTGGAGCTACGGCCGGATGCGCGACACCGTCGACCGCATCGCCCGCGTCCTGACCGAGGATTACGGGCTGGTCACCGGCAACCGGGTGCTGCTGCGCGGACCCAACACGCCGATGCTGGCCGCCTGCTGGCTGGCGGTGATCAAGGCCGGCGGCGTGCTGGTGCCGACCATGCCGCTGCTGCGCGCTCCCGAGCTGGCCGACGTGCTGAAGCGCGCGGCCATCGACATGGCGCTCTGCGACACCCATTTCCTGGACGATCTGGAAGAGGCGGCGCTGCCGTCGCTGCGCATCGTCGGCTTCCGCGACGGCGAGCTGGAACACCGCATCGCCACAAAGCCGGCGGGCTTCGTCGCCGCCGACACCGCCAACGACGATGTGGCGCTGATCGCCTTCACCTCCGGCACCACCGGCACGCCCAAGGCGGCGGCCCATCTGCACCGCCATCTTCTGGCGATCACCGACCTGTCGCCGCGTTCGGTGCTGGGGACCGGGCCGGACGACGTGTTCTGCGGCTCGCCGACGCTGGCCTTCGCCTATGGCCTGGGCGGCCTGCTGCTGTTCCCGTTGCGCATCGGCGCCTCCGTCATCCTGCTGGAGCGTGGGACCGCGGACCGGCTGCTGGAGGCGGCGACCCGCCACAAGGCGACGGCGATGTTCACCGTGCCCACCGTCTACCGCGGCATGATCGGCCGGATGGCCGCCGACCCGGCGCTGGCGAAAGGGCTGGCATCCCTGCGGCTCTGCGTTTCGGCCGGGGAGCCGCTGCCCCAGCAGACCTTCGAGGGCTGGCGCGATGCCACGGGGCTGGAGATCCTCGACAGCCTGGGCACCACCGAGATGCTGAACGCGGTGCTGCACGCCGTACCCGGCAATGTCCGGCCCGGTTCGACCGGCAAGCCGGTGCCGGGTTATGAGGCGATGGTGGTCGACGACCAATTCCGCCGCTTGCCGCCGGGACAGGTCGGCCGGCTGGCGGTGCGCGGTGCGACCGGCTGCCTCTATCTCGACGACCCGCGGCAGGAAAGCTATGTCCAGCAGGGCTGGAACCTGACCGGCGATGCCTTTCACGTCGATGAGGACGGCTTCTTCTGGTATCACGCCCGCACCGACGACCTGATCGTCTCGGCCGGCTACAAGATCTCCGGCCTGGAGGTCGAGAACATCCTGCTGAGCCACGAGGCGGTGCAGGAATGCGCGGTGATCGCCGCCCCCGATCCTGTGCGCGGCACCATCCCCAAGGCCTTTGTCGTTCTGCACGACGGCGTCCGCCCCGACGAGCGTCTGGCGGAGGAACTGCAGAGCTTCGTCAAGGACCACATCGCGCCCTACAAGTATCCGCGCGCGGTGGAGTTCCTCGACGCGCTGCCGCGGACGGAGACCGGGAAGGTCCAGCGTTTCAAGCTGCGCCGCCGCGCTTGGCAGCCGGACGAGGAGTAACCGGACCCATCCGGCGGACAAATCATCCGGCGCACAGGCCGGCGAACCGCGTCAGCCGGATGTTGCGCCGTTCCAGCAGGGCGGCGAACTCAGGCCCGCGGAGATAGTCGAATTCGGCGCGCCGCGGTTCGACCAGACTGTCGACACGGCGCAACTCCTCGTCGGGCAGGCCGGGGTGGACCATCACCAGGGTTCGGCCGCCGATACCCTCTAGGAACCGCGGCATCAGCTCGGCGAAGGGACGGCTGCCGGTGAAGTCGTAGACACCGGCGAAGCGGTCGTTGGCCGGAATGCCGCGCGCACGCACCATGCGGGCCAGTCCGCCGCCGAGCCCACCAATCAGCAGGGTCTTCGGCACTGCGACACGGCGACGCAGGACCGCGGTGACCGGTTCCCCGCACAGGCGGACATAGGCGCCGGGCAACGCTGCCAGCGCTTCCACCACAGCGTCGCGCACACCGGGCAGTTGGTGGACGTGCTGGTGCCCGTCGATGTAGTCGGGGGCGCCACCCCAGGCATCGGTGAAGGCGGCGATCTGGCGCGACAGTTCGTCACGGATCTCAGCCCGCGCGGCCGGCCCGTTCAGTTTCCCGCGATAGGCCCACCCCATCAGCCGTCTCAGCGGCGGCAGCCGTCCGTCCGGCGCCAAGGTCGGCATCGGCCCCAGCGGGGGCTGCTCGGTCAGGGTGAAGTGCAGCCCGACATCCGCCTTGTCCTTCAGGTCGCGCAGGGCCGCGGCACCGGTCCGCCAATGCGGGCAGAGGCTCATGACCGACGTGGCGGTGAGCCGGCCACGGGCGATCAGGTCGCGGATGGCGGTATTCACGCCGGGGGCAAGCCCGTAATCGTCGGCACAGAGCAGGAGCGGGGTCGGGGTGTTCTGGGGCATGGCCGGACGGGCTTGGCAATGGTGGGTCCGGCCAGGATGGGCGGGCCGGCGGTGCCGATCAAGCGGCTTCGGACGCGGCCTGCGCTCGTGGTTTGCGGGCCGGCAGGGTGGCCAGCATCACTCCCGGCAGGACCAGCAGCACGCCCATCAGGTGAAAGCCCTGTAGCGGTTCCGCCAGCAGAAACCAGGAAGCCAGCGCGGCCCACAGGGGCGAGACGTACAGCGCGGTGGAGGCACGGGCGGCGCCCATCATCGCGATGGTCTTCTGATAGGCCAGCAGCGCCAGGACGGAGGCGAACAGCGCCACCGCCACGATCGACAGGATGGTGGAGACCGAGAAGGGCACCGGCCGCACCGCCACAGTCTCCCACGCATAGAAGGGCGCCAGCACCAGGACGCCGGCCAGCGCGTTGGCGGCGAAGGCGGTGACCACCGGCAGCGGTGTGCCCGATTGCCGCAGCAGGATGGTGTAGACCGACCAGGACACCGCCCCCGTCAGCACCAGAAGGTCGCCGACATTGAAGGACAGGTGCCGCAGCGCCTCCGGATCGCCGCGGGTCAGGATCACCAGAACCCCGGCCATCGCCAGCAGGATGCCCAGGATCTGCCGCGGCCGGATCGCATCGCCCAGCCAGAGGGCGGCCAGCGCCAGGATCATCGCCGGGCTGGTGGCGTAGATCAGGCTGGCGTTGGTGGCGCTGGTCCGCTCCAGCCCGTAATAGACGATGGCGCCGGAAATCCCCTGTCCCAGCACGCCGAGCAACAGATAGCGGCGCCACTGCTCCTTCAACTGCCGCCGGTGGGCGAGCAGGCCCGACAGGGCGAAGGGCAGCACGATCAGGAAAGCAATCAGCCAGCGCCAGAAGGCCAGCCCGATCGGCGGAACGACATGGGCCGCCGCCCGGCCGACCACCGGGTTCGACGCCAGCAGCGCCGATCCGACAATATAGAGGCTGTAGGCGGCCAGCGGGCCGGAACGCAGGGAGGCTGGAAGGCTCGGAAGCGGCATCGACCGTTCGGTGTCCGAAAGTGTGTTCCATGAATGGCGCAACCCAGCCTAGCATGGCGCCCGGCGCCGGCCTTCACGGCAGCTGTGCATGGCAGCCGTCCGGATCCCGTCGGCTGCGGGTATAAGCGCCGATGCCTACCCGGATAGCCTGATTCGCAGGGTCAGAGATCTGCCGGTTCGGTCAACCGGATGGTTGACTTTGCAACTATTTCTTTTTGCGGGCCGGAAATGTGTCCATACGGACATATTGACGTCTCAAAATGTGCTCTGCGCCACGGTATAGTCACGTATGCATGTTGACGTTGACAGGCGCCATGGGCACGCGCCAAATGGCGACGCTATTTCCAACGGCGTTCTGGCAAATTTTCCGTACGCTTTAACCGGAATCGGGAGGCAAGACGAATGAAGCGCATCCTGCTGGGTGCCGGGCTTGGTATGGCCGCGGCGCTGGCGCTGTCGGCGCCGGCCCAGGCGGCGAAGACCCTTGTTTACTGCTCCGAGGGTAGCCCCGAAAACTTCAACCCCATGTTGAACACGACCGGCACCAGCTTCGACGTGGCCCTCCCGGTCTACAACAACCTGGTCCAGTTCGAGCATGGCGGCACCAAGGTCATTCCCGGCCTGGCCGAGTCCTGGACCATCTCCGACGACGGCCTGGTCTATACCTTCAAGCTGCGCGCCGGTGCCAAGTGGCACAGCGTCGGCGATTTCAAGCCGACGCGCGACGCCAACGCCGACGACGTGATCTTCTCGTTCGAGCGCCAGTGGAAGCCGGATCATCCCTTCCACAAGGTGTCGGGCGGCGCTTACGACTACTTCAACGACATGGCGATGCCCAAGTTGTTGAAGTCGATCGAGAAGGTTGACGACCTGACGGTCAAGTTCACGCTGAACGCGGTCGAGGCGCCCTTCCTGGCCAACCTCGCCATGCCCTTCGCGCCGATCATGTCGGCCGAATATGCGGCGATGCTTCAGAAGAAGGGCACGCCGGAGAAGCTGGACCAGGTTCCGGTCGGCACCGGCCCGTTCCAGTTCGTCGCCTACCAGAAGGACGCCGTCATCCGCTACAAGGCGTTCGAGCAGTTCTGGGGCGGCCGGCAGCCGCTGGACAACCTCGTCTTCGCGATCACGCCCGACGCGGCGGTCCGTCTGGCCAAGCTGAAGGCCGGCGAGTGCCAGGTCATGCCGTACCCGAACCCGGCCGACATCGACGCGATGAAGAAGGACAACTCGATCGTCGTTCAGGAGCAGGAAGGCCTGAACGTCGGTTACGTCTCCTTCAACGTGACGAAGAAGCCGTTCGACGACGTCCGCGTCCGCCGCGCCGTCAGCATGGCGATGGACAAGAAGGCGATGGTCGCCGCGGTCTATCAGGCCGCCGGCGTTCCGGCCAAGAACCCGATTCCGCCGACCATGTGGTCGTACAACGACTCGATCGAGGACTATCCGTACGACGTCGAGCGGGCGAAGAAGCTGCTGGCCGATGCCGGCTATCCGAACGGCTTCGAGACCGACCTGTGGGCGATGCCGGTGCAGCGCCCGTACAACCCCAACGCCAAGCGCATCGCCGAGATGATGCAGGCTGACCTCGCCAAGGTCGGCATCAAGGCGAAGATCGTCCAGTACGAATGGGGCGAGTACCGCAAGCGCATGCAGCAGGGCGAGCACCAGATGGGCATGCTCGGCTGGACCGGCGACAACGGCGATCCCGACAACTTCCTCTACAACCTGCTGGGTTGCGAGGCGGCGCGTCCGGGCGGCAGCAACCTGTCGAAGTGGTGCAACAAGGAGTTCGACGATCTCGTCGTCCAGGCCAAGCGCACCACCGATGTCGCTGCGCGCACCAAGCTGTACGAACAGTCGCAGGTCATCTTCAAGGAAGAGGCCCCCTGGTACACCATCGCCCACTCGGTGGTTTACATGGGCCTCGCCAAGAACGTCGTCGGCTACAAGATGGATCCGTTCGGCGTCCATCGCTTCGAAGGCGTCGACCTGAAGTGATGCGGACCGCACGTCCGGCAAGACGGGCGTGCGGAAAAGAGTGAGGGGGGCGTGGTTGCCGCGCCTCCCGCCTTTTGAAACGAGTTGCATTCCCGCCTCCGCGCAAGCGGGGACGGGCCTGGGTGGGGCAAGTGCCCCTGATGGAACGGGGCGTTGTCTAGGCAGCGCTCCGTTCCAGTTTTAATCGCAGTTTTAAAAAATGAGTACCCGTCGATGCTTCGCTTCATCCTGACGCGGGTGAGCTTGGTGATTCCGACCTTTCTCGGCATCACCTTTCTGACCTTCATCCTGATCCGGCTGGTTCCCGGCGACCCCATTGAGGTGCGCGTCGGCGAACGGGGCATCGCGCCCGAACGGCTGGCCGCCCTTCGCCAGGAACTGGGTCTGGACCGGCCGCTCTGGCAGCAGTTCCTCGACTATGTCGGAAACGTGCTGTCCGGCGATTTCGGCCTGTCGCTCGTCACCCACAATACCGTGTTGAGCGAATTCCTGACGCTGTTCCCGGCGACGCTGGAACTGGCGCTGTGCGCCATGCTGTTCGCATCGCTGGTGGGCTTGCCGGCCGGCATCCTCGCGGCGGTGAAACGTGGATCGCTGTTCGACCACGGCGTGATGGGTGCCAGCCTGACCGGCTATTCGATGCCGATCTTCTGGTGGGGCCTGCTGCTGATCCTGTTCTTCTCGGTCGGGCTGGGCTGGACCCCGGTGTCGGGGCGCCTGGACCTGGTCTATTATGTGGAACCTGTCACCGGCTTCATGCTGATCGACACGCTGATGGCCGGGGAATACGAGGCGTTCCGCTCCGCTCTCGGCCATCTGGTGCTGCCGACCATCGTGCTGGGCACCGTACCACTGGCCGTGGTGGCGCGCATGACGCGCTCGGCGATGCTGGAGGTGCTGGGTGAGGATTACATCCGCACCGCCCGCGCAAAAGGGCTGGCCGACGGCCGGGTCATCGGGATGCACGCGCTGCGCAATGCGCTGATCCCGGTGGTGACCGTCATCGGCCTTCAGGTCGGCACGCTGCTGGGCGGCGCCATCCTGACCGAGACCATCTTCTCCTGGCCGGGGGTCGGCAAATGGCTGATCGAATCGATCAACCGCCGCGACTATCCGGCCTTGCAGGGCGGCATCCTGCTGATCGCCACCTCGGTGATCCTGGTCAACCTGCTGGTGGACGTGCTCTACGGCGTCCTCAACCCCCGCATCCGTCACGCGCGGTGAGGCCAATCCATGTCCGCTGAATTCTCGACCAACGCAGAGCCCTCCACCCCGGATTCGGTCGCCGTCTCGCGCCCGCCGCATCCGCTGACCGAGTTCTGGTATCACTTCAGGCAGAACAAGGGCGCGCTGGCCGGCCTGGTGGTGATCGTGCTGATCGCACTGATCGCCGTCTTCGCCGGCGTGATCGCCCCGCACAACCCCGACATCCAGTACCGCGACGCCATCCTGACGCCGCCGGTCTGGCAGGAGGGCGGAAGCTGGAGCTACATCCTGGGCACCGACGACATCGGCCGCGACATGCTGTCGCGCCTGATGTACGGCGCCCGGCTGTCGATGATGATCGGCCTGATCGTCGTCACCCTGTCGCTGGCCGTCGGTCTGGGTCTTGGCCTGATCGCCGGCTTCTTCGGCGGGATGGCCGACGTGCTGATCATGCGCGCCATGGACATCCTGCTGGCGCTGCCCTCGCTGCTGCTGGCGGTGGTGGTGGCCGCCATCCTCGGGCCGGGGCTGGTGAACGCCATGCTGGCGGTGTCGGTGGTGGTGATCCCGCACTACGCCCGCCTGACCCGCGCCGCCGTGCTGGCGGAGGTGAACAAGGACTACGTCGTCGCCTCGCGCGTCGCCGGGGCCGGGCCGCTGCGGCTGATGCTGATCGTGGTGCTGCCGAACTGTCTGGCGCCGCTGATCGTGCAGGCGACGCTGGGCTTCTCCACCGCCATCCTGGACGCCGCCGCGCTGGGCTTCCTCGGCCTCGGCGCGCAGCCGCCGACGCCGGAATGGGGCACCATGCTGGCCTCCTCGCTGCAGTTCCTCCAGCGCGCCCCCTGGGTCGTGACCTGGCCCGGCATCGCCATCCTGGTGACCGTGCTGGCCTTCAATCTGTTGGGCGACGGTCTTCGCGACGCGCTCGACCCCAAGCTGAAGCGTTGACCTCATGCCTCTTCTCGACATCAAGAACCTGTCGGTCGAGTTCACCACCCGCGCCGGCACCTTCCGCGCGGTGGACGGAATCGACCTGACCGTGGACGAGGGCGAGGTCGTCGGCATCGTCGGCGAATCCGGCTCCGGCAAGTCCGTGACCTCGCTGGCCGTGATGGGGCTTCTCGGCTCCAACGGCCGTGTCGTCGCCGACCGGATGATGTTCGCCGGCAGGGACCTGCTGACCATGCCCGCCGCCCAGCGCCGGAAGATGACCGGCAAGGACGTGGCCATGGTCTTCCAGGAGCCGATGAGCAGCCTGAACCCCTGCTTCACCGTCGGCTTCCAGATCATGGAAACCCTGCGGGTCCATGAAGGGCTGTCCGGCAAGGCGCTGCGCAACCGCGCCATCGCCCTGCTGGAGCAGGTCGGCATCCCGGCGCCAGAATCGCGCCTGTCCGCCTTCCCGCACCAGCTGTCGGGCGGCATGAGCCAGCGCGTGATGATCGCCATCGCCATCGCCTGCAACCCGCGCCTGCTGGTGGCGGACGAGCCGACGACGGCACTGGACGTCACCATCCAGAAGCAGATCCTCGACCTGCTGGTCGAACTGCAGCGCGAGCGCGGCATGGCGCTGATCCTGATCACCCACGACATGGGCGTAGTGGCGGAGACGGCCCAGCGCGTCGTCGTCATGTATGCCGGCCAGGTGGCGGAGACGCGCCCGGTCCATTCCCTGTTCGAGCGGCCGCGCCACCCCTACACCGGCGCCCTGCTCGACGCGTTGCCGGAGCGGGCCCTGGGCAAGCGCCGGCTGCCGACGATTCCCGGCATGGTGCCGGGCATCGCCGACCGGCCGGCCGGCTGCCTGTTCAGCCCGCGCTGCCGCTTCGCCGACGCCCGCTGCCGTGCCGAGCGCCCGGCCCTGTTCGACGTGGACGACGGGCGCGCGCGCTGTTTCTACCCGCTGCCGGACGGCTATTCCGCCGCCGGGGAGGCGCTGTGATGAGCACCGAGACCGAGTCCCATATCGTCGAGGCTTCGGCCGACCGCTCGGTCGTGCTGGAGGCGCGCGACCTGCGCAAGCACTATGCCGTCAAGCGCGGCGCCTTCAAGCCGATGGCGACGGTGAAGGCGCTGGATGGCGTGTCCTTCCGCCTGCAGGCCGGCAAGACGCTGGCCGTTGTCGGCGAATCGGGCTGCGGCAAGTCGACGCTCGCCCGCTCCGTCACCATGATCGAGCCGCCGACCTCGGGCGAGCTGCATTATGACGGCCGCGACGTGGTCGGGCGCAGTGCGGCTGAGATGAAGGAGCTGCGCCGCACGGTGCAGATGGTCTTCCAGAACCCCTACGGCTCGCTGAACCCGCGCAAGACGGTGGGATCCATCCTGACCGAGCCGCTGGTGATCAACACCAACATGGACAAGCACGAGCGGCGCGACCGCGCGGTGGCCATGATGGGGAAGGTCGGCCTGCGGCCCGATCAGGTCGACCGTTACCCGCACATGTTCTCCGGCGGCCAGCGCCAGCGCATCGCCATCGCCCGCGCCCTGATGCTGAATCCCCGCGTCGTCGTGGCGGACGAGCCGGTGTCGGCGCTCGACGTGTCGATCCAGGCGCAGGTGCTGAACCTGATGATGGATCTGCAGGAGGAGCTGAACCTCGCCTACCTGTTCATCTCCCACGACCTCAGCGTGGTGCGGCACATCGCCGATTCGCTGATGGTGATGTATCTGGGCAAGCCGGTGGAGCATGGCGCCAAGGACGTGGTGTTCACCCGGCCGCGCCATCCCTACACCCGCATCCTGCTGGCGGCGACGCCGCGGGTGAACCCGGACCTGCGGGTCGAGCGGGTCGTGCCGAAGGGCGAGCTGCCGTCGCCGCTGAACCCGCCGCCGGGCTGTGCGTTCCACAAGCGCTGCCCCTTCGCCACCGACCGCTGCGCCGCGGAGGTTCCGCCGCTGCGCCCGGTCGATGAGCGGCTGGTCGCCTGCCATTACGCCGAAGAGATGAACTGATCGGGTACGGCAATCGTTTCGAAGGCGGCTGTTGAGTGCAACGGCCGTCTTCTTTACGGTGCGCCAGATTCGTTCAAGAGAAGTCCTTTCAGGGAGAGAGCCGCCATGCCGTCCTTCGACATCGTGTCCAAGACGGACGTCCACGAGATCGACAACGCCATCGCCGGCGTCCGCCGCGAGATCGAGACCCGGTTCGACTTCAAGGGCTCGAAATGCACGATAGAGCGGACCGAGAACGAGATCGTTCTGCTGGCCGACGATGCCACCAAGCTGGAACAGATGCAGGAGCTGCTGCGCGTCTATGTGACCCGCCGCAAGCTGGACGCCGCGGCGCTCGACTTCTCCGCCAAGGCGGAACGGGCGGCGGGCGACGCGCTGCGCCAGCCGGTGACGATCAAGCAGGGTATCACGCAGGATCTGGCGAAGACCATCGTCAAGGGGATCAAGGACAGCAAGATGAAGGTCCAGGTCTCGATCCAGGGCGACGAACTGCGGGTGACGGGCAAGAAGCGCGACGACCTGCAGGACGCCATTGCCGTGGTCAAGCGGATGGGCATCGAGCAGCCGCTGCAGTACCAGAACTTCCGCGACTGATTGGCCGCAATTGACGCCCCGCCGACCCGGCAAGCCTTGCCGGCTGCCGGGCAACTTCTGCCGGGCTGCTGGGAAAATTTTGCCGGTCAAATCGTCGCAGGGTCGGCGCTGATCCTTGCGGTCCGCCGATCATGCTGATGGCGTGATTCTTGCGTGTACCCCTGCGGTTCGCCACTAACCGCAGGGGATCCTCCCATGTCGATGATGGCCAACAGCGAGGCCACGCAAGCCATGCGCATCCGGGCGGAAGACGTCCTGGAGCGCAAAGGGACGGGTGCGTCCAGGCAGGCGGGTGCGCTGGCCGGCCAATTCGCGGCAATGCTGGAAACCCTGAACGGGGT
The DNA here is from genome assembly GCA_023423695.1 of Pseudomonadota bacterium. GTDB lineage: Bacteria > Pseudomonadota > Alphaproteobacteria > Azospirillales > Azospirillaceae > Azospirillum. Next base: position 223,215 of record JAFAFA010000073.1, on the reverse strand, counting down.
GGGGGAGGGCGGCGTCTCCGCCGCCGACGGCGCCGGGGTGGTGCCGAACGCCCAGCCGGCGGTTCGGCTCGGCGTCGGTGCGGTTACCCTGTTCGCCCAGGACGTGGGGCAGGTGGAGTCTGGCATGGACGCCGCCGCGGCGGTGCCCGATCCCCAAGACCCGGCGACCGCGATGCAGGTGGTGGAAAGCGCCATCCAGGCCGGCGACGGCACCAACTTCCGCTGGCTGACCACCCTGCTGACCCAGAACTCCGCGGCTTGAGCTGAGACCGGTTAAAGCCCCAGCCGCGACCGGGCCGCCCAGTCGTCCAGCGAGGCGCGGGCGGCCGCCACCAGGGCCTCGGCGAAGGCTTCCGGTGCTCCGGCTTCCGGAAAGGGCGCGCTTCCCCCCGTCCGCAGGCCGAGCCGCCGCAGCATGCCGCGCTCCTGCTGTACCACACGCAGCCGCACCTTCTCGCCGAAGCGGCCGCGCATGACCGAGCGCAGGTCGCCCAGCCCGTCGATCAGCCCCAGCCCCAGCGCCTTGCGCCCGGCCCAGAAGGCGCCGGAGAACAGCTCCTCCTCCGAGCCGGACAGGCGGGCGCCGCGCCGGGCACGCACCATCGCCTTGAACGCCTCGTGGATGTCGGCCTGCAGGGCCTTCAGATGGGCGACGCCGTCCTCGCGCTCGGGCGAGAAGGGGTCGAGCAGCACCTTCTTGTCGCCGGCGGTGTAAAGGCGCCGTTCGATGCCGTGGCGCTCGATCAACTCATGCAGGCCGAAGCCCGACGACACCACGCCGATGGACCCGACGATGGAGCTTTCGTCGGCCCAGATCTCGTCCGCCGCGCAGGCCAGCCAATAGCCGCCGGACGCCGCCGCATCCTCGCAGAAGGCGAAGACAGGGACCTTCTTCTCCTCCGCCAGATCGCGAATCCGCTTGGCGATCAGCGCGGACTGAACCGGCGACCCGCCCGGCGAGTTGATGATCAGCGCTACCGCCTTCTGGTCCTTGGGCGCAAAGGCCCGTTCCAGCAGCGGGGCGACGCCGGCCAGCGACAGGCCGGAGCGGAACGGACCACCCTGGCCGATGACGCCGGACAGGCGGACGACGGACACCAGCGGCCCGGCCTTGCGCCAGGGGCCGAAGGGGAGTTTGGCGAGGAGGGATTGCAGGCTCATGCCCGCAGAGATGGGATTGAAGTCTCCCGTTTGAAAGGCTCCGCCCCCGCTAAAATAACTAAAGCGAATTTGCATTCGCTTTAGATTCACATGACCTCATTCGCCAGTCGGGCTTCGGCCGCATGAGCGGCTGGGACCGCCGTCGCGGTCCAAAGCGGATTGCAATCCGCTTTAGAACTCCAACGCTTCCGCGTCGCGCAGCACCCGCTCCGCTGCCGGGCTGTAGCCGCCTTCGGCATTGTGCACGGTCAGGCCTGCGGTCAGCCGGGCCGGCGCCCTGCCGCCCTTGCGGGCGATCAGCAGAAGCCGCTTGGCCTCCACACCCGGCTTGGGCCACAGCGGCACCAGGACGAGACTGCCGAACCGGCCGCGCAGCGCCTGCAGGATGTCGTCGATGCGGTCGGCGCGGTGGACCATCGTCAGCGTTCCGCGTGGCTTCAGCATGGCATCGGCGAAGCGCACCCAGTCCGGCAGCCGTGCCGATCCTTCCATGTTGGCGGCAGCCTTCCAGTCGTCGGGCGGGCGGCTGGCGGCGCCGGCCTTCAGATAGGGTGGATTCATCATCACACGGTCGAATCCGACACTGCCAAGAGCCTGCGGCGCGGCCATCAGGTCGCCCTGCACCACCTCCACCCGCTCGGCCACCCCGCTCAGCGCCGCGTTGCGGCGGGCGAAGGCGCAGGCGTCGGCCCGCTGCTCCAGCCCGACGACGGCGACGCCCGGCACCCGGACGGCGAGGCACAGAGCCGCGGCCCCGGTGCCGGTTCCGACGTCGAGCACCCGCTCGCCATCGGTCGCGGCGGTGATGGCGGCGAGGAAGACCGGGTCGATGGCGGCGCGGTAGCCGCCATCGGGCTGGAGCAGCCGCACCCGCCCGTTCAGCAGGAAATCCGGCTGCGTTTCCACGTTTGGTTTCAAGGATGCTTCCGGATGCGGAACGATATGGTCACTCACGCTTCACCGGCCTCGCGCAGGACGCGGATGGCATGGTCTGCATCGTCGCTGTCGACCATCAGCCGGCGCGGGATGGCGCCGATGGATCCCTCCAGGATGCTGGTGTGGGTGTCCAGGACGATCGCCTCGATTCCTGCATCGGACAGCAGGGCGACCAGCCAGGACAGGCGGACGGGGTCGGTGATTCGCAGCAACTCGATCATGGCGTCTCGAAAGAACGGTCCCCTGCGGACTTGACCGAACAGGCTAGGCCGTTATGCTCCCTAGCGCAAATTCTGGCGTCAATCACCCGTGGAGTCGACCTTGGCGGTCGTGACCAACTTCGAGCCGAAACGGCGCAAGTCTACCCCGCTCGACGACCTGACCGCTTTGGTTGCCGAGGACCTCAGCGCCGTCAACCAGATCATCCTCGACCGGATGCAGTCGCAGGTCGAGATGATCCCCCAGTTGGCCGGCTACCTGATCGCGGCCGGCGGCAAGCGCCTGCGCCCCGTGCTGACGCTGGCCGCCGCCAACATGTGCGGCTATCAGGGCGAGCATCACCGCCTTCTGGCCGCGGTGGTGGAGTTCATCCACAGCGCGACCCTGTTGCACGACGACGTGGTCGACGAAAGCGACTTGCGCCGCGGCATGGCGTCGGCCAACGCGGTCTTCGGCAACAAGGCCAGCGTTCTGGTCGGCGACTTCCTGTTCTCCCGCGCCTTCGAGATGATGGTGGAGGTGCAGTCGCTCGACGTGCTCCGCATCCTGTCGGGCGCCTCGGCCATCATCGCCGAGGGCGAGGTGCTGCAGCTGCGCACCACCAACGACACCGAGACCAGCGAGCAGGCCTACCTCGAGGTCATCAAGGGCAAGACGGCCGAGCTGTTTGCCGCCGCCTGCCGCGTCGGCGCCGTCGTCGCCAACCGCCCCCAGGCGGAGGAGATGGCGCTCTACGACTACGGCATGAATCTCGGCATCGCCTTCCAGCTTGTCGACGACGTGCTGGATTACTCGGCCCTGCAGGCGAAGCTCGGCAAGAACGTCGGCGATGATTTCCGCGAGGGCAAGATCACCCTGCCGGTCGTGCTGGCCTTCCGGCGCGGCAACGACGAGGAACGCGCCTTCTGGCGCCGGGTGATGGAAGACCTCGACCAGAAGGACGGCGATCTCGAGCATGCCCAGGCGCTGATGGCCCGCCATAACGCGCTGAAGGACACGGTGGAGCGGGCGCGCCATTACGGCTCCATCGCCCGCGACAGCCTGGGCCTGTTCGCCGAGGGGCCGATCAAGCAAGCCCTGCTGGAAGTGATTGATTTCGTGATCGATCGCGATTTCTGACGGGAGGGGAGGGGGCGGATCTTTTTGGCCGATGACGCGTTTTTAGCGTTGCGTGCCGGAGCGTGAGCGTTTATACACCCCCTCCACCGGCGGACGACACGCCTGCCGGCGACATGATCGGAGAGTAGCTCAGCCTGGTAGAGCACTGCTTTCGGGAGGCAGGGGCCGGAGGTTCGAATCCTCTCTCTCCGACCAACAGATCAAGGGCTTCCGGAGAAATCCGGGAGCCCTTCGTCGTTTCCGGGTCCGTCCGGTACGGCAAAACGGCATGGCAAAAATGCAATGGGCAGGCTGTGACTTTGCATTGCGCGGCGGCGCGGAACCGTTTATACACCCCCTCCACCGGCGGACGACACGCCCGTCGGTGACATGATCGGAGAGTAGCTCAGCCTGGTAGAGCACTGCTTTCGGGAGGCAGGGGCCGGAGGTTCGAATCCTCTCTCTCCGACCAACAGACAAGGGCTTCCGGAGTGATCCGGAAGCCCTTTGTCGTTTCGGACTTATGCCGGTCGGGTGGCGCGGTCCCGCCGCCCTGTCAGGCGGCGCGCTGCTGTTGCGGCATATGGCTCCGCACATGGTCGCAGGCCTGATCGACTTCCCGTGTGAAGGTGTCGTAATCCACCTGCAGCCCGTTCAGATAGGCGCTCCAGCCCGCGCTGGACTTCGCATAGTGAACGGCAGCCTCGATCTCTTCCTTTGTCGCGCCGAACAGCTTGGCGAGAGCGGTGTGATAAAAGGCGCAGTACCGGCACTTCGTGACCGCGGCAATCCCCAGACCGATCAGTTCGCGGTATTTCTGTGGGATTGGTCCGTCATCGACCTGCACGGCCTTGAACAGGCGCCATTCGGCTTCGATGGTGCTGTCGGGCAATTCCTTGAAGAAGGATGGCACCAGCCCGAAGACGTCCGTGATCTCCTGGTATACGGCTTGGCGATCCATGTGCCCCTCCCTGAGGTGAGGCGTGGGCATGCCGCAAGATGCGCAGGCACGCTCGCGTCGAAGGGGGCTACTATACGCCGTGAACCGTTGGGTGGATGTTTCCATCGGTACAGATGTGCTTCTTAGCCCGTGCCCGGAACCGCTTCTCCCGTTTCCGGCCGGACGCCCCATCACACCGTGCAGAGGAACCGCCGATCCGTCCCCTCCAGCACCAGGGCCGTCAGGCGGTTGGTCGCGTAGGCGCCGGTGTCGATGCCGATGCGGTTGGGCAGCAGTTCCGGTTCGGGCGCGATGGTGTGGCCGTGGACGACGATCTTGCCATGGTCGGCGCGCGAGGTCAGGAAGGTCTCGCGGATCCACAGGCGGTCCTTGTCCTCCTGCCGGTCGAGCGGAATGCCGGGGCGCACGCCGGCATGGACGAAATGGTAATCGCCGATGGTCAGGTGGTTGCGCAACCCGGTCAGGAAGGCGCGGTGGTGGGGAGGCAGCAGACTGTTCAGCATCGTCTGCGCCTGCAGCAGATGTTCCGGCGGCGCTTCGGGGTCGGGTGCCGGGATGCCGTAGCTTTCCAGCGTCGCGTCGCCGCCATAGGTCAGCCAGCCGGGCGCGACGCGCAGGTCCGACAGGAAGCCCAGCATGGTGTCCTCGTGGTTGCCGCGCAGGAACACGGCGCCGAAGGCCGGCGGCAGCCCGCAGGCGAGCCGTTCGATCACCAGCCGCGAATCCGGCCCGCGGTCGACATAGTCGCCAAGGAAGACGAGGTATTTCAACAGGTTCGGCGCCTGATCGGCGTCGCGGGCGATCTGCCCCAGCATCTGGTCGAGCAGGTCGAGCCGGCCATGGATGTCGCCGACCGAATAGACGCGCATGCCGCGCGGTACCGACGCCGGCCCCGCCCGGCCGCCGAAGGGGCCGGCCGAAGGGCCGCCCGATATGGCCTCCGCCCACAGCTTCCGTGCCAAGCTCAACACGTGGTCGTTCTCGATTTCGTCACATCCCGTTCCGTAACCTTTGGACGGGTCGTGCCTCCTTCAAGTACCTGCTCAAAAGGATAATCCTGTTGCACCGCAATAGGTCCTTCTCCCCCCGCCATCCCTATGGCGAAGGTCGGGCGGCCGGTGAGGGCGCGGTCGTTCCGTTGCGCATCGAAGGGCTTTGACGATTCTACTTTGACACGGAGGGGCCTGCCGGTGGAATCTTCCGTCTACAAATCTCGCATTGCGTCCAGCCAAAAGGCCCTTGCTGCACCATGACCAACGATCATAAGAACCGTTCCACCGGAGGATTCGCCCTTTCCCGCCGTACGCTCGGCCAGGCGGCCATTGCCGGCGGCGTGCTGGCCGGCTTCGGCCGCGCCCCTGTCTTCGCCCAGGACAAGACGCTGAAGGTCGGCGTCCTGCTGCCGCGCTCCGGCTTGCTGGCCCAGGCGGGCCAGGCCTGCCAGCGCGGCGCGGACATCGCGCCGGCGGTGCTGTCCGACCTCGGCTATAAGGTCGAAGTGATGTCGGCCGACACCGAATCGAATGCCGACGTCGCCCGCTCGCGCACGGAAAAGCTGATCAACGACGGTGCCCATGTGATCGTCGGCGCCTTCGACAGCGGCCAGACCGCCGCCGCCGCCCAGGTCTGCGAACAGCGCGGCGTGCCGCTGGTGATGAACATCGCCGCCGCCGACAAGCTGACGGAGCAGGGCTACAAGACCGTCTTCCGCAACTTCCCGACCTCCACCATGCTGGTGTCGAACGGGATGTCGCTGATGAAGGACCTGTTCGCCGCCACCGGCACCACGCCGAAGACCGCCGTGTTCCTGCATGCCAACGATACCTTCGGCATGGCGAACAAGGCGGCCATCGACGCGCTGTTCCCCAAGCTGGACATGCCCTTCCAGATCCTGGAGTCGATCGCCTACGACCCCAAGGCGCAGGACCTGGCGGTGGAGGTGGCGAAGGCCAAGGCCACCGGCGCCGAGCTTGCCATCGTCACCACCCGCGCCAACGACGCCATCATGATGGTGCGCGAGATGGTGAAGCAGCGCTGGGAGCCCAAGGGCATCGTCTCCCCCGGCTCGCCCGGCCTGTATGACGAGCAGTTCTACAAGGTGCTGGGCAAATACTCCGACTTCGCCATTACCAACCTGCCCTGGTACGATCCCAAGGCGGCGATGACCAAGCGCGTCGAGGCGGCCTTCAAGAAGCAGTTCCCCAACGACCGGTTCGAGGGCTACGCCTTCAACGTCGCCTTCACCTTCGAGGCGATCCTGGTCGCCGCCGACGCCTTCAAGCGCGCCGGCACCGCGGAGTCCTCGGCCCTGCTGACGGCGCTGCGCCAGACCAACCTGTCGGACAAGCTGATGGTCGGCCCGGCGATCACCTTCGACGAGAAGGGCCAGAACACCAGCCTGGTTTCCGCCTGCATCCAGAACCACAAGCTGCGCCCGACCGTGGTGCTGCCGAAGGCCTCGGCCGAAGCCGACCCGGTGTTCCCGATGCCGGGCTGGGCCAAGCGGACGTGATGTGAGGCTCCCCTCTCCTTCGGGAGAGGGCGCTCTCAGCTCCCCGGCGCTCTCGGCGCGCTCCAGTTGCGCTGCACGCTCACGACGCGCAACAGGAACGCGGCGAGCGCGCCGACCACCGCGACCGGCACCGGCGGTAGTTCCAACTGCCGGCCGGCGATCACCACCGCAGCTCCCAGCAGCGCCGCCATGGCGTAGATCTCCTCGCGCAGCACCCGCGGCACCTCGGCCACCAGCAGGTCGCGCATCGCCCCGCCGCCGCAGGCGGTCATCACGCCCAGCAGGGCCGCGGGCAGCGGGCTGAGGCCATAGGACAGCGCCTTGCTGCAACCGGCGACGGTGAACAGCCCCAGTCCGGCGGCGTCCAGCACCATCACCGGCTTGCCCAGCCGGTTGATCGGCTTGTGGAACAGGAATGCGGCCAAGCCGGCGGCCAGGGCGACCAGCAGATAGCGGTCGTCCAGCACGCTGGCGGGCGGCAGCGAGCCGATCAGCAGATCACGCACCACGCCGCCGGCGAGTGCCGCGGCCAGCGACAGCACCATCACCCCGAACAGGTCCAGTTGCTTGCGCACCGCCAGCGTGCCGCCGCTGAGTCCGAAGACGAACACGCCGACGAAATCCATCACCGTCAGCAGGATGGACAGATCGGTCGGCATCGGAATGGGAAGCGTCGGCATGGCGGGACTCGGGCGGAGGAATGCAATGCCCATGGATTGAGCACAGCATCCCCGCAGAGCCAAGCGAAACCTGTGCTACACGGTGTCGGGCGCCGACAGCCGGATGCCCATCCGCCGCGCCTCCAGCATGAAGGCGCGGGTCATCTGCAAGAGGTCGGTGCGCCAGTAGAGCTGGGTCAGCGGCTCGTCCAGGAAATTCTCGGGCATCATGGCGTAGCAGTAGGTCTCCACCACCCGGACATCCTGCTTCCACGGATCGACGCCGTCGCGCCAGCCGATGGTCCAGCCGGCATGGCCGGCGCCGATGGCCCAGCGTTCGAAATGCGGGGCGATGGTGTTGCTGTCGATGGGGTCCTTCACCGGCACCTGATAGATCGCGACGAAGCGCCAGACATTCAGTTGAAGCCGCATCAGCAGCGAATCGCCGAAGGCGCCGATGCGGTACAGGCAATCGGGCGAGCCGGGGGCGTGGCTGAAGGTGACCTCCGCCCGCCGCAACTCGGTCAGCGGCGTGGCGGAGGGGGCGTCGGCCAGCGGGGGCGTCTCGTACTCCACGGCGCGCAGATCCTCGACCACGTCATGGGTCAGCATGCGGGAAACGCGGTTCTGCGCCTCGGCGATGGTCAGGCGGGTCAAGGGGGCGGTCCCTTCCTCTGGCTTGCGGTCAGGACACGAACGCCCCGCCGGGTCTTTTGTTCATGAGGCGGCACATCTGCGTCGATCAACCCTTGACCTTCCAATCGTTGGAAGCCCCATATCACTCCATGCCGAGAGGAATCGAAGGAGAACCGGCATGACCACGACCCAGCACGGCAGTACCGCACCGACCGGAACCGCACCCCCGACCGACCTCGATCTCGGCGTGTCGGGGATGACCTGCGCCTCCTGCGTCCGGCGGGTGGAGAAGGCGCTGGGGCGGGTGCCGGGCGTCACCGCCGTTGCGGTCAATCTGGCGACGGAACGGGCGCGGCTGACCTTCGCCGGCCCGCCCGACGCCAAGGCCGCGGCCGAAGCGGTCGAGGCCGCCGGCTTCCATGCGGAGCGGCGGGAGTACGACCTGTCGGTCACCGGCATGACCTGCGCCTCCTGCGCCGGCCGGGTTGAGAAGGCGCTGGGCCGGCTGCCGGGCGTCGAGTCCGCCACGGTCAATCTGGCCACCGAGCGCGCCCATGTCGTCGCCTTCGCCGGCAGCCTCGACAGCGCCGATCTGGTCGCCGCGGTGGAGAAGGCCGGTTACGGCGCCGCCCCCGTCGCCCAAGGCGGCGAGCAGGCGGAGGAGGAGGCGCGGGCCGACCGTGGCCGGCGCGACCTGCGCCATGTGCTGATCGCCTCGGCCCTGTCGCTGCCGCTGCTGGCCGGCATGGTCGGCGACCCGTTCGGCGTGGACTGGATGCTTCCGGGCTGGGTGCAGCTGATCCTCGCCAGCATCGTGCAGTTCTGGCTGGGCGCGCGCTTCTACCGCGCCGGCTGGAACGCCGTGCGCGCCGGCTCCGGCAACATGGACCTGCTGGTGGCGCTCGGCACCTCGGCGGCCTGGGGGCTCAGCCTCTACCTGATGCTGACGGCCCATGGTGGACATGAGCCGCACCTCTACTTCGAAGCTTCCTCCGTCCTCATCACCTTCGTGCTGCTCGGCAAATGGCTGGAGGCGCGGGCCAAGGGGCAGACCGCGGCGGCGATCCGCGCGCTGATGGACCTGAGGCCGGCCACCGCCCGGCTGCGCCGCGACGGCGTGGAATCCGAGGTGCCGGTGGAGCGCGTGCGCGTCGGCGACCATGTGGTGGTCCGCCCCGGCGAGCGGGTGCCGGTCGATGGCCGGGTGGTCGAGGGCTCCGGCGGCGTCGACGAATCGATGCTGACCGGCGAGAGCCTCCCGGTCGACAAGGAGCCGGGCGCCCGCGTCACCGGCGGTTCTATCAACGGCGACGGCTTGCTGGTGGTGGAGACCACGGCGGTCGGCACCGAGACCATGCTGGCGCAGATCGTCCGCATGGTGGAGGGCGCCCAGGCGTCCAAGGCACCGATCCAGCGGCTGGTCGACCGGGTCAGCGCGGTGTTCGTTCCGGCGGTGCTGGTGGTGGCGGCGCTGACCTTCGCCGGCTGGTGGATCGTCGGCGGCGACCTGGAGGCGGCCGTCGTCACCGCGGTGTCGGTGTTGGTCATCGCCTGCCCCTGCGCTCTGGGGCTGGCGACGCCGACCGCGATCATGGTCGGCACCGGGGTCGCTGCCCGCCACGGCATTCTCATCAAGGACGCCGAGGCGCTGGAGCGCGCCCATGCCCTGACCGCCATTGCCTTCGACAAGACCGGCACCCTGACGGAAGGCAAGCCGCAGGTCACCGACCTGATCCCAGCCGATGATGTTGACGGCGCGACCCTGCTGCGCCTCGCCGCCGCGCTCCAGGCCGGCAGCGAGCATCCGCTCGCCCATGCGCTGCGGGAGCGGGCTACGGCGGCGGGCATGGCGCCGGAGCCGCTGAGCGACTTCCGCGCGCTTGCCGGACGCGGCGTCGCCGGCACGGTGGCGGGACGGCGGCTGCAGCTCGGCAACGCCCGCGCAGTGGAGGAAGCGGGTCTTCAGCCGGGCGCTCTTGCCGCCCAGGCTGAGGCGCTGGCCGCAAGCGGCCGCACCCTGTCCTGGCTGATGGAGGTCGGCGCTTCGCCGCGCCTGCTGGGCCTCGTCGCCTTCGGCGACACGGTGAAGGAGAGCGCCGTTGCCGCCGTCGCGTCTCTGAAAGCGCAGGGGGTGGAACCGGTGATGGTGACCGGCGACGGCTGGGGCGCCGCCCGTTCCGTCGCCGCGGCGCTGGGCATCGAGCGGGTGTTCGCCGAGGTGCTGCCCGGCGACAAGGCCGCCGTGGTCGCGACGCTGAAGGGGGAGGGGAAGCATGTCGGCATGGTCGGCGACGGCATCAACGACGCCCCGGCGCTCGCCGCTGCCGATGTCGGGATCGCCATGGCGACCGGCACCGACGTGGCGATGCACAGCGCCGGCGTCACCCTGATGCGCGGTGACCCGCGGCTGGTCGCGGGAGCCATCGACGTGTCGCGGCGGACCTATTCGAAGATCCGGCAGGGGCTGTTCTGGGCCTTCGCCTACAACGTGATCGGCATTCCGCTGGCGGCATCGGGCAATCTAAGCCCGGTGCTGGCCGGGGCGGCGATGGCGCTCAGCTCGGTCAGCGTGGTGGTGAACGCCCTGACCCTGCGCGGCTGGACGCCGCCGAAAAGGGAGGATCTGCGATGAAGGACGGCATGACCATCGGCGACGCCGCCAAGGCCTCCGGCGTGAATGCCAAGCTGATCCGCTATTACGAGTCCATCGGCCTGATCCCCGAGGCCGGGCGGACGGCGTCGGGCTACCGCGTCTACAGCGGCACCGACGTCAATGTGCTGCGCTTCGTCAAGCGGGCGCGGACCTTGGGGTTCGGGATCGAGCGGATCCAGAAGCTGGTCGGGCTGTGGCAGGACCGCACGCGCTGCAGTTCCGAGGTGAAGCGGATCGCGCTGCAGCACATCGACGAACTGGAGTCCAAGATCGCCGAGTTGCAGGCGATGCGCGACACGCTGCATGAGCTTGCCGACGCCTGCCACGGCGACGAGCGGCCGGAATGCCCGATCCTGAAGGATTTGTCGTCGTAGAGAGGACTCCCTCTCCCGCCCAATATCCCCTCTCCCCCCGGGGAGAGGGTTAGGGTGAGGGGGAAGCGTCGCGAGGATTCTCACAAAAGTCCGGCATGTGATTCCCCTCACCCCGACCCTCTCCCCGGGGGGGAGAGGGAGAATCCCCTGAGGGAGAGGGCGTTACAGCCGCGTCCTACCGCTTCGTCTTCGGATCATGCGTGTGGTGGAGGTCGCGTTCGCCGCCGCCGCTGGAACTGCCGGACTGGCGGCCGTTGGTCGGTTCGCCCGGATGCGGGTGCTTTTCCTGCGTCGCCGACGGCTTGTCGGCGTTCTGCTGGCTGCTGCCGGGACCGCCATGGTGGCGGTCGGTCGCCTCATTGCGCTTGGTCATGCCTCACCGATCCTGCTGGTAGCCTTGATGGGTGGTGTTCTGCCGGGTGTTGCCGGGCTGGCCCTGTTCCTTGGTGTTGGGGGCGCCGCGGTTGCTGGTACCGTCGTCCGGCGTGGCGCTGGTTGCCGGCTCGCCGGGACCCTTGTCGCTGCGGCCCTCGGGCGGAACAGGCGGGATGTGCTTGGTCATGGTGGCGCTCCTTTGGGTTGGCTCGCGTCCCATTCCAACAGGAGGACGGGAGAGGGGTTCCGGTCTGACAGTGTCCCACCGGCGCGCTCGGCTTCCGCAATGCTTTCATGCGAAATTGCTGCGACCGCGCAATAGCGGTCGGCCTCTATGCTGACGGTCATGTCCACTCCCCCCATGCCGACCGTCTCCGCCGCCCCGTCCGCAGTCCCGAAGCCGCCGGTCGCCGCCGACGGCCTGCCGGTGCCGCAACGCTATTGGGCGATGGCGGCGATGACCGTCGCGCTGATCATGGCGGTGCTGGACGGGGTGGTCGCCAACATCGCCCTGCCGACGATCCAGCGCGAATTCGGGGTGGATGCCGCAGGCGCGATCTGGGTGGTCAACGCCTATCAGCTGGCGGTCACCGTCTCGCTATTCCCGCTGGCCTCGCTGGGCGACATCATCGGCTACCGCAAGGTCTACTGGTGCGGACTGGCCGTCTTCACGGTGGCGTCGCTGGCCTGCGCGCTGTCGCCCAGCCTGCCGGTCCTGACCGCTGCGCGTGTCCTGCAGGGCATCGGCGGCGCTGGGATCATGAGCGTCAATCTGGCGCTGGTCCGCCACATCTATCCATCCACCCATCTAGGGCGCGGGGTCGGCTACAACGCGATGATCGTCGCCGTATCCTCCGCGGCGGGACCGAGCCTTGCGGCGCTGATCCTGTCGGTCGCCTCCTGGCCCTGGCTGTTCGCCGTCAACGTGCCGCTGGGGCTGGCGGCGCTGGCGGTGGCGGCGCGGGCGATGCCGGCGTCCACCCCTGCAGGCCACCGCTTCGACTGGGTGAGCGCCCTGTTGAACGCCGGTATGCTCGGCTTGCTGATCATCGGCTTCAAGGGGGTGGACGGCAGTCAGCCCGGCTGGCTGGTCGCGGCGCAACTCGCGGGCGCGCTGGTCCTGGGGGTGACGCTGGTGCGGCGGGAGCTGTCGCAGTCGGCGCCGCTGCTGCCGGTCGATCTGCTGCGCCGGCCGGTCTTCGCCCTGACGGTGGTGACGTCGGTCTGCTCCTTCGCCTCGCAGAACATCGTCTTCGTGGCGATGCCCTTCTTCTTCGAGGACGTGCTGCACCGGTCATTGGCCGAATCCGGGCTGCTGATGACTCCCTGGCCGCTGATGGTGGCGCTGGTGGCACCGATCTCGGGCCGGCTCGCCGACCGCTATGAGCCGACGCGCCTTGCGGCGGCCGGCTTGGCGCTGTTCGCTGCTGGACTGGCGCTGATGGCGCTGCTGCCGCCCGATCCGTCGACGCTGGATGTGGTGTGGCGCATGGCGCTGGCCGGCTTCGGTTTCGGCCTGTTCCAGACTCCGAACAACAAGGTGCTGGTCAGCAGCGCGCCGAAGGAGCGCAGCGGCGGCGCCAGCGGCATCCAGGCGACCGGCCGCCTGTTGGGCCAGACGCTGGGTGCCGCCACGGTCGGGCTGGTATTCAGCGCGGTGGGCAAGGCGGACGGCAGCGTCGCGGTGCTGTGGCTGGGCGCAGGGCTGTGCGCCTTCGCCTGCCTGACCGGCCTCTTCCGCCGCCGCCCGGCTGCCTGAGCCGCAGCTCGTCCGCTTTATTGGCCGTCGGGGCGGGTTACCGTCGGCTGGCTGCCATAGGCGAAGGCCGGTGCCTTGCCGAGGTCGGCCTGCTCCATGTCCAGGACCGGCCCATCCGGGCCGTTGGTCAGCGCACCGGCCGGCACCGCCACCAGCTTCTCGCCCAGTCCGAGCACGTCGTTCGGAGCGACGACGATGCGGTCGATGCGGTCGCCGGGCTGGCTGAGGGTGAAGTCCAGGATGCGGCCGCCCGGCTGCCCGTCGCGGGTGCGCAGTTCCGTTCCCACCATCGACCGCGCCTGATCGGGGTTTAGCGCGGCGGAGGGCAGGGCGGCCACCGGCGGCGAGCCCGCTGGCGGGGCTTGGTTCTGCATTTCCTGCGACGGAGCCTCACCGCTGACGCCCGGCGGCGAGGCGACCGGCCCGGTGGTCGGTTGGTCGTCCGGCCGCGGCGCCGTCATCAGCGGCGGGGAGGTGCCCTGTGCCATGGTATCGGCCGAGGCGCCGGGTGCCGGCGCGGTCTGGGCCAGGGCGGTGCCGGTCATCAGCAGCAATGCGGCGGGCAGAAGCAAGACAGGGCGAAGCATGGGGCGACCCTTCCGTTCGGATTCGGTATCGCCCTGGGTAACAGCCCAACAGGCCCGCAGGTTGCCGACGGGGTGCATATCCCCCTCTCCCCGGGGGGAGAGGGGATTCTTCCACGGCGCGGGAGGCGTGAATCCGATATCACTTCCCCCGACCGGTCTTGTCCTGCAGCGCATCGATCCGTTTGGAGGCCTCCGCCTTGGTCAGGCCGTCGTCGAAGGATTCGCCGGCCTCTTCGCTCAGCGTCTTCAGATAGGAGGCCTGGGCGCCGGTCATCGGCTCGTCGCCGGTGGTCCAGTCGTCGGGGTTCTTGTCCCGGTTGGACGTGTCGGCGCCGGTTTTCGGATTCTCGTGCGACTGGTCGCGGGAATCGGTCGAATGCTTGGCGGTCATGATCCGTACCTCTCAAAAAGGAACGTATCATGAACAACAATGTGAGGCGGAAGGTTCCCGCCTGCACGCCGAATAAACTCAGTTCCCGTTGCGTTTCAGCAGGAAGACGCCCTGTTCGCCCAACAGGTTGGCGAAGCCGGAATGGGCGTGGCTGGTGACCCGGCCCACATGGTCGAGGATGCGCGTCTGCTCGATGGTGATGCCCAATTCCTCGGTCAGCACGACGAAATCGCGCAGCGTGCAGAAATGGATGTTGGGCGTTTCCCACCACTGGTAGCCCAGCTTTTCCGTCACCGGCATGCGTCCGGTCAGCAACAGCTGCAGCCTCACCCGCCAATAGCCGAAATTGGGAACCGACACGATGGCGCGGCGGCCGATGCGGCACATCATCTGCAGCACGTCGCGCGGCTGCCGCATCGCCTGCAGCGTCTGGCCCAGGATGACGTAGTCGAAGGCGTCGGCCGGATAGTCCTTCAGGTCGGTCTCGGCATCGCCCTGGATCACCGACAGGCCATGCGCCACGCATTGCCGCACGCCATCCATGCTGAGTTCGATGCCGCGCCCGTCGACGTTCTTGGCATGGGCCAGATAATCCAGCAGGGCGCCGTCGCCGCAGCCGACGTCCAGCACCCGGCTGTTCGGCTCCACCATCTCGGCGATCAGCTTCAGGTCGTCGCGAATGTCCACCATGGTCGGTCGTTCTGCCCCAATCAGCGCGCGCGGCGGGCGGACAGGCCGCGATGCTCGGCGCAGCCCTCCAGGAAGCCGTGGATGACCTGATGGAACTCCGGCTCGTCCAGCAGGAAGGCGTCGTGGCCCTTGTCGGTCTCGATCTCCACGAAGCTGACATTGGCGGCGACGGCATTCAGCGCATGCACGATGGCCCGCGATTCCGAGGTCGGGAACAGCCAGTCGCTGGAGAAGCTGGCAAGGCAGAAGCGCACCGGCGTCGTCCTGCCCCCCGGCCGGAAGGCGTTCGCCAGCGTGCCCCCGGCATCGGCGGCGAGGTCGAAGTAGTCCATCGCCCGCGTGATGTAGAGGTAGGAGTTGGCGTCGAACCGTTCGACGAAGGCGGCACCCTGGTAGCGCAGGTAGCTTTCCACCTGGAAATCGGCGTCGAAGCCGTAGGTGACCGCCTTGCGGTCCTGCAGGTTGCGGCCGAACTTGCGGTGCAGCGCCGCTTCCGACAGGTAGGTGATGTGCGCCGCCATGCGGGCGACGGCCAGACCGGCCTCCGGCTTGGTGCCCTCCAGCAGGTAGTTTCCGCCGCGCCAGTTCGGGTCGGCCATGATCGCCTGGCGCCCGACTTCGTGGAAGGCGATGTTCTGCGCCGAATGGCGGGCCGCCGTGGCGATGGGCACCGCGGCGAACACCGATTCGGGATAGGCCACCGCCCATTGCAGCACCTGCATCCCGCCCATCGAGCCGCCGATGACGCAGAACAGCTTCTCGACGCCCAGATGCTCGACCAGCAGCTTCTGTGCCCGCACCATGTCGCCGATGGTCACCACCGGGAAGGACAGGCCATAGGGCTGGCCGGTGGCGGGGTCGATGTCCTTCGGCCCGGTGCTGCCCAGGCAGCCGCCCAGCACGTTGGAGCAGATGACGAAGTAGCGGTCGGTGTCCACCGGCTTGCCGGGTCCGACCAGCATTTCCCACCAGCCCGGCTTGCCGGTGACGGGGTGCTTCTCCACCACGAAATGGTCGCCGGTCAGGGCGTGGCAGATGAAGATCGCGTTGGACTTGTCGGCGTTCAGCGTGCCGTAGGTCTGGTAGGCGATCTGGAAGCCGCCGATCTCCACGCCGCTGTCCAGCCGCATCGGCCGGTCCACCGCCAGACGCACGCGCTTGCCCGGCATGAGCGGGCTGTCGGCGACCGCGGGGGTGACCAGGGGAGGCTGCTGCGCGGTAGGGGGCGCGGACATGTCGTTTCGTGCCTTAAAGCGGTTCTGGGCGGGCGGTTCTTGCTTTCGGAAATCCGGCCTCTTGCAAGCCTTGCGGCGCCTTGGCGGAAACCTTCGGTGAGCTGTGGCGGAACGGGAGGGTATAGCTACGAAGCCGCGCTTCGGAGTGTCAATGTTTTCTTTGATTTCGGGATGCATGCGGACTACTACTAACCGGCTTTGCTTTCGATGGTTTTGTGACCCATGGCCCCCGCCCGGACCCCGCTCGACGATTTGCGCCGCGAGATCGACCAGATCGACGACGCGATCCATGACCTGCTGATGCGCCGCGCCGCTGTGGTGGAACGCATCGGGGCGGCGAAGGGCAATGGCGCGGCGGAAAACGGCACGCAGCCGATCATTCTGCGCCCGGCGCGGGAGGCGACGATCCTGCGGCGCCTGATGGCCCGCCATGCCGGTTCGTTCCCCGCCCAGGTCGTCGTCCGCATCTGGCGGGAGATGATCACCGCCTTCACCCGCATGCAGGGCCCCTTCGCCGTCGCCGTCTATGCGCCGGAGGACCGCCGCGGCTTCTGGGACGTCGCCCGCGACCATTTCGGCGGATTCGTGCCGATGACCGCCGTCAACACGCCGGCTGCCGCGCTCCGCGCCGTGTCGGAGGGAACGGCCACCGTCGCCGTGGTGCCCTATCCGGCCGACGACGATTCGGATCCCTGGTGGCGCTTCCTGGTGTCGGCCGACGCCGGCCGGCCGCAGGTGGTGGCGCGGCTGCCCTTCGGCGGGCGCGGCAACGCCCGCGGCGAGAACCGCGACGCGCTGGCCATCGCCGCCGTGCCGCACGAGCCGACCGGCGACGACCGCACGCTGCTGAGCATCGAGATCGGCGGCGACCTCAGCCGCGGCCGGCTGAAGGACATGCTGGAGGCCTGCGGCCTGCCGCCGGTCAGCTTCTGCACCTGGCATCCGGCCGGCCACGCCATCGGGATGAGCACCGGCGGACCGTCCGTCCATCTGGTGGAGGTTTCCGACTTCGTCGGTCAGGCCGATCCCCGTCTCGCCATGCTGCTGGAACGGTCGGGCGACATCCCGGTGCGGGTCAACGTCGTCGGCGGCTACGCCGTGCCGCTGCATCTGGGCTGATGCGCATGAATCGGGCGAGCCGCCGGGGCGGCTCCTGCCTTATCCTGCGATCGCATGTCCTGAAACTGAACAGCGGCGCCAGGACTGTTCCAAACCGTTGCAAACGTTCCAAAAACGTCCATCCCACTTGTCGGAAGGTAAGCAGACCATGACCCAGCCGAACGGCCCGCAGCCGCGTCCGGGGATTCTCGACATCGCCGCCTATGTCGGCGGCGAGCATCAGGGTCATATCCGTCTCGCCTCCAACGAAGGGGCGCTGGGGCCGAGCCCGAAGGCGATGGACGCCTATTCGGCGGCGGCCTCCACCCTGCACCGCTATCCGGACGGCGCCTCGGCGGCTCTGCGTGGCGCCATCGCCAAGCGCTTCAACCTGGATGCCGACCGCATCGTCTGCGGCGCCGGGTCGGACGAGATCATCAGCCTGCTGATCCGCTCCTATGCCGGGCCGGGCGACGAGGTGCTGTATTCGCAATACGGTTTCCTGATGTACCCGATCGGCGCCAAGTCGGTCGGCGCCACCCCGGTGACGGCCCCCGAAGACGGGCTGACCGCCAGCGTCGACAACCTGCTGGCCCGTGTCACCCCGCGCACCCGTCTGGTCTTCCTCGCCAATCCGAACAACCCGACCGGCACCTACCTGCCGGCGTCGGAAGTGGCGCGGCTGCATGCCGGCCTGCCGCCGGACGTCATCCTGGTCATCGACGCGGCCTATGCCGAATACATGAACAAGGACGACTACACCGCCGGCGAGGAGTTGGTGGAAAAGTTCCCCAACGTCGTGATGACCCGCACCTTCTCGAAGATCTTCGCGCTGGGCTCGCTGCGCATCGGCTGGTGCTATGGCCCGGCCGGGATCGTCGATGTGCTGAACCGCGTGCGCGGCCCCTTCAATGTGTCGAATGCCGCCCATGTCGCCGGCATCGCCGCGGTGGAGGACGCCGAGTTCCTCGACCGCTCCCGCCGCCACAATGAGCAGTGGCGCGAGTGGTTCTCCGCGACCGTGCGCGAGCTTGGCCTGACGGTTCACCCCAGCGTCACCAACTTCGTGCTGGTCGATTTCAAGGGCCAGCCCGCCGGCAAGGACGATGCCGAGGCCGCCCGCCAGTTCCTGAAGTCCCGCGGCATCCTGGTCCGCCAGATGCCCTCCTACGGCCTGCCGAGCTGCCTGCGCATCACCATCGGCACCGAGCAGGAGATGCGTACGGTGGCCGACGCGCTGAGGGATTTCTTGAAGGCGTAAGAGCTTCTGAACGATGACAAAAAGCCCGCCGGAGCATGTGCTTCGGCGGGCTTTCTATTGAGGTGTCATTCCGCGGCGATGGGAAGCGCGCCGGCCGCCATCTTCTCTTTGGCGTTCAGCACTTCCAGAGCGACGATCCGATTCTGGGCATCGAAATCCAGAATAATACCGGGGGCGACCTCCTGAGAGTCGATGATGGTGCCCTCCGAAAAGCGCACGAACAGCGCGTCGGCTTCGGGATCATATCGCGAGTTCATAGCTTGGCTCCCCGGTCGAGAAAGGCCGTGATGACCAGTATATCTTCACCGTTCCGGCGCTGAACAACCCGGATGATGCGATCGCCTGCCTCTGGAATGCGTTTGAAGGACCGACACACATCCGATCCACTGGGATCGGTCTCGATCCGGTCAGCATCCAGGATGGCACGTTCGACCCATTCCAGAGCCAATCCGCGCTCCTGGATTGTCAAACGGGCATGGGCAGTGAAACTGATCATCATTGCACGTGTCTGCCGGTCCTACCCCCGGTTCAGCAGGAAATCGACCGTCTCCGGCCGGCCCGGCAGGTCGAGCTTCGCCTGCACTGGTTCGCAGCGGCTGACGATCCGGCCGCGGCGCAGGACGAACAGGCGGGCGGCGCGGGTGCGGATCGCCTCCACCGGGCCACCGGCCTGGAGCACCACCAGATCGGCGTTGCAGCCCGGCTCCAGCCCGTAGCCGTCCAGGTGAAGCAGACGGGCGGGGTTGACCGTCACTGCGTCGAAGGCGGCCTTGATGCCGTCCTGCCCGGTCATCTGGCCGACATGCAGGCCCATGTGGGCCACCTCCAGCATGTCGCCGGAGCCCAGCGGATACCAGGGGTCCATCACGCAGTCGTGGCCGAAGGCGACCGTCAGGCCGGCGGCCATCAGCTCCGGAACGCGGGTCATGCCGCGGCGCTTCGGATAGGTGTCGTGGCGGCCCTGGATGGTGATGTTGATCAGCGGATTGGCGATCACCCCCAGCCGGGCCTCCGCCATCAGCGGGATCAGCTTGGAGACGTAGTAGTTGTCCATGGAGTGCATGGAGGTCAGGTGCGATCCCGTCACCCGTCCATGCAGACCGAGCCGCTGCGTCTCGTAGGCCAAGGTCTCGACATGGCGGGACATTGGATCGTCGGTCTCGTCGCAATGCATGTCGACCAGCAGCCCGCGCTCCGCCGCGATCTCGCAGAGCAGGCGGACCGAGGCGGCGCCGTCGGCCATGGTGCGCTCGAAATGCGGAATGCCGCCGACCACCTCGACGCCCATGTCCAGCGCGCGCCGCAGCAGCTCCTCGGCGCCCGGCGAGCGCAGGACGCCATCCTGCGGGAAGGCGACGAGTTGCAGGTCGAGGTACGGCGCGACGCGCTTCTTCACGTCCAACAGGGCTTCCACCGCCAGCAGGCGCGGGTCGCAGATGTCGACATGGCTGCGCACCGCCAGAAGGCCGCGGCCGACTGCCCAGTCGCAATAGGCGAGCGCCCGCTCGACGATGGCGTCCTGCACCAGCTGCGGCTTCAGCTCGCCCCAGAGCGCGATGCCTTCCAGCAGGGTGCCGCTCTGGTTCACGCGCGGCAGGCCGTAGCTCAGCGTGCTGTCCATGTGGAAATGGGGATCGACGAAGGGCGGGCTGACCAAGCGGCCGGTGACGTCGAGTTCCGCCGCCGACTCTCCGGCCAGATTGGCCTCGACCGCGGCGATGCGGCCGTCCTTGATGCCGATGTCGATGCCGCTTCGGCCATCCGGCAGGGTGGCGCGGCGCAGGATCAGATCGAACATCAACGTTCTCCTTTACGGTACGGAATCATCAGGGCGCGCGGGTAGGAGGCCCGGCGGGCCACCAGAACCAGGGCCAGGATGCTCAACAGATAGGGCATCATCAGGAACAGCTGGTAGGGCAGGACGCCGCCGCTCGCCTGCTGCAGCCGCAGCTGCAGCGCGTCGAACACTGCGAACAGCAGGGCGCCCAGCAGCGCCTTGCCCGGCCGCCAGGAGGCGAAGACCACCAGGGCGATGCAGATCCAGCCGCGTCCGTTGACCATGTTGAAGAAGAAGGCGTTGAAGGCCGACAGGGTCAGGAAGGCGCCGGCCAGCGCCATCAGCGCGCTGCCCGCCATCACCGCGCCGATGCGGATGGCGGTGACGTTCAGCCCCTGCGCCTCGGCGGCGGCCGGATTCTCGCCGACCATCCGCACCGCCAGCCCGACCGGCGTGCGGTACAGCACATAGGCGACGACCGCGACCAGCAGGAAGGCGAGGTAGGTCAGCGGTGTCTGGGCCAGGGCGCCGGGCAAAGCCAGCGGTTGGAACGGCTCGACGGTCGGCGGGGTGCTGGCCTGCGGCAGGACGAGGCGGTAGACGAAATAGGACAGGCTGGTGCCCAGCAGGGTCACGCCGATGCCGGTCACATGCTGGGACAGGCCGAGAGGCACAGTCAGCGTCGCATGCAGCAGGCCGAGCAGCGCACCGCAGGATGCCGCCACCAGCACGCCGGTCCACAGGTCGGCCCCCTGGTAGACCGCCATCCAGCCGGCCATGGCGCCCAGCGTCATGATGCCTTCGATGCCCAGGTTCAGCACGCCGGCGCGTTCGCACAGCAGCTCGCCCAGCGTGCCCAGCACATAAGGGGTGGCGATGCGCAGGACCGCGGTCCAGAAGGCGGCGGACAGCAGGATGTCGAGGATGATCGACAGGAAATCCATGATCCCTTACCCCCGCCGCAGCCGGTAGCGCGCCAGCAGCCCGGCGACCAGCATGCACAGCAGGCTGGCGGCGACCAGGACGTCGGCGATGTAGTTGGGAACCGGCATGGCGCGGCTCATGGCGTCGGCGCCGACGAAGATGCCGGCGATGAACAGCGCCGCACCCACCACGCCGATGGGATGCAACTGCGCCAGCATGGCGACGACGATGCCGCTGTAGCCGAAGCCCGGCGACAGGTCGAGCGTCAGGTAGCCCTTTAGGCCGCAGACCTCCGCTACGCCGGCCAGACCGGCGAGACCGCCCGACAGCAGGGCGGTGCGCAGCATGATCCGCGTCACCGGCATTCCGGCGAAGGCGGCGGCGCGCGGGTTGGCGCCGACCGCCCGGTTCTCGTAGCCCCAGATGGTCCGGGTATCGACCAGCCACAGCAGAACCGACAGGCCGAGCGCGATGGCCAGCCCGGCATGCAGGCGGGTTCGCTCCACCAGCTTGGGCAGTTCCGCCGCCTCGGCGATCGGCGCCGATTGCGGCCAGCCCATGCCCATCGGGTCCTTGAGGGCGCCTTCCAGCAGCATCGACACCAGCAGCAGCACGACGAAGTTCAGCAGCAGGGTCGTCACCACCTCGTCCACGCCGAAGCGGACCTTCAGCACCGCGGGACCAAGCAAGGTGACGCCGCCCGCCGCCATGCCAGCGATCATCACCACCGGGATCAGCGCCCAGGCGGGGAGGTCGAGCATGCCGCCGCCGACCACCACGGCGGCCAGGGCGCCCATGTAGAGCTGTCCCTCCGCCCCGATGTTCCACAGCTTGGCGCGGAAGGCGACGGCGGCGGCGAGGCCCGTCAGGATCAGCGGCGTGGCACGGGTCAGCGTCTCGGTCAATGCGAAGCGGGAGCCGACGGCTCCTTCGAACAGCAGGCCATAGGCTTGCAGAACCGGCGCGCCGGTCCAGGCGACCAGCAGGGCGCAGAGCGCCAGCGCCGCGACTACGGCGCCCACCGGCGCCAGCAGCTGCAGGGCGAGCGGGGTATCGGTGCGCGGTTCAAGCCGCATCGACTGTCTCCGGCAGAATGTCGCGCAAAACGTCCCAGTGCCCGGCCATCAGCAGGCCGAGTTGGCTGACCGACACCCGGTCATGCGGCAGCAGCGGCGTGAGCCGACCGTGATAGGCGACGGTGACGCAATCGGCCAGCGCCAGGATTTCGTCCAGATCCTCGGAGATCAGCAGGACGCCGGCCCCGGCGGCGCGGGCGTCGAGCAGCCGGCTGTGGACGTAGGACACCGCACCGATGTCGAGCCCGCGCGTCGGCTGGCTCGCCAGGATCAGGTCCGGCCCATGGGCCAGCGTGCGGCCCAGGATCAGCTTCTGCATGTTGCCGCCCGACAGCAACTGCGTGCGGGCGTCGGGGCCGGGGCAGCGGACGTCGAACTCCTCGATCACCTTGCGGGCATAGCTGCGCGCGGCACCGCGCCGCAGCACGCCGAACCGGGAAAAGGCGGGGTCGTGGTAGCGTTCGGCGATCAGGTTCTCCCACACCGCCATGGCGCCGACCAGACCGGCGCTGTGCCGGTCCTCCGGGATGCGGGCGACGCCGCGCCGCACCATGTCGGCCGGGCTGGCATGCTCCACCACGTTGCCTTTCAGCGACAGCCGGCCGGTGTCGGGGCGGATCAGGCCGCTGACCAGTTCGGCCAGCGCGGTCTGGCCGTTGCCGGACACCCCGGCGATGCCGACCACCTGATGGCGCCGCACCGTCAGGTCGATCCCGTCCAGCAGCGGGCGGCCATGATCAGAGTCGACGGTGACGCCCGACAGCTGCAGCACCGGCTCGCCGGGGCTGAGCGGTGCGGGGGCCGGCGGCTTGACGCTGCGCCCGACCATCAATTCGGCCAGCTTGGCGCGGTCGGTGGAGGCGGTGGCATGGGTGGCGACCAGCTTGCCGGCGCGCAGAACGGCGACGGTGTCGCTGGCGGCGAACACCTCGTTCATCTTGTGGCTGATGAAGACGACGGCGAGCCCGTCGGCGGTCAGCTTGCGCAGGGTCTCGAACAGCCCGGCCGATTCCTGCGGCGTCAGCACCGCGGTCGGCTCGTCGAGGATCAGGATGCGGGCGTCGCGGTAGAGCGCCTTCAGGATCTCCGCCCGCTGGCGCTCGCCGACCGACAGGTCGCCGACCAGCGCGTCCGGCCGCACCTCCAACCCGAAGCGTTGCGACAGGTCGAGCAGCCGGCGGCGGGCGGCGCCCCGGTCGGAGCGCCAGCGCCACAGCGATTCGGTCCCCACCGCGATGTTGTCCAGCACCGACAGGTTGTCCGCCAGCGTGAAATGCTGGTGGACCATGCCGATGCCGGCCTCCAGTGCCGCGCGGGGCGAGCCCGGCGGCAGGGGGCGGCCGAACGCCTCGATGGTTCCCTCGTCGGCGACGTAATGGCCGAAGAGGATGTTCATCAGGGTGGTCTTTCCGGCGCCGTTCTCGCCCAACAGGGCCAGCACCTCGCCGGCGCGGAGCGTCAGCGAGATGGCGTCGTTGGCGAGCAGCGGGCCGAACCGCTTCGAAATGCCGGCGAGCCGGAGGACGACCTCCGGCCCGCCTTTCACGGGTGATGACATTGCAGATACGCCGGGCGTCACATGGTCGACTTCGGCTCGGCGTCGTTGACCTTCACGGTGAACTTGCCGTCGCGGATTTGCTGCTCGCGCTCCTTCACCTTCGCCTTGATGGCGTCGGGGACCTTCGATTCGAAGGTGCCGAGCGGAGCCAGGCTGGAGCCCTTGTGCGCCATCATGCTGTAGGGGCCGTAATCCTCGGCCTTGTAGCTGCCGGCCTTCACCGCGGCGATGGCGCGCTCCACCGACGGCTCCATGTGCCACAGGGCGCTGGCGACGACGGTGTCGGGATATTGCGGCTGGGTGTCGATGACGTTGCCGATGGCCAGAACCTTGCGCTCCTTGGCGGCGTCCGACACGCCGAAGCGCTCCGCGTACATCACGTCGGCGCCGCGGTCGATCATGGCGAAGGCGGCTTCCTTGGCCTTCGGCGGGTCGAACCAGGAGCCGATGAAGGTGACGGAGAACTTGACCTGCGGGTTGACCTCCTTGGCGCCCTCCATGAAGGCGTTCATCAGGCGGTTGACCTCGGGGATCGGATAGCCGCCGACCATACCGATGACGTTCGACTTGGTCATGCCGCCGGCGACCATGCCGGACAGATAGGCCGGCTCCTGGATGTAGTTGTCGAAGACCGAGAAGTTCGGTTCCTGGGGCTTGAAGCTGGAGCCCATGACGAAGGCGGTCTTCGGATAGTCCTTGGCGACGGCGCGGGCGGCGCGCTCCACCCCGAACACCTCGCCGAAGACCAACTGCTGGCCGGCCTCGGCATACTGGCGCATCACGCGCTCATAGTCGGTGTTGGCGACCGACTCGGCCCACACATACTCGATGTCGCCACGGTCGGCGGCAGCTTTCAGCGCGACATGGATGCGGCTGACCCACTGCTGCTCGATCGGAACGGTGTAGATGCCGGCGACCTTCAGCTTGCTTTGCGCGAGCGCCGGCAGGGAGCCCCCGGCAGCCGCCGCGAAAGCGACCGCGGCGACACCGCACAGCACCGCGCGGCGCGTCATTCCCGCTACACCCATGCCCAGATCCTTCATGCCCAGTTTCCCCATCCCCCGAACCGACATCGTGAATCCCCTTCGTCGCAGAGTCTCGTTGGCCGCGTGTGATTGGCCGCGTTTCGTCAACCGCCCCTCCTCGGCAAGCAGAGCCTCGGCAGCAGTACGGCCGGCCCGCCGCAGCCTATGACTACTCGGGAATGTTACCCCGAATCCATGGGTGCGTGCGTGCCGGACGTGCAAATGCAACGGAGATGCCAGCGGCCGGGGCCGCCACCCGTCTGACGGGGGCGGCCTTCCAGCCGGTCAGAATGCCGGCATATGATTGAAAAACAGGCAATATTTCCTGGCCATCCGGTCAGGATCGTCGATTTTCCCCGGTGCTCCGCCCTCGTCCAGCCAGGGTCAGCACGATGGCAAGCAGCAGGAACAGCACGGCCCCTCCGCCCCAGACTCGGACATAGCCGGGCATGCCAAGGCTGGGGACGAGGGCATAGACGGCGGCCAGCGCCGCCCAGACCGCGACGATGGCGAGCATCAGCCGGGCTTCGTCGTTCTTCATGGCGGGTCTCCTGCGGTCAATGGCCGTGGCCGCCGCCAATGGCGGCGACCGGCAGCGACTGGATCAGCTGGAAGGCAGCGATGGTGAACACATACATGGCCGCCACCAGCGCGGCGATGGACGCGGGGCCGGTCCAGGCGGGTGCGGCGCCGATGCGGTTTTGACCAGCCTTCCAGTCGACCGCCGGCAACTCCATCGCCGACAACTTGCGGCCGGACAGCAGGGTGCGGACGATGCCATAGACGCTGATCGACAGGGCGGTGGCGAACAGGCCGGCGCCGATGCCGACCAGCGCCATCAGGACCGGCCATGCCGCAGGCGCCATGCCGCCATAGCCGATGTCGAACACCCGGCGCGGCACGCCCATGGTACCGGCCGCGATACCGGCCGCGGCGAACAGAAGCAGGCCGGCGGTCACCAGCATCGGCATGCGGGCCAGCAGCGCCGGTCGCCACAGGTGGCCACCGTTCAGCGCCGGCAGCATGACCATCAGTGCCGCCAGGAAGGTCTGGGTCAGCACGCCGACGGCGAAGAGATGGAAATAGCCGGGCACGAAGAAGGTGTCGCTCAGCATCGGCGCCAGTTCGCCCTGGATCAGGACGAAGGCGAAGGTGAGGCCGACCATCATATTGACCACCGCCCAGCCCATGTTCGCCATTGCCGGGTTGGCCCAAGGCAGGCCGCGCATCCAGCCAAAGACGCCGGTGGCGCCGTGGGCCCGCGCGCTGGCCTCCAGCGACGAGACGATGATGGCGAAGGCCGCCAGTGTCGGGACCGAGACGAACAGGGACAGCAGCGATCCCACCACCCGCACGCCTTCTGACAGGTTGGGCTCCAGGAACATGTGGTAGAGGCTGGTCGGCGGAACGAAGACCAGATAGGCGGCGAAGACGATCTTCGACAGGCGGGCGCCGTGGATGGAGGTGACGCCGGTCAGATGCTGGGTCAGCACGTACCAGACCAGCACCGTCGCCATCAGCGGCAGATAGTGCAGGTTGTGGAACAGGATGTGCCATTCGGTGCCATGGTCGGCCGGGAAAGGCCCGGCGCCGAGCGACCAGAGCAGGCCGGGAAGGAAAGCATTGGTGGCCGCGATGGCGCTGACGATCAGGAAGCCGGCCCAGGCGAACAGGGCGAAGCCGATGGCGGAGAACTCCTCCGCCTCGCCCCGGCGGCGCGGCTGCAGCAGGGTGGCGATGCCGCTGAGGGCGGATGCCGCGAGGCCGGCGGACAGCAGCAGATAGCCGAGCGCGAAGATCCCGACGGAGCGCGGGTCGTCGGCCGCCAGTTCCGGGCTGCCGTCATAGAGCAGCGGCGTGCCGGTGTAGGAAATCCACTCGCTGACCGCGAAGCCGGCCAGCATCAGGGCCGCTCCCGCCCAGGCAGCCGGGCGAAGGGCAAGTCCCCGGCCGTTCTCCGCCGCGGCGAGCGCCAGCAACAGTGCCGCCTGGATCAGGTAGAGCCAATAGAAGAACACCGACACCCCGTGCAGGGTCAGCAGCCGGTAGGCGTCGTCGGGATAGAAGGCCAAAGCGCCGGCACGGGCGAGCGCAGTGAGCAGACCGCCGGCAAGTCCAAGGACGAGGGCGAGCAGGGCGGCGCCGAACAGCAGGTTCAGCAACGCCTTGTCGGGCCGGGGCAGGGTGCGGAGGCGCGCCGTCAGGCCGGATTTGACCATGTTCGGGGCGTCATGCGGGATGGTGTCCATGATCGATCCCCCGTCAGACGACGATGATGCGGCCCTGCATGGCGTCATGCGCCTGGCCGCAATAGACGGTGCAGTAGACGAGATACTCGCCCGGCTTGGTGAAGGTGACCGTCTGCTCGCTGACGACGTTCGGCCGCAGCCGGATGATCCGGCTGGCCCTGCCGAGCTGGATCGAGGCGCCATGGGTGATGTCGTCGGCCATCATGCGGAACCGGTAGGCCTGTCCAGCCTTCAGCCGCAGCAGATCGGGGCTGTAGGCGAACTTCTGCGCCATCAGGGAAACGGTCACCGGCTCGGTGGCGGAACCGTCGTTGCCGTGCCTCGCATCGGCGTGGCCGCCCTGGGAGGCGCCATGTGCGTGGCCGTGCGAGTGCGCGTCGCCATGGGACGCGGCGTGCGGGTCGACGCTGCCGTCCGTCTGCGCATAGATCCGCAGGAAGGTCTCATGCTCCAGGCGGAAGTCTTCCGCTTTGGAGGTGGCTGCCGCAGCATGGCCGCCATGGCTGTCGCCGTTGCTCCCGCCATGGTCGTGTGCCTCGGGCTCGGGTGCGGCTGGCGGCGTGTGGCCGAAGGGGAGGGGAGCGGCGCCATAGGCCGCCCAGGCGCCGTAAAGGGAAACGGCGCCGAAGCCCAGTCCGGCGATGAAGCCGCGACGGGTCGTGAAATGCCTCGGATCGGGCATGGAGGAAATCCTCTGATCGCGTGTGGAAGCGCTGGCGGGCACCGCGACCGGCTGACAGGAATGGACAGCCGGCGCGCGGCCGATCAGAGGCTGGTTTTGGGAGGGGGCGTTTCCGGTGCGATGGCGCGCTTGTCCGGCGCATAGTCCGGGCGCTGCGGCCAGGAGGCGTCTGCCCAGCGGGCTGGAGTGGGAAGCCTGTCCGTTGCCGGTGCTTCGGCCGCCGGGCAGCAGGGGGCGGCCACGGTCAGCGCCGCCTTGTGCGTTCCGTCGCGCGTGTCGCCATTATGATGGCCGACCGGGCCGGTCTGCATGTCGACATGCGCCATCGCTCCGCCCACCGCGCCGAACAGGAGCGTGAAGGCGAAGAGAAGAACGGCAAGGATGTGGCCCGAACGCGTCATGTCCGCCGCAAGGTCGACCGGCCAGGGGCTTTCCCCAAGCGATGCCGATCCTAGGCGATCACGGGAACCCCGCCATTGATCGACATCAAGCGGTCGGCTTCCGAGCCTTCAGGACCGCTCGCCCTTGCGTGCCTCCCCGCGGCAGCGGTCGGAGCAGTATTTCACCTGCTCCCATACCCGCTCCCATTTTTTCCGCCAGGTGAAAGGGCGGTTGCAGACCGGACAGGTCTTGGAGGGAAGGTCGGCCTTCTTGACGCCCTTCATCGTCCGTCGCCTCCGCCCTCAGGCCGAACCGCTGCCCAGCACGGCGGCCGGACGGCGCAGCACCGGGTCGAACGGGTTCAACTGGCGGCTGATGGCAGCGGATTCGCGTTTCAGAATGTCGACCACCACCGGCAGCCGTTCCTCGTTCAGCCGCTCGCTGATGGTGCCGACGCTGAGCGCCGCCACGGCATGCCCGTCGCGGTCCAGCACTGGAACCGCCACGCCGGACATGCCCGGCAGCAGGCCGGTGGAGCGGCTGGCATAGCCCAAATCCCGCACGCGTGCGATTTCCGTGCGCAGATAGACCTCGTCGATGATGCCGACGCCCTGCATGCGCGGCAGGTTGAAGCGGATCACCTCCTCCCGCTCCTCCGCGTGCAGGAAGGCCATGATGGCGAGGCTGCCTTGGCCGACGCCCAGCGTCACCCGGCCGCCGATGTCGCCGGTGAAGGAGCGGATCGGAAACGGCCCCTCGCTGCGGTCCAGGCACACCGCGTCGAAGCCGCTGCGCACCAGCAGGAAGATGGTGTCGCGCAGCGTCGCGGAAAGCCGCAGCAGGATCGGCCGGCAGATGTCGCGCAGGTTGTTGGGATTGCCGGCCTGCGCCGCCAGACCGAACAGGTCGATGCCCAGGCGATAGCGCTTGGTCGCCCGGTCCGGCTCCACCATCCCTTCCTCCACCAGGATCTTCAGCAGGCGGTGAACGGTCGGCGGCGTGAGGTCCAGCGCGCGGGCGATGTCGGTCAGCCGCGCCCCCGTTTCGTTCGACGAGGCCAGCAGGCGCAGGATCGCCAGCCCGCGCTGCAGGCTGGATTTCGCGCCCGTCTCGTCGCTGCCCGCACTGTCGTTCGCCTTGCCGCGGGTGTCGGCGCTCATGCTCCGGCTCCGTGTGAAAATCGATGAATGTTTGCCACGCCATCTATTCCGTATATCGGAAGCTTTTGCAAAATCTTTTCTGCTGGCGGAAAAAGCGGATTGACGCAGCCGGGCCTCCGGCTGAACCATCGGGTCATACAGGTGAGGCCCCGAAAGACAGAGGCCCGGTCAGCAAGAGGGAGAATTCCCCCCATGTCGTTCCTCGAATTGAAAAACATCACCAAGCGTTACGGCCCGCTGACTGCGGTCGGCGACGTGTCGCTGTCGGTGGAAAAGGGGGAGTTCGTCTCTCTGCTCGGCCCGTCCGGCTGCGGCAAGACCACGACCCTGCAGATGATCGCTGGTTTCGTCGAACCGTCGGCCGGCACCATCCGGCTGGACGGGCGCGACATCACGCGGGCCAAGGCGAACAGCCGCGGGCTGGGCATCGTGTTCCAGAGCTACGCGCTGTTCCCGCACATGACCGTCTTCGACAATGTCAGCTTCGGCCTGGAGATGCAGCGCGTGCCCAAGGGCGAGCGCAAGCCGCGGGTGGAAGAGGCGCTGTCGCTGGTCCACCTCTCTCCCTACGCCAAGCGCTATCCGCGCGAGCTGTCCGGCGGCCAGCGGCAGCGCGTGGCGCTGGCGCGCGCGCTGGTGATCCGCCCGCCGGTTCTGCTGCTGGACGAGCCGCTGTCGAACCTCGACGCCAAGCTGCGCGAGGCGATGCAGTTCGAACTGCGCGAGATCCAGCGCAAGGTCGGCACCACCACCGTCATGGTCACCCACGACCAGGCGGAGGCCTTCTCGATCAGCGACCGCGTCGTGGTGATGGAGGCCGGGCGCATCACCCAGATCGACCAGCCCTACCGCATCTACGAGCACCCGGAAACGGAGTTCATCTCCCGTTTCGTCGGAAAGACCAACCTGCTGCCGGGCAAGGTCGCCGCCGTGACCGGTGCCGGCGCCTCGGTGTCGCTGGCGGGCATCGCCGTGCCGGTGGAAACCCCCGGCCTGTCGGTGGGCGAGACGGTGACGCTGTGCATCCGGCCGGAAAAGCTGCGGCTGACCGCGCCGTCCAACGGACTGCTGGCCGGCCGGGTCGCCGACCGCTTCTTCCTGGGCAGCCAGTGGCTCTATCACATCGACGGGCCGCTCGGCACGGTGATGGTGGTGACGCCGAACGACGGCTCCGCCCCTGCTGACCAGGGTGCGCCCGTCGGGCTGGACTGGGCGCCCTCCGTGGTCCGCGTCCATCGCGGCGCCATGGCGGAAGCGCCCGACGTCGCGCTCGAGGTGATCTGATGAGCGCCGCCCTTCCCGATAGCGCGCCGGCCGCGCCCGCAGCCGGCGACGAGACACCGGAGCGCCGCGTGCGCTCCGCCCCGCTGTTCCTTTCGGCGCCGGCGGCTCTGCTGTTCGTGGCGCTGGTGCTGACGCCGCTGTTCCTGACGGCGCTGCTGTCCTTCAACCAGTTCGATTACGCGACCGGGCGCACCGGCGGCTTCACGCTTGAGCATTACCTGTCGGTGCTGACCGACGAGTATTACCTGGAGATCTTCTTCCGCACCTTCCGTATCTCGGCGCTGGCGACCGCCATCTGCGTGGTGATCGGCGTGCCGGAGGCCTACATCCTCAGCCGCATGGGCAATCCCTGGCGCTCGGTCTTCCTGCTGGTGATCCTGGCGCCGCTGCTGGTCTCGGTCGTCGTGCGCGCCTTCGGCTGGAGCATGCTGCTGGGGCCGGAAGGGCCGGTGAACGGGGCGCTGATCGCGCTCGGCATCGGCAGGATGAAGCTGCTCTACACCGAAGGCACGGTGGTCGTGGCGCTGGTCCACGTCATGCTGCCCTTCATGGTCATCCCGGTCTGGACCTCCCTGCAGAAGCTGGATCCGGCGGTGGAGCAGGCGGCGCTGTCCTTCGGCGCCTCGCGTGGCACCGCCATCGTCCGGGTGGTGGCGCCGCAGATCCTGCCCGGCATCCTGTCGGGAAGCCTGATCGTCTTCGGCCTCAGCGCCAGCGCCTTCGCCATTCCCGGCCTGCTCGGCGGACGGCGTCTGAAGATGGTCGCGACGGTGGTCTACGACCAGTATCTCAGCGACCTGAACTGGCCGATGGGGGCCGCCGTCGCCGTGATCCTGCTGGCCGCCAACCTGATCATCATGCTGACCTACCACCGCGTGGTGGAAGGTCATTACCGCCGCCGGCTGGGGTGAGGACGCCATGACCCGCAACGGACCCGTCGCCCTGATCTTCCACACAGCAGTCGTCATCTTCATGCTGGCGCCGCTGGCGATCGTCTGCCTCGTCGCCTTCACGCCCGAGAATACGCTGTCGCTGCCGACCAAGGGCTTCTCGCTGCGCTGGTTCGAGGCGGTGTTCCACCATCCCGACTTCGTGCAGTCCTTCTGGAACAGCCTGTGGCTGGCCTTCCTGGCGGCGACGCTGGCCGTGGCGCTGGCGGTGCCGGCCTCGCTCGCCATCACGCGCTGGGAGTTTCCCGGCCGCGGCTTCCTCAACGCGCTGTTCCTGTCGCCGCTGATCATCCCGCATCTGGTGCTGGGCGTCGCCATGCTGCGGCTGTTCGCCGTCATCGGCGCCACGGGCAGCTTCGGTTGGCTGGTGGCCGCCCACATCGTCATCGTCACGCCCTATGTTATGCGCCTGCTGATCGCCGCCATCTCCGGCTTCGACCGCAGCGTGGAGCAGGCGGCCTTCTCGCTGGGCGCCAGCGAGGCGACGGTGTTCCGCCGCGTCACCCTGCCGATGATCCTGCCCGGCGTGACCGGCGGCTGGCTGATCGCCTTCATCAACAGCTTCGACGAGCTGACCATGTCCATCTTCATCACCTCGCCGTCCACGGTGACGCTGCCGGTGCGGATGTACATGTACGCCACCGAATCCATCGACCCGATGATGGCGGCGGTGTCGGCGCTGATCATCGGCATCACCGCGGTCGCCGTGCTTCTGCTCGACCGCGTCTATGGGTTGGACCGCATCCTGGTCGGCCAGCGC
Source organism: Pseudomonadota bacterium (assembly GCA_023423695.1). GTDB lineage: Bacteria > Pseudomonadota > Alphaproteobacteria > Azospirillales > Azospirillaceae > Azospirillum. The sequence goes on along the minus strand of JAFAFA010000073.1, from coordinate 190,784 downwards.
TGAACGTCGCGCCGGCCCTCCTCTCCTCGGAGACCAGTCATCATGGCTTTGCTGCAGCGTGTGGCCGAACAGGGCCGGCGCGTGGTCCGCTTCACCCTCGACGGGCGCCCTGTGGAGGCGCTGGAGGGCGACACCGTCATGACCGCCATGCTCACCAACGGGGAGCGGCTGCGCCGGACGGAGTTCGCCGATGCCCCGCGTGCCGGCTTCTGCATGATGGGCGCCTGCCAGGATTGCTGGGTTCGGACGGAGGAGGGCGAGCGGTTGCGCGCCTGCGGCACCTTCATCGCCGACGGCATGCGCCTGTTGAGCAACGGGGAGTGGACGTCGTGAGCGAATCCCTTCCTCCCGTCATCGTCGGCGCCGGTCCGGCCGGAATCCGCGCGGCGGAGCGGCTGGTCGCCGCCGGCCTGCGCCCGGTGGTGGTTGACGAGGCGGCGCGCTGGGGCGGCCAGATCTACCGCCAGCCCCCGGATGGGGGATTCACCCGGCCGAAGAAGGCACTGTACGGCTTCGAGGCGGGCAAGGCCGACGCGGTCCATCGCGCCATGGCGGCGATCCGCGACCGCGTCGACTACCGTCCGCGCACGCTGGTGTGGAACTGCGAGGATGGGGCGCTGGACCTGCTGTGCGACGGGGCGAGCGAGACTCTGCCCTTCAGCCATCTGATCCTGGCGACCGGCGCCACCGACCGCGTACTGCCTTTCCCCGGCTGGACGCTGCCCGGCGTCTTCACGCTGGGCGGGTCGCAGGTGGCGCTGAAGTTCCAGGGCTGCGCCGTCGGCCGGCGTGTCGCCTTCCTCGGTACCGGACCGCTGCTCTATCTGGTGGCCTACCAGTATCTGAAGGCCGGCGTCGAGGTGGCGGGGGTGTTCGACACCACCCCCTTCACTGCCCAGGTCCGCGCCACTGCCGGCATGCTGCGCGATCCGGCGACGCTGGCGAAGGGGCTGCTGTTCGTCGGCTGGCTGCGCGCCCACGGCGTGCCGATCCACAACGGCGTCCGCCCGGTGCGCGCCGAGGGGGCGGAACGGGTCGAGGCGCTGATTTGGCGGGATGCTCGGGGGCAGGAGCGGCGGACGCCCTGCGATGCGGTCGCCTTCGGGCTCGGCCTGCGATCCGAGACGCAGCTGGCCGATCTCGCCGGCTGCCGCTTCCGCTTCGACGAGGCCGACCGGGCTTGGCTGCCGGAGCGGGACGAAGCAGGGCGTAGCTCGGTTTCGGGCGTCTACCTCGCCGGCGACGGCAGCGGCATTTCCGGCGCCGATGCGGCGGAACTGGCGGGGGAGCGTGCGGCGCTGGCCCTGCTGGAGGATCTCGGCCGGCCGGTGGACGGCGCGCGGGTCAGGGAGCTGGACAGCCGGCTCGGCCGCATCGCCGCCTTCCGCCGCAGCCTGTCGGCGGCCTTTCCCTTCCCGGCGGATTGGGCCGACGCCATCGCCGACGACACCATGATCTGCCGCTGCGAAGGCGTGACCGCCGGGGCCGTGCGCGAGGTCGCCCGCAGCGGGCAGGCCCGCGAGATGAACCGGGCCAAGGCGCTGACCCGTGCCGGCATGGGCCGTTGCCAGGGCCGCATGTGCAGCGCCACCACGGCGGAGCTGCTGTCCCGCACGCTCCGCACCGGGCCCGACGGGGTGGGGCGCCTGCGGGCGCAGCCGCCGATCAAGCCCCTCCCCATCGCGACGATCATCCCCTCTCCCCGGGGGGGAGAGGGCACTGCCGGGCGGGAGGTCGCGTGATGCGGGAGCGTATCGAGTGTGACGTCGCCATCGTCGGCGGCGGGATCGTCGGCGGCTCGGCAGCGCTGTTCCTCCGGCAGGCCGGCCTGTCGGTGACGCTGCTGGAACGCGACTGGTGCGGCGCCAAGGCCAGCGGCGTCAATTTCGGCGGCGTGCGCCGGCAGGGCCGCCCGCTGGAGCAGTTGCCGCTGTCCCAGCGCGCCCACGCCATCTGGGGCCGCCTGCCGGAATTGCTGGGCACCGACGCCGAATACATCCGCTCCGGCCATCTCAAGCTGGCGCGTAGCGAGGCCGACCTCGACTCGCTGATTGCCTACCGCGAGCGCAGCCAGGGTTTTGGCCTGGGCCTGGAGATCATCGCGGGCGATGAGTTCCGCCGGCGCTGGCCGGCGTTGGGCGACCGGGCCATCGGCGGCTCGCTCTGCCCGGAGGACGGCCACGCCAACCCGCGCCTCGTCTCCCCCGCCTTCGCCCGCGCCGCGGCCGGGCAGGGCGCGGTGGTTCGCGAACAGACGCCGGTGGACCGGGTGGAGAAGGATGGCGACCGCTTCGTCCTGTTGAGCGGTGACGATCTCGAGGTCCGCGCCCGCTTCCTGCTGAACACCGCCGGCGCTTGGTCCTGGCGGGTGGCGGAGACCTTCGGCGAGCCGGTGCCGCTGGAATCGCTCCATCCCAATATGGCGGTGACGGAGCCGCTGCCCCGCTTCCTCGACGTCAACATCGGGGTGGAAGGCGGTGGTGTCTATGGCCGGCAGGTGCCGCGCGGCAACATGGTGGTCGGCGGCGGGCGCGGCTTCGCGCTGGACGCCGACCGCGCCCGGCCGCAGCGCGACGCCGTGCTGACCCTGATGCGTGACGCGGCGGAGCTGTTCCCGCAGCTGCGCCACGCCCACGTCATCCGCTGCTGGACCGGGGTGGAGGGCTACACGCCCGACCGCAACCCGATCATCGGCCCCAGCCGCACCACGCCCGGCCTGGTCCACGCCTTCGGCTTTTCCGGTGCCGGTTTCCAGATCGGTCCCGGCGTCGGCCAGACCCTGGCCGAGTTGGTCGCCACCGGCGAGACGCCGATGCCGCTGGAGCCCTTCCGCATCGACCGCTTTCCGCCCTTGACTTCCAAACCGACCGCTTAAGACTTCTCCCCCTTGGCCCATTGGAGGACTGCATGCCCACCTTGCGTTCCCTGTCGCTCACCGGTCTCGCCACGGTTGCCATCACGGCCGCCGCCGCGCTTTCGACTCCCGCCGCCGCCCAGACCAAGACGGTCTATATTGGCATGAACGGCGGCACGATGGAGAAGACCTACACCGAGCATGTCTTCCCCGCCTTCGAGAAGGCGACCGGCATCAAGGTGGTCGTCGTACCCGGCACCTCGTCGGACATCCTGGCCAAGCTGCAGGCGCAGAAGGACAATCCGCAGATGCACGTCGTCTTCCTCGACGACGGGCTGATGTACCGCGCCATCGGCATGGGGCTGTGCCAGAAGATGGAGCCGTCGCCGGTTCTGGACCAGGTCTATCCGTCGGCCCGCCTGAAGGGCGACATGGCGGTCGGCGTGAACATGGGCATGACGGGCCTCGCCTATAACAAGGCGATGTTCGAGGAGAAGGGCTGGGCGCCGCCGACCAGCTGGATGGATCTGGCCGACGCCAAGTACAAGGGCAAGATCGTCGTCCAGTCGGCCGCCAGCAGCTCCTTCGGCCTACATGCCTTCCTGATGTACAACCGCATCAAGGGCGGCAACGAGACCAACGTCGATCCGGGCTTCACCACCTGGCGCAAGACCATCGGTCCGAACGTGCTGGAATACATCCCCAGCTCCGCCAAGATCGCGGAGATGGTGCAGACCGGCGAGGCGGCCATCTTCCCGCTGACTCCGACCGGCGTCGGCACGCTGAAGGCCAAGGGCATCCCGGTGGAGTATGTCCAGCCCAAGGAAGGCTCGGTCGTCCTGATGGTCGGCGAATGCGTCGTCGCCAAGAACCCCGACAACGAGGCCGCCCAGAAGCTCGCCGCCTATCTGCTGAGCCCGGAGGCGCAGCTTGCCGCCCTGCAGTATGGCGCGCAGATCCCGTCGAACACCACGGTCAAGCCGCCGGCCGACGTTGCCGACGAGATGAACAAGTTCCAGGGCTACATGAAGACCGCCGTGACGGTGGACTGGGACGTCATCAACGAGAAGCGCCCGGACTGGAACCAGCGCTGGAACAAGGAAATCGAACGGTAAGGGGGGAGTTCCAGCATCGTGCCCCCACCCCGACCCTCCCCCGCTGGGCGGGGGAGGGGGACAGGAGCCTTGCCAAAGTTCGGCGGCAGTCCCTCCCCCGCCCAGCGGGGGAGGTTAGGTGGGGGGCCAACTTCCCCTATTCCATGTGCTTCCCCAACCACTTCTCCATCGCATAGTTGTGGATCGGCACGTCGCCGATCCGCAGCTCGCGGCGTGCCAGCAGGGTGAAGCCGCGGCGCAGGAAAAAGGGGCGGGCGGCCTCGCTCGCCTCCACGTGCAGGCGGGGATATCCCAGTGCCGCCGCGCGGTCCTCCAGCACATCGACCAGCGCCGACATGGTGCCGCGGCCGGCCGCCTCCGGGGCGCAGTAGAGAAAGTTGATGTGGCCGTCCGTCTCGACGTCGCTGAAGGCGACCGGCCGGTCGTCGCTGTCCACCGCGACCAGGGCCACCCGCCCGTCGCCATAAGCCTCCCGCACCCGCTCCACCGTCGGTGCTGTTGCCGCCCAGGCCTCCACCTGTTCAGCGGTGTAGAAGCGCGGGCCGATGCCGCGGACGGAACGGGCGTAGATCTGCGCCAGCGCCGGGGCGTCTGACGGTCGGTAATCGCGGATCCTCATCGGCCCCTATCCATTGCACCCCCATCCGTCGGAGGCTATTTCGCCGGCGCCAGCCGCAGGACCGCGCCGTCGGACGCATCGGTGATCACATAGAGGGCGCCGTCCGGACCCTGTGCCACATCGCGGATGCGCGCGTCGAGCGGAATGCGCTCCGCCTCCTTCGCGGTGGTGCCGTCGACGGCGACCCGCACCAGCCCCTTGGCGCTCAGGCCGCCGATCAGGGCGCTGCCCTGCCAGTTCGGGAACAGGCTGCCCTGGTAGAAGGCCATGCCGGACGGTGAGATCACCGGCGTCCAGTGGATCACCGCGTCGGTGAGGTCCTTGCGGGTCGGCGGGTCGGGGATGTCGCGGCCATCGTAGTGATTGCCCCAGCTGACCAGCGGCCAGCCATAATTCTTGCCGGCCTCCGGCCGGTTCAGTTCGTCGCCGCCGGCCGGCCCCATCTCCGCGATCCACAGCGAGCCGGTACGCGGGTCGATGGCCGCCGCCTCGATGTTGCGGTGGCCGTAGGACCAGACGGCGCCCGCCACCTTGCCTTCGGTGGCGAAGGGGTTGTCCTTGGGCAGTGAGCCGTCGCGGTTCAGGCGCACCACCTTGCCCAGCGTGGCATTGCGGTCCTGTGCCGGGTTCATCTTGTTGCGCTCGCCCAGCGTCAGGAAGATGTGGCCATCGGGCGAGAAGACGATGCGGGTACCGTAATGGTGTCCGCCGTCCACCTTGGGCGACTGGCGGAAGATGACCTGGAAATTCTCGATGCCGCGGTCGGTCAGCGTACCGCGCCCCAGCGCCGTCCCGGACAGGCCGTTATCCCCGGCTTCGGCATAGGCGAGATAGATGGTCCGGTTCTGTGCGAATTGCGGATCGACCGCCACGTCCATCAGCCCGCCCTGGCCCTGGACCAGAACCTTGGGCGTGCCGCTGAGCGGGGCGGAGAGGGTGCCGTCGCGCGCCACGATGCGCAGCCGACCGGGCTTTTCCGTCACCAGCGCCCGGCCGTCCGGCAGGAAGTCGATGCCCCATGGCCGATCCAACCCATCGGCGAACCGGCTGACCGCCACAGGGCCGGCGCCGGTCTGGACGGTCTTGATCACCGTTCCCGTCCCCGATTGCGATTGGGCCGGGGCAGGGGAGGCGGCAAGGGCGGCGAGAAGGGCGGCCGACAGGGTCAGGGTGCTGCGCATCACGATCCTCCGGTGAGCGGTTTGGCCTTGCAGATGGGGGTGTCGGCGGGGCGGCCAAGATCCGTTCGCCGAAAGAATTCCTCCGGCCGGGCGCGCGAATGACGGCCACACATTATCATTCGCATCCTTGCATTCGCGCCGGCCGAATCCCGAGTTCGACTGTTATGGGTTCCGTCCTGCTGTTCGGAGTCCTGTCGTCGTGAATCGTGCGCGCGGTATGGAAAAGGTCTTGTATCGGCTGTCGTCCAGCTTGCCGCGTTCCGCCTGGGCGCGCTACGGAATTACACTGCTGCTGGTTGGGGTGACGGCGCTTGTGCGCTACATGCTCGATCCGCTTCTCTACAAATATCCGTTTCTCGTCTTCATCCCCACTATCTTTCTGGTTTCAATCCTGTTCGACCGCGGATCGGGATTTGTGGCCGTGATTCTGTCGGGGCTGTGTTCGGCCTGGTTCTTCATGAAGCCCGAGGGATTGCTATGGATCGCGGACCCGGGCGACCGGCTGGCCTTCCTCATCTATATGGCATTGGGGTTCGGCATCGCCGCGGCCGCGGATGCCCTGCACCGGGCGAACAAGCAGCTCCGCCTGTCCTCGGACCAGCTGTCCGCGGTCAACGAGGAAAAGGAACTGATGCTGCACGAGATCCACCATCGGATCCGCAACGACCTGCAGCAGATCTGCGCCCAACTGATGCTGGCGGCCCACCGGTCGGAGAAGCCGCAGGACATCGTCAGTGGCACCATCGAGCGTATCGGCGTGCTGGCCCGGGTCTATGTCCGCCTGCGCCGTGTCGAGGGCGTCACCGTGGTCAATTCCAAGGAGTTCCTGGAAAGCCTTGTGGAGGATCTCCAGCTCGGCGTGGTCGGGGTGCGGCCGGTGGCGGTCAACGCCGAGGTGGAGGACGTCGTCCTGGACATGGCCGTCGCTATTGCGGTCGGCACCATCGCCAACGAGCTGATCACCAATGCGCTGAAATACGCCTTTCCCGATGGCCGCTCCGGTCGGATCGACCTCAGCTTCCGCAGGGAGGGGAAGGACTGCGTGCTGCGCGTCTGCGACGATGGGGTCGGCATCCTGTCGGGTCAGCCGCAGGGGACCGGGCTGGGCGGCAAGATCATGCAGCAGTTGGCCCAGCAGCTGCGCGGGAATTTGGACATTCAGCCGCTGCCGAAGGAGGGAGTGAAAGCAACCCTGCGCTTTCCCCTGCCGGAACCGGGCAAGTCATTCGTCCATTGAGAAAAAATGGGGCCGCGCCGGTGTGGCGCGACCCCGTCCAGGGAACATCCGGTCCGAAACCGTTCGGCTGGGAGGCCTGTCGGAAAGGCCCGGCTCAGAAGTCCATGTCGGCGCCGGGGGCGGGCACCGCGGGCTTCTTCTCCGGCAGTTGGGCGACCATCGCCTCGGTGGTGATCAGCAGGCCGGCGACGGAGGCCGCGTCCTGCAGCGCGGTGCGCACCACCTTGGCCGGGTCGATGATGCCGGCCTTCACCAGATCGCACCATTCGCCCTTGGCCGCGTCGTAACCGACGCTGTACTCCTTGCTGTCGTGCAGCTTGCCGACGATGATCGAGCCGTCGACACCGGCATTGGCGGCGATCTGGCGGACCGGCGCGCTCAGCGCCCGGCGCACGATCTCCACGCCGACGCGCTGGTCGTCGTTGGCCGGCTTGACGCTCTCCAGCACCGAAACCGCACGGGCGAGCGCCACGCCGCCGCCGGGCAGGATGCCTTCCTCCACCGCCGCGCGGGTGGCGTGCATGGCGTCGTCGACGCGGTCCTTGCGCTCCTTCACCTCGACCTCGGTGGCGCCGCCGACGCGGATCACCGCGACGCCGCCGGCCAGCTTGGCCAGCCGCTCCTGCAGCTTCTCGCGGTCGTAGTCGGACGTCGTCTCCTCGATCTGCTGGCGGATCTGGGTGCAGCGGGCCTTGATGTCGTCCGACGACCCGACACCGTTGACGATGGTGGTGTTGTCCTTGGTGATGACCACCTTGCCGGCGCGGCCCAGCATGTCGATGGTGACGTTGTCCAGCTTGATGCCGACATCCTCGCTGATCACCTGGCCGCCGGTGAGGATGGCGATGTCCTCCAGCATGGCCTTGCGGCGGTCGCCGAAGCCGGGGGCCTTCACCGCCGCGACCTTCAGGCCGCCGCGCAGGCGGTTGACCACCAGGGTCGCCAGCGCCTCGCCCTCCACCTCCTCGGCGATGATCAGCAGAGGCTTGCCCGACTGCACCACCTTCTCCAGCACCGGGACGATGGCCTGGATGCCGGACAGCTTCTTGTCGTGGATCAGGATGTAGGGATCATCCAGCTCCACCTGCATCTTCTCGGCGTTGGTGACGAAGTAGGGCGAGGTGTAGCCGCGGTCGAACTGCATGCCTTCGACGACATCCAGCTCGGTCTCCAGGCTCTTGGCCTCCTCGACGGTGATGACGCCCTCGTTGCCGACCTTCTCCATCGCGCGGGCCAGCATGTCGCCGATCTCGCGGTCGCCGTTGGCGGAGATGGTGCCGACCTGGGCGATCTCCTCGTTGGTGGTCACCTTCTTGGAGCGGGCCTTCAATTCGGCCACCACGGCGTCGACCGCCATGTCGATGCCACGCTTCAGATCCATCGGGTTGATGCCGGCGGCGACCGACTTGGCGCCCTCGCGGACGATGGCCTGGGCCAACACGGTGGCGGTGGTGGTGCCGTCACCGGCCAGATCGGCGGTCTTCGACGCCACCTCGCGCAGCATCTGCGCGCCCATGTTCTCGAACTTGTCGGCCAGTTCGATTTCCTTGGCGACCGACACGCCGTCCTTGGTGATGCGCGGGGCGCCGAACGACTTCTCGATCACCACGTTGCGGCCCTTCGGGCCGAGAGTGACCTTCACGGCATCGGCCAGGATGTCCACGCCGCGCAGCATCTTGTCGCGGGCGATGGAGCCGAACTTCACGTCCTTCGCAGCCATGGTCCTGTTCCTCCCCTGCTTAAGCGGCCTTCCTGGCGGGTTCGGCGGCACCCTCGATCACGCCGAGGATGTCGCTCTCCTTCATGATCAGGAAATCCTCGCCGTCGATCTTCACCTCGGTGCCGGACCATTTGCCGAACAGCACGCGGTCGCCGGGCTTCACATCGAGGGCCACCAGCTTGCCGGCCTCGTCCCGCGCGCCCGCGCCGACGGCGATGACTTCGCCTTCCTGCGGCTTTTCCTTGGCGGTGTCGGGGATGATGATGCCGCCCTTCGTCTTGGTATCGGATTCGACGCGGCGGACCAGAACGCGGTCGTGAAGCGGTTTGAACTTCATGGTGTGACACTCCTTGGTCTTAAGCGAATGTCTTTGGTTCTCAAGCGCGCCCGAATGGGCCGCGCTTTCGGATCGGGAATTTACTCGCCGCGTATTTGTCGTCAAGAGGATTTTTTGAAGGAAAATCGAGCGCTATATTTCAAAAATTTCCAGCGACGCTTGCCCGTGCCCGTAATATCGGACACAGGTGTGATGCGCTGTGCAGGTTTTTCTTGAGCTGTGTCCGGCTGAGTTTGATGGTTGTCTCAGTCGGACACCGAGTCCGGCCAAACCGGGGGAGCACGCAAATATCTGGTCATCGGCATCTCACACATCCTCCGCAGAGCAACATGCAGGACACGGTCTTCGGGCGCGCCGGGATCCGGTGGGCAGAAGCACCCCGGCGGCACCCCGGCGCGGGCAAAATCTAATCAAGCTCAAGCTGGCGTCAAGATGGCCGGCGGCGCACCGATGCCGCTCCCGCGCGTCGCCCTTTAACATGGGTCAATGTGGCGCTCATCCGGCCGCCCTACACTGTCCGGTGTGAAGCATATCGCCGGCCGCGGGCCGTTTGCGAAGGTCACGCCAAACAGCTTCGGGACCGGCATCTGCCAGAACGGGAGAACGCCATGGTCATGATGAAAGCGGCAGTGTTCGTCGAACCGGGCCGCATCGTGCTGGACGACAAGCCGATCCCCGATGTCGGGCCGCTCGACGCGCTGATCCGCATCACCACGACGACGATTTGCGGAACCGACATCCACATTCTGAAGGGCGAATATCCGGTCAATCGGGGCCTTACCATCGGGCATGAGCCGGTCGGCATCATCGAGAAGCTGGGGTCCGCCGTCAGCGGCTACCGCGAGGGGCAGCGGGTGATCGCCGGGGCCATCACCCCCAGCGGCCACAGCAACGCCTGCCTGTGCGGTTGCCATTCGCAGGACGGCGCCGGCACCAAGCATGGCTGGAAGCCGTTGGGCGGCTGGCGCTTCGGCAACACCATCGACGGCTCCCAGGCAGAATATCTGCTTGTGCCGGACGCGATGACCAACCTCGCCCCCGTCCCCGACGAACTGACGGACGAGGAGGTGCTGATGTGCCCCGACATCATGTCCACCGGCTTCGCCGGGGCGGAGCGCGGCAACATCCGCATCGGCGACACGGTGGCGGTGTTCGCCCAGGGACCCATCGGGCTGTGCGCCACCGCCGGGGCCAAGCTGAAGGGTGCCACCTCCATCATCGCCGTCGACGCCGTGTCGGCGCGGATGGAGATGGCGCGGCGCATGGGCGCCGATCACGTGGTCAACTTCCGCGAGGTCGATCCGGTGGAGGAGATCATGCGGCTGACCGACGGCCGCGGCATCGATGTCGCCATCGAGGCACTTGGCACCCAGGCGACCTTCGAGGCGGCGTTGCGTGTCCTGCGGCCGGGCGGAACGCTCTCAAGCCTGGGCGTCTATTCGGGCGACCTGCGCCTGCCGCTGGGGCCGTTCGCGGCGGGGCTGGGCGACCATACCATCGTCACCTCGCTCTGCCCCGGCGGCAAGGAGCGGATGCGCCGGCTGATGGCGGTCGTCGCCTCCCGCCGGGTGGACCTGAAGCCGCTGGTCACACATCGCTTCCCGCTGGAGCGGATCGAAGAGGCTTACGAGCTGTTCGGCCACCAGCGCGACGGGGTGCTGAAGGTGGCGATCACTCCGTAGGCCGGCACCGTATGGGGCCGGGTGGCATCGCCCGGCCCTGAAGGAACACCTCTTGGCCGCTCCCAACCGGCCTCCCATCTGCTGTGCCGGTTGCCAGCGTCTAGGAAGGGGAAGCCGATGAGGAGCCTGTCGGTCGGTCTGCTGGGATTCGGCCTTGCCGGGTCGGTGTTCCACGCGCCGCTGATCCTGAGCGAGCCGCGCCTCACCCTGAAGGCGGTCGCCAGTTCGCGCGTGGACGACATCCGCCGCAGCGCACCGGGGGCGGAGGCGACGACGGCCGAGGCGGTGATCGGCGACCCGGGCATCGATCTGGTGGTGATCGCCACCCCCAACACCAGCCATGCCCCCTTGGCCCGCGAGGCGCTGCTGGCCGGCAAGCATGTGGTGATCGACAAGCCGATGGCGACCACCGCCGTGGAGGCCGACGACCTGATCGACCTTGCCAAGCGGCAGGGACGGCTGCTGACCGTCTTCCAGAACCGCCGCTGGGACAACGACTTCCTCACGCTTCGCGCCTGCCTGGAAAACGGCGAGGTCGGCCGTCCCTACCACTATGAGGCGCATTTCGACCGCTTCCGGCCGCAGATCAAGCAGGGATGGCGGGAGCAGACACTGGCCGGATCGGGCGTGCTGTTCGATCTCGGCGCTCATCTGATCGATCAGGCGCTGACCCTGTTCGGCATGCCCGACCGCATCCTCGCCGATGTCGGTGCCCAGCGGCCGGATGCGCAGGTGGACGACTGGTTCCATATCGTGCTGGGCTATGGCCCGATGCGGGCGATCCTGCATTGCGGGACGGTCGTCTGCCGGCCGGGACCGCGCTTCCAACTGCATGGCGACCGCGGCAGCTTCCTGAAGCATGGCATGGACGGGCAGGAGGCGGCGTTGCGCGCCGGCAGGATGCCGACTGAAGCGGACTGGGGCGTCGACGATCCGGAACACCATGCGCTGCTGGTCCAGGCCGACGGAACCGAGCGCCGGCTGGAGACCCTGCGCGGCGACTATCTCGCCTTCTACCGCGGGGTAGCGGCCGCCATTCTCGACGGCGCGCCGCCGCCGGTGACGGCGGAGCAGGCGCGCGACGTGCTGACGGTGCTGGAGGCGGTTCGCAAGGCGTCAGGGCTTCCAGCCTGACGTGGATTACTCCCGCCAGGGCACCACGCCGGGCGGCAGGCGGCGGCCCAGCACCCCGGCGGCGAGCATGGCGACCAGCACCACCAGGATGGCGATGACGCCGAGCGCGGCGCCCAGCGTCGGGCTGCCGCCTTCCTCCAGCGCATAAACGACGACGCCCAGAGTCTCCCGCCCCTGCGACCACAGCAGGATGGAGACGGTCAGTTCGTTGAAGGCGGTCAGGAAGACCAGCAGGCCGCCGGCCGCCGCGGCGGGAGCCACAAGCGGCGCCACCACCGTCACCAGCCGCCGTAGCGGCCCGGCGCCGAGCGCGCGGGCGGCCTCCTCCACCGTCGGGTCGAGCGCTGTGCAGGCCGCCTGGACCGGACGCAGGGCCAGCGGCAGGAAGCGGACCAGATAGGCCGCCAGGATGATCCACAGCGTGCCGTACAGGCTGAAGCCCAGCCCCGGCAGCGGCTTCAGGAACAGCAGGATGCAGCCGATGCCGAGCACCACCCCCGGCACGGCGTGCGGCAGTTCCACCAGCACCCCGACCGCACGGGCGATCCGCCCGGCACCGCCGCCCCGCGCCATGGCATGGGCCAGTGGGACCGCCAGCAGCGCCAGCAGCAGGGCGGCCGATCCCGACAGCAGCACCGAATTGGCGAAGGCGCGACCGACCTGATCGAGCGCCAGCACTTCGCGGTAATGGGACAGCGTCAGCGTTTCGAGGCCGATGGGCAGGCCGTAGACCCGCACCAGACTGGTCGCCAGCAATGCCGTCAGCGGGGCCGCGACCAGCAGCAGAAGAATGCCCCAGGCCATCGTCTCGACCGGTGCGCGGGCTGCGCCCAGCGGCAGGGGCACGAGCGGACGGGCGCCACCGGGGAGGCGGGTGGCGATGCGCGATTGCAGGATGGTTTGGGCGGCGATACCCAAACAGGCGATCAGCCCGATCAGGGCGGCCAGCACCGCCACCTCGGGCAGGGCGGAGGGACCGAAGCCGGCCAGCCGGCGGTAGATCAGCGTCGGCAGCATCGGAATGCCGGCCGGCACGCCCAGCAGGGCGGGGACTCCGAAATTTCCCAGTGCCGCGACGAAGGCCATGGCGAGTCCGGCGATCAGTCCCGGCAGGCAGAGCGGAAGCACCACGCCGCGCACCGCGCGCCAGGGGCCGGCGCCGGATGCCCGTGCCGCCTCCAGCACGTCGCCGGGAATGGCGCGGAGCGCCGCGCGCAGGGCGAGGAAGACCAGCGGTGCATGTTCGATCCCCATCACCAGCACCATGCCGGCGGCCGACTGTACCGGGTTCGGCGTGCCGACCGGCGGGGCGAAGCCGAGCGGCTTCAGCAGCGGACTGCCGGAGCCGGCAAGATGGGTCCAGGCCATCGCCACGATCTGCGGCGGGATCATCAGCGGCAGGATCAGCGCGAAGGTCATTGCCGTCCGGGCGCGCAGGTCGGTCAATCCGATCAGCAGGGCGAAGGGCCCGCCGATCAACGCCGCCGCCAGTGTGGCGCCTGCGGCGATGGCGATGCTGTTGCTGGTGGCGCGCCAAGTGGCGGGGGTGTCGAGCACATGGCCCAGCACCGCCGGATCGCCCGCTTCCCACAGCAGGCGCAGGACCGGCAGAAGCACGAGAAGCCCGACCAGCAGCGGCCAGCCGGGGAGGGTAGGGAGGATACCTCTTCCCGACCTTTGACCACCTGGGATGATCCCCCTCTCCCCCCCGGGGAGAGAGGCGGGGTGAGGGGGATGCATGGTATGGATTCCCAGGGGAGAGCCGGCGCGTGCGATTCTTGAAGATCTCTGCAACGCACCCCCCTCACCCTAACCCTCTCCCCGGGGGGGAGAGGGGATCCTTTCCACTCCGCACCAACACTCTCACCCGCCGAACAGGTCGGCGAAGGCGCGCTTGTTGGCGTCGTCCTCGGCCAGCGCCTTGGCCGGGTCGTAGGGCAGCAGGGTGATGGTCGCAGGGTCGGGGAAGCCCGGCGGCGGGGTGACGCCCGGCAGGGCCGGCAGGAATCCCTGGCGCGATGCGAGATCCTGGCCGTCGCGGCTCAGCAGGAAATCGATGAAGGCCTTGGCTGCCGCCGGGTTCTTCGCGGTGCTGAGGATCGCCACCGGCTCGCTGACCGCGCTGACGCCCTCCTTCGGGAAGACGAAGGCGACGGGGGAGCCCTTCAGCTGTTCGCGGATCGGCAGGTAATCGACGACCATGCCGTAGAGCTTCGCTCCGCCGGCCACGTCCTTCAGGATGCCTCCGTTGCCCTTGGCTGCGGTGACGGCATTGCGCTGCAGAGCCTCGTAATAGGCCATGCCCAGCGACGGCTGTGCCTTGATCGCGGCCATGTGGATGGCCGCGGCGCCGGAATAGAGCGGGCTCGGCATGACCGTGCTGCCCTTTGCCTCCGGCTTCAGCAGGTCCTGCCAGGAGGTCGGCTTCATCGGGGCGGCGGTGTTGTAGACGATGCCGGTGGTGATCAGCTTGGTGCCGAACCAGTGGCCCTGCGGGTCGTGCGTGCCGGGACGGTAGCCGGAGACCGGAGCGTCGGCATAGGGTTGCAGGCGCTTTTCCGCCTTCAGCGATTCCATCGTCACCGCGTCGGCGATCAGCAGCAGGTCGGGCTGCGGCGCACCGGCCGTGAACTCCGCCCGCAGCTTGTTCATCAGCTCGGTCGTGCCGTTGCGGACCCACTCCACCTCGACGCCGGGGTTCTTCGCCTTGAAGGCCTCCACCGTCTGACGGGCATCGGGCTCCAACTGCGAGGTGTAGAGCACCAGCTTGCCGGTGGCGCCGTCGGCCTGCGCGGTGTGGCTCAGCGCCAGTGTCAGGACCGTGGCGAGGGTGGCGAGAAACGCCTTCATCTCTGTCGTCTCCGTGGGGTCGGCGGTGAGAAGCCCTGTCTTACGCGAAGGCCGTGACAGGCATGTGACGGCCGGTCGAAATGGCCGTGTCAGTCGATCAGCTTTCCGTCCTTGAAGAAGGGGTAGGGGCCGTCATAGTCGCCGATCACCGCGGTGTGGCTGACCACGCCGGTATCGGCGCGCCACATGTGGATCTGATAGCCCGGCGGCTCCATCACGAAGGCGGACGGCGCGTCGTCACGCAAATCGAGCGCCACCTGATGCGCGGTGGAGGGCGCGGTGGAGGCGATGGTGCCGGCCCAGCGCACCTGGATCGGCCGGTGCAGATGGCCGCACAGGACCCGCTCCACCTGCGGATGGCGGCGGATCACCGCGGCCATGGCGTCGGCGCCGCTCAGGCCCAGCCGGTCCATGTGGCCGATTCCGGTGGCGAAGGGCGGATGGTGCTGGAAGACGATTGTCGGCCGGTCGGGCTGCTCGGACAGCCGTGCATCGAGCCAGCCGAGGCGCTCGGCGCAGACCTCTCCCGCGCCGGACCCGGGCAGCACGGTGTCCATGGCGATCAGGCGGACCGGCCAGTCCTCCACCGTGTAGTGGAAGAAGCGGCTGTCGCCGATGCGGGCTGCAAGGTCGGGAAAGGCGCGGGCGAGTCCGGCGCGTTCGTCGTGATTGCCGGGGACGGCGAAAAGCGGGATGTCGAGCGGCCGCAGCAGGCCGAGCAGGCGTTCGTACTCCTCCGCATGGCCGGCATCAACGAGGTCGCCGGTGGCGAGGATCACGTCGGGGCGGGGGGTGAGCGCCATGACAGCGGCGACGGCGCGCTCCAGGAAAGGGGCGGTGTCGACACGGCGGTAGGCGAGGCGGCCGAGGGGCTTGATGTGGGTGTCGGTGATCTGGACGATGATCATGGGGACCTGTTTCAGGGCTTAAGTGTTTGATTTGTGGGGCATTAGACCCCCAGCTAACCTCCCCCGCTGGGCGGGGGAGGGACTGCCGCCGCTCTTCCGCCTCAGCACTTACCCCCTCCCCCGCCCAGCTCTCGCACAAAGCTGTGCTTTGTGCTGACGCGACAGGCGGACCATGGGTCCGCTGAGAGCGGGGGAGGGTCGGGGTGGGGGGCCAACTTAGCAACTCACTCGCTCACGGCACCGCCAGCACCCGCGCCGGATCGACGCGCAACCACACCCGGTCGCCGCGCCCCAAGTCACTCCGCCCCAGTGTGTCCACCGTCAGCGCCGGCCCGTCCGCCGGTTCCACCACCAGCCGCGTGCGGTCGCCCAGGAACACCGCGGCGGCAACGGTCCCCCCCAGATGGCCGTCGGCCTCCGATGCGAGCGCCAGATCCTCCGGCCGGACCAGCAGCTCCGCCGCGCCGTCCGGCCCCGACCAGGGCAGCGACGCCGCTCCGATGCTCAGCCTCCCGCCGCGCACCGTGCCTCCCAACCGATTCATCGTGCCGATGAAGTCGGCGACGAAGCCGTCGGCTGGCTGGTAGTAAATCTCGCGCGGGGTGCCGATCTGCGCCACGCGCCCCTTGGCCATCACCACGATGCGGTCGCCCAGCGCCATCGCCTCGCCCTGGTCATGGGTGACGTAGACGGCGGTGATGCCCAACCCGCGCAGCAGCCGGTCGATTTCCAGCCGCAGGCTGTCGCGCAGCTTGGCATCCAGCGCCGTCAGCGGTTCGTCCAGCAGAAGCACGCGCGGACGCACCACCAGGGCGCGGGCCAGCGCCACCCGTTGCCGCTGCCCGCCGGAGAGCTGGTCGATCCGCCGCCCGGCGAACTCGCCGAGATGCATCAGGTCGAGCATCTCCTCCACCCGGCGGATACGGTCGGCACGGGCGAGCTTGCGCACCTTCAGGCCGTAGCCGACGTTCTCCGCCACCGTCATGTTGGGGAACAGGGCGTAGCTCTGGAACACCATGCCGACGTTGCGCCGCTCGATCGGCAGGGCGGTCACGTCCTCGTCGCCGAACAGCACGCGGCCGCCGGGATCGGGGCTCTCCAGCCCGGCGATGATGCGCAGCGTCGTGGTCTTGCCGCAGCCGGAGGGGCCCAGGAAGACGACGGTCTCGCCGCCTCTGATGGTCAGGTCCAGCGGCTCCAGCGCGCGGGCTCCGCCGGCGAAGGTCTTGCCGCAGCGCTCCAGTCGGATCGGTACGGCGTCGAGGTGGAAGCTGTCGGGCATCAGGCTGTCGGGCATCTCTGGAGGCCTCAAACGGACGGACGGCCGCGCTTCGCCAGACCCTGCAGCAGGATCAGGCTGGGCACGATCATCAGGAAGAAGACGAGGGTGTAGGCGCTGCCGATCTCGATCCGCAGCGAGGCGTAGCTGTCGGCCAGCCCAACCGGCAGAGTCTTGGTCAACGGCGTGTGCAGCAGCCAGGTCAGGTTGAACTCGCCCACCGACAGGGTCAGCACCATCAGCGACCCGGCCAGGATGCCGGAGCGGCAGTTGGGCAGCACCACCGTGGCGAAGCGGCGCAGGAATCCGGCGCCCAGGCTGGCCGCCCCCTCCTCCAGCGTCGTCAGGTCGATGGAACCCATCACCGCCAGCACGGCGCGGACCATGAAGGGCAGGGTGAACAGCACATGGCCGATCAGGATGAACAGCCAGCTGCTGCGCAAATCCCCGACGCCGCCATAGGTGACGATCAGCGCCAAGGCGGTGGCGAGTCCGGGAATGGCGACCGGCATCATCAGCAGTTCCTCCACCAGCCGGGCGATCCGGCCGGGGCGCCGCGCCAGCGCATAGGCGGCAGGCACGCCAAGCACCAGCGTGCAGGCAAGGCAGGCGAAGGCGATCTGCAGGGACAGCAGGATGGTGCCGGAATAAACCTGCAACACCTCCTGCACCCAGCGCAGGGTCAAGCCGCTTTTCAGGCCGACGAAGTAATTGGCGGTCAGCCCGGCCAGCATCGACATCACCATCGGCAGGGTCAGCAGGGCGCAGACCAGCAGGGTGAAGCCCAGTTGCAGCCAGAAACCCCAGCCGCGGCGATTCGAGAGACTATGCATTGCCCGTCACCCCGCCGCCGCGACGGAGGTGCCGGCGACGCTGCGCGCCACCGCGAGCGCCGCCCAGGTGATGAGGCCGAGCAGGACGCTGAGCGCCGCCGCCGCCGTGAGGTTCGCCTGGAGCGTGAATTCGGTATAGATCGTCATCGGCAGCACATTGATGCGTGTGGCGAGCGTGAAGGCGGTGCCGAACGCGCCCATCGAGGTCGCGAAGCAGAGTGCGCCTGCCGAGATCAGCGCCGGTTTCAGCGCCGGCAGGATCACGTCGGCCACCACGCGCCAGGGGGACGCCCCCAGCGACCGCGCCGCCTCCTCCAGCCGCGGGTCCAGCTTCTCCGCCGCCGCCATCACCGTCAGGATGACGCGGGGGATCGAGAAATAGACGTAGCCGAGGAACAGCCCGGCCATGGAGTAGGCGAAGACCAGCTTCCCCCCGGTCAGTGCCTGCGTGATCGTGCCGATCAGTCCCTGGCGTCCGGCCAGCATGATGACCATGAAACCGATGACAACGCCGGGAAAGGCCAGCGGGAAGGTCAGCAGCGCCACCAGCAGGGCGTGCCCAGGGAAGTGATGGCGCACCAGGAACAGCCCGGCGATGGTCGACACGGCCAGCGTCACCAGAGTCACCCCGGCCGACAGCGCCAGCGTCGACAGCAGGCTGTCGAGATGTCCGGGATCGACGAGCGTGGTGAGATAGGCGGACCAACCCTCCGCCCCGCCGGCGCCGATCAGGATCAGACGGACCAGCGGCAGCAGGAAGAAGGCCGCGAACACCGCCGCCGCCGGCGCGAGCAAGGCCGTCAGCCGCAGCGGTTCGCCTGCCCATCCCAACCCGGCCAGCGGTGATGCCGCCGGCCGGTGGGGGAGGGGGGCGTCCTGCACGCAGGTGCTCACTTCACCTCCGCCTGATAGCGGTCCATGAAGCCCTTCTGCGCCTCGGCCATGCGGGCAAGGTCGACCGGCTTGGCGCGGGCGTAGTCGGCGGCCGGCAGGAACTTGGCCGCGGTTTCCGGCGACATCGCCTCGGCGCGGACCGGGCGCATGAAGGCGTTGGCCCACAGCGTCTGGCCCTTGTCCGACAGGACGTAGTCCAGCACCTTCCTGCCGTTGTCCGGGTTCGGGCCGTTCTTGACCAGCGCCATCACATAGGGGACGGACACCGTGCCTTCCTTGGGGATGACGAAGGCGACCGGCGCCTTGTCGGTGTATTTGGCGCGGTAGGCGTTGAAGTCGTAGTCGATCAGGATCGGAATCTCGCCCGACAGCACGCGGGCGTAGGAGGTCTGCTTCGGCACGATGGGCTGGTTCTTCTGCAAATCCTTGAACCAGCCGACCGCCGTGTCGAAGCTGCCATAATCGGCGCCCAGCGCCAGATTGACCGCCACCGCGCCGACATAGCCGACGGCGGCGCTGGTCGGGTCGAGATAGCCGACCATGCCCGAGTAATCGGGCTTCAGCAGGTCGGCCCAGCTCTGCGGCACCGGCTTGCCGCCCAGCGCCTCGGTGTTGACGAAGAAGCCCAGCGTGCCGCTGTGGATGGCGAACCAATTGCCGTCGGCGTCCTTCATGCCGTCGGGGATTTCGGCCCAGGCCGCCGGCTTGAAGGGGGTGACGACACCCGCCGCCTTGGCCTGGATGCCGACCGGCCCGCCAAGATAGACGACGTCGGCCACCGGCTTGTCCTTTTCCGCCAGCATGGCGGCGAGCGACTGGCCGGAGTTCTTGTTGTCGAACGGCACGGCGATGCCGAGATCGGCCTTGATCGCCTTCAATTGTGACGCCCAATCGGCCCATTCCGGCGGGCAGTTGTAGCAGATGGCGGTCGGCTCCGCCGCGGTGGCGGGCGTCACCGCTGTGGTCAGGGCGGCGGCCAGAGTAGCGGCGCCGAGCAGGAACGGCTTCATCATGATCGAGGGTATCTCCGTTCGGGAAGCGCTTGGATCGGTTCGGAAGGCGCCGGGCCGAGCGATTCGCCCGGACGCAGAGTGAAGGGCAGCATCACAGCGCGCCCCTGCAGGTCGCCGGAAAAGCCGGTGCGCAGGCATTCGAAGGCGGTGGCGCCCATGGCGCGGGCCGGCTGCACCAGGGTGGCGAGGCTGGGCGACATCAGCCGGCCGACCTCGATTCCGTCGAAGCCGCAGACCGACACGTCGTCCGGCACCCGCAAGCCGAGGTCGCGCAGCGCCCGGATGGTGGCGAGCGCCAGCATGTCGTTGGAGGCGAAGAAGGCGGTCGGCCGTTCCGGTCCCTCCAGATGGGGAGCCAGCCGGTGGGTCAGCCGCAGTTCGTTGAAATCGACCTCCACCACCGGTCCCGGCGGCAGTCCGCCATCGCCCAGCGCCGCCTGCCAGCCGGCATGGCGCCGGCGTGAGCGGTCGGACTGGCGGAAGCGTCCGGCGATCATGCCGATGCGCCGGTGGCCCAGCGCTGCCATCCGTTCGACCACCGTGCGGGCGGCCGTGACATTGTCGACCGACA
This sequence comes from Pseudomonadota bacterium, assembly GCA_023423695.1. GTDB lineage: Bacteria > Pseudomonadota > Alphaproteobacteria > Azospirillales > Azospirillaceae > Azospirillum. The sequence goes on along the minus strand of JAFAFA010000073.1, from coordinate 170,557 downwards.
CATGGGCGCGCAACGCACGTTCCGGCTGGTTGTAGGCCAGCACATAGGGGAGCCGCACCTCGTCCAGCGTGTCGAGCGAGCCGCTGCGGTCCGCATCGGCGACGGTCAGCACCAGTCCTTCCACCCGGTTGGACAGCAGCCCTTCGATGGCGCGGGATTCCCTGCCCGGATCATAGTCGGTGGAGGCGATCAGCACGCTGTATCCGACTTCAGCCGCGGATTCCTGGATGCCGGCGACGCTCTCGGCGAAGACGGGATTGGTCAGCGACGGCACCAGCACGCCGACGGTGCGCGTGCGCGCTGCTTTCAGGCTGCGCCCGATGGTGCTGGGGCGGAAGGACAGGTCCGACGCCGCGGTGCGGACCTTCTCCATGGTTTCCGGCGTGGCGTTGCCGCTGCCGTTGAGGACGCGCGACACGGTGGCGATGGACACCCCGGCGCGCGCCGCCACATCGCGGATCGTCGCCACGCGCTCCACCCCGCGGGCGGTGCCCCGCGCCGTCTGCCCATCCGTGAACCGCATCCCATCCCGCACCATCAAGCACCCGTCCTTCCAGTACCGGTCGATCCGGCGCGGGGCAGAGTGACGGCGGCGTGTTGCAATCGCGTGACGCCAGGAAAACGCTTTCATGAAGAATGGAAACGTTTCCACGAGGCGGAGGTGAGGCGCTGCGGCATCGTCGAAAAATGGCTGAATTTAGTGTTTGCGTCGCCGCGGAGCTTCGACTATGTTCCACCTCCACCAGCGATGGACCCGTAGCTCAGCTGGATAGAGCGCTGCCCTCCGAAGGCAGAGGTCATGAGTTCGAATCTCGTCGGGTCCGCCATGAATTCAAGGGCTTAGCCGTTTAAGCGGCTAGGCCCTTTTCGTTTTGGCTCGCTTTGCTGCATGCGGCGGGTGGATTTGGCGTTCACCGTGGTCGCGGTGACTATCACGGATCCGCCGGCGGTCCAGCCGAACCGCTTTCCGCTTGACCTCTTCCATCGGCCTGCGCCGATATGCGGCACCGACGCCAAACCTCCCGGTCCCTCAGACCATAGCGGTAGGTTCTTCACGGTCTCCAGGCAAGTTCATGCAGGGCATGCCCGATCCCGCGGAAGCGTATCCTCGACAGAGGATACGGCTTCCCAGGAGCGCGCGACTACTCAATCAGCCCCATTCTCAGATATTTCTGGCCGCAGATATAAACGACACTCTGCGTCTTCTGCTTTACTCGACAGTGACCGACTTTGCCAAGTTACGCGGCTGATCGACATCCGTCCCCTTCAGCACGGCCGTGTGGTAGGCAAGCAGCTGCACCGGGATGGCATACAGCAGCGGCGCCACCAGCGGGTCGCAAGCGGGCAGCTCGACCGACCAGCGGACCTTGTCCTTCAGCTTGTCGATGCCCTTTTTGTCGGCAAGCAGCAGGACCTTGCCGGAGCGGGCGCAGACCTCCTGTACGTTCGACACCACCTTCTCGAACAGGGCATCGGACGGGACCAGCACGATCACCGGCACATTGTCGTCGATCAGCGCGATGGGGCCGTGCTTCAGTTCGCCGGCGGCGTAGCCTTCGGCATGAATGTAGCTGATCTCCTTCAGCTTCAGCGCGCCCTCCAGGGCCAGCGGATACATGGCGCCGCGGCCCAGATACAGCACGTCGCGGGCCTCCGACACCTCCTGCGCCAGTTCCTTCAGCCGCTCGTCATGGGCCAGAACATCGGCGGCGCGGGCCGGCACCTCGCGCAGGGCGTGGGCGATCTGCTGCATCCGCTCCTGGTCGATGGCGCCGCGGGCGCGGCCGACGGTGACGGCAAGGCAGGCCAGCGTGGTCAGCTGGGTGGTGAAGGCCTTGGTCGAGGCGACGCCGATCTCCGGCCCCGCCATGGTGTAGAGCACCGCGTCGGATTCCCGCGCGATGGTGCTTTCCGGGGCGTTCACGATCGACAGGATCTTCTGGCCCTGACGCTTGCAGTAACGCAGAGCCTCCAGCGTGTCCAACGTCTCGCCCGACTGCGAGATGAACAGCGCGATGCCGCCCGGCGGCAGCGGGGCCTCGCGGTAGCGGAACTCCGAGGCGATGTCGACCTCGACCGGGATGCGGGCCAGCGTCTCGAACCAGTATTTGGCGACGAAGCCGGCGTAATAGGCGGTGCCGCAGGCGACGATGGTCAGCTTCGACGCGCCGGCAAGATCGAAGGGAAAGTCCGGCAGAGTGAAGGTGCCGGTTTCCGGGTTGATGTAGGCGTTCAGCGTGTCGCCGATGACCTGCGGCTGCTCGTAGATTTCCTTGAGCATGTAGTGGCGGTAGCCGTCCTTGCCGATCAGGGCGCCGGACACCGCCGTGGTCTTCACCGGCCGCTCCACCACCGCGTCGGCGGCGTCGTGGACGATGGCGGCGGTGCGGCTGACCTCGACCCAGTCGCCGTCCTCCAGATAGCAGATGCGGTTGGTCAGCGGTGCCAGCGCGAAGGCGTCGGACGCCAGATACATCTCGCCGTCGCCATAGCCGACGGCCAGCGGCGTGCCGTGGCGGGCGCCGATCATCAGCTCATGCTCACCCGCGAAGATCAGCACCAGGGCGAAGGCGCCGGTGAAGCGCTTGAAGGCGGCGGCCGACGCCTGGACCGGCGTCATGCCGTGCTTTTCCAGGTAATAGGTGACGAGATGGACGATCACCTCGGTGTCGGTGGCGCTTTCGAAGACGTAGCCGTGGCCGGTCAGCTCGTCCTTCAGCTCCTGGTAATTCTCGATGATGCCGTTGTGGACGACGGCGACGCGCTTGGTGGCGTGCGGATGGGCATTGTTCTCCGTCGGGCCGCCATGGGTGGCCCAGCGGGTGTGGCCAATGCCGACAGTGCCGGACAGCGGCTGATCGCGCAGCTTCATGTCCAGGTTGTTCAGCTTGCCCTCGGCGCGGCGGCGCTCGATGTGGCCGTTCACCAGGGTGGCGACGCCCGCGCTGTCATAGCCGCGGTATTCGAGCCGGCGCAGGCCTTCCACCAGCCGGGGGGACGCGTCGTGGATGCCGTTGATGCCGATGATGCCGCACATGGACCTGATGCTCCTGAAAAAAGATTCCGACCGGAGAGTGAGGACCCGAACCGACCTTACGCCTTTTTCGCTTTCTCGTTTTGCTTCCGTTCGCGGAAACGCTGCGCCCAGCCGGCGTAAGCCTTCTGGCTGCCGCGGGCGACCACAAGCGCATCGGCTTCCACCGCCATCGTCACAACGCTGCCGGCGCCGACGATGGCGCCGTCGCCGATGACCACCGGTGCGACCAGCGCGCTGTTGGAGCCGATAAAGGCCCCGGCGCCGATCTCCGTCCGGCTCTTGGAAAAGCCGTCATAGTTGCAGGTGATGGTGCCGGCGCCGATGTTGGCCTTGGCGCCGACGCGGGCGTCGCCGATGTAGGTCAGGTGGTTGGCCTTGGCCCCGGCCTCGATCACCGCGTTCTTAACCTCGACGAAATTGCCGATGTGGGCGTCCGGGCCGATTTCCGCACCGGGACGCAGCCGGGCGAAGGGGCCGATGGCTGCGCCGCTGTCGATGCGCACGCCCTCTAAATGGCAGTAGGACTTGATCTCCACGCGATCGCCCACCGTCACACCGGCGCCGAAGAAGCAGCCGGGACCGACAATCACGTCGCGGCCGAGCTTGGTGTCGACGCTGAGGAAGGTGCTGTCGGGGTCGATCAGCGTGGCGCCGTTGTCCATCGCGGCCTTGCGCAGGCGGCGCTGCAGCAGCTTTTCCACCTCCGCCAGTTCGGCGCGGGAGTTGACGCCGACCACCTCGGCCGGGGCGGCCTCCACCACGGCGCAGGCCATGCCGGCGCGGCGTGCGATCTGAACCACGTCGGTCAGGTAATATTCGGACTTGGCGTTGTCGTTGCCGACGCTGCCGATCAGGTCGAACATGCGCGCACCGTCGAACGCCATCAGGCCGGCGTTGCACAGGGTGACCGCGCGCTCCTCCTCGCTGGCGTCGAGATACTCGACGATCTTCTCCAGCCCGCCGCGGGCGTTCAGGATCAGGCGGCCATAGGCGCCGGGATCGTCGGGCCGCATGCCCAGAACAACCACCGCCGGGTCGGCCGCCTGCCGGCGCGCCTGCACCAGGGCACGCAGCGTGTCGGGAGTGACCAGCGGCGTGTCGCCGTACAGCACGATGACGTCGCCAGTGAAGCCTTCCAGCAAGCCGAAGGCGGCGCGCACGGCGTCGGCGGTGCCGCGCTGCTCATGCTGGACCGCGGTGGGGTAGGGGGCAACGGCGGCGGCGACGCTGTCCATGCCGGGGCCGACCACCACCACGACATGGTCGGGGTCGAGCGTCTTCACCGCGGCCAGCACATGCCCGACCATCGGCCGGCCGGCCACCCGGTGCAGCACCTTGGGCAGATCGGATTTCATGCGCGTGCCCTTGCCGGCGGCGAGGATCACGCAGGCGAGCGGACGATGGGCCATGGTGGTGTTCCTGGTCGGACCTTGGGTGGACGGGAAGGGGTGGAGGGAAACCGATCGATGAAAGCGCCGTACTTGAGCCAGGAAAGGTTAAGACATCACTGCTCCCGCGGGCGACGCATCTTCCGGAGTGCGCACTGCACCATCGGCAATTCCGAGAGTGGTGTGCCACAGCACGCGAAGGAAGCCCAAGTCAACTTTTGTTTCAATCTGCAATAAACGAATGTTTCCAACGGGTTACCTGCGCAATTTTCCTACGTTTTCCGTCGGTAATTTTCCAGCTTCGCGATGGCGGCGTTCGCCCTTTGTCGCTGGTCCGCCTGACGTGTGTAGATTTCGAGATTTTTCAGTGACATGTGCCCGGTGATGGCCGCGATCTCCAGAGCCGAACAGCCGGCCTCCGCCAGCAGTGAGGCAGAGGCTTTCCGCAGGCCATGGAAAACGTAACCCTTCAGCTCTGGATGTGCTTTGATTGCCAAACGTACGGCATTGGAAAATCCTATTCTGTTCCAGGGCTGTTCGGAAGCCGGGTTAACCAGTATTGTCACGGAGGTAGCGTTTCTCTTCCACTCCGTCAACTCGGCCTTTAGGTCCGCGTGACACGGTACCCACAGGCGGGTACCGGTCTTTTTCTGAGTAACCTGGATCGCGGAGCCGTCATAGTCGTCCCATCGCATCTTGATGAGGTCCGATGACCTCTGGCCGGTGTAGAGCGCCAGCACCACGGCCCGGCGCATAGGCTCCTTGAAGTGGGCAAGGGCGAAATCGACCGCCCGGTCCGGCCACCGCTCCCATTCGCCGAGTTGCAACCGCTCGACGCCGGCGGCCGGGTTCGCCAGCACATACTCCCGGTCGACAGCGAACTTCAGCAGGATCGACCAGATGCTGATGATGCTGTTGGCCAGCCCCGGCCGGTCCGCGTAGCTGTCGCGCATGCTGAGGATGTGGCGCCGCCGGACATCCACGATGGGAACATGCAGCACCTCCTCGAACTTGCCGAGGACGCCCAGATAGTCCTTCTTCGTTGAGGGAGCGAGCTTGGTGTATTCGGGCGATCGCCGGTATTCCTCGACGATGGCGCCCACGGTTCTTGGTTCGTAACGGCGCTCTGGATAGCGGTATTCTCTCACTTCACCGCTTGCCAGGCGCCGCCTTACGATTTTCTCGCGCGGCATGACTTGCCCTTTCGAATGCCTGATCGGGATCGGCAGAACGCCGACCGCGGGGAGTGTACACCCGGTCGAAAGTCTCTCTCAGGGTGCGGATCGCCTGTTCCAGATCGGCGACCCGCCGGCGGAGAAAGACCAATTCGCGTTCCTGGGCGTTCACCGGTCCGCCTCCCACTTTCGCTGCCGCATCCTGCGGCTGGTCCGTTGAAGGTGCATGTCAGGAATCACGGCGCAGGATGCAGGCAGCGACCGCGTCGCGGTGTCTGCCATGGGTGACATCCATCAGGGCCCAGGTGCCGGCCCGGGCGGCGAGCTGGTCCGCAAGGCTGCTGAAATCGAGCGCCCCCAGCAGCGCCAGCAGGACCGCCCGCTCGCCGGAGGACAGGACACCGAACAACCGCTCTGCCGTCCGCCACACGCCGCCGTCGGTTTGGCTGTTGTGGGCGATCGCCACCGCGGTGAGCATCGCCCAGCACGAGCAGCCGGCCATGAGGTCCGCCGGCAGGCCGAGGCGGCGGACAAGATCGCCGCCTGGACCCGCGAGGAAATCCGACAGAGTTATGTTCACGGCAGTTCCTCCCGCGCCAGCTCGGCGCAATCGCGGTGATAGCGCGCGGCGGACAGTAGGCGCAGGCGACGGAGGGGGAGGCCGGTGTTTCCCGCCTCCAGCTCAGCGCGGCCGGCTTCTTCCAGGTGCCAATGGACGAGGCGTGCGACGGCCGCGGTCTGTTGTCCAGCACAGGTCACGTCAGTTCCTTGTCCGGTCGGTCGTGAACCCGCAGCCTTTGGCGCGGCGCTCCCTACCGAGGAAGTCCAGCACAGCGACCGGCGCGGTGTAGGTCTGGAGGAAAAGACGGACCATAGCGGTCAGCGGTAGATCGTCGGCGTGGAACCTCTCATGGACCGCGCTGATCAGGATGTCCCGGTTCGCGTAGCCTTCCGCTTCCGCTATGTGGTCCAGCAGCAGCCACGATGTCACATCGAGCCGCATGGAGGTCCGATGCATGGTCCAGCGGTTGTTGACCACCACGTTGTAGGTGACCAACGGCGTCGCCCCTGTCTTGGGCAGCGCCGGAACCATGTGCCGCAGCGTGCGCTCCAGCTTTTCGGAGTGCGACGGCGCGAAGGATCGGTCCATTGATACGTTCTGCGCCCCGACACGACGCTGAAGGGGGGCTTTGATAGCGACTCCCGTCATCTTTGACCTCATGCGTGAATCGACGCACATTGTCCGAATTATTTTCGGACAGGTCAACGGCAGACGGCACGGAAAACCGAAAAATTTTCGGACACGCAGAGGGTGAAAGGTGTGATTGGCTCGCTACCTCGTGACGGGATATTCAAGTTCCCAAGGGATTGTGTTAGAGTTAAATTCTGGAAAAGATATAATAAACGACCGATAAATTAGGATTAGCGCTGAGTTGCCAATTTATTTCTCGGCTCTATGTCGGGGTCCGATAAGTCAATTTTTTCTCCAGAGAGGGATGATTGTGAGTCGAGATCCTTCAATCTGGTACCTAGAGAAAACTCTAACCCTTTAATTTCTCCGTCATAAATCCAATCTTGGGTTATGCCCCAGCGCTCTTTTAGCGTTGAGATGTACCAAGGCCTGACGAGAGCCTTTCCTCTTTCCCACGATGACAGAACGTCTTCAGAGACGTTCGTAAGCTGGGCAAATTCCCGACCAGTTACATACCCCAACGCTTCGCGTGTGGCTCGCAATCTGCGTCCGGCTGCGACCGCGTAGGCCTTTTCTGACTTGGGAGGCATAGATTCCGATTCCAACAGTGAGATGGAATCATCCCCGACATTAGCGGGAACTTTGTCCGAAGAATTCCCGTTGACTTGTCCGAAATATTTTCGGACTGTCTGTGCATGCTCACGCACGATCATGTCATATCCGCTTTCGGTGGCGGCACGAACATGGCAGCGGCCTTGGAGGCCGAAGGCAGCCCTGTTGATCGTGAAGCCGTCTACAAGTGGCGGAGGAACGGAATTCCACCGCGTTACTGGGGGATTGTCGCGCGTGCAGCTTCTCGCCTTGGCCTTCATGGCATCACTCGAGAGGCGCTTGAAACCGCTCAACCATCCAAAGGACCGCGAGTGCGGCGTTCACGCGCTCTTCCTGCGCTGTCGATCAACGGGTAGCCGGGGAAACGTATGCTCATGCGCAAAGATCACCAGTTGTTTATTGGGGAAGCATCGCTCGTATTCCGCGCTCTACGCAACAGCCAAGCTCATGGAATGCGATTGGCTGAGACGCCAGAGACCTTAGGTGCTGACCGGTCCCTTCGGTCAATCAGGGGCCTCCCGAGTTCGTCTTCCTTCCAACCCATGCGGTCCCCTTCCGCATTGGCCATCGGTTCGCTCCCGGTCTTCCCTTGTCCGTGGCCGGGATGCGATCGCGGCCGGCGCCATTTCCAGCCGGCGCCGGCCGCAACTCTGTTCCAGGGGCGACGTGATGGCCGAGCTTGATCGCGCCAGCCTTACCCCCGCCCAGCGCACCGTCCTTGATGCGTGGCCGGCCTTCGAGGCAGCGGCAGCGGTGAAGTGGGCGACCGTCGACAAGGTGGTGCGGACGCTCTGCAACGCGCGTTCGCTGGCCGAGTTGGACGAGATGGAAGCGGTCGAACTGGCGGCGCTTCTACGCCGTGGGACGGCGCGTCTGCATACTCTCGCATCGCTGCGGACGCCCACCGCTGACGCGACCACACGAGGGCGAGAATGACCGCCCGCGGGCGACCGTTCCGCCTGCGAAAGGATCCGAGATCTATCTGCATCGCCGGGGGCTATGCCACATTGGCGGTGCAGTTCCACCGCGCCAAGCGGCGCCACGCTGCCGTGCGGGGGCCGCCGGCAGTCGGAGCGGTCGTGGCTGCGACCGCCCCGGAGTCTGCTGCTGATGTCAAACAGGGTGCGCTCTGCACGGCTGTTGCTGTGCGAGCCCATTGCCGTCTTCGACCAACGAAAATTAGGTGCGTCATGCCGTTCATGGAAGTTAGCCAGATAGGCCGGAATGGCGCACGGAAGTATGGGTTTGCGACCATGAGGGCCACCGCCGCACCGATCCGCCTCGACCGCGCTGTGCCGGTGCCGCTGTTATGCTCGCCTCGGCACGGTTGGAAACTGCGGCAGGTCGCATCCCCTCACACAGTGGGGGCGGCATGATCCAGGCGGACAAGCGTTCCCCCTTCTATCTGCTGCGCGAGCTATTCCAGGACGCACTGGGCTTGGCGCCCGGCCTGACCGACAAGCGCCGGGTGCTGGCGCTGCTGCTGGTCAGACGCAGCGACGAGTCGATCTTTGTCCGCTGCGGCGAGTTGGTGGCGTGGATCGGCGCCGACAAGCTGGCTCGTGCCATGCAGTGTGACCGCCGCACCGTTCAGCGAGGCCTGTCCTGGCTGCTGGGCGCCGGCATCATCGAGGTGGACCGAAAGGGCGGCGGGCGGGCCCGCTCCACCCGCTACCGCTTCAGCAAACAGTGGCTGGGGGCGACCGCCGTCCAACTGGGAAACTGCGGCATCGCCGAAGCCTATGGCTTGCCTGATGATCTGTTCGCCGTGGCAAACGGCGGCACCTATGCCGCCGTTGCCGCCCGGTTCAGCGGCGATACTGCGGCGGATGGGTGGCACGGGGTGGGAGAGGGCGGCCGAAACAGCGGCATGGCAGCCGCAGTATCGGGTGCAAACAGCGGCATCCTGAGCGGCAGCGTGCAGAACAGCGGCGCCGATGCCGCAGTATCCGGGCAAAACTGCGGCGCGTTTTCGGACGGCGACGGAGAAACTGCGGCGCTGGCGTCCAAAAACTGCGGCAATTCAGCCGGCAACTGCGGCGCAGCTCTGCCGCCCGAAATAGATCTAAATAATAGAAATAGAGGGGCGCGGGCGGTGAAAACTGCGACAGGCCAGAATCCCGACCGTCGCCAGCGTCACCTTCCCCTTCCGATTTCCGGCGGACGTTCTGCGGCGGATGAACCCCAAGGCTATCCGGGGGCGGAGCGGAATCGTGGCTGGCAGCCGAGAATCGTGCAGAGGGCGGCCGAGATTCTGGGCGACACCCAGCGCGCGGCCTTGGCGGTCGAGTGGCTGGAGGATGCGCAGAAAGAGCGGCTGCGCGACGGCTACCGGCCGACGCCGGAGGAACTGGGGAAGTGGCTGGGCTGGGCGCTCGACCGGGCGGACCAGGGCGGCGTCGCGCCGGCTGGTGGGCTGCCGCCGGATCTGGCGCAGGCGGTCCAGCTGGCCGCCCAGCAGGCCGTGCGCGACGTGCTGCCGTCGATTGTGCCGACGCTGATCCAGGCTCTTCAGCAGCAGCTTCAGGGCGGCGGGGCGGGCACCGTGGCCGCTTGAGAAAGGGCCGCATGGTGCAGCAGCTCGCGCTTGGTGGGGGAGGGGGTAGGGATGGGCGCTTCGGTCGGAGAGGGCAGCGGAAACAACGGCGCGCTGCGGCGGGGGGTGCGGTCATGAGCCGGGCCGGCCATCAACTGCCCCTGGATCTGGGCGTGCCACCGCGCACCGCGCGACGCCGGCCGGTGCAGGTCCAACCGGAGGAGCCTGCCGTGTACCGCGCTGTGGAAGCGCTTCGCGCGGCCGGGCTGCGGGTCTACCGGAACGGCGCGCTGCATCTGGTGGACGGCAAGCTGCTGACCACGGCTGAGTTGATGCGTCTCTTCCATGCCCACCAGCGGCGGGAACAGGGCAAGGCCGACCGCTGAAGCGGCGGCAACGAATCGGGTGTCGCCGTTCCGCCGACAGTGCGGATCGGCGGCGTGGAGAAACGGGAAAGCGTTCACGCGTGAACGCTTTGGGGGCTGGACATGAAGACAATCCTGGTGGTGCAGGGAAAGGGCGGCGGGCCGAAAACGGCGACCGTTCGCAATCTGGCGGTGGCGGCCGCGACGGCCGGGCTGCGGGTGGGGACGCTGGACACGGATCCGCAGGGCAGCCTGACGCACTGGCACAACCTGCGCCCGGCCGACGTCGCGCCGATCGCCGGCGAGCAGCGTGTGCTGGGCGAGGTGACGGAGCGGCCGACGCCGCAGGGCCTCGACCTGCTGGTGATCGACACGCCAACTGCGGTGGAGTTCTTCCCCGAATCGACCGCGTTGCTGTTCGACGCGGCCGACCTGGTGCTGGTGCCGGTGCGGCCGGGCCCGGAAGATTTGGTCAGCATGCAAGCCATGCTGCCCTATCTGCGCGGCCGGCGCCGGCCGATGTGGCTCCTGTTGAGTCAGGTCCAGCCGCGCCTGCGTGAGACGGTGGACGCACGCGCCGTCGTCGCCGGCATGGGCACGCCGGCGCCGGTGGAGATCCCGCTGCTTCAGGAGGTGCCACGCAGCTTCATGGCGGGCCTGGGCACGGCCGAGATCAGCGGCACCCGTACCGGCCCGCTGTTCCGCGACCTGTGGGTCTACCTTTCCGCTGAGATGGGAGTCTGACGATGGCACCGACCGCCCGCAGCCTGGGGAATGCCCGCCTGTCCATGCTGGCCAAGCCGCGCACCCTGACCACCCGCGCCGAGTTCGCCGCCGACATCCGCCGGGAATGGACCAACGCGCTGGAGGCCACCGTGGCAGTGGGCCGCCGCCTGAACGAGGCCAAGGACGCTCTGCCGCACGGCGAATACGAGGCGATGGTGACGAACGACCTTCCGTTCAGCACTTCGACCGCCCGTAAGCTGCGCGAAATCGCCGCCTTTGTGGATGATGGCAAGGTGCCGCTGGACCGACTGCCTGAAGCGATGAGCACCCTCTATGCCATCGCGACGCTGCCGGAGGAGACGCGGCGGGAGGCGCTGGAACAGGGAGTGATCCGACCGAATATCACGCGGGCTGAAGTTATGACGCTGAAGCCTCTGCCGAGGCAGGCAGAGCCGAGGGTCCCGAAGCTTGGTCGGATTGAGCCGCTCGCCGACATAGCGGAGGCGGAGGATCATGCTGCATGGGCGATTGGAGCCGTGGCGGACGTCCGAACGGCGACCAGTTCCAGTCAGCTAGAAGCGCCTCTTTCTCTTCCTCGATCTAGCAACTTGCCTACATTTATCGACGTCGAGACCTTACCCGTGGCCACACCCACGCTGCCGGAGCTGGGTGCGGAACTCAAAGTCTCGCCGTTGAAGGGAGCTATCAGTCGTCCATGGTCTGTGAACCCGGGCGACCGTTGCTCGATCCTGGTCCGTGCGGATGACGGTCAAGATTGGGTAGTGCTGGCGGGCATGCATAACGACGACGCTACAGCGGACTTGGTCCAGTACGTGGTCGATCTTCACAACGCGAGCTGATTTCGCGCCGCAAGCTGATCGGCTGCATTGATATCAATGAGCATCGACCCAACCTCGGTCGTCTAGCTCATGCTGAAGCCGTTGCTGAGGGAGACGTTGCCCTGAGACCGCTGTCTCACGATTTGCGCCCACGTTGCGGTGGGCGTTCTAAAAGCTTATACGAACCCTCTGAAGTGGGAGGTCGTATGAACATGCAAAGCCCGCCTTGTCCGATGGTTAATTCATCAGGCTGTATGGAGCGAGATTTATCTGACGTTCTCGTATGGTCGAGAATGCAGACTGAGGCTGGGCAACCTCTTGAGGCAATCGTTGAACGGAAGGAAATTGAACGCAAACTAGGTAACGGGTTATTCTTCTGGGGAGTTGGCAATGCCCCTGCCCGCGCATGTTCAATATTGGCTCGTACTAATAAACGGGTTGATGTCGTTTTTTCAAAAATGAAGACTAAGCCAAAGATAGCAGATGTTGCTCCATCTCAGATCTTCGTTTGGAATAAATATATTGATATCCATGGAGCTATTAAGAATATACCGGGCAGTGTATTTGTTTCTAGTCGAGGTCGGGCTTCCGGAGAGGCAAAAACTCATCATTATGCTCTAATGTGTTATTCTGAAAACCCTCTTGTTTTAAGCGATTACGGCCATTTTTCTCCGGACTCGTACAGAAACTATGGGGGAAATGGTGCGCCCATTGGGAACTCACAAGTTACTGCTCTTTTAAAACTCAGCGCGGAGAGTAAAACATTGTCAGATTATCGTATTAATCTTCGAGCTACTCTGACTGGAAGTTACTGGGTTAAGTTGCTTGATCCGATTGAAATTAGTGGCCCGGATCGACAGGATTTCCAGGAAAAAATCGCCACTTTGACCCTCGCGAATTGGGAGGAATTCGTTCATAATGTACGTAGGAGGCAGGGACGATCGCCTTGTATCCCTAACAAGCAGCCTCTTCTGCTTTAGACTTACGACAACCTTTTATCATCTCTCGGTAATAACCTTTCGCTAGGTGTTCATTTAAAAAGGAGCGAAGATCTGACTGTGGATAAGGATAGCATAAAATTAAAGAAGGAATTGAGGAAGGCAGGTCTTAGTGACCAAGCTATTGAAGCAGCTTGGCCCAATTGGTGGAGTGATGAAGCCGCATCATCAGCATCGGCTCGTGCAGAACTTCGATTTACTCTTGCTCGGCGTCTTGGTATATCACCTAAGCCTCTGCTTGGCGAAAGAGTTGAATTTGTTTGGCGCGACAATGCACGCTACAAGAACCTTTCCGGGGTTACAGATGGTGCAAAGGGTGCAATTACTTCCTTTGGCATCGCTCTGGGTCAGCATTTATTGCGTGCAACAGAGAATAGTATAGGGTTGTCAGGCTTAGACGCTAAGGAGTTAAGAAAATTTCTGTTGGCGAACTCCTCTGTAGTGGAGTTGCGAAATCTCCTTGCTCTGTGCTGGGCTTTTGGAGTGCCTGTCATACATCTTCGTGTGTTCCCTTTACCAGCTAAGTCTATGCATGCGATGGTGGTTCGGTCGGGGGAGCGCTTTTGTATTTTGCTTGGGAAAGACGCGCAGTATCCAGCTCCTATTGCATTTACCTTGGCGCACGAGATTGGGCACATCGTTTTAGGGCATTTGCGAGATGACACTATTCTATTTGATGACGAAAGTTTAGAAGAGTTAAATACCAAAGACGAAGATGAAATCGAAGCCGATAAATTCGCACTACAGCTATTAACGGGAAGGGAAGAACCCGATATAAGGATTGATGTTGAAAAATTTAACTCCGCACAGTTGGCGGATGCTGTACTTAGAGCTTCGCGATTGCATAACATTGAACCAGGGACCTTAGCGCTTTGCCTTGCGCACCGCACAAGGAAGTGGCCCGTAGCCATGGCTGCGCTTCGCTACATTTACGATGTTGAGAAACCCGTTTGGCGTGAAATAAATGGTGTTGCTACAAGACAATTGTCCTGGAGTGAGATGGATGATGACTCAGCAGCTTACTTGCAAGCTATAATGGGAGGAAGCCTTGGCTGATGGTGTAATTCTCGATAATGACGTATTAATTAAAGCTTCTTGCTATTCTATTTCTGAAGAACTAATCGATATCCTATCGGCTTTTGGAGGCGCGAATGTGGTCGGCGTGACCAGATATATAGTTGAGAAGCAAATACAAAGATCATCCCGTGTTATCGATAAAATTTCTGCTAATTCCGAGTTTAAAAAGCTACTTGCGAGCTTGACTGATATTGAGCCAACTGAAGCCGAGATTTTGCTTGCAGCCGAGTTAGAAACTCATGCGCTCGAAAAAAATCTGCACATTGATAGTGGAGAAAGTCAAATTTTAGCTATAGCTCTTTATAGAACTGCCATGATGATGGTGACTGGTGACAAGAGGGCTATTGGCGGCATTGAGCCTGTACTGGAGGCTATTGGTAAATCTGGCCTGTGCGATGGAAGAGTTGTTTGTCTGGAGCAGATAATAATGTCAGTTTTAAGTCGACTTTCTGCAGAGGACTTACAGAAGAAGGTTTGTAGAGAAATTCATGCTGATAAAACGTTAACGTTGGTGTTCTCTTGCAAGTCATGCTCCCCTGTTGACGAAAATAATGCAAAGGACGGACTAGCGAGTTATATTCGCCATGTCCGTGCCTCAGCGCCCAGTGCATTGTTTCCGCTGGATGAATTATCAGTCGCTTCGTAAAAAGACAGCGAATGGGTCTCTCAACTCAGCCACTAGGCTAATTTTTACTTCTCGTGGATCTTCATCGTTTACCATTTCTTGTTCCGCGGTTACCTCCAAACAAGCTTTGTCAGCTTGCCCAACAATGTAGCGGCTGCCCAATCGTCCTCGATTGGGTCCAACCGCTACTCGGGTCCGCGTGAGCGGAAGAGTGTGATTCTCTTGCCGGAGATCCTTTAATACCAAAGCAAAGCGTGAGCCTAGAACATTGATGCCCCGTGGAACATCGATCCAGTTTATGCCATCTGGCGAATAACGTTTGGCTGGCAAAGGTTCAGCAAAATGCCGCGAATTCATTTCTTGCATGACAAGATATATTGGCTGACCCTTTGAGCTAAACTCCTCTGCAAATGGCTGTACCATGCTGCGTGGATGACAAGTGTTCCCTCCATATCCCCACATTGCAAATCCAGCTTCATCGATTTCACGCTGTTTACGTGCGATAATAGCGGCAATGTCCTCTTGGGCATGGGTCCCAACTTTCATAAATAGGACCCCAGAACCAGGCTTAATTATATCCGTCATACACTTCCCTCCAATAGATGGAGCTCGTACTCATCCTCCCGAGCATTTCCATAGTTCAGGCTTTTAACTTCCCTCACGTACTTTACGCGTGGCTGCTTCGAGCGTCCATAAAAGTTCTGTAGCCGAACGGGGTCTGTAATAGCTTCGCTTTTTTGAAGTCGACGGTTACCCGGGAGGGCGGCAATCTCCAGATTGCATGATTTTAGATTTGGAGCATCATCAAGATGATATAGGTGCATTCTCGGCATCATTCGAGAAACATAATGCCCCCTATTGAAAGCAAATCCTTGAGTACTTGCTAGAACCTGCTTTGGCCAATCAAGTTCCTCATCGTCTGCAATTACAATCATCCCTGCGCCTGTGTAGCCTGTAGCCTCCATTCCTCTTTCAGTGAATACTATTACACTCTCCCCATTATTACTCGCACCCCAGGGTGGGTTTGTATAAAATAGATCGTACCTACCGCTGTCAGGAAAGGCGTCCAGACAATTATAAAGTACGGCGTCTAGGTTATCGAGCCTCTCCTTGTCTGCAAATCGCTTAACAGCTTGAACAATTCGCTCGTCGAAGTCGTATACGACTATCTTCGATGGACCATAATCAATTATATCTCTCTTTTTAAGATAAGCTATGCAGACGCTGATAGCATCACCGTCACCAATAAATGCGAGTCTCTTCCCATCAGCCCAAGAGGCAATCAGTTCACTTTGGAGAACCATATCGCCAGATTTCATATATATCTGATCGAATTGCCGTATCGGTTTTGGCCTGTTTTGGACAACATCTGAGATAGCGTTGATTGCCACTCTCAGGTCAATTTCTCTCCTCGTCATCTTTCTCTCTTCTAATGTTAAAGACGAAGGTATTTACGGATGGAACGCATAAACAGCCTTTTTTCTGTAAATTCACCTGAGGCGCCTTTCACAACGCTTAAGAGGTTGATGAGATGCACACAGATGAACCGTGCCCCGAGCATTGGCGGCGCTCCAGTTTGCTTATATGTCGGCTTGCGAATTGAGTCTAGCAATCTAGCATATGTTTCATTTTTGAAACGCGCTGATAATAAGAGCCTGCAGGACTATTGTTCTGCTTAAGGGTGCTGGGTTGCTGTTGTTTCGGTGTGAAACCGAGTCCGCCGGCGCCATCGCTTTCGCCGTGCGGCTGGTGCGGGTGGAGGCCCCACAGCTTCAGGAGGTGCCACGCAGTTTCATCGCCGGGCTAGGAGCTGCGGAGAGCCCCGGCACCTGCACTAGCCCGCTTTCCCGCGACCTGGCCCCACCTGTCCGCTGCGATGGAGGGCTGACCCCATGTCTCTCAACCCGGTTCCGGACCCAAGCCGCCCGCGCGCCGCAGCCTGGGCGACGCCCGCTTGTTGATGTTGGCCACCCCGCGTCCGCTGACCACGCGGGCCGAGTTCGCCGCCGGCATCCGCCGCGAATGGTCCAACGCGGTCGAGGCGACCATCACAGTCGGCCACCGCCTGAACGAGGCCAAGGAGGCTATGCCCCATGGCGAGTACGAGGCGATGGTGGCGACCGACCTTCCGTTCAGCACCTTTCCGTTCAGCACCTCCACCGCCCGCAAGCTGCGCGAGGTCGCCGCCTTCGTCGACGAGGGGCAGGTGCCGCTGGACCGTCTGCCGGAAGCGATGAGCGCCCTTTACGCCATCGCCACCCTGCCGAGCGACACCCGCCAGCAGGCCTTGGACGCCGGCACGATCCACCCGGCGGTGACACGGGGGGGAGGTGGAGGCGCTGAAGGTGCCGACGGTGACGCCGGCGCCGGCCCGGCTGGTGGAAGGGGACCGCTCCGCCCCCGGCGCCGGTGCGCGAGTCACGCTTCGCGGCGGCGCTGTCGCTGCTGTGAAGCACGGACCCGGATGATCCAGGCGCCATCACCGTAGAACTGGACGGCGTGCGCCGCTACCTGCTGGTGATGGTGGCTCCGGACCCGGCGGCGGATGTGGTCCGGCATGTGGTGGAGCTACATAACGCCGACCACATAATAATTACATCAACATGACATTGCTGTTATGGTGACCAAGTATTGTCAATCCAGGGGCGGAAGAAGGGTGCGGCCCTATTTATTTCATTTTCAATATAGTCCTCACTGCATCCTTGTTCTGTCAGATACTTTCTAATATCTTCAGTGGCTTCATTCCATGTGACTCCTTTCTCAATGGCTGCATTGAGATACTTAGCTGCCCGTTTGGTATCGCTCGGATGGATAGCAAATGGCGCCTTTTGTCCTGCGAAGGCGCCGGCTATCAGATCGTAAATCTCGCTCATAAAACCTCCTTTGTGATGTTTGGCAAATTACCCTGCCAGCAAAATATGGCATATCCGCTAAATTATGCAACTATGAGCCTCAGATGTTTGCCGCGCCGTATATATTGCTGTTGCGAAAGGATGTGGCATAGCATGCTGTGATGGGGCTTGTAGGCAATGCGGGGGCATGGTGACTCCGGAAATATAAACATATCCAACTATATATTTTTGGGTATAAGTCCTGAAACGGACAATTCGAAACTGAGTTTGAGAAAGTGATCCAACGCTGATGATATTGAGTTGTTGTCGTGTTCTTTGAGATATTCAGGCTTGCACCACCGGCACTTCGTCTAGTTTCGTGGTGTAGCTGGGTGAGCGCTGGTCCTGACGCATGTGCCAAGAGCGGCCCATGGTGGCCGCCGGCACCAGGGTGTTCCGTCCCATCCTGGTGTTGACCGCATCGAGCGCGGACATCAACTTCGCGCCACGCTGCCGATCGGCGACCTGCAGCAGGTCAGGCTGCACCTTTCCCTCCGGAATAAGGCCCGTCAGGATCACGCCAGCCTTGCTCATGTCGTAGCCGTCACGCCAGATCCGGCGGGCGCCGGCGGTTGCCGCAGCGATCAGCTGGAAGGTGTCACTGCTCGCCGGCTGCACCTCCACCGTCACCGCATTGCTGTAGCTTGGACCTGGGCGGAATGGCGAGGTGTGGCAGAACACCTGGACGGCTTCGGTCGCGAGCTTTTCCGCACGAAGCTTCTCCGCCGCCCTGGTGGCATAGGTCGCCACCGCCTCGCGCATCTCCTCCCACACCGTCACCGGCTGGCCGAACGAGCGCGTCACCGCGATGGTCCTACGCGGGCTGGGCGCCAGATCGAGCGGCATGCAGGCGATGCCGCGCAGCTCGTAGACGAGCCTTTCGCCTGTCACCGTCAGCACCTGACGGGCGAGCCGCGGGTCGAGGTCGCGCAAGTCGGCCGCGGTATGCACGGACAGCCGCTCCAGCTTTTCGGCCGATCGCCGGCCGATGCCCCACACTTCGGTGATTGGCACCCGCGCGAGGATCGCTTCCCGATCGTCCAGGTTGGTCAGATCGCAGACGCCGCTATCATCTCGCAAGGCTTTCTTGGCCGCGAAGTTCGCCAGCTTCGCCAGCGTCTTGGAAGGGGCGATCCCGACACAGGTCGGAATGCCGGTCCAGCGCCGCACCGTCCGGCGGATATCCGCGGCATAGGCGGGCAGGGAGCCCGTCATTCCGGTCAAGTCGAGGAACGACTCGTCGATCGAATAGACCTCCAGAGCCGGAGCAAAGCCCCGCAGGCAATCGGTCACGCGGGCGCTGAGATCCCCGTAGAGGGCATAGTTGCTGGACAGGACCCGGACATTGTAGCGACGGACGAGGTCGCGCACCTCGAACAGGGGCTGGCCCATGGTGACGCCCAGCGCCTTCAACTCGGCCGACCGGGCGACGAAGCAGCCGTCGTTGTTCGACAGCACGCCGACCGGCACCCCCTCCAGCCGCGGGTTGAAGACCCGTTCGCAGCTCACATAGAAATTGTTGCAGTCCACCAGGGCGAAGGTGCTGGCCATCGTCAGCCCCGGTGGATCCGGATAGTCGCGCTGACGACGCCCCAAACTTCGAAGTCGCGTCGATCGGTAACGTCGATGACCTGATACGCGCGATCATCAGACTCCGGTGCGAGGTAATAGCGCCCGCGCCGGACCAGCAGGCGCTTGCACACCAGCTCACCATCCAGCACGGCAACCACAACGTCGTCATGCCGAGCCGTCAGGCTCCGGTCGACGATCGCCAAGTCACCATCATGGATGCCTGCGCGCGTCATGCTGTGGCCGCTGATGCGCAGGGTAAAGGTGGCGCTGGGGTGCGGCACCAGCACCTCCGCAAGGTCGATGCGGCCTTCGACATAGTCGGCCGCCGGGCTGGGGAAGCCTGCCGAGATCACGGCATCGTATGAGGCAATTGGGCACGAACGCATGTAGACCAATTGCGGCTCGCACATGGCTTCCTCCTTACTGCTGACACTGGCCGTCAGGATGGCGCGGCATAAGAACTTTTCAAGAACATTGATCGGTTGACAGCGGTTCCGCGAGACCGTGATGGGGAAAAGCAACAAAAAACCCTGTCCGCGCAATTTGTCGCAAGGAATTGGTAATCCTTTTGGGCAAACAATCCTAACGACCCCGGCGAATGAGTGCCGCCGGATGGCTGCCGGAGGTTGCCCCATGCCTGCCAATGATTCCAAGCTGATGCCCGTTTTCCTCGCCTATGAAGCGTTGGGCAGCGGCGACGCCGACCACATCGAGGCCTTGCGTGGCAACCTGGAGGAGGTCCTGATCAAGGGCGAGATCCTGACGCCGCAAGACCTTTACGCCAAAGCCCGTTACCTGCAGCACACCGGCCGCATCGACCCAGGGCAGATCTCCATGGAGGCGCTGGACACCTTGGTGGTGGGCATCGGCATGCTGTTCCCCGGCGCGCTGTGCCAGCCGGTGACCGTTCCGGCTGCAGCCTGATCGGGGGCATCGTGGCCTTAGCCTTTGCCCATTGCGACACCCGACGGCGCCTCGACCTCGAATCCCTGGTGACCTGGGCGCTGCGCGACCAGCAGGCCGACCGCGTCCAGTCCGGCCTGTTCGACATCGAGGCCGCGGCGAATGACCATGGATGGGAACCGCAAGGCGTGAGCGGCGACGGCGTGGCCGAGCTGCTGCGCCGTCATGAGACCGGCGACCGGGTGGACGGCGGCGGCCCGACGCGTGGCATCGCGGTCAAGGTCCATCCTGATGCCGAGGCGGTCGCCAACGCGGTGGGATGGCTGGAGCCATGGCAGCGGCGCCTCGTCCGCTTCCATGGGCGCTCCGGCACCCGGCCGGACTGGCTGCCGCTGGTGCCGCCCATGGTGGCGGTGAAGCGGCCGAGCGAGGCGCGCGGCCGCTATCGGCATGTCACGGCCGAGCGGTGGGAGTTCGTGCCGACCCGCTCGGAACTGGCCAAGCGCTACCTGCTGCGCGGCCAGTCGCTGTTCGACGCCCGCGGGCAACGTCGGCTCGTGGAAGAAGAGAGGGGCTTTCACTTCCGCACCTTCGGTGACGGTCGCCGGCAGGTGCAGGTGAAATGGTGCCCGCTGGAGCCAGCCCACAGCGACGCGGAGATCGTGGAGACCAACACCGACTATGCCGGCTGGCATGCAGCCATGAAGCGGTTGATGGACCGGATCGGCGGCTGGGATCTGCGCGATCATGTGCTCACCGGCTTCACCGCACCTGCCGCTCCATGGGAAAATATTCCTTGACGAAAAGTCAATTCCTTGACAGGGTGAGCGGGACGAATTGCGTGTGAACGAAGGCCCGCCCGGCAGCTGCCGCGGCGGGCCTTCTGCTGTCCGGGAGCTGGCCATGCGGACCGAATGGGACGGCGTGCTGTGCCTTCATCTCGGCCCGGTGGATCGTCACTTCGCCGTGCGCATCACCTACCAGGGCGGACCCTTCCGCGCCGACATCGAGGCCATCGAGATCCGGACCGCGCAGGGCTGGATCCGGGCGCCCTGGCTGATCGAGCTGGTGGAGGATTGCGCGCCTCTCTTCGACATGCTGCGCGATCATGCCGCCGGCCGGCTGGCCGATGCGCGGGCGGTCGCGCGGCACCCCTGACAGGACAGCAGGATGGACGAGCTGATCCGCGAGGCGGTCGCCGCCGGCGCCGGCCTCACCCATGACAACGGACCGGTGGCGGTGTGCCCATCGGACGGTGCGGTCGAGTTCTTCCGCCAGCAGGTCGCGGCGATGCTGCGCGAGCTGCCCGAAGACATGACCGTGGCCGAGCTGCGCGACGCGCTCGACGGATGACTCTTCCCGTCCTTCCGGGCGATCCGGCCGGACAGGACGTCAGCGACGCCCGCCACGCCCCGGCGCTGCGGCTGGACCGCATCCAGGAGCACCTCCTGGACGCCTTCTATGCCGGGCGCTCGGCCAACACCATCCGCGCTTACCGGCGGGATCATGAGGACTTCCGGACCTTCGTGGCCCGGCAGGACGGGCTGGCCGCCTTCGCCGCCACCGCCGAACAGGCGGTGCGGATGCTGCTGGCTGTGGAGCACGGGCAGGCCAACGCGCTTGCGCTGGGCTACCGCAACGACATGGTCCGGCGCGGCCTGCAGCCGGCCACGGTGAACCGCCGACTGGCCGCGCTGCGGTCCGTCGTTCAGCTGGGCAACACGCTCGGCCTGGTCACCTGGGCGCTGCAGGTCGAGAACGTGGACGCCATGGCCTATCGCGACACGCGCGGGCCGGGGCGGGACGGCGTGCGGGCCATGGTGGCGCAGGCCAAGGAGCGCACCGACGCCAAGGGCCTGCGCGATACCGCCATCGTCCGGCTGCTGCACGACGTGGCTCTGCGCCGCGGCGAAGTGGTGTCGCTGGACCTGGAGCATTACGAGAGCCGGCGCGGCACCGTCGCGGTGCTGGGCAAGGGGCGAACCCAGCGTGAGCGGGTCACCCTGCCGGCCGCCACCAGGACGGCGCTCGATGCGTGGATCGCGGTGCGGGGGAAGGACCCCGGACCGCTGTTCCATCGCCTCGATGCCGCCGGCCGAGGCGAGGGACGCCTGACCGGCGCCGCCGTGTACCAGGTCATCCGCGAGTTGGGGGCCGGGGTGGGCATCACCACCCGCCCGCACGGGCTGCGCCACTCGGCCATCACCGCGGCGCTGGACGCCAGCAACGGCAACATCCGGGCGGTGCAGCGCTTCTCGCGGCACCGGGACGTCCGGGTGCTGCAGACCTATGACGACAACCGCGCCGACCTGGCTGGCCAGATGGCGGCGCTGATAGCGGAGGATTGACATGGGCGAGACCGTCCCCTTGCCGGCGCGCAAGCCGGCGCCCTTGAAGGTGCGCAACCCCGACCAGGCTGCGGCTGTTGTCGGCCGGATCGGCGCTGCGCAGGTGCAGCTGAACCGGCTGAAAGCCTCTCTGGACGTGGCAATCGCACAGGCCAACCTCGCCTTTGAGAATGCGGCGGCGCCGCTGCGCTCGGCGATCGAGGCCGACACGGAGCTGCTGCGCGGCTACTTCGACGCCAACCGGGCCAGCCTACTGACCGGCGGCAAGAAGTCGGTGGCGCTGTCCACCGGCATGATCGGTGTGAAGAAGACGACGGCCAAGGTGGTGGTGGCGGACACCGACGCGCTGCTGGAGCACCTGGAGCAAGACCGCAAGCTGCGGCGCTTCATCCGCACCAAGAACGAGGTCGACCGGGCCGCACTGCTGGCGGAGCCGAAGGTGGCGGTGACCATTCCCGGCGTCTCCATCGACGGCGGAGACGACGCCTTCTTCGTCAAGCCGCTGATGGTGGCGACCGTCTGAAACCGAGCTTGCGAAAACAGACATTATCGCAAGCTGACCCCTGAAAAACGGCTGAAATCCAAGGGTTTCGTAATGACCTCCCATTCCGTGACGATCGGCGCCGCGACGCTGATGCTGGGCGACTGCATCGAGCGGATGCGGGAGCTTCCCGACAGCTCGGTCAGCCTTGTGCTGACCGACGTTCCCTATTCCAGCGGCGCCACCCGCGAGGCCGGCAAGACGGCATACAACAAGACGATGACGCCCGGCACGCGCGGCGGCGGTGATCGGTGGTTCGGTTCCGATAGCCTGAGCACGCGCGGCTTCCTCCACCTGCTGCGCAGCTGCGCCATGGAGTGGCAGCGGGTGCTGAAGCCCGGCGGCCATGTGCTGGCTTTCATCGACTGGCGCATGGGCGATCATCTGGCCGACGCCATCGGTGGGGGCGCGGCCGAGCTGTTCCTGAACGGCCATGCGGCCGACGCCATGGAAAGCGCCGACCTGAAGCGGGTGGGGCTGCTGGTGTGGGATAAGACTTACTTCGGCATGGGGACGCACTTCCGTCACCAGCACGAACTGATCCACCACTTCACCAAGGGCAAGGGCACCGAGCCGTTGCACCGCAACGTGGCCAACGTGCTGCGTCACACGCCGGTGCGGTTGGGCGCCCACCCGACGGAGAAGCCGGTGGGGCTGCTGGCCGACCTCATCGATACCGTCTGCCCGCTGGGTGAGACGGTGCTGGACCCGTTCTTCGGTAGCGCCTCCACCGGCCATGCCGCCCTGACCAGGGGCCGGCGCTTCATCGGCATCGAGCGCGACCAGCGCTATTTCGAAGCCGGCTGGCAACGGCTGGCCAACCTCACCGAGGAACTGGCGGCATGACCATGCACCTGGAGGACCTGATGCACGGCCTCACCACCCGAGCCGCCACCGATGGCGTCATCGTCACCATCGGCGGCACCATGGGCTGGTGGCTCGACGCCCTGCATGGGCCGGCGCAGGAACTGGCCTTCTGGGGCACGGTGGCGCTGGTGGTCGGGCGCCTGGTGCTGCTGGCGCTCGACGTCCGGGATCGCTTCTGGCCGCGTCGCAGCCCACCCAAAGTGTTCACGCGTGAACACTTTGATGGGGAACAGCCTCCCAAGTCATGAGCCTGTGGCGTAGGTCAGCGAGGCACGGGCAACCACCCAATGTCGCGGCACTCCGAACAGCCGCAGCCGTCACAGGAAGGGCAGACAACCCAGTCATCATCGTTCCATCGGGCGACGACTTCACCGTCGCAACGACCAGCAGTGTTCCGAACCCTGCAGCCGACGGCGATAGGTTCCAACGAATGGTAAGCCGTTCCGCACGCAAGGCAGATGGCAATTGGCTGATTCTTCTGGGTCATAGCAGCCTCCAAACGCCAAGACTGCATTAGCAATAATGAATATCAACCGGAAGGCGACGGTTGTCCACGGCCACTGTGTCGCATGCCTTTGCATGAGAACCCTGAACGAGCCACCGACTGGAGCATTCACAAATTGGCCAAGGCAGGGATTCATGCGTCCGCCCAGCGGGTTAAGGCAGCCCTCCGCCAGTACGGCGATCAGCTCACCCGGTACGCACTTCCGGTTGCGCTGACCAGGACAGCGCAGGACGCAAAGCTTGCGGTGCAGCGGGCGCTGCCGGAGACCTTCGACCGGCCGACGCCCTACACGATCAACTCCACCTTCATCCGGCCCGCCACCAAGGCGGCCCCGGTGGCGTGGGTGGGCTTCAAGGACGACTGGGGCAAGGGCACGCCGGCGGCGCGCTACCTGCTGCCCAACGTCGAGGGCGGACCGCGCCGGGACAAACGGATGGAGCGCCAGCTCAGGGCTGCCGGCCTGCTGCCGGCCGGCATGTTCGCCGTCCCAAGCGAAGAGGCCCACCTCGACGCCTACGGCAACATGCGGCGGTCGGAGGTGGTGCGCATCCTGTCTCAGACCCGGGCCTTCGGGGAGCAGGGATACACCGCCAACCGCACGGGCAGCGCCCGCAGCAAGAAGAAGCGGCGGCGCAATGGCTACTTCGCAGCATTGCCGGGCAACGCCGGCGGGTTGCCGCCGGGCATCTACCAGCGCGACGGCGCCGACGCCCGGCCGGTGGTGATCTTCGTCCGGGCGCCCAGCTACCGCCCGCGCTTCCGCTTCCACGACATCGTGGAGCGGGCGGTGCGGGCCAACATCGGCCGACGCCTCGAGGAGGCGGTGCGGACGGTCAACGCCCGATTCGCCGCTCGGCGGTGACCGGCCGGCGGCCGCGGGTCCTTCCGGGGGCACCCCCCGGCGAGGGTAATTCGGGCCGCACCGGTCCACCCTCTGAGAAATTTTTGAATCGAGGTTTTTGTTTATGTCCAAACCGGGCCAACGGGTGAACCGGGCGGAGCTGGCCGACGTGTTCGGCGTCAGCCTGCCCACCGTCGACGCGTGGGTGCGCGACGGCTGCCCCTTCGCGGAGAAGGGGGCCAAGGGCCGGGAATGGGCCTTCGCGACCGCCGACGTCCACCGCTGGCTGGTGGACCGCGCCGTGGCCGACGTCGCCGCCGGCTACGAGGGCGAGATCGGCGTCATCACCGCCGACGAGGCCAAGCGCCGCAAGGCGGTGGCCGATGCGGTGGTGGCGGAGATCAAGGCCGACGAGGCCCTGAACGAGGTGGTGAACCGGCATGAGGCCGCGGCCGACGTCGCCGGCTTCTGCATCAGCCTGCGCACCGGCCTGTCCAACGCGGTGGCCAAGATCGCCGGCAGGGCTGCGGCGATGACCGGGGCACCGGAAATCCAGGCGATGGCGGAGAAGGAAATCAACCAGGCCTTCGACGCCGCCCGCAATGAGCTGGTCAAGGCGTGGGGCGCCGGGTTGGCCATCGGGCAGGACGATGAACCGGGGGCTTGAGGCGGCGGCGCGCGTCAGCGCCCACCGTCACAGCGATTACCGGACCGGACGGGGCGAGCTGCGCACGGCGCTGCTGGCCCTGTTCGACGGCAGCCTGAAGTTCCAGGAGCGCATGAGCGGCTCGGTCTGGGCCGAGCGCTTCGGCTGGATCCCGAAGGGCACAGGGGCCGAGCACGGCAAGGTGACGCTCTACGGCTACCAGCGCGGGCTGGTGGACCTGATGTGCGATCCGACCGTGCCGCTGCTGACCGTGCTGAAGGCGGCACGTGTCGGCTACACGCGCTGCGCCACGCTGGCGGTGGCCTACCACCTCCACCAGGACCCGACGCTGTGCGCGATCGCCCAGCCGACGATCCCGGATGCGGAAGACTTCGGCAGCGGCGAAATCGCGCCGATGCTGCGCGACACGCCGGTGCTGAAGCCGCTGATGCGGCCGACCCGCAAGGGGGAGAAGCAGGACAACGCCACGTTCTACCAGCTGAGCAACGGCGCCAGCGTGCGCGTGGTCGGCGCCGCGTCGGACGATGCCTTCCGCCGCTACTCGGCCCGCTTCCTGTTCGCTGACGAAATCGACGGCGACGGCTGGACGCCGGGGCCAAGACTCAGGGCGACAAGCTGAAGCTGTTCTGGACGCGCGGCGAAACCTTCTGGAACCGGGAAGGAATGCGGAGCTTGAGAATGTAAATATCTCGCTTTGAGATCAAATGGTTAGCTTAGCAGAAAGCCCCAAAAGCACGTTGCTTTTGGGGCTTTCCATTTGCGACGTGTGGAACCTCCGAAGCCTTGATTTCCCTTGGTTTCCGCAGCTTGGCGGCTCCTCCGTGCAACATGAACGCGACATGGATGCGACAACAGAAAGGGATTGGCAGCATGGGAAAGCTTCAGCCTGACGCCCTGCCCAAGGATGCCAGCACGATCACTGCCGGGCAGAACGGGGCAGACTCGGACCTGCTCTATGGAATGCCGGCAATTGCCCGGCATCTCAACATCCGCCCGCGACAGGCGCACCACCTGAAGGAAAAGGGCGGGCTGCCGATATTCGATCTGGCCGGGGTGCTGTGCGCGCGGCGAAGCACGCTCAACACCTGGATTGCGGATCGGGAGAGGACGGCCCATGCCGCCGGCCCGGTCAAGGTGAAGAACAGCGGACCGCGTGGTCGGAGGGCAGCATGACCGGCTCTGCTGTCGTCGTCCCGGCGCCGCCTGCCGCCCTGGCTCTGAGCGATCTGCAGGCGCACCTCCTCGACGCCTTCTTCGCCGGTAGGAACGCCCGCACGGTCGCGGCCTACCGCCGGGATCTGGAAGACTGGCGCACGTTCGCCGGCGCCGCCGACATGGACGCGGCCGCGCGGGCCATCCTGGCGGTTTCCCATGGGCAGGCGAACGCCTGGGCGCTCGCATACAAGGCCGCGATGATCGAGCGGGGACTCCAGCCTGCCACCGTCAACCGTCGCCTCGCGGCTCTGCGGTCGCTGGTGAAGCTGGGGAACACGCTGGGGCTGGTGTCGTGGAGGCTGGAGGTGGAGAACGTTCCCAGCGCGGCCTATCGAGACACACGCGGTCCCGGCCGCGACGGTGTGCGCACGCTCTTCGAGCTCGCCGCGCAGCCGGGCGGTTCGAAAGCGCTGCGCGACGTCGCGGTGCTGCGGCTGCTGCATGACGTGGCGCTGCGGAGAGGGGAAGTGGTCGGGCTTGACCTGGCGCACTACGACCCGCGTCGAGGCACCGTCGCCATTCTCGGCAAGGGGCGGACGGAGCGGCAACTCGTGACCCTTCCGCCGGCTGCGCGCGCAGCGGTCGAGGCGTGGATCGCGGCGCGCGGCAGTGTCGCCGGCCCGCTGTTCACCAACCAGGACCGCGCCCGCAAGGGAAGCGGGCGGCTGACGGACTCGGCCGTTTACCGGCTGGTGCGCGACCTGGGAAAGAAGGCGGGGATCAAGGCGCGTCCGCATGGGCTTCGACATTCAGCCATCACGGACGCACTCGACCGGACCAACGGAAATATCCGCGCCGTGCGGAAGTTCAGTCGCCACAAGGATTTCAACGTTCTTGTCGTATATGACGACAATAGATCGGACCTTGCTGGAGACATTGCCCGGCTGGTGTCAGAGGATTGATCTAGAGCGTGAGCACGAAAACTATAATTATCATGCTCATAGTGCTTCAGCTGTTCTCTTTCGACCATATGCCGCATCCTTTTGAGGCAGCTGATAGTTGGGCGTCGATATAAAGTTTCTCGAAACGGCTTCCTTTTAGTGAAGAGGTGTCGATTTTGGCGCGACCATTCTCAAGGAGAATAGTCGCTACATCCAACTCCTGATCATGAAGAATATGGCTAATCGAGCACGCCCATTTTTCACTCTGCTCCGATGGTCGGAAACAACTTCCTCTCATAGTGCCGTCCTTGGTTAAGCGTTTTGCTGTTTGTATAAGAGTTGAGACCGACATATTTTTCAGTTTTCCATCAGTATCATCATTCAGAATACCAAATAATTCTATATACCTGATGTTATTTGATACAGGATCTATAACTGCAAGTCGCGTTCCTTCGATTGGGGAAAGAACTCCTTCAACAATTTCTCCGGATTTTTCCACAGGAAGCACTCTTCCGGGTGTTTCGCACAAGGTTTCCATACGGGAGGTATGGTTTAGATACTTGTCATCAACATACATCCAACGGCGCTCACTAAAAGGAAAGATCGTGCCGAACGGATAGCCAGCATCCCAAGCAGCGCTACTTAACGCAGTATAATAATCAAGCGCACTTAGATCTTTTTTGAACGGCTGTGTGGTTGCTATTCTCATTAAAGATAAAGTGCCGGTCACTGTTGATAGGACCATATTGAGCACCAAAACCGAAAGAACTATCGTCACAATTCCTTGCGACAGAACAACGTAGCTAGTTCTTTTGTATTCACTTTGTATAGAAAACGAAATGAAAAATATTATTGCGGATAGCATTGCAAACCATCCGAATAATATACAAGAACTAACTCTTATGGGAACCTCGGTTGCTGAAAACCACCCTCCAGCAAATGCAACAGAAAGGGTGCCTGTGCCCACTGCTGCGCTGCGTATTGCTTTTTTGATAGCGGAGGAAACGTATTCAATTCCTTCACAAATATCGTTGAAGTCAATTTTTCTGAAGCATTGCATTAACAGGGGAACAATTTTCATTTTTCCATTTCCTAAAAGTCCAGTGAGGAGAGTGTAAGTGAAAACCTATAGCAATACAAAGCTGCGAACCCTAGAGCAGCAACTCGCTTCTCGGGCCGGCGTAGCAAGCGGTCTCTCCGAAAAGTACCGCTCCATCGCTTTGCGCCGAATGGAGGCAGACAGAGAGCATAGCGAAGCCAGTGCGTGCTCTTACCGCAGCCGTGACAAAGCCCTGCTGGCAGAACTCGGACGGAAAGCCGGGAAGCTCCTTCAAGAGGAGAACGCAGTCGCGGAACAGGTTGGAGTCGCCCGTCAGCACGCCGACCGACTCAATCAGCTTATCGCCCGCCTCAAGACCCACATCCAGAAAACCGGCGCTCTGCCGCGCGACTGAAAGGAACGGCTCTCATGACGCTTTCCACCGCGCTTGCCAGCATCGCCGATGCGCGCAAAGCAATCGAGACGGAGATCGTTGCGCTTCGTCGCCGTATCACCTCGACCAAACAGGAAATCGAAACCATCAGCCGCGCGCCGCTTCCCAAGGAGGAGGCGCTCGCCAAGCTGGACGGTGTCCTGGCCAGCTTCGACAGCTATGCGGCCAACATCCACGCGCTGGTATCCCCAACGGCCAAGGTTGGGATCGATGATCTGTTGCTGAGCCGCTATCCCGAACGGACCTTGCTTTGGGCAGTTGCCCTGACCATGCGGGACCGCTTGGCGGAGTCAATCACCGAATACCTTGCGGACAAGCCGGCCGGTTTGCCCCACGCCGCACGCGAAGCCAAGCTGGCAACGCTGGAGGCGTCTCTGCTGAAACTCGAGCGCGACGAAGAGAAGCTGATCGAGCATGCCGGCGCCGCCGGGATCGAGATCATGCGCCGAGTCGATGCGGATCCCCGTGCCGTTCTCGACATTATCGAAAACTGAGGCTCGCCATGTTCCGACACATGCTCGCGCATCTGAACCCTTTCGCCTCTCGCGGGGCCGGTTCCAAGGAGGCTCCCAAACGGGCGCTGAGCTCGCCCGGCAAGCCTGCCGGGCGGTTCAGCTTTGCTGATGTTCTCCAACGCTCCACGGGGCGCACAAGCGGCCGGAACAGTGGTGCGGCCGACAACGGCTCCGGAATGGGATCATCGAGCGGAGACAAGGCCGAGAGGGACCGCTGGCGGACCGTGTTCGCGTCACCAGAAGCACAGGATCGACCTGACGCTGCCTGCACCATGCTCGCAACAACGAACATGCCGCCGGCCAAGATCGTGGCTGCTTTGGTGGGGATACCGAAGCCGATCCGGGGCAATCCGGAAATGATCGC
Source organism: Pseudomonadota bacterium (assembly GCA_023423695.1). Lineage (GTDB taxonomy): Bacteria > Pseudomonadota > Alphaproteobacteria > Azospirillales > Azospirillaceae > Azospirillum. The sequence goes on along the minus strand of JAFAFA010000073.1, from coordinate 140,384 downwards.
CGCGATGGATGCTTTCCATATCCCCAAGATCGGCGCTGCCTACGAGGGGCCGGCTCTGTCGGAAGATCAGCAGGCAGCCCATGCCGTGCTTGCCAGCCTGAACCAGACCCTCCATCCGCTCAACCGCCTGGACAGAAAGGCATGATCAGGTGCGGGAGGTCGATAGCTGTGTGGGCTTCCTGACTTCCTCCGCCGCGCATGGAAGGACCAGTCGACGGCATTTCAGACGGTCGACGGGTCCTTCCAGGGGGCACCCCCTTCGAGGGTAATTCGGGCCGCACATCCCCACCCGCTGAGAAAATTTTCAGACGCGCTTTTTGTTTATTTCAAGATCTCGCGAAAAGGTGGGGATGCGCGGAGAGCTAGAGACAAAATAAGAAATAATCTGGATATTGTTAGTTTTCACATATGAATTTGTCAGTCTCCTTCAGATAAAGATAAAATTCTTCTTACTAAAGTGTGCACCATTGTTCTTGGGTTGACGCAATTTTGCCCTTCAAGCCAAACGGCATTCTTTATCGCCACTTCTGTTCGTTCTCTTAGAACGCTAAAAGGCACAAGCTTATTGTCTGATTTGTACTCAGAATAATACTGGCTGACAAGATTGACGGCTTCTCTCTCGCAGGTAATGGTATTCAGTGAGATAGCCCTCCAATGAAGAGCTATCCAAATCTCGAAACACCTATCACTCAGTATAAGTTTAGCCCCTACTTTTTTCGCAAGTGAGTCAGCTTTCTGGACAGCGGACGGGTTTGCTCCGTCTACGTCACAAACACACCAGAGTTCATCGAATTCTCTTTCATGACCAATTTTTGAAATCATTTCCTGAACAGCTTTGAGGGGGTTTCCACCGCTGTTAATATAAATCGGATTAATGACAAGGCCTCTGTTCCCAATTTCTCTTTTCCATCCTCGAAAATACTCGCTCTCTGTTTTCTTCCCATCGACAAATACAGCAATAACTTTATTCTCTTCGCGTGTGTTGCCTATTGCATCTCTAGATGATTTTCTTGCGGGGCGACTTGAGCCGCCCCTTCTTAACTGGCTCATTAATGGCCCTCACTATCGGGTTGTGTCTTTTCCTTCTTCAGCCATGCTTCAGAAAGTCCAAGTGCTGGTATCGCCCCATATCGACCTCTGAGATAGCCTTTCTGTAAATTTTCATCCTTGCGAGGACTGTAATCAGTAAGGGGATAGAGGTATGTATCGCCTATATTGCCTTTCTCTGCGAACCAGATTTGATCTCTGCGAAGAATATCAGCATCCAGAATATTTGTGTCATGAGTGGTAAATATAATTTGAGCTCCACGAGGATTTGTCTCTGGATTTTGGAAAAGTTCTATAATGAACTGGCATAGATGGGTATGCATGCTTGATTCGAGCTCGTCGATAACGAGGGCGCGACCGTGCAAAAGAGAGCTAGCTATCCAGCCGCTTAGCCCATATAGCCGCTTTGTTCCTCTTGATTGATCGTAAAAATCGAGTGATGTTTCCGTTCCGTCTTCCTTTCTATAAAGAAATGATACCTCGTATTTATTTATCTGCTTGATGTAGTCAGGAACCTGGCCTAGAGTTTCCTCAAGCCTGCTAAAAAATTCTAATTGATTTCGTTCTTTGACTAAGATTTCTTTCACACGTGGGTCCGCAACCTTTATAAAGCGGAGTACATCGTCGGAATATCCCGCCGTGTCAATGAGTTGTGAAGTGAAACCTACATCAAGGTCTTCCATTGGGTGTGTAGTTTGAAGTACTACAATGCCATTTCGGAAGAAGTCGGTCACAATCTTAGCAGCTTCTTGGCCATCTTGAGCGCCGGCTGCCACAACGAGGCTATTTTCCCGCACTCTTTTCTCGCAGTCCTTAATATTGCGCGCTTCCTTTGCTTTTTGATTATAATTAATGATCGTCTTATATTTCCCATTCCCTAATTTATCTGTGTTTCTCTCGAAGATTAGCTTTTCTCTATTGTTTGGGTAAGAATAAAGCCACTCTTCGCAGAACATCTCCGGTGTGCACGAAAAGCCATAATTATATTTAATAGAATTAGATATAAACTCCACGTCAAAAACAGATAGATTTTCTTCGCCGCTGCCGAATGCAAATTGTGTAATCCGAGTTCCGCTATCTGGCTCCCAAAATGCATGTGATCTCGCCACTGCGTCAGTAACATAATCTATAGCGTTAATAATATTGGTCTTTCCCGCTCCATTAGCTCCATAAATTGCTAGGGAAGGAACCAAAGTTATTTCAACATTTTTCGAAGATATATTTCGCTTTATTAGCGATGATGACATCACGACATCGCTATTCTGCGCAAGCATGCTCAAATGAGCGCTTGACCTGAGTGAGCGATAGTTCTTTACCTCAAAGCTAATCAACATTCCTAAGATCCTGCTGAAGGCACCCCCATGGGGGCCCCAGGTGGAAGATAGCTTAAGAATTTGCAGGAAACTCACGATTTGGCAATCTAAAATCTGAGGAGAGGGAGCCGGAGCCGTAATCGATCTCGGCACGACCTCCCGATTATGCACACCTATCAAAAGCGACCCCTGGTGTAGATGGATCAATGGCTGAGAGCGCCTATGAAAACCCCATTCTGGTGCGCTGAAGCCGTTGATTCTCCCCACCATCATATGGGTTCTGATCCGCGCTCTAAGAGCCCGTTTGAGAAAGGGTTCGAGCGCGGTCAAGTTGTGAGGCGTCGGAGCATGATGGAGCCCATGGCAACGTAGATCATGCCTTCGGAGACGTCGATGCGGGCCTCATAGTCGCGCACGAGCCGGCGCCAGCGGATGAGCCAGCCGAAGCTGCGCTCGACCACCCAGCGGCGGGGCAACACCTGGAAGCCCTTCTGCTCCGCCAAGCGCCGGATCACCGCCACGGTGAAGTCCAGGAAGGCGGCCTTGCTGAGCAGGCGGCCCCGGTCGTAGGCGCCATCACCGAACAGGTGGCACAGCCAGGGCCAGCGTTTGCGCAGCGCGTCTAGGATCAGCTGGGCGCCGGCGGAGTCCGACAGATCGGCCGGGGTGAGGCGGACCATCAGCAGCCGCCCGTCGGTGTCCACCGCGATGTGGCGCTTGCGTCCGGTGATCTTCTTACCAGCATCGTAGCCGCGCTGTGCGGCAGCGGGCGCCTTCACCGACTGGCTGTCCAAGATCGCGGCGGTCGGGCTGACGGCCCGGCCCACGATCTCGCGGTCGAGCATGAGGGCGAGATCGTGGATCGTGCGAAACAGCAGGCGCCGCACCAGACGTCGGAACCACCAGTAGACGGTCTGCCAGGCAGGGAAGTCCTTGGGCAGCATGCGCCAGCCGCAGCCCGTGCGCGCCAAGTAGCGGATGGCGTTCAGAACCTCTCGCAGGTCGACGCTGCGCCGCCGTCCCCGCTTGGCCGGGCGCGGCAGCCATGGTTCGATCAGGATCCACTCCGTGTCCGTCAGATCCGTCGGATACCGCGGCGACCGCCGTTCCTGCCGCGCCTGCTTCGCTCGATGAGCCGCCGTCCACATCGCCTGCCTCCCGTGTCCACACGGAAAACAGGCAAACCGCCTTTCTCAAACGGGCTCTAAGGCGTATCGGGCCGGATTTACGATAGGTGCTCTTAGTTTACCGAGTAGTTTCCGCGAAGAATAAACTCTCAGTATGCAAATGGGCCGCTATGCTCAAATTCTGAACAGGTGGTGAATTTGTTTGAAGAACCCGCAGTCGGTCTTTCAAGTCGCATTGGCTCAGGTGGAGATGCTCCTTCATGAACAGTGCGAACAAATTGGAAATGATAATTTCCCAGACGATAGGGAAGAACTAGGCGCGAGATGTTCCTATATTAACTTATAGTTTAATTTAATTATTATGGTCAATAGGTGCGCCTTTGAGTACAACACCAAGACTGTGGTTATCTTCATTTATAAAAACTATCCCAACATCTTCTAGTGCAGTACGTACCGCGGCGATGGTACCTTTTCGTATAACTCCTTCTTCAAGTTCTATCCTTGCTATGGTCCGTTCTGTTGTTCCAGACCGCTTAGCAAGTTCCTCTCTTGACCAATTAAGCAAACCACGGGCAGCTCTGAGCTGAGCGGGAAGAATTTCATCTTTCATGAAATATCACCATTGCTAATTTCATGAAAGATGACATGATGGTGATCGTCAAGCAAGCAGCCAAACCGCGAGCTCCTACCCTCGCGGTTTGGCCTAACCACAACCCGAACTTGGGACTTCGGATCATGGCTGATTCCGAGAATACCATACCTTTGCCTGAAGCCAGTGGCTTCCTGCCGCCAGTCCCGCCGACGCTGGACCTTCGTCGTCTCTGGTGGATGAAACTCGACGTTACCGCCTTGCTGAACAGCACGTTCAACATGACGGCCGATGATACGGGCTGGCGCTGCGGTATCACCCTCTACATGAAGGCATGGCATCAGGTGCCTGCCTCAAGCCTTCCTGATGATGATGCGATGCTGTGCCATATGGCCGGCTTGGGGCGCGATCTGGAAACATGGCGCCGTGTCAAATCCAACGCCCTGCACGGCTTTACCAAGTGCAGCGATGGCCGGCTGTATCACCCATTCCTGGCAGCACAGGCTCTGGAAGCTTGGGGTGAGTTCGAGCGGATGAATGCCCGCCGAATCAAGGATCGTGAGCGCAAGCGCGCACGTGGAAATGTGGAAGAGGCATCCGAAGGAATTCCTGCGGAAAAATCGCTACAGGACAGGACAGAACAGTCTCCCCCCTCCGTCCCCCCGAACGGCGCCGCCGGATTTGACCTCACTGGTTCGGCTTCGCTGGGTAGCGACAGGAGCGTCACGGAGCGTCGGCCACGATCCAGCAGGAACGGACGGAAAGAGCGCCTGCATTCCGCTCCTGATCGGGTGTCGGATGCGAATGCGCAATGGCGCTGCCGCTTGGCTGTGGGGCCGGAAAAGCCTTGGCTTTCGTCTTGGGGGCCGCAACCGGGTGAGCCTGGATGCGATGCGCCTGCCGCCTTGGTCGCAGCCAGCCCTTGGGGTCAGCGTTTATCCGCAACTCCTGCCGAGTGAGCCTGACATGAGCAAAGCCAATCTGGTGTTGGGTTGCGAAGGTGATTTCCAGCCCCCGTATGAGGTGCTTGCCACGGTTAGCGATAGTCAGGAGGTGGCCCATGGGTGACGCCGCCCTGTCTATCACTTCAACGCGGCCGGCGCCCACGCGGCGCGCTGTGCTTGCCGGGGGAGTAGCGCTTACCGCCGTTCCCAACGCCAAGATAGCGCCGTCGATCGGCATGGCGAAGGGCGCCCCGGTGCGTGATCCCGTGGTCGATCTCTGGTCCCGCTACATGGCGTTGGAAGCTGATGTCGAAGCGGCCTGGAGCCTTGTCGAGATAGCAAAGGCGCAGTTGCCCGGATGGGCGCGGGAGGCCGGGTGGCCGATCTGGACCGATGTGATGATCGCGGAGCATCGTCTGCCGGAAGGATGGACACAGCCCGGCTTGGCCGAACTAGTGAGGCTTCATCGGGAGCGGCTGTGGCATTGTCCAATCGGAGACAATGCAGCCCGCATGCAGTGTGTGGTGGAGCATCGGGCGCGTGTCCGTGCCTGGATTGCCCGCGTGCGTGAACAGCGACATCTCCGAACGGCTGCCGGCGTTCCCGAACTGGTGGCGCACGCAGAAGCGCTGTGGGATCGTCGCAGTGCCATCGAAGCGGAGATCCTGCGCACTCGTCCTCTGACTGTGCCCGGTGTGGTGTGCAAGCTTCTTGTCTGGCGGGACAACCTCGATGGCCTGGATGAGGATGGGGCCGGCTTCACTGACGACATTGTCCTATCGGTTCTTGCCGACCTTCAAGTCGGAGTCGCCACTGGTGCATCTTCTCTGCCGCTGAACGCCGCCGGGGACGATGTGCGCTTTCTCGCATGGGAAGCCGAGTTGGCAGAGTTGTTGGGCCGGCGCTTTGAGGTGGACGAACCCTCAACGCTTCACAGACGGGTCGACGCGCTGGAGCGGTTGATCGCCTGGACGCCAGCATCGGGGCATGTGGGTGCCCTGGTGAAGCTGCGACGGCTGGTTTGTCCAAGGCTGGGTCTGTTCGCCTGCGGGCATCGGACGGACGGAGACACCGAGGCGATGATCCGCGACGTAATGCGGGTGATTGCCGCGCACGTCGCGGATGGCTCCGATGGATGAGCGCCGTTCCGCCCTACTGGACAAAGCCGTCAGGCTTCTTGCGGCAGTGTTCCGCACCATGGATCCAAACGAGAGAGATCGCCTTCTGGAACTAATTGATCAAGCAGGCAGTGCATGTGGTTCTGAAAGGGCTCGCTTGATGAAATTGATCCATGAACGTCTTGGAAGCCGCGACGATAGTAATGCAACGTAAATGTATCTCGGCGTAGAAGCGGCGTTACCATCCTGCATTACGTTGCCAGTATGGTAACGCTTCTGTGCCGAAGCATGGAGAATTTGCCATGGCATCTGTTCGCAAGCGCGAGTGGATTTATCAGGGTGAGCCGAAAACCGCCTGGATTTGTGATTATGTCGATGGTTCCGGGAAGCGACGACAAAAAACGTTTGAGAAGAAGAAAGATGCTGACCGGTTCCGGGACAAAGTGCAGGGAGAAATCGAGCGAGGCGAACACGTACCAGACCGTGAGGGTATGACCGTCAAGAAGTGTGCTGAGTATTTTATCCGACATGCTGAAGGCCGCAAAAATGACGGGAAAATAGGTGAGAGCCGACTTCGCATAATCAAATGCGCGTTGGACAACCACATAATTCCGGAACTCGGCAAAACACGTCTTGACCAACTTTCTTGGCCCATTCTTGAGGAGTGGGCCCGGAAAATGAGCATGGTAAACAAACTGTCGGCACGTACCCGCGAGTCTTATCTCACAGTCCTCAAGATGATGGAGGATTTTGCAATCAAGCGTGGCTATGTGAAAAAGCCGATTGTTCGGGATTTCAGGCGGGATGCAGGTTCGGCAAAGGTCGCGCCGATCCGCACCTTTACAGCAGAACAAGCTGCGCTTCTACTGGCGACGGCAAACGAACGCCAACCCGGAAGGAAGAAGCGGACGTTCGCCATGCGGCGCTGTGCGGTGAACTTGGCGGGTTTCTGTGGTCTCCGCTTCGGAGAAATCATGGGCATCACACTGGAGAGCTTGGATTTCGACCGGCGTGTCCTTCGCATTCGGCACAATCTCACCGCCTGGGATGAGTTGAAGGGACCAAAGACCGCGTCCGGCCGTCGTGACGTGCCGATGCCCGTGCATATTGCCGGTCTGCTGAAAGATTGGCTCGAACTCCATTATCTGCCGGGTGATCGGGGATTGCTGTTCCGGACCGAGAGCGGCGGGCCATTCGGGCAGGGTAACTTCAAGACCCACTGTTGGTATCCGCTTCTGCGACAAGCCGGCCTGTGGGACGAGGGCGGAGACCAGTTCCATTTCCATGCTCTTCGGCATTTCGCCGCAAGCTGTATGATCGAGCATGGTCTATCGTTGCCAGATGTAGCCGCTCTACTGGGGCACAGCAAATTCGATATGACGTTGCAGATTTACGCCCATCCCATCGTCGGGGGGCACCGCCGCCATGAGGCGTTCGAGCGGATGTCGGGCGCGCTGCTGACCGCTGCGGCTGCCGCATCCAGCGGGTGAACGCGGCAAGGCTGCGACATAAGATGCTAACCCATTGAAATTGCATGCTTGCGGTTCTGGAACCGCAAGCAGGTGCGCGGCTCCACCCCGTTGCTGTTCGAAACCAGCCGGGTGTGGAAGCTGTGGCTGGCGTCCGACCAGCGGCGCTACTTCGTGCCCTGCCCGCAATGCTCCGATGCCGCCGGCCATCTCGACGGCTGGCAGTATCTGGACTGGGGCGGGCCGGACGTGCCGCACGGTCTGAAATGGAGCCTGGACGCCGAGGGCACCCTGGAGCGGGTGTGGTACGTCGGCACCTGCGGCTGCATCATCGAAGAACGGCACAAGGCGTGGATGGACGCCAACGGCGAATGGCGCCCGACCGCCAAGGCGAAGGTGCCCGGCCATGTCGGCATGCACCTGTGGACGGGCATGTCGCTCAACCCCAACGCCGCCTGGCCGGTGATCGTTCAGGAGTGGCTGGAGGCGCAGGACGATCCGGCCAGCCTGGTGCAGCCCTTCATGAACCTGCGGCTGGGCCGTCCCTACCGGGCGACCTACGGGCAGGAGGTCAAGAGCAGCAGCTTCATCGACCGCATGGAGCCGTACCCGGCCGAGGTGCCGGCGGGTGTCGAGTTCATCACCGTTGGGGTGGACGTCCAGTCCGGCAAGGTGAACCCGCGCCTGGAGGCCTCTGTCTATGGCTGGGGGCGCGGGCTGGAGGTCTGGCTGATCGGCCATTTCGTCCTGCCGGGCGATCCGGCCAAGGGCGAGGTGTGGGCGTCGCTGGACGATGGCGTGCTGCTGCGCCGCTACCGCAAGCCGGACGGCACCACGCTGGACGTGCGAGCCACCTGCATCGACAGCGGCGGCCACCACACGCAGGAGGTCTACGCCTTCGCCAACAAGCGCCGCTCCCGGCGGGTGTGGGCGATCAAGGGTCGGTCGGAAAGCCGCGGCCAGCGGGGCAAGGTTTGGCCGCGCAAGCCGTCCAGCAAGCTGGGCCATGTCTGGTACATGATTGGCGGCAACGCCGCGCGTGACTGGGCCTATGGCAGCCTGGCGGTGGACAAGCCCGGGCCGCGCCATGTGCATTTTCCGCAGGCGCCGATCGACGGCGCCCGCGAGCTGGACGACGAGTTCTTCGCCCAACTCACCCGCGAGAAGCTGATCGTGCCGCGCGGTCAGCAATACACGGTGTGGGTGAAGCCGTCGGAGGCCCACGAGGCCGGTGTGTGCTTCGTCTATGCCTACGCTGCGGTGTGCGGCCTGCAGGCCCTGTCCGGCAAATACGTCAAGCTGGGCGAGGCGGACCTGGATGCAGCCGCCGCGGGTGAGGCCGAAACAGCCGGCGACGCCGGCGACACCAGCAGGGAGTCGACTCCAGCCGACGCGATCGCCGCGGCGGTGGAGCGGGCACGCCGGCTGAGCCAGCCGGCCGCAGCCGTCCAACCGGTGGCACCGGCGCCGCCGGCCTCGACCGACAAAGGGGAACTCTACCTATGACCGACGTCACCACCCTGGAGGCGTGGCTCGCTGGCGCGCGGGCCGCGTACCACGCCCTGCAGCTCGGCCAGCAGCAGGTCAGCGTTCGCTTCGGCGACCGCGTGGTCGAATACGCCCCGGCCAACGTCGCCCAGCTGGCCAGCTACATCGCGTCGCTGGAACGCCAGATCGCCGCGGCCAAGGGCCGGCGCGGTCCGGCAGTGTCGCCCTATGTCCGGATGATCGGCTGATGGCCACCGCTCCCGTCATCCTCGACCAGCACGGCCGGCCGATCACCCAGGCCGAGATCCGCCGCGCCCGGGCGCAGGCGGCCATGGGCGCTTTTCTCGCCGGATCGGGCAACGCGCCTGAGCTGCGCGACTGGACGCCGGCGGCGGGTTCGCCCGATGCCGACCTCGACGGCGACCGCCAGACCATCGTTGCCCGCGCCCGCGACCTGGAGCGCAACGACGCGCTGGTGTCCGGTGCGGTCCAGTCGCTGAAGGACAGCGCCATCGGCTTCGGCCTGGATTTTCAGTCGATGCCGGATTACCGGGCGCTGGGCATCACCTGCGACCAGGCGCAGGACGCCGCCCGGCGGATCGAGTCCATCTGGCACGAGTGGAGCGAGGACCGCGACGCCTGCGACGTCACCGGCCAGCTGCCCTTCGGCTCGATGCTGCGCCAGTCGGTGCAGTCCGACCTCGTCGCCGGCGAAAGCCTGCAGCTGGCGCTGTGGCTGCCCGAGCGGCAGCGCCGGCTGGGCAGCCGCTTCGCCACCGTGATGCAGACGGTGGAGGCGGACCGCCTGTCCAACCCGCAGGACCGCATCGGCGATCCGCGCCTGCGCGACGGTGTCGAGATCGACGGGTATGGCGCACCCATCGCCTACCATATCCGCAGCAGCCACCCGGGTGACCTGTTCATGCCGTGGGCGATGGCCGCGGCCGACTGGCAGCGGGTGCCCTTGCGCGGGCCGGGCGGGCGGCGGGTGGTGATCCACTCCTTCGACCAGAAGCGCCCGGGCCAGCACCGCGGCGTCTCCGTGTTCGCGCCGGTGATGACCGAGCTGAAGCAACGCGCACGCTTCCAGCGGGCCGAGCTGCAGGCGGCGGTGGTCAACGCGGTGATCGCCGCGGTGCTGGAAAGCCCGGCCGACGGGCAGACGCTGCTGGACCTGTTCGGCGACGCCAACAGCTACATGGACATGCGCAACGCCCAGCCGTCGGTCCAGCTCGGCATCGGCCCGGGCGGCGCCATCCCGCGGCTGCTGCCGGGCGAGACGCTGAAGGGCTACTCGAGCAACCGCCCCAGCGCCGGCTTGGACGGGTTCGTCACCACGGTGAGCCGGCTGATCGCCACCGGCATCGGCATGACCTACGAGACGTTCATGCGCGACTTCAGCAAGACGAACTACAGCTCGGCCCGCGCGTCGCTGCTGGAGGGCTGGCGCTTCGTGCTGTTCCTGCGCATGCACAAGACCCTGACCTGGTGCCGGCCGACGCTCGACCTGGTGCTGGAGGAGGCGGTGTGGCGCGGCTACATCGACCTGCCGGGCTTTTCGGAAAGCCGGGCCCGGCGGCAGGCGTGGCTGCGCGGGGTGTGGCGCGGGCCGGCGCGCGGCTGGGTGGACCCGGTGAAGGAAATCACCGCCGCGGCGATGCGGGTGCGGCTCGGCATCTCCACCCTGCGCGACGAGGCCCTCGACCAGGGCCGCGACCTCGACGACCTGCTGGACCAGATCGCGCTGGAGCAGGAGGCGCTGAAGGCGCGCGGGCTGACGCTGCCCGAGGTCAACTTCATGCCCACCCCCGACCAGCCCGAAAACGCCCAGCCCGAGCCGGCAGCCGCCGGCGCCTGACGGAGTCCCCCCGACATGCTGAAGACGATGCAGCCCGTGCTGGTGTCCCCAGCCTGGGCCGAGACGGCGGCTGCCCGCATGGTGCAGCTGACCAAGGCGAACCGCGCCGGTGGGGAGCTGCCGGCCGGCTGCTATCGGCTGGGCGAGGTCAACGGCACGCGCCGGCCCTACGAGGTGGACCAGGGTGTGGCGGTGGTGTCGGTTGCCGGGCTGCTGGTGCCCAAGCTGGGCTACATCGGCAGCAGCTGGGCCACCGGCTACGACGGGCTGCGCTTCCAGCTGGCGCACGCCTTCGCCGATCCGGACGTCCGCACCGTCTGCCTCGACATCGACAGCGGCGGCGGCATCGCCCAGGGCTGCTTCGACCTGGTGGACTGGATCGTCGCCACCAAGAAGGCCACGGCCAAACCGGTGGGGGCCATCTGCAGCGAAGAGGCCTACTCCGCCGCCTACGCCATCGCCTGCGCGGCCGACAGCATCGCGGTGCCGCGCACCGGCGGTGTGGGATCGATCGGCGTCTGGCTGATGCACTGGGACTATTCCCGCATGCTGGAGGAGGCTGGTCTGAAGCCGACCATCATCCAGTCCGGCGCCCACAAGACCGATGGCCACCCCTATGCCGCGCTGCCCGAGGCGGTGCGCGCCGACTGGCAGGGGCAGGTCGACGCGCTGCGCCAGCTCTTTGCCGAAACCGTCGCCCGCGCCCGCGGGATCGACGCGGCGGCGGTCCTTGCCACAGAGGCCCGCTGCTTTGAGGGGCCGGTCGGCACCGCCGAGGCCGTGCGCCTTGGGCTGGCCGATGCGGTCCTGCCACCCGACCAGGCCTTTGCGGCTCTGGTGGATCATGTGAGGGAAAACCAGTGAAGACGTTCAGCTTCGCTCACCTGAACCCCTTCGGCCGCTCCAGGGCCGCGGAAGGGGAGACCCAGGCGGGCACCGACACGGCCAAGGCCGGCACCGGCGACGATGCCGACCAGAAGGACAAGGACAAGCCGAAGGACGGCGAGGAAGACGACGAGCCCGGTACCGGCGACGGTGACGAACCGAAAGCCGGTGACCAGCAGGCCGCCGCGCCGAGCGAGCGCGAGCGCTGCGCCGCCATCTTCGCCGCGCCGGCCGCTGCCGGCCGCGTCCAGCTCGCCGCGCATCTGGCCTTCAACACCGACCTGACGGTCGAGGCCGCCTGCGCCGCGCTGGAGGCCGCGCCGATCGGCGCCATCACGCCCGGCGCCTCCACCCCCACCGGCAACCCGCTGGCGCTCGCCGCCATGGATGCCCACCCCAACCCGACCGTCGGCGCCTCCACCGACACCGGCACCATGAGCGACGACGAAAAGGCCACCGCCGCGGTGCTGTCGAGCATGGCCGCCGTCGGGCTCATTCCGAAGAAGGACGGCAAGTGATGACCTCCGCCAGCTTTTCCTCCCAGACCAGCCAGCCGCTGCCGTCCCTGATCGGCGGTGACTTCCCGCGCGTCACCCGGCTGGTGACCGTCGCCAGCGGTTCCGGCGCGCTGCCCGCCGGTGCCGTGCTCGGCCGCATCACCGCCAGCAAGCGCTATGCCCTGTCGGTGGCCATGGCCGGCGACGGCTCGGAAGCGCCGCGCGCCATCCTGGCCGAACCGGTCGATGCCACCGCCGCCGACGTCCAGGCCATCGTCTACGTCGCCGGCGAGTTCAACCCGGACCAGCTGACCTTCGGCGCCGGCCACTCCGCCGCGTCGGCGGCCGACGCGCTGCGCGACCTGTCGATCTTCATCTGAGGACCCCACCCATGGACATCTATTCGACCACCGCCATGCTGGGGGTGCTGCAGTCGCTGCGCGCCAAGGCCCCCCGCTTCCTGCTGAACATGTTCTTCCCGCTGGCCAGCTTCAGCGACGACGAAAAGATCATCTTCGACGTCGAGGTCGATGACATCGAGATCGCCCCCTTCGTCTCGCCGCTGGCTGCCGGCCGCGTCGGCGCCGACACCGGCTATGAAACCAGGATGTTCGCCCCGGCCTATGTGAAGCCGCTGCACGACATCAAGCCGGGCGAGCCGCTGCGCCGGCTGGCGGGCGAACCGCTGGGCGGCGCCCTGTCGGCCGCGGCGCGTGAGCAGGCGATCCTGGGCGCCAAGCTGCAGCGCCAGCTGAACCAGATCCTGCGCCGCAAGGAGGTGATGGCGGCCGAAGTCCTGCGCACCGGCAAATGCGTGGTGAAGGGCGACAACTATCCGGAGGTCCTGGTGGACTTCCAGCGCGATGGCGACCTGTCGCTGGTGCTGTCCGCCGGCGCCCGCTGGGGCGAGGCCGGCGTGTCGCCCTATGCCGACGTGTCGGAATGGATCGACCTGGTGGGGCGCAAGTCCGGCGCCGCGGTCAACGTCGTGGTGATGGACGCCAAGGCGTGGGCGCTGTTCGAAGCCGACCCCAAGCTGGAGAAGGTGCTCGACCGCACGCTGGGGCAGGCCGCCATCGTCCAGATGGGTTTCCAGCCCGGCGTGCCCGGCACCCCGGTGTTCAAGGGCCGGATCGGCATGGTGGAGTTCTACACCTACAACGACACCTACAAGGATGCCGGCGCCACCAAGGAACTGCTGCCGGACTATACGGTGCTGCTGGGCGCCACCGGCGCCATGGAGGGCATCCAGGCCCATGGCGCCATCCTCGACCCGCGCGCCGGCTACCAGGGCCTGGAGGTCTTTCCCAAGAGCTGGATCGAAGAGAACCCGGGCCGGCGCATGCTGCTGAGCCAGTCGGCGCCGCTGGTCTACCCGCGGCGTCCCAACGCCTGCATGTGCGCGACGGTGAGGTGATCCATGGCCAAGCTGCGCCTGCTGGCCACCGTGAAGGTGGCCAAGGAGACCACGCTGCGGCCGGGTGCCGTCATCGAGGTCAGGGACCCGGAGGACGAACAGGCGGTCTCGCTGGTGGCCCGCGGCTTTGCCCGCTGGGTGAAGCCGGGCGAAGAGGCCGAGGGGGAGGCGCTGCCGCTCGACCGCATCATCGCGGCGATCGGCCAGCTGGACCCGAACAACGCCAAGCACTTCAAGGCCGGCAAGCCCGAGCTGAAGGCGCTGATTGAGGTGCTGGGGGCGGACGTCACTGCCGAGCAGCGGGACCAGGCGTGGGCCGCCCTGCAGGGCTGACCGCCACCACCACCAGCGACGCGACACGGGCGGCCTTCGGGCCGCCCGTCGCGTTTGGGGACTCCGCCCATGTTCTTCGATGACCTCAACGCCGCCTGCATCGGCGCCTTCGGTGAGCCGGCAGTGATCCGCCGGGCCGGCCGCTCCGACGTCACCGTTACCGGCATCTTCGACCGCCGGCACTATCAGGTGGACACCGACGACGGGCCGGTCTCCACGCTGATGACCTCGCTGGCGGTGGTCGACGCCGATATGGGCGGGCCGGTGCCCACCGGCGCCGCCGTCGAGCTGCGCGGCCTGTCCTTCACGGTGTCCGAGCCACGGCCGGACGGGCAGGGCATGACCGTCCTGCTGCTGCGGGAGTCGCGCTGATGCACCCCCGCACCCGGATCCGCACCGCCATCGCCGCGGCGCTGGGGGCCGTCGCCCCCGTCACCGCCAACCGGGACGATCCCTTGCCGGCCGACGCGCTGCCCTGCATCGGCCTGTTCACGCCCGACGAGGCGACGCAGGAAATCACCATGGGCAGCCGGCGCCAGATGCGGCGCATGGACCTCTATGTCGATGTCTACGTCCGCGCCGGCGCCGACCTGGACGACCAGCTCGACGCCATGGCGCTGCGCATCGAGCAGGCGATCGCCGCCGGCGGCAAGTTCGGCGGTGCGCTGGACCGCATCGAGCTGGTGCGCACCGTCACCGACCGCCTGACCAGCGGCGAGCTGAAGGCCGGCGTGACCCGCCTGCAGTTCGCCGTGACCTACCAGACCACGTTCGGCCAGCCCGACGCCTGAACCCTCCGGAGCTTCCGGAGCTTCCCCGCCGCCCGACTTCGGGCGGCTTTTTCTTTGCCCGAAGGAGGGGCATTCCCATGAGCGGCAACGCTGTTCAGAGCGCCGGCACGCGCCTGTTCATTTCCACCACCGCCCTGTGCACCACCGAAGCGCAGTACAAGGCGCTGCTCTGGACCGAGGTCGAAGAGATCGAGGACATCGGTGCCTTCGGTGAGACCTTCGAGAAGGTCACCTACAAGACGCTGGGCGACGGCGCGGTCCACAAGAAGAAGGGCACCGTCGACTACGGCTCGGGCACGCTGAAGCTGGCCCGCGTTCCGACCGGCGCCGGCCAGATCGCGATCCGTGCCGCGGCCAAGAACCGCAAGGCGGCCTACAACATCAAGATCGAGTTCGACGACGCCCCGGACGGCGGCACCCCGACCACGATCTACCTGCGCGCCTACGTCATGTCCTACACCACCGAAATCGGCGGCAACGACAAGGTGATCGAGACCAGCGTCGGGCTGGAAATCGACGCCGAGCCGATCGAGGTGGCGGCCGACGACGCGCCGTAAGCGGCGGTGCCCCGATGCCGGCAGCCCGCCCTGGCTGCCGGCCCTTTTCCCCCGTCCAAAGCGAGATCCTGCCATGACCGCCACCAGCACGGCGCCGCGCTTCGCGCACGGCGTGATGACCATCAGCCTCGACGGCGAAGACGTCGAGCTGTTCGCCAACGTCCGCGCCTCGCGCACCATCTGCCGCCTGTACGGCGGGCTGAACCAGGCCTTCACCAACACCAACGCTTTCGACTTCGACACGCTGGTGAACGTGGTCAACGCCGCCGCCGGCCGCGTCGGCAAGCAGGCCGAGGCCACCGCCGAGGCGATCTTCAACGAAGGCGTCATCGTCGTCGCGCCGCAGGTGCTGCTGTATCTGAATTTCCTCGCCGGCGGCGGCAAGGCGCCCCAGACGGAAACCAAGAAGGCAGGCAAGGCCGCGAAGGGTGGCGCCGGCAGAGAGGCTGCCGCATCGGGGGAAGCCGGCTGACCTTCGCGGAGTACGTGGACCAGATGTTCCAGTACGCCACGGGCTGGCTGGGATGGTCGCGCAGCGAGGCGCTGGACGCCCCGTTCCCCGACATCCAGCTGGCCCTGGACGGGAAGGTCGATTTCCTCGCCGCCACCACCCCAGGGGCCAAGCGCCAGAAGCGCAAGCCCAAGGACACGGCGGAGCTGAAGGATCGGGCGCGGGCCGTGTTCGGCCTGAAGCGCCCGGAACAGGGCAAGGGCAGGGGCGCCGGGTGACCGGCGCCCTTTTCGTTTCTGGAGACCGGCATGGCTGATTTCCCCGGCATGATGGTGCCGGTTGGCGCGGATGACTCCGGCCTGCGGCGGGTGCTGTCGCAGGCGGAAGCCCGCGTCGACCAGTTCGCCGGCCGCGTCGACGGTTCCGTGCGCCGCGCATCGTCCAGCTTCGACGCGCTGGGCCGGTCCGCGTCCGGCGTCGCCACCGCCGTGGTGGCTCTGGCCGGCGTGCAGCTCGGCGCCGGAGCCGCCGATTCCCTGGTGGAGGCCACCAGGGCCGCGATGGCGTTCCAAACCGCCATCGCCCAGGTCGGCACGCTGCTGAAGGGGGCCGACACCAGCCGCTACGCCGCCCAGGTCAAGGATCTGGCGCGGCAGTTCGGTGGGCTGCCGACCGACCAAGCCAAGGCCCTGTACGAAGTCATTTCCGCCGGCGCCTACAGTGCGGCCAATGCCATCTCCGTGCTGACCGAGGCCAACCGGCTGGCGATCGGCGGCGTTACCGACGTGCAGACCGCCGCCGACGGCCTGACCTCCGTTCTCAACTCCTACGGTGCCGCTGCCGGCGGCGCGGCCAACGTCGCCGACGCCTTCTTCGCGTCCGCCGCCGCCGGCAAGACCAACATCAAGGAGCTGGCCTCCTACATCGGACAGGTCGCCCCGATCGCGGCGCAGACCGGGGTGTCGCTGGACGAGCTGATGGCCGTGGCCGCGGCGCTGACCGCTAACGGCATCAAGACCTCCACCGCCATGGACGGCATGCGGTCGGTGATCGCCGCCGTGCTGAAGCCGTCGCAGGAAGCTACTGCGACCGCTCGCGCGCTGGGCCTGGAGTTCAATGCCGGCGCGTTGAAGGCGAAGGGCCTCGCCAACTTCCTCCAGGAGGTGGCCGACAAGACCGGCGGCAGCTCCGAGTCGATGGCCCTGCTGTTCGGCGGTGTCGAGGCGCTGCTGCCGGTGATGGCCCTGGCCAGCCGGGAAAGCACCGCCTTCGCCGACGCCCAGCAGGAGCTGCAGAACAAGGCGGGCGCCACCGAGGCCGCATACAGCCGCCTGGCCGAGACGGGGGAGCAGGTGGCCAGCCGCCTGCGTGCGGCGGCGGAGGTCTACCGCGTCGAGCTGGGTGACCGGCTGCTGTCCGCGGTGCAGCCGGCCATGGCCGGGCTGGCCGACAACTTCGACCGGGTGACGGCGGCGGCGGAAGCCACCGCCCTGGCTTTGGGCGCGGCCTTCGTCGCCCGCGGCATCGGGCCGGCGATCCAGGCGGCCGGGCAGTTCGCCACGTCCCAGGTGGCGCTGCGCAAGGAGCTGCTGACCAACACCGGCCATCTGCTGCAGAAGGAGGCCGCGCTGCGCGCCGGCGCCGCCGCGACGGTGGAGGCGGCGGCGGCCGACGTCGCTGCCGCCCAGGCTGCCCAGGCCAAGGCCCGGTCCGACCTGGCTGCCCGCGCGACGCAGTACGAGGCGGCGGCGGCGCTCGACGCCGCCATCGGCAAGACCGCGCGCCTGGTGCAGGCCGAGGAGGCGCTGATCGCCGCCCGCACCGCACGGGCGGCGGCCGATGCCCGCGTGGCGGAGACCACGGTCGCGCTGACCATGGCGCAGAATGCCCAGGCGTCCGCCATCGCCGGCACCGGCGTGGCGGCCACGGTCGCCTCGCGCGGCATGGCCCTGCTGTCGGGCGCCATGGCCCTGGTGGGTGGCCCGGTGGGTGCCGCCCTGCTGGCGGGCGCCGCGGCGGTCGCGGTCTTTTCCAGCGGGATGACCGCATCGGAGAAAGCGACGCGTCTGCATAGCGACGCGATGCGGGACTTCGACGCCGCCTTCGACCGCAGCACCGGCAAGGTGAAGACGATGACGGAGGCGGTCGCCGCCCTGCGTCGTCAGAACCTGGAGGCCGCCCGCGACGCCGCCCTGGCTGCGGTGAAGCAGGAAGAGACCTATGCGCGGGCCGGTTCCTTCAAGATCGACCATGCCGCCTACGAGTCCGGCCTGTCGAAGGAGGATGCTGCCAAGGTCTTCGGTCCGGCGCGCGAGCTTCAGCAGCAATTCCTCGCCGGCGCCATCGACGCCGAGGCGCTGTTTGCCGCCATCGACAAGCTGGCCAAGCAGGACGCCCGGCTGAAGCCGCTGGTCAAGGCCTTCGCGGAGTGGGCCGCCCCGCTGGCCAAGGCGAAGCAGGAAGTCAAGGAGACCGAGGCCGGGCTGGCGCTGCTGAACGGCACCGCCGATGACGCGGCCAAGGCCGTGCTCGGTGTCGGCACCAACGCGGGCACGGCGGCATCCGGCTTCCAGACCATGGGCGGTGAGGTCGCCGGACTGACGGCGAAGCTCGCCGATCTGGTGGCGAAGTCCAAGCAGTTGGAGGTGCCGGCCGGCTACCAGCGGCGGCTGGCCGAGCTGGTCGGGCCGGAGCCGACGAATGGCGACGCCAAGGATCTCGACCTGTGGCGGCGCAAGCGGGACGCTGCCGATGCGACGCTGCGCCCGATCGTCGGCCTGGAGACCAGGGACCAGACGGCCGAGCTGGAGCGGCAGGCCAACGGGCAGCGCCTGTTGGCCGGTGCGGTCACCGATGCGGCCAAGGCGCACGCGCAGAACCGCATCGAGCTGGCCAAGGTCGCGGTGGAGTACCCCGGCCTTGGGGCGGAGACGGCGAAGACGCTGCTGACGACCAAGGATTTCGCGGCGGTGCTGAAGACGCTGCCGCTCGACCTGCAGCAGCGGTGGGCCGTTCTGCAATCGTCGTCGCAGGCGCAGTTGGCCGGGGCGGCGGCGCAGGGCACGCTGCAGCTGCAGCTGCAGACCGATGCGCAGGCACGTCTTGCCGCGGCTGCCGGCAAGGGCGAGGCAGCGACCCGCCGGGCCACGATCGAGAACCAGGTCGCGGCCGCGGCGGTGCGTGGGCTGTCGGCGGCCACCCGCACCAACCTGGAGGCGCAGGAACGGTCCACCCAGCAGCAACTCCGCACCGAGTCCACCCAGCCGATCCTGGCCCGGATCGACGCCCAGAAAGCTCTGGTGGCTGCCTACGCGCAGGGGCCGCAGGCGGTCAAGGCGGCGGAGCTGGCCGAGCAGGCGCACACGCTGGCGCTGAAGGAAGGCGAGCAGGGAACCCAGCTCTACACCGAGGCCAAGGCCCATTACATCGAGCTGCTGACCCAAGCGCAGCAGCTGGAGTCGGCGGTGGCGGCCGGGCCGATGCTGCAGCGGCAACGCGACCAACTGGAGCTGGGACAGAAACAGCTGCAGCTGATCGGCGCGTCGGCCGAACAGCGCGCGGTGGAGCTGGCCCGCACCCAGGCCCTGATCGACCTGCGCGAGCGCAACATCGACGCCGCCAGCCGGGAAGGGCAGGCCTATCTGGCCAACGCCGAAGCGCTCGCCCGGCAAAACCTGGCGCTGGAGCGGACCAATGCCGCCTACCAGGAGCTGGAGCAGTTCGGCGATCGCAGCTTCGACGCCATCCTGCAGAAGCTGTCCGCCGCCGGCAAGTCGACCATGTCGTGGGCCGATGCCATCGGCACCGTCAGCGTGGAGCTGCAGCAGCTCGCGCTGAAGATGGCCGTCATCAACCCGCTGAAGAACATGGTGATGGGCAGCAACCTGCCCACCGTGTTCGACCTGTTCGGCGGCGGGCAGACGAACCAGGCGGGGCAGGGTGGCGGCATCACCGGCAGCCTGACCAACACCGCCTTGAGCAAGGGCGGCAGCTGGGCACTCGACAAGCTCATTCCCGGCGGCCTGTCCGCCGCCATCGACAAGTTCGGCTACAGCACCCTTGGCATCGGGACGCAGCTGACCTCGACCACGACGCAGGTGGCCTCGACCGCCGGCGGGCTGGCATCGTCGGCGCAGGGCATCGGCGTGGCTTCCGTGCCGGGCGGTGTGGGCAACGTCGCCACCAAGGCGGCCAGCTCCACCGCCACCCAGGCCGGCGCCATCAGCGGCGGCCTGTCGGGCTATCTGGGCGCTGCCGGCGCCGGTGCCTTCGGCGGCATGGGCGGGGCTTACCTGGGAACCCTGACCAACTCGAAGGTGGTGGGTGGCGTGTCGGGTGCGGCGCTGGGCGCCGGTGCGTCGGCACTCTCCGCCTACCTGGGGCTGGGCGCCATCGGCGGGCCGGTCGGCATCGCCATCGGTGCCGTGGTCGGCGCCATCATGGGCATGATCGGCACGCAGAAAGCGACCGTCGGTCCCAACAGCTCCGGCAACATCGTCCTGAACGGCAAGGGCGGCTTCCGCAGCGACGGCGCCCTGGCGGACAACGGCGCCGACGCCGGCCAGATGCAGCAGGTGACCGATGCCGTCGCCGCCGCCATGAACACGGTGGTGGCCGGGATCGGCGGCAAGGTCACCGGTGGCGATGGCGCCAACACCGCCCTGCTGCAGCAGTTCGCCAAGGACGGCAAGTGGTATGTGACGCCCAAGGTGGGCGACAAGGCCGGGCAGCGCGTCGCCTTCACCGACCAGAACGAGGCGATCGCCTTCTACATGCGCGAAAGCCTGAAGGGGCTGATCGGCACCGGCCAGCTGACCGGCGCGAACGACGACGTGAAGAAGGCGTTGCAGACCTCCAAGGCCACCAAGGCCGAGGATCTGGCCACCGACCTGGGCTTCGCCGCCGGCTTCCGCCAGCAGCTCGACCTGATGAACGCCAGCCTGGATCCGACGAACAACCAGATCAAGGCGTTCAGCGAAGCGGCCAAGGCGATCGGTGACCAGGTCAAGACCAACATCACCGATTGGCGCGACAAGGCCAGCGAGCTGGGGCTGGCGACCGAGACCGAGCTGACCGCCGCCGCCCGCAAGGGCATCGAGGCGATGATGGGTCTCGGCCCGGCGACCAAGCCGCTGGTGGGCATGGCCGCGGCGACCAGGCAGGCCGAGATCGAGTTCGAACAGTTCCGGCCGGCGCTGCTGTCGCTCGGCTACACCACCGGCGAGGTGGCCGAGCTGGCGGCGCGCTACACGAAGAAGCTGAAGGACAGCTATGCCGACGCCGTGGCCTATGTGCAGCGGCAGGGGGCCGTCGCCATCGAGGCGCTGATCGACCCCAACGCCAAGTCCAGCGCGCTGGACCGGCTGCAGGGGCTCGGCCTCGACCGCACGGACTCCGCCATCAAGGGGCTGGCCGGAGTCATCGAGGGGGTGGAGCAGGCGGCTTCCGGCGGCACGCTGACGATCGAGGCCGAGCGGGCGGCGCTGGGGCGGCTGAACGCTGCGCTCTACGACGGCACCATCACCGGCGACCAGTACACCGCCATGGTGGGCTATCTCACCCAGGCGTGGAGCGACAGCGCCGACGCGGCCGAGAAGGCGGCGCAGAAGGCATCCTGGCAGGCCGACGTCACCAGCCGGATGTATGCGGCGCTCGGCAACAGCCGCGGCGCCGGGCTGATCGCGCTGGACGCCCAGCAGGCGGCCGCCCTGGCAGAGGCCACCGCGGCCGGCTACGACACCACCCAGCTGCGCCTGGTGCAGGCTGCCGAGCGAGGCGCCCAGGCCTTCCAGCTCGCCCAGCAGGACCTGCTGGACGCCTACGACCGCGAGATCGCCGCCAAACAGGAGGTGGTCGACTCCATCCAGTCCGGCGCCATCGCCTTGCTGAAGGCCGCCCAGCAGTTCAAGGATGCCCGTGCGGCACTCCGTGAGGGCGACGACTCGCCGCTGGCGCCGCGCCAGAAGATCCAGGAGGCGACCGACCGCTTCGACGCCGCTTATGCGGTGCTGAAGAACGGCAGCTCCACCGATGCGGAAAAGGACACCGCCCGGCAGACGCTGCTGCAGGTCGGTCCTACCCTGGTGGCGCTGGAGAAGGCGGCCAGCGGCGGCACCGCGTCGGTGCTGTTCGACAAGGTGGACAGGGTCTTTGCCGAGTTGGGCGACACCAGCGGGCTGAGCCTCGACACCGCCACCCAGGACCTGCAGGTGGCGCAGGACCAGCTGAAGGAGCTGCAGAATGCCCGCGCCGACGCCGCGGCGATCGGGCAGCGCCAGCTCGGCAGCCTGTCCGGCCTGCGCGACGTCATGGACCAGAGCTATGCCGTGTGGCAGTCGGCGCTGACGCCGCTGATGAAGCTGACCAACGGCAACGACAACCGGCCGCGCTACAGCGCGCCGGCGGCGGTGCAGACGGCATGGGATCGCCTGTCGGGGGCGCAGCAGGCTGGGATCGCCAGTTCCATGGGCTGGGGCGGCCAGCTGGACGAGGCCTTCAATGTCTGGTTGGCGATGGACAGTGGCCGGGCTTCGAGGTTCGGCGAAGCCGTCCTGTCGGCGACACCCTCCACCCCCACGGCGCCCGCGGAGACCACGGAGCAGAAGCGTCAGCGGCTGCTGGCTTTCAGCAACGACCAGATAGAGGCAACCTTCGGCGCCTTCCCCGATATCCAGGCGGAGCGGGCGCGCAACCCCGGCTTCAATCTGGCGCGGTGGTTCATTGACCACGGGATCGACGAGGTGCTGGCCGGCACCCGGCGCATTCCGGGCTTCGCCACCGGCGGCATTTCCTACGGGCCGCAGCTGGCGTGGGTGTCGGAAGGCGCCCACACCGCCGAGGCCCATGTGCCGCTGCCCGACGGCCGGCGCATCCCGGTGGCGCTCGACCTCCGGCTGCCCGGCAGCGACCTGGAGCCGCCGGCGCCGATGGTCTCCTTCCGCCGCCCCGACCTCGATGCCGCCGGCGCCGGCGTGGCCGAGCTGGTGGAGGCGGTGGAGGGCCTGCGCGACGAGGTCCGCGCGATCGGCCGCGACGCCCTCACCCAGCGCGCCCGCATCGGCGCCGATGCCGCCGCCCTGCTGGCCCGCGTCGAGGCCGCCACCAGCGACCTGCCCAGAAAACTCGCCAACACCCGGAGGGCCGCCTGATGAAGGTGCGTCTGATCGACCTCACCCTGTTCCACCAGCCCAGCGGCCACCGCCACCGGCTGCCGCTGGCCACCTTCCCCGGCTACCAGTCCGGCCCGGCCGACGATCCGCCCAACGTCACCTGGCTGCCGCTGGTGACCGCCGGCGCCGACGCGTCGGTGTCGATCGGCAGCCTGGGCGCCGCGGACGGGCAGGCCGAGCTGCGGATCGGCGACCTGGTGCTGCGTAACGAGACCACCCGCAACCCGGCGCAGCGCTTCGCCACCCTGCAGGACCTCGACACCGGCGCCTGGCTGCGCGTCGCCCTCGATGACCGGCCGCTCAACCTGCTGCTGACCGGCGACTATGTCATCCAGTCCGTGACCGAGCGGGAGGTTGAGGACGGGGCACCGCTGGCCGAGGCAGTGACCATCTGGACCGCCCGGGTTGGCAAGCCTAAGCCCAAGCGCACCGAGATCGCCCTGCCGATCTACGACCAGCGCCTCGACTACGACACGCCGATCCAGACCGAGCGTTACAAGGGCACCGGCGGCTACGAGGGCCCGGCCGAGCTGAAGGACACGCTGAAGGAGCTGGCGCTGGGGCACTGCCCGATGGCGCGGCCGACCTATCTCGGCATCATCGACGGTTTCCACCGCTGGTCCGTCGGCGGCGGCAAGCCGGTTCAGGACGTGCCGCGGGGCTGGTCTTCCGGTGTCGGGGTGGCGAAGCAGAGCGGCGCAACGCCGGCGGACAACGCGCACTTCACGGTCGACCTCACCAGCGGAATCATCACCACCACGGTGAAGTATGCCGACTTCCGCGTCGAGGTGCTGGGCCGCAATTTCGCCGGCGTCTACCGCCGGTACATCGGGGAGCTGATCGCCGCCCTGGCCACCGGCGCCGGGCTGGCCAGCACGGTGGACAGCGCTGGCATGGACTCAGTGCCGCGCACGGTGGGACTCTTCCTCCCCGCCGGCGACGGCACCACCCACGCCGCAGCCTATGCCAAGTTCGTCGGCAGCGTTCCACGCGGCGGCTGGTATGTCGGCACCGCCGGCCAGCTGGTGGTGACGCGGGTTCCCCGTCCCACCACGGCGGCGGCGGTGCGTGGCTACAGCAGCGCCGCCGGCACCACCACGGGCCTGCAGTATGTCGAGGGCCAGCACAACCCGCCGGCCAAGCAGGTGGTGCTGCGCTGCGCCCACAACCCCAGCCCATCCAGCAGCGCCGCCACCGACGCCACCGCGGCCGACGCCACCCGCTGGACCCAGGAATGGGTGGAGGTGCCATCGGCCACCGACGCGGCGATCGCCGCCGCCTGGGGCAACGCCGCCAAGGTGACGCCGATCGACACCGCCCTGACCTTCAGCGCCGACGCCGCGGCCGAGCTGCCGGCCTGGGTGGCCGAGCTGTCGGCGCCGCCCACCCTCTACGAGCTGCCAGCGCTGGACGGGGCGCCCGGCGTCTGGATCGGCGACACCGTGACGGTGGAAGACGACATCGCCGGCTTTGCCGATGGGGCGCCGGTGGTGGTCTACGGCCGGACGATCGCCAACCGCACCGGCGGCGCCACCCTCTACGTGGCGCGGTGAGCCATGGCGACCGGACTGCTGGCCCATATCAACGAGTTGTCGGAACAGGACTGCGCCATCACCGGTCTTGCTGCCGACTGGGCGGCAACGGCGCCGCTCGATGCGCTGAAGACGCTGCCGCTGGTGGACGCCGCGGTCTCCACCCGGATCGGCACCCTGGCCCAGCCGGTGGTGCTGGAGTGGGAGTGGGACCGGCCGATCGACCTGACCTATGCCGGGCTCTACCGCACCAACCTGTGGAAGACCGGGCGCATCCGGCTGGAGGCCTTCAAGACCAGCGCGCGAACCTCGCTGGCCTTCACCACCCAGCACGCCAGCGGCATCGACCGTCTGGTGCTGCCCGGGCTCTACGATCCCAAGACGCTGCGCTTCGGCGGTGAGAACACCGTGCTGGGCCAGTTGGGCGCCCGGGAGTTCCTGCGCTACCCGACGAACATCCATGTGGTGATGCCGCTGTGCAGCGCGCAGGTGCTGCGCTGGACGATCTACGGCCCGGCCTATTGGGTGACCGGCAGCCGCTACAGCACCACCGAGCAGGCCTATCGCATTGGCTTCGGCTGGGCCGGCGACAGCTTGGCAATCGACCGTCATGTCGGCGCGTCGGCGGACGGCTACCGCCGCGGCGGCAAGGTGACGGAACTGGCCGGCGGCGGGGTGGCGGTGGAGCCCGGCCGCGGCCGGCGCACCGCCACGCTGGACCGCACCGTCAACGAAGCGGGCGACCGGGACCGCCTGTTCGACCTGGTCAACTTCCTCGACGCCGACCGGCCGGCGGTGTGGCTGCCGGACACCGCCAGTCCCTTCGACTGCTACCGCTACGGCGGGCTTTTCCAGGTCATCGAGGACTTCAGCCAGAAGTACCTGAACGACCTGCACAGCGCCGCCACGATTTCCCTTGGTGAGGTGACGACATGACGACGCTGGCCAACATGCTGGCAGCGGCCCAGCGGCTGCTGAATTACTACAACGGCGACGAAAAGACGGCGCAGAACCCCGGCGGCCTCACCGGCGTGGGGGGCATGGCCGACAACTGGGATCCGTGCATCCAGGACATCGGCACGGTGGCCAACGGGGTGGGCAATGCCCTGAGCGCAGCCTCCACCAGCGAGGGGAACGCCGCCGCGTCGGCAACAGCTGCAGCGGGTAGCGCGCAGAGCGCCCAGCAGAATGCCCAGGCAACGGCTGCCGATCGGCAGGCCACCGGGCAGGACCGGCAGGCGACCGCTGCCGATCGGCAGGCGGTGGCGCAAGACAAGACGGCGGCTGACAACAGCGCGTCGGCTGCCTCCACCAGCGCCGCCCTGTCCGGCCAGTATGCCACTGCGGCTGGCGGCTCCATTCCGTCGATCCGACTGACCTGGGACACGGCCACGGCCGACGCCGACCCTGGCAACGGTAAGGTGCGGCTGAACAACGCCGCGCCCAGCGCGGCAACGTCGCTCTATGTGGACAACCTGGACGCCGCCGGCGCCAGCGTCACCACGGTGCTGGACCGCTGGACCGCCAGCACCAACGCGATCAAGGGCACGCTGCGGATCGCCCACCGCACCGATGCTTCCAAGTGGCTGGAGTATCAGGTTACCGGCACAGTGGTGGACGGAACCGGCTATCGCAAGATCACGCTGACCGGCGGGACTGGACCGGGCGGTTTCTCTGCCGGCGACCCGGTGGCCGTCGGCTTTGTGCGGGTTGGCGACAAGGGAGACCGGGGCTCGGATGGCACTAATGGCTCCGGTCCGGTCTGGGCCGGCACCGGCGGCGGATCGGCCAACGCCCAGACTCTGACCCCCGCCGTCCCGCTCCCCAATCTGACCGGCAACCCCTCCTATGAGTTCGTGGCCGGCTACTCGATCACCGGAGCTGCAACCTTGGCTGTCTCCGCCACAGGGGCCCTGTCGCTGCGCCGAGCCGATGGCACGCCCGCCGGCAAGGGGGATGTGATCGCGGGCACCAAATACGTCGTCACTCTGGTCTCCGGTCAATGGCGCCTGTCCGCCAGCGGCATGACGACCGCGCAGGCCCATGCGCTTGCCGCTTCCTTCCTCTGATGGAGATTTTCCATGGCTGTCTCTAACTCTGCCGTTTTTCCGCAATCGCTGCTGAGCGGCACCGCTCTGACGACCGGCGCGAATGCCACCATCAGCGGCACCCCGGACAACACCGTTCTGCTGTTCACTGCCCCGACCGACGGTGCAGAAATCAACAGCGTCACAGTGCTCCCGCTGGCCACCTGTTCGGCAACGGTGGCCTATCTCTACGCCAGCACGGACGGCGGCACGACCAAGCGCCTGATCGCTGCCAAGCTGATTGCGGCCGATACCGTGTCCACCACCGACGAGCCGAAGCTGATCGACTTCGGCTATGCCGACAGCAATCTCCTGCTGCTGGCGGGCAACGAGCGCCTGTATGTCGGCACCTCTGTGGCGCTTGCGGCCGGCTTCTCTTGGCACTGCCAAGGCCGCGGCTACACGGGGGCCTGAGTCATGCCCGGCTTCAAACCAATGGGACGCTTGGGTAAGGCGCTGGGCGCCCCGAAGCGTCAGGGCACTGTCGCCACAGCAGGGCCGGCCAATCGCCTGATTTCCATGCTGACCTATGGTGTGGGCGGCACCACCGGCCAGACGACTCCTGGCGTCTATAGCGTGCCGATCCCGGCCGATGCGCTCGAAGTCGAGATCGAGATTTGGTCGGGAGGAGGTGCCCAGGGTGGCGGGTCGGGCTCCGGGCAGGGCGGCTCCGGAGCTGGCGCATCCGCGGTGCTGGCGAACGGCTCCGAGATTGCGCACCCTGGCGCTGGTGCCGGCGGCAACGGCGGCGTTGGGATGGGGCTGGGAGGTGGCGGAGCCTATCTCCGCATCCGTCTTAAGGTGGCTTTGCTGTCGTCGCTGGGTCTTGTCATTGGGGGGCCGGGATTGCCCGGCAGTAGCGGCACCGGCGCCAGCGGCGGTTACCCCAACGGTGGCGCTGGGGCGAACTGGCCGAACACAAACGGCGGTGATGGCACCAACGGCGGCGGCGGCGGCGGTGCCGGCACCAATACGTCGAACGTATCCACCAGCGGCACCGCCGGGGGCACCGGTAATGGCGCCCATGGCTTGCTGGATGTCGCTGCGCAGGGCGGTGCCCATTACATCAACACGGCGCATCCCGCCTACCTCTGGCACATCTTCGCCGCCGGCAGCGGACAATATGCCGGTGGGGAAGCAAGCCCGAACTGGGCCGCGTCTGCCGGCCGAGGCGGTAACAATGGCGCCACCTCCGGCAACGGCGGTCCTGGCATCGGTGGCCGGGCTGTCGTGCAGTTCTATGGCGCCTGACGGAGAAAGCGATGCATTACAAGGTCGATCTGAAAAGCCTGGCTGTTCTCGGCCGGGATGGTATCCCCGCGGCCCTTGCCGGACTGCCCGACGAGGTATTGGCTGATCCGTCGGCATACATCGTGCCCTGCCCCGCGGAGTATGTGAGGGTTGGTTTCTGGCGCGTGATTCATCAGGCTCCGCCATTCGACCCCGCGACGCAACGTTTGTCCGAGCAGAGCGACGAAGTTCCGAACCCGGAAGGCTGCACCGTCATGGTCACGCCCCTGGTGGTGAACATGACACCGGCCGAAATCGCTGCTGCGGCAGAGGCGGCCAAGCCGCCGGTGCCGGTCCAGGTGACCAATTTCCAAGCCCGCGCCGTGCTGCTGGCAGCCGGCCTGTTCGACCGGGTGGACGCCGCCATCAAGGCGCAACCGAAGGCCTCCGCCGCTTATCAGGCGTGGGAATACGCCAACGACATCACGCGCAACGGCACACTGGTCAACAGCATGGCCGAGGCGTTGGGCTTCACGGCTACCCAGCTCGATGACCTGTTCCGCCAAGCCGCCACGATCGAGGCCTGACCATGTTCCGAGAGTTCCTGTCGCTGCTGTCCTGCCTGCTGAATGTGCTGGCCGGCGGTCAGCGTGAGATCACCTTCAGCGCCGCCTCCTACGAGCTGGCCACCTTCGGCGCCACGCCGCGCGCCCGCTGGTGGGGTGCCCGCCGGGTGGCTGTCGTCAACTGGCTGAACCTGCACGTCACCGGCGAGGCCGACCACTGCCGCAAGGCTTGGGAGGCGCACCTCTCCTTCTGGCGTGAGCGGATGGCGCTGGGCGCACCACCGGCCTGATGGCCGCGACAACACCCCAACCCCGACCGATCCGGCGCCCGCGAGGCGCCTTTTTCATGCCTGGAGGATCCCATGCGTGCCATCCCGCAAGCCGCCGTCGACTTGGTGAAGGAGGCTGAAGGCCTGCGCCTCACCGCCTACCCAGATCCCGCCACCGGCGGCGCTCCCTGGACGATCGGCTACGGCCACACCGGCCCGGACGTCCGGCCGGGACTGCGCATCACCAAGGCGCAGGCCGAGCAGCTGCTGCAAGCCGACCTCGACATCGCCGCGGCGGTGGTCGACCGTGCCGTCACCGTCGAGTTGACCGACAACCAGCGTGGGGCGCTCGTTTCCTTTGTCTTCAACGTCGGCGCCGGCCGGAAGGCCAAGGGCAAGGACGCCGGCAAGGACGGATTCGTCACGCTGAAGAGCGGCCAGCCCTCCACCCTGCTGCGCAAGCTGAACGTTGGTGACGCCGGAGTCGCGGCGGCCGAGTTCGCCAAATGGACACGGGGCGCCGGCAAGGTGATGCCCGGCCTGGTCAAGCGCCGGGCGGCCGAGGCGGCGCTGTTCCTGTCGGGCGAAGTTCATCCGGTGAGCCGGGTTGCCGAGCCGACGCCGACCATGAAGCCGATGGCCAAGTCGGTCAGTGTCGTCAGCGGTGGCGGTGCGCTCGGCCTCGCTGGTGTCGCCGTCCTGCTGGACCAGGCGCGCGACGTTTCGGCAGCGATCAAAGAGCTGCTGGAGGCGCTGCCATCGGGGGCGCTGGGCTGGGCCGTGGCCGCCCTGCTGGGGCTGGCGGTGGCGGCGATGCTGTACCGGCGCTGGGAAGACCAGCGTGAGTCGGCCTGATGCTGGCCTTCCTCGCCACGGGCTGGGGGCGAGCGGCTGCCGGCCTGATCCTCGCCAGCCTGGTGCTGGCGGGGATCGTCACCTTCGGCGCGCTTCAGCGCCGGGCAGGGCGGCAGGATGCCGCCATGGAGTCGACCACACAGGCACTCCGGAACGCAGAGGTGCGCCATGAGATTGAGGATGATCTGCGCCGGCATCCTGCTGGCGCAGCTGAGCGGCTGCGCGACCAATGGAGCCTGGACTGAGGGTGGCTGTGCCGCCTTCCGCCCGATCTATACCAGCCGGGCCGACACGCTCACCGACGCACGGCCGAGCAGCTATGGGCGCACATAACCAGCTTGACAGTAAAGCGGCACAGGTCATTGTCCCGTAAGAGTTGACGTAACTAAGGAACAGCAACCGTGATTAGGAGTGAACTCTCTCCCGCAGAGTGGCTTCAGAATGTCCGCAAAGATCTAGGCTATAATAAGCGCTTCTCAATGCCTTGGAAGCAGATAAAGGAATACATTAATCGGTTGCCGAAAGAAGAACAAAAACGAGCGACCGATGTCTGGCGAAAACGTTACAGCCAGACATATGGGAACATACATGATAACCAGATGAATTCGTATTGCAAAGTATTAATGAGCGTTCTTGAAGAAGACCAAAGAAAATTCATGAACTCAGTGTTCTTCGGCGTTTATCCGACTGGCGAGTTCACTGGATATTCGGATAAGATGGAGAAGGGCCATCGCGTAATCATACTTCATGAAGGATTATGCTACACGATCCATTTTTTATCATCTTTGTATTTTAGGATTTATGAGGATGGATTGGAAAGTTTTATTGAGGGGCGCAACCCTGAACTTCTCAAAGCAGTTCTATGGATCAAATCGATTTGGGACGGTCAAGAGCCTGCCGTATCACTACCAGATATATTTCCAAAAAACAAAGACTCTTGGGAACTTTCCAGTTCTCTGACTGCGGCAGCCCTAATATTTGTTCTCTCACACGAGCTTGGCCATGCGTTTCTGAACCATCCGGAGTACGGTCCTCGGATGCAAGACAACCACAAGATAGAGTATGAAGCAGACAGGTTTGCGCTAAGAACTATTCTACGATATTCTATCATGATTTCATTTGCAAAGGACGATACCTATCATACTCAGGCGTCTTTATTTGCGCCTTATTTCTTGTGTTCTGTTTTCTCAATGTTCGGAGTGGATGCCTCAAAAAGCCATCCCTCACCGCGAGCGAGAATGCTTAGGATTTCGCGCATTATCGAGGAAGAACTCATAGACCTGATTGGCGAACCTCGTTTTCGCCTTTTCAAGAAGGACATGGGTTCCGACATTTTCGATCTACTGAAAACAAACGGGATGGGATTAATGGAAGTAATGTCGGCCTTTGCACCAGAAAAGAGATCAAGGCGTGATAATTCTAAGTTGATTGCATTACTTCAAAATTTATAGTGTTAGTTGCCAAAACAGATCCTTGTGTATGTAGCTAGGTCCTACCCTCAAGCCCTCCGGACAGGAAATATCTTGGGCTTGGCCAGATACTCTCCAGCGCAAAACGGGCGGCCGGTGAATTCCAGCCGCCCGTGGGAAAAGGCTATGCATTTCCCCCTGGTAAGTTATTGGAGTCATTGGAAGATTGCAGATTGTTTCAGCCTGTTATAGCCGCGCCGGCCATGGTGTGGTCCTGCACCGGAAGCGGGAAATAGCCGCTTCGGTTGGGATCGGCCCAAGGTGGGCTGCGTGTGGCGGGGCGCCGACCTGCCCCGGACCATTTCGCCCTCCCGCAGGACACGCCGCAAAAAGCTGCGGAAACTCCGTTGAGTGAGGCAGCCGCAGGCGCAACGGATTGATGCATACGCTGATACTATCCTTTTGGACAGCTGCGATATCCCTCAGGAACCGTCCATGGCCGCGGCAAAGCCCCTACAGTAATAGGGTCGATCCGGGGGCACGCCATGATGCAGGACGATGCCGTGACGGCCGGTTCTCTGGCCATCTCCACCACGGTCCTGCTCCTGCTGCTGGCCGCTTCCGGCAGGCAAGACAAGCAATCAAGAACCTGCCGGGTGCGGGCCGGGCGGCGGCATTTCGTGCCGCCGTCGATGCCACGCTATGGCGGTCCCAAACGGGAAGGAACTCCACCATGGTCTCTCGCATGGCTCGGATCGTTCATATGGGAAAACTGGGCGGCTACGCGGCGCTTCTGGGTGGCGCGCTGCTGGAATTGGACGGCCGTCTTCTCTGGCCTTCGACGGGGGCGCTGACCGAGGCGATGCGGCGCGCCGGCATCCAGCCGTCGGACCTGATCCTCGATACCCGGTCTCCATCCGGGGTCGCGCCGGTCGCGCCGGTCAGCGCAGCGGCGGCTGTGCGGCCTCGCTCCGGCGGTCTGCCGCTGGCGGCGTGACGCCCGTCAGGTGGACGACCACGCCGCCGAAATCGCTGTCCGTCTCCAGCCGCACCGGCAGGGGAGGATAGCCGGCGGCGACCGGGGCCAGCCACAGGTCCACCGGCGGCCGGTCCGTCGGGCTGCTCCGCTGCCAGAAGCGGCCGGTGGGACCGGACCTGCCGTATCCCGCCACCGGTCTGTAGCTGACCCGGCATTGCTGGGCGACGCCGGAGAAGACCGAATAGCGTGACGGATCGACGATTCTCCGTCCAACCTCGGTGAACATCATGTCATAGCGGCGGCGCCCGTCGAACACCGGCAGCGATCTGTCGCAGCGTTCGCTCGCCCCCACCGCGAAGAGCAGGTCCAGCACGGCGGACAGCGGGTCCAGCGTGCCGCGCTGCAGGGCGGGCGGCACCGGCTCACGGTCGTCCGTCTCGGGTGGGGGAGTGACGGTGGCGGAAACGTCGCCCTGCGGGCCGTAGGTCAGGGTGACGTTGCGCGGCTCCCCCCGGAACTGGCTGGACTGCCGATGGCTGGCCGGCCTCAGGTCGTCGCCCTGGCGGCGGCCGTCGCTCTGCGATTCCGTTTTCCAAGTGAACAGGCGGCCGATGGTGCCGCCTGTCACCGCCGAGACCGCGATCCGGTAGCGGTCGCCGGTCACCTCCAGTGTCGCATCCACATCCAGCGCGGTGACGCCGCCGACGAACACGCGGTAGGTCGCCTTCAGCGGCTCCGCCATGGCCGCCGGTGCTGCGAGCGGCAACAGGGGGAGCGACATTCCGGCGGCCAGCAGGGCCGTTCGGAAACTGTTGGGGAGGCGGAGAGGGCTGGGGTGGGGCACGGTCCGGGCTCCTGGGGGCGGCGAAATCTTTTTTAAGATGGTGATGAATCTGGTGCTTGACACCCGGCGGGGAAGGCCGTAGAAACCCGCCCACCGCAGCGGCGGGGCCGACGAAAGACGGTCGCGACGCTCCCGGGAAAACCAGCCGGATCGGCTGGATCGAACGGGGCAAAAAGTTTCAAGGTTTGGGCGCGTAGCTCAGCGGGAGAGCATTCGCTTCACACGCGAAGGGTCACAGGTTCAATCCCTGTCGCGCCCACCATCGAAAAGGCTCTGGACGAAAGTCCGGAGCCTTTTTCTTTTCCCGGCCTTCTTGCCGGGGGCCAAGCCGGCGCAGGCCAGGGGGCGCGGCGTAACCGCACGAGAAATGCGCATCACATAATTCTTATATAACAGACGAATCCGCGGTCGATTGACGCAGATCAGCCCCGTTTGCGTTGCAATACGGTAAATAGGGTCATTCCCTGTCACCCGCTTCGGAAAGCCTCATCTCATGGACGATACCCGCATCGCTCTGCTCTCTCTCGGCCTGCTCGTCGTGGTCCTCGCCATCATCATCGGCTCGCTGGTTTTCGTCCCGTCCTTCACCGCCCTGCTCGCCACGCTGCTGGCCTGGGCGAACCTGGCATATCTGGTCGGCATCACCATCAAGCGCTGATTTTCCAGGGTCGATGCGGCGGGGAAGGGGATGCCTTCGCCGCCGCTTCGGCAACAGTCTGTCTTACGGAAAGCTTTTCTGGACAGGAACGGTCCGACGCGTTATCCAGCGCGCGAATTCGACGCGCAAGGACCGCCGCCATGACGTTGACCGCCGCCCAGACCTCCAGCGACCTGCCGATCCTGAGGACGGTCGAGGATCTGCGAGCACAGGTCGCAGCCTGGCGCAGAGAGGGGCTGACCGTCGCCCTCGTGCCGACGATGGGGGCGCTGCATGAGGGGCATCTGGGCCTCGTGCGGCGCGGGCGGGAATTGGCCGACCGGGTGGTCGCCAGCGTCTTCGTCAACCCGACCCAGTTCGCCCCGCATGAGGATTTCGACCGCTACCCGCGCGACGAGGCCGGCGATTCCGCCAAGCTCGCGTCGGCGGGCTGCCACGCGCTCTACGCCCCCACGGTGCGCGCCATGTATCCGGAAGGCTTCGCCACCGCCATTTCGGTCGGCGGGCCGGCGGAGGGGCTGTGCGGCGCCTTCCGGCCGCAGATGTTCGGCGGCGTCGCCCTGGTGGTGACCAAGCTGTTCCTGCAGGCCTTGCCCGACGTCGCGGTGTTCGGCGAAAAGGATTATCAGCAGCTGATGGTGATCCGCCGCTTCACCCGCGATCTCGACATCCCCGTCCGCGTCGAAGGGCTGCCGACGGTGCGAGAGGCCGACGGGCTCGCCATGTCCTCCCGCAACGCCTATCTCGGTGCCGAGGAGCGCGCCCGTGCGCCGGAGCTGTACCGGGCGCTGACCGCGGCGGCCGAGGCGCTGGCCCGCGGGGCCGAGGCCGACGGCGCCCTGACCGCCATCCGCAGCCGCATCGCCGAGGCGGGATTCGGCACCATCGACTATGTCGAACTGCGCGATGCCGAAACGCTGGAGCCGGTGACCGCCGTCACCCGTCCCGCCCGTCTCCTCGCCGCAGCCTGGATGGGCAAGGCCCGGCTGATCGACAATGTTCCGGTGATTCCGGCTGGCTGAATGGACGGATTGTTCCCGTTACTGATCGATCAGTATTTGACCTGCCTTTGCTGCAGGCCTAGCATCATCGGCGATGGGACGTGAGACCCCCGGATTGGGGCGGAAAGGCGATTGTGCGGCTCGTCCGTCGCAACCGGCATGGGGAAACGGTGTCCCTGATGCCGCTGGTTCTGGCCGGTTTGCTGCTGTTGCTGGCGGCGCTCGGCACCACGGGTGCGGTGGTGGCCAACAAGAACCGCGCGCCTGCGCCACAGGCACAGCCGGGAGCCGATAAGAAATACGCCGCCCTGCCGATGATGACCTTCAGTCTGGGCGGAGGTGACGCGCGGATGGTCGACGTGAAGGTTCTGCTGGAGATCGACCCGTCGGTGGATGGCAAGGTCGCCGATCCCTACGTCCCCCGCATCTCCGACCGCCTGTCCGACCGCATGCGCCAGATCGACCCGCAACAGTTGACGGGCGCGGATGGAGCGATGCTGATGAAGACCACGATCGCCGGCGTTCTGGACCGTGAACTGCGCGGCGTCCGGGTAAAGGAGATCCTGCTGGACCGGATGGTGGTTCGGTAGGAAAGGGCGGGGCAGGCGCCGCGAGGACGCCCACCCCACTCCGATCACGAAGCCTTCGTCACTCGGCCGCGACGGCGGCGCGGCGCTGGGCGTCGCGCGACTGGCGGCCTTCCTTCAGCTTTTCGGCCAGCAGGAAGGCCAGCTCCAGCGACTGGCTGGCGTTCAGGCGCGGGTCGCAGGCGGTGTGGTAGCGGAGCGCCAGATTGTGGTCGGTGATCGCCTGGGCGCCGCCTGTGCACTCCGTCACATCCTGCCCGGTCAGCTCGAAATGCACGCCGCCGGCATGGGTGCCTTCGGCCTGATGCACCTCGAAGAACCCGCGCGCTTCGGCCAGCACGCGTTCGACCGGCCGGGTCTTGTAGCCGGTGGTCGACTTGACCGTGTTGCCGTGCATCGGGTCGCAGGACCATACCACCGTGCGGCCTTCGCGCTGGACCTTGCGCAGCAGCGGCGGGAACTTTTCCGCCACCTTGTCGGAGCCCATGCGCACGATCAGCGTCAGGCGCCCGGCTTCGTTGGTCGGATTCAGGATGTCGATCAGGCGGATCAGCTCGTCCGGGTCGGTGGACGGGCCGCACTTGAGGCCGATCGGGTTCTTCACCCCGCGCAGGAACTCGACATGGGCGCCGTCGGGCTGGCGGGTGCGGTCGCCGATCCACAGCATGTGGGCCGACACGTCGTACCAGTCGCCGGTGGTGCTGTCGACGCGGGTCAGCGCCTGCTCGAACGGCAGCAGCAGCGCCTCGTGGCTGGTGAAGAAATCGGTCTCGCGGATCTGCGGCGTCGTCTCCGCGGTGATGCCGCAGGCGGCCATGAAGGCCAGCGTCTCGTCCAGGCGGGTGGCCAGCTCCTGGAAGTGCTCGCCGGCCGGCGACTTTTCGACGAAGCTCAGCGTCCACTGATGGACCTTGTGCAGGTCGGCGTAGCCGCCCTGGGCGAAGGCGCGCAGCAGGTTCAGCGTCGCCGCGGCCTGGGTGTAGGCCTGCATCATGCGCTCCGGATCGGGAACGCGGGCATCGCTGGTGAAGTCGAAGCCGTTGATGATGTCGCCGCGGTATGAGGGCAGTTCGACCCCGTCGATGGCTTCCATGTCGGCCGAGCGCGGCTTGGCGAACTGGCCGGCCATGCGGCCCACCTTGATGACCGGGATCGAGGCGCCGAAGGTCAGCACCACGGCCATCTGCAGCAGGACGCGGAAGGTGTCGCGGATGTTGTTGGGATGGAATTCGGCGAAGCTCTCGGCGCAGTCGCCGCCCTGCAGCAGGAAGGCTTGGCCGGCGGCGGCCTCGGCCAGCTTGGCCTTCAGCCGACGGGCCTCGCCGGCGAAGACAAGCGGCGGATAGGAGGACAGACGCTGTTCGACCGCCTCGACCTTGGACTGGTCGGGATAAGTCGGCAACTGCTTCGCCGGTTTCGTCTTCCAACTGGCGGGTGTCCAACGCTCGACCATGACGCGCCTGCTCTTCCTTGACGATTGCGGAACGGGGGCCGGGCGGGCGGCGAACGGCCGGCGGCGAATCCCGTGGGGGGTACTCTATAGCGCGACTCGCGGTAACTTTTCCACAGTTTCAGCCCGCCTCCCGGCAATGCTGTGCCGCGGCACCCCATGCTCCGCCACCGGGGGTGATTTCAGATGAAAGGAACTTCGCGTCGGCGCCGCTGGCGGCGGGGGCTTGTGCCCTTTATACATCGGGGCGACCGACCTCCCGACCACCGCCCCCGACCACCGCCCGAGAGGAGCCTTTTTTGGTGAAAGCGACATCCTGGCGGGCAACGCGCCTGTCTTCCTGGGGGCAGGCCCTGGCGGTCTACCGCGACCCGCGCGTGCTGGCGATCCTGTTCCTGGGCTTTGCCGAAGGGCTGCCGCTGGCGCTGACCGGCGCCACGCTGAATGTCTGGCTGACCGAGGAAGGCGTCAGCCGGACCAACATCGGCCTGTTCGCGCTGGTGACCATGCCCTATGCGCTGAAGTTCCTGTGGGCGCCGCTGATCGACCGCATGAGGCTGCCGGTGATGACGCGGCTGTTCGGACGGCGGCGCGGCTGGGCGCTGACGGCGCAGGCGGCGCTGATCGCGGCCTTGCTGGGGCTGGGCACCACCGATCCCGGACAGGATCTGTGGTGGACGGCGTTGTGCGCGGTGCTGGTCGCCTTCTGCTCGGCCAGCCAGGACATCGTCGTCGATGCCTATCGCGTCGAGGTGCTGGAGGAGCATCGGCAGGCGGCCGGTGCCGCGGTGCTGGTGCTGGGCTACCGCTTCGGCCTGATGGCGGCGGGGGCGGGCGCCCTCTTCATCGCGGAGGCCTATGGCTGGCGCACCGCCTACGAGGCGATGGCGGCGCTGGTGCTGGTGGGGATGGCGACCATCCTGCTGTGCCGCGAACCGAAGGAGCCGCCGCCCAGCGCCCGCGAGAAGCTGATCGCCGAGTGGCTGGCACGCCGGCCGCACCTGTCGGGCCGCAGCGCGGTGATGCTCGCCTGGCTCTATGGCGCGGTGGTGGCGCCCTTCCTGCAGTTCATGGAACGGCGGGCCTGGGTGCTGATCCTGGCCTTCATCGCCAGCTACAAGCTGGGCGAGGTGCTGGCCGGCCAGATGTCGTCCACCTTCTACATCAGCCTGGGCTTTACGAAGTCGGAGATCGCCACAGTCAGCAAGCTGTTCGGCCTGTGGGCGACGATCGCCGGGGGGCTGGCCGGCGGGCTTCTGGTTGGCAAGGTCGGAGTACTGCGCGGCCTGCTGATCGGCGGCGTCCTGCAGATGGTGTCGAACCTGGGTTACGTCCTGCTGGCCTGGACTGGGCACGACGTATCGATTCTGGCGGTGACGGTGGTGATCGACAATGTCTGCGGCGGCATCGCCACCGCGGCCTTCGTCGCCTACCTGTCGGGGCTGTGCAACGTCGCCTATACAGCGACCCAATATGCGCTGCTGTCGAGCTTCTACAAGCTGGGTGGCGACCTGTTCGGCGCCTCGTCGGGCTGGCTGGCGGAGCGGATGGACTGGATCAGCTTTTTCCTGCTGTCGATGGCCGGCGCC
This sequence comes from Pseudomonadota bacterium, assembly GCA_023423695.1. Classification (GTDB taxonomy): domain Bacteria; phylum Pseudomonadota; class Alphaproteobacteria; order Azospirillales; family Azospirillaceae; genus Azospirillum. The sequence goes on along the minus strand of JAFAFA010000073.1, from coordinate 102,275 downwards.
CTGCCGGCGCTGTGCCTGCTGGTCTGGCTGATGGGGCTGCACCGCCGGGAGCAGCAGGAGAGCGCCGTCCCCGCGCAGTGACGGGGACGGCGTTGCAGGAGAGGCCGGGAGAGTAGGCGGTCAGCTCCCGGTGGTGGTCTTGGTCTTGCCGGCGCCCGGCCCGGCACCCAGGTCGGCACCGGTGGTCGGATCGGCGTCCGGCTTGGACATGGTGCGGGCGGCCACGGCGTTGACCGCGGCCATCTCCGACGCGGCCAGCTTGACCGTCGGGTTGCCGTCACCGCCGTTGACCGGAGCGTCGCCCATCTTGACGTCCACGAACTCCCACTGGGCGCCCTGGTTCCAGGGGCCGCGCATGTCGCCCTCGCCCTGGCTCATGTTGTAGTACTTGTCGGTGTATTCCGGCTTGCCCGGCAGCTTGCCCGGCGGGAAGTTGTTGTCGATGGAGTACAGTGCCTTCTCGAAGCTCTTCTGGTGGGCGATCTCGCGGGTCATCAGGAAGCCCAGCGCATCCTTCACACCCGGATCGTTGGTGACGTTGATCAGGCGCTCGTAGATGATCTTGGCGCGCGATTCCGCCGCGATGTTGGAGCGCAGATCGGCCGTCGGATCGCCGATGCTGTCGATGTAGCCGCCGGTCCACAGTTGGCCGGCCGAATTCACCAGGGCGGGACCGCCGCCATACAGAAGCGACAGGGTGTGGCTGCCGTTGCCCTGGGTGATGTTGGCGTAGAGGTCGGCGGTCTCCTCCGCCCCCTCGGCCAGCTTGCCCTTGGCGCCCTTGGTCAGCATGGCGACGATGGAGCCGATCACCTCCAGGTGGCTCAGTTCCTCGGTCGCGATGTCGATCAGCATGTCCTTGCGGCCCGGATCCTCGTCGGCCAGACCCTGGGTGAAGTAGCGCATGGCCGCGGCGAGTTCACCCTGCGGGCCGCCGAACTGCTCCAGCATCAGGCTGGCGAGCACCGGGTTGGGCTCCGACACGCGCACCGTGTACATGAGCTTTTTGTTATGCATGAACATGCGAGGGACTCCTCCTGCGTCTGATGGCCCGTCTGGCAGGGGCCGAGGATCGGAGAAATCCGGACCGGCCCATCGCCGGGGATGCAGGGGAGACCAGCAGGACGTGCCGTTCCGGATCGCTCACCCGTCCTCAACCCGCAATCTTTAGAAGCGTTCCAGGAAAAATGCCCTGTCTTGGCGTGCTATGACTCCCGGTGCATGGCGGAAGACGTGAGTCCACGAAAAAGGCGGCGCGAAGGGGTGGTTCCCCTCGCGCCGCCTCTCCAGCAGCCACATCTTTCAAGCGGTCAAATCTTCTTTTCCGGCTCCGCCTTCTCGCGCATCAGCACGAATTCCTCCGAGGTGGAGGGATGAAGTGCGATGGTGCGGTCGAAGTCGCGCTTGGTGGCGCCGCAGTTCAGCGCGATGGCCAGCGGCTGCATCATCTCCGGCGCATCCATGCCCATCATGTGGCAGCCCAGCACGCGCTGGCTCTCGCCGTCGACCACCAGCTTCATCAGCACCCGCTCGTCCCGGCCGGACAGGGCGTGCTTCATCGGGCGGAAGCCGGCCTTGTAGATGTCGACCTGCGCGTATTTGGCGCGGGCCTGCATCTCCGTCAGTCCGACGGTGCCCAGCGGCGGCAGCGAGAACACCGCGGTCGGCACATTGTCGTAGCCGATGTGCATCGGGTTGTCGTTGAACAGCGTCTCGGCCAGGGCGCGGCCCTCGGCGATGGCGATGGGGGTCAGCGCCATGCGGTCGGTCACGTCGCCGATGGCGTAGATGCTGTCCACGCCGGTGCGCGACCATTCGTCGACCGGGATCGCGCCGGCCTCGTTCAGGGTGATGCCGACCTCTTCCAGGCCGAGATTCTTCGTGTTCGGGCGCCGTCCGGTGGCGGCCATCACCAAGCCCGCCGAATGCTCGCGGCCCATGTGATCGGTCAGGGTATAGCCGCCGGCACCCTTTTCCAGCTTCACCGGCTTGCAGCGCGAGACGATGTTGATGCCGCGCTTGCGCATCTCCTGCGCCAGGGCCACGCGGATGTCGTCGTCGAACCCGTTCAGCAAATCGTCGCCGCGGATCATCAGCGTCACTTCGGCGCCCAGCCCGCGGAAGATGCTGGCGAATTCCACCGCGATGTAGCCGCCGCCGATGATCAGAACGGAATGGGGAAGCTTTTCGAGGTGAAGCGCCTCGTTGGAGGTCGCGGCATGCTCGATCCCCTCGATCGGCGGCAGCGACGGCCAGCCGCCGGTGGCGATCAGGATGTTGCGGGCGGTATAGCGCTTGCCGTCGACCTCCACCGTATGGGGATCGACGATCCGGCCGAACCCCTCGTACAGGGTTACGCCGGAGTTCTTCAGCATGGTGATGTAGATGCCGTTCAGCCGGTCGATCTCGCGGTCCTTGCGCGAGATCAGCGTTTCCCAGTCGAAAGCCGGCGTGTGGGAACTCCAGCCATAGCCGCAGGAATCCTCGAAACCGTCGCGGAACTGGGCGGCGTAGACCAGCAGCTTCTTCGGGACGCAGCCGCGGATCACGCAGGTGCCGCCAACGCGGCTGCCTTCGCAGATCGCGACCTTAGCGCCGTAGGACGCGGCGCGCCGGCTTGCGGCGACGCCCCCGGACCCCGCCCCGATGGTGAAGAGGTCGAAATCGAACTCGGCCACAGCCGTCTCCTTCCGCAACTTGACCCTTGTCCCACGAACGGGCCCTGCGAACGCTCGCGGACCTGCTGGATGTGGTCGGGCAGGATATGGGGAGGCAAGGGGCGTTGGGAAGCGCGCCGTCAGCGCAGCAGCATATCCTGGATCAGCACTTGTCGAAGCTTCAGAGGGCGCATGGCCTTGTTGGCGACGTGGCGCAGCGCGTCCTTGACATAGGTCGGGCCCTCGGCGCCGCGCAGTTCGGCCGGATCGACCTCCAGCAGGCGCCGGCTGATGGCGTCGGCGATGCGCGGCAGGTGGGGGGTGACCGTCTCCATCGGCGTCGCCGCATCGAACTCCAGCACCGCGCGCAGCCGCAATTCCTGCAGGCGCCGGCCATCGTTCAGGGTGAGTGTCAGGGTGGGCAGGGCGGCGTAGACCGCGGGGGCCGGTGCCGTGTCGATCCGGGGCGCGGCGAAGGCGCCCTGGGCGGGGGCCGGCCGAAGCAGCAGCGCGCCGCCGACCCCGGCGCCGGCGAAGGCAAGCATCAGCCCGATCAGTGCCAGAACGATCCGGTTCCCCGTCCCTTCGAAGGAGGGCAGCGCGGGCGGAGCCGATTCGGCGGTCGCGGTCGTCTTCGCCATTCCGTTCAGCCGCCCTGTTGCGATCGAAGCCTGTGCGACGACTGTAAAAGCGCGGAAGGGGTAGGTCAAATAACGGTATTTGATCTGGTTTTTCTCTGAATGCGGCAGGTGAAAGAAGGCAACGACTGCAGCATCCGCACGGTGATTTGACGGGCATTTGATCCGTTTGCCGCAGATGCCGGCATCGGAAATCCCACCGGAAAATGCAACGCTGCCATCCGTTCCGGGTTGACGGGATGGGAAGCCTCTTCCCCCGCCCGCCCGGGGCGTATAATGCTGGGATTCCAACACAACCGGCCGGCTGCCCTGTCCGGCGGCCGGGCCATCCAGAACGAAGCATCGCGAAACAATGCGCAGACACAGGCGCGGACAGGGGCGGAAGGCGAGGGTGACCGGGATGAGCAGCACCGACAACCGATCAGTTGGCAACCGGGCAGCGGGAAGCGGAATGGCCGGCAAAGGGCCGACCGCCCTCAACCCGTCCTCCGCCCAGGTCCCCGACTGGACGGACACCTATTTCCGCCGCACCAAGGAAGCGGTGGGCAAGTTCGGCGACAAGACCGTCACCTATGCCATCTTCATGCGGCGCCCGGTGGTCTGCGCCCCGCGTCTGGCGGTGGAATGGCTGGAGGCGGTGGCGCGCGAGCGCAACACGACGTTCCAGATCGAGCTGAACTACCCCGAGGGCAAATGGGTCGGCGCCGGCGAGCCGATCATGTACGTCACCGGCTCCTTCTACCATCTGGTCGATTGCGAGACGATCATCCTGCAGAAGCTGGGCCCCGCCAGCGTCGCGGCCTACAACGCCTTCACCATGTGCGCCGACCTGCCGAAGGTCGCCTTCCTCGCCATGGACGCCCGCCACTGCGCCGGGACGGAGATGGCGGAGATGATGGCCTATGCCGCCTCCGTCGGTTCGGACCGGGCCAAGCGCAAGGTCGGCGCCAAGGGCTTCATCGGCAACGCCACCGACGCCACCGCCGCCTATTTCGGGCAGGAGAAGGGCATGGGCACCATGCCGCACGCCCTGATCGGCTATGCCGGTTCGACCGTGCGCGCGGCGGAGATGTTCCACGAGACCTTCCCGGATCTGCCCCTGACCGTGCTGGTCGATTATTTCGGCCGCGAGATCACCGACGGGTTGGAGGTCTGCCGCCGCTTTCCGCAACTGGCCGCCCAGGGCAAGCTGGCGCTGCGGCTCGACACCTCCGGCGGGCGTTTCGTCGAGGGGCTCGATCCGCCCGGCTCCTATGCCGTGCTGGAGCGCCATGCGCCGCATGCCATCCGCGGCTATCGCGACGAAACCCAATTGCGCTACCTGATCGGCACCGGCGTGTCGGCGGCGGCGATCCATTATGTGCGCGAACGGTTGGACGAGGCCGGCTTCCCGGCGGTGAAGATCGTCGCCAGCAGCGGCTTCGGCCCGGCCAAATGCCGCCTGATGGCGGAGGCCAACGCGCCGGTGGACGTGATCGGCACCGGCAGCTACCTGCCCGAACGCTGGAACGAGACCTACGCGACCGCCGACATCATCGAGTATGACGGCGAACGCCGCGTGAAGGTCGGCCGCGAGTTCCTGTTCCGGCGGTAGGGCTTCCCGCTCCCGGACCTTAATCCCCTCCCCCGCCCAGCGGGGGAGGGTCAGGGTGGGAGCAATTTACCCCAGGCGTTTCGCAATCAGCGGCCCACGTGCCGGCGCCGTGTCGGCCACCGTGACCGAAGCCCGCAGGCGGCGTTCGGCCTCCTCGGCCTGCGCCTCCGTCCGGGCATGCAGGACCGCCAGCGGCCGCTCGCCCGGCCCCACGGCATCGCCCAGCCCGGCGATCTCGTCGAAGCCGACGGCGAAGTCGATGGCATCGGTGGTCTTGGTCCGGCCGCCGCCCAGCGCCACCACCGCCATGCCGACCCCGCGGGTGTCGATGGCACCGACGTAGCCGCTGCGTTCGGCGAAGACCGGACGGACGATGGGCGCGGATTCCAGATGGCGGTCCGGCTGCTCCAGCAGGTCGGCCGGTCCGCCGAGCGCCTTCACCATGCGGGCGAACCGCTCCGCCGCCTCGCCGCCGGCGATGGCGCGGTCGGCCATGGCGCGTCCGGCCGTAGCGTCCGGGGCCAGCCCGGCAAGCGCCAGCAGTTCCGCCGCCAGCGCCGCCGTCACCTCGTAGAGCCGCGGGTCGGCCGGCTCGCCGCGCAGGATGGCGAGGCACTCGCGCATTTCCAGCGCATTGCCGGCGCTGCGGCCCAGCACCTCGTTCATGTCGGTCAGCAGTGCCACCGCCGGCAGGCCGGCGCCCTTCGACACCGTGACGATGCTGTCCGCCAAGGCTTCGGCATCTTCGAACCGCTGCATGAAGGCGCCGGTGCCGAACTTCACGTCCATCACCAGCGCGTCCAGCCCGGCGGCGAGCTTCTTCGACAGGATCGACGCGGTGATGAGGTCGAGCGATTCGACCGTCGCCGTCACGTCGCGGATGGCGTAGAGCCGCTTGTCGGCCGGGGCGATGTCGTCGGTGGCGCCGATCACCGCGCAGCCGACCTCCTTCACCACCCGGCGCAGCAGCTCGTTGTCGGGCTTGGCCCGGTAGCCGGGGATGCTCTCGAACTTGTCGAGCGTGCCGCCGGTGTGGCCCAGCCCGCGCCCCGACACCATCGGCACGAAACCGCCGCAGGCCGCCAGCATCGGCGCCAGGATGAGGCTGACCTTGTCGCCGACGCCGCCGGTGGAATGCTTGTCGATGACCGGGCCGGGCAGGCTCAGCGACTTCCATTCCATCACCGTGCCGGAATCGCGCATGGCGCGGGTCAGCGCCACCCGTTCGTCCAGGCTCATGCCGCGGAAGAAGACGGCCATGGCGAAGGCCGCGGCCTGGGATTCCGAGACGCGGCCGTCGGTGATGCCGCGCACGAAGTCCTGGATGGTGGCGTCGTCCAACGGCTGGCCGTCGCGCTTGGCACGGACGATCTCCTGCGGAAGCATGCCTCAGTACCCTCCCGCCGGGGCCGGTTCGCGCTCGCCCTCGCGTTCGCCGTCCCTCTCGCCATGGCCGGCGGCGGCCAGCAATGCGTCGAGCAGGCTGGAGGCGCCGAAGCGGAAGGTCTGCGGCGTCGCCCAGCCGTCGCCCAGGATATGGTCGGCCAGCGCCAGATAGCGTGCCGCCTCCGCCGCGTCGCGGATGCCGCCGGATGCCTTGAAGCCGACTGTCTTGCCGGATTCATAGATGCTGTCGAGCATCACCGCCGCCGCCGGCAGGGTCGCGGCCGGCTGGGTCTTGCCGGTAGAGGTCTTGAGGAAATCGGCACCGGCGGCGATGGCGTCGCGTGCCGCCCAGGCCAGCAAGTCGGCGTCGGGGAAGGCGCCCGATTCCAGGATGACTTTCATCAACGCCTTGTCGGCGCAGGCCTCGCGGCAGGCTTTCACGACATTCATCGGCTGGGTGCGGGCGCCGTCGATGAAGGCCTTGTAGGGCAGCACCACGTCGATCTCGTCGGCTCCGTCGGCGATGGCGCGCCGGGTTTCCGCCGCCACCGACGATGCGTCGGCTTCGCCGGTGGGGAAATTCACCACGGTGGCGACCTTCACCGGGGTGCCCTTCAGCGCCTTGCGGGCGGTGGGCACGAAGCGCGCCCAGACGCAGACCGCGGCGACCGGCCCGACCAGGGTGACCGCGCGGGCGCAGAGCGCCTCAACCACGCGGTCGGTGTCGTCGCCGTTCAGGCTGGTGAGGTCGAGCATGCCCACGGCCCGGCGCGCCAGGGCGGCGTCGGACGGGGCGTTGGCGCTGGCGTCGAGCGCGCTTTGCAGGTCGGCAGACAGTTTCATGACCGGGACCCGTCCTTTTCGTGCAGGCGTTCGAGGAAACCGACCAGCAGGCGCTCCAGGTCGGCGGCTGCCGCCGATGCGGCGGTCAGCGTCTGGTGATGGTCGACCGGCCCGTCGCCGAGCCCGACGCCCAGATTGGTGACGACGGCGCAGCCGACGACCCGCAGGCCGCAATGGCGCGCGACGATGCATTCCGGCACGGTGGACATGCCGACCGCATCGGCGCCCAACAGCTTCATCATCCGCACCTCCGCCGGCGTCTCGAAGGACGGGCCAGGATAGGCGGCATAGACGCCCTCGGCCAGATCGATGGCGAGACCGGCCGCCGCCTCCTTCAGCAGGCTGCGAAGCTCCGGGTCCCAGGCATCGGTCATGCTGGGGAAGCGCTCGCCGAAGGCCTCGTCGTTCGGACCGGTCAGCGGGTTGGCGCCCAGCAGGTTCAGATGGTCGGTGATCGCCATCAGCCGACCCGGCCCGACCTCCAGCCGCAACGATCCGACGGCGGCCGTCAGCACCAGCGTGTCGCAGCCGGCCAGCTTCAGCGCCCGCACCGCGGTCTTCAGCGCGTCGAAGCCGTTGCCCTCATAGGCATGGACGCGGCCCTGCATGCAGGCGACCTCGACCCCGCCCAGCCGCCCGACCACCAGCCGCCCGGCATGGCCGGACACGCTGGGGATCGGAAATCCGGCGATGTCGGTGTAGGGAATGGCGATCCCGTCGGCGATGCGGTCGGCAATCCCGCCCAGGCCGGAGCCCAGCACGATGCCGACCCGCGGCCGTCGGCCGGAGGCACGGTGAAGGATGTCCGCGGCGGCGCGGGCTGCGGTCATGTCGGGAAACTCCGCTCAGAAGGCTAAATTGGTTGGGCCGAAGGATTCCGGCAACAGGGTTTCCAGCGGAAAGCTCCGCCGCAGGCCGGCGGGGTCGCAGATGTGGATCGGCGTCTCCGGCGCCGCGAATTCGCGGATGCGCTGGCGGCAGCCGCCGCAGGGGGTGCAGATGTCCTCCGCTCCCGCTTCGCCACCCATCACGACGATGGCGCGGATGCGGCGGTCGCCGGCCGTGACCATGGCGCCGATGGCGGTCGCCTCCGCGCATTGGCCCTGCGGATAGGCGGCGTTCTCCACATTGCAGCCGGCGAAGATGCGGCCCGATTCACCGAGGATGGCCGCGCCGACCTTGAACCTGGAATAGGGCGCGTGGGCGTTCCCGCGGGCGGCGCGGGCCGCTTCGATCAGAAGGTCGAGCTCCGGGGTGTCGGTCATGGCCTCAGCGCTCCTTGACGTAGGGGATGCCGCTCGCCTTCGGGGCGATGGCCTTGCCGACGAATCCGGCCAGCAGCAGCACGGTCAGCACATAGGGAAGCATCTGGATGAACTGCACCGGAACGACGCCGATCACCGGCAATTCCACGCCCTGAAGCCGCACCTGCACCGCGTCGGTGAAGGCGAACAGCAGGCAGGCGAACAGGGTCGGCCCCGGCCGCCACTTGCCGAAGATCAGCGCCGCCAGCGCCAGATAGCCCTTGCCGGCGGTCATGTCGCGGACGAAGCCGGCGCCATGGCCGGTGGACAGGTATGACCCGGCCATGCCGGTCAGCACACCGGTGACGATCAGCGCCTGATAGCGCAGCTTCGCCACCGACAGGCCGGCAGTGTCGACCGCCGCCGGATTCTCCCCCACCGCCCGCAGACGCAGCCCGAAACGGGAGCGGTAGAGCACCCAATGGGTGGCGATCACCAGGACCAGCGTCACCCAGATCAGGATGTTGTTGCCGTTGAACAGTTCGCGATAGACCGGCCCCAGCACCGGGATTCCGGCCAGCGCCTCCACCCCCGGCAGTTCCACAGCGGGGATACGCGCCTGACCGGGCAGCAGCGGGGTCTGGCCGCCCTGCTGGAACCAGGCATAGGCCAGCGTCGGCGCCAGTCCGGCGACCAGGATGTTGATCGCCATGCCCGACACCACCTGATTGCCGTTGTGGGTGATGCAGGCGAAGCCATGGACCATCGCCAGCGCCACGCCCGCGGCGATGCCGGCCAGCAGCCCGAGCCAGGGATCGAGGGTGGCCGAGGCGACCGCGGCGGAGAAGAAGGCGCCGGCCAGCATCTTGCCCTCCAGTCCGATGTCGACCACGCCGGCCCGCTCGCAATACATCCCGGCGAAGGCGGCCAGCACCAGCGGCGTCGCCACCCGGATGGTGGCGCCCAGCAGCTGCAGCGCCAGAAGGAGCGCGTCCTCCATCGCTCAGCCCCTCCCCGTTTCGGCGGCCGCACCGTGGCGGCGGAACAGCGCCTCCACCTGCGGCTTGAACAGGTTTTTCATCGCACCGGCGAACAGGATGACCAGACCCTGGATGACCATCACCAGCTCGCGGTTGATCGTGGGGTATTCGAAGGACAGCTGGCCGCCGCCCTGTGCAAGAACCCCGAACAGCAGCGCCGCCAGAATGATCCCGACCGGGTGGTTGCGCCCCATCAGCGCCACGGCGATGCCGACGAAGCCGACGCCGCCGGTGAAGTTCAGGATCACCCGGTGCTGCACGCCCAGGATCTCGTTCACGCCGACGAAGCCGGCCAGCGCGCCGGAGATCAGCATGGCGACGATGATGTTGCGCGCCGGCGAGATGCCGGCATAGACCGCCGCCCGCTCGTTCCGGCCGACGGTGCGCAGCTCGTAGCCCCAGCGGGTCCGGCGCAGGAAGATATGGAACAGAGCGCAGCAGGCCAGCGCCCACAGGAAGGACAGGTTCAGCGGAGAGGCCGGAATCGTGATGCCGATCCAGCCCAGCGCCCGGTCCATCGAGGGCAGCCAGACGCCGGGATCGAACTCCCGCGTTTCGGGGGACTGGCTGCCGGGGCGGATCAGCACGTCGACCAGAAGCCAAGTCATCAGCGACGCGGCGATGAAGTTGAACATGATCGTCGTGATGACGATGTGGCTGCCGCGCTTGGCCTGCAGCCAGGCCGGGATGAAGGCCCAGGCGGCGCCGAACAGGGCCGAGGCCAGGATCGCCAGCAGCGCCGCCACCGGCCAGGGCCAGCCGGTCAGCGCCAGCGCCACCAGCCCGGCGCCGAGCCCGCCCAGATAGGCCTGACCTTCGCCGCCGATGTTGAACAGCCCGCAATGGAAGGCGATGGCCACCGCCAGTCCGGTGAAGATGTAGCTGGTGGTGTAGTAGAGGGTGTAGCCGATGGCCTCCGGGTAGCCGAGGGCCTCCGTCACCAGCAGCGACAGCACGTCGACCGGGTTCTCGCCGATCACCAGGATCACCAGCCCCGACAGCACGAAGGCTGCGACGAGGTTGAGAACCGGCAGCAGCGCATACCCGACCCAACCCGGCACGGCGCCCGGCTGACCCTTCCCCGACCCGCTCAGCAGCACCGGCGTCTCCTGGATTGCCCCCGCCGGGGATTCTTAACCGGCAACCCTGCCGCTGACCAAACATTTATCACGATAAAAAGCCAAGGGGGGCGAGGACTTGGATGCGTCACAAAAGTCTTGCCGCGGCGCAGCATTCTGGCATGCTCATTATCCATATTAAAATTGTGGTCATAGAGCATGCCCGATGCCGCTCGACCTGCCGCCGACCTTCCGCCACCACGTCTTCTGCTGCGCCCAGCAGCGCCCGCCCAGCCATCCGCGCGGCAGCTGCGCCGCCAAGGGTGCGCACCCGCTGTGGCAGCGGCTGGACCAGAAGATCCAGGGCAAGGGCCTGACGGATGTCGGCATGGCGCTGACGGGCTGCCTCGGCTTCTGCGCTGCCGGGCCGCTGATGGTGGTCTATCCCGAAGGCATCTGGTACCGGCCGGAAACACCGGAGGACATCGACGAGATCGTCGAGTCGCATCTGGTCGGAGATGCGCCGGTCGAGCGGCTGGTGATGGTGCTGACGCGGTGAGGGAGGGCTAACTCCGCCAAGACCCCACGCCTACCAGACCTGCGGTTGCGGCATTGGGACGCGGGCGGATTTGCCCATAATGTGGGCGGCTTCCGCAATTGCCGCTTCGAACCGATCTCATGACCGACGCCGAGACCGCCGACCTGCTGCCTGCCGAAGCTGATTCGGTTCCCTATGCCGTCGGCTGCTTCCTGGGCGCGATCCTGCTGTTCGCGGCGATGGACACGCTGATCAAGTTCCTGACCGCCGACTATCCGGTGCCGCAGCTGATGTTCGTCCGCTCGCTGGTCGCCTTCCTGCTGGTGGGCGGCTACACCCTGTGGCGGGGCGGCGGGATCGCGGCGATGCGGACGCGGCGGCCCTGGGGGCATGTCTGGCGGGCCTTCGCCGGCCTGATCTCGATGGGCTGCTTCTTCTATGCGTTCCGCGAACTGCCGCTGGCCGATGTCTATGTGCTGAGCTTCGCCGGGCCGCTGTTCATCACCGCGCTGTCCGCCCCGCTGCTGGGGGAGCCGGTGGGCTGGCGGCGCTGGGCCGCGGTCGTGGTCGGGTTCGGCGGCGTCGTGGTGATGGCGCAGCCGTCCACCGGGGCGCCGCTGGTGCCGGTGCTGGTGGGGCTCTGTGCCGCCCTGTTCTATGCGCTGGCGGCGCTGGCGGTGCGCGGGCTGTCGCGGACGGAGACCAGCGCGTCGATCGTGCTCTATCTGCTGCTGACGACGACGGTGGTCAGCGGTGCGCTGACGGTTCCCGTCTGGACGGCGCCGACCGCCGCGGCCCTGGGGCTGATGGCGCTGGTCGGGGCGATCGGCGCCGGGGCGCAGGTGCTGCTGACCCAGGCCTTCCGCCGCGCGCCGCCGGCGGTGGTGGCGCCCTTCGAATATACCGGCATGCTCTGGGCCAGCCTGTTCGGCTGGATGGTGTTCGGCGACCTGCCGACCGCGCCGGTTCTGGCCGGGGCCATGGTCATCATCGGCAGCGGGCTCTACATCCTGCATCGTGAAACCATGGTGGCGCGCCGCCGGCTGGGTTCTTGACAGGACAGGCCCGGCGGCGACACTCTCGCCGCCTGTTCACGGCTGGGGTGCCCGTGCGGATGCCGGATCGGCGGATGTGCGGGCTGAGACAACACCCATCGAACCTGATCCGGGTCATGCCGGCGAAGGGAGCCGACCGGAATCCGACGGAATTGCCGCACACGCCCCGTCCTCTCCGCGTCGCTCCGCTTGCCGGCGCGTGTGGAAGGAGTTTGGTCATGCGGCGCGCGCTTCCCTTTCTGATTGGCCTGCTGGCCGCATCATCCTGCCTGTCGTCCGCCGCCCGGGCCGACGACACGCTGTCCTTCCCGGTGCTGGTGCCGCTGACCGGCTTCCTGTCGTTGGAGGGCACCAGCCAGCGCAACGGGGCCGTCCTGGCGCTGAAGCAGACGCCGGCCGGCGTGGCCATCGCCTCCGAAGTCGTCGACACCGGCACCTCGCCCGAGGCGGCAGTGACCGCGCTGGAGCGTGCGGCCGGCCGCGGCACGGTCGGGGCGGTCGCCGCCAGCATGCTCGGCACCCAGATGCTTGCAATGCTGCCGCTGGCGCAGGAGCTGAAGCTGCCGCTGGTCACCGTGTCGGGCACCGCATCCATTACCGAGCAGGGCAACCCCTGGGTCTTCCGCTTCTTCCCCGGCGACGCCGTGACCAAGGCCGCCCACGCCCGCTATGTGGTGGAGGAACTGGGCAAGCGTCAGCCGGCCGTCATCTACCAGACCACCGCCTACGGGCAGAGCGGCAAGGCCCATCTCGATGCCGCCTTCAAGGCTCTGGGCGTCACCCCGGTGTTCGAGGAGGGGGTGGATCCGGCGGCCAAGGATCTGCTGCCGGTGCTGACCAAGGCGCTGGCCGCCAAGCCCGACGTGCTGGTGCTGCACCTGCATTCCGGTCCGACGGCGCTGCTGCTGCGGCAGGCGGCATCCAGCGGGGTGGCGGTGCCCATCGTCGCCGGTTCCGCCATGCATCAGCCGAGCACCGCCGCCCTGCTGGAGCCGGCGGAGCTGAAGGGCGTCTGTGCCGAGACCGCCGCTTCGCCCATCTCCGGCGACACGCCGGAGGTCAAGGCCTTCACCGACGCCTACCGTGCCGCCTTCGGCAAGGAGCCGGACGCCTTCGCGCTCGGCCAGTATGACGGCATGACCATGGTGCTGGAGGCGGTGAAAGCCGGCGCCCGGACACCGGATGCCATCGCCAAGGCGCTGTCGTCGGAGACCTTCAAGGGCCTCGCCATGACCTACAAATCCGACGGCAAGGGCAACATGGCCCATTCCGCCGTCATCGTCTGCTATGACGGGGCGAGCCGCGTGCCGGTGCTGGTGAAGCGGTACGACAACCCCGCGCTTGCGGCGAAGTGAGCGGATGGCGGCGCTTCAATTGCTGGTCAACGGGGTGGCGCTGGGGGCGGCCTATGCGCTGGTGGCGCTGGGATTCGTGCTGGTGCTGAACGCCACCTCGGCGGTGAATTTCGCACAGGGCGACCTCGTGATGGCCGGCGGGCTGCTGGCGGTGGCGCTGGCGCCGCTGATCCCGCTGCCGGGCATTGTCCTGCTGCCGGTGGTGCTGGCGCTGATGGCCGCGCTCGGGCTGCTGCTGGCGCTGGCGGCTTATCTGCCGCTGCGCCGCCGGCCGCCGGTGTCGGTCTTCATCAGCACCATCGCCATCGGCATCATCCTGCAGAACGGCGCCGCCATCCTGTTCGGGCCGGAGCCGCGCGCTGCACCGCCGCTGTTCGGCGACGCCACTCTCTACCTGGGCGGGCTGGCGGTTCCCGAGCAGTCGCTCGCCATCGTCGCGGTGGCGGCGCTGCTGATCGGCGCGCAGCAATGGGTGTTCGCCCGCACGCAGCTTGGCCGTCGGCTGCGCGCCACGGCGCAGGATCCCGAGATGGCGCGGGCCTGCGGCGTGCCGGTCACCTCGATGATCCTGGTGACCTTCGCCATCGGAGCCGCCTGCGCCGGGGCGGCCGGGCTGTTGCTGGCCAACCGCTATTTCGTTACGCCCACTGCGGGCGGCGATCTGATTCTGAAGGCCTATATCGCGGTGACGATCGGGGGCTGGGGCTCGGTTCCGGGGGCCGTGGTGGGAGCGCTGCTGATCGCGCTGTTCGAGGTGGGGGTGTCGTCGGTGCTGTCGTATCCGGTGGCGCTGGGGGCGCTGTACCTGACTCTGCTGGCGATCCTGGTGCTGCGTCCGCAGGGCCTGTTCGGTGAAGCGGTGCGTCGCCGTGGCTGACCCGCACTCCCTGGTGAAGATCCCGTCTCCCCCCCGGGGAGAAGGTCAGGGCGAGGTGGACGCGCGGCGACAGGTGTTCGGCCGGCGGCCCCCCCTCACCCCACCCCTCTCCCCGGGGGGGAGAGGGAGTGGTGTCGGGGTGGAGAATCTTGCGCTGATTGTCGGCGCCCTTGCCCTTCTGGTCTATTCGCTCGCCTTCGCCTCTCCCTATGGCCTGCGCGTCCTGACCGTCGCCGGGGTCTATGCGCTGGCGGCCTTCGGCTTCCAGATCGTCTTCGGGCTCGGCGGTGCCTTGTCGCTGGCGCAGGGCGCCTTCTTCGGCGTCGGCGCCTATGTGACGGGCATTCTCGGCAGCCGCTACGGCCTCGGCTTCGAGGCGACCTTCCCGCTGTCGATGCTGGTGCCGCTGCTGCTGGCGCTGCCGGTCGGGCTGGCGGTGCTGCGGCTGGAGTCGCATTATTTCGCCCTGGCGACGCTGGGCATCGCGCAGGTGCTGCATCTGCTGGCGGTCAACCTGCCGGAGCTGACCGGCGGCTCGAACGGGCTGGCCGGGGTGCCGGCGGTGGTGCTGTTCGGCTGGACGGTGCCGCGGGGCCTGTCGATGGCGGTGCTGGTCTGGGGGCTGGTGGCGCTGGGCGGGCTGGTCGGCTGGAGTTTGGCGCGCGGGCGGCTGGGGCGGTCGCTGACGACGCTGCGCGACGACCCGCTGGCGGCGGGAACGTTGGGGCTCGACGTCGGGCGGCTGCGGCTGACCGCCTTCGGCATCAGCGCCCTGTTCGCGGGAGCCGCGGGGGCGCTGGCGGTGCACACCCAGCGTGTCGTCTCGCCGGAGGTGCTGGAATTCCCGGTCATGGTCTCCATCCTCACGATATCCATCGTCGGCGGGCGGGGGCGGATGGCGGGCGCGGTGCTGGGCGCGGTGCTTCTGCTGCATCTGCCGGAATGGTTCCGCTTCATGGAGCGCGGCTATCTGGTCGTCTATGGCATGGCGCTGCTGCTGACCGTGCTGCTGGCGCCCGACGGGCTGACCGGCCTGCTCGACCGCGCGGCCCGGCGCCTGTTCGGCCGTCCCGCCCGTGCCCTGCCGGAGGCGCGGGAGCCGCCGCCTCCCGCATCCGTGGACGGGCTGACGGTAGAGGGGCTTGCCAAGTCCTTCGGCGGCGTGCGGGCGGTGGACGGCGTATCGCTGGACCTGCGGCCGGGCAGCATCACCGGGCTGATCGGTCCCAACGGGTCGGGCAAGACCACGGTCATCAACCTGCTGTCGGGGCTGGAGCGGCCGGATGCCGGCCTGGTGCGGCTCGGCGGGCGGGACGTCACCGGTGCCCGCGCCGACCGGCTGGCCCGTGCCGGGCTGGCCCGCAGCTTCCAGGCGGCGATCCTGCCGGAAGGGACCGGCGTGCTGGAGGCGGTGGCCGCCGCCCGCCTCGCTTTCGATGCCGACGCGGCGACGGCGGAGGCGCATGCCCGCTGGGCGCTCGACCGGCTGGGCGTCGGCGAGCTTGCCGGGCAGAGCTGCGACGGGTTGCCGGCGGCGCTGCGGCGGCGGGTGGAACTGGCTCGCGCCCTGGTCCGCCGGCCGGCCGTCCTGCTGCTCGACGAGCCCGCCGCCGGGCTGACCGACGGCGAGAAGGCCGAACTGGCAGCGTTGCTGCGCGATCTGGCGGGGGAGGGGATGGCGGTCCTGCTGGTGGAGCATGACATGGGTTTCCTTCTGCCGCTGGCTAGGCGGGTTCTGTGCCTCGACCGCGGGCGGGTGATCTATGACGGCCCGGCCGACGGGGTGCGCCGGGATCCGACGGTGGCGGCGGCCTATCTGGGCCGGGCGGGTGACGCCCGATGAGTGACAGTGATGCAAGCGCGCTGCTGTCCGTCCGCGGCCTGACCGCCGGCTATGGCGGGGCGACGGCGCTCGACGGCGTGTCGCTGACCGTCGCGGCGGGCGAGACGGTGGCGCTGCTCGGCGCCAACGGGGCGGGGAAGTCGACGCTGCTGAAGGCGCTGCTCGGCCTCGTGCCGGCGCGGGGGGACCTGCACTTCGACGGCGGCGACCTCGGCCCGCTGGCGACGGAGGCGCGGGTCCGGCGCGGCATCGGCTATGTGCCGGAGGGGCGGCGGGTCTTCCCCGGCATGAGCGTGCGCGACAATCTGGAGGTCGCCGGCCTGTCCGCCGCCCGCGACCGCGCGCAGGACGTCGAGCGTGTCTTCGCCCTGTTCCCCGATCTGGCGGCCAAGAGCCGCGACAGCGCCTGGCGCCTGTCCGGCGGGCAGCAGCAGATGCTGAGCCTCGGCCGTGCGCTGATGGGCCGGCCGCGCCTCCTCCTGCTGGACGAACCGTCGCTGGGCCTGTCGCCCAAGCTCGCAGACGAGGTGTTCGCCGCGGTCGGACGCATCGCCGCCGCCGGGACCGCCGTTCTGCTGGCGGAGCAGAGCGCGGCACGCGCCCTTAAGGTCGCCCCGCGCGCCATCCTGCTGCGGTTGGGGCACGTGGTGGGCGACGGGCCGGTGGCGTCGCTGTCGGAAGAGACGCTGCACGACGCCTTCTTCGGGGTTTAGGTCAAATCCGATGCGTGTCCTGTGCAACAGGTGTCAGCCTCCTGCAACAGGATGGGCGGTTGGGCTTGCGGATGGGGGCGGGCGCGGATAGCTTCGCCGCCACAACCATCTATGGATTACCTCGTCATGACCGCCCGCTTCGCCGCCTCGCTGTCCGCGCTTCTCCTGCTGGGTGTGGCGTCGGCTCCGGCGATGGCCGAGCTGGTGCCGGTCGAGCCGAGCGTTCCGCCTGCCGTCTATTATGGCCTGCCGGTGCCCGAGGCCGAGATCGTGGTCCCCGGCGCACCGGCGCAGGATGCCAAGCCGGGTGGGAAGCCCGGTGAGGCGCAGGGCGCCGCGGCGCCGGCCAAGCCCGAAGGGCCGGGCGAGCTGATCGAGAGCTGGGACGGCGGCGCCGCCAAGAAGAAGGACGGCAGCTTCGCCTACTGCGTGGCGGAGGGGGAATTCACCTCCGGCCATGTGCTGATGTTCGCCCGCAGCCCCAAGGGCGAGACCAACATCGGCATCGGCATCCCCGGCGCCGACCTGCCCAAGGGCGGCGAATGGCCGGTCACCATCGAGGTGGACAGGAAGCTGAAGCGCGAACGGGTCGCCATCGCCTCGCAGCCGGACATGCTGGTGGTCTCCAACGGCAAGGACGAGGAACTGGTCAATGCCCTGATGGGCGGCAGCGAGTTGGTGGTGTTGTCGGCAACGGACCGCATCGCCTTCAAGCTGTCCGGCACCAAGAAGGTGCTGGGCGACCTGAAGACCTGCGTCGACAAGGGCGGCAACGTTCCGCCGATCAAGGTCGCCGCGGGCCGGCCGGCGGAGAAGAAGAACCGCCTGCCGGAAGGGCTGGACAGCCTGCTGACCGCGGCCGGCGTGCATGATGCCGAACTGGTGCCGATGGACAAGATCCCGCAGGAGCGCCGCCCGGCCGACGTCGCCTGGCGCTTCGGCCCCATCGTCGGCGGCATCCGCGAGCGCGCGGTGGGCGAGGACGTCCGGATCGACGAATTGTCGGACGGTTTCGCCGACGCCATGAAGCAGCGTTGCGAAGGCACGCCGACGGTCAGCCTGAACCCGTCCGAACAGGCCGGTTCGGTCTGGCTGCGCACCGGCGCGGTCGAGTGCGCCATGCCCCAGGGCAAGCTGCACGTCACGCTTAACTTCCTGCTGTCGCAGCGCCGCCTGTTCACCGTGATCTTCCACGAGGCGGCGGAACCGGACGTGGCGCTGGCCGAGAAGGTGCGCGACAACCTCGCCCAGGTCCTGCGCCGCGCCGGCACCGCTCCGGCCGCAGCGACGGCCACAGCGCCGACTGATGCCGCGCCAGTCACTCTGCCGACAGCCTCGCCGGCGACCCCGCCGGCAACTACCCCGGCAGCCGAGCCCGCTCCCGCCGCTGCTGCACCCGCCGCACCGCAGGCGGGGTCCGCTCCGCCGACGGTGAAACCGCAGGCGAAACCGCAGCCGGGCAAGTCCTGACGGAACACACGCCTGTCCGGCCCATTGTCCAAGGACGGATGGGCCATCAGTCAGCGTGATCATGCCGGACAATTCCGCTTCCATCGACGGCGTGGGCGAAAACGCCCGCGCCGGCAGCGACCCTTATGCGGCGCTCGACGCGTCGGCCGCGACCGCCTTGTCCGATCGTTGGAGCGTGCGCGACAGCGCGCTCGCCGTGGTGGTGCTTGCCGGTCTGGTCGGTGGGGCGGTCGGGCTGGCGGTCGGATCGCTGCACGAGGTGGTCCTGCTTCTGCAGTCGCTGGCCTTCGACCTGCCGGACGGGGAGACGCTGGGACAGGGAGTGCCCGACCTGCTGCGGACGTTGGGCGTGCCGGCGGCCGGCGGGCTGCTGCTGGGCATCCTGTCGATGCTGTTCCGGCGCTGGCGGCCCAACGACATCGTCGATGCGGTCGAGGCGAACGCGCTCTACGGCGGCAAGATGTCGCTGCTCGACAGCATGCGCCTGACGGTGACGACCGCCCTGTCCAACGCCTCGGGCGCGTCGGTGGGCATGGAGGCGGCCTACACCCAGGCGGGTGCCGGCCTGGCGTCCTCCCTCGGGCAGCGGCTGCGGCTGCGCCGGGCCGATCTGCGCACGATGGTCGGCTGCGGGGCGGCGGCGGCCATCGCCGCGGCCTACCACGCGCCGCTGGCCGGCGCCTTCTATGCCTTCGAACTGGTGCTGGGCGGTTATACGCTGGCGGTGCTGGCCCCGGTCGGCGCGGCGGCTGCGCTGGGGGTGGCGGCATCGGCCCTGCTGACCGGCGGCGAATCGCCGCTGGCGCTTGGCCGGCCGGTGGAGATCGCCGGCTGGGATTACGCCGCCTGCGGCGTCGTCGGCTTCCTGGCCGGCTGGCTCAGCATCCTTGCCATGCAGGCGGTGACGGTGGCGGAGCGCGGCTTCAAGCGCCTGCCGGTCCCGCGCTGGATGCGCCCGGCGGTGGGCGGCCTGTTGGTCGGCGGGCTGGCGCTGGCGGTGCCGGCTGTGATGGGCAGCGGTCCCGGCGCGGTGCCGCCGGAACTAGCGGGCGGCGCCCTGGCGCTGGCGCTGACGCTGGTGGCGAAGATCCTGGCGTCGGCCGTGTCGCTGGGTTCGGGTTTCCGCGGCGGTCTGTTCAGCGCCTCCCTGTTCATCGGCGGGCTGTTCGGCGGCCTGTTGAGCATCGCCACCGCCAGCTTCCTGCCAGAACTTGGGATCGACGGCGGGCTTCTGCTGCTGGTTGGGATGGGATCGGTCGCCGCCGGCGTCGTCGGCGCGCCGGTCACCATGGTGCTGCTGGTTCTGGAGACGACGCAGGACTTGTGGGCGGCGTCGGGCGTGTTGATCGGGGTGGTGCTGTCCACCACCGTGGTGCGGCAGGCCTTCGGCTATTCCTTCGCCACCTGGCGCTTCCATCTGCGCGGCGTGCCGATCCGCGGCGCCTACGACATCGGCTGGCTATCGGAATTGACGGCCTTCCGGCTGATGCGGCGCGACGCCAAGACGGTGCCCGCCACCCTGACGGTGGAGGCGCTGCGACGCCTCTACCCGCTGGGCTCCACCAAGACGGTGTTCGCGGTCGACGAATCCGGCAGATATGCCGGGCTGATCGACATGTCGCTGGTTCATGACCCCGATCAGGATGCGGAGGCCACCGAAACCCGCGTCGGCACGCTCGCCAGCAAGGCGGACGCCGTGCTGATGCCGGGCGACGATGCCCGCACCGTGCTGAACCGCTTCGGCACGGCGGAGGTGGAGGCGCTGCCGGTCCTGTCCTCCCCTACCGACCGGCGCATCATCGGCTATGTGACGGAGTCCTTCGCGTTGCGCCGCTATTCCCAGGCGCTGGAGCGCCAGCGCGGTGAGGATTTGGGCGAACGCGGGCTGTGGGGCCGCGATTAGTCTTCCTTCGGCGTTGGCAGGAGGCGCCGCTCCGCGTGGACACCGCCTGCCGGATAAGCGGTCACCCGCCGTGGAAACCCTTCAGCCGTTCCTCGCCGCGGCCGATGTCGGATTTGAAGTGCCCCTGTCTGGCCGCTTCCAGGACATCGTCGATGAAGCTCCGGTATTCGTCGGCGGCTTCGCCTGAACCGTTGCCCACCGGCGCGGCCGAACTGGAATAGGCGTTGCCGTCGGCGGCGGTGGAATCGTGGAGGCTGAAGGCGGGGACGAAGATGGTGTCCCCTTCGGGGTTCCCTTCCGCCACATGATGGGACGCGCGGGAGATCTCGACCTGACCGTCGGCATCGGGGGCGGAGAGGATCTTCACGCCGTGGACCACCGTCGCCTTGCTGCGCGCATTCGACGCCGCGTCCTGTTCGAAGGTACGGCGGTCGTAGATTCGTTCGATGCTCGACCGGTCGTTGATGTTGGCTTTGGCCATGTCTGTCTCCGTGTTGTCGAACTGGGGGAACAGGCGATGGTCGCATCCGATCCCCCCGGATCGCCGCATGTCGGAGCGAAAAATTCGGCATGCGGAATTTTCGGTATTCCGACTTCGGCCCGCCGCCCGAATGGAATGCTGCCCGAACGGAAGGCCGCCTGCGCTGTTGACGGTCCATCGACGGAATTCGAGTGGGAGAGCAAAATGGCCGATCTGCAACGTATCCTCGGCACCATGCTGGCGAGCGGGATGGGAGGGCGCAGCCATGGCGGCATGAACGCCATGGGGGCCGTGCTCGGCAACAGCGGCTTCGGAGCCGGTGCGCCGGGTGGCGCTTTCGGCGCCGCGTCCGGCAACCGCGGCATGGGGGTCGGGTCGGTCGCCGGGCTGGGGGCGCTGGGCTACCTCGCCTTCAAGGCCTTCCAGGAGCGCCAGCGCAACCAGGGTGCCGCGGGCCAGGGAACTCAGCCGACAAGCCGGCCGGGAGGCAGCCCGTGGGGTGACGCCGGCGGCATCCTGGGCGGCCTGTTCGGCGGCGGCTCGGCGGGCCGTCCCGAAAGCGGGCAGGGAGGCGGCCAAGGGAGCAGCCAGGGGGGCGGCTCACTGTCCGACCGCCTGTCGCAGGTCTTCGAGTCCCGCAGCGCGCCGCAGGCCGAAGACCGTGACGACGGCGCCTATCCGGCCGTTGCCATGGAGGACCAGCAGGCGCTTCTGCTGATCCGCGCGATGATCGCCGCGGCCAATGCCGACGGGGAGATCACGCCGGACGAGCGCCGGCACATCCTGGGCACCCTGGACGAGGCCGGTGCCGGAGCGGAGGAACGGCGCATCGTCGAACAGGAACTCGACCGGCCGCAATCGTTGGACTCGCTGCTCCAGTCCGTGAAGGATCAGCAGACGGCGGAGCAGGTCTATCTGGCCTCACGGATGGCCGTGAACGAGCAGTCGGAAGCGGAGCGCTCCTACCTGCAATATCTCGCGTCCCGGCTGAAGCTCGACCCGCAGCGCGTCCAGCAGATGAATCAGGCGGCTTGAACGACGGGCGCCATCCCTTCCCTCATGCCCGTGGGGGAGGGGGCGGCGCTCCCACCAGCCTTACGGTCGCATCGTCCATCCGGCCGTCGCACCAGCGGACCAGCGCCTCATGGTACGGCGAACCCGCCTGTCCGGTGGCGAGGGCGAAAAGGGTCATGGACGAACGGAACTTCATGTCGTCGGGCGAGCCGAATATCTCGTGCAGCGTCCGCCCCTGCACACCCAGCACCGCGCGTGTCGCCTGTTCCAGCCGGCTCCCGAGCGTGGGATGCGCCAGATATGCCTGCGCCTCGTCGAAGGAGGCGATTCCGTAGAACTCTGCGGTGGGAGAGCGGCCGAGCCCGCGCAGCTGAGGAAAGACGAACCACATCCAATGACTGCGCTTACGCCCGCTCAGCAACTCGTCAAGCGCGGTCGCGAAGACAGGCTCCTGCGCATTCAGAAAGCGCTGGAGGTCGAATGGATCGTCGGTCCACATGTCGCCGTTCCTCCTTCCAGCGGGCAGGGCGGCGCCGGTCAGGCCTGCTCTGCCGCGGGCATAGGCGATGCGCTGGCCGCCCGACCCCGCCAGGAACCAGCCATAGCCGTAGGCATCGCCGGAACAGGGTGAGCGGGTCCGCGGCACCCAAGATGCCCGCGCCCAGGCCGCGCCAATTCCCAGCCATATGGTCGTGACCTGCTGCAATCCAAGCCTGTACGGATCGGCACCGGACAAGGCACAAGGCTTCGACCGCTTTTCAGCCCCGATGGCGATTCGACAGAATCGTTTAAGGCGGGTAAAAATATTTCTGGGATGAAACAAACAATATCATTCATGAAATCGAATTCATGCTTGCCATTCGCCAGGAGTGGTAAGTAATAAAATAATGTGCGGAAGTTCTTTGATTAGGCGGGCCTAATGCCGTTTCGGGTGCAAGAACGACCATGAACGACGTTGTTGCAAAATGGGCGGTCTGCCGGCGCCGGCAGTGTGGGACCCGAAGCGCACGCTCTCTCATCCATTGGATGAGCAGCCTCGGCAAGGCGGGCCCGCGCATGGGCATCTGACCGTCACACCGGACCGGCGCATGCGGCAATGCAATGCCCAATCGCGCAAGCGAAGTCCGGCTCGGCCGTTCGACCGCGTCCCATTCCGGCGGCCGGTGGCCCCCTTGTTGGATCTCCCGTCCCGGGGGATCGCTGTAGGCAATATTCGGGTGTCGATGTGGACATGAATTACCGGGAGACGGCGGTGCCGCCGCTGACATCGGCGACGGCAGGCTTCGATCCGTCCCTGATTCTGGAAATGGCCCAGAAAATTCGGGAGCCACTTTACATAATCAGAAACCAGGACGGTCGCCTGGGAGCCTCGACACGCCCTCCGAATTTTACCGCGGAGCGGCTGGAGCCCGTCGCTACCCTGCCGCCGCTTTATCCGGAATGGCTGGGTGATCGCAGCTTCCAGGAAGCCCACGGCTGCCGCTTCGCCTATGTGGCGGGGGAGATGGCGCGGGGCATCGCCACCCCGGCAATGGCGGTCGCCGCCGCCCGCGCCGGGCTGCTCGGTTTCTACGGCAGCGCCGGTCTGTCGCCGCAGCGGGTGCAGGAGGGCATCGCCGAAATCCGCGCGGCGCTCGGGCCGCAGGCGCCGGGCTGGGGCGCCAACCTGATCCACAGCCCCAACGATCCGCTGCTGGAGACGGCGGTTTGCCGGCTGTTCCAGCAGCAGGGGGTGCGGCGCGTCTCCGCGTCGGCCTTCATGGCGCTGACGCCGTCGGTGGTGGAACTGGCCGCCAAGGGGTTGAGCCGCGATCCGGCCACCGGCGCGGTCCGCCGCCTGAGCCATATCTTCGCCAAGGTGTCGCGCGCCGAGGTCGCCCGCCAGTTCATGGCGCCGGCCCCGCAACGCATGCTGGCCGAGTTGGTCGCGCAGGGCGTCCTCACCGCCGAAGAAGCCGATCTGGCCGCCGCCATCCCAGTGGCCGAGGACATCACGGTGGAGGCGGACTCAGGCGGCCATACCGACAATCGCCCGCTCTCCGTCCTGTTCCCGATCATCCAGCGACTGCGCGACGAACTGGTCGCCACCCATGGCTATGACCGCAACATCCGCATCGGCGCCGCCGGCGGGCTGGGAACACCCGCGGCGCTGGCCGGCGCCTTCGCCATGGGTGCGGCCTATGTCGTCATCGGTTCGGTGAACCAGTCGGCGGCGGAGGCGGGGCAACCGCTGTCGGTCCGCCGCATGCTGGCCGACATTTCCAGCACCGACGTCACCATGGCTCCCGCCGCCGACATGTTCGAGATGGGCGTGAAGGTGCAGGTGATGAAGCGGGGCACCATGTTCCCTTTCCGCGCCCAGCGCCTGTACGAGCTGTACTGCCGCCATTCCGGCCTGGACGACCTCCCGGCGGCCGAGCGCGCGACGCTGGAACGGGATGTCTTCCAGGCCCCACTGGAAGAGATCTGGCGCCAGACCAGCGAGCATTTCGCCGTCCGCGACCCGGCGGAACTGACGCGTGCCGAGGCCGACCCCCGCCACCGCATGGCCCTGGTCTTCCGCTGGTATCTGTTCAATGCCGCCCGCTGGCCCATGCTGGACGAAGCCGCCCGGCGCCATGACTTCCAGGTCTGGTGCGGCCCGGCCATGGGCGCCTTCAACGACTGGGTGAAGGGCAGCTTCCTGGAAGCGGCGGACAAACGCACGGTCGAACAGATCGCCCGCAACCTGCTGGAGGGGGCCGCCGTGGTGACCCGCGCCCAGCAGATGCGCACGGCCGGCCTGCCGGTTCCGGCCGCAGCCTTCACCTGGGTGCCGCGCCGACTGGCCTGATCCTGCAAAAGGCCCGGCTTTCGAGCGCGCTTCCGCCCCTATCCCCCTCCGAACATCCGAGACCGCCTTGAAGAACCGCCACCCCATCGCGATCGTCGGCATCGGCGCCATGTTTCCGGGTTCCGGCACCACCCATGGTTTCTGGCGCGACATCCTCGCCGGCCGGGACTGCATCGGCGACGTGCCCGCCACCCATTGGCTGGTGGAGGATTTCTACGACCCCGACCCCACCGCGCGGGACAAGACCTATTGCCGGCGCGGCGCCTTCCTGCCGCCGGCCACGCTGGATCCGCTGGAGTTCGGCATTCCGCCGCAGGCGCTGAGCGCCACCGACACCGCGCAGCTTCTGGCGCTGATCGTCGCCAAGGAGACGCTGGACGAGGCCTGTCGCACGCAGTTCCGCGACATCGACCGCAGCCGGACCAGCATCGTCCTGGGCGTGGCGTCCGCCACCGAACTGGTGGGGACCATGGGCGCGCGGCTGCAGCGGCCGGTCTGGGTCAAGGCACTGCGCGAGGCCGGCCTGCCGGAGGACGAGGTGACGGCGATCTGCGACCGCATCTCCTCGCAGTACGTGGAGTGGCAGGAAAGCAGCTTCCCCGGCGTGCTCGGCAATGTGGTGGCGGGGCGCATCGCCAACCGGCTCGACCTCGGCGGCACCAACTGCGTGGTGGATGCCGCCTGCGCCAGTTCGCTTTCGGCGCTGCTGATGGCGATGAACGAGCTGGAGCTGGGCCATTCCGACATGGTCATCAGCGGCGGCGTCGACGCCCTGAACGACATCTTCATGTACATGTGCTTCAGCAAGACGCCGGCCCTGTCCAAGAGCGGCGATTGCCGACCCTTCTCCGATGCATCCGACGGCACCATCGTCGGCGAGGGGCTGGGCCTGTTCGCCCTGCGCCGGCTGGAGGATGCCGAGCGCGACGGCAACCGCATCTACGCCATCATCCGGGGGATCGGTTCCTCGTCGGACGGCCGCGCCACCAGCGTCTACGCGCCGCGGCCGGAAGGGCAGGCGGTGGCATTGCGCCGCGCCTATGCCGATGCCGGCCATGACCCGCGCACCGTCGAGCTGGTTGAGGCCCACGGCACCGGCACCCGTGCCGGCGACCTCGCCGAATTCACCGCACTGACCCAGGTGTTCCGGGAATCCGACGCGGAGGCCGGGTCCTGGTGCGCCATCGGTTCGATCAAATCGCAGATCGGCCACACCAAGGCCGCCGCCGGCTCCGCCGGGTTGCTGAAGGCGGCGCTGTCGTTGCATCAGAAGGTGCTGCCGCCCACCATCAAGGTCGAGCGGCCCGACAGCCGCCTGAAGCTGGAGAGCAGCCCCTTCTACCTGAACACTCGAGCGCGACCCTGGGTGAAGGCGGACGGCCCCCGCCGCGCCTCCGTCAGCTCCTTCGGCTTCGGCGGCAGCAACTATCACGTGGCGCTGGAGGAATACACCGGACCGCAAGCCGCGTCGCGCCTGTGGGCGGGCGGCGCGCTCGTGCTGGTGGGTTGCGCCGATGCGCGGTCCCTCGCCGACGCGGCGCGCGCCCTCGCCACCCGCGTTGAGACGGAGGGGCTGGAGGCGGTCGCCCGCGACAGCCAGATCGCCTTCGATCCACGGTCGCGCCACCGCCTCGCCATCGTCGCCGCCGATGCCCGGCAGTTCGAAACGCGGTTGGCGACAGCACTCAAGCAGACGGGGGCCTTCAGCGCGCCCGGCATCCGTCTGGCGGTGGGCGAGGGTGGAGGCGGCAAGGTCGCATTCCTGTTCCCCGGCCAGGGCAGCCAGTATGTGGCAATGGGTGCCGATCTGGCCGTGGCCTTCGACGAGGCCCGCGCCGTCTGGGACGGCCAAGCTGCCTTGCCCGCCGCGCCGGGTCAGCCGCCGCTGCATCGCGTGGTTTTCTCGCCGCCCGCCTTCACCCGTGAGGAGACCGAGGCGCAGGAAGCGGCCCTCACCCGCATGATCCACGCCCAGCCCGCCATCGGGACGGCGAGCCTCGCTCTGCTGGCGGTGCTGGAGCGCGCCGGCGTCCGCGCCGATGCCGTCGCCGGCCATTCCTTCGGCGAGATCACGGCGCTGTGCGCCGCCGGTGTCCTCGACCGCGACACCGCGCTGTCCCTCGCCGCCGAGCGCGCCCGCTGCATGGAAGAGGCGGCAGCCGGCACCGACGGCGCCATGATCGCGGTCGCCGCCGGGCGCGAGCGGGTGGAGCCGCTTCTGCAGGGTCTGGATGTGGTGCTGGCCAACGACAACGGGCCGGAACAGGTTGTCCTGTCCGGTGCGCGGGCAGCAATCGATTCTGCCGCGGCGCTGCTGGAGGCGGAGGGGCTGCGGGTGGTCCGGCTCAAGGTCGCCAGCGCCTTCCACTCCCCGGTGGTGGCGCAGGCGTCGGAGACCTTCCGCGCCGTCTTGGATAACACCCGGTTCGGCTCCTTCGCGATCCCTGTCTATGCCAACCTCACAGCCGCACCCTATGGCGCTGCCGAGGTCCACGACCTGCTGGCCGGACAGATCGCCGGCACGGTCCGCTTTCGCGAGACGGTGGAGGCGCTTTATGCCGATGGCGTCCGGACCTTCGTGGAGGTCGGGCCGGGTGTGGTGCTGACTGGTCTGGTGGCGCAGTGCCTGGGCGACCGTCCGCATCTGTCGGTGGCGCTGGACCGGCGCGGCGCCAACGGCGTCGTCTGCCTGCTGGAAGGGTTGGGCGCGCTGGCGGTGGATGGCGTACCGGTCGATTTTCAAGCGCTGTGGGCCGGCTTCGCCGAAGAACGGAAGCCGAAGGCCGCATCGCCCGCCGCCGTGCAGATCAGCGGTGCCAATTTCGGCAAGATCTATCCACCGCCGGGCGGGGCCTCCGCGCTGCCGAAGCCCAACCCGCCGCGCCCGGCCATTGCGCCGCTCGCGCCGGTTGCCTCGGCTCCCGCCGCATCCGCCCCGGTCCGCTCGGCTCCAGTCCGCTCCCCGTCCATCGAAGAAGCTCCGATCATGGTCACGAACTCTCCCGCTCCGCAGCCGGCGCCCGCCCCCGTCGCGACCGCGCCGGTTGAGACGATCTATCACCATGTCGCCGACGCCCATGCCGCCTTCCAGCGCGCCATCGCCGAAAGCCATCAGGCCTTCCTGGCGGTCGCCGGTCAGGCGATCCAGAGCCTCAGCGGCGTACCGGCGCAACAGGTGGCGGTAACCGCGCCGGCCGCACCGATCATGCCGGCCGCGCCCGCCATCGCTGCTCCGGTCGTCACTGCACCGGCCATGCCGGCGCTTGCGCCCCTGCCGCCGGCAGTGCCGGTCATGCCGGTGCAGAGCCAAGCGCCCGGCCTGGTGACTCCGCGGCCTGCCGCTGCGGCCAAGCCCCAGCCGGTGGCGGCACCCTCCCCGGTCACGGCTTCGCCCGCGGTCGACGCCAGGGACATCGTGCTGGCGGTGATCGCCGACAAAACCGGCTACCCGGTGGACATGCTGACGGCGGAGATGGAACTCGAAGCCGGGCTGGGCATCGACTCCATCAAGCAGGTTGAGATCTTCTCGACCCTGCAGGAGCGCATCCCGGCGCTGGGCGACGCCGACATGCGCGAATTGAACGCGCTGAAGACCATCGGCCAGATTCTCGCCATGGCCGACAGCCGCAGCGGCGGCGGGGCCCCCACACCGGCGCCCATGGCGGCCCCCGTGGCGGCCCCCGTGGCGGCGGAAATTCCGGCGGCTCCATCCGTCGACGTCGGCGCGCTGTTCATGGGGCTGGTGGCCGAGAAGACCGGCTATCCCATCGAGATGCTGAGCCCGGAAATGGAGCTTGAGGCCGGTCTCGGCATCGATTCGATCAAGCAGGTCGAGATCTTCTCGGCCCTGGTCGATCGCCTGCCGGAACTCGCCTCGGTCGAGATGCGCGAATTCACTGCGCTGAAGACCGTCGGCGCGGTGATCGACCGCATCAAGGGCGACGTCCCTGCCGCCCAACAAACGCCAGCGCCGCAGACGCAGGCACTGCCCGCGTTATCGGCAGGCACCGTCCGCACCTGCTCCGTCCTGGAAGAGCGGAAAGCAGGCGGTGCCGACATGCTGCGCGGTCTGACCAGCGTCGCCGTTGTGCCGGATTCCGCAGGGGTGGCCGCCGAACTGGTGAAACTGCTGTCGGCCAAGGGCATTGCCGCGCGGATCGCCGACCTGCCGGGCGGGCAGGACGACGCGGTGCTGTTCCTGGCCGGGCTCGACGGGGCCGACGCCGCTTCGGCCACCGACCTGCATTGGCGCGCGCTTGCCGCCGCCAAGGCCGCCGACGGCCGCTTCGGCAAGACCGGCGGCGCCTTCGTCACCGTCGAGAAGGACGGCGGGGCATGGCTGGGGCTGGGCGGCCTTGTCCTGACCGCGGCCCATGAATGGCCGGCGGCGCGGGTCAAGTCCATCGAGCTGGAACCGGGAGGCCGCTCCGCTGCCGACCTCGCCCGCGCTCTTGCCGCCGAGATCGCCACCGGCGATGGTGATGCGGAGGTCCGGCTGGCGGCCGACGGCAAGCGCCTTGTCCGGACCATGCGCCAGGAGGACGCGGCCGACGGCCCGCTGCCGCTGGAGCAAGGCGCGGTGATCGTGGTTTCCGGCGGTGCGCGCGGCGTGACCGCCGTGGCTCTGGAGCAGCTGTCCCGCCGCATCCGTCCCACCCTGGTCATCCTCGGCCGCAGCGACCCCAACGCCGCACCGCTTATTCCCGGCATCGCCGGGGATGCCGACGAGGCCACCGTCCGCCGGGCGGTGATCGCCGGTCCCGGCGCCGGCAGGCAGCCGCGCGAGATCGAGACGATGGTCAAGGCCATCCTGTCCGCCAACGAGGCCCGCGGCACCATCCGGCGGCTGGAAGCGGCCGGCGCGCGTGTCCGCTATTGCCGTGCCGACGTGCGTGACGCGGCGTCGGTCGCGCAGGCGCTGGCGGCGGTCCGTGCCGAGGTCGGGCCGATTTCCGGCATCGTCCATGGCGCCGGGGTGTTGGCCGACAAGCGCATCGCCGACAAGACGCGCGACCAGTTCGACGCCGTCTTCGGCACCAAGGTGGAGGGCATCGCCAATCTGCTGGCCGCCACCCGCGAGGATCCGCTGCGCGTCATCTGCTTGTTCTCCTCCATCGCCTCTCTGCACGGCAATGCCGGGCAATGCGATTACGCCATGGCCAACGGCGTGCTGAACGCCGTGGCGCGGGCCGAGGCAACGCGCCGACCGGGCTGCACGGTCAAGGCCATCGCCTGGGGTCCGTGGGACGGCGGCATGGTCGGATCGGCGTTGAAACAGCATTTCCGCCGCATGTCCGTCGACCTGATCGCCCCGGCGGACGGTGCCGACTTCATGTTGCGTGAACTGGCGCAGCCGCCGGCCGGCGACGTGGTCGTCTCCTGCATCGGGCGTTCCGCCGCCGGACAATCTGCCGTCGGACGGGCCGCATGAGCCGGTTCCCGCCCATCGCCATCATCGGCCACGGCTGTGTGCTGCCGGGTGCCCTCTGCCCGGCGGAGCTTTGGCAGGCCGTCGTCGAGGGGCGGGATTTGCTGCGCCCGGTGCCGCCGGGCGTCTGGCGCGTCGATACCGCAAAGGCTCTGTCGCCGCTGGCGGCCGAGCGCTCCGCAACCGACCGGGGCGGCTATGTTCAGGGCTTCGACGCCGTCTTCGATCCCGACGGCTTCGCCTGCCCGGCGGAGGAGTTGGCCGGGCTCGACCCGCTGGTGCTCTGGCTGGTCCACAGCGGGCGCGAAGCGTTGCGCGAAGCCGGGCTGGACGTCACGCCGCGCGGGCGCTGCGGTCTGATCGCCGGCAACCTGTCCTATCCCACCGCCAGCCTCAGCGCCTATGCCGAGGCGGTCTGGCTGGACCGGGATGGACCGAAGCCGGCAAACCGTTTCTCGTCGGGTCTGCCGGCGCAGCTGGCCGCCCGAGCATTGGGCCTGCAGGGGCCGGCCTTCTGCCTGGATGCCGCCTGCGCCTCCTCGCTCTATGCCGTCAAGCTGGCCTGCGACCAGCTGCATGACGGACACGCCGACCTGATGATCGCGGCGGGCGTCAACCGCGGCGACGACCTGTTCCTCCATATGGGCTTCACCGCGCTTAACGCGCTCAGCCCCACCGGCCGCAGCCGGCCGTTCCACCGCGAAGCCGATGGGCTGATCCCCGCCGAGGGTGCGGCCTGCGTGGTGCTGAAGCGGCTGGAGGACGCGGTGCGCGACGGCAACCGCATTCTCGGCGTCATCCGCGGCATCGGTCTGTCCAACGACGGGCGCAGCCGCGGCTTCCTCGTTCCCGACGCCGGAGGGCAGGAGCGCGCCATGGCCGCCGCCTATGCCCAGGCGGGTTTCGGACCGGAATCGGTGTCGCTGGTGGAATGCCACGCCACCGGAACGGCCTTGGGCGACGCGACCGAGATCGCCAGCATGGGCCGCGTCTTCGCCGGCCTGAAGGATGTGCCGATCGGGTCGCTGAAGTCCAATCTCGGCCACCTGATCGCCGCCGCCGGTCTGGCCGGCATGGTCAAGGTGATCCAGGCGATGGCGGCCGGCATCCGCCCGCCGACCCTGCATGCCGATGCGGCGCCGCTGGACTGCATCGGCGCCTCGCCCTTCCGCCTGCTGGACCGGGCGGAGCCGTGGGACGTGGAGGGGCCGCGCCGCGCCGGCATCAGCGCCTTCGGCTTCGGCGGCAACAACGCGCATCTGGTGCTGGAGGACTGGCGAGCCACCGCCGTCTCCGTGCCGGTTGCCGTTCCCCCGCCGCCGTTGCGTGTGGCCGTCGTCGGCCTCGCCGCCGTCACCGCCGCCGATGACTTCGCCGCGGCGCTGGCGGCAGCACCGGCGGGAGACGCCCCGCGCACCCTGGACAGCATCACGCTGGACCTAGCCGCCACCCGCGTTCCGCCCGCCGATTTGCAGCATGCCCTGCCGCAGCAGCTTCTGGCGATGAAGGCGGTCGCCCGCGCCGTCGCCGATGCCCCGGCCCTGCCGACGGCCACCACCGGCGTTCTGATGGGCATGGGCTGCGACGCCGAGGTGGCGCGGCGCGGCCTGGGCGTGCGGCTGGCCGACCTGTGCGGCCCGGATGCCAGCGTGGATCTCGGTCCGCCGCTGAACGCGGCCGGCGTCATCGGCACCATGCCCAACATCGTCGCCAACCGCTTCAACGCCCAGTTCGACTGGCGCGGCCCCAGCTATTCGGTGTCGGCGGAGGAGCTGTCGGGGCTCGCGTCCCTGCGAATCGCCGCCCGTGCCCTGGTGACGGGGGAACTGGACGCAGCGGTCGTCGGCGCGGTCGATCTGTCCTGCGAGCCGGTGCACCGGCGCGCCCTGGCCGCCCTGCGCCCAGACATCGCCAACCCCGGTGACGCCGCTGTTGTCCTGGTGCTGCGCCGGGTGGAGTGCGCCAAGGCCGCCGGCGAGCCGATCCACGCCATCCTGGACTTGTCCTCCGCCGCTGACGCGGACGTCACCATCGCCGGACCGCAAGGGGCGAGCCCCATCACCCGCCGCTTCGGCCATGCCCATGCGGCGTCGGGCCTGCTGCATGTGGCCGCCGCCGTCGTCGCCTGTCGTAGCCGCATGAAGCCCGGAGACGGCGCCGCCCAACCCTGGCTGGATGCCGGCCGCCTGCGCGCCCGCGTGAGCGTCGAGGCGCTGGGCGGGGCGGCCGACGGCCTTCTGGTCGAGAGCGGCGGTGTCTTGGAGCCGGCCGTACAGCCACCGGCAATGCGCCTGCGCTGGTTCGCCGCCGGCAGCCGGGCGGAGCTTTGCGCGCGCATCCGGCGCAGCGAGGATGGCGGGCAGGGGCCGGTCCGATTGGCCTTCGCCTGTCAGGCCGGCAAGGAAGCCGAGACCCTGTCCCGCGCGCTGGCCGTTGCCGAGGGACGCGAGACCGCCGCCGACGGCATCCATTTCGGCGAGCGGCCGCTCGGCGGCGGGCTGGCCCTGGTCTTTACCGGGGCCGCGGCGGCCTATGAGGGGATGGGGCGCGAGCTTTTCCTGTCGATGCCCGATGTCGGCCGGGCCGTAACCGCGCGCTTCCCGATCCTCGCCCATGCGGCGGAGCGGCTCTACGGATCGGCGGAACCGCTCGACGCGATGGCGCAGCTGCAGACCTGCGCGCTGATCTGCCAGACCCATGCGGAGGTCAGCCGCGGCGTGCTCGGCCTGCGGCCCCAGGCGGTGATGGGGCTGTCCTCCGGTGAGACCAACGCGCTGTTCGCCGCAGGCGTCTGGTCGGACATGGGCGCCATGTTCGCGGAGATCGACGCATCGGGCATCTATGGCCGCCATCTGACCGGCGACTGCCTTGCCGCCTCGCAATCCTGGGGGCAGGCGGGAGCCGCGGACTGGCGCAACTGGCGCCTGCTCGCCCCCATCGCGGAGGTGGAGGCGGCGCTGGAGGGCCTGCCCCGCGTCTCCATCACCATCGTCAACGCGCCGCAGGACTGCGTCATCGGCGGCGACGCCGATTCCTGCCGTCAGGTGATCGCGCGCATCGGGGCTCACCGCGCCCTGCCGCTCGGCCAGGACATGGTGGTGCATTGCGCCGAGATGGAGCCCTGCGCCCCGGTCTGGCGCCGGATTCACAGCCGCGGGACGACGTCGCCCGAGGGCATCGCCGTCTATGCCAATGCCTTCGGCGAAGCCTACCAGCCGTCGGTGGAGCTTTGTGCGGAGGCCCTGACCCGTCAGGCGATGGAGAAGGTGGACTTCCCCCGCACGATCCGCCGCGCCCATGACGACGGTGTGCGGATCTTCGTCGAGCATGGTCCACGCAACGCCCTGACCCGCTCCATCGCCGCCACGCTGGCCGGCCGCGAGCATCTGGCGGTCAGCCTGGACTATCCCGGCCGCGTGCCGCTGGAGCAACTGGCCCATGTGGCGGCCGAGCTGTTCGCCGCCGGGCAGGAGCCCGCCATGGCCGAGGTCGTCCGCCGCCTGGAGCGCCGGACCACTGCGCCACCGGCCCAGCCGCTGACCTTCGCCGCTCATGCCGCGCCCGTCGCGGTCGTTCTCGGACAGCCGATGCCCCCCGCACCGCCCCTGCCGCCGGTCGCCGGCCTGCCGCCCCCCGATCTGGCCGCCCGCCGCCCCCTGGATGAGGCGCCGGAGCCGGTGCCGGTGCCTGAACCGGAGCCGATTCTCGCCATAATGCAGCCTCCCGCCATGCCCAGCACCCCTGCGCCCACGCCGGTCCCGGCGGCGGACAACCCAATCGCCCGCATCCTCGCCCGGACGGCGGAGCTTCACACCGGCTACCTGAAGACCGCGTCTGACCTGCACCGGAGCTACCTGCAAGGCTTCGGCGTGCCGACGGTGACCGCTCTCCCTCTCCCCCCCGGGGAGAGGGTCGGGGTGAGGGGGATGGATGGGGTAGATTCTCGGGTAACGACCGCTGCGGAACCCCCTCACCCTAACCCTCTCCCCGGGGGGGAGAGGGGATTGTCCCGACACCTCCAGACCGAACCGCAAACCAGCCCGACCGCCCACCCGGACCGTCCGCTCTGGGACCGCGCCCAATTGGAAACCCTGGCGTCCGGCAAAGTGTCCGACATCTTCGGGCCCCTGTTCGCGCAGCAGGACGGCTACGCGCGTCAGGTCCGCATGCCGGAGCCGCCGCTGCTGCTGGTCGACCGCGTCGTCTCCATCACCGGCGAGCCCGGCAGCATGGGGCTGGGCTCCATCGTCACCGAGACGGACGTCACGCCCGATAGCTGGTATCTGCACAACGACCGCATGCCGGTGGGGCTCGCCATCGAATCCGGGCAGGCCGACCTGCTGCTGATCTCCTGGCTGGGCGCCGACTTCCGCAACAGGGGCGAGCGCGTCTACCGCCTGCTCGGTTGCGAGATGACCTATCACGAGGGTGGCCTGCCGCGGGTGGGCGACACGCTGCGCTACGACATCCACATCGACGGCCATGCCCGCATGGGCGAGGTCGGGCTGTTCTTCTTCCATTACGACTGCCGCATCGGCGACCGGCTGGTGCTGTCGGTCCGCAATGGGCAGGCAGGATTCTTCACCGACCAGGAGCTTGCCAACTCGGGCGGCGTGCTGTGGAGCGCCGAGGACGACAGGCCCAGGGACGGCGCCCGCCTGGACCCGCTGCCCTGTCCGTCGCGTCACCGCGCCTTCACCGCCGAACAGCTGGATCTTTGGACCGCCGGACGGGCCTTCGCCTGTTTCGGCGAGGGGTTCGAGTTGGCCGGCAGTCACCAGCGCACCCCGGCGATCCCGCGGGGTCGCATGCGCCTGATCGACAGCGTGAGCGTCTTCGAACCGCAGGGCGGTCCCTGGGGCAGAGGGTATCTGCGGGCCGAAAGCCATGTCCCGGCCGACGCCTGGTTCTATGCCGGCCACTTCAAGAACGACCCCTGCATGCCCGGCACGCTGATGGCCGAAGGGGCGGTGCAGGCGGTGGCCACCTTCATGGCGGCCGGCGGCTTCACCATCGGGCGCGATGCGTGGCGGTTCGAGCCGGTGCCGGACGAGCCCGCCCGCTTCGTCTGCCGCGGGCAGGTGATCCCCGACGCCGCCCATCATCTGGTCTATGAGGTCTTCGTCGAGGAGATCGAGGACGGTCCGACGCCCATCGTCCGCGCCGCGCTTCTGTGCAGCGCCGACGGCTTCAAGGTCTTCCATTGCCGCGCCTTCGCCGTGCGGATGGTGCCCGACTGGCCGCTCGGCCATGGGCGCCATGCCTTGCCGGCGCTGGCGGAGGCGCCCCGCATCGTCGGCACCCGCGGCGACGTGCGCGGCGATTACGAGGCGCTGCTGGCCTGCGCCTGGGGAGCGCCGTCGCTGGCCTTCGGCAGCATGTATGCCCGCTTCGATGCCGGACGGGTGCCGCGCCTGCCGGGGCTGCCCTATCACTTCATGACCAGCGTGGTCTCGGTGAATTGCCCGGCCGGGGAACCGACCGTCGGCGGTACGCTCCTCGTCGATTACGCGGTGGAGCCGGACGCGTGGTACTTCGCCCGCAATGCCGCGCCGGTGATGCCCTTCTGCGTGCTGATGGAGGTGCTGCTGCAGCCCTGCGGCTGGCTGGCCTCCTACATGGGCTTTGCGCTCGCCTCCACCGAGGATCTGGCGATCCGCAACCTCGACGGCGACGCCGCCCGCGTGATGGCCGAGGTAACCCCCGCCGATGCCCGCATCCGCACCGAGGCGACGCTGACCCGCTTCTCCCGTGCCGGCGGCATCACCCTGATCGCCTTCAAGGTCCGGGCCTGGGTCGACGACCGGCCGCTGATGGAACTGGAAACCTCCTTCGGCTTCTTCGCGTCGGCCGCGCTGGCGAAGCAGAACGGCCTTCCGCCGCTCCTCGCCGACGAGGCGCGGGGGATCCCTCCCGCTTCGCCCGTGGTGGAACCGCGTGGTGCGAAGCTGGCGGACGGCATGCTGCGCATGGTGGACGAGGTCACCGGCTGGTGGCCTGAGGGGGGCACCGGCGGGCTGGGGCTGATCCGCGGCCGGCAGGTGGTCGATCCGGAATCCTGGTACTTCAAGGCCCACTTCTTCCAGGATCCGGTTCAGCCCGGCTCGCTGGGGGTCGAGGCGCTGCTGCAATTGCTGGAGCGCGCCATGATTCTGGCGGGGCTCGACACCGAACTGGTGGCGCCGCGGTTCGAAGGGGCGGCCCTGGACGTGGCGCTTCGCTGGAAATATCGCGGTCAGGTCGTCCCTACCAACCGGACCGTCACCACGGAAATCGAGATTGTGCGGATCGAGCGCGACGAGCGCGGCATCCTGGCCGTCGCCCGCGGCAGCCTGTGGGCCGACGATCTGCGCATCTACGAGGTGGACGGGCTGGCGGCACGTCTGGTGCCCGGCGATGGCGGCGGCAACGGCGGCATCCGCCTGGATTTGGACAGCGCACCCTGGCTGGGCGACCATCGCCCCACCCATACCGCCCCCGCGGTCCCCCTGACCTGCCTTGCCGACATCATGGCGGCGGCGGCTCATGGTGGTCGCGTCGTCGCCCTGGAGGATGTCCGGGTGCAGCGCTGGGCGACGGTGCCGGTCACGCTTGTTCCGGAGGTGGGTCCCGATGGCTGTGTGACCTTGCGGGACGGCGGCGACACGCTGGCGACCGGCCGGGTGATCCGGGCCGACGCATGGCCGTCCCCGCCGCAACCGTTCGCGCCGTTGGAGGATGCCCGGTCCTCGCCATGCCCCTATGCCGCCGCGGAACTGTTCCATGGCCCGGCCTTCCAGATCCTGAGTGGGTTGCACACCGGGTCCGGCGGCGCGTCCGCCGCTCTGGACGTGGCCAAGGCGGCGCTGGTGCCGGGGCCGATCGGACCGGCGCTGCTGGATGCCGGTCTCCACGCCACCCCGCGTCATGCTCCCGAACTCTGGTGGGGGGAGAAGGCGGCGGGGATGCTCGCCTATCCCAGCGCCATTGAACGGCTGAGCCTCTTCGGTCCGACGCCGCGTGACGGCGTGGTCCGCATCGAGGTGCGTGCTCTTTCCCTGGATGCCCAGGGGCGCGCTCGGTCGCGGCTGCAATGGACCGTTGGCGGCCGGGTCTGGGCCGAGATGGAGCTTGCCGACGTGCTGTTCCTCAAGGGTGCGCTCGGCAACGCGCCCGCCCTGGCACGGCAGGCCTTCCTGCGCGACCGCAGGGCGGCGCCCGGAGTGCGGCTGTCGCGGGTCGAGAGCGGCACCAGCCGGCTGGGCGCACGCGAGGTGGCGGCGAGCAACTGGCTGCCGGGAACCCTGGAGAGCATTTACGGCGTGACGGGAAACCCCTCCGACATGGCCCGCGCCATCGCGGCGAAGGAGCATGCGGCGGCACAGCTCGGCGTCCATCCGGGGGCGGTGACGGTCGATGGCGATGTTGCACGCTGTCCCGCCGCTCCGCTCAACCCGATTCCCCTGTCGGTCGCGCGCGACGGCACCGATTGGATGGTGACCGGCACGCTCCCCGCCACTCCCGACATTGCGCCGCTCAAGGCCTTCTGGCGTTCCCGTCTGGGAACCGGCGACTGGCCGGTGGAGGACCTGTTTGCCGCCCTGGCCGGCGAGTTCGTCGGTCAGGTGCGCGTGGCGGAGCCGGATCAGCTCGCCCGCATCCGCGAGCGCGGCGCGCTGTTCCTCGGCAACCATCAGGTGGCGGTGGAATCGCTGACCTTCACGCTGGTGGCCGCCGCCCTGACCGGACGGCCGATCCTGACCGTCGCCAAGGCGGAGCATCGCCACACATGGCTGGGCAGCCTGCTGGCCCTGTCCGGCAGCGCTCCGGATTTGCGACTGCCGCAGATGATGCTGCTGTTCGACCGCGAGGACCCCGCGGCCATGCTGGGGCTGATGGAACAGGCGCGCGACGCGGTGAGGCGCGACGGCATGTCGATCATGGTGCATGCGGAGGGCACGCGGTCGCTGTCCTGCCGGACGCCGGTGTCCCGGCTGTCCGGGGTGTTCCTGGATCTGGCGGCGCGGCTGGAGGTTCCCATCGTGCCGGTGCGCTTCGTCGGCGCCCTGCCGGTCGAGCCCGCGCCGGAGCGGCTGGACTTCCCGCTGGGCTTCGCCCCTCAGGACATCCATATCGGCCGCCCGCTGTGGCCGGATGAGTTGGCGAGCCTACCCCTGGCGGAGCGCAAGAGGGCGGTCCTCGACGCCATCAACGGGACCGGCCCTGTGGTGGCCGAGGAGCGTCCCAACGAACCACGCCCGGACTTCGAAGCGGCGGTGAGGGCAATGGCGACGACGCGCGGATTCAGCCTGCCCCGTGCGGCGACCCTGCAGGCGGTGTTGAACGCGATTCCGTCCGACCGCCCACTCGCCGGTCTCGCCCGCCGCATGGCGATGGGCGAGGGGACGGAGGACGCCGACCCGTGGCTGTCCGCCCTGGCCGGCTGGTTCCGAACTCAGTAGATGGGAATGCCCACGATCATCAGGCCGAAGACGCCGAGGATGGCGTGGGACACGCTGCTGCCGACCAGCGATCCCTGACGGGCGAAGATCCAGCCCCAATAGAGGCCGATGGGGAACACCGCCACGGCAAGGCCGATCGACACATGCAGGTGGGTGGCGCTGAACAGCATGTTCGACAGGACGATGGCTTCCGCCGTCTTGTATTTGCTGGTCAGGAAAAGCTGAAAGGACGCCTGGGTGCCGCGGGCGATGGTTTCCTGGATCGGCGTGAAGGCGCAATAGGCGCTGCCGTACAGAAGGATTTCGCCAAGCGACAGCCCGGTGGACCGGGCGAAGTCGAACACCGGCTGTCCTTGCAGGGACGGGATCATCGTCACGCCGATCCATTTCAGCACGACGATCAGAACCGCGATGGGGATGGACAGCACCACGCCTTCCAGCGCGTTGCGCCGCCAGTTCTTCAGGGTGAAACCATAGGCGCTGGGCGGCCAGGGGCTGGTCTTGACGGTGCGGTACACGCCGAAGGCGAAGGCGGTCAGGATGGGCAGGCTGATCAGGGAGGTGTCGGGTACCACCTTGCTGAGCGCCGTGGTGACGCCCAATGCGAACATGTAGAAGCACAGGCCGACCAGCAGGCGGAAGATGAACTTGCTCATCTCCACGCGGTTCTCCGCCTCGTTCAGCTGGCGGCGCAGGGTCTGGACCGTCACCTCGTTGGTGCGGCGCAGGCGTGCGGCCAGCTCATAGGCGAGATTGATCTTGAGACGGCCGTCCACGCC
The DNA here is from genome assembly GCA_023423695.1 of Pseudomonadota bacterium. Lineage (GTDB taxonomy): Bacteria > Pseudomonadota > Alphaproteobacteria > Azospirillales > Azospirillaceae > Azospirillum. Next base: position 63,085 of record JAFAFA010000073.1, on the reverse strand, counting down.
GAGTTGGCGGTCGGGATGCTCCTGCAGGCGGGCGAGCGGAACGGCGATGACCTCGCTGTCCTCCGCCGCTCGAACCGCACCGGAGCGCGGGCCGCTGTCGAGCAGCGACACCTCGCCGATGGACTGGCCTGCGGTCAGCAAGGCGAGGCGATGGCGGACGTCGCTGCCCTCCTCGCGCTTCAGAACCTCGAAGCTGCCGGAGAGGATGAAGAAGAGGGCGTCGCCGGGATCGCCTTCCTCGAACAGAAGCTGTCCCTGCGGAACTTTGCGGGGGCCGTCGATGATGGCGGCCAACTGCCGGATATTCTCGTCCGAGAAGCCTTTCAGAAGAGGCGCGCTCCTCAGGCGCTCGTCGATTCCCAGATGCCGCGCATCCGACGGCGCGCCACCAAAACCTTCCATTTCATCCCCCTCGCCCGAAAAGCGCCGGCACCTTAGCGCAAGGGAGAAGGGGGTAGAAGTGACATGAGAAATCGGGATGGAGGGAGCCGGTTGAAAGTGCCCCGTGATGGGGACGCCGCCTGAGTCCATGCAGACTGCGTCCAGGCCGCGGCCTCACACGACGCAGAGGCAGGCGCCCTCCTGCTCCATGGCGACGGCATCGACGGCGACCGGCAGCTTCTGCGCCTTTTCCGGCATCTTGGGCCGGTGGGCCTCGCCGCGGCAGGCGTCGAGCGGCACATCCTCCCCCTGCATCAGCGGGCAACGTTCGAAGATCTCCGCCACCCAATCGACAAAGACCCGCACTTTGGGCGACAGGTGGCGGTTCTGCGGATAGAGGGCGGAGATCGGCATCAGGGCCGGGCGCCAGTCCGGCAGGATCTCCACCAGCGCGCCGCTGCGCAGGTGGGGCAGGGCCATGAAGCGGGCGGGCTGGATGATGCCCAATCCTTCCACCCCGCAAGTGACGTAGGCGTCGGCGTCGTTGACCGAGACGGTGCCGGACATCTTCACCTCCCGCTCCACCCCGTCGCGCTCGAAGCTCGGCTCGTGGACTTTGCCGGTCCGGGTGAAGTATTTGACGGCGACGTGGGTTTGCAGCTCGTCCAGCGTCTTCGGCGTGCCGTGGGCGGCGAGGTAGGACGGGCTGGCGCAGGTCACCGACCGGAAGGCGCCGACCCGCCGGGCGATCAGGCTGGAATCCTGAAGCTCGCCGACGCGCAGCACGCAGTCCACCCCCTCCTGGATCAGGTCGATGGGCCGGTCGCTGAGGCCCAGCATCAGTTCGATGTCGGGATAGGCGTTGTGGAACTCGTGGATCGCCGGGATGATGACCAGCCGGCCGATGGAGCCCGGCATGTCCACGCGCAGGCGGCCCCGCGGCGACTTGCGCGCGCTGGTGAAGGAGGATTCGACTTCCTCCAGCTCCTGCAGGATGCGGGTGGCGCCTTCCAGATAGGCGGCGCCATCCAGCGTCAGGTTCAGCTTGCGCGTCGTCCGCTGCAGAAGCCGGACGCCCAGCGACGCCTCCAGGTTCTGGATGGTGGTGGTGACGGAGGCGCGCGGCAGCCCCAGCGTGTCGGCCGCCTTGGTGAAGCTGTTTACCTCCACAACCCGAACGAAGACGCGCATCGCGTGAAGCTTGTCCATGGCCGTCCTGTCCCGCCCTGCGTCGGCACCACGCCCGGCAGGCGCGGTGTGGCTGGTTGAAGAGGCGCTATTTAACCACGACATGCGCCGCTGTCGATCATTCGGACGGACATGGCTGGGTGGATGGCCGATAGGCGACGGGCGCCACCGGGGCCTGCGGCTATGGCTCGCTGTAGCTGGTTGGGACGATGCGCAGCTCGAAGCGGGCGGGGTCCTGCTGGAAGATCAGGCCGCCGAAACGCTCGGAATAGGGTGGGAGATAGTCAAATTCGGCTTCCGCCGTTTCGACCACGCGGTCGCCGGACCTCAGCTCCCCGCGAACGCGCAGGGTGGCGGCGGTGGCGGTGGTGCGGTTGCGGATCTGGAAACGGACGGTGTGGCCATGGCCGCCGGCCTGGGTCTCCACCACGGTGATGTCGATCCTGCCGGGCACCTCGCCGTGCTCGCGAAGGCCGTACTGCACCATGTAGGCGATCATGGCGGCGATCAGCAGGGCGCCGATGCCCGCCGCCACCCATTCCAGCGGGGAGGTCGGCGCTGCCCGCTCCGTCTCGCTCTTGCCCGCCTTCCGGTCCGCCTTCTGCGGTGGAGGCCGGATCCGCTCCGTCGCTTCGTCCTTGCGCCGGGGTGCCGGTGCGCCTTGCGGGGTCATGGGGTGCCCTCCCTTCCGGTCACAGGATCAGGCGGGCGGCCGCCGCGCCGATGGCGCAGGGGAAGCCCAGGACGACGGTGGCGCTGATGATCTCGGCCAGCCCGGTGCCGTCGGTCCGGCCGAAGGTCCACAGCAGATAGAGGCAGATCGCCAGCACGATGACGTAGCCGACGACGGTGAAGCGCAGGAACAAACTCCAGAATCCCACGCCGCCGGGCGGCTTCGACCCGCCGGGCAGTTCCACCGCATAGACGAAGGCGTGCATCAGCACGAGCGACAGCAGCAGAAGCGCAACCTCCCGCCACGGGTCCATCATGTAGGACAGCAGGATCATCTCCTCAGTCGGGGCGACGTTGAGGCCGAGGAAGAGCGCGCCGACCGCCATCAGGAACAACTCCTGCCCATAGGTCATGGACTCCTGACGCTGCATGCTCTCGGCCGTCTTCTCGCCCAACTGGTCGCGGGCCAGCATGGCGCCGATGGCGGCGGGAAAGCTCTGCAGCGCGATCTTGCCGATCACCTCGCGCGCGGGCATGTCGAAGGACAGGACCTTGAAGATGCCGAGGATGACGGCCGACATCACCACCGCCACCGCGATGGCGACGAAGGCGTCGGCGATGTCGTCGCGCAGGCTGGCGTTGACCTTGAAGCCGCTGACCACCGACAGGCCGATCAGCAGCGGGATCAGCAGGACCAGCAGAAGCACCAGCCGCCAGGGCGTCATGGTGAAGCCGATCCACCACATCTCCATCGTCATCAGCATCGGCAGCGAGAAGATCAGCGCTCCGGCGAAGGCGCGCGCCAGTCCCACCAGGAAGGAGCGGTTGTCCTCGTAGCCGGGCCTTTCCGGTGTCGCGGCATCCGAGTGGCCGGTATCGGCGGTCATGCATCGTCTCCCCAACCCTGCCGCACCGTCGTCGCGGCCCGCTTCCCAGGGTCAACGCTTACGGCCACGCACAGGTTTCCGGGCTCTCCGAAAGGAAGATGAAGGTACCGAGGAAACCGCCGAGCCTCTGCTGTGTTGACCTTGGTGGCAACGTGGGTGTGGAGAAATGGGGCGAGGGGCAAAGAGCCTCCCCCGCTGACGGGAGGGGGTGGCATGGACTGGCCGGGCCGGCGAACGGCGGGAAAATCTCTGCGGCCGGCCCTGCCGGCGGCGGCTCTGGGGCTTGCCGGCTGCGAGGGGCGGCAGTCGGCGCTCGACGCGGCCGGCGTCAGCGCGCAGGAGATCCTGGTCACCAGCTGGATCCTGTTCATCGGCGGCGCCGTGATCTTCGTTGTGGTGATGGCGCTGGCGCTCTATGCCGCCTTCGTCCGGCCGGAGCGGTTTCCCGGCCGCAAGGTCTGGGTGATCGGCGGTGGCATCCTGTTCCCGGTCGTCACGTTGACCGCGCTTCAGCTGCATGAATTCGCCCTGGCCCGCCGTCTGGCGACGCTGGCGCCGGAGCCCGCCTTCGTGGTGGAGGTCACCGCGCTGATGTGGTGGTGGGACGTCCGCTACATCGTGCCGGGGCAGGAGCCGTTGCGCGCCGCCAACGAGATCGTGCTGCCGGCCGGTAAGCCGGTGGAGTTGCGGGTCGCCAGCGCCGACGTGATCCACAGCTTCTGGGTGCCCAGCCTCGCCGGCAAGATCGACATGATCCCCGGCCACGTGAACCGTCTGCCGCTGGTGGCGCAGCGGCCTGGGCTCTACCGAGGCCAATGCGCCGAATATTGCGGGGCGCAGCACGCACTGATGGCCTTCGACGTGCGGGTTCTGCCGGCCGACGAGTTCGACGCCTGGATGGCGGCGCAGCGCCGCCCGGTGCAGGAACCCGCGACCCCGGAACTGGTGCGCGGCCGCGATGCCTTCTTTGCGCTCGGCTGCCAATCCTGCCACGCGGTGCGCGGCACGGAGGCGGAGGGGCTGGTCGGGCCGGACCTCAGCCGCATCGGCGCGCGCGCCTCGCTCGCCGCCGGGACGCTGCCGACGCGGGTGGAGACCATCGCCGCCTGGATCGCCGGCGCCCAGCACATCAAGCCCGAGAACCGCATGCCGTCCTTCGACGTGACCGACGGCGAGACCCTGCATGCCATGGCCGCCTGGCTGGAGAGCCTGAAATGACGCTGCGCACCGACGAGCCCCGCGACGAGTTCACCGGCGGCCGGCCGACTCCCAGCCCCATGCCCCGACCGCCGGGGGAGGAGGAACTGCTGCTCCGCGTCTGGCGGCTGCCACCGGGCATCGCGCGCGTGACGGCAGTGAACAACAACAAGGTCGGCGTCTGGTACATCGGCACGGCGCTGCTGTTCTTCCTGATCGCCGGGGTGCTGGCGCTGGTGATGCGGCTCCAGTTGGCGGTGCCGGGGAACGACCTGCTCGACCATGGCACCTACAACCAGTTCTTCACGGTCCACGGCACCGGGATGATGTTCCTGTTCGCCGTGCCGATCGTCGAGGCCATCGGCGTCTTCCTGCTTCCTTCCATGCTGGCGGCGCGCGACCTGCCCTTTCCCCGGCTGTCGGCCTTCGCCTTCTGGGCCTATTTCTTCGGCGGCATCTTCTTCTTCTGCTCGCTGATCTTCGACGCCGCGCCCGACGGCGGCTGGTTCATGTATCCGCCGCTGACCAGCTACGAGTATTCGCCCGGCATCAACACCGATTTCTGGCTGCTCGGCATCGGCTTCATCGAGATCTCGGCCATCGCCGGCGCCATCGAGATCGTCGTCGGCATCCTGCGCACCCGCCCGCCCGGCATGACGCTGGACAAGCTGCCGATCTATGCCTGGTCGATGCTGGTCATGGCGGGGATGATCATCTTCGCCTTCCCGGCCGTCATCGTCGCCACCGCCCTGCTGGAGATCGAGCGCGCCTTCCACTGGCCCTTCTTCATCGCGGACAAGGGCGGCGACCCGCTGCTGTGGCAGCACCTGTTCTGGTTCTTCGGACATCCGGAGGTCTACATCATCTTCCTGCCGGCCGCCGGGCTGGTGTCGATGATGGTGCCGACCCTGGCCCGCCGGCCGCTGGTCGGGCATGACTGGGTGGTGCTGGCGCTGGTCGGCACCGGATTCTTCAGCTTCGGCCTGTGGGTCCACCATATGTTCGCCACCGGCATCCCGTCGCTGTCGCTCAGCTTCTTCTCGGCCGCTAGCATGGCGGTGGCGGTGCCAAGCGGGATCCAGGTGTTCGCCTGGATCGCCACACTGGGGGCGGGGCGGGTCCAATGGACGGTCGCCACCCATTTCCTGTTCGGCTTCCTGTTCATCTTCGTGCTGGGCGGGCTGACCGGCGTGATGGTGGCGGTGGTGCCCTTCGACTGGCAGGCCCATGACAGCTATTTCATCGTCGCCCACCTGCATTACGTGCTGATCGGCGGCATGGTGTTCCCGGTCTTCGCCGGGCTGTATCATTGGTGGCCGACGCTGAACGGCCGGCTGCTGTCGGAGCGGCTGGGGCGCTGGGCCTTCTGGCTGATGTTCATCGGCTTCAACGTCGCCTTCTTCCCCATGCACATCAGCGGCCTGCTAGGCATGCCGCGGCGGGTCTACACCTACCCGGGCGACCTCGGCTGGAACCTGCTGAACATGATCTCGACGGTCGGCTCCTTCGTGCTGGCCTTCGGCGTGCTGCTGGTGCTGATCGACATCGCGCGCAGCGCCTTCGGCGGCGGCCGGAAGGCGCCCGACAACCCTTGGAATGCCGGGACGCTGGAATGGCTGCCGAACGAGAACTACGCCACCCGCAGCATCCCGCACGTCACCGGCCTCTATCCTCTATGGGACAAGCCGGACCTGCCGCGCGAGGTGCGCGAGGGCGCCCATTTCCTGCCCGGCGCCCCGACCGGCCGGCGCGAGACCATCGTCACCAGCCCGATCGAAGCCAAGCCGCAATATCTTATGCCGCTGCCGGGCCCGCATTGGGGGCCTTTCCTGGCCGGGTTGTTCACTGCGGTGCATTTCATGTGCCTGACCGTGCAGTGGTACTATCCGTCGCTGGTCCCGGCGGTGCTCGCCATCGCCATGGTGATCTGGTGGGTCTGGGGACTAGACACCGGTGCCGACCACCCGCCGCAGGATGTCGGCGGCGGCTGGCGCGTGCCGGTCTACATCCAGGGGCCGAAGAACCATTCCTGGTGGGGCGTGGTGGTCCTCATGCTGGTGGACGGCACCGCCTTCGCCTGTCTGATCTTCACCTACCTGTTCCTGTGGACGGTCAGCCCGGACGTCTGGCCCGCGGGTGGAGACGGGCTGCCAGGACTGCCCTGGCTGGCCGGCGGGCTGGCGCTGTGGGGGCTGTCGGCATTGGCCATCGGCTGGGCGCGCAAGTCGGTCGACCGCAACCGGCACGGCCGCGTCCGCATCGGCCTGATCGTCGCCTGGGCGGCGATGGTCGGCGGCATCCTGCTGGACGCCAATGCCCAGATCGGAACCGGCCTTGTCGGCGCGGCCAGCGCCTATGGCGCCATCACCTACATGCTGGTGGCGTGGCAGGCCTTCCATGTGGCGGTGATGACGCTGATGCTGGGCTATACGCTTGCCCGCTCTGCCGCCGGGCTTCTGCATGCGGAGCGGCGGGTGACCTTCGACAACACCATGCTGATGGGCTGGTACAGCGCGGCGCAGGGATCGATCGCCCTGCTGCTCCTGCACCTGTTCCCCCGTCTGGCGATCTGAAAAGGGGGGCGTCATGTCGGGCCGCAGCTTTCCCGTTACCTTCGGCGCGATGCTGGCGCCCTTCCTGATCTGGGCCGGGCATTTCGGCCTGGTCTATGCCATCAATGGCGCGGTCTGCGCACGGGCACCGGACGGGGCGATGCTGTTCGGCTATCCGATGTCGGCGGCACTGGTCGCCGCCGCGACCGTCCTCGCGATGACCTGGGTCGCGGTCCTGCTGGCGATGGCGTTGCGGGGTCGCGGTCCGGCCGGGCATGTCGCCTCCGCCGATCCGCGCCGTTTCGCCCGCTGGTTCGTGGTTGCCGGAGCGGGCTCGGCATTGGTCGCCATCCTGTGGGTCGGGTTGCCGGCGCTGCTGGTGCCGGCCTGCGGGTGACGCGAACTCCCTGAAAAAGACTTCGCCGGCTTCGAGACACCGGTGGCGGCCGGAGGGGCCGCCACGGATGCCTCGAAACCGGCGATGCGGTTTCGGGAGAGCCGGATTACTGCTGAGTGCCGGTCTGGCCCATGGAGCCCTGCGGGGTGCTCTGGTTCTGCGGGGTGTCGCTCGGCACAGTGCCCGTCGTCCCCGTGGTGCCGGTGCCCGTGTTGCCGGTCGTGCCCGTGGTGCCGGCGGTGCCGGTGTTGTTGGTGGTGCCGGTGCTGCCGCTCAGGTTCAGCGCGGCCATGGTCTGCTCGTCGGCGCGGCCGGTGGCGCGCAGGCCGTTCTCGCGCTGGAACTGCATCAGGGCGCGGCGGGTGTTGGCGCCCCACATGCCGTCCACGGCGATGTCGCGGCCGTCGGTGCGGTCGTTCAGCGCCTGCTGGATTTCGCGCACCTGCTCGCTGCTGAGGTTGCTGGACGCCATGCTGCCGGAGCGGCGGGTCGACGAACGGTCGGAGCCGCTGCCCGACGTCTCCTCCCGGACCTCCTTGGTCGCACGGTCGGTGACGCGGTCGGTCTTCTTGCTCAGGCTTTCGTCCATGCTGTTGCCGGCAACGGCGCCGCCGACGCCACCGACCACCGCGCCGACCGGGCCGCCGACCACGGCGCCGGCCACCGCACCGGTGCCCGCGCCGGTCGCCGTCCGCGAGGTCTCCGTGCTGCCGCAGGCGCTGAGCGCGAACAGGGCGCCGGCTGCCGTGGCGGTCATGACGATCTTCGAAATCCCACGCATGGTTGCCATCCTTCTCGATTACGCTTCGATGTTGGCGACCCGCCGCCCGGTGCGGCCTGTACTGTCCTGCCGCACGGCAAGCGACAGCTGGGTCATGTGATAAACAATCAGCAGCGGGCCTTCTTGTTCCCTGACGTCGTCTCAGGATTTTCCGTCATCGCCGTTCACCATGGCGTCACCGTGAGCGCGGCGGGAGTAATACTCGGAGACTGCATCGATCTGCTCGTCGGTCAGGCGGCGGACGGCGGCCTCCATGATGCGGGACAGCGCCGTGTTGCCGCGCGCCTCGTCGCGCCACAGCCGCAGCTGTCCGGCGATGTAGGAGGCATGCAGGCCGTCCAGGGTGGGATAGCGCGGATCGCGGGCATGGCGGCTGTCGCCCGCCCCCTCATGGCAGCCGGAGCAGGCGGCGACGCCGCGTCCGGGATCGCCGGAGTCTGCGATCCGCCGGCCCAGCTCCAGCAGCTTCGGATCGGGTTCTCCGGCTGCAGGCGTTGGTGTCGCAGGCTTTTGCGCGGCGTAATGGTCGGCCAGCGCACGGATGGCCTCCTCGTCCAGACCGGCGGCGACCGGCTGCATGATGCCGCTGAACCGGTTGCCCTGGGCGTAGGCGCGCAACGTCTCGTACAGATAGTCCGCCGACTGCCCGGCCAGCCGCGGGAAGGCGCCGTCGGCCCCGCTGTTGCCGTCCCGCCCGTGGCAGCGGGCGCAGTCCTGCAGGGTCTCGCCGAGCCGGCCGGTTTCCGGACCGCTGACGGGGCCGGTCAGATCGGCCACGCGGGCACGCCCATCCGGCTGGGTTCCGCCGAAAGCGAGGCTGCGGTATTCTTCCGCGCTCATCCCTTTTAGCCGCAGGAGAAAGGCGGTAACCGCCCAGGGTTCGTCCTTGCGCTGCTGCGCCGGCCAGGCCGGCATGCCGGCATATTTGATGCCGTTCAGGGTGATCCAGTACAGCTGCCGCGGAGTCCAGTCCGCCACTTGGTTCGGCAGATAGGGCGGCTCCGGCATCATGTGGCGCGAGATCGGGTTGCGCGGCGCGTCCGGCGCGCCGTGGCAAGGCGCGCAGCCGTCCTCGTAATGGCCGGCGCCGCGGCGGATCAGTGCCGGGTCGTTCAGGTCCGGCGGATCCTCGACGAAGGCGGCATGCGTCTCGACCGAGCTGCGCATCGCCATCTCGAAGAACATCTCGACGGGCGTCCAGTGCTCCTTGGTCGCCGCGACGCTGTAGAGGCCGGACCATGCGAACAGCAGACCGCCGATGCCGGCCGCCACCGCCGCCAGGGCGAGGGTCGTCAGGGTGCGCCGCATGCCCTTACCCGGCCTTTCCGCCGGAGAACCGGCCATCCTTGAGGCGATCATCCCAAATCCGATCGTCGGCGCCCTGCCGCAGCCAGCGCGCCGCACCGGCCAGCACCAGCGCCACATAAGCCAGCGACCCGACCACCCCCATGATCAGCCCGCCGAGCTGCTGGTCGGCCAGCGGCGACAGGCCCCAGGCCGCGGTGGTGGTCAGGTGGTAGGGGAACAGCGGCGTCCCAGCGAAGATCAGCAGGCCCGCCAGCATCGCCAGATGAACCGAGGTGCCGAAGGCCGCCAGCAGCCCGCGCAGGCGCATGGCGTTTCCAGCCGGCGCCAGCACGCTCCGCCACGCCGCCACCGCTCCGGCGAGCAGGGTGCCGTGCATCAGCCACAGCACAGCGTCGTTCGCCAGAGCCGCCATGTAGGGACCCGGCAGGTGCCACACCCACAGCGTGATGCCGAACAGGCCCCAGGCCAGCTCCGGCCGCTCCAACGGCCTTGCCGCCGCCTGCAGCCAGCCCGGCCAGCGCACCGTCCCCGCCGGCCAGCCGAGAACGAGCAGGGGGGCCGCGACCTGCACGGTCAGCAGATGCTGGGCGACGCGGGCGGAGAACAGGGCGGAGGTCAGGTTGCACAGGGGAGAGACGAAGGCGATGCCCAGCACCAGCCAGCCGGCGGCGAGGCACCAGGGCCGGTGGCCGGTAGCGCCGCCCGAAGCCCGCGTCCGGCGCGTTACCGTTGCCAGCCCGGCCGCCGCCAGGACAAAGACGGCCAACAGCCATGGATCGGTGTTCCAGGCCGTCGACAAGCCTCCGGGCACCGGAGGGGCGCCGCAGTACGGGACAATGGGAAGGGAGTCTGTCGGCATGGCGTGGCCTCGCGGATTCCGGGATCTCTCCGTCCTGTCCAATGACCTGGGTGGCGGGATGTTCCCGATAGAGCGGCGTTTCAGCCCGATTGACCGTAAGGGCAGGGAGCGGAACGCCCGCTGGGATGTTGTTCCGCGCATGGCCAACCGGGTCTCCACTCGGATACGGGCCAATCGGAACTGTTGCCGGAGACCGTGATGCCCGCCGCCCATCCCCGCCGCGCCCGCGTCCTTCCCACCCTCTGCGCGGCCGTGCTTGCGGGGTTGTTCGCCGCAGGAACCGCAAAGGGGCAGGGCCAGCCCGGCGCCGGCCGGAATGCGCCGCCACCCGCGGTGACAACCGTGCCGGTGCAGAACCGCGACGTGGCTCCGGCGACGGAGTTCATCGGGCGGATCGAGGCGATCCGCTCCTTCGACGCGAGGCCGCGGATCGAAGGCACTGTGGAGCAGGTCGCCTTCCAGGAAGGCCAGGACGTCCATGAGGGCGACCTGCTCTATGTGATCGAGCCGGCGCCCTATCAGGCGTCGCTGGACAGCGCCAAGGCCCAGCTCGCCAGTGCCGAGGCCAAGCTGCGCGAGGCGGAGCGCGCCTATAGCCGTGCCGACGAGCTGCGCCAACGCGGCAACGTCTCGCAGGCGCAGCTGGATCAGGCGCTGGCAGACCGCGACGCCGCCCAGGCGGATGTGATGATGAACCAGGCGCAGGTCCGCACGGCGGAGATCAATCTGGGCTACACCCGCATCGCCAGTCCGGTGGACGGCCGCATCGGCGCCACGGCGGTGACCCAGGGCAACCTTGTCAACCCGTCCGCCGGCGTGCTGGCAACGGTGGTGCAGCTCGACCCCATCCGCGTCGTCTTCTCGGTCGCCGACCGCGACATGCTGGCCTTCCAGCGCCGGTTCGACGTGCGCCAGCCGGCTCAGGCGGCGGAGAAATACGTGCCGACGCTGGTCCTGCCCGACGGCAGCGAGTATGCCGAACAGGGCCAGATCGAGTTCGCCAACAACCGCGTCGATCCGCAGACCGGCACTGTCAGCATCCGCGCCACCTTCGCCAACCCGCAGCGCCTTCTGCTGCCCGGCCAGTATGTGACCGTGCAGATCCGCCGCGACCAGCCGGAGCAGCGTCCGGTGGTGCCCGTCGCCTCCATCCAGCAGGACCAGCAGGGCAGCTACGTCCTGGTGCTCGACGACCAGAACCGGGTGCAGCGCCGCCCGGTGCAGACCGGGGCGCAGATCGACCAGTCGCTGGTGGTGGAAAAGGGCCTGACCGCCGGCGAGACCGTGGTGGTCGGCGGCGTGCAGAAGGTGCGTCCGGGCATGGTCGTGCAGCCCACCCCGGCGGAGCAGATGTCCGGCGGTACCCAGGCGGGCGCCGCATCGAGCGGAACCGCCCCCGCGGGGGCATCCGGCGGCGGCAACCCCGGCGCGGCGAAGGAGTGAGGCGATGTTCTCCGCGCTCTTCATCCGCCGTCCGAATCTGGCGATCGTCATCGCGGTCGTCATGATGATCGCCGGTTTGCTGGCGCTGACCGCCATTCCGGTCGCGCAGTATCCGTCGATCACCCCGCCGACCGTCCAGGTTTCGGCCACATATCCCGGCGCCAACGCGCAGGTGGTGGCCGACAGCGTCGCCGCTCCCATCGAATCGCAGGTGAACGGGGTGGAGGGCATGCTCTACATGTCCTCCACCAGCACCGACAACGGCAGCTATTCGCTGACCATCACCTTCGCCCCCGGCACCAATGGCGACATCGCCGCGGTGAACGTGCAGAACCGCATGTCGCTGGCGACGGCAAGCCTGCCGTCAGAGGTGACGCGCCAGGGCGTGACCGTGCGCCAGCAGTCGCCAAACATGCTGATGGCGGTGAACCTCTATTCCCCCGGAGGGAAGTTCGATCCGATCTTCATCTCCAACTATGCCAGCCTGAACCTGCGCGATTCCATCGCCCGCGTTCCCGGCGTCGGCGATGCGCAGGTGCTGGGCGCGCTGGATTACAGCATGCGGATCTGGATGAACCCGGACCGGATGACGGCGCTTGGCATCACCGCGTCGGACGTGGTCGGTGCCATCCAGAAGCAGAATGTCCAGGCGCCTGCCGGCCAGATCGGCGCCCCGCCCATCGGCGGCGACCAGCAGCAACAGCTGACCATCATCGCCCGCGGCCGCCTGAACGACCCGCAGGAATTCGCCAACATCATCATCCGCAGCAACGAGAACGGCGGCATCGTCCGCCTCAGCGACGTGGCGCGGGTCGAACTTGGGGCCCAGTCCTACACCTCGTCGTCCAAGCTGAACGGCGCACCGGCGGCGACGCTGGTCATCTACCAGTCGCCGGACGCCAACGCGCTGGACGTCGCCAATTCGGTGCAGGCGGAACTGCAGCGCCTGTCCCAGCGCTTCCCCGAGGGGCTGGAATACGCGGTCGTCTTCAACACCACCAATTTCGTCACCGCCACCATCGAAGAAATCGTGCTGACGCTCGGCATCACCTTCCTGCTGGTGGTGGCGGTCATCTACGTCTTCCTGCAGGACTGGCGGGCGACGCTGATCCCGACGCTGGCGATCCCGGTGTCGATCATCGGCGTCTTCGCCGTGCTGCTGGTGTTGGGCTACAGCGCAAACACCATCACGCTGTTCGCGCTGATCCTTGCCATCGGCCTCGTCGTCGACGACGCCATCGTTGTGGTCGAGAATGTCCGCCGCGTGATGGAGGAGCATCCCGAGCTTTCCGCGAGGGAGGCGTCGGCCAGGGCGATGGGGCAGGTCAGCGGCGCCATCGTCGCCTCCACCCTGGTGCTGGCGGCGGTGTTCGTGCCGGTGGCCTTCCTGCCGGGCATCACCGGGCAGCTCTACCGCCAATTCGCCGTCACCATCGCGGCGTCCTTCATCATCTCCGGCATCAATTCGCTGACGCTCAGCCCGGCGCTGTGCGGTCTGCTGTTGGGGCCGCCGACGGCACCCTGGCGGCCGCTGGCGGCCTTCAACCGCGGGCTGGACCGGGTGCGCGATGGCTATGGCCGGCTGGTGCACGGGCTGGGGCGGCGGCTGATCGTCGGACTGTTGCTGTTCGTGGCGATCACCGCCGGCGCCTTCGCCCTGCTGCGGGCATTGCCCACCGCCTTCCTGCCGGCGGAGGACCAGGGCTATTTCTTCGTCAACGTCCAGCTTCCGAGCGCCGCGTCGGTCTCCCGGACCCAGACCGTGATGGATCGCGTCAGCGAAACCGTCAAGCAGGAGCCGGGGGTCGCCGACGTCATCGCCATCTCGGGCTTCAGCATCCTCAGCGGCCAGGGCTCCAACGTCGGGCTCATCATCGTGTCGCTGAAGCCCTGGGGCGAGCGGGGGAGCGATCAGACCGTCGATGCCATCATCGGCAGTCTGCGCCCGCGCTTCGGCGCGATGCCGCAGGCTACGGTGACGGCGTTCAACCCGCCATCCATTCCCGGGCTTGGCTCCACCGGCGGGTTCGATCTGCGGGTGCTCGCCACCGGCGGCCAGACCCCGCAGGAGATGGGTGCGGTGCTGCGCGGCCTGCTGGTCGCCGCCAACCAGGATAAGAACCTCCAGGCGGTGTTCAGCACCTACAGCGCGGAGGTGCCGCACCTGTACCTGGACGTGGACCGCACCCGCGCCTCGCTGCTGGGGGTGTCGCCGGCCGACATCTTCACGACGCTGCAGGCCCATCTCGGCGCCAGCTACGTCAACGACTTCAACCTGTATGGCCGCGTCTTCCAGGTGAAGGTGCAGGACGCCGCCGGCTATCGCGATCAGGTGAAGCAGATCGACCAGCTCTATGTCCGCAGCCAGACCGGCGACATGGTGCCGCTGCGCAGCCTCGTGTCGGTGCGCACCACGCTCGCTCCCGACAGCATCACCCGCTACAACCAGTTCACGTCAGCCTCGGTCAACGGGCAGCCGGCGGCCGGCATCAGTTCCGGCCAGGCGCTGACCGGAATGCAGGCGGTGGCGCAGAAAACCCTGCCGCAGGGCTATGCCACCGAATGGACCGGCCTGTCCTATCAGGAGAGCCAGGTCGGCAACCAGGGTCTGATGGTGTTCGGTTTCGCCCTGCTGTTCGGCTATCTGTTCCTGGTGGCGCAGTACGAGGACTGGCTGGTGCCGCTGGCGGTACTGCTGTCGGTGGCGGTCGCCGTGCTGGGGGCCAGCGTCGGGCTGTGGGTCGCCGGGCTCCCGAACGACATCTATGCGCAGATCGGGCTGGTGCTGCTTGTCGGTCTGGCGGCGAAGAACGCCATCCTGATCGTCGAGTTCGCGCGGGAGCAGCGGGCCGACGGCCGCTCCATCGTCGATGCTGCGGTGGCCGGCGCCCGCCAGCGCTTCCGCGCCGTCCTGATGACGGCGCTGGCCTTCATCCTGGGCACGGTTCCGCTGCTGGTCGCCACCGGCGCCGGAGCGGCCAGCCGGCGGTCGATCGGCACCACCGTGTTCGGCGGCATGGTGGCGGCGACGGTGATCGGCATCATCTTCGTGCCGGTGCTGTTCGTCGCCTTCCAACGCCTGAGCGAACGGCTGCGCCGCCGCCCGACCGAGGCCCGCGTGCGCCCGGCGACGGAGGGGGAGATGGGCGCCGAATGACCGTGCGGACCTTGATTTGCCTGCATATGAACCCACATCAGCGTGGTCCCCGACATCCTTGAAATTGGCGTCCTTGGTGCGACGCTCCCCGCGCATTGGCGCGATGGCGGCCGGCTCCGGGCCAGACGCCGACCGACCCCAACCCTGCCCGGTCTGCGGCTGACCGGGAGGGCGGGCGGCGGCCTTGCAGAGCGATGGGCGGTCGGGGCAGGGAGTTTTCCATGCCGAATAGGAACCAACCGCTAATCGAAACCCGGTCGGCCGAACCGCTGACCCTCTTCCTGAAGGACATGCGCCGTTACGACATCCTCACCGCCGAGGAGGAGCGGGAGCTTGCCCGTCGCTGGCGCGACCATGACGATGCCGAGGCGCTGGACCGGCTGATCGGCGGACATTTGCGTCTGGTCGTCGGCGTCGCCAAGCGCTTCCGGCGCTACGGGCTGCCGCTGGCCGATCTGGTGGCGGAGGGCAACATCGGGCTGATGCGCGCTGCGCGGAAGTTCGACCCCGACAAGGGCTTCCGCTTCTCCACCTACGCCCACTGGTGGATCCGCGCGGCGATCCAGGACCATGTGCTGCAGAACTGGTCGCTGGTGAAGATCGGCTCCACCACCGCGCACCGCACCCTGTTCTTCGGCCTGCGCCACCTGAAGGCCAAGCTGAAGGAGTTGGACAGCGGCGACCTGTCGCCGGAAGCGGCGGCGGCCATCGCCACCGAGATGGACATGCCGGAGCGCGACGTGGTGGAGATGAACCGCCGGCTCGCCGCCGACCGCTCGCTGAACGCAACGATCGGCGAGGAGGGCGAGATGGAGTGGCAGGACCTGCTGGCCGACGACCGGGCCGACCAGGAGACCGCGCTCGCCGAAACCGAGGAGCGCATCCAGCACAAGCGCCTGATCGCGCTGGGGCTGGAGAAGCTGACCGAGCGCGACCGTCAGATCCTGATCGCCCGCCGTCTGCTGGACGAACCGGTGACCGCCGACGAACTCAGCCGGCGGTTCAACCTGTCGCGCCAGCGCATCGGCCAGATCGAGGCGGCGGCGATGCAGACCGTCCGCAAGGCGGTGCTGGCCGGACGGGCCGCCCAGTCGGTGCCGCGGCCCGTCACCCGCTCCGCCACCCGCTCCGCCGCCCGCAAGCCGGTCAAAGCGCGGCCGAAGCGGACGGACGGGGTGCCGGTCTGAACCAGTCCAGGCACCCGGCGGGAACCACGCCGTTGCTGACCAGCAGCGCGCCCTGGCGGTAAAGGCCGAGCGCGCTGCCGCCCTCCGGCAGGTCGATGGCCCAGAGCTGCCCGCTGGGATCGCTCCACACCGTGCGGCCATCCACGGCGGCCAGGGCGGTCAGCGCGTCTGCCGGCGCGGTGCCGGGGCGGAACAGAACCAGCGTGGCGGTGCCCCCCGGCGGCGGCAAAGCGGCGACCGCCCCGGCGATGCCGGCCGCCAGCGCCAGCAGGAGCGGTGCCGCCGCCGGCCGCATGCCGCCGCCGCCGATATGCCCGGTGCCGGTCCGCGTCAGCCACCAGCCGGCCACCACCGCGGCGACACCGAAGGCGAAGAACCACAGCAGATCCCAGAACAGCTTGTTGTCCACGTCCATTCGGATGCGGTGCAGGCCCAGCAGCCAGTGCGACACCAGCCCGTCGACGATATGCCAGACCCCGGACCCGACCAGCGCCCATCCCAACAGCCGGCGCGCGCCCACCTCGGCAAGCCCCCGGCGCCCGCGCCACAGCAGCCACAGCCCCACCGCGGCGATCACGTACATCAGCGCATGGAACAGCCCGTCCGCCAGAATCTGGACCCGGATATCGGCGAAGGCCGGGTAGGCAAGGCCGGAGAGCAGATGGTGCCATTGCAGGATCTGGTGCAGCAGGATCCCGTCGAAGAAGCCGCCCAGCGCGAATCCCAGGCTGAACCCGCCCAGCAGCAGGGTCCGGCCGGGGCCGGGCCCGACATCGGACATCGGCAACGGGTGCGGCAGCGGATCGTTCGGATCGGCGGTCATGGGCTACGTCCCCGGCTTTTTGTTTGGATTTGACACCGCGTTTCCAACAAGGCGGCCGTGGGCGGGTTCCTCTCCATTCGGATTGGCCCGATTTCGGATTGGTTTCCACAGCTATCATGAGAAGGGCGTAACGCTTTTCCCCTCCTGCGCTGCGATGGAAGCATCCCCCTATCGCGTTGACCACTCGGCCGTTGAAAATGGCCATGGTGGACTACGTCCCCCGAGGCGGTGCCGGACCGACAGTGGTCCTGCACCGCCGCGATTCGTGCGCCCTTGCCGAAAGTGGTGAGCGGCCAGTCCCGCCCGGCCAGTTCCGCCGGGCAGGAAGCCCCGCGACAGCAGGAGAGGCACCGCTGCATGCAGCAACGTCAGGCTCGCGACGTCCGGCTCGATCTGTTCAAGGGCGTGGCCCTTCTGATCATCTTCATCAACCATGTGGGTGGAAACCCGCTGGCGAAGGTGACCCCCGGCCGGTTCGGCCCATCCGATTCGGCCGAGATCTTCGTCTTCATCTCCGGCTACGCCATCGCGCTGGCCTATGGACCGGTGCTGGCGGAGCGTGGGTTCGCCGCCTGCCAGCGCAAGGCGCTCGGCCGCTGCCGCCAATTGTGGGCGGCAAACATCGCCACCATGCTGGTCAGCGCGCTGGTGGTGGCGCTGGCGGTCTATGTCGGCGACCTGCCGATGGAGGCCTCCAACCGGCTGCAGAGCTTCGCACCGCTGTTCGACAGCCCGGTCATGGCGATGGCATGGCATCTGGTGCTGATGTATCTCCCCTTCGCACTCGACATCCTGGCGCTCTACATCCTGCTGGTGGCGGCGGCGCCTCTGTTCCTGTGGTCCTATGCCCGCTTCGGCATGGCTGCGGTGGCGGGCTCGGTGGCGCTTTATCTGCTCGCCCAGGCGGCGCCCGACCTGATGCCGCCCAATCTGTGGGAGGAGAGCTGGAACTTCAGCCCGCTGGCTTGGCAGTGCGTGTTCTTCCTGGGCACCAGCCTGGCGCTGGTGGTGCGCAGCGGCCGGATGACGCTGCCGCGCTCCCCCTGGCTGCTGGCGGGGGCGCTGGCGGTCGTGATCGGCATGGCGCTGTGGAAGGGGGCGGCCTCCGACCTTGGCCGGGCGCTGGTTCCCGCCGGGCTGCATGGCTGGCTGCCGGAGCAGACGATCCCCTGGGCGGACAAGGACACGCTGGGCCCAATGCGGCTTCTGCATTTCCTGGCGCTCGCCTGTGCGGCGGCGCTGCTGGTGCCGCGGGATGCGGCATGGCTGCGCTCGGCGCCGGCGCGGCTGCTGACCGCCTGTGGGCGGCATTCGCTGCCGGTCTTCTGCGTCGGCGTGGTGCTGTCGATTACCGGAACTGCGCTGCTGATCGCGGGAAAGGGGGCGGCGATGGTGCTGGCGGTCAATCTGGGCGGCATCGCCCTGCTTCTTCTGCTGGCGCTGGTGCTGGAGCGCCGGCGGACCCGTCGGCTGCCGGCCAACGCCGCCGCGGTTCCGACATCGCCGTCCGCCGCGGCGGTTCCCGAAACGCCTTGAGGCCGGGGAAAGCCAGGGCTGGGCTTCTTGAATCCTGCGCCGGGTGAGCGCATATTTCCTATATGCAACTCAACCCGGCCATACCGTCTTTCCAGACGCTGAAGCCAAACCCGCAGACACCCGCGGTGCAGATCGCGATGTCTCCAGCGGTGCAGGCGGCGCAGCAGACGGCTCCGCCGGTCCGTACCCAGACCATCGCCGCTCCCCAGGCGGCCGGCAAGGCCGACCAGACACGCGAGACGCGTACCGCCACCCAGGGCAATCAGTCGGTGGACACCATCGCCAACGCGCTGACCGCCCAGGTGAACGGCCAAGGTTACCGTAAGCGCGGATCGCTGTTGGACGTGTCTGTCTAAGAGTTCGACATCGGATACACGACATCGGATGCATGGAAAAGGCGGCGAAAGCACTTGCTTCGCCGCCTTTGCGGTCTTCAAGGTCAGTGCGACAGTTCGCTCAGGGGGCCCTTGCCTTTCACGGCTTCGTAACGGTTCTTCTGCCACTTCTCCAGGTTCTGGAGTTCCTGCTCGGTCATGTTGAGGGTGATCTTGTCGCCCTTCATGTGCAGCTTGTTCAGAGGCAGCACGACGTCCTTGTCGCTGACGTCGACCGTGTGGTCGACGTCGATCACGGCATAGAGCTTGTTGTTGTAGCGGACGATATCCTCGATTTCCGCCATGTTCTCGCCCTTGGCGCCGTAGATGTCCTTCCCCTTCAACTGGTCGACATGCATCTTCATCAGAGCCGGGTCGGCGCTGTCGTCGACGGCTGCAACCGACGGGTTGTTCGACTTGGTGACGCTGTGATCCGACGACGCAGCCAGCGCGGGCGTGGCGGCGAGCAGCGCAGCGGTGCAGCCCAGAACGAGATAGCGTTTCATCGGTTGGCTCCATCTTTCGTGGATGTTGTGGCGGAACAACGCCTTGGCCGGCCGATGGGTTTCCGGTTTTCCAAAAGAAACGGGGCCTTCCTCCGATTTGGAGAAAAGCCCCGTTTCTTTCGGCTGATGCGGAACAGTTACTTCAGCTCGTCCATCGTGTCGATGACGTGGCTGACGATGCCGTATTCCTTGGCTTCGTCGGCGAGCATCCAGTAGTTCCGATCCGTGTCCTTGGCGACCTTTTCAAAAGGCTGCCCGGTCTCGCGCGCGATGATCTTGTTCAGACGCTCGCGCATCCGGATGATTTCCTTCGCCTCGATGGCGATGTCCGTCGCCCGGCCGCCCGTTCCGCCCAGCGGCTGGTGGATCAGGAAGCGGGTGTTCGGCAGGCAGAACCGGTCTTCCTTCTTCGCCGCCAGATAGATGTGGCAGCCGGCGCTGGCGACCCAGCCCGTGCCCAGCATCTTCACCCGCGGCTTGATGAAGCGGATCATGTCGTGGATGGTGTCGCCCGCCTCGACGTGGCCGCCCGGCGAGTTGACCACGACGGTGATGTCGTCGTCGTTCTCATGGGCGAGCGCCAGCAACTGGGCCGAGACGACCTGCGCCAGCTTCATGTCGATCTGACCGAAGATCAGGACCGTGCGCGCCTTGAACAGGCTCTGCTGCACGGCGGCGAACTGCGGCTGGGCGCTTTCCTTCGACTTCTCGTCCGGTTCCTTTTCGGGTTCGTCGTCGAACCGGGTGTATCCGACCTGCGCCATTGATGTTCTTCTCCCTGGTATCGGAAGCGGGGTATCGGGACCGGGATGCGCTGCCGGAGGGGTGCCCCGACTGCTGTCCCGCTGCCGCATGCGCCTTGCCTGCTTCACCACATAGCCCGTCCGGGCTTCATGTTCAACGTCCGGCGGGGCAAAATCGATGGGCGGAGCCGCGGCCGGATGGAACGTTTGAAACACCGTGCAACGGTTTCCCGGCCCTGTTCCACTGTTCAACTCGCCGAACACATAGGGTGTCCTCCACGGCCGCAGGCACGACGCCCCTTCCTACCACGCGGCAGTGGCGCAGGTAAGAGGCGGTTCGAAATCCCGGTCGGGGCATTGACGCCCTTCGCCGCCCACAGCCAAACTCGAGCCCGGGCAGGAGCGGGGGCGGCGGAATGCACGGGACTGGAACGGGGCAGGGCTGGCTCGATGACGGTTCGACGGGCGTCTCCGTGATCGTTCCCGCCCACCGTGCCCACGACACCATCGTCCGGGCGGTGCAAAGCCTGCTGGATCAGGATCGGCCGGCATGGGAGGCGGTGATCGTCAGCGACGACGGCACCGATTACCGCCCGACCCTGAGGGCTGCCGGGATCGACGACCCGCGGCTGATCTTCACCGGCACCGGGCGGGTGGGGGCCGGAGCGCCCGCCGCCCGCAACGCCGGGCTGGCGGCGGCGCGGCTGCCGCTGGTGGCGACGCTGGACGCCGACGACCGCTTTCGCCCCGGCCGCCTGTCGGCCCTGGCGCCGCTGGCGCTCGCCCAAGGTGCGGCCTTCGACAATGTCGCCGTGGTGCGCGACGAGGACGATTCGCCTCTGCTGTGCCTGTATGGGGAGGGTCAGGCCCCGGCATGGCTGGACGGCGAGGGGTTCCTGGCGACCTCCGTGCCGATGTTCCCGCTGGTGCGGCGCGATCTGGTGCCGGGCTGGGACGAGGACGTGAAGTTCTGCGACGACGTGGTGTTCAATGTCCGGCTGCTCGACGCCGCCGGCCCGGTGCCGCTGGTGGCGACGCCATTCTATGAATACCGCCAGCGCGCCGGTTCCATCACCTGCTCCGCGGACAGCGCGGAGCGGGCGGAACGCTGCTACCGCCATGTGCTGGACCGGCTGGCCGGCGACGGGTTGGGCATCCGGGACGAGGCGTTGCGCTGCAGCTTCACGCAGGCCATCGCCGCCAAGCGTGCACGCAACGCCGCATACGAGGCCGCCTTCAAGGCCGGACGTTGCGCAAACTTCCAGGAGTTCCTGGCGCTGGGGGAGGATGCAACCCCCTAACGGCAAAGCTCCCGCTGGTTTTGCTTTACCATTTTGTGTCAGCTTCGATGCGTCGCACACTGCCGGACCGGACACGGGTAAACCCCATGAGCGCCCCGACCTGCTGCCTCGCCCGCATCCCCGCCAATGGCAAATTCTGGCTGAAGAACGCGCGGGTTCTCGACGGACTGCACGACATTCGGATCGAGAACGGCCATGTCCGCGCCCTGGTGCCGGCCGGCGACTCGCCCTGCTGCGCGCCGGGGCTGGACCTCGACGGCGGGGAGGTGTGCCGGATGGCTGATGGCGGTCCCGTGACGCCCGGCGATCCCGCGGATCTGTGGGTGACGTTGTGCGGCGGCCGGACGGTCGCGATGCGCGGCGGCAGGCTGGAGACCGGCGAACGTCAGGAGGCGGCGGCGACAAACGGTCCGGCGGACGGTTCGGATCGTTGAACCTTCTCGACATCGGATGTGAACTGAACGATATAGTTCAGCTTGCCCGGCGCGCTTTCCGGTTGCGCTGCAGCAAGGTGAAACCCGTCCGGATTCCGGTTCCATGCGCCATACGCTCCGCATCGCTGTTCTTCTTGTCCTGGTGGCACTCGCCGGCGGGGCCTACTGGTATTTCGTGAAGCAGAGCGGCACCGTCGCCGGGCTGACGGCGATGCTGAGTGGTGCTGTTCCCGGCGGTGCGCCGGCACCGGGCGGCGCATCGGGCAGCGCACCGGGTGGAGGCAAGCCGCCGGGCGGCGCGCCGCCGATGCCCGTCGAGGCCGTTCCCGTGCGCGTCGGCACGGTGGAGCGGACCGTCACCGCGGTTGGATCGCTGCTGTCCAACGAATCGGTGGTGATCCGGCCGGAGATCGCTGGCCGCATCAGCGAGATCGCCTTCAAGGAAGGGCAGCGCGTCGCCAAGGGCAGCGTGCTGGTCCGGCTGGACGACGCCATCGCCCGCGCCACATTGGCCCAAGCCCAGGCGAGCATCGCCTTTTCCCGTGCCGAGCTGTCGCGCGCCGACCAACTGGTCCGCCAGAACACCGGTCCCCTGCGCAACCGGGAGCAGGCCTCGGCCAAGCTGCTGGCCGACGAGGCGGCGGTGCAACTGGCCAAGGCGCAGCTCGACAAGCAGGTGATCACCGCGCCCTTCGATGGGGTGCTGGGCCTGCGCAAGGTGTCGGTCGGCGACTTCGTCCAGGCCGGCAAGGACATCGTGAACCTGGAGGACATCGACACGCTGAAGCTGGACTTCCGCGTACCGGAGATGTTCCTGCCGGCGGTGAAGGTCGGGCAGACGGTGAAAGTCGCGGTGGATGCCTTCGGCGGGCGCGGCTTCGACGGCACGGTCTATGCCATCGATCCGCTGGTGGACGTGAACGGCCGCGCGCTGGCGATCCGAGCCCGCGTGCCCAATCCGGACGGCTCGCTGCGCCCCGGCCTGTTCGCCCGCGTGTCGCTGACCCTGACCACGGTGCCGGACGCCGTGCTGATCCCCGAGCAGGCCATCGTCGCCTTCGGCAAGGACCAGTTCGTCTTCAAGGTGGTGGACGGCAAGGTGGCCCAGACCAGGGTCGTGCTGGGCGAGCGCCGCAATGCGGAGGTGGAGATCGCTAAGGGCCTCGCCCCCGGCGACATGGTGGTGACCGCCGGACAGTTGAAGATCCGCGACGGGGTTCCGGTCGCCGTGGTGCCGGCCAAGCCGGCGGCCAACAAGTCGACGGGGAGCTGAGGCGATGGTCCTCTCCGACATCTCCATCCGCCGCCCGGTGCTGGCGACGGTGATGAGCCTCGCCCTCATGCTGATCGGCATCGTGTCGTACCAGCGCCTGTCGGTGCGCGAATATCCGAAGATCGACGAGCCGGTCGTCACGGTAGAGACGACCTACAAGGGCGCCTCGGCCCAGATCATCGAAAGCCAGGTGACGCAGACGCTGGAGGACAGCCTCGCCGGCATCGAAGGCATCGACGTGATGTCCTCGATCAGCCGGGCGGAGAAGTCGCAGATCACCCTGCGCTTCCGGCTGGACCGCAACGTCGATGTCGCCGCCAGCGACGTCCGCGACCGGGTGGGCCGCGTCCGCGCCCAGCTTCCCAGCGAGATCGACGAGCCGGTGATCGCCAAGGTGGAGGCCGACGCCCAGCCGATCATCTATCTCGCCTTCTCCTCCGACCGGCATTCGCCGCTAGAGGTGACGGATTTCGCCGACCGCTATGTCAAGGACCGGCTGCAGAACCTGCCCGGCGTGGCGCAGGTGCGTATTTTCGGCGAGCGCCGCTTCGCCATGCGCCTGTGGCTCGACCCGCAGCGGATGGCCGCCTACCGGGTGACGCCGCAGGATGTCGAGAACGCGCTGCGCCGCCAGAACGTGGAGATTCCCGCCGGGCGCGTCGAAAGCGCGGCGCGCGAGTTCACCGTGGTGTCGGAAACCGATCTGCGCACTCCGGCAGAGTTCGAGAACATCATCCTGCGCGACGATTCCGGCTATCTGGTCCGCCTGCGCGACGTCGGCCGGGCGGAACTGGGCGCGCTCGACGAGCGGGTCAGTGCGCGTTTCAACGGCCGCGGCGCCGTCGCCATCGGCGTGGTGAAGCAATCCACCGCCAACCCGCTGGACGTGTCGAAGGCGGTCAACGACGCGCTGCCGAAAATCCGAGCGGCTGTGCCCGACGGCATGGGGGTGGATGTCGGGTACGACAGCTCGGTCTTCATCGCCAAGTCGATCGACGCGGTGTTCCACACCATCTTCGAAGCGATCATCCTAGTCGTTCTGGTCATCTTCTTCTTCCTGCGCTCGCTGCGGGCGACGCTGGTGCCGCTGGTGACCATCCCGGTGTCGCTGATCGGCGGCTTCGCCCTGATGTACGCCTTCGGCTTCTCCATCAATACGCTGACGCTGCTGTCGATGGTGCTGGCCATCGGCCTCGTCGTCGACGACGCCATCGTCATGCTGGAGAACATCTTCCGCTACGTGGAGGAGGGGATGAGCCCCTTCCAGGCGGCGCTGAAGGGATCGCGCGAGATCGGCTTCGCCGTCATCGCCATGACGATCACGCTTGCGGCGGTCTATGCGCCCATCGGCTTCATGACCGGTCGCACCGGGCGGCTGTTCACCGAATTCGCGCTGACGCTGGCCGGTGCGGTGATTGTGTCGGGCTTCGTGGCGCTGACGCTGTCGCCGATGATGTGCTCCAAGCTGCTGAAGCACGAGACCAAGCACGGGCTGCTCTACCGCGCCATCGAACGCCTGCTGGAGGGGATGACCAACGGCTACCGCCGCCTGCTGCGCCTGTCCTTGCGGGCGCGGCCGCTGGTGCTGCTGATCGGCTTCGCCGTCGCCGCGGCGAGCTATGTGCTGTTCAACGGCCTGAAGTCGGAGCTGGCGCCGGTGGAGGACCGCGGCACCATCGTCGGCATCGCCATCGCGCCGGAAGGCTCGACGTTGGACTACACCATGGGCTACGCCCAGCAGATGGAGGCGCTGTTCCGGCAGATCCCGGTGCTGGAGAAGTTCTTCGTCGTCGTCGGCTTCCCGGTGGTCAACCAGGGCATCGCCTTCGTCCGCCTGATCGACTGGGACCTGCGCGACGTGAAGCAGCAGGCGGTCACCGCCCAGCTTTTCCCGAAGATGTTCGGCATCCCCGGCATCATGGGCTTCGTCACCAACCCACCGTCGCTGGGCCAGAGCCCGACCGAGAAGCCGGTGAACTTCGTCATCCAGACCTCGCTGCCCTTCGAGGAGTTGCAGGCGATGGTCAACGCCATGATGGCGGAGGCGCGCAACTTCCCCGGTCTGGTCAATCTCGACACCGACCTGAAGTTGAACAAGCCGGAACTTAAGGTGTCGCTGGACCGCGACAAGGCGGCCGATCTGGGGGTGGACGTCGACACCGTCGGCCGCACGCTGGAAACCCTGCTGGGCGGCCGGCAGGTGACGCGCTTCAAGAAGGACGGCAAGCAGTATGACGTGATCGTCCAGGTCGCCAACATCGACCGCCGCAACCCGGACGACATCGCCGGCATCTATGTGCGCGGCGGCACCGGCGCCACCGGCGGCACCGGCACGATGGGCGGGGCGGGGCAGATGATCTCGCTCGCCAATCTGGTGACGGTGGAGGAGCGGGTGGCGCCCAAGGAGCTGAACCACTTCAACAAGCTGCGCTCCGCCACCATCACCGCGACGCTGGCGCCGGGGACCTCGCTGGGCGAGGCGCTGGCGGTCATGCAGGCGGCGGCGAACAAGGTGCTGCCGGCCACCGCCCAGACCGACTATGCCGGGCAGAGCCGCGAATTCCGCGAATCGGCGACCGGGCTCTATTTCGTCTTCGTGCTGGCGCTGGCCTTCATCTATCTGGTGCTGGCGGCGCAGTTCGAGAGCTTCATCGACCCCTTCGTCATCATGCTGACCGTGCCGCTGTCGATGACCGGAGCGCTGGCGGCGTTGCAGATGAGCGGCGGGACGATGAACGTCTACAGCCAGATCGGCCTCGTTACCCTGGTCGGGCTGATCACCAAGCACGGCATCCTGATCGTGGAGTTCGCCAACCAGCTCCAGCGCGCCGGGACCGACATCCGCAAGGCGGTGGAAGAGGCCGCCGTGCTGCGCCTGCGCCCGATCCTGATGACCACCGGGGCCATGGTGCTGGGCGCGCTGCCGCTGGCCTATGCCGAGGGGGCGGGCGCGGAAAGCCGGCAGGCGATCGGCGCCGTCATCGTCGGCGGCATGACCTTGGGGACGCTGCTGACCCTGTTCGTCGTGCCGACGGTCTACAGCTATCTCGCCCGCAAGAAGCCGATGCAGGAGGAGGAAGGGTCGGGCGTGGCGCATGGTGCGGCCCATCCGCCCGCCCATCTGGCCGAATGAGGAGCCTCGCGCCATGGCGAGGGTGCTGATCATCGATGACGACGACGTGGCGCGGGCGGTGCTGCTGCGCACGCTGACGATGGCCGGCCACGAAGCCATCGGCGCCCGCGACGGGGTGGAGGGGATGGCGCGTTTCCGCTACCATTCGGTCCACCGCCCGGTCGACCTCGTCATCACCGATATCTTCATGCCGAATCAGGAAGGGCTGGCGACGATCATGGAACTGCGGCGGGCTTCTCCGTCGCTGAAGATCATCGCGATCTCCGGCGGCGGTGCGCGCGCCTCGCTGGACGTTCTGCCGGTGGCCGAGGCGCTGGGCGCACACCGGTCCCTGCGCAAACCCTTCACCCCGGCCGAAGTGATGGAAGCCGTGCGCGCCGTTTTGGCGAGCTGAAGGGCGTGCATCGTCGGTTCCATCGTCCACACGCCAATGCGCAAAACACCGCAGTTCCGGAGATCAAGCCGGTTCGGCGGTGCTTTGCGTGTCGGGTGATCCCCGCTTGGGAAGGACCTGTCGGAGGACCGGGTTTGTTTGGAAAGGGATCCAGCCGATATGTTCTGGCCGGGCGGCCAGTGACCGGTTCCATCCGACGTGGAGTCGACGGGCGGGAAGGGAGGGGCGGGAAGGCCGCCTTGCTCTTCGCCTGCCTGCCCCTGTGCCTGCGCAATCGTCAGGCATCAGAGTCAGGAGGAGGCAGGGTCAGGCGGCGAGCCGCTGCTCCTGTACTCGTCGGCTCCGGCGAAGGCGTTCGAACAGCTGCTGGATGCTGTCGGGGCTGATCCCGTCGCGCGCCATCACGGCGATCACGATCGGATCCGCAAGCAATTCGGAAAGGGTCGGCGTCGTGTTCCGGTCCATGCGTCCCTCCCTTTTTGTCCGACTCCCGTAAACCGTGGCCGTCCCGGAAGGGGGATCGGCGGACGGTCGAAGCCGGCAATGGCGATTGGCCTAATCCCTGCTGCGCGCTCGTCTCGGCTTTCGGCATCCGGATGGTCGCCGGGGATATAGCCCCTTTGATCCGGATTGTGCGTTGAAAATACAATATGGCGACCATACCGCAGCCGGAGTGGTATTGTCACCCGTCCTTTTGTCAATAAGCGCTATATCTTTCCGTGATCCAGTAATGGGCGCCTCCGCCACCGGTCGGCTGACCGTCGGCGTTACTGTTCACCCCTGTCCCGGACGGGCCCGTGTCAGGCTTGCCCCGGCGGAGGAAGCGCCGGAGTCGGGTGCGGGAATCGTAACGTCCGCCTGGACCCGGCGGACCTTCGCATGGGACAGGCAGAGCTCCGCGGCGCGGTCGGCCAGATAGTCCGGGCCGGGTATATCGGATTCGGCACAAAGACGGCGCAAGTCTTCGACGATGTCTTCGTAAGACATCACGGCGGCGATGTCGTCGGGAAAGCCGGGGCCGGGATGGGTGACGGTCAGCGTCAGGTCGAAGGACACCTGCGGCCGGTCGGCGCGGCCGGCGATGGCGACCGGCGCGGTGAAGCCGCGCACCAGGATGGTGTAGGTGAGCGGCGCGCCGCCCGGCTGGACCATGACGGCCCGTTTTGCGCTATCGTGCGACAACACACTCTCCCGGCCGGCGGTCCGCCACCGGCATTGCATTCAGGCCGGCACTATATGCGGTGCCGCCGCCGCATGCCACCGCACTTGGACGGTTGTGGACGCTCAGAGCGCTTTGGCGATCCGCACGACGGTTTCGCGCCCCGGCACCTCGTCGCGCAGCGCGTCGATGCGGCGGTTCAGCACCGGATGCACGACATCGGCGGCGACGTCCGCCAGCGGGCAGAGGACGAAGGCGCGCTCCGCCATGCGGGGATGGGGGATTTCCAGGTCCGGTTCCGTCAGCACCCGGTCGGCGTAGAGCAGGATGTCGATATCGATGGGACGCGGGCCGAAGCGCAGCCCGCCCGGATCGCGGCCCAGCGTCGACTCGATTCCCTTGATGAAGCGGAGCAGCGCCTGAGGGTCCAGCCGCGTTGTGCCGCGCACCGCCATGTTGAGGAAGGCCGGCTGGTCCGTCACATACATCGGCGCCGTCTCGTAGAGCGCCGACTGCGCGTCGATCTCCACCGCCTCGCCCAGCCGGCGGATCGCCTCGGCCAGATTGGCGGCACGGTCGCCCATGTTGCCGCCCAGAGCCAGATGGACAGTGACGGGAGAGGAGGGGGTAGGCGTAAGCTCGGCCATGGCGTCGACGATCCTGATGTGCTGGGATGGGCGGGTGGCGGAATTCCTAGCAAATCTCCGCCCGCCCGTCATGCCGCCCGTCATGCGGGTGCCGGTCCGGGCCATCGGGGAACGGACGGGCGGCGGCGGGGTTTCAGCATCATATCAACCGGTTGAGATGAACCCGGAAATGACACGATATCCTGGTGGAGGACGAGACATGGGCCGTGTACGGAGCATGGGCGCTGCGGTGATCCTTCTCGGCGGCACGGCCGCCAGCCTTGCGGGCTGCGCCACCGGCCCCGATCCCGAAGTGGCGCGGCGCGCCCAGACCGCCATGGTCGGCATGCCGAAGGCCGACCTGCTGGCCTGCGCCGGCGTGCCGGACCGTCAGGCGATGGCGTCGGGCCGGGAATACTACACCTACGTCGCGCGCCCGACGGCCGCCTACAGCCCCGGCAGCAGCATCGGCATCGGGGCCGGCAGCTTCGGCGGCAGCGGCGGGGTGGGGCTCGGCCTCGGCTTCGGGGTGCCGGTCGGCGGCGGCACCACGTCCGGATGCGAGGCGACGGTGGTGGTCGGCCCGCGCGGCACGGTGGAGCAGGTCAGCTACCCCGCGGGCGCCTCGCTGTCGGCCTGCACGCCGATCGTCAGCAACTGCATGGCGCCGCGCGGCTGACGGCGTGTCGCGGCAGGGCCACGCGCCCATGAGACTTTGAGATGAGGCGGTCGGGGCTGTCGCGGTTCCGGCCGATCCCGTATTCTCGAACTTAAACCCCGGCCCCGGAAACTCCGGCCACAGCCGGGGGACCGACGCCCGCAAAGGGCCGCATCAGGGTTGGCATCAGGGTTGGAGGAACCACGAACCATGGATATGAGCGGAAGCCACCGGATCGAGGCCAGCCGCGAGGCGGTGTGGGCGGCGCTGAACGATCCGGACATCCTGCGCCAGTGCATCCCCGGCTGCGAGGAGGTGGTCCGGCAGTCCGATACCGAGATGACCGCCAAGGTCGTCGCCAAGGTCGGCCCGGTCAGCGCCAAATTCGCCGGCAAGGTCACGCTGTCTGACCTCGACCCGCCCAACGGCTACACCATCACCGGCGAGGGATCGGGCGGAGCCGCCGGTTTCGGCAAGGGCGGCGCCACCGTGGCGCTGTCCGACGACGGCGGGGCCACCCTGCTGACCTACACCGCCAAGGCGCAGGTCGGCGGCAAGCTGGCGCAGATCGGATCGCGGCTGGTCGATGCCACCGCCCGCAAGATGGCGGAGGAGTTCTTCGCCCGCTTCACCAAGATCGTCGGGCCGGCGCCGGCCGAGGTCGCTCCCGACGCGGTGGCAGCGGAGGCGGGGGCTTCCGAGGGCGAAACGGCTCCCGCGGTGACGCCCACGGTCGCAGCCGAACCGGCCGGCGCCAAACCGGGCGTCCGGCCGGCCGTCTACTCCGACACCGCCGCGACGGCGGCGACTGCCGCCTCCTCCGCGTCGAAGCCCGCGACCCGTATGGCGGAGCCGCCCCCGGAAATCCCGCTGCCTCTGCCGGCCGGGCTCGGCAGTGGCCTGGGCGGCCGGATCGGGGGGGCGATGGGCGGCGGAAGCAGCGGTTTCTACGTTCCGTGGGCTGCACTGCTTCTGGTTGTGGTGCTGCTCGCGTCGCTTGCCTTGATTCACTAGTGTGGCAAATTATTCATTGGTCGTACGGCCATATCAAAGGGGTTTGACGTACCCCTGGATTGTGTATGCTGCCGCGCGATTCCGGTCGGCGCCGTCGGCCGGTCGATCCATCGGAAGGGAAGCCGAAGTATGAAGAAGCTGTTGATGGGCGTAGCCACCCTGGCCGCGATCGTGACGGGTGCCGGTGCCGCCCAGGCCGCCGATGCCGCTGCCGGCAAGGATGTCTTCAAGGTTTGCATGGCCTGCCACACCACGGAGCAGGGCAAGAACAAGGTCGGTCCGTCGCTGCACGGCGTCGTCGGCCGTCCGGCCGCCTCGATTGACGGTTTCAAGTATTCGGGCCCGATGAAGGAAAAGGCCGCCGGCGGCCTGACCTGGACCCCGGAGAACCTGGACGCCTACATCAAGGCCCCGAAGGAAATCGTCCCGGGTGGCACCATGGCCTTCGCCGGCCTGAAGGACGACGCCAAGCGCGCCGACCTGATCGCCTTCCTGGCCGAGCAGAAGTAAGATCGCGCGCGCCCCGGCCCGGCCGGGGAGCGTGGACGGCGAAAGGGCCGGAGGCGATGCCTCCGGCCCTTTGTGCTTATGCGCCTAGTCCTTTGGTGCCGAGTCTCAGGCCGCAGCGGCCAGACTCTTGCTCGCGACCTCGTAAACGTCGGGCGACAGGCCCGCAGTGGCGACGATCCGCTCCAATTCGGCCTTCATCATGGCCTGACGGGCCGCGTCATAGCGCCGCAGACGGGAGAAGGGGCCCATCAGGCGGGCAGCAACCTGGGGGTTCATTGGGTCCAGTCGAAGCACCTGATCGGCGAGGAAGCGGTATCCGGCTCCACTCCGGTCGTGGAAGCGGACCGGGTTGCCGTTGGCGAAACCGCCGATCAGCGCATAGACCTTGTTGGGGTTCCGGATCTCGAAGGCGGGGTGGCCGAGCAGGGCCGTCACCCGGTCCAGGGTGTCGGCGCGGTGCGACATCGCCTGCACGCCGAACCACTTGTCGACCACCAGCGCCTCGCCCTTCCAGCGCTCGTAGAAGTCGGCCAGCGCCTTGTCGCCTTCCGGCGAGGCGGCGTTGGACAGGAACTGCAGGGCGGCGATCTCGTCGGTCATGCCCTTGGCGCCGCGGTACTGGGTGAGGCACAGATCCAGCGCCTCATCGTCCTCCAGCGCCATCAGGTAGGCGAGGCAGAGGTTTTTCAGCGCCCGCTTGCCGATGGCGTCGGCATCGACGGAGAAGGGCTCCTGGCTGCTGTTGCGGCGGTAGAGATCAAGGAACTGCGCCCGCAGGCGGCCGGCCAGCGTCTTGCGCGCGAATTCCCGCACCGTGTGGATGGCGTCGGGATCGACCACCGCCATCTGGGTGCCGAGATAGGCCTCCGTCGGCAGAACCAGCGCCTGGGCGGCGAAGGCCGGGTCGCGGCCGGCATCGGCCAGGATCCGGGCGAAAGCGTCGGCATAACCCTCCGGCAGCACCAGATCGCGGCCGGCTTGCCGGTCGGCGACGAGGTTCAGCAGGATGCGCGTGCCCAGGATCTGCCCGGCTTCCCACCGGTTGAAGGCGTCGCTGTCATGCGCCATCAGGAAGGTGAGGTCGCTGTCCGTCAGGTCGGTCTTCAGCTTCACCGGAGCGGAGAAGCCGCGCAGCAGCGACGGCACCGGACGGGCCGGGATGTCGCGGAAGGTGAAGCTCTGGCTTTCCGCCGTGACGTGCAGGATGCGGCTGGTGCCGTCGGCCTCCTCCTCGCCCTCCAGGCGCAGCGGCAGGTCCTGCCCGTCGGCGCCGAGCAGGCCGACCACCAGTGGAATGTGCATCGGCTGCTTGTTCGGCTGGCCCGGCGTCGGCGGGACCGTCTGCTTCACCGTCAGGGTGTAGGTCTTCGCCGTCGCGTCATGGCTGCCGGCGATGTCCAGCTCCGGCGTGCCGGCCTGCCGGTACCACAGCTGGAACTGGGTCAGGTCGACGCCGCTGGCGTCCGCCATGGCCGCCACGAAATCGTCGCAGGTGACCGCCTGCCCGTCATGACGCTGGAAGTAGAGATCGGTGCCCTTGCGGTACTTCTCCGGTCCCAGCAGGGTGTGGATCATGCGGATGACTTCCGCACCCTTGTTGTAGACCGTGGGGGTGTAGAAGTTGTTGATCTCGACATAGCTGTCCGGGCGCACCGGATGGGCCATGGCGCCGGCGTCCTCCTGGAACTGCACGGTGCGCAGCCCCTGGACGTCGGCAATGCGCTTCACCGCGCGGGAATGCATGTCGGACGAGAATTCCTGGTCGCG
Organism: Pseudomonadota bacterium; assembly: GCA_023423695.1. Classification (GTDB taxonomy): domain Bacteria; phylum Pseudomonadota; class Alphaproteobacteria; order Azospirillales; family Azospirillaceae; genus Azospirillum. The sequence goes on along the minus strand of JAFAFA010000073.1, from coordinate 30,825 downwards.
GAAGACCGTCAGCCCTTCCTTCAGCGACAGCTGGAACCAATCGCGGCAGGTGACGCGGTTGCCGGTCCAGTTGTGGAAGTACTCGTGCGCGACCACCGCCTCGATGTTGAGGAAATCGGTGTCGGTCGCGGTCTCCGGCTTCGCCAGGATGTATTTGGTGTTGAAGACGTTGAGCGACTTGTTTTCCATCGCCCCCATGTTGAAGTCGCCGACCGCGACGATGTTGAAGATGTCCAGGTCGTATTCCAACCCATAGACCTCTTCGTCCCAGCGCATCGACTTGATCAGCGAGCGCATGGCGTGGTCGATCTTGTCCTCGTTGCCCGGCTCCACATAGATGCGCAGGGTCACGTCGCGGCCCGAGGCGGTGCGGAAGCGGTCCTCGCCATGGACGAGACTGCCGGCGACCAGCGCGAACAGGTAGCAGGGCTTGGGGAAGGGATCCTCCCAGCGCGCCCAGTGGCGCCCGCCCTCCAGATCACCGGAGGCGGCGAGGTTGCCGTTGGACAGCAGCACCGGATAGCGCGCCTTGTCTGCGGTGATGGTGGTGCTGTAGCGCGCCATCACGTCCGGCCGGTCGATGAAATAGGTGATCTTGCGGAAGCCCTCCGCCTCGCACTGGGTGCAGAAGTTGCCGGAGGACTTGTAGAGCCCCTCCAGCGCCGTGTTCTCCTGCGGCTTGATGCGGACGATGGTTTCAAGCGTGTAGCTGTCCGGCACCTCCAGCACGATCAGGTGATCGGGCGTGACGGTGAACTCGTCCGGCCCCAGCGTCCGCCCGTCCAGCGCCACCGACACCAGCTCCAGCCTCTGGCCGTCGAGCGACAGCGGCTCCGTCGCCGCCTCCGGACGGTCGGGGTTGCGGCGGATCGCCAGCACCGTGCGGACGGTGGTGACATCCTCGCCCAGGTCGACGAACAGATCGACCGTGTCGATCAGATGCGCCGGCGGGCGATAGTCCTGAAGCCGGATGGCCTTCGGCGTGCCTTTGTCCATGTGCCTTGTCTCTGGTCTGTGTCTGTCTTGCGGAACAAGCCGTTCGGGACAGGTCCGAGGAACAGGGACTGTAGCAAGGCGGAACCGGGCTGTCTTCCGTGGGAAAGGTGGTGGCGGGGGAGCGGGACGGGGGCGCGGGAGGGTGTGGGCGCTACTTCTTGACCTGTGCCACCTTCAGCAGGGTGAAGGCGCCCATCTGGTCGATGTATTGCTGATAGAAGAAGCGCCATTTCTTGCCGTTGCGCACACCGACCAGCGTGACCTTCACCGCGTCGGTGCCCGGCACGTTCATGTATTGCGACTTGTGCAGGGTGGTGGCGTGCATGCGCATACCCTGGCGCAGCCCGGCCTCGTCGATCCGTCCCTGGGCGGTCTGCAGATTGCCGTGCGAGGCGGAGAAGGTGCCGCCGCCATGGTCGCTGAAGCCGAAGGAGCAGCCGTCCATCGTCGGCGTGAACATCACGTCGGCCTCGTCCTCCAGCACGACGAGATGCTTGAAATCCTGGTCGTACGGCAGCCAGTAGGCCTTCCAGCTTCCCGGCTGGTTGCCCTGGTCGTAGCGCACCGACCAGACATCGGCGTTCTTGGTGGAGAACTGGGAGATGATGCCGGTGCCCTTGCGCGTGCAGGTCATCCCGTCGTCGGTGAGGGTGAAGCTCTTGACGCCGCCGACGCGGTAGTTGGGCTGGTAGGATTGATATTGGATCCAGATCAGGTTGTTCTTGAGGAAGCTTTCCGGATTCGCGACCAGATCGGCGATGTTCGGCATAGGGTCGTACTCCTGCGCGGCAGATCAGACGATGCCGAAGACGGGCCGCTTGAACCCGGCCACGGTTTCGTTGCCGGCCAGGAACCAGTAGGGCTTCATGAGGGCGAACTGCTGGTCGTCGTCGCGCAGCAGCACATAGGCGCAATAGACGGTCCCGTCATCCGGCCGCAGGAAGGCCGCGATCCACGGATTCTGCTTGGTGCCGATGTGGGCGGCGTGACCCAGCTTGCGGGTGATGTCGTTGCGGTAGCCGACCAGCGTGGCCGCATGCCCCTGACGGAAAGGCAGCGCCGCAAGTTCCTGATAGTTCTGCAGAATGCGCGGGTTGCCGTCGCCTTCCTCGGCATACCACTGCGCCACTTCCATGTAGTCGTTGGCCCGCGCATTGGCACGGTCGTAGCGCGCCTGCTTCTGGCGATCCGTATGGCCGGCGGCGGTCTTCTTCAGAAAGCTGATCAGTCCCATAATACGCTCCTCACCCTGTCTCGAAAGGGACGCTAGCAGAGCAATCGGGCATGCGCAAAAGGGTGGGGGTCATATGATGGTATGCGGTTTGGGGCAGTGCACTAGCCGCTTAGAGGCCAGATTTTCTCCGCAGCCGATGCAAAAACCGATCAAAACCAATGCCGCGATACGTCACTGGCAGCGGCATAACGTCTCTTCTCTCGAAGATTCTTTCTATAGACAACCCATGCTTGCTGCAGCATGATTCGCCGGTTGCGCAGAACCAGCGTCGTTCCATCTCCGGCATTGAGTTGGGGTACTGCGCATTAAATGGGGGCATTTATGAAAAAAGTTACTATTCTAGCGCTCTTTGGCGCCTTGTATGTGACGGGTTGTGCGTCGATCACGGCAGGCACTACCCAATCAGTGGCAGTGAACACTCCCTCCAAAGATGGCGCAGAGTGCAAGCTATCGAATGAAAAGGGTAGCTGGACGATCCCGAAGACGCCAGGGGCAACCACAGTCACGAAAGCTTACGGAGATTTGACCGTCGCTTGCGAGCATGTCGATGGTTCCAAGGGCTCCACGTCCGTCACATCAAGCACGGCTGGCGCTGCGTTCGGCAATATCATCGCGGGCGGGATCATCGGTGCTGCTGTCGATATGGGTTCCGGGGCGGCCTATGTGTATCCTTCGAATGTTTCCGTGGTGCTTGCCGCGCCTGCTGGAAATGTTCCGATGGGGGGCATGTCGCAGAGCAGCCCCTTGGTCGTATCCCCCGCTCCCAGCCCCCGGTTGAGCAAGGAAGATGCGGAGTCGAAGCTTAAAGACCTCGCCTCGCTCAAAAAGCAGAAACTTATAACGGAGGCTGAGTACCGCGACCGCTCGCGTGAAATCCTGGGCCAGATGTAAGGCAAGGGCGCGCATTCCGATGGGGTGCGCAGCCTGTCACAGCCGGGAGAATGTTGAGAAATATGGCGGAAGAGGTGTCTTTAGAACATGGGTTCTTAGGAGTTCGTGCAGGTTCAGTAATGCATTGATATCGCTGATGTGTTTTGGTGAGTGAGTTCTTATAAGTTCCTTGACGACCGCATCAACCCGCGCCAAAATGTGGGGATGGATGTGGGGATAAAAGACCAGATCAAGATGCCGAAACGTGCCGGGCGCCACCCCGAGAAGGCTCTTACCGCCGTCGCGGTTCGTGCAGCAAAAGCTGGCCGACATGCCGATGGCAATGGGCTGTATCTGGAGGTGGACGCCAGCGGAGCCAAGCACTGGCTCCTGCGCATCGTGATCCAGGGCAAGCGACGGGACATCGGTCTTGGCTCCGTCTCCCTTGTCTCGCTTGCGGAGGCGCGGGAAACCGCCGTCGCCATGAGGAAGGCTGCGCGGACCGGCGGCGATCCGCTCGCCGACCGCAGGGCAGCCCGGCGCGTGGTGCCGACCTTCAAGGAGGCCGCCGAGTCCTGCCACAAGGAGCACAAGGACGGCTGGAAGAACGATAAGCATGCGGCACAGTGGCTCACCACCCTGGAAACCTATGCCTTCCCACAGTTGGGGCAGTTGAAGGTGGACGAGATCGGCATGCCCGAGGTTCGGGACGTGCTCCTGCCGATCTGGCTGGAGAAGCCTGAGACGGCCCGCCGGGTGCGCCAGCGGATCGGGACCGTTCTAGATTGGGCAACCACCAAAGGCCTGCGTGAAGGGGAGAACCCGGTGCGCGGAGTCGCCAAAGGCCTGCCCAGGCAGAATGAGGCAGTGGAGCATTTCGCCGCTCTGCCCTTCACAGAGGTAGCCGCCTTCCTGTCCAGACTGCGCACCACCGAACAGGCCAGCCCTATGGTCAAGTTGGCGCTGGAATTCCTCATTCTGACCGCCGCCCGATCGGGCGAAATGCGCGGTGCCATCTGGCGAGAGATCGATCTCGGCGCCAAGCTCTGGACAATCCCGGCCGGGCGAATGAAAGCCGGCAAGACCCATGTGGTGCCGCTGGCGCCGCGAGTTGTCGAGATCCTTCAGGAAGCCCGCGTGCTGGCCCGCAAACCCGACGATCCCGACGCCCTGGTATTCGAGGGCAGCAAGCCCGATAAGCCCATGTCTGACATGACGTTCACCATGCTCTTGCGCCGCATGAAGCTGGACGCGACAGCCCACGGCTTCCGCTCCGCATTCCGCGACTGGACATCGGAAATGACCAGCACCCCGCGTGACGTAGCGGAAATGGCTTTGGCGCACACGATCAAGGACAAGGTGGAGGCCGCTTATCGACGCGGCGATCTTCTGGAGAAGCGCCGGACGCTCATGGAGCAATGGGCGCAGTTCTGCACCACCATTCCGACGGCAAGGGCGATTGGCTCACCCGAACAGCAAGCTGGCGATGACACAGGATGATTCAAAGCCGACCGCCCTTTATCGGGCGCTGTTTCAACCAGAGTCTTCGATGTTGCTCTTTCGTGCTATTCTGAGTTCGGCGCGGCTACCCCGACGGGGGGAGCAGGTGACACCGCATCACCCCGCCGCGCCGACCCTCCTTGCGGTTGCACCATGCGGAGGTGCAGGTGATCCCTTGGTACTGGCGTGAGCGGCTGACGACCATCTTGTCGGTCACCGGGAAGGATACGGCTGATGTCGACTTGGAGGCGTTGGTCGATGATATCCAGCAAGCTGAGGCCGGCCTTGAATGGCGGCGAGCGCTCCGGCTCTTCCCGTCAAATGAGAAGCGTTTGAATGATCTATCTAAGATCAGGAGAGCAGCGAGTGGATTGATTAAGGCCCTATTACCAGATGGCACAGATCAGCCACCCCATCATATCCTTGGCGCGCTCCTATACCAGCAGAATCCAGCAATACCTTCTGAAAGTGAAGTCGTCTCGACGCTGACAACGTTGATTGATGCCGCCGGAAAGATTGAGCGATGGTCTAAGGAAGCTTGCGGCTACTTGGAGCATCCGCCTTCATACGACCCAAAAATTGAGGTGCCGGGGGAGAAGCCGGAAACGTGGCTGGTTGGTGGACGCTTGCCAGAAATCTATGAGAAGCACTTCGGGAAATGGCCAGTTTCAAAATCTAACGGCATCCCCGGTGGTGCCGGCATCGCCTTCGTCCAGGCCTGCGCCGGAATGATGGGGGTGGAGGCGACGCCGGACATGATCGACGTGTACCGGCGCCGGAGCAACAGGGGACACCCACCGCAAAAATAGATGAACGTGTCCCCGCGAAGCTCAATCCGATAACGGCCATCCTCTCCGAACCACAGCGACGCCAAGCGGCATCGCAAGGAACGGAGAACACTATGGGCCAGACCGAACCCGTTCTTGTCGACACCGAAACTGCCCGCAAGATGTTGGGCAACATCGGCAAGACGAAGCTCTTCGCCCTTTTCAATGAGGGAAAGCTGGAGCGCAAGAAGCTCGGAACGAAGACGCTGGTGCCGGTTGCCAGCATCCATGCCTTCGCGGCCAGCCTGGAAGCCGCGTAACAATGTCCCCGAAACACCACCGCCCCGAAACCGCGCTTGTGCAGAGCGCGACCGGGGCGGCGGGTAAATTCGGACTGCTAACTGCTCCGATGTTTACCCCGTTCACTGCCTTCGATGCAACCCCCGCAGCCGCCTGTGCCGTCGCACGTCGGTTTGGCCTTTGCCCGACCACCGCCGCTGCAATCGCGGAACTGGCGTTCAGCCACATGGGGGCCACATGGCCGCCCCTGTGATCCGCCTCCCCGTCCGCCGCCGGCTGCACATCGCCCGGCCGCTGACGACCCACCAGACCATAGGCGGCGTCGTGGAAGACCTGGAGCGTCTGCCCCAGCATCCCGACCCCGCGGACATCCGCGCCATCGCCGTCCGGCTGAACGCATTGGCCGACCGGCTGGAGGGAGCCGCGGCATGAGCTTCCTCGCCCCGATCCGCATCGCTCCCGTCGAGGAAGCTGTGATCGACGCCAGCGCTCCGTCCGAGCGCGTCCGCATCGTCATGCAGGCGTGTGCCGGGGACCCCCCGGACGATCAGAAGTGGCTCGTCACGAGCTTGTACGAGGCCGGCGCCCTGTACGCCGACGAGGCTATCAGCCTCATCGCGCGCCTTGGTCTCAAGGAGGCGTGAATGCAGTGGCTGCGCTATTACCACGAGACCCCGACCGATCCGAAATGGCGCGCGGTCGCCATCGAGGCCGGCGTTCCGGTGCACGCCGTCCTGGCTGTCTGGGACTGCATGATGGTCAACGCGAGCAACTCGTCCGTCCGGGGAACGCTGGAGGGGTGGAACCACCGTGTCGTCGGTGCCGCCATCGACCTGAAGGGGGCGGAGGTCGAGGCGATCCACGCCGCCATGCAGGGCCTGACCCTGGACGGCGACCGGCTGACGGGGTGGGATAAGCGGCAGCGCGGCAGCGACGATTCTGCAACGCGGGTGAAACAGCACCGGGAGAAGGTGAAACGGGGACGTAACGTTACATCGGTCGAATGTAACGTTACAGCTACGGAGGGAAGCCGTGACGTAACGGATTTCCCTCTGCGCGCGCAGATTACAGATTCAGATCTAGAACTTACCGGTATGGAAGAACCTAACGGTTCTCCCATACCGGGCGCTGACGCGCCGTCGCTGCTGGATGGATTGGGAGCCGGCGATATCCAGCGCCAGCCCAAGGCCGCAACCTCGAAACCCATGCCGGCCGCCAGCGCCTCCGACACGCCGGAGAAGCGCCTGTTCGACCGCGGCAAGGAAGTCCTGGGTTCGAGCGCCGGCGGGATGATCGCCAAACTCCGGAAGAAGCTCGACCACGACGACGAGCACGCACTGCGGACGATCAACCTCGCGGCGGAGAAGCAGAACCCGCGCGAATGGATCGGCCGCCTGCTGGCTGGGGACGCCAGCGCCGAAACCGACGACTACGCGGCGGAGGTCCGCCGACGCAATCAAGAATGGGGTGTCCTATGAGCGACATCGTCGCGATCAAGCGCGCGCTGGAAAGCCGCGCCCGAGAAGTCGCCGAGCGCCTGCTGCCCAATGGCCGCCTGGAGGGCCGGGAGTGGTGCGCAGGCTCGGTGCAAGGGGAGCCGGGGCATTCGCTCAAGGTCTGTGTCTCCGGCGCCAAGGCCGGCGTCTGGTCGGACTTCGCGGCCGGCGGGGACGACGGCGGAGACCTGATCGACCTCTGGGCCGCGGTGAAGGGCCAGCAGCTGCCCGAGGCATTGGCCGAAATCCGGGCATGGTTGGGCCTGGAGGCTCCTCAGTTCGAGCGGCAGGGGAAATCCTACCGGAAACCGCAGAGGCCATCCTGCGCGAAGCCTGCGGGCGCTGTGAGGGATTACCTGATCGGCCGGCGCCTTCTGACCGAGAGCGCCATTGCCGCCTACCAGATCGGCGAGCAGGGGCGGACCATCGTATTTCCGTCGCTGGTCGACGGCCAGCTTACCTTCGTCAAATTCCGCAACATCGACGACAAGAAGGCGATGCGGGTGGAAGCCGACTGCGAGCCGGTGCTGTTCGGCTGGCAGGCCATCGACCGCAACGCCCGCGAGGTGGTGATCGTCGAGGGTGAGATCGACGCCCCCAGCATGTGGGACTACGGCTATCCCGCCCTGTCCGTCCCGTTCGGCGGTGGCAAGGGCGCGAAGCAGCGCTGGATTGAAGCGGAATACGAACGCCTCCTCCGGTTCGAGGTGATCTATCTCGCATTGGACGCGGACGAGGAGGGCGACGCCGCCGTCGCCGAGATCGTCGCCCGCCTCGGGCGCCACCGGTGCCGCCGGGTCCGCCTGCCGCTGAAGGACGCCAACGCCTGCCGGCAGGCTGGGATCCCGAAGGCGGTGATCGACCGCTGCTTCGCCGAGGCTGCAACCATGGACCCGCCGGAGCTGATGCGGGCCGGCCAGTTCGCCGATGACGTCGTCCAGCTGTTCTGGCCGACCGGGGGCGAGGAGGCCGGATACCGGCTGCCGTTCGCCAAGGTCGCCGATCGCCTGCTGTTCCGCCCTGCTGAGCTGTCGATCTGGACCGGCCCGAGCGGACACGGCAAGTCGCAGGTTCTGTCGCACGCCGCCGTCTCGTGGGGCACCCAGGGGGCCAAGGTTTGCTTGGCCTCGCTGGAGATGATGCCGAAGCAGTGCCTGCGCCGCATGGTGAAGCAGGCCGGCAACGTCGACCGCCCGTCGGAGCCGGAGATCCGCCGCATCGTCGGCTGGATGGACGAGTGGCTGTGGTGCTTCGCGCTCGTCGGCAAGACGAGTGTGGCGAAGCTGCTGGAGGTCTTCGAATACGCCCGCTGCCGCTATGGCTGCGACGTGTTCGTGATCGACAGCCTGATGCGCCTGGGCATCGGCTCCGAGGACTACCAGGGTCAGGAACAGGCGGTCTTCCAACTGGTGAACTGGACAATTGAGAAGGGGGTCCACACCCACCTCGTCGCCCATTCCCGGAAGGCGGACACCAAGACCGGCGGCGGCGCCCCCGAGACGGAGGACATCAAGGGCGCGTCGGAGATCGGCTCGAACGCCTTCAACATCCTCGGCATCTGGCGCGACCGGAAGACGGAGGACCGCATCAAGGCTCTGGCCGAGAAGGTGACGGCGGGCGACCGCTCCGCCGCAACCGAGATGCTGGACCTGCAACAGACGCCCGGCGTCGTCCTCAACGTCGCCAAGCAGCGCAGCGGCGACTGGGAAGGCAAATGCGGCCTCTGGTTCAATCAGGCGACCTACCAGTACCGGAGCCGGGACGATGCTCTCGGCGGGTTCTGCCACCTGCCGCCTCACGGTGCCGATGATCGGAGGGCGGCATGACCGACGCCAGCGCTCCCAACGGCCACAGCCTGTTCCTGCTGGCGCTGCTGGCCGGCCAGCCGACGCCAGCCGCGTTCCGGGCCGAGTGCCGGCGCATCGTCGTAGCCTACATCGAAGCCGGCATGGAAGCCGGCTGGTGCCGCGAAGTCGCTGAAGAGTTCGCGGAAGCCGAGATCGAGCACGTGGCAGACACGCTGTCCGCCCTCCGGTCCCGGTTCATTTCCACCGCGGGGCGCTGCTGATCATGGCTGCAAACCGCAAGAATCCCGCTGCTGACCCGCTGCAAAAGCAGCAGGGCACGGTGCGTGGCCGCCCCTTCGAAAAGGGCAAGTCGGGCAACCCGGCCGGCAAGCGGCCCGGCACCAAAGCCCGCGCCACCCTGGCCGCGGAGCAGCTTCTGGACGGCGAGGCCGAGGCCATCACCCGCAAGGCCATCGACCTCGCGCTCGACGGCGACACCACCGCCCTGCGGCTGGTCTTGGACCGCATCGTCGCCCCGCGGAAGGACCGGCCGGTCCGCTTCGCCCTCCCGCCGATGAAGACGGCCGACGATGCCGCCAGCGCAATGGCTGCTGTGGCTGCAGCCGTCGCCGCCGGCGACCTCACCCCCACGGAAGCGGCATCCCTCGCCAACGTCGTCGAGACCTTCCGCCGCACGCTCGAAACCACGGACCTGGCGCGCCGGGTCGCTGAACTGGAGTCCCGCTCATCATGACCAACGCACTTCACCACCGCATCGCCAAGCTGGAACGCGCCATCAAGGCGGCTGCCGGCGGTAACGCCCCCGATCTGTCCGGTCTGACTGCAGAGGAGATGTTCCGGCTGGATGCCATCGCCGAGCACTGCCAGCAGCGGCAGCCGCTGACCGACGATGAGTTGGCCTTCGTCGACGCGATGGAGGCGAAGGTGGTCTGGGCCGACGGACCCGTCCTGTCCGCCGACCAGCAGCGCGCCGCCATGCGCGCCTTCTACCGTGCTGACCGGTGAGGGGGCACCATGGCACCCCTTCGCCATCGCATCGAGCGCCTGGAGAGGCTGCTGCCCAGCAGCGCCAGCGCCACCGCGGAGTCTGCCCAAGCCCTGGTCCGCCACATGTCGACCGATGATCGGGCCGCGCTGCGCTCCATCCTCCAGCGCTTTGCCCCCGGCCGCACTACCCTGACGACCACAGACCGGGCATCGATCAACGCCATCGAGCGCCGCGCCTGCGACCGAATGGAGACAGCCCATGCGTGAGATGCAGCGGCGCGTCGCCAAGCTGGAGTCAACGCTTCAGCCGCCAACACCCCCAGCCGGGCCGGCCGTCCTGATCTACCGGCCGGGCGAGACCCCCGAAGCCACCGCCGCGCGGCTGGGGATCGACCTGTCCCGCGCCACCGCCATCGTCAGCATCCCCGACAATGGCCGCTGAAGGAACCACCACCCGATGACGCAGCTCAAGCCGTTTACCTATGATCCATCCTGGGGCAACCGCTCTGTGAACCTTCTTGCGCCACCACCCTTCGCACGCGGCGGATTGGTTCAGGACGAACTTGGCTCTGCCGTACCGGAAGATGCTGGTGCGGACGCCGTCGGAGGGGCTGCAGCCAACATGCCGATGGCAGACTATTTGAGCACCGGCCTTGAGATCCTACGGCACCAGAGAGCGGCAGAGCCCCGGCGCAGACCCCCTGATCCCCTGTCGCTTCTGCCGGCTGACGCGGTTCTGCTATCCGGCCCCGCCGACCCGCTCGCCAGCCTGCCGTCGGATGCGGTGCTGATCGAGGACGGCGCCAAGCCCACCAAGCCGGCGGAGAACCCCTCCTTCGCATCGGTGCGCCGCGGCTTCTCCCGCTTCAAGCAGGGCGCCGCCGGTGTCGCCGCCGATGCCGGACTGCTGACGCCCGAGACCGCCGCGAAAACCATCGCGGAGGAGCAGCGCTACCAGCAGCAGATCGCCGCGCCGAAGGAGATCCAGGACGCCGTGCGCCGCATGAGCGAGGCCGGCTCGGTGGCGGAGTTCCTGTCCGCGCTCTACGAGCAGCCCGGCGCGCTGATGACGATCATGGGCGAGTCCATCGGGCAGGGCGGCCCCGGCATGGCGGCCGGCTCGCTCGGCGCGTTCTTCGGTCCGGTCGGCTTCGGCGCCGCGCAGGGCGTCGCATCGGGCACCACCGAATACGCTTCGTCCGTCCTGCAGTCGCTGGGCGATGCCGGCGTCGACCTGTCGGATCCAAAAAGCGTCCAGGCCGGGCTGAGCGACCCGGAGCGCATGGCCGCGGCGCGTGAGTTCGCCGCCAAGCGCGGCGTCCCGGTCGGCCTGTTCGACGGTCTGTCCGCCGGGCTGGCCGGCAAGATCATGCGGCTGGCCGGCGGCCCGCAGACGGTGCGCGGCGCCGTTGGCCGCGGGCTGGCCGAGATGGGGCTGCAGGCTGGGGTTGGCGCCGCTGGTGAGGCTGGCGCACAGCTGGCCAGCGAGGGGCGCATCAGCAAGCCGGGCGACGTGGCGCTGGAGGCCGTGGCCGAGATCCCCGGCGGCATGGTCGAGACCGGGATGGGCGCCCGGATGCGCGGGCGCGAGCGCGTCGAGGCAGCTCCGCGTCCTATCGAGGAGGCGTCTACCGTCCGTATTGAAGAGAAGGCGCCGGCGCTTGCCGAGGAAGCGGCGCGGCCCACACATAAGACCAAGGCTCAGCCCAAGATTAAGCCTGCGTCTCCCTCGTCCCGCCGGAAAAGTGGAAGTGACTTTGAAGGCAGCCAATCTCCGAAGCTGCTGAAGGCGCAGGCAGAGGTAAAGTACTGGGATGATGTACTGGATAGCCTGCATCTGCTGCTGACTCCCATCAATGATGGGGACAGCTCAATTGATGTGGCAGGAACCCGGCCGCCGACAAGGAAAGAGCGTGTTGAGTTCGAGCGGCGATGGATAATTGCGCGGGGTAATTACATGTCGGCACGCAATCGCCTCGACAAATTAATGGCGGCGGCCGGCAGTTCGTCCCAGGACGGGGCAGCAAGCGCCTACGGCCCTCGTGCTGAAGCTAGTCCAGAGCCAGACGTCTCTCGGAAGCGCGACAAGGATCAGACGCAATCCACAGGCGCTCAACTCCAGCCCGGCGATCGCGTCCTTGTGACCAACACCAGGACACGCGAGACCTACCAGGCGACGCTGAACGGTCACATTGGACCACGGACGCAGGTGACGCGCGACGACGGAAAGAAGCTCCAGCCGCTGACTCGAGCACACCGGTTCAAGCGCATCATGGTGTAAGGGCGTCCGAGCTTCATTGGCAGATCGTCTGCCGCCCATATTGGTTGCAGACAAGCGGCTGCCGGATCGCTGGAGTCGGCGCAACCGGAACCGCTGCCGGCGGTGGCTGCATCATCTGCTGCCCCATCGCGCCGATCCGAGCCCAGCTTTCCGCCTCTGCAGCAGACTGCGCCGCCTGTGCGGCCTTCCGCTGCTCGATATTGGTCCGGCATCGCAGGTATCCATCTGTCCCAGGCGAAAAGCCGGTTCGCACGCATTGGACATGCTCGGCTGTGCAGTCGCCGAGGTTCCGGGCCGCGCGTGCCTTCAGGACCGCGGCTGTTTCCTCAACCCAGGGGTTGCAGAGATCTCGGTCCCTGAACTTTGCCAGCTGATCTGGAGACGTTGCGGCGCTGATCTCCTTCGAGCGAGCGACCCCGCAGCCGGACAACATGAACGGGACGAGCAGCATCAGCATGACGACCGTCATGGCGTTCTTGCACACGAATGCCTCCTGATCTATCGGCGTGTATATTATGCCACGCCAAGCAACTAACAGGATGCAAGTGACGTGATGGAGTGGCGCGCAGCTCAGTTACCCCCAGCAGCTGCATCCAAGGGGGCTGTGCCTCGGCGGCAATGATCAGCCCTCCCCATGCGGTTTCGGCTACCGAGCGAAGCCATGGTGCCCGCACCCTCGGAATACATCGTCGATGTGGATGACGTAGTTTCGGTCACCGAACGAATCCACGGTGCCCGCACCTCGGTAGTTGGCCGGCGGCCTAGTGCACCAGTTTCGGTCACCGAACGAATCCACGGTGCCCGCACCGGTGTCTCCTTCAGACGCCGTGCCGCTTCGGTTTCGGTCACCGAGCGAATCCACGGTGCCCGCACCAGCGGTATGGGCGGCCTCTACACGGCGGCGGTTTCGGTCACCGAGCGAATCCACGGTGCCCGCACCTCATCCAGGGACAAGGAGTTGATCTGGAACGATCATCCCCTCTGGCTGCCGTTGACCTTCGCTCGGTTGCCCGACCCGCGAGGGGCTAACGTTGGGCTTTGGCGCTGCCGACCGCCTTCGTGGTTCGCTTTGCGCCTTACGACGACCCGAAACGGTCGCCGACGACAGGGATGCCAGCGCTCGGCGCAGAATGTTGCGCGCCGCATTGACGTCCGCGTTGTCCTCATGTCCGCACCGGATACACCGGAACTCAGCCTGGGATCGACGGTTCTCGGCATCCACATGCCCGCAGGCGGGACAGGTGCGGCTGGTATCTCGGGGATCGACGGCCATCACCATCCCGCCGCGGGCAGTGACCTTGTAGGTGAGCAGCAGGCGGAACAGGCCGGGCGAGACGTCGAGCAGGGATCGGTTCAGCCCCGCCTTGGCCTTCACATTGCAGCCGGGTTCTTCGACCGTGCCGGCGGCCGACGCCGTCATGTTCCGGACCTTCAGGTCCTCAATGGCCACCAAGCCGTACCGGCTGGCGAGGTCTGTCGTCACCTGATGCAGTTGAGCCTTCCGGCGGCCGGCGATGCGCCGGGCAATGGCGGCCAGCTTCTCGCGGCGCTTTGCCCGCCGTCGTGATCCGCGCCGGCAGCGGGACAGCTCCCGTTGCAGCCGGCGGCGGCGCTTCTCCAGATGCGGCGGTGTTTGGGCAACGGGTAGCGCCTCCCCCTCGCTAGTCATCAACGGCACCGCCACGCCGACGTCAATCCCGATGGTTCCGCCAGGGACCGGCCGCGGCGTCAGGACAATCTCGGCGGCGACGCAGATGAACCAACGATCCCCCTCCCTGACGACCGTTGCCGTCTTCGCTTCGCCGCGGATGTGGGTGTGCTTCACCCACTCGATGCGCCCGATCTTCGGCAGCTTCACCGAGTCGCGGCCGAACACGACCAGCATGTAGAAGGGGCGGGTGTCGGAATTCCGATGCTGGAACACCCGGAACTGGAAGCTCTCGTTTTGGTGCTTTCGCCGCGGGGACGGGTAGCGGGCGCGGCCGGCGAAGAAGTTCTGGAACGCCTTGTGGAGGTCGCGCAGCCCCGCGCTCAGAATGTCGGCAGGGCAGTCGGCCAGCCAGTCGAATTCGGCTCGGGCATGCTTCAGTTCCAGCCCCTGACGGCAGGCATTGAACCGGCAGTCTCGCCGGTGCCAATCGGTCCCCGCTGCCCGGCCGTACCACTGCCGTTGCTGGAGGGCTGCGTTGTAGACCGCCCGCACGGCCCCGCACCAGGAACGCATGCGTGCATCCTGTTCCGCCGTCGGGTAGAGGCGGAACTTGAAGGTGCGCATGACGGTCCTGTTCGGCAAAGCCTCGGCCATTGCTCGTGCACTCCAACGAGCGTGGCGTCCGCCTGCGCGTCCCTGCGCGGCGCGGGCAACCTCAAGCTGACAGGGTCACGCTGGAGAGCGGGGGGAGTCGACTGGCGGGGGCGAGGTAGCGCCAGTTTCACGCCAGCGACGGTGGGATCTTCATTCGATCGAGGGGAGAAGGCCGTACGTCCTCCGTGGCAATCACCTATAGGAAGCGCCGGCCTTCACCCTTTACCAGGCTTCCGCTTCGTCCGGCCGCCGGCTGCCTCAGCTTCCTTGCGCTGAACGAACAACCGCCCTGCCTGCATCGCTGCGGCCCGGCTGATGTAGCTGCCGCACTCGAAGCGCTGACCGTCGAACACCACGGTGAGGGTGAACTTTTGTGGGCCGGCTTCGTCGACGATGATCGAGGAGGAGGCCTTCATTCGCCGGCTCCGCTGGGCGCCAGCTTCGCCGGATTGTCACGCCACCGGACGCCAGCGCCGCCGCCGTTGGGGTAGATGAATTGAAGGCCCGCGGTCTCGAATGCCCTGATCAGCGCGTCTATGGTTAGGTCGTTGGCCTTCAATTGGCCCGCTATCCCTTCTAACCGCTTGATGGTCGGTAGCGATACCCTTGACGCCTCCGCGAGATCTTTCTGTTCCCATCGAAGCAAAGCCCGGGCTGCTCGAACCTGCTCGCTTGTGATGACGTCAGCCATTTCGATACCTCAGAAACTTTTTGATACCTGAGGTATTGACGATACCTCAGGAAGCATGTTATTCCTCAGGTATAACGCTGACCGAGCAATGAGGCAACCCGCCATGATCTGCCGAGCCAAGCTGTTCCGCCTCGCATGGTCCACCGCCCGCAGTATGTCGCTGTTCAACAAGACCAGCCCGCGCCGGGAGTTCGCCTACGCCCTGAAGCTCGCATGGAAGGAGATGCGCAACCGCGCTGCGCTGGAGGCGATGTATGCCCGCCAGACGGCCGAGAAGGTCGCCGCCGACCGCGCGGCGTTGCTGGAGGCTCGCGCCCGTGCCCAGCCCGATTGGGACGCCCAGGACGCCGCTGCCATCGCGAAGGCCAACAACGGGCTGAGCCGCCAGCTCAACGCCGCCGCGGCCCGCGCCGAGCGCCGCTTCGGCTGCAAGATGTACGGCGGCGGCTACGGTTCGGTGAAGTACACCGCCTGCCATTGACCGGCCGCTGGTCGAGAGCCGCGTCATGAGTCTCAGATTTGCGCGCAGCTGCCCCGTTCCCGCGCAGCCGCGCCCCGCTTAACCTCGCCTGATCCAGGGCGACCAGTCCTCGCCACCCACCCCACTACCGCGCAACGCGCCGTTCGGCGCGAACGCCCCCGCCTTGCCTGGAGGATCCTGCATGAGCCGCCTTGCCCTGTTCGCCACCGCGGCGGCGGTCGCCGCCACCATCGCCGCCGGCGCCGCCTCCTTCGCAAGCCAGCAGCCGGAGCCTGCCCCGGTGCTGCGCATCGCCACCGAGGGCGCCTTCGCCCCGTGGAACGCCACCACGGCCGACGGCAAGCTGGTCGGGTTCGAAGTCGACCTGGCCAGCGACCTGTGCCGCCGGATGCGGGTCCGCTGCGCCATCGTCGCCCAGGACTGGACCGGCATCCTGCCCGGCCTGCAGCAGGGCCGGTATGACGCCGTCATGGCCGGCGTGACCGTCACCGCCGAGCGGGCAGGGGCTGTGGACTTTAGTCGCGCCTATGCCGCCGACCCCGCCGTCTTCGCGGTGCGGCCGGGCTCCGACCTGATCGGCGCGCTGCCCGACGCGGAGCGCGCCGATCTCTCCACACCGGCCGGCCAGCGCATCGCCAACAGCGCCGCCCGCGCCCTGGACGGGAAGGTGATCGCCGTGCAGGCCTCGACCATCCACGCCCACATGCTGGAGACGCTGTTCCCCCGCGTCCGGCTGCGCTTCTACGAGACGGTGGACGCCGCGGCCCTGGACCTTGCCGCCGGCCGCGTCGACGCGATGCTGACCGCCCGGACGTCGGTGGAGGCCCTGCGTGCCGCCGGCGGGACCCTGATCCCGGCCGGCCCCGCCTTCAGCGGCGGCCCGTTGGGCGGCGGCGTGGCTGTCGCCGTCCGCAAGGGCGACCAGTTGTCCGCCCGCTTCACCCAGGCCATCGCCAGCGCCGCCGAGGACGGCACCACCGCGCGCCTGTCCGGCCGCTGGTTCGGCACCGATCTGTCAGTCCGCTGATCGCCAGAACGACGAACGCCCGGCCGCGGCAGCGGTCGGGCGCCCATCGAAGGCACCGCAGCAGCGGCGCCATCCGTTGACCCCCATGGAACCGAAATAAACCATGACGATCGATCCCGAACATACCCCGGCCGAAGCCGAACGCAACACCGCCCCCTTCCGCGCTTCGCTGCTGGCGACGACCACCATTCCCGAACTCGGGATGACTTTCCGGGAAGCCGCGGACCAGACGCGCACGCTGCTGGAGACGTTCGCCGCCATCCCGGAGGAGGATAAAGCCGCGCAGGAAGCCCGCGGGAAGACATGGGAGCGGCTGCACGACGCCATCTTGGCCACCCCCGCCGAGACCCTCGGCGATCTCTTCGCCAAGGTAGAGCGGATGGGATGCGGCTACATCGGCATGGGATTCTTTGACCTTGAGCAGGCGGAGAAGGAGGGGCTTGCGCGCGACGTGCAACGCCTCCTCCCCCAGATCATCGCCGCCGCCAGCGCCGATGCCGAGATCTTCGCCGCTTTCGAGCGGTGGAAGCAGTCCGTCACGGAGTTGGTTCGGCGCCCGTCCGACATCGACGACGACACCTTTACCGGCATGTGCACGGAAGTGGACGCGGTCGCGCTTAAGGTCATCGCGCCGGCGCCCGTCACCATGGATGGGCTGGCAGCCCAGATTTACACCATGCTCCACCTGGAGCACTCGGGGACGATGGAAGACCCGGCGGGCATCGCGTTCGACCCGCCTTATGACCCCGACAATCCGCACACCCTGGCAATCCACACCATCGTCAACCGGGTGAAGCTGCTGGGAACGGCCCGCGTCGCCGGGCCGGTGCCCAGCGCAGAACTGCGGAAGGCCTGGGACGAGTTGGTCGCCCTCGACGCCGAGGTGACGACGCTCCCCGGAGAGGCGCTGGACAATGGCGAGTATGACGCCATCGCCGAGCGCTCGCGCGACGCCGCCCGCCGGGTTCTGACCGCGCCGGCGCACACCGTCGGGGATCTGGAGATCCTGGCCAAGCTCGCCCTGCGCTCCCTGATCTTCTATTTCGGCGTCGACGAAGCCCAGGTGCGGGCGTGGCTCACCGACGGCAGCCTGCCGGGCGACAATGAACGGGACTCACTCGCCGCCCTGTGGCGCTTGGCGAAGGGGCTGCGGAATCTGACCAGGGCCGCGCCCCGTGCCAATCTTGCCGGGGCTAACGACCAGCGCCAGAACGCCGACGCCTTCGCCGACACGATCGCCGCCTTCGAAGCCGAGGCGCCCACCACGCTGGCCCTGCCGCTGGAGCCGACCGGCCGCATGGTCGATGCCGGCGCCAGCGCCGCGGGCATCACCCCGGCGCAGTTCCAGACGGCCTACGCCGCCGCGGTGGAGGCCTTGAAGCTGGAGCGGGCGGCATGACCATCCTCGCCTTCCCCACCCAGGACCGGGGCGCCCAGCGCCCCGTCGTCCGGCCGGAGACCGCCATCGTCCGGCTGACGCTGGCCGAGGCGACGGACTGGCAGCGCACCATCGTGGCGGAGTGCCGGCGTCAGCACGTGCTGGCCCCCTCCTTGCCCGCCTTCCTGAAGCGCGCCGGCCTGATGGACCGCTGTACCTTCCTGTCCAGCACCGGGCCGGCCGAGCCGCTGTGCTTCCGGCATCTGGGGGTGCCGACTCTGTCGGTGCTGGGGCGCGCCTGGGGACGAGCCGTCATCAACCAGCCCGACGAAGTGGATCCCCATGTCGAGTTCGCGCACAGCGTCGGGGCGCAGTATGCCGAGAGCATCGGCGCCGGTGAGGCGGTCTTCAACCGGGTGACCGTCTCCGGTGTCGGCCGGACCTTCGTCTACACCCACGCCCTCTATGGATGGGAGAGCCAGGGGCGCCGCGCGGTCCTGTCTGCCGTCGACGTCCAGACGCTGCATTGAACGCGCCCGTGCCGCCTCTTGCAGGTCGAGCAGCACCGCCGGCCGGCTCCAGCGCATGAAATGGAGCGGCAGCCGCCCAACGCCCGCCTGCTGGTAGAGCACCGCGGGCAGGGGCTCCAACAGCGCCCGGCCTGCGCAGCGACGCGCCCACACCGACACCGTCTCCGGATCGACCAGCCCAACCACCCAGCGCGGCGACCAGCGGTCCAGCGCCACTAGGCGCGCTACGGCGCCCAGCAGGTGGAACAGCCCCCGCCCGCGCCAGTCCGGCCGGTTCCAGCCGGCAACGATCCAGGCCACCGTCCCGCGCGTCTCGTGCGCCGCCGGCGAGGCGCAGAAACCGAACTCCCCCACCGGAGCAGCACCAGGATCATGGAACGCCGTCAGGTCGCCGACCCGCGCGCCGAAGCTGGCCGCCGAGCAGTCGAGCAGCACCACGCCATGGGTGGCGACAAACTCGCCCTCAGCATCGACCGCGGCCACCCAGAAGGACGGCGCCGCCGCCCGCCGAGGGAGGAGCGGGAACCAGTCGCCGCGTTGCCGGGCGTTCAGCCGCTCCAGCGCCTCCCATTCCTCGACCAGCACCAGCGTGACACCGGCCGCCAGCCCGGCCGCACACAAGGCGTCGCGCGCCGCGCGCAGCACCGGCCCGTGCGGGCTCCCTTGCAGGGGCATCGTCTCCACCAACCACCGTTCGGCCATGCCTGTCCCTCGTTCCCGAAGCATTCAGATGCGAAGGACTTCCACCACACCGGGCGCCGCTCCGTCCCACGGTCCCACGATGGGAGACGTTTCCCATGACCGTCAGCGCCACATGGCGCCGGTGGAGCGCGGTGCGGATCGAGTTGGCCGAACTGCTGACCGAACAGGAGCGGCAGCGTCGCCGTTCGCCTGTCCCGGCGGTGCGGGTTGGAGGACGTCGCTACACCGAGGCCGCCCAGCTAGAGACGATCCCGGCACCAGGCTGGGCCACCATCAGCGATGAAGCCGCCCAGCGGTTCCGGGCGATGATCACCGCCAAGGTCGCGCAGCTGAACGGCGCCCGGTCAGCACCAGGGGCGCCAAGCGCCGCGGCATGGCGCATCCGCCGGCTGGAACAGGAGGCGCGGCGCCTTGCCGCTGAGATCCAGGCTCGGCCCGTCGTCGGTGCAGCAGATGTTCTGGCGCGGCTGGACATCATCGCCGCCATGTGGGGGCCGGACGGCACGATCAGCGAGCCAGGGGCGCCGCTTGTCGAGGTGTTGGCGCTGCTGGACGAAATTGCCCGGGGTGCACCGGGGCTCCAAGTCACGTGGCGACGCACGCGACACATCCATATGTTGCCTCTTGACAATCCGGGCACGAAGCAACAGGGGCTAAGTTGTAGTTCTAAGAACTGAGGAAGAGCGGAACAGTAGTCCAACACATTACAACCACTGACCAACACCCAGCACTTATGTCATTAACGCATTCTGTGAGGAGCCGTTCGATTCAAGCCAAGCAGTGAACGCAAATCATTGCACAGAGAACGTACATATATGTCCTCATCATGGAACGCTGCAATGAGCTTTCCTATGAGGCGCTCGACTTCTTCACGGGAAGCATCAAGGATAATGATCCCAGGAGCAGTTTCCTCAAGCTTCTGAAGGCTGGTAGAGAGTTGGCTTAGCGGCTTATATATGTTATCATGTCTATCAATATAGACTTTTCCGGAAAATTCATTGCTGATTTTTCCCCAAACTCCGGAGTACGTTCGGGATGCCGTACGAATAAGAGAAGATATTCTATTGAGATTTGGTGCGATTTCAGTGTCTGTGCTACTTCTAATAGTCGAGCGAGCAATCTGACAAGCTTTAGCTATATCAGATCTTGCGAGATCAATGGATGATGCAATCCTAGCTTGAGCATGGATTTTATCAATGGATTTGCCAAGCTCGTCCAGAGCCTCATAAAGCGGGCTCCGAATATCTTCGTCAAACTGATCCAGCCAGTGATCCCGCTTTCTATTGCGGCCCGACGACCAAATATTCCATGAGAGAGCAACGGCAGCCATAATGCCACTAAGGCTTGAGGCAATAGTTCTTGGCTCAAACCACCCAGATCCTTCATCCATAATGCCTGCTTATCCCATCCCCAAAATACGTTTATACAAAGGGCGAAGCGTCACTGGCTTATCCCCTATAATTGTTGTAAGAGCAGTTTGAAAATTTGTATATGTGGCGCCAGTACCATTTTTTAACACTATGTGTTCACGAGCCTCATCTACACTACTATATTCATTTACAGCCCCCTGCAGCAGCCCCACAAAAAATGATGGGGTCACAGTCTTTTTCCTCGGGGCGACCAAAACTATTGTATCGCTCCCAGAGAGATTAGTAAGCTTCAAGTGCTTCCGAACTTCTTCCCCGGCTCTCCTCCCAAGGAGCACATCCACATTCGGCGCCAGTACGCCTGCAGCTGTAGCAGCAGCTTCGATATCAAAAATTTTCGGCTCCATGATGGTCCCTCCGATATCCGCTCGAACATCAGATCGCGTCACGGTCATCAGCATCGCCAACCGCCTTCTGTGCCAGATCGTTTGTATCAATTATGAAGCGCGTTGATATCACGGTTCCTGGGAATGAGCGAGAGAGACGATAAACGTGGCCATCGGAAGGCGGTAGGCTTTGATCCTGATCGGCATTAAAAAACTGGACATTTTTCCCATCCGCTCTGACATGCATTTTCCCATATGGGGCGGCAAGCCGTATAAACGACGCTCCTGACAAAATAATAATCTGGGGAGGCTCGGCCTCGCTTCCCAGACTTGTAACCATATTGATGAAGTTTCCCATGCCACAGCCGCCTTGGCCATCCGATGTGATTGCATCCTGGAGCGCAAGAGCGGTAACCAGGGCGGCCTCGTCCTGACGCATTGATGCTCCTATATGACGACTTACGTAATCCCTAACTAACTGGCGCATTCGCTTTGTGTCTGCATTTTTAAGAGATTCAGCAAACGACCTCCCGAGGTTGATTATAGAAAGGTAGCAAATATATTGATTATCATGACTCCCAGGAGTCATAAATCCAGCAATTGTCCACTCATACCCACCACGAATACTGTTTGCATGTCGAGAATTATCGAGCAACTCAGCTAGAAGCGTCACAAGCCCCTCGTAGCTTTCTTCTGTCAGCTCGTACCCTGTCTTTCCAATCCAACTGTTTACTTCGCGGGCAATTTTTGTTGAGGTTCGTTGTTTACGATAGGCTGCGGCACGATAGCCAGCACCTGCAGGAATCTCTACAGATTCCAAATAAATAGGCCAAACCGCACGCGCATCATGTTTTCCTACTGACATCCGGCCAAATTTGTTAAGGCCGATAGCGTGGAAAACTCTCTTCAGCCCAGATGTTAGCTTTCCTCCCTGGCAGATGCCAGGCCGGGCCGCCCGGCGTATCAAGCTGAAGATAAGAAGCGGGGCGAGGTCAACACATGTACTATCAAGAAAATTCACTGTGTAAGGCTTGCCGATTCGATCAGCCGCAGCAACCGCATAAAGAGTGTCGAGCGCTTCCTCTGGGTCTGAAAAAAATGAACAGTTCTTGAATGTAATTTCATTTGCGCCCGAAGAGGTTTCGCGTGATGAAATCAGAAATTTTTCATCAGATGATAGATATTCGATAAGTTTCTCAAACCGACTCCATTGGAGCTGCCTTCCAATTTTTGTCCACGAGCTTTCGCGACGAAGACGCGCGTGAAACCGGCGAAGGTTTAGCCTTTCTGCATTTGTAGATAAATGGACTCTTGCCTTAGGGCGCGGCTGTGAAGCAAACTTAGAAATCTTACGCGCCAACGCTGCCTCCACAGACGATCTGCTAGAAGATTGTACCTCTACTCACTTTAGCGCTAGCATAGTTGATTGGCCTCGTAAACCTTACAAACTAGAAATTCGCCTATGTCAGCCGAGATGGTTCGGGATCAAATCATTTGCACGCTAAGTTTTCAATATTTCTTAAAATACTTATCGCCAAAAAATAAAGCAACAGCTACTCCTTCCATATCGTAGTCCTCCGTTACAACAGGTTGGCACGACATACCAAGGTGTCCCAATCCACTACTTTCCCAGCCTGGAGTCCGGATCACCTCATTCCTGCAGCGATCCCCATCCAAAGCGCTGGTGCCCTCATTCCCACGTTACGCGGGCGGCAACAGAGGACGACAAACACCTAACCGGCGCGGCGCTGACTCCCCGCGGTATCCGGTTGGCCCAGGTGCATGGCTTGGACGGATGGTTGTGTAACTGTCATATATTTGCGTGTTTTTCAACTGCAACGATTTACCTCTTTCAGCGCCGTGGCCCGCAATTCCTCTACCCCCACTAACCTCGGCGCCGCCGCCCTGGGCGCGTCGATCCTGACCATGCCATCCTCCACCAACCGCGACATGCCTCGTGTGAGGCGGCGTGCTTGGGAGGATCCGAAGATGCTGAGGTACGTGATTGCAGCTACCGCCATGGCTGTGACGCTGGCCGCCAGTTCTGGTGCGTCGATGGCGGCCACGCCGCAGCAGGAGAAGATGAAGGAGCCTGAAGGGTGACGAGCGTAAGGCGTTCATGAGCAGATGCCTGAAGGGCTGACACCAGAGGCGAAACTGCCCGCCGATCATTGAGGGCAGGCAGTTGCCGGTGGCCGGATGTCGCTTCAGCCGGGGCAGGCGCCAATCGCGACGTCGTACTTATTCACCGTGAGCCCGGCGCCAGCGCGCAACCATCGCGTCCGTCAATTCGTTGGACAGCAGATCGGCGCCCGGCCGCCTGGCCTACTGTAAGCGCTCCGGCCGCCGCACCGGTGACCGTTCCGCATCATGCTGTAGGGGCAGGTACAGTTGCCCGGATAAGCAGCGATCGACTCCGCGATGATCCGTTGTCGGACCTCAACATCGGCCGGCCGGACCCCTCGCGCGACCGAGGCGCCGGTGGTCAGCAGAGCCGCCGCGACGATGCAGCCTACCCGGGCCTTCGATAATCGGTTGGTCATGGCCTCTTGGGGCTCCGCCGTGCGGCGACGCAGCTCCAGGTATAGAGCAGGCTCACGATGCAGACGAACACGGCGCCCTCGACGATGAGCGCGAAGCCGCGGGATAGGGGGGCACGGTTGGTCATTGCGCCGACTTCCTCCAGCCTGCGGCGGCAGCATCCTGCTCACTACAGAACCATCGCTCTCCGTCGCGCTCGTTGATCTTTGCCTGCTCGTAGAATCGGCCGCCGGGAATGTGATAGATGCGCTCCCCCTTGGCTGAGATGTTGCCCTTGACCTTGCACCCGCCGGCCGCCCCAGCCGGCGCTGCGGTGTTCTGATTGGCGGGCTGCTGCTTGCCCTCCCGCTTGTCCTTTCGCCAGTCCCAGGGCGGCTGGAAGGTCCCGGCCCAGATACCGGCGCGCCCGGCTCGGGCGGCAGCCTCGGCGTCGACATAGTCCTTGCTGTACTGGCGATAGGCCATGGCCCAGCCAGTTGCGACCATCCAGGCGTTCAGCGACTCGCCGCCGGCCGAACACGCGGCGACGCTCCGCCCATACCGGTCCGTGTCCTTCACCTCGCACGACACCGGCCGCCGGGCGATTTGGTCGGACAGGGCCAGCGCCGCCCGCTGGCCGCAGCGCCAATCCTTGCCGGCGGCATCCTGGCAGAGCTGTGCACTCTCGGGCGCGTCGATACCATGGAGGCGGATGCGCTTGCCCTGGATCTCCAGGGTGTCACCGTCAATGACCGATGCGGTGCCGGTGATGGTCTCCGCCGCAACCGCGGGGGACGTAATGAGGAGAGTGGCGATGAGAACAGGAATGCGCATGGAAGAACTCTCAGGACGTCGTGCAACCCCATGATGCTTAGGAACACGGGAATTGTCGATCAGCAAGGGCACCTGAACAGCGCCGCCATTGCAATGTCGGGCTTTCGTCTGGGCATCGAGGGAGCTTTGTGATCGGCGTGCGCCAAGTTTGCGTTATTGCGCCTACATCCCCGATCACGTCGAAATCCATCGCCAGCGCACCCCGATTGCGGCCCAGAACCGCCGCTGCGGGGGCGCTGCGGTGTGCGCTGCCTATGCGCTGCCGGAGTGCGGTCGATCCGCTGCGTCACCGCTGCGGTTTGGCGGTGGTGGCGCGGCTGTGCCGCTGCAGGGACCCGATCAAGATGCGGCGGGAGCGCTGCGGTTTGGCCGGCGGATGTGCAGCGAATCGAAGCCCACCACGGCACCCTTGCGGGTCGCCGGCGCATCTCCAGGGGTATCCTGACGTCTGCCGCAGGAACACCGCGATAATCGCTTTGAAGTGGTTGCCCGAGTGGCTGTGATATCGTTGGTTTGCAGGCGTGCGCTTGAATCCGCCAGAAGCCTCGCATCAGCCGTGATGGTTCGCTGGAGATCGTCTCCAGCCGAAACTAAATGTGGGGAAAAATGTGGGAGAGACAGAATGGCGAGGACGGATTTGACAATTAAATCAACGCTCTAGCTCAACTTCGTGGCGGAAGAGGTGGGATTCGAACCCACGGTAGGCTCACACCTACGACGGTTTTCAAGACCGTTGCCTTAAACCACTCGGCCACTCTTCCCCAGGCCCACGGGAGTAGCGAATGCGTCGCGGTGGGTCAAGTGTCGCGCGTGTGTCGGCACGATTTGCCCGTCAATTGCGGCCCGTCAGTTGCGAATTGGGCGGCCCAGCGTGCGCAGACGGCGGGTCGGTTTGGGTGGGCTGGGGCTGTCGGAGAAGTCGGGCAGGCTGGGTGCGCGGGCGATTGTCTTGCGAATCAGGTCGGCGGTAGCGTCCAGATCGTCCAGAACCTCCGGCACGCGGTCTGCGTAGCGGGGGCTCAGCAGGCGGGCGCGGGTTTGGTCGATGCTGCGCAGTTCCGGTTCGAACAGCTCGCGGGCGCCGATCGGCAGAACCTGATCCTGGCGCATGCCGGAGAAATAGTTGCGCATCGCCCCCACAAGCATGCGGGTCAACAGCAGGTCCATCCGTTCGAACTCGGCGCGCAGATCGGTCAGGCGCGACTCGTCGACGCCCTGCAGGCGCTCCTCGGTCAGGGCGAACAGGGCGCGGATTTCCTCTACCTTGCGGCGGAAATCGAGGAAAGAGGCGAAACGGTCGTCGCCCCTATCGCGCTGAGCCCGTTCGGCAAGCTGCGAGGCTTCGGTCGCCTGACGTTCAAGCGCCGCCAGCAGCCCCTTCACCTCTTCCCGGCCTTTGTCGCGCCCCCACGCCATGCCGCCCTTCGCTCCCACCATGACTGCGCGGCCGGTTGTCATGCCGGCCGGGCAGTCATCTTAGAAGCGAGAGTTTTAACGAAATGCTGTTGTTACGCCGATTCCACGGCGGGGGTCACGCGTCGCGCAGCTCCAGGATGACCGGGGTGTGGTCGGACGCCTTTTCCTTGCCGCGCGGCTCGCGGTCGATGGTGCAGCCGGCCAGACGGTCGGCGGCCTGCGGCGACAGCAGGAAATGGTCGATGCGCAGGCCGTTGTCACGCGGCCAGCTGCCGGCCTGATAATCCCAGAAGGTATAGGCGTGGTCGTCGTCATGCAGGGCGCGATACGCCTCGGTCAGGCCGAGATTCAGCAGGGCACGGAACTTGGCCCGCGATTCCGGGCGGAACAGCGCGTCGCCGGCGAAGGCCTGCGGCGAGAACACGTCGCGCGCCTCGGGGATGATGTTGTAGTCGCCGCCCAGCACCACCGGGATTTCCCGGGCCAGCAGGGTCCGGGCATGGTCGTACAGCCGGTCCATCCAGCGGAGCTTGTAGGCGAACTTCTCCCCCGGCACCGGGTTGCCGTTGGGCAGGTAGAGCGAGGCGATGCGCACGCCGGCCACGGTGGCCTCGACATAGCGGGCCTGTTCGTCCTCCGGCTCGCCGGGCAGGCGGGTCAGCACGTCCTCGGCCGGGGTCTTCGACAGCAATGCTACGCCGTTGTAAGCCTTCTGCCCGACGGCATTGACGTGGTAGCCGAGTTCCTCGAACGCCGCGGCGGGGAAGGCGGCGGTCTCGCATTTGATTTCCTGGAAGAGCACGACGTCCGGGGACGCCGTGCGCAGCCAGTCGGTGATCAGCGGAAGGCGGGCCTTCGCGGAGTTGACGTTCCAGGTGGCGATCTTCACGAAACAGGCCTGCCTTTTCTTCTTGGTCTTGTGAGGTCGGACGGTTGCCTCAGACGGCGGCCTCAGACCGCGAAGGAGTTGCCGCAGCCGCAGGACGCGCTGGCGTTCGGGTTCTTGATCTGGAAGGCCGCTCCCATCAGGTCCTCCACGTAATCCAGCGTCGCGCCGGCCAGCAGGTCTAGCGAGGCGTCGTCGGTGACCACCCTGGTGCCGTCCTTCTCGAAGACATGGTCCTCGTCGGTCGCGGTCTCGTCGAAGGTGAAGCCGTACTGGAAGCCGGAGCAGCCGCCGCCGGAGACGGTCAGGCGCAGCATCAGCTTCGGATTGCCCTCCTGTTCGATCAGGAAGGCGACGCGCTTGGCGGCACTCTCGCTGACGGCAAGGACGCGGGCTTCGGTGGGCAGTGCGGTGTCGGGCATGGGATGGCCCCTTTGATGCGATGCGGGAGTTGCCACAAATGTAAGGGGGAACGACGTCTTCGTCAAAGTATGGGCACCCTTGCGCCAAACCGTTGCGCTTCTGGCACGCTCGTTTGCACCCTGGCCTTGGGGCCGGGGCATAGCACGCCTTCGCCGTTGCACCCGCGTCCCCCCGCCGGTAGTGTCCGCCCCATGACGGCGGACTGTTTTCACGATCGGCTGGCTTCCTATGCCTGCACCCCGGCGGACACGCGCGGGCGGTTGGTGGCGGAGCCGGAAAGCCCGACGCGCTCGTGCTTTCAGCGCGACCGCGACCGAATCGTGCATTCCGGAGCCTTCCGCCGGCTGAAGCACAAGACGCAGGTCTTCGTCTATCACGAGGGCGACTATTACCGCACCCGGCTGACCCACAGCCTGGAGGTGGCGCAGATCGCACGCTCGATCAGCCGCACGCTGTCCCTGAACGAGGATCTGGCGGAGGCGGTGGCGCTGGCCCACGACCTCGGTCACACCCCCTTCGGCCATGCCGGGGAAGACGCGCTGAACGCCTGCATGGAGCCGTTCGGCGGCTTCGCCCACAACGACCAGACCCTGCGCATCCTGACGCGGCTGGAGCGGCGCTATGCCGAGTTCGACGGGCTGAACCTGACCTGGGAAGCGCTGGAGGGCGTGGTCAAGCACAACGGCCCGCTGCTGCCGCTGCTGCCGGGTTTCCGCCTGCCAACCACCATCGCCGCTTTCCAGGGCGAGTGGGATCTGGAACTGCACACCAATCCGGGCGCCGAGGCGCAGGTGGCGGCGCTGGCCGACGACATCGCCTACAACAACCACGACATCGACGACGGCCTGCGCGCCGGCCTGTTCACGGTCGAGGAGGTGGCGGAACTGCCGCTGGTCGGCCCGATCATCCGCGAGGTCTGCGACCGTTATCCGGGACTGGAGCGCTCGCGCCTGATCCACGAGACGGTGCGGCGGATGATCAACGCCATGGTCGTGGATCTGGTGACGGAGACCCGGCGGCGGCTGGCGGAGCACAAGCCGGGAAGCGCGGCCGAACTGCGCGCCCTGCCGCTGGCGATGGTCAGCTTCTCCGACGGGATGCTGGAGGCGCAGGGGCCCTTGCGCGCCTTCCTGCGCCAGCGCATGTACCGGCACTATCGCGTGAACCGCGAGATGAGCAAGTGCAAGCGCGTGGTGCGCGCTCTGTTCCAGCTGTTCATGGACGAGCCCAACACCCTGCCGACCGAGTGGCAGCGCGATATCGCAAAGCATGGCGGCGATGCCGACCTTGCGGTGCGCGCCCGTCATGTGGCCGATTACATCGCCGGCATGACCGACCGCTATGCGCTGGCCGAGCATGACCGGCTGTTCGACCTGCATGTGAAGACGTGAGCCGTGAAGAGCTGAGCCCGCGGGCTCCTGTGACCTCCTGAAAAGACGACCTGAGACGATGAATATTTTCAAGGCCTTCGAGACCGATATTCGCAAGCTGCTGGAAGAACTGGCCGCCGAGGGTGCCATCCCCGCCGGGCTGGACAGCAGCCGTCTGACGGTCGAGCCGCCGCGCGAGGCC
This sequence comes from Pseudomonadota bacterium, assembly GCA_023423695.1. Taxonomy (GTDB): domain Bacteria; phylum Pseudomonadota; class Alphaproteobacteria; order Azospirillales; family Azospirillaceae; genus Azospirillum. The sequence goes on along the minus strand of JAFAFA010000073.1, from coordinate 2,068 downwards.
TCGCATGGCGACCTGTCCACCAACGCCGCCATGATCCTGGCGAAGCCGGCGAAGATGGCGCCGCGCGCCTTGGCGGAACTGCTGGTGGCCAAGCTGAAGGGCCGGGCCGACGTGGCGTCGGTGGAGATCGCCGGTCCGGGCTTCGTCAACCTGCGCCTGACGCCGGACGTGTGGCGCGACCGCATCCGCGACGTGCTGAACGCCGGCACCGCCTATGGCGACAGCGACCTGGGCGGCAAGACGCCGGTCAATGTCGAGTATGTCTCCGCCAACCCGACCGGCCCGCTGCACGCTGCCCATGGCCGCGGCGCGGTGTTCGGCGACGCGCTGGCCTCGCTGCTGGAGAAGGCCGGCTACGCCGTCAGCCGCGAATATTACATCAACGACGCCGGCGCCCAGGTCGACGTGCTGGGCCGCTCCACTTTCATCCGCTACCGCGAGGCGCTGGGCGAGGAGGTGGGCGAGATCCCGGCCGGCCTCTATCCCGGCGAGTATCTCAAGGAGGTCGGTCAGGCCCTGGCCGAGCGCGACGGCAACCGCTGGGTCGGCACCGACGAATCCGAATGGCTGCCGGCCTGCCGTGACTTCGCCATCGCCATGATCATGGGCTGGATCAAGGAGGATCTCGGCGTTCTCGGCGTCACCATGGACGTCTACAGCAGCGAACGCGCGCTGGTGACCGCCGGCGCGGTCGACAAGGCGCTGACGGCGCTGGAGGAACGCGGCCTGATCTACACCGGCGTGCTGGAACCGCCGAAGGGCAAGAAGCCCGACGATTGGGAGCCGCGCCCGCAGACCCTGTTCAAGTCAACCGATTTCGGCGACGACGTTGACCGGCCGCTGAAGAAGTCGGACGGGTCCTTCACCTACTTCTCGAACGACATCGCCTATCACTTTGATAAATATAAGCGTGGCTTCGGCAGCCTGATCGACGTGTGGGGCGCCGACCATGGCGGCTACGTCAAGCGCATGCAGTCGGCGACCACCGCGGTGACCGAAGGCAAGGCGTCGCTGGACGTGAAGCTCTGCCAGCTGGTCCACCTGATGCAGAACGGCCAGCCGGTGAAGATGTCCAAGCGCGCTGGCACCTTCGTGACCTTGCGTGACGTGATCGATCAGGTCGGCAAGGACGTGGTCCGCTTCATCATGCTGACCCGCCGCAACGACCAGACGCTGGACTTCGACTTCGCCAAGGTGACGGAGCAGTCGAAGGACAACCCGGTCTTCTACGTGCAGTACGCCCACGCCCGCTGCCGCTCGGTCCTGCGCCATGCCGCGACGGCGCTGCCGCAGCTGGACCAGGCCCCGGCGGCGCTGGCCGCGGCGGCGAATCTCGCCCGCCTGGATGCCGACGAGGAGATGGCGCTCGCCAAGCGCATGGCCACCTGGCCGCGCGTGGTCGAGGCGGCGGCGGAGGCGCATGAGCCGCACCGCATCGCCTTCTTCCTCTACGATCTCGCCAGCGATTTCCACGCGCTGTGGAACCGGGGCCGCGACGATGCCTCGCTGCGCTTCCTGATCGAGGGCGATGCGGAGCTGACGACGGCCCGTCTGGCGCTGATCGCCGCTGTGGCGACGGTCATCGCCTCGGGCCTGACGGTGATGGGTGTCGAACCGGTGGAGGAACTGCGTTCATGAAGTACGACGGCGACGTCAACTACGCGGCCAATCCCCATGGGATGCCGCCCCGACAGGCCGCGAGCAAGCGCGGGCTGCTGGCGCTGGGCTTTGCCGTGGTCGGCGTCGTTGCGTTCGCCGGTGCGGCGGTCGTCGGCCTGCGCGGGCCGTCGCGGCTGTCGGGCGACGGTCCGCCCCTGCTGACCGCCGATCCCGGTCCGGTCAAGGCGCGCCCCGATCAGCCGGGTGGGCTGGAGGTGCCGCACCAGGACATCCTGGCCTATGAGCGGCTTCGCGACCATGACGGCGGACGCGGGCAAACGGTGGAACGGCTGCTGCCGCCGCCGGAGGTGCCGCTGCCGCGCCCGGTGGTGACGCCGCAGATGCCGGCGGTGGTGCCTCTGCCGTCGGTGCCGTCGGTCGCCCAGCTGCCGCCGGGCGCCACCGCCAC
>JAFAFA010000045.1 GCA_023423695.1 Pseudomonadota bacterium | reverse complement strand
TCCGCCCACTGATCGGAACGCATCATGATCGAGCGATCCGCATCGGTCACGACATAGGCCGTTGACTCGTAGATGGAATTGCCGGTCAGCGCTCGCAGCACCGAACGGGCGGGAATCGTCGTGACGGACGTAATGAGATGGCCGTTAACGTACTGCGTCGTCACTTCCGGAATGACCGTGCGCCGTCCTCCGCCTTCAAACCGCACCTCGGTCGGCGGAAGAATCTCGAAAATGCTGTCCCGGCTCAGGCGATCCTTCCAATAAGCTTCCGGAAATTGGTCGAACGCATAAAACTTATTGAAGAACGTTGCGAAATCGACTACGCCATCAGCCGTATACACTTTCTCCACGTCGCTGTACAAGAACACCGTATCGATAAAAGAGCTGAGCGTGCTTCGATTGGCCGCGATCGTTCGAATGATGGAGGGAACGTTGATCTTGTCTTGCGCGGTCTGTAGCGAATGCGGTTTCAGATACTGCTGGACGATGTCGTTGATCATCAGGTTGTTATGCGTCGTTCGCACCATCTCCAGATTCACGTCGATATTGGATACCGATGCCGTCAGATTGGCCTGGAGCCTGTCCGACACGTCCTTGTTCATCAGCCGGTCCACGTTCACATAGACGAAATAACCGATCAGCAGAATCGGAATCAACAGCGAGATGAAGTAAGACCATATTTTGAAAAATAGCTTGTGTTCCTGCATAGATCAACCTCCCGACGAAAACATACAGCGGATTTCCGATGCCGCAAAAAAGCAACGTGCCGATCAGGCCCGTTGCTTTTCATCTATTATTTACTCAAAAAAGACAAGCAGAACAAGCAATCGCCTTCCATTCGCAGATGTCCGTAATACACATTGCAAATATGGAAGCCTTCGTGATAAAGCCGGGCAAGATTATCGTAGCCCTCTCCGACGCCCGCGTTCGCCGCCGGCGTCAGTTCGGCGTCCCCCTTGGCGGCAGCCGGTTCTTCCGCCGCTTCCTGGGTGACCGCTACGGGTTCCGTTTCCCGCTTTAATACTTTTCTGAGCTGCTGATTCTCGATGCGCAGCCGCTGATTCTCCTCCAGCAGCTCTTTGAACTTCAGCTTGAGATCTCCGAATTCGGCATATACTTTACCCAAATGCGATTCGAGTTCATCCATATGAAGGAAAGTGTCTTTCATGAACAGATATCCACCTCAAGGCATCCGCCATGTCATTTCGGAAGGTCAGGCAATCACTTCAAGACGACATCGTCGAAGGGCAGCTCTTTCACTTTGCCCAATTCGAACAGCTGTACGTGCACGCTCCGGGAGCCGAGGTTAATGCCAACGACTTTACCTTCTCCCAACGACGTCACGACCGTCTTGCCTACCGCCGGCAATTCTTCTTTGGCGCTCTCGTAGTTGTCATGCTCGTACTTCAAACAACACATTAAACGACCGCACAAGCCGGAGATTTTCGTCGGATTAAGCGACAGATTCTGATCCTTCGCCATCTTGATGGATACCGGTTCGAAATCCCCCAACCACGAGGAACAGCAGAGCACTCGTCCGCACGGCCCTATTCCGCCAAGCATCTTGGCTTCGTCGCGCACCCCGATCTGCCGCAATTCGATGCGGGTTCGGAATACGCCAGCCAAATCCTTTACAAGCTCCCGGAAGTCGACGCGTCCTTCGGCCGTAAAGTAAAAAATGATTTTATTCCGGTCAAACGTGTATTCCACGTCCACGAGCTTCATCTTGAGCGCGTGATCCTTGATTTTCTGCAGTCCGACGGTAAATGCGTTCTTGGCTGCACTGCGGTTCTCCTCGACGGCCTTCGCATCGGGATCCCCCGCGATGCGAATAACCTTCTTGAGCGGAAGAACGACATCTTCTTCTCCTACCGTCTTCGGGCCGACGACGACTTTGCCGTATTCTACGCCGCGTGCCGTCTCCACGATGACATGCTGATCTTTGGACACCGGATGCTCGGCGGGATCGAAATAATAGATTTTGCCCGCTTTCTTGAAGCGGACTCCCACCACATCGTACAAATCTACCCCTCCCGCACGTTCACCAGAAATTGCTCCAGCGCTAATTGCGGCGCCACGTGAGCTTTAATCCTCCTTGCCGCCGTCAGCGCAGATTCCATGATCCTTACCCAGGACCCGATCGATCGGCTCCAAGCCGTCTTGGAAATCCATTCCGCCTGGTCCGGGAACACCATATGGCTCTGACGGTCGGTCATGGCGTAAATCATATCTCTATACCACAAAGCAAACATTTGCAGCAATATGTCAACATGTTCGGCGAGCTCCGTCTTAAACACCCGCTGCTGCGCTTGAAGCAGATTAGAGGCGAACCGGGACGGACTCTCCTTGCCTAATTGTATCACTACGTTTCGGATATCTGCAAACCAATTCTCGTCTACCAATTTCCGGCTGGCCCCGAGCCCCGGGGACAGGTGGACGGCCGCCCGCGCCAGCAGCGGAGATTTGCCCTCCTGCACGAGAATGCTCTCCAACGCCTGGCGGTCGCCGGGCACGAAGGGAACGAGCTGCGTTCGCGAAAGAATGGTCGGAAGCACCGCTTGCGCGCTCGGCGCAAGCAGAATGGCGACGACGGGAGAAGGGGGCTCCTCCAGAAATTTAAGCAGGCTGTTGCTCGCTTGGGTCGTCATCGTCTCGGCCGCTTCGATCACATACACTTTATAGCCCGCTCCGGAACTGCGATAGGAAAGCTCGCGCTGCAGCGAACGAATCTGCTCGATCTTGACGGTTGCGCCGTCCGGCCGGATGACGTGAAGGTCCGAATGGTTGCCGTGCATCACCTTGCGGCATTCCAGACACTCTCCGCAGGCGTCGCTGCCGCCCTTCTCGCAAAAAATCGCCTGCGCGAACGCTTGCGCCATCTCCATCCGTCCCGATCCGGGAGGTCCCGCGAACAGGTAGGCGTGCGCAAGCCGGTTCGCCGCAAGCGCATTGCGCAGAAGCGATTTCGCTCTGTCTTGTCCCGCAATCTGTTGAAAACCCATCTTACGAAGCTCCTTAGTTAGCACTCAAAACGCAATATTGATCAGCAGACCGCGAATCTCCCCGACCTTCTGCAGCAGGTCGATTCGCCCTTCCTCGCTCTGCAGCAGCTCTTCTCCCATGCCTACGAGCATCGCATCGACTTCTTCGAGCAGTTTGTACCTTTTGCCGCGGCCTCTGCGGTCCCAGCCTCTCGTCTCCTTCAAGGCAATGCCGCGGCGCACCGTATCCTCCAGGAACGCTTTGACCATCTGCCGGTAGAGCACCAGCTCCCGAATCGTCATCGACCGGGTCAGCCGCTCCCCCTGCATTCGGATATCCTCGAGCTTGCGCTGCAGTTCCTCATGCGATCGCTGTTCGTCCTGCTGCTGCATCAGATCGCCGAAGTTCTGCGACTGCGCCGGCCGGGTCGGCATGTCTCCCCGCTGAATCGTTTTGCCTACGGGATGCAATCCCGGTTGGATCTTCATGTCCGTTCACACCGCCCCAACCGTCAGAAATGTTCGAAACGCTCGACCGGCAGCACGAACACGGCCGCCCCGCCCACCTGCACCTCGACGGGAAACGGAATGTAGGAGTCCGCCGCTCCGCTGACCGGAGATACGGGCGTCACCAATTGGTCGCGCACCTTACAGCTGGAACGGATGACATCGAGAGCGCCTTGCACCCGATCGTCCTCGATCCCGATCAGGAACGTCGTATTGCCCGCGCGAAGGAATCCGCCGGTACTCGCCAGCTTCGTCGCCCGAAACCCTTCCTTGATCAATGCATTGGACAGCCGGTTGCTGTCCTTATCCTGAATAACCGCAATCAGTAATTTCATGGTCAGGCCTCCTCTTAAATGAATAGGGGTCTGTCGACATTTCGATTTGCTTTCTTTTCTTACTATTCTACTAAATTGGACACTTCCGTGCTAAAATCCTTTTTTTAAAGAGCTACCCCAACGATTTCTTCACCAACAGCCAGGCCTCATCGGCAAGACGGGCAGGCTCTTGATTCGCATCCAGCGTACGAATGCGCTCCGGAAACTTGGCGGCAATCTGCAGATAGCCTTCCCGGACCTTCCGATGGAACGCCAATCCCTCCAGGTCGAGCCTGTTCACTTCGCGATGCTTGTTGTCCGCGATCCTCGCCAGTCCGATCTCGGGCTCGATGTCGAGATACAAAGTGAGGCTTGGCATGCAATCTTCGGTCGCGAACCGGTTAATGTCCCATACTTGGTCCACACCGAGTCCGCGGGCATAGCCTTGATACACCAGACTGCTGTCGACGAACCGGTCGCAGATGACGATATTGCCTCTCTGCAGAGCCGGCATCACGATCTCGACCAAATGCTGCCTGCGAGCGGCCGCATAGAGCAGCGCTTCGGTCCGCGGGTCCATCTTCGTATTTTTCGTATCCAGAATGACGCCCCGGATCGCTTCCGCGATCGGGCTGCCTCCGGGCTCGCGGGTTCTGATCGTTCTTCTCTTCGTCTCGGTATAGATTCTTTCCGTCAATCGAGCGATCAGCGTCGTCTTGCCCGCTCCTTCGCCGCCTTCTATCGTGATGAACAATCCGCCCAGCACCCAGCTTTCCCCTTTCAACCCTTACGCTCATTCCGGGCTTGCCTCTCCGCAAGCTTGATCGCTCCATAGAGCGCTCCGGCTATCACGCTTATTACCATCATATCAAAGCAGACGTTAAACATAAACAAATGCTTCCCCAGATCGGCTTCTCCGTCCCCGATAAGCGGAACGACGCAGGAGAATGCCGCGGCCAAGACGACGACAGCCATCGTCTCCACCGGTATCCTCCACTTATCCGAACGGTTTTTCCGCCAAACCGCGAATAAAGCAAAGCCATACGCGAGAAAAATAAGCAAGTACCCTGCGGCGCCGCGCGGCATATAGGCCACCTTAAATTCGCTCCAGCCGTCGAACGAATGCGAGATCGCCCCGGGAGGTTTGCCTGCCGAGGGATCATAATTGCCCAGGTAATAAGGCCGGATGTACATCGCGTTCTCCGCCGCCCTGTCCAGCTTCTGCATAAACCGGGAAGGATGCTTCAAATAGTACAGCGCAACATCTTTGTGGCTGAGCTTCTGCAGCACCTCGCGATGCAGCACGGGATCGTTCTGCGGAATGGCCGTATCCTTCTGAAAATAATTCGTTCCCGCCAACGCCGCATACTTCGGGGAAATCCCCAGCTCTTCCATATCGCGCTCCAGATGCGGAGTATCCTTCAGCACGCCGTAAAAGATCGATTGATAGAGATTGACGTGTTTTAATCGGTCCGGCGCCGCCGCAATCATCAGGATCGATCCGATCAGCAGAATGACCGCTCCCGTTCGCACTTGGCGTCTCCATCCGTCGTCGTCCCGCAAGCCGGACATTCTCCAGGCGAGCAGCGCAAAAGCGAGCCCCAGAGGAGCATTCTGGATTTTCGATGTCGCCACCGCCAACGCAGCCGCCACGAATAAAACGAACATCCGACCGGTCGGCTTGTTCGACGAAGCCAGCGCGAACGCCGAAGCCACCGTCAGCAGCATGGCAATCATCGCATAAGGCTCTCCGAAGAAAGATTGGAAATAAGCCGCGTAACCGATGTCCCCGAACACAAACAGCAGAGCGGCGGCCAATAACAAGGCGCCAGCTGTTGTCGCCGCCTGGCTCTTCATTCGCGGCGCGTGACGGACGAACAAGACAATTGCCCAGACGTAGAATGCCGTATAACAAACGCCAAGCACGCGAATATCGAATACCTCTCCGTCGACAAGCCTGCCGAGCCATCCCGCTGCCGCAACGAACAGTACATGCGTCGACACGTAACCGCCCAGCGCGTAGCCTCCGTATCCGAAATGTTGGTGCGCATAGTTAAAATAAAGCTCCTCATAGGCTTGCTCGGGATGAAGCACTCGAAGTCCCGATACGCCAAGCACGCGCCCGAAATCCCCGCTGTCGGCCAAACCGATTACGGGGGGCACCATGATTAATCGGATCAGCAGCGCTCCCGCTGCGACTCCCGTCAGCCATGCGATCAAGATGCGACTATCCCGATCGGCGCGGTTCCTGACCATGCTCTCACCTCTAACGGCCGTTGTCTTGCCAAACTTGAATCTCGCGAAGCTGCGGGTCGCGTGCGCCCTGGATCCTCGCGCCTTCGTGCCGCCAACGCCGCAATCGGCCGATAATGCTCTCTGTTATGGTTTCGCCCGGAAAGAGCACCGGTATACCCGGAGGGTATGGAATGACCCATTCTGCCGCCTTGCAGCCTATGCTTCTCTCCAAAGGGATCGAGTCGCTCTTCCCC
>JAFAFA010000029.1 GCA_023423695.1 Pseudomonadota bacterium | reverse complement strand
GGGTGAGCCCCCGCGGATCGCGCTCGAGCGCGTAGCAGCGGGCCGCGACGCGCAGGCCGGCGAGGCCGCGCACCCGCCGGGCGTGCTCGCGCTTCGCGGCGGCCTCTTCCTCTCGGTCGGTGCGCTTTTCGCCCTTCTTCACCGGCTCGCCCTTGACGCCGGCCTGCACGTCGAGGCGCGCGCGCTCGGCGAGGCGGGCGAGCTCGTCGGGGGTGAAGAACGAGACGGGGGGCGGCTTGGTGGTCATGCCCACGGGTCCTCTCCGCGGCAGACCGCGAGCTTGGGTCGAAGGATCGCGTCGCTGGCCTTCGCCGAGGCGCGCGCGATCAGCCGCTCGAGCAAGGGGACCAGCGCGGGCTCGGGCGCAGGCTCCCAGCCCGGCACGAGGCCATTGGCGATCCAGTACGCGACGCCGTCGATATGGGCGTGATCGTCGATCAGCCCGTCGACGAACGCGCGATCCTCGGGCGTCCACCGCGCGAACGCGGGGAGCAAGGCGACAGCCGCCGCGCGCCGGGCGGGCGCCTCGATCAGCACGCGAGCGCGCCGCACGGCCGCCCACTCCTCGGGGCGAAGCGAGGCCTCGTCGCTCGCGACGTGAAACAACGCGGCGACGCTGATGACCTCTTCGGGCGGCAGCTCGCCGCTGGTGAGCTGAGCCCGCAGGACGTGCAGGCCCGGCGCGCGCAGCGAGGGGTCCCCGAGCAGCGCGGCCCGCAGCCGCGGGTCGCGCGCGGCGTCCACGAGGAAGCGCTCGACCGGCGGGTCGACCGAGGGATCGTGCCCGCCGCCCGTCAGGTAGCGCAGCGCCCAGGTGAGCGCGGCGCCCTCGCCCTCGCGCAGCAGGGCCTCGGCGTGGGCGCGCAGCCGGGGATGGGCGACCTCGAGCAGCCGATCGGGCACCTGGTATCTCAAGCGGGCCCAGCGGCCCGGCAGCCCGGCGAGGAACGCGTCGACGAGCGGCTCGAGCAGCACCTCGAGCGTCGCCGGCGCGAGCGCGAGCTGGACGAACGTGCTGTTCGCCAGTGAGGCGTCCTCTGCGTCCGGGAGCGCCGCCGCGTCGGCGATCGGCGCGCCGAGCGCGAGCTCGAGCAGCGGTGTGGGATCGGCCTCGTCGGGCCAGCACGCTTTGAGCAGCCCCTCGCCGTACATCCGGCCGTACGGATGCGCGCGATCGTCGGTGAGGAAGGCGGCGACCCGCAGGCCGATCGCGCGCGCGTGCTCGACGGGCAGCCGCTTGACGAGCGCGCCGATCCGGTCGCCGGACTCCAGCATCGGGTTGTCGTCGCCCATCGATCGAAGCCAAGCCACGGCTCGCTCGCCCTCGGGATCGAGCCGGAGCCAGCGCTCGATCAGCGGCTCTGCGCCCTTCGCCTGCGCCGCGCGGCTCGTCCGCATCCACGCGTCGAGGATCGGCGTCGCCAGCGCGTCGGGCAGCTCGGCGATGGCCTCGGCGAGCGGCGCCGCGTCCTTGCTCACGCCCTCCTCGAGCGCCTCGGCCGCGCGATCGAGCGGGCTGCGCAGGCGCGCGGCCTCGGCGGCGGGGAGGGTGGCGAGGGGATCGCGCGGGAAGAACGTGGCCCACGCGGGCGGCGCGGCGCCGCCGAGCGCCTCGCGGGCCGCGGCGCGCACGTCGGCGTCCTTGTCCTTGGTGAGCGCGAAGACGATGCCGGCCGCCTCGGCGTCCACCTCCGCGTCGGCCTCCGCGCTCTCGCCGCGGAGCGAGCGCAGCGCGCGCGGGCCGAGGCCCTTCGCGGTGAGCCTGCGCAGGAAGCTCGAGCTCGAGCGCGCGCAGTCGCGCACGCGGTTGTCGATCACGGAGCGCAGCGGAGTGACGGTAGGCCGACCCCTGCTGTCGTTCGCAGGGGTCGGGAGGCCGTCACGCAGCGGAGCGACCGATGTCATCGCGGTGAGGGCCGGGAAGATCTCGCTGGCGGCCAGCGCGATCTCGATCTCGAAGCGCTCCTCGCCCCAGCCGCGCGCGCGCTGCGTCGCGAGCTCGAGCGCGGCGTCGAGCACCCGCGGATCGCCGGTGTCGATGGCGGTCTCGAGCGCGAGGTGCGCGGCGTCCATCGCGGTCTTCACCGCCAGGCGCGAGAGCTCGTGCCGCCCGTCGCCCGGCGCGCGGAAGAACGCGGTGGCCTCCTCGGCCAGGCGGATGGCGCGCTCGTCGTCGAGCAGCGGCGGCTCGTTCGGCAATCGCTCTCGTGACCCCATGCCCGAGAGGGTCACCCGAGAGCGCGCCCGCTTTCAACCCGCCCTCGCCCGGCGGCGGTCGAGGATGTGCGTGACGCGGTCGGGCGCGCGCGCGTCGATCTGCTCGAGCAGCGCGTCGCTCTCGGGCCCCTCCACGCCCTCGAGGGTCGGGATGAGGGCGAAGAGGCGCCACGACTCGTCGGGGCTCGAGAGCGCGAGCGCGGCGACCTCGCGCACGAAGGCGAGGTCGCTCGGATCCCACGCGGCGCCGGCGCGGGCGAGCGTGTGGACGTGGTGCATGGCGAGCTCGCGGTCGTCGCCGCCGGCCCCGAGCGCGGCATCGCGCAGACCGCGGACCGCGGTCCACATCGCGTCGGTCTGCTCGGGCTCCGGCGTGTACGTCATCACGTGGATGGCCGCCCGGAGGGTGAGCTCGCGTCGCTCGAGATCGCGCCTCGCCTCGGCGATCAACGCGGGCGCGGCGGAGAGGACCGCGTCCCTCAGGACCGGATCGCGGGCGTAGAGCTCGCGCGCGAGCGCGTCGCCGCCGTCGGGATCGCGGTGCTCACCGAGCACGCTCGCGATGGCATCGCGGCGCACGCGCGGGTCGTCCGAGGCGAGGTCGGCGAGCGCGCGCTCGCGCAGCACCGGATCGGGGCCGAGGTGCTTCCACACCTCCGCGCCGACGCGGGCCCAGGCGCCGGGCTTGCCGCGACGGCGTGCCTCGACCATCGCGGCGCGCACCGGCGGCTCGAGCGGCCAGCGCGCGAGGAGCTGCGAGAGCGTCGACGACGCGCGGTCGTATCGGCCGGGCGCATCG
>JAFAFA010000147.1 GCA_023423695.1 Pseudomonadota bacterium | reverse complement strand
CGATGCGCTCGACGGTCCAGCCATAGACGCTGGTGAACAGCATGGAGGCGAGCAGCATGACCAGCAGGGCCAGCGGCACCCAGGTGATGCCGAGCGCGCCGATGGCCAGGAAGGTGATCAGCGCCACGAAGGAGCCGATCATGTAAATCTCGCCATGGGCGAAGTTGATCATCCCGATGATGCCGTACACCATCGTGTAGCCGATCGCGATCAGGCCGTAGATCGCCCCAAGCGACAGACCGTTGATCAATTGCTGGAGAAAATAGTCCATGTCCTCACCCCACCTTCAGCACGGCGCAAAGGCAGGGTGCGGCGGCACGGGCACACTCGGCACACCGGTCACGCAACAGCAGCCCCCTGTCTGGTGCAGCCCGTCCATTCACCAAACGGAATGCCGTTTCATCCGGAGTTCCGCCTATCGGTCTGACGGACCATGATTTTTCCTGTTCGGAGGATGCGGCCCCGACCCGGCTGGACCGTATGGCGAGCGCTCACCCCTGACCTTTTCGGTAGTACCAGCCTGACGGATTTTTGCAAGACAGATTTGTGTTGGCCGCATGCGTCGGCTTTGGATGGAGCTGGAAGCCAGACCGGCGCGAACGCAAAACGCCCCGCCGGCGGCTGCCGTGCGGGGCGTTGCGAATGTGCGCCTTAAACCGGGCGTTGCAGCGTCAGCGGACGGCGACGGACTGCTTGGCCGGAGCGGCGGCGACCTTCTGCTTCGGCTTGGCCGGAGCGGCTGCCTTGGCCGGAGCCTTCGCCTTGGCGGCGGCCGCCTTCGGCGCGGCCGGAGTCGGCGTGGCCTGGGCGACGGCGAAGACGGGGTCAGGATTGCTGACCACCTTCACGTCGCAGAGCGGGCGGCTGGCCAGGTGCATCAGGCCGGCGTTCTTCTCGTCCGAAGTCAGGGTGCGCAGGTCGTCGGCGGTCAGGTCCTTGGCGGCCACCGACCGGTCGACGAAGTTGGCGCAGTACTGCGGGATGCCGATGGTGGCGGCGCGGCGGCTGATCTCGTTCGCCAGTTCCGTGCGGAACATGTCGAACTGGCGGGTGGCGTTGCCGCCGCTGCCGGAGCGCTTGTAGTAGCTGATCAGCGAGGCTTCGGAATTGGACAGCAGGGCGCGGTTCTTGACCGAGAAGTCCTGGTAGAGGTCGAACGGCTTCTTGTCCGGCACCACGGTGCGGCAGGTCAGGCCGACCACCATCATCTCGGTGTGCAGGCGCATCATCTGCTCGGCCGCATGTTCGGCGCGGTTGTAGCAGGCCGGGGCGGCCGGGGTGCTGGCCTTGGTCGGGCGCGCCTTGGCGGCGGCCGTCTTCGCCGGCGGCTTCGCAGCCTCCTTGGCGGCGGCAGCGCTGGCGGGCGCAGCAGGAAGGGCAAGCAGCGCGCCGAGGACGGCGGCGCCGGTCAGGGCTTTCAGGGAGAAGCGAAGGGCAGCGCGCTGGCGACTCATCAGGGGCTCCGGTGGCGCGGTACGGTAGGACGGGTGGGGGCGGGATAGGCGACCGCCCGACAGTCGGCGACCTTCTACCCGAACGCAGGGGCCGGTCAATGGTATTTGCCGACGGCTCACGTTTTGTCCCACGACCGCGGCGGAGTCGACACGCCGAGTCGCAGCCGCGACCTGACCTTTCGGTACCTGTTCTTTTTGGCAGTCGCCACCGCTGGACGCCGCGGTGGCGGCGACGCTATGGATGGGATTTCCACGGTCAGACGGGTCACACAGCATGACAGCCACCGGATCAGGTTTCGCGAGCGGGCACCGCATCGGCATCGATCTGGGCGGCACGAAGACGGAGGGCATCCTGCTCGACCGTCAGGGAAACGAGTTGTCCCGCCACAGGGTTCCCACGCCCAAGGGCGATTACGACGGGACGGTCGCGACGATCCGCGATCTGGTCGCAAGGCTGGAGGGCGTAATCCCAGCCGGCGGCAAGGCGACGGTCGGGCTGGGCATTCCGGGCGCCATTTCCCCGGCCACCGGGCTGGTCAAGAACGCCAACTCCACCTGGCTGATCGGGAAGGACTTCACTCGCGACCTCGTCCAGGCTCTCGGCCGTCCGGTGCGGACCGAGAACGACGCCAACTGCCTTGCGGTGTCGGAGGCGACGGACGGCGCCGGGACCGGCTGCGGCGTGGTGTTCGCGGCGATCCTCGGCACCGGCTGCGGTGCCGGCATCGTCGTGCATGGCCGACCGCTCGGCGGGCGCAATGCCATCGCCGGGGAGTGGGGGCACAATCCCCTGCCCTGGCCGACGGACGAGGAGCGGCCGGGCCCGGCCTGCTACTGCGGCAAGCGTGGCTGCCTGGAGACTTTCGTCTCAGGTCCTGCGGTGGCGGCCGATCATCTGGCGGCCACCGGCGAGGCGCTTGACGCCGCGACGATCCTCGCACGCGCAGCTGGCGGCGATTCCGGATGCGCCGCGACGGCGGACCGGCTGGTCGGGCGGCTGGCCCGCGGGCTGGCCGCGGTGGCCAACCTGCTGGACCCGGACGTCATCGTGCTGGGCGGCGGCCTGTCGAACGCGGACCTTCTGTATGACCGGCTGCCGGCGGCGATGGAATCCTGGGCCTTCACCGACCGGTTGGACACGCCGGTGCGCCGCGCCCGCCATGGAGATCCCAGTGGCGTGCGCGGCGCGGCGTGGCTGTGGCGGCCGGGCGAGATGCCGGACGCGGATTACTGAGGCAGGGCGGTCCTCGGCGCCGCCGGGGCGTCGGAACTGCGCGGCGGGGCCATCACCCGCCGGGCGGCGGCGGGATCGACCGGCGGCGGCGTCAGCGAATGGGTGGTGGAATAGTGGCGGCTCGTCCGCTTCACGTCGGTGCCGTAGCGCGTCATGCCGGCGCGGTGCTCGCCCGATTTCGTGGCGCCCCAATGCGACGGCGCCGGGCCGGGGAGCGGCTGCGCCTGATCCATGTTGCGCATGAAGGGACCGGTCGGCACCATCTGGTCGTACACCCAGGGCGCATAGTCCTGCTTCTGGGCATTCGCCGGCAGCGACAGCGTCGCCATCCCCAGGATGGAAACGGCGGCGACGGCGGCGGTCCTGGCAGCGGCTCTGGCAGCGGATGCAACGCGGGTCATCGAACAGGCACCTTTCGTCCGGAAAAAACGGATCTGAAGATGCAGTCGAGCGGAAAGCGCCCGCGCCGTCCAATGCGGAGGCGCGTTACCCATCCCGGCAGCCCCATCCCCAAGCGGGGAGGTCCCCCCTGCCCTTACGATGCAGGCAGACGGTAGAGCGTGAGGTGCAGGCGCTTGCCCGTGTTATAGTTGAATCCGGCCAGTTCCGCCAGCGGCAGCGGCGTGGCGGTGCCGAGACTGTCGAGGAAGGCGGCAGCCTCGCGGTCCTCCACCAGGGCCAGACCGCAGGCACGGTCCGACAGCAGATGCGTTGCCGCACCGGCGCCATGGACAAGCTTGGTCGGCGTGCCCAGCAGGAAGACGAGGCTCGGTTCGGAATAGCCGGCGGAGGCGACGACACTGTCCGCGCAGGGCCTGACCTGGGCGACCGCACGAGCGGCCTGCCGGCTGACCCAAACGCCGTCGATGCTCGGCAGCACCGCGGCGTAGGTCCCCACATAGAGCAGAGCGGCAGCCGCCACGCCGGCCGCGAGGCCGACCTGCCGCTTACCACCAAGCAACAGATGCAGGGCGAGCGCGAAGAGCCCGCCAACCGCCGGCACCAGCGACACCGCAATCGGATCGATCCGCTGGCCGACCAGCCAGGGGATCACCGCGACAGCCAGGGTCAGTGCCCCGAAGCCGATGACGCCGAGCGCCACGGCGGCGGCCGTCAGCCAGCGGCGCGGCCGTTCGCGGCTGCGGTCGAAATTGTCGAGCAGGGCTGCCGCGGCCAGGGCGGCAATCGCCGGGAACACCGGTAGCGTGTAATGCAGCAGCTTGGTCGGCACCGCCTCGAACACCAGCCAGCTCGGGATGATCCAGGCGATGCAGAAACGCACGGCGTCCAGCCGACGGCGCGCCCAGATCCATGGAACCGCCAGGAGGGCGAGCAGCGACCAGGGGGCGAAGGTGACCCAGAAAGTGCCGAGGTAATAGCCCGGCGGCAGGCCCTTGCCCTCCTGCCCGCCCGACACCTTGCCCAGCATGTCGTGGCCGACGGACTCGGCGAAGAAGGCGCCCTTGCTCTTGATGGCGATGGCGATCAGCCAGGGCGCGGCGATGGCGACGACGATCCCGAGCCCGGCCAGAGGCTTCAGCCGCTTCAGCCAGCCGGCCTCGCGGTCCCACAGCGCCAGCACCAGCGCCGTGCTGCCGGATACCAGCAGGACCAGCGGCCCCTTGACCAGCACGCCGACACCGGCGGCGATCCAGAACACCAGCGGCGCGGTCCAGGCGGCCCGCCCGGCGGGAGCCGGATCGCGGCGGGTGAGATACAGATGCGCCAGTACCGCCTGCCCGATCACGACCGTGGCGAGCAGGACGGCGTCCGTTTTGGCCATCCGCGCCTCGACCCCCAGCACGACGCAGGACGCCATCATCAGCCCGGCGATGAAGCCGGCCGGACCGCCGAACAGCCGCGCCGCCGTCCAGGCGCTGCCGAGCACCGCCAGAATCGCGCCCAGGAAGGACGGAATGCGGTAGGTCCAGATCAGCTTCTCGCTGCCCACGGGAACGCCGCGCGCCGCTTCGGCCACCGTGGTTGCGGCGGTCTGGAGCCAATAGATGCCGACGGGCTTCTTGTAGCGCGTCTCGTCCTGGAAGCGGATGTCGACAAAGTTGCCGCTGTCCAGCATCTGGGACGACGCCTGCGCGAAGCGCGCCTCGTCCCGGTCGAAGGGCGGCAGCACGGTGAAGCCCGGCAGGAACAGCGCGGCGGCGATCAGCGTCAGCAGCGCATAGGCCCAGATCGGCAGAGCGGCGCGCGGCAGGGGGGATGCGGTCACGATTTGCTCGGCACCGCATCGCCGGCGGCCAGCGACTTCTTGTGGGTCCAGACGAAGTAGACGTTGCGAGCGTAGATCACCAGACCCATGCCCTGCCCCAGCATGAAGACCGGGTCGAACCGGTAGAAGGCGTAGGCGAACAGCATCACGCCGCCGCCCAGCGAGAAATACCAGAACAGTTCCGGCACGACGCTGCGCCGCGCCTTTTCGCTGGCGATCCACTGCACGATGAAGCGCATTGTGAACATCAGCTGGGCGAAGAAGCCGATGCCGACCCAGATCAGGTCGGTCGTGCTCTGCTCGTGGAACCAGGCCGCAGCGCGCTCAAGCATCGTAGAAATCCTGTCCCGAAAGGGTCTCGTGGTCGCAGCGAAGGTCGGTCAGAGGCGTTCGGACACGGGCGACAGCTTTGTCCGTCGCTTCAGCCAATAGACGCCCAGCAGATCGACCACGCCGATCAGCCCGCGCCGCCAGTTGTTGTATTTTGACACGCCGCGCTCGCGCGGGCGATGGTTCACCGGCACATAAGCCACCGGATGGCCGTGGGCGCGGAACAGGGCCGGCAGGAAACGGTGCATCGCTCCGAAGAACGGCAGATCGAGGAAGGCGTCGCGACGGAACAGTTTCAGCCCGCAGCCGCTGTCGGTGCAGCCGTCCTGCAGGAAGGACTGGCGAACGGCGTTGGCGATCTTGGAGGCCCAGCGCTTCGACAGGGTGTCCTGCCGCTTCCTGCGCAGGCCGCCGACCAGCACCGGGGCGCCGGCCTCCCCCGTCGACACCAGGGCGAAGAGCGCCGGTATGTCGGCCGGATCGTTCTGCCCGTCGCCGTCGAGGGTGACGACGAACTCGCCGCGCGCCGCCTTGACGCCGCTGCGCACCGCGGCGCTCTGGCCGGAACGGCGGGAGTGGCGCAGCACGCGCAGGCGGCCGGCCTCGACCGCCGGGGCCAGCCGCGCCTGGGTGTCGTCGTCGGACTGGTCGTCGACGAAGATGATTTCGAATCCGCCGGCCGGCGCCAGCGCCCGCTCGATCTCTTCGAGCAGCGGCAGCACGTTGTCGGCCTCGTTGAAGACGGGGACAACGACCGACAGCCGCACCGGCTGGCCGCTCTCCGGATAAATGCTCACGGTTAGCCATCCCATTCGCCAAACGGGCGGCAAATTACTCTCGCGGCGCGGCGAACGGTAGCGGAAAAGGATGAGACCGGAGCGGGGCAGATGCCCGCTCCGGTCTCATCGTCCGGTCTCCGCTACGGGTCAACCCTTCTTGCCGTCCAGCGGAAGCGGGACATAGCGCAGGTCGCCGCCGCGGCTGACCAGCATCAGCAGGGTCTTGCGCCCCTGTTCCTTGGCCTTGGCGATGCGGCTTTCCAGGTCGGCGGGGGTCGCCACCGGCTCCTGCCCCGCCTCGACGATGACGTCGCCCAGGTCGAGACCGCGTTGCGAGGCGACGCTGTCGCCGTCCACCTCCGTCACCACCACCCCGGCGACATCCTCGCCGATCGAGAAGGTCTCGCGCAGGCCGGGGGTGAGCGGGGCGAGCTTGAGGCCGAGCGCCGATTTGCTCTCTTCCGGCTGGGCGGAGCGCGGCGCACCGCTCGATCCGGACATCGCCAGTTGCTGCGGCTCGTTGCGCAGTTCGCCGAGCGTCACCTGCACCGATTCCTGCTTGCCGCCGCGCATCACGCTCAACGGCACGGCGCGCCCGATCTCGGTCGAGGCGACAAGGCGCGGCAGTTCACGCATCTGCTCCAGCGGCTTGCCGTTGAAGGCGATGATGACGTCGCCCTGGCGCAGGCCGGCGGAGGCAGCCGGGCTGTCAGGCGAAACGCTGGTGACAAGCGCGCCGCTGGTGCCGTTCATGCCCAGGCTTTCGGCGATGTCCGGCGTCACCCGCTGAACCTGGACGCCCAGCCAGCCGCGCCGCACCTTGCCGCCGTCCTTCAACTGGTCGATGATCGGCTTGGCGAGCGAGGACGGGATGGCGAAGCCGATGCCGACCGAACCGCCGGTGGGCGAATAGATGGCGGTGTTGATGCCGATCACCGCGCCGCCGGCATCATAGAGCGGGCCGCCAGAATTGCCGCGGTTGATGGCGGCGTCAGTCTGCAGATACTCGTCGTAGGGGCCTTGCTGGATGTCGCGGGCACGGGCCGACAGGATGCCGGCGGTCACCGACCCGCCGAGTCCGAACGGGTTGCCAATGGCGACCACCCAGTCGCCGACCTCCACCGCCTCGCTGTCGCCCCAATGGGCGGCGGCCAGAGGCTTGTCGCTTTCGACCTTCAGGAGCGCCAGATCGGTCGGCGCGTCGGAACCCACCAGCTTGGCCGGCAGCCGGGTGCCGTCATGCAGAGTGACGGAGATCTCCGCCGCGTCGGCGACCACATGGCTGTTGGTGACGATCAGCCCGGCCGGATCGATGATGAAGCCGGAACCGAGCGCCATGCTGGGCAAGCCGCCCGGACCGCCCCCCGGCCCGCCATTGGGACCGCCTTCGGGCGCGCCGTTGGGCTGGCCGCCGCGCTGGCGGTTGCGGAACTCGCGGAAGAACTCCTCCAGCGGCGAGCCGGGGGGCACGTCCATCCCCTCCGGCAGGCGACCGCCGCCGGATGCCTGCGGCGCCTGGGTACTGGAGATGTTGACGACGGTGTCGATCTGCGTCCGGGCGAGATCGCGGAAGGACGGCGGCGCGTAGGTCCGGCTGGCGTTGGGCGCAGCATTGACGGTGTTCGCGGCGGGCGCCTCCTGCGCGGCGGCGGGACCCGCCGAAAGCGGCGGCGACAGGAGGGCTCCGGTCAGCAGCGCACACAGCGCCGCAGCCGGAAGGTGGCGGGAGGTGTGGGACGAACGCGGAACGGACGCATGCGGCATGGACGGTCTCCGCAAAATCGGTGGAGCAAAACAGTTGGAGCCAACGGCCACCGCCCGCCGAGCCGACAAGTCCCGGTGACGGTCGGAACGCCCCGTTCGGGGAAGTTCCTGAAGTCAAAACACGGGACCCCCCATCCGAGGTCCATCGCACTTTTCAAAAGACGCCACCACCGGCGGTTTCCGGTCCGCGTTTTTCATCCGCCGCCGGATTTTAAAAAGTGCCGCCATCCACCAATCGTCGTGCCCCGCTGTGACACCGGACACAAAATCACGATTCCGTGCAAAGTTATGCTGGCATTTTTGAGAAGAGTTTCCGATAGTCATCCATACCGAAAACATCGCCCGCCAGCGTGAAGCCCCGATGCTGCCGACGCACGCGCCCGCGTGGTCCCGTGTCGGAAGCGTGCGGTTCGGGTGGACATGCTGACGAATGACTGAAAATTCACTTTGGCAACCGAGCGATATAATGAACGCAGAAACCGGGAGCGAACCGGAGTCTCCCAAGAAGCGTGGGCGCATTCCGCAGTCGGCGTGGCCCCAAATTCTTGAACGTTACCGCAGCGGTGCAACGCTTTCGGCCATCGCGCGCGAATTCGAATGCACGCCCAGCGCCATCTCCTACATCATCAAGAAGGCGGAGGCCGCAAGCGGCCAGGGTGATGCCGCCCACGGCGATGACGACCAGGGCGATGCCCAGGCCGACGCCGGTCAGCCGTCCGCACCGGCTGCACCGGCCGAGGAGGCAGCCGCACCGGCGACCGCCGCTCCGGCTGCCCCGGCGGCCGAACCCGCTCCCGCCGCACCCGCGGAAGCCGAAGCTCCCGCAGAGCCGCGTCGCGCCGGCCGCACGGTCCGCGGCACGCTGACCCGTGCCCCGCGGACGGAACCGGCTGCCGATCAGACCCCGGTCGAAGCGCCTGCCGCTTCTCCGGCCCCGGCAGCGGCTGCCGCTCCGGCGGCGCCGACGGAAACGCTGCGCCTGAACCGTCAGGAACCTGCACCGGCTCCGGCCCCCACCCCGGCGGCTCCCGTCGCGGCAGCCCCGGCGACGACGGATGCTCCGCGGACGGCCGGACAGCCGACCCCGCCGGTGGATGCGATCGAAGGCCGCCTGCGCGACACGGCCAAGGCCTGCATCTCCGCCTATCGTGGCTGGCGTCAGCAGCCGAGCGAAGCGACCATCCAGTCGCTGTCCGAAAGCGTGCACGAACTGCGCAAGGCTCTGGCCCGCGTGGAGATCGACATGTCGGCCAGCCGGCGCGAGGAACAGGCGATCCGCCCGATTCCGATCCCCGCGCACCGGGCGTCGCGTCGCCCGAACTGAATGGATTTTGAAAGGCGGGTCTCCAGACCCTCTTTGCCAAATCCTCTTTGAATGCCGTGTTTCAAAAAACCTCCGTCCCGTCCTTGGGGCGGAGGTTTTTTTGTTGGAGCGAAAATCCGCGAAAAGGGGCTTGACGCCCACCCGATCGAAAGGCTAATCCTCTGCGCCCCGATGGAAGGGTGGCCGAGTGGTTAAAGGCAGCAGACTGTAAATCTGCCCGCGTACGCGTACGCTGGTTCGAATCCAGCCCCTTCCACCATCGCACCATGCAGAAGGCATGGCGATATTTGTTCGGCAGACAACGCCAAGGTCGGACGCATCGGGAACAGCGAGGCATGATTGCCCGCCCTGATGCCGGTCAGGGGTCGTGCGGCGGCCTCTGGAGGCCCCTCCAAGTTCATCTCCCGGTAGACGGTGGTTCTCCCCAACCCCAAATGCTTGGCGGCTTCGGCTGGCGAAAGGCCAGCCTCAATGCCGCTTTGACCTTGTCCATGCCAACCGGCTCGCGACCCAAGCGTTTGCCGAGGGCTCGGGTGGCCGACGCCTGCACTCCCGTCCGCGAAGATCGTTCTGCCGGCCCCGGCGGTGCTCGAGCGCGGCGCTCCGGCAGGCCATGCCCTCGCCTACCCACCTGACCGGGCGCTGTGCGCCGAACCGGCGGCGCTGCTGAACAACCGGACATGGGAGCTGACCAAAATTGGATGCCGATCCACAAGCGATGTGGTCTTGAGGAATGGAGGGCGACGACTGCCGTGACTGCAGCCTTGCCATCGGCGCCGCGAACTGGCGAGTGAGAGCGTATATCTCCTTTGACTGCATACAATTAAGGGCTACAATGCCGCATTGTATGTGGATGAGGGTGAGGCATGTCGCGCTCCGCTGACGATCCGGTTTGGGTGCCAACAATCGATCGCTCGGCGGGCCCGGTGTACCGCTCCATCGCCGATACCCTGGAAGAGGACATTCGGGCAGGGCGCGTCACACAGGGCACTCGCCTACCGCCGCAGCGTCTTCTTGCTGTGAAGCTGGGCGTCGATTTCACGACCATCACGCGCGCCTATGCGGAGGCGGCCCGACGCGGTCTGGTGGAAGGTCGCGTCGGCCAGGGCACTTTCGTGCGCGCAAGCCGCGCCGCACCGCCGATGTCGCCCGAACCCCGGCAGGCGGCGCGTCCCGCCGATCTCCAGATGAACGCGCCCCCTCTGCCCGCGGGGCCGGGCTTGCAGGACGACCTGCGGCACGACATGGGCGCCTTCGCAGCGGAGTTGGACCTGGATCTGTTGCTTCGCTACCAGCAGGTCGGCGGCAGTCAGGCCGACCGTCAGGCCGGAGCGCGTTGGCTGGAAGGCCGCTTGGCCGTGCCCCCGGAGCGGATGCTGGTCTGCGCGGGCACACAGGGCGCCTTGCTGGCCTTGCTCAGCGTCCTGTGCGAACCGGGCGACGTGGTGTGCTGCGAGGCGCTGACCTATCCGGGCTTCCGCAGCTTGGCGGCGCATCTGCGGCTGAGGCTCGCGCCGCTGGCCATGGATGGAGACGGCCTGCTGCCCGAGGCCTTTGAGGAGGCCTGCCGGACCCATCGCCCCAAGGCGCTCTATTGCACCCCGACCTTGCACAATCCCACCACGGCGACGCTGCCGCTGGAAAGACGCAAGACGTTGGTGGCCATCGCGCGCCAGTATGAGGTGCGCATCATCGAGGATGACGCTTACGGTGCCTTGGCACCCGATGCGCCACCTCCTCTTGCGGCGCTGGCGCCCGAGTCCGTCTTCCACGTCTCTGGCTTGGCCAAATCCGTCTCACCGGCACTCCGCATCGCTTATCTCGCGGTGGCCGAGCCCCGCCAGGTTTCCCGGCTGGCCGCGGCTGTGCGGGCCACGACGGGCATGGCCTCGCCGCTGACCGCGGCACTGGCGACACGCTGGATCGACAATGGCACGGCTGCGAGCATCGTCGCGGGCATCAGGCAGGAGACGGCGGCGCGGCACGCCATCGCGAGGGAAACGCTGGCGTCAGGGGACATCGTGGGAAGCCCTTGTGCATTCCACCTGTGGCTTGGGCTGCCTGGCGAATGGACCCGCGGTGAGTTCATCATGCGCCTGCGTGGGTCGGGGATTGGTATCGTCGGCAGCGATGCCTTTGCCGTGTCGACGCCGCCGGAGGCTGTCCGTGTCGCGCTCGGCGCTCCGAGGGACCGCCAGGGTCTGCGCGAGGCATTGCGGCAAGTGGCCGACCTTCTGGCTGAGGCACCTGCCATATCTTCCATGGTTGTATGATCTCCGACTGCACATTGCATGCATTCGGGTTGACATTGTAGGTCTCAGTGGAGCATACGATTACGCATTGCATGCAAGCATTGCCTGCCATGGCCTCCCGAAGGAATGCGTGATGTCATCCGAACAGGAGTGGACGCCTCTTCCCCCTCTCAGCGCCGAACTGCCTGGTCGCTGCCCACGCTGCGGCTTGGGTCGTCCTGGCGCTCTGGATCGAGGCAAAGGTTGAGCCCCCTTACTGGGTGCCCCTCGTCACAACCCTGCCGTTCCTGTTGCTGACCTGTGTTCCGCCCTTGTGGCCGTTGAAGGGTTGGCTGGTGGACGGCCAGTACTTCCACAAGGCCGAGGAAGCCCGTTTCGGTACAGCCGCGGCAACCCTGCCGGCTGTTATGCCGACCGCAGACAAAGACTTGCGCCCGACCCGTCCGGCGTCAGCCCCCCTGACGACAGACAGTGTCATAGCTTGGAGAAACTCAAAATGTATGATTGGTTCCCTTTGGTCTTCTTTCCGTTCAAGATCATCGTGTTGGGCACGGGCATGTTCTTCGCCATCAAGTGGCATCACGATCAAGCGAAGAAGGAGCGAGCGAAGAAGAATAACGAAGCCAGCGGACCGCAAGCGCCCGCCGAACCTGCTAGCGCCCGGACTCACAACCGCTAGGCGACGGTTGCCACGATGTGGACGGCGGCCATGAGGTTGGTGGCTGACCGGTCATAGCGGGTGGCGATGCGCCAGAAGTCCTTGAGGCGTCCGAACATGCGCCCGATGACGTTACGGTTCCGGTAGAAGTAGGATGAATGGCAGCTTTCCAGCGCTTGTTGACGCGTGGTTAAGTGTTGGGCGCGGCCCCGGCTTCCTCGATCATTCCGGCGGGTGGCGGGCATCCGGTCGCGCATCCGGTCAGCAGCGGCGCAGTCGGTAACCCGACCGCCAGTCGCTGCCGCCCACGCGGATCGTTCAGGGCGTGGATTTTGGTGGTTCTCCCACTTCGGGACCGTCCGATGCCTTGGGCGCGCTTCCCCCTTTCCCACCGCCCGCCCGACTTCAGCACATGGACGATCCCGCTGATCACACGTCGATCATCCCGTCACTCAGCCTCTGACTGTGGATGACCACATACCGCCATAAGCCGGAATCCGCCGGGCAATCCAGGCGTCGAGCCCCTCGCGCAGGTCGGCGGTCGGCGCCATCCGGGCGAATTGCTCGGCCTCCACCAGCAAGCCTTCGGCGATGGGCAGATTGACGCCCCGCGTAACGGCGGTGAGGACGGTGGCGACGGCGAGCGGCGAGTGGACGAGGATGCGCCCCAACAGCGCCCTTGCAGCCGGCAGCAGTTCCTCGTGAGGAACGACCGCGTTGACGAGTCCCAGTTCCAGCGCCCGGTCGGGCGGGAAGGTCTCGCCGGTGAGAAGCAACTGCATGGCACGCTTTCGTCCGGCCAGCCGCGGCAAGCGCTGTGTGCCGCCGAAGGTGGGCGGCATGCCGAGGCGAATCTCGGGCTTGGCGAAGACAGCACGCTCGCTGGCGATGGCGAGCGGTGCGGCTTCCGTCACTTCGCAGCCGCCGCCATAGGCGAGACCGTTGACCGCCACCAGGATTGGTTTGCGAAAGGCTTCGATGCGGGCGGTGAGCCGCTGACCGCGTGCTACGAAGTCCCGAAGTGCCGCTTCGGGACTTTGTGCCACGGAATGTGAGAATTCGGGGATGTCGCCGCCGGCGGAAAAAGCGCGCCCGGTTCCGGTGAGGATCACCCCACGCACATGGATGTCGTCCTCTATCCCGTCGAGAGCGGCGAGCAAAACGTCGATGGTCTCGTAATTGAGGGCGTTTAGCTTTTCCGGACGGTTGAGCGTCAACGTCGCAATCGCTCCGTCGATCTCCTGAAGGACACACTCGGTCATGGTCGACTCCTCCTCGCTGGTAAGAAGGACATGTTCGCCGCCGAAGCCGCTTGAGTATACTCACTGTACGGTATACTTTTCATGCCATGCCACGATATGCGGATACGCGCGGGCGGATCATCCAGGCCGCCTCCAAGCTCTTCTATGCGGAGGGTATCGGCCGCGTCAGCGTCGATGCCGTCGCCGAAAAGGCGGGCGTCACCAAGCGCACGCTCTATTACCATTTCGAGAGCAAGGATGACCTCGTTGCCGCCTATCTCGACGCGCGCGACCAGCCCAACCTGACCCAGATGGCGCGCTGGTTCGCCGACGCGGAGGGCGGAGCCGGGGAGAAGGTCGCAGCCATCTTCGTCGGCCTTGCCCGCAGCGCGCGCCATCCGAAGTGGAAGGGCTGCGGGTTCTTGCGGACCACAGCGGAACTCGCCGCCTTGCCGGGTCATCCTGCGGTGAAGATCGGCGCACGCCACAAAAGCGCCTTCGCCTCATGGCTTGCGGAGGAACTGGAGCTTGGGGGCTTCGAAGATCCTCAATCTCTTGCACGCCGGATCCTGCTGCTGCTCGACGGCGCCTTCTCAGCATCGCTGGTGCACCGCGATGCCAGTTGGTTCGAGGACGCTGGATTTGCCGCCCGTGCTTTGGTGGAGGGCCATCCACGGAAGCAGGGGGACCAGCAGGGCCAAGCCTGATCGGCGCCTATGCATGGTGCCCCCGCCTATCGCGTAGTGAGCGCACATGCGCCCGAAGCGGCAGTGATCATCCCGTCCCGCGCGACCAGCACATCCAGATGATGTTGTGATTTTCGGTTCTAATCACTGGTCGCGCGGCCAGTATGTCCCGATTTGGACAGTCCGCTCCAGCTTGCGCTATTGGGCGGCCCGGTTGCGATACTCAAGCGGATGCCAGGAGAAAGCGTTTCCGGCTTCTGCCCGACAAACCGGTCACGAACCTGCGGGCCGACGGCGAAGACCTCGCCCGCGGCGGCATCCCCCAAACATAGCCTGGTGACGGCGGCGTCGTGGACGCCCGGTCGATGAGATCGCCGCCTTCGATGGAAATGGCCTCAACCCGGATCAGTACGCCATCGGGCGGACAGGGAGGATCGGCAACGTCCCTGTACCGCAATTCCTGCGGATGGCCCGCCGCGCCGTAAACGGCAGCCTTTATCGCTGGTTTTTCCAGTATGTTGGTTCAGGCGGTCTGCGGGACCCGTGCGATCACCTTGATCTCGAAGTCGAAGCCGGCAAGCCAGTTCACTCCGACAGCGGTCCAATTGGGATAGGGCTTCCGAGGGAACACCTTGTCTTTGACAGACATGACGACTTCGAACTGGGTCTCCGGATCGGTGTGGAAGGTGGTCAAGTCCACGATGTCGTCGAACGTGGCGCCGGCCGCTTTCAGAACCTCGCCTAGGTTGTCGAAAGCCAGTTGAACCTGCTTTGCGAAGTCGGGCTCGGGCGAGCCGTCCTCGCGGCCGCCCACCTGCCCCGAGACAAAGAGCAGATCACCGGATCGGATGCCAGCGGAGTAGCGGTGAATCTCGTAGAGAGCCTGCCGGCCGGCAGGGAAGATGGCGTCGCGCTTGGACATTCACGTTTCCTTGTGCGGATCGGGCATCGGCATCTGCCGCGCTGGAGCAGGAGATAGCAGCCCAGGGCCTGCGCGATTAGACGTTGAAATCAGCATGGGTTGATGCAAAATCGCCATCAATGACGCGCCCCTCCCTCAACGATCTCACCGCTTTCGTGGCCGTTGCCACCCATCGCAGCTTTCGCCGCGCGGCGGATGAACTCGGAACGGCGCCATCCACGCTGAGCCACGCGATGCGGGGCCTTGAGGATCGGCTGGGCGTCCGTCTCCTCAACCGGACGACCCGCAGCGTCTCGCCGACCGAAGCAGGGCTCGAACTGCTCAGCCGTCTGCAAGTGGCACTGACATCCCTGGATGAAGCGCTGGATGCAGCCACCGCCTTTCGAGGCAATGTGGCAGGCCGAGTTCGGATTAACGCACCGCGGGTGGCCGCGGCCGTTCTCGTCCGCGACATCCTCCCGCGCGTGGCGGAACGGTTCCCCGACGTGACGGTGGATCTGGTCGTCGAGGGGCGGCTGATCGACATCGTATCGGGCGGCTTCGATGCCGGCGTCCGTCTTATCGACTCCATTCCGAAGGACATGATTGCGGTGCCCCTCCCTGTGCCGATGGGGTTCGTCTGTGTCGCATCCCCGGCCTATCTCGATCGCGCCGGTGAGCCGACAACTCCGGACGATCTCCGGTACCATCGCTGCATTGGCCACCGCATGCCGAGCGGCAGGCTGTACCGATGGGAGTTCGAGCGGGCCGGGCAAGAGCTGACCATCGATGTCGACGGACCTGTGGTTCTCGACGATGAGGAGCTGATGGTGAACGCGGCCGTGCAGGGCTTGGGGATCGCGTATGTGGCGAGCTGGGCTGCGGAAGCCGCCCTCGTGGAGGGGAGGGTGCGAACCGTGCTGTCCGCCTGGATGCACGAGCCGGAGAGGGTGGCGGTTTACTACCCCGGGCATCGCGCCGTTCCGCCGCCATTGCGGGCATTCCTCGATGTCATCAAGGACATGCTGGTCCAGTCGACATCGCGGACCGGCGGGACCGCATTGCAGACGTCTCAAGGGCAATGAGGCATGATAAAGCGACCCTGAATTGGATTGGATTAAAGTCGGGGCGGCAGGAAGGGCGGTTCGACACTGGCACGGACAATAGCCTCCCACACCGCCCGTGCGCCGCAGCAGACCACTGACAGCAGACGACCGACAGCAGACGACCACGTCATGGTGGTGCCGTGA
Source organism: Pseudomonadota bacterium (assembly GCA_023423695.1). GTDB lineage: Bacteria > Pseudomonadota > Alphaproteobacteria > Azospirillales > Azospirillaceae > Azospirillum. The sequence goes on along the minus strand of JAFAFA010000147.1, from coordinate 72,610 downwards.
TCGAATCCCAGCGTCTCAAATCCCGAATTTGAAAAGCCTGTCGCGCACAGCTACAGCGGCAGCGGGTCTGCCGGCGTGACGCGCGGGAACCGCAGCGTGAAGGCCGTTCCGGTCCCCGGTGCGCTGTCCAGCCGCAACCGGCCGCGCAGGGTGCGCGTGACCAGCGTGTAGACGATGTTCAACCCCAGCCCGCTGCCGCCACGGTCACGGCTGGTGGTGAAGAAGGGCTCGAAGACCCGGCCGTGCAGGTCTGCCGGGATGCCTCGGCCGTCGTCGGCATAGACCAGCTCCACCTCCCCCCCGGCCAGCGTGACCGTCACGGTCAGCCGGCCGCGCACGCCCGGATCGTAGCCGTGCAGGATGGAGTTGATGACGAAATTGGTCAGGATCTGGCTGATCACGCCGGGATAGCTGTCCAGCATCAGGTCTTCCGGGCAATGGACGGCGACGGCATGTCCGCTGCGGCGAATGCGCATTCCCAGGCTGCGCAGGACCTCGTGAATATAATGGTTCAGTTCGAAGACGCGGCGTTCCTCGCTGGCCTGATCGACAGCGATCTGTTTGAAGCTCTGGATCAGGCGGGTGGCGCGCTCGACATTCAGCAGCATCAGCTGCGTCGCTTCGTCCGCAATGTCGATGAACTCGGCGAAGTCGCCGCGCCGCAGCGAACCGGCTTCGAACAGGCGGCGCAGGCCCCGCGTCTTTTCCGCCAGCAGCGAGGCGCCGGTCAGGGCGATGCCGACCGGCGTGTTGATCTCGTGCGTCACGCCGGCCACGAGGGAGCCGAGCGCGGCCATCTTCTCCGCCTGGATCAGCTGGACCTGCGCCTCCTTCAAATCCTGCAGGGCGCGTTCGGCCTCCTCCTTGGCAGCGCGGACGGCTTCCGCCGCGCGGACGCTCTCGGTCACGTCGGTGTGGGAGCCGACGATGCGGAAAGTCCGGCCGTCGCTGCCCGCCACGGCCAGTGCGCGGGTCTCCAGGAAGACCGTCGCGCCCGACCGGTGGCGGAACCGCTGCAGCAACCGGCTTTCGGAACGCCGGCCTGACGCCAGTTCCGCCACCATCTCCAGCGCGGCGGCGCGGTCGTCGGCGTGGATCAGCTCTTCCCAGCGGCGGCGGCTGTTCTCCATCTCGGTCTCGCCATAGCCCAGCAGACCCCACCATTGCGGGGAGAACCACACCTCGCCCGTGCGCAGGTCCCATTGCGAGATGCCCTCCCGCGCGGCGCGGATCGCCAGCTCGAACAGTTCGCGGCTGGCGGCAAGCTCCCGTTCGGCCTGCTTGCGCTGGGTGATGTCGGTGTAGGTGGTGACGAAGCCGCCGTCCGGCAGCGGCAGGGTCACCGTCTCGATGACCACGCCGTCCGGCCGCACCCGCTCGTTGTAGAAGGGCCAGGACGCGTTGCGGATGTAGTCCAGCCGCTGCGCCACCAGATCGTCGACGTCGCCGCGGCCATAGCCGCCCTGTTCCGCGATGTGGCGCACCACGGTCTCGTAGGGCTGGGCATAGCGCGGGAAATCCGGGTCGATGAAAAGCAGCTCCAGCACGCGCCGGTTCCACGCGACCAGCCGCAGATCGCAGTCGAACGCCATCACGCCTTGGCTGAGACAGTCGAGGACGAGGCTGGTCTTCGCCCAGGGTTCCCGCTCCGAGGGGATTTCCGCCTGACCGGCAGCCTCGATGGCCGTCAGCAGGCTTTCCCCCGGCGCGCCCGCACCAAGCGCCAGCGTGACCGTGGCGCCGTCGGGAAACGCCCGCGTCACGGCATGGCCGCGGCGCAGGTCGTCGATTCCGGACAGCCCGAGAAGACCGGCGAGAAGTGCGTCGAGCGTCGCATGGAACGGCGCATCGGGCGCCCCGGCGGCAGGCACGGCGAACCGGGCCGCGAACGCGGCATTGGTCCAGACCAGATGTTCGTCGGCGTCGAAGCGGGCGAACCCGGTTTCCCCCATGCGCGTGCTTTCTCCCACCGCCGATCGGGCCTGTGTGCGATGACCGTCGCGACAGCCGGCGAGCAAAAGCTTCCGGGCGGACACGCTGTGCGGATCGCAGCACCATTCTTGTCACTTGACGGTTGCCGGGCAAGGGCCATCACGCAGCCGCACCCGCCGGACGCCGCCGGTGAACCTCTTGATTTTGCGTCTGCCCGACGCCTAATCCTGCGCCAGACAGCGAAGCGTAACAGCCAAACCGTTGGCCGGGAAAGGATTTGCACGATGTCGGACATCGCGGCCTATGGCAGTTTGTTCCTTGTTGCGCTGGCGGCCGCGACGATTTTTCCTGCCCAGTCCGAGCTTCTGCTGGCCGGGCTGCATGCTTCGGGCAACTATCACGACGGGCTCCTGATTCTGGTGGCGACCATCGGAAACGTGGCGGGATCGACGGTCAACTGGGCTCTCGGCCGCTATCTGATGCATTTCCAGGACCGCCGCTGGTTCCCGGTGTCGCGCCGTCTGGTGGAACGGGCCACCGGATGGTACCAGCGCTCCGGCGTCTGGTCGCTTCTGCTGGCCTGGGTTCCCTTCATCGGCGATCCGCTGACCCTGGTCGCCGGCATCCTGCGCGTCGATCTGCGCCTGTTTCTGCTGCTGGTCACGATCGGCAAGCTCGGACGGTACGTCGCGCTGATAGTCGCGTTTTGATACAGTGTAGTAGCAGTATTGTTCGTCATTCCTCCGTATCGAGCAAATAATGAGCTTGTCGGCGACGGTGGCTGCACAGTATTAACGGAACCCGGACCGCGGAACCCTCGAACCGGCGGAAGGCCTCAGGAAAACAGGGGCTTTCAAAATATCGGTGCAGTTTGACAGAGGTCAAACGCGCCGCACTGGTGGTCGACTATGCTCCGCGCCAACGTGGAATTCGGAAATCAGGCGCATCGACATGCCAGACGGAAGCATCGTTCAGCAGGGATCAGCCCAACCAGCCAAGGTTCCGCTGTACGAAAGCCATAAGACGATTCACCCGAAATCGGTCAAGGGGCTCTATCGGCGCCTTAAAACCGTGACCTTCTCCGTTCTTCTGGTGCTGTTCTTCATCGCCCCCTGGATCCGGTGGGAACGCGGGCCGGAAGCCCCGGCCCAGGCGGTGCTGTTCGACCTGACGACCCCGCGATTCTTCCTGTTCTGGATCGAGATCTGGCCGCAGGAGATCTACTACCTCACCGGCATCCTGATCGTGGCGGCGCTGGGCCTGTTCCTGGCGACGGCGCTGGCCGGACGCGTCTGGTGCGGCTTCGCCTGTCCGCATACGGTGTGGACCGACCTGTTCGTCTGGATCGAGCGCGTCTTCGAAGGCGACCGGGCGGAACGCATCCGCATGGAAAAGCAGCCCTGGACCATGCGCAAGATCCTGCGCAAGGCGGGCAAGCATGCGGGCTGGATGGCGCTCAGCCTCGTCACCGGTTTCGGCTTCCTCGCCTATTTCACCGACGCCCCGGCCCTGCTGCGCGATCTGCTGACCTTCCAGGCCAGCTACGAGGCGACGTCCTTCTTCGCCATCTTCGTCGGCATGACCTATGTGATGGCCGGCTGGACGCGCGAGCAGATGTGCATGTACATGTGCCCCTGGCCGCGCATCCAGACCGCGATGCTGGACGAACACTCGCTAGTCGTCACCTATCAGGCCGACCGCGGCGACAACCGCGGGCCGAAGCGCAAGTCGCAGAGCTGGGACGAACGGCGCGCCCAGGGATTCGGCGACTGCATCGACTGCGGCCAGTGCGTCCAGGTCTGCCCGATGGGGATCGACGTGCGCACCGGCGAACAGGCCGACTGCATCAACTGCGGCCTGTGCGTCGACGCCTGCGACACCATCATGATCCAGCAGGGCCTGCCCACCCGCCTGATTGCCTTCGATTCGCTGGCGGCCCAGGACACCCGCGCGTCCGGCAAGACCTATCAATGGCGCCTGATCCGTCCGCGCGTGATCGTCTACGCCCTGCTGATGCTGGTCATCGGCGGCGCCATGGCCTGGAGCTTCGCGCTGCGCCCCAGCCTGAACATCACAGTCCTGCGCGACCGCGCGCCCCTGTTTGTCACGCTGTCGGACGGGTCGATCCGCAACGCCTACACCTTCAAGGTCGCCAACAAGACCCGCCAGAACCGCTCCTACACCCTCAGCGTCGTCGGCCTGTCCGCTGCCGACATCAAGGTGATCGGCGAGAGCGAGGCGGAGAGCGCCGCCCACACCGCCACCATCTCGGCGGAGCCGGACAGCGTCGCCACCTACCGCGTCTATGTGACGGCTCCCCGCGGGGAGGTCGCCGCCACCTCGCTGCCGCTGACCTTCCAGCTGTCCGACACCGTCACAGCCGAAAAGAACAGCCGCGACAGCGTGTTCATGGGGCCGGCGAACCAATAATCCGTCACGGATACCCTCCGTTGGCGCGGAGTCGAAAGGCGGTGGCCGGCGGATCGGCCTACCGCCTTTCGCATTTCTGCGCAAAGGGAGGGCACCCGCATGGGCAGTTTGCGTGGGCCGAACCGCCACTCACCTGACTCACCGAACGAAGGCTGGGCAATCGGGAAACCGGGCCGGCCGGCCGGCAGCGGGGTGAACAGGCCATGCTTTTCGATTTCGAACCGTCGGGCATCAACGACACCTACCTGCGCCTGACCCGGTGCGGCGTGTCCAGCATCGTCGCACCGGCCGGTGCCTGGAACGGCCTGCTGCGGGTCAATTACATCGTCGCCGGTGCGCCCGGCGGCGGCGAACCGCACATGATCTTCCGCAGCCTGGACGTCGGCTGGGACGACGGCCGCTTCTGCTGGAAGGGACGTGCCGCGCCGGTGATGACCAGTTCCGCCATGGTGGACATCCTGCTGGAACGCGGGCTGGTGACGGAGGCGGAGGCGGAACGGCTGCTGTTCGGCATCAACACTCCGGCGGCCGGCGCGTCCTCCGACGAAGCGCTGATGATCCGGGCGCTGCTTGCCGGCTGCAGTTTCACCCCCGTCTACGAGTCGCAGCCGCTCAGCACCGAACCGCCGGCCGTGGTCGGATTCGCCATGCGCACGTTGTCCGATCCCAGCGCCTATATGCTGGACGCCCGTGGCGGACTGCCGGTTCTGGACGGGGAAGCGCGCGACGCGCTGAGGCGGCTGGTCGGCGTCGTGATGTGATCCGCTCCCTTGCCCCTCCTCCTTTGGTCGAAGATGGGGGCGAAAAGGGCGAAAACCCTGCCCTATGGCCGATGGACTAAACCTTCGGGCGATAGAAACCGTCACAGTGCCGCGACATTCTTCTTGCAACCGCTCACAGGAGCCTGCCGCCCGAACCGCCGATCCCGACATCCCGTGCGAGAAAGCTGACCAGCCATGAACGCCAACCTGTCCCATCGCTGCACCGCCCTGATCGACCGCGCCCGCGCAGCCTGGCTCAGCCGGCCACTGGCCCTGAAGCTGAGCGCCCGCAGAGCCGTCGGCCGTCGCCGGATGACGATGGAACTGCTGGATCTGGAGCTTTACCGCATCGATATCGGCGGCTGAGAGAAGCGCCGGGCTTCTCCCCGACACCTCACTTCAGCAGATGCTCGTAGCGCGCGTCGGTCAGCGTCTTCATGAAGGCGACCAACGCCTTGACACGGCGGGTTTCCAGCGCCGGAGCCGATTCCAGTTCCTTTTTCGACAGGTTCGCCGCCACCTCGGGTGGGCCCCAGGGCTTGCCGGTCTCCGGATTGATCGCCGCCTTTTCCGTGCGGTTGTTGTAGTGGTCGTAGAAGCGGACCACCGTCTCCAGATCCTTGAAGACGCCGTTGTGCATGTAAGGACCGGTCACCGCCACGTTGCGCAGGCTCGGTGTCTTGAATTTTCCCTCGAAGGCCGGTTTGGCCGCCGCGGGGTTGTCGCGCAGGCCGCGGTCGGCGAAGGCCGCCGGCTTGCCCGACGCCTCGCGCAGGGCCGGGTTCGCCGGCACGCCGATGTTGTGGTGTTCGTAGTTGGTGAACATCTCCCCGGCTGCGGCCGGCATCGGCTTCAGCTTGTGGCACTGGTTGCAGTTGGTGAACTGGGTGGAGAAGAACAGGGTCATGCCCAGATCCTCCTCCGCCGTCATCTTGTATTCGCCGCGCAGATGACGGTCGTATTTCGAATCGAAGGGCGCGAAGCGGTCGGTCTTCTCGAAAGCGGCAAGGCTGTCGCTCATCGCATCATAGGCGCGCTCCGCATCGTCGAGCACCCCGGCACCATAGAGCGCCACGAAGGCGCGGGCATAATCCGGATTCTCGGCCAGCCTTTCGCGCGCCTGCTCCTTGGAGGTCAGCCCCATCTCGGCCGGGTTCAGCGGCGGACCGCCGGCCTGATCCTTCAAGGTCGCGGCGCGGCCGTCCCAGAACTGTCCGCCGACCGCCTTTCCATCAGCCGTGATGTGGAAGGTGGGGGTGAAGGCCGCATAGCTCGCCGTCGGCGCATTGCGGTCGCCCACCGACTTGCCGTTGTCGCCGACCGAAGCCGCGCCGCCTGCGCCGCCGGTGCGCGGATCGGCGAAGCCGAAATCGGGATTGTGGCAGTCGGCGCAGGCCTGGGTGCGGTTGGCCGACAGATTGTGGTCGGAAAACAGCGCCTCCCCCAGCTTTTCCTTCGTCGACAGATCCGCCGCGAGCGCGGATCCGCCCCCGGCGAGTCCGGCCGACAGAAGCACCAGCGCCAGCGCGCGGCGAGGCAGGGGAAGAGTGGTGACGGACATGACGACGCTCCTGGCAACGGCCGGCCACGGGTAACGCCCCGGCGGCCGGCGCCAACACTGCGCGTCAAAGGTTAATCGAGAGTGAGAATTGTTATCAATAAGGCTGCGCAAAGGGAGGGTGGGGCGAAAGGTCGCTGTATTGCCGTCAACCCCGCCCGGCCCTGCCCCGCTCCTGTCGGGCCTATCTGGCTCCGGCCCCTTCCGTCAGCAGACGGCGGATGGCATTGACCAGCGGCTTCATGTGGAAGGTCGATTCTGGGGACACCGCGACGGTTCCGCCCGCCGCCTCCACCGCTTCGGCGACCACCGGGCCGACCGCGGCGATCCGGGTCCTGGCGAAGCCCTGGCGGAAGTCGTCGGCGAGGCCGCAGGCCTCCGCCACCTCGTGCAGGCGCCGCACCTGGGGCGAGGCGGTGAAGGCGACGAAGTCGATCCGCCCGGCCGCCATGTCGCGGATGGCGGTCTGCACCGCTCCGGTCTCGGAATCGTTGGCGTAGCGATAGGGCGTGACCGCCACCGGCGTGCCGCCGCGCGCCCGCACCGCCTCCAACAGCGGCTCGTTCGGGTTGTCGGGGTAGAGCTGGATGCCGACGCGGCGGCCGGTCAGATCCTCCTCCGACAGCATGGCGATGACGCCGTCCGTGGTCGGGGCCGGGGCGGATTTGAACGGGCTGCAGCCGATCTCGCGCAGCGCCTTCACCGGCTTGGGACCGCGGACGAACACGCGCGCCCGGCCGATGGCGGCGACCACGTCGGCCTCGCGGTCCATGGCGCGGGCGACCGTCATCAGCCGCCGCAGCCCTTCGCCGGTCAGCAGCACGATGTCGTCGAAGCCCTCGGCCAGCAGCCGGCCCAGCCATTCCCTGGCCGGTGCCGGGTCATCGAGATCGAGTATCTTGACCATCGGGCAGCGGATGGTCTCGGCCCCATGCTGTTCCATCATGCCGGCGAACAGGTCGAGATCCCGGCTCTCCGGCACCAGAATCCGCTTTCCCGCCAGATCTCCGCCCTGTTCGGCCATGGCCCCGCTCCCGTGATCGCGTGTGTGGTCACGGCGAGACTAACAGCACGCAATGGGACCGGTCACGCAGGATGGAGGACGGACACGCAGCTGACCGCCGGCAAACAACCTTGACAAGCGATGCACAGATGCTCCCCATCACGCGGCCTTTTCATGGCTGCGCATGATGATCCGGAACGTCGCTATGGACTTGCCCCCGCTCCTGTCGGTTTTCCTGTTCGCGGTGGCGATCTGTGCGTCCTGGGCCGTCCTGCGCCTCGTTGCCTTGCCGCTTCGCCCGCAATCCGGCGCGGAAGGCCGATACGCCGCCATCGACGGCATGCGCGGGCTGCTGGCCTATGCGGTGTTCATCCACCACGGCGTCATCACCTGGCACTATCTGCACTCCGGTCTCTGGGCGCTGCCGCCGTCCCGGCTCCATATCCATCTGGGGCAGAGCAGCGTCGCGCTGTTCTTCATGGTCACGGCCTTCCTGTTCTGGGACAAGCTGCTGAAGGCTGGGCCGGACATGGACTGGCCGGGCTTCGTGTCGTCCCGACTCTACCGCGTCTATCCGGTCTATGCGGCCGCCGTCCTGCTGATCACGGTCCTGGCGCTGGCGTCGACGGGGTTCGAACTCAGGACCGGTCCGCTCGACCTGCTGCGCCGGCTGATCGGTTGGGCGACCTTCAAGGCCCCGCCGATCAACGGAATGGAGAATACCGGCCAGATCGTCGCCTACGCCACCTGGTCCCTACCCTACGAGCTGCTGTTCTACGCGACGCTGCCTACTCTGGCCTTCCTGTTCACTCGGACACGGCGGCTGCGACCCGCCCTTGTCTCGGTCGCAGCGACGCTGATCCTGTTGCTTTATTTCCGCAATTTCAGCCTTGCCATATTGGAGTGCTTCCTCGGCGGCATTGCCGCCGCCTATGCGATCCGTCAGCCCCGTCTCGTCAGGTTCGCGCGATCGGATCGTGGGCTGGCCGTGGCGCTGGCCGCGCTTTTGGCAGTCGTGACAGGCGTCGAAACCGCCTATGCGCCGCTCCCGGTGCTGGGGCTCGGCCTGTTCTTCATCATGGTCGCAGCCGGGCAGGATTTTCGCGGAGCCCTGACCCGGCAGCCGGTCCTCTGGCTGGGGGAAATCAGCTATGGCGTCTACCTGCTGCACGGGATTGTGATCTGGGCTTTGATCACCGCCAATGCCTCCTTGCGCCCCTTCGTCGAGGATGACCCGCGCCTGTTCGCTCTGGCGCTTGCGGGGGCGGGCATTCTCGTGGTGGCGGTGGCCAGCCTGGTTCACCTGACGATCGAGCGGCCGGCGATCATGGCGGGCCGGCAGGGTCGTGCCTCGCGTCGCGACGACCATGCCGACCGTGTCCCGGCCTGATGCCTCTCAACCACCGTCCCCTGGCTTGGCAGGCCCCTACCCCCGCCGGCAATGCAGCAGGCTGAACAGCCCGAAGGGCGGCAGGGTGCGGATGCTTTCGACCGCCAGCCGCGATCCGGTCATCATCGCGTCCAGGGTGAAATCGGGCCGCCAGCCCAGCTTCTTCGACAGCGGCGACAGCCAGCCCTCCACCGCGCGGCGGACGCCGGGGCGGGGAGCGGCAAAGTGGTTGACGATCACGATGTCGCCGCCCGGCTTGCAGACGCGTTCCAGTTCCGCCATCGTCCCCTGGGGGTCGGGGACGACGGTCATGACATACATGGCGACCACCACGTCGAAGCTGCCGTCGGCGAAGGCCAGCTTGCCGGCATCCATTTCCAGCAGCCCTTCGACATTGTCGAGCTTCTCACGCTCCACCCGCTCCTGCGCGACCTTCAGCATGTCGGTCGACAGGTCGATGCCGACGACGCGGTTGTCCTTGCGGTAGTCGGACAGCGACAGGCCGGTGCCGACGCCGACCTCCAGGATCCGCAGGTTCCCGCGCTGGTTCAGCCACTCCACCGCCGCATGCCGGCCGGACGCCAGAAGCACCCCGAACACCTTGTCGTAGAATCCCGCATAGCGGCGGTAGGCGGCGCGAATGGAGTCGGCGTCCATGATCCTGTTTTCCCCTCTCTCGATCCCGAAGCCGGGTACTGCTCAAAGGTCAAGCCCAAGCCGGCAGAGGCGCACCATAGCCGCCTTTGGAGCTACTTGAAAGTGACGCAAACAACAGAATCGGCCCGATGTCGCCTTCCGACAGCCCGTTCATTTGGCCTATCCATTTCGTCGACTGCCTTTGCCGTTTTTGATTGAACGTTCATTCAAAGAATGCCGCCCCATTGCTCGAAGGAATTTCCCCGCTCCCATCGTTCCTTCCGGACGGGAAAAGGCGCTGGACAGCATCGCCCCCGCGGTCCCATAGACGGAGCATGGCCGACATCGTCTCCACCCGTCCGCTGCGGCGCCGCAGGCTGGCGTTTCTGGTCGCGGCACTGGCCGCGGTCACCGCCTTGGCCTGCTGGGGCGCCTACCGCTGGGCGGAGGCCGATGCGCGGTCGGCCCTGATCCTGAACGGGGACCAGCGGCTTGGGCTGTATGCCAGCAGCATCCGCAACGCGGTCGGCCGCTACGACTATCTGCCCTTTCTGGTCGCCCGCGACCATGAGGTGCTGGATCTGCTGGATGCGCCGTCGGACACATTGCGCGACGCCGTGAACCGGCGGCTGGAGACGGCGAACGCGGCGGCCGGTTCGGCGGCGCTCTATGTGGTGGACCGCAGCGGGCTGGCGCTGGCGGCGAGCAACTGGGCCGATCCGGCGCAGAGCTTCGTCGGCCAGACCTACGACTTCCGCCCCTATTTCCGCCAGGCGGTGGAGGCCGGCAGCGGCCGTTATTTCGGCATCGGCGTCACCACCGGCCTGCCCGGCTATTTCCTGTCGCACGCGGTGCGTCTGGCGGACCGGCTGATCGGCGTCGCCGTGGTCAAGATCGACCTGGAACCGCTCCAGCGCGACTGGGCCGCCGGCGGCGAGCGGGTGCTGGTGACCGACGAGAACGGCATCGTCTTCCTGTCCAGCCACGCCGACTGGAAATACCACGCGCTGCGCCCGCTCCCCGACGCGGTGAAGGCACGGCTGGCGCAGACCCGCCAGTACGATCGCAGCGAGGTGATCCCGCTCGGACTCCATGACGGTCCGGTGATGGAAAGCGGCGCCCGGCTGGTCAGCCTGCCTGATTCCGTTCCCGGCGGTTCCCGCCGCGCCTATCTGATGCAGGAGCTTGCCCTGCCCGAATTCGGCTGGACCATCCGCTTCCTGTCCGATTTGGAGCCGGTGAAGGCGCAGGCGGCCGGGGCGGCGGTGCTGACCGCCATGGGGTTCTTGCTGCTGGCAGCGGCCCTGGCACTGGGCTGGCAGCGGCGCCACGCCCTCCGGCTGCAGCAGGAGGCGCGGGCGATGCTGGAACGCCGAGTGGAGGAACGCACCGCCGAATTGCTGACCGCCAACCGCGTCCTGCGCGAGGCGCAGGAGGAGTTGGTGCAGGCCGGCAAACTGGCGGCGCTCGGCCAGATGTCGGCGGCGCTGGCGCACGAGATCAACCAGCCGCTGGCCGCCATCCGCACCTTCGTCGCCTCCACCCGTCTTCTGGCCGAACGGGGCGAGACGGCGATGGTGCGCGACAACCTCGCCATGATCGGCGATCTGGCGGAACGGATGGCGGTGCTGTCCGGCCATCTGAAGGACTTCGCACGCAAGGGGCCGGCGCGGGTCGAAGCCGTGCCGCTCGCCCGCACGATGGAGCGCGCGCTGGCCCTGCTCGCCCCCCGCCTGCGCGAGGAGGAGGTGCAAGTGGAGCAGGCGATCCCGCCCGCGGCCCATGTGCGCGGCGACGCGGTACGGCTGGAGCAGGTCTTCGTCAACCTGCTGCGCAACGCCGCCGACGCCATGGACGGCAGCGACGAGCGGCGGCTGATCCTGACCGCCGCCCGCATTGCGGAGGGTTGGGAAATCCGCATCCGCGACACCGGCACCGGCATCGCCGAGGCGCACCAGTTCCAGCTGTTCGACCCCTTCTTCACCACCAAGGAGGTCGGACAGGGGCTTGGCCTGGGGCTGTCGCTGTCCTATGGCATCGTGCGGGACTTCGGCGGCACGCTGAGGGCGGAGAACAATCCCGAGGGCGGCGCCTGCTTCGTCGTCCAACTGCCGGATGCCCAATTGCCCAATACAGCAGAACGAGGGCCAAGATGAAGACCGATCCGCTTGCCACCCCCGTGCTGTTCATCGACGACGAATTGGCGATGCGCGTATCGGTGACGCAATGGCTGCAGTTGGCCGGCTTCGCCGCGCAGGGTTTCGAGACGCCGCAGCCGGCGCTGGACCAGCTGTCGCCCGACTTCCCCGGCGTGCTTGTCACCGACGTGCGGATGCCGCGGATGGACGGCATGGCGGTGTTGGAACGCGCGCTGGAGCGCGACGCCGACCTGCCGGTGATCCTGGTGACCGGCCATGGCGATGTGGCGCTGGCGGTGGAGGCGATGCGGCGTGGCGCCTATGACTTCATCGAAAAGCCCTTCGAACCCGACAATCTGGTCGCCGTCATCCGCCGCGCAGCGGAGAAGCGCCGTCTGGTGCTGGAGAATCGCGGTCTGCGCCGCCGGGCGGCCGGTGACGGGATCGAGACGCGGCTGATCGGCACCTCCCCCGCCATCGCCGAGCTGCGGCGCGACCTGATGGATCTCGCCGCCACCAGCGCCAGCGTGCTGATCCATGGCGAGACCGGCACGGGCAAGGAGCTGGTCGCCCGCTGCCTGCATGATTTCGGCGCCAGGGGTCGGAAAGGCGCCTTCGTCGCCGTCAATTGCGGCGCCATCCCGGACAGCATGGCGGAGAGTGAACTCTTCGGGCACGAACCGGGCGCCTTCACCGGCGCCACCCAGCGCCGCGCCGGCAAGCTGGAGCATTCCAGCGGCGGCACCCTGTTCCTGGACGAGATCGAAAGCATGCCGATGGCCATCCAGGTCAAGCTGCTGCGCGCCCTGCAGGAACGCACCATCGAACGGCTGGGCTCCAACAAGCAGGTCCCGGTCGATCTGCGGCTGGTGGCGGCGACCAAGATCGACCTGCTCGACCTCAGCGAGGACGGACGGTTCCGCGCCGATCTCTATTACCGCCTGAACGTGGCGGAACTGCACATCCCGCCGCTGCGGGCCAGGGCGGAGGACATTCCGCTGCTGTTCGACTATTTCACCGCCGAGTTCGCCACCCGCCACGACCGCGAACCCCGCCCGCTGGAGCCGGCCGACCTCGATGCGCTGCTGGCCCATGACTGGCCCGGCAATGTGCGGGAGCTGCGCAATCTGGCCGAACGCCATGTCCTGTCGGTCGGACGAAGCAGCGTCGCCGGGCTGCTGCGCCGCCGTCCGGTCGGCGGAGAGGCGGCGGTCCCACGGTCGCTCGGCGATCAGGTCGATGCCTTCGAAAAGCGCGTGATCGAACAGGCGCTGGAGCGCTGCAAGGGCGACATCAAGGCGGTGATGGACCTGCTGGACATCCCGCGCCGGACCCTGAACGAGAAGATGGCCCGCCACGGGCTGGACCGCAGCCGCTTCCTGCCGCGACCCTGACCGCCGCTCACCACCAATGGCGTTGCTGACGGCCGGTGCGCAGGCGGGCGACCTCCACCAGTTCGGCCGGGTCCTCGGGCTTGCGCAGATCCTTCACCACCGCCAGCAGGGCGCCGCCGCGCTCGACCTCCGCCACCGTCGGGCCGGTCATCAGCGTGTCGCAATCCTCCTGGGTCGGTGCGATGAAGAAGTCGGCGCGGGTCCAGTCGGTCACCCAGCGCATGTTGGCCGGCGCCAGTTTTTCGAAGGCCAGCGGTTCGGCGCAGACGGCGACGCTGTATGTGCGGTGGCGATGGGTGCGCACTTCCTCTTCCGCGATCACCTCCGCCAGATCCTCCACCGCTTCGGGCAGGCTGTTGGCCCAGTAATCGACATCGTATTTGCGCAGCGCGCCGGCGACGCCGCCAACCAGTTCGTTGAAATAGACGTATTCGTTGGGATGCAGCGATTCCAGGACCGTCGCCTCGCGGCCCAGCACCAGCGCCAACGCGGCTCCGGCCAGGGCTGCAGCGGAAAGCCCGCGCCCGGTGCGCTGCGATACGCCGAGCCTCCAGGCGCCGGCCCATCCCAGCAGGCGGTCGAGCCCGATGCCACCCAGCACCGCCAAGGGCGGCAGCACGAACAGGAAATGGCGGATCGCGGTATAGCCAGGTGCATGGGTGACGGTGAACCACACGACGGGAAACAACGCCGCCAGCGCGACCAGCCCGTAACCCACCGCGCCCGCCCGCCCGCCATCCCCCGCCGGCAGGTTGCGGCGCATCATGCCGGGCAGCGCCAGCAACCCCACCGCCGCGCCGGCGAGCATCACCAGCGGCAGCTTGATGGCGAGATACCAAGCCAGATAGCTGCGCGGCACCTCGTACATCCAGTATTCGGTGCCGCCCAGCAAGGTGCGGATCGGGTAGTGGAAGTGCGAGAAATCGGCCAGCGCCCGCACCGGGTTCAGCAACTCCAGCACCGCCCAGGGCCAGAAGACCGCCATCACCGCATAGGCGGCCGGCAAGGCCGGCAGCAGGCGCAGCGCGCCCAGGCCACCCTGGCGCAGCCGGGCGGCGGAGAGCCCGCCGGCCAGCACCCAGCCCGCCAGCGCCGCCGCCACATAACCTGCCAGCATCAGCGCGCCGACCCGGATCCCCAGCGCCAGCCCGACGACGAGGCCGAACCCCAGCACGGTGCCCCAGCGCGGCCGCGGCATCTGCCCGACGATCCGGATCAGCAGTGCCACCGCCGTCATCATCAGCACGGCGAAGGGAACGTCCTTGGTGTGGTTGAACAGGCCGCCGTACCAAGGACCGCACAGCGTCAGCAGCAGCCCGGCGAGCAGGCCCGCACGCGGCCCGGCCAGCCGGCGCCCGACCGCCCAGACCACCGCCACACCCGCTACTCCGATCAACGCGCATAAAAGGTGCCGGGTCTCGTAGGGGTCGAAGGGCAGCAGCGGCGCAAGCGCCACCGCCGCCATGTCGAACAGCCCGCCATAGAGGTAGAGGTTCTTGTAGCTGAAGGCGGAATCGTCGGTGAAACCGCTGCGGTACCAATCGATCAGCTTGGCGCCGTAGACATGCTGCACCTCCTCGTCATTGGAGATGCCGTAATGCCGGAAGGTGGCGGCGACCAGCCCCAGAAGGGCCAACAGGCTGAACGCCGCGGCCAAGTCCCACGGATCGCCGAACCGCCGGCGGAAAGCGCAGGTCTTCACCGTCACGCGCCACCCTCCCCACTTCAAAGTCGCACCGGCGTGCAACGCATGTCCCATGACCCGACGGCAGAAAGCATCGGCGGCGGCAGCTTGTCATGTGAAATCTCTGCCATGGACTACAGATTGCACCGCTCCTCGCGGCATGCACGCAGAGACGGGAATTGCCGCAAGCGAAAGCAGGATATTCTCGCAAATTGCATCAAATATTCTTAAGGCAGCGGCGCCCACCGCCATATCCCCATGCGACACCGTAGCGCGGTCCACCGGTAAGGATTTCGTTCAATATTCGCGCAAAGATTCCTTCAACGACATCCTGCACGACAAGGCGACTGCGATACGCCGAAAGGTGGTGGTCAATGACCAAGTCTTCTCTTTCCATCCGTGCGAAGCTTCTGATGCTGGTGGCAACTGCCAGCCTCGCCTGCATGGCGATCGCGGGCGCCGGGCTTTATCTCAGCTACAACCGAATGTATCAGGACCGTGTCGACGCCCTGCGCTTCATGGTCGAGGCGGGACACAGCATGGCGGCCAGATTCGAAAACGAGGTCGCGGCCGGGCGCCTGTCCCGCGAAGAGGCGCAGGTCCGCTTCAAGGAGGCCTTCCTCGCCATCCGCTACAGCGGCGACGAGTATCTGTTCTCGCACACCTACAACAGCGTCGGCTTTGCCCACATCAACAAGGCTCTGGTGGGCAAGGACGTGTCCGGAATCAAGGACGCGGCCGGCGTGCCGGTGATCCCGGCACTGATCGGCATCGTCAAGACCAAGGGCGAAGGGACCTACGCCTATGATTGGCCGCGCACGGTCGGCGGCACCGAGACGGCGGTGAAGCTCGCCTATGTGAAGGGGTTCGAGCCCTGGCGGATCTTCATCGGCACCGGTGTCTTCATCGACGACCTGTGGGCCGAGTTCCTGTCGCAGCTCTGGACCCTGTTGGGCGTCATCGCAGGCCTCGCCCTGCCGGCCATCGTGCTGCTGGCGCTGGTCGGGCACAACATCAGCGCCATCATCCGCTCGCTGGCCGACCGCATGCGGGCCATGGCCGACGGCGACCTGACCGTCACCTTCCCGGAAGCAAGCCGCGGCGACGAACTCGGCGACATGAGCCGGGCCACGCAGGTGTTCAAGGAGAACGCGCTGGCCAAGCAGCGGCTCGAATCCGAACAGGCCGAGCAGGCCCGGCGCGCCGAGGCGGACAAGCAGCGCGCCATCGCCGAACTGGCCGACCGGTTCGAGCAGGCGGTGGGCGGCGTCATCCATGCGGTGGTCGAGGAGACCGCCGGAATGGAAAGCCGCGCCAGCGCGGTGACCCAGGCGGCGGACCAGACCGGCAGGCTTGCCCGCGACGTCGCCGTGACGACGGAACAGACCTCCGCCAATGTCCAGACCGTCGCCGCCGCGACTGAGGAGCTGACCAGTTCGATCGGCGAGATCAGCCGGCAGGTCGGCCAATCCTCGGGAATCGCCCGCGAGGCGGTCGGCATCGCCGAGCGTGCCAACGGCAAGGTCGATGGGCTCGCCCAGGCGGTGCAACGGATCGGCGCGGTGGTGGAACTGATCAACTCCATCGCCAGCCAGACCAACCTGCTGGCGCTGAACGCCACCATCGAGGCCGCCCGCGCCGGAGACGCCGGCAAGGGCTTCGCCGTGGTCGCCAGCGAGGTGAAGGCGCTCGCCACCCAGACGGCGAAGGCGACCGACGACATCGCGGTCCAGGTCGCCGACATCCAGTCGATGACGGGCGAGGCGGTGGGAGAGTTGCAGGAGGTGGTCCGCGTCATCGGCCACATCAACGAGGTCGCCACCTCCATCGCGTCGGCCGTCGAGGAGCAGGGGGCAGCGACCCGCGAGATCAGCCGCAACATCCAGCAGGCCGCCCAAGGCACGCAGACCGTCTCCGACAGCATCGGCGGCGTCAACCAGGCTGCCGGCCAGAGCGGCAAGGTCGCCCACGAAGTCCTGACCTCCGTCCGCCAGCTGTCCAGCCACACCGACACGCTGAGCCATGAGGTGGACCGCTTCCTGACCCAGGTCCGCGCCGGATGACGATCTCTTCTGCCTAAAGCGCGCTTTAGCTCATTGACGTTGACTTCCCCCTGCGCCCGTGGCGAAATCCACTGGCGCAGGGGATTGTCCATGTCCGAACGGGATCGGGTTTACGGCGTGACGGAGTTGGCGGCGGAGTTCGACCTCACGCCGCAAGCCTTGCGCTTTTACGAGGAAAAGGGGTTGCTGACGCCGCAGCGGGCGGGGGGACGCCGCGTCTTCACCCACCGCGACCGCGCGCGGCTGATCCTGATCCTGAAGTTCCGGCGGGTGGGATTCTCGCTGGAGCAGATCGCCGACTATCTCGCCCATTACCGCTCGGGACGGCCCGATGCCGGGCAGTATCGCGACGGGCTGCGGAAGATCCGCGCCCGGTTGGCCGAGCTTGAACGGATGCAGTCGGAAATCGCGGAGGTGATCGTCGAGCTGAAGACGATGGAGGCCGACGCCGAGCGGCGGCTCGCCACCTGCATGCCTGACGAAGACCCGATGCAGAAGATGCCCACACAGAAGAGAAATGAACCGGGAGTGAAACGATGCTGCGTGGAATGATGATGAACGAGCCGCTGCTGGTGACGTCGATCCTGCGACATGCGGCGCTCTACCACGCCGACACCGAGATCGTGTCGCGCACGACCGAGGGGCCGATCCACCGCTACACCTATGCCGACGCCTGGGTCCGCGCGCAGAAGCTGGCGAACGCGCTGGCGGCGCTGGGGATGAAACCGGGCGACCGCATCGGCACGCTGGCCTGGAACGGCTACCGCCACTTGGAATGCTATTACGGCATCGGCGGTTCGGGCATGGTCTGCCACACCATCAACCCGCGCCTGTTCCCGGAACAGATCGCCTACATCGTCAACCACGCCGAAGACCGGCTGCTCTTCACCGATTTGACCTTCGTGCCGCTGCTGGAGGGCATCGCCCATGAACTGACCGGGCTGAAGGGCATCGTCGTGATGACCGACCGGGCCAACATGCCGCAATCCTCCCTGCCCGGCCTGCTGTGCTACGAGGATCTGCTGGCCGACCAGCCCGGCGGCTTCGACTGGCCGGAGCTGGACGAGAACACCGCCTGCGGCATGTGCTACACCTCCGGCACCACCGGCAACCCGAAGGGCGTGCTGTACAGCCATCGCTCCGCCTACCTGCACGCGATGGCCGCCTGCATGCCGGACGTGTTCGGCCTGTCGGCTGCAGACGTGGTCCTGCCGGTGGTGCCGATGTTCCACGTCAACGCCTGGGGCGTTCCCTATGCCGCACCGATGGCCGGCGCCAAGCTGGTCTTCCCCGGCGGCAAGCTGAACGGCGCCAGCCTGTACGAACTGTTCGAGGCGGAAAAGGTCACCAACACCGCCGGCGTGCCGACGGTGTGGCTCGCCCTGCTGAACTGGCTGGATGCGAACAAGAAGCGGCTGACCAGCATGCGCCGCATCGCCATCGGCGGCTCCGCCTGCCCGCCGGTGATGATCCAGCGCTTCCGCGAGATGGGGGTCGAGGTTCTGCATGCCTGGGGCATGACGGAAACCAGCCCGCTCGGCCTCGCCAATATGCCCAAGGGCAAGCATGCGGGGCTGAGTGCCGACGATGCGCTGGCGCTGGCCTCCAAGCAGGGGCGGCCGATCTGCGGCGTGCAGTTCCGCGTCGTCGACGGCTCCGGCAACGACGTGCCGCGCGACGGCACCAGCTTCGGCCGGCTGCTGGTACGGGGACCGACCGTTTGCTCCGGCTATTTCGGCGTGACCGAAAGCCCGGCGCACCAGATGGTGCCGGGCTGGTTCGAGACCGGCGACGTGGTGACGATGGACGCCGACGGCTATGTCCAGATCGTCGACCGCACCAAGGACGTCATCAAGTCGGGCGGCGAGTGGATCAGCTCCATCGACCTGGAGAACATCGCGGTCGGCCATCCGGGTGTCCAGGAAGCCGCCGCCGTCGCCGTCCCCGACGAGAAGTGGGGCGAACGCCCGGTCCTGGTCGTGGTGCGCAAGCCGGATGCGGCCGTCACCCGCGAGGAACTGCTGGCGGTCTTCGAGGGCAAGGTCGCGAAATGGTGCATCCCCGACGATGTCCGCTTCGTCGACAGCCTGCCCCACACCGCCACCGGCAAGCTGCTGAAGAGCGAGATCCGCCACATGGTGACCAGCCCCGAAGGGGTGTGAGCCTCGAAGAATGCGGGCTGGACGGCATGAACCGTCCGGCCCAGTCCCCCGCCGGCCGGCGGGGGGACGCACCCGAGGGAGGAGTGTGCGTCTGGTCCCGTTCTCAGCGCTCCGACCGCACCCGCGCCACCGCGTCGCGCCAGCCGGCATAGAGGCGGTCGCGCTTGCCCTGCTCCATGCGGGGGTTGAAGCGGCGCTCGCTGCCCCAGGCCTCGGAGACCGACTCCAGCCCGTCGAACACGCCGACCCGCAGTGCCGCGAGGCAGGCCGCGCCGAGCGCGGTGGTCTCGATCACCTTCGGGCGTTCAACCGGCATGTCCAGCAGGTCGGCCAGGAACTGGCAGAGCCAGTCGTTGGCGGCCATGCCGCCGTCGACACGGAGCGCATTGATGGTGCCGCCCCAGTCGCCGCCCATCGCCTCCATCAGGTCGCGGGTCTGGTAGGCGACCGCCTCCAGCGCCGCACGGGCGATGTGGGCCGGGCCGACGTCCAGCGTCATGCCGAAGATCGCGGCGCGGGCGGCCGAATCCCAGTGCGGAGCGCCCAAGCCTACGAAGGCCGGGACGAAATAGACGCCATGGCTGTCGGGCACGCGGGTGGCCATGTCGTCGGTCTGGCTGGCATGGGTGATGATGCCGATGCCGTCGCGCAGCCATTTGATCGCCGCACCCGCCACGAAGATCGAGCCTTCCTGCGCATAGGTCGCCTTGCCGTTCAGCCGGTAGGCGACGGTGGTCAGCAGCCGGTTCTTGGAGACGACCGGCGTCTCGCCGGTGTTGATCAGCGCGAAGCAGCCGGTGCCGTAGGTCGATTTCGCCATGCCCGGCGTCAGGCAGGCCTGCCCGAAGGCCGCCGCCTGCTGGTCGCCCGCCACGCCGGCGATGGGGATCGGCCGGCCGAACAGTTCCGGGTCGGTCTCGCCGAAATCGTCGGAGCTGTCGAGCACCCGCGGCAGCATGGCGCGCGGCACGCGGAACAGCGCCAGCAGTTCGTCGTCCCAATCCTGGGCATGGATGTCGAACAGCATGGTGCGCGAGGCGTTGGTCGCGTCGGTCGCATGCACGCGCCGGCCGGTCAGGTGGTGGATCAGGAAACTGTCGATGGTGCCGAAGCACAGCTCGCCACGTTCGGCCCGCGCGCGGGCCCCCGGCACATGGTCGAGGATCCAGGCGATCTTGGTGGCGGAGAAATAGGCGTCGATCAGCAGGCCGGTCTTGGAGCGTACCAGCTCGGCATGGCCGGCGGCCACCAGCTCCTGGCAGAGCGGCGCGGTGCGGCGGTCCTGCCAGACGATGGCACGGTGAATCGGTTCACCGGTGGCGCGGTCCCACACCACAGCGGTCTCGCGCTGGTTGGTGATGCCGATGGCGGCGATGCTGGCGACATCGATCCCGGCCTTCTCCACGGCCCCGCGTGCCACGGCCCGGACGTCGCGCAGGATGTCGGTCGGATCATGCTCGACCCAGCCGTCGCCGGGATAATGCTGCGGAAACTCGCGCCGCGCCTCGGCCAGCGGCGTCCCCCGGCCGTCGAACAGGATCGCCCGCGACGAGGTGGTGCCCTGATCGATGGCGAGGATATGGCCGGGCTTGCTCATGGATGCGTTTCCTCGTGATTTCTTGCACGCGATAGAAGAGGGGCGGCGACAGCCTTCGGAAGGAATGCCGCCACCCCAGGGTCCCTCCGGCTCAACCAGGACGAATGCCGGAGGGAGAACCGGTCGCCGCAGCCCCTATCAGCGGGCGCGGCCTTCCTTCCAGGCCTTCAGCAGGTCGTCGTAGGCGATGGTCTCGCCCTTGGGCTTCTCGTTGTCCAGCTTGGCCTTCGGAGCGCCCGGCTTGTCGAACCAGACCTTGGCGTCCTCTTCCTTGTTCAGCTGCGGGGCGCACTCGCCGCCGATCTTGGCGCGCTCCATGCGGGACAGCACCTGCTCCATCTGGGTCGCGAGGTTGTCCATCGCCTGCTGCGGGGTGCGCTCACCGGTGACCGCCTCGGCGATGTTCTGCCACCACAGCGGCGCCAGCTTCGGATAGTCCGGCACGTTGGTGCCGGTGGGCGACCACGAGACGCGGGCCGGGCTGCGGTAGAACTCGACCAGACCACCCAGCTTCGGAGCGGCGGCGCTCATCGGCTCCGACTTGATGTCGCTTTCGCGGATCGGGGTCAGGCCGACCAGCGTCTTCTTCAGCGACGCGGTCTTCGACACGGTGAACTGGGCATAGAGCCAGGCGGCCTTGCGGCGTTCCAGCGGGGTGGACTTCAGCAGCGTCCAGGAGCCGACGTCCTGGTAGCCCAGCTTCATGCCCTCTTCCCAGTACGGACCATGCGGCGAGGGCGCCATGCGCCACTTCGGCGTGCCGTCGGCGTTGACCACCGGCAGGCCCGGCTTGGTCATGTCGGCGGTGAAGGCGGTGTACCAGAAGATCTGCTGCGCGACGTTGCCTTGGGCCGGCACCGGGCCCGATTCGGAGAAGGTCATGCCCGACGCTTCCGGCGGCGCATACTTCTTCAGCCAGTCGATGTACTTGGTCAGGGCGTAGACCGAAGCCGGGCCATTGGTGTCGCCGCCGCGCTTGACCGAGGCGCCGGCCGGGCGGCAGCCCTCGACGCGGATGCCCCACTCGTCCACCGGCTTGCCGTTCGGCAGGCCCTTGTCGCCGGCGCCGGCCATCGACAGCCACGCGTCGGTGAAGCGCCAGCCGAGCGACGGGTCCTTCTTGCCGTAATCCATGTGGCCGTAGACGCGGGTGCCGTCGATCTCCTTCACATCGTTGGTGAAGAACTCGGCGATGTCCTCGTAGGCCGACCAGTTCTGCGGAACGCCCAGGTCGTAACCGTACTTGGCCTTGAACTTCTCCTTCAGGTCGGGGCGGGCGAACCAGTCGGCGCGGAACCAGTAGAGGTTGGCGAACTGCTGGTCGGGCAGCTGGTAGAGCTTGCCGTCCGGGCCGGTGGTGAAACTGGTGCCGATGAAGTCCTTGATGTCCAGCGTCGGCAGGGTGACGTCCTTGCCCTCGCCCACCATGAAGTCGGACAGGGCGACCGCCTGGCCGTAGCGGACATGGGTGCCGATCAGGTCGCTGTCGTTGACGTAGGCGTCGTAGACGTTGCGTCCCGACTGCATCTGCGTCTGCAGCTTCTCGATGACGTCGCCTTCCTGGATCAGGTCGTGCTTCAGCCGGATGCCGGTCAGATCGCTGAACAGTTTGGCCAGCGTCTTCGATTCATATTCGTGGGTGGTGATGGTTTCGGAGACGACGTTGATCTCCATGCCCTTGAAGGGCTCGGCCGCCTTCACGAACCATTCCAGCTCCTTCATCTGCTCGTCCTTGGACAGCGTGGAGGGCTGGAGTTCCTCGATGATGCGCTTGGCGACGGTTTCCTGGTCCGGCGTCATGGCGGCGGACGGGGCGGCCGAGGCCATCGCCAGCAGGACGCCGATCCCGCCGGCCATCACCGCGCCGGTCAGGCGGCGCCGCAGAGTCTGGTGCTGAAGCATGTTTCCTCCCATTTGTTCGACTTGATGTCGGGTTGACGCTTCGTTTTGCTCCCACCGCCGCGCCCCGGCTTCAGCAGGGACGGCGGATCCCTTGAAACCCTGTTCCACTCACCCGAACCGGATCACCAGCGCGATCCAGACCAGCGAGACGGCGAAGGCGCCCCACAGCGACAGGTCGGTCGCGGCGAGCCAGCCGAGATGGATGAAGGCGCTGCCGAGCAGGCCGATGAACAGCCGGTCGCCGCGGGTGGTGCGCATCGGCAGGAAGCCCTTGGCCTCCACCGTCGGCGACACCACCTCCCACACCGTCATGCCGGCCAGCATCAGGGCGATGCAGAGGAAGAAGATCGCGGTCGGCGTGGTCCACGCCATCCATTCCATATCCATTACGGGTCTCCCTCAGACGCGACCGGTCAAACACGACCGAGTGCGAAGCCCTTGGCGATGTAATTGCGGACGAACCAGATCACGAGCGCGCCCGGCAGGATGGTCAGCACGCCGGCGGCGGCCAGCAGGCCCCAGTCCATGCCCGACGCACTGACGGTGCGGGTCATGGTGGCGGCGATCGGCTTGGCGTCGACCGAGGTCAGCGTGCGGGCGAGCAGCAACTCGACCCAACTGAACATGAAGCAGAAGAAGGCGGTGACGCCGACGCCGGCCCGGATCATCGGCAGGAACACCGTGCCGAAGAAGCGCGGGAAGCTGTAGCCGTCGATGTAGGCCATCTCGTCGATCTCGCGCGGCACGCCGGACATGAAGCCTTCCAGGATCCAGACCGCCAGCGGCACGTTGAACAGGCAGTGGGCCAGAGCCACCGCGATGTGCGTGTCGAACAGCCCGACCGTCTGGTACAGCTGGAAGAAGGGCAGCAGGAACACGGCCGGCGGCGCCATCTTGTTGGTCAGCAGCCAGAAGAACACGTGCTTGTCGCCGATGAAGCGGTAGCGCGAGAAGGCGTAGGCCGCCGGCAGCGCCACCGTCAGCGAGATGATGGTGTTCAGCGTCACATAGTAGATCGAGTTGATGTAGCCGCTGTACCAGCTGGGATCGGTGAAGATGACGGCGTAATTGCGCAGCGTCGGATTGTGCGGATACAGCGTCAGGCCCGACAGGATCTCCTCGTTCGTCTTGAAGGACATGTTGACCATCCAGTAGATGGGCAGCATGAGGAAGACGATGTAGCAGACCAGAACGATCGTCCTGTTCGACACCCGCGCCGAAGACCGGCGGACATTCACCGGCGTCGCCAGCGAACCGGGAGCGAGAACCGCGGCCTTGCTCATTTCCTCTCTCCCTCGCCGGTTCGGGTGATGATGGTGTAGAAGATGAAGCTGAACAGCAGCACGATCAGGAAGTAGACGATGGAGAAGGCCGCGGCCTTGCCGATGTCGAACTGGCCCACCGCCATCTGCGTCAGATACTGGCTGAGGAAGGTGGTGGAGTTGCCGGGGCCGCCGCCGGTCAGCACGAAGGGCTCGGTGTAGATCATGAAGCTGTCCATGAAGCGCAGCAGCACCGCGATGATCAGGACGCCGCGCATCTTCGGCAGCTGGATGTAGCGGAACACCGCCCATTTCGACGCGCCGTCGATCTTGGCCGCCTGATAGAAGGCCGGCGGGATCGACTGCAGGCCGGCGTAGCACAGCAACGCCACCAGGCTGGTCCAGTGCCAGACGTCCATGACCAGCACGGTCAGCCAGGCGTGGACCGAATTGTTGGTGTAGTTGTAGTCGATGCCGATGGCGCGGAAGGTGGCGCCCAGGAGACCGATGTCGCCGCGGCCGAAGATCTGCCAGATGGTGCCGACCACGTTGAACGGGATCAGCAGCGGCAGGGCCAGCAGCACCAGCGTCAGCGAGGTCTTGGCGCTGCGGCCGCCGGGCATGCCGAGTGCGATCAGGATGCCCAAGGGAATCTCGATCAGCAGCACCGCCAGCGAATAGACGATCTGGCGCACCAGCGCATCGTGCAGCCGCTCGTCGGCCAGCACCGCCTCGAACCATTCGGTGCCGACGAAGAAGGTCTGGCCGGGGCCGAAGATCTCCTGCACCGAATAATTGACAACCGTCATCAGCGGGATCACCGCGCTGAAGGCGACGATCAGAAAGACCGGGATGATCAGGAACCAAGCCCGGTTGTCCTGGACCTTATCCATGGCTCTCGGCTCCTTATCCGACCAGATGGCTGTCGCGGTAGAGCTTGGTCCACCGGGCGGGGAAACGGATGGCGGCGTCCAGCGCAGGGATTTCCTGCTCCTCGCTCAACCGGGCCTTCAGCGTGTGGCTGCCCAGCCGCACCGTCGCCAGCTTGGAGGTGCCGAGATCGTCGACGCCGGTGACCTGCACCGGAATGGCGCCGGCACTGCCGCTGCGCGTCAGTTCGAGGAACTCCGGGCGGATGCCCAGCTCGAACCTGCCGCCCACCGTCGGCACGGCGCGGTCCGGCAGCGGAATCGAGACCCCATCGACCAGCGCATGGTCGCTGCCCAGCGTGCAAGGCATCAGGTTGATGCCGGGGCTGCCGATGAAATAGCCGACGAAGGTGTGCTGCGGATTCTCGAACAGCTCCTGCGGGGTACCGAGCTGGACCATGGCGCCCTCGTACATCACCGCGACCTTGTCGGCAAAGGTCAGCGCCTCCACCTGGTCGTGGGTCACGTAGATCATGGTCAGGCGGTATTCCTCATGGATCTGCCGCAGCTTGCGGCGCAGGATCCACTTGGTGTGCGGGTCGATGACGGTCAGCGGCTCGTCGAACAGGATGGCCGCCACGTCGGAACGCACGAGGCCCCGGCCCATCGAGATCTTCTGCTTGGCGTCGGGCGTCAGTCGCTGGGCGCGCTTCTTCAGGTCGGCGGTCAGGTCCAGAGCCTCCGCCACCTGCCGCACGCGGCGGTCGACATCGGCGGCCGGAACCCTGCGGTTGCGCAGGGGGAAGGCGAGGTTCTCGTACACCGTCATGGTGTCGTAGATGACCGGGAACTGGAACACCTGGGCGATGTTGCGCTCTTCCGGCGTGCAGCGGGTGACGTCCAGCCCGTCGAACAGCACCCGCCCCTCGCTGGGCACCAGCAGGCCGGAGATGATGTTCAGCAGCGTGGACTTGCCGCAGCCCGACGGACCCAGCAGCGCGTATGCCTTGCCGTCCTCCCACTCCTGCGACAGGCGGCGGAGCGCGTAGTCCTCAGGCCGGCTGGGATGCGGGTGGTAGGAGTGGCCGAGATTGTCGAATGTGATGGTCGCCATCGCTGCCGCCCCTCATGCGATGTTGCGCAGCGCGCCGCGCCGCCAGTTGGGTGCCGCCACCAGCTGCCCGGCGGTGGAGAAGACGAAGATGCGGTCGGGATCGGCATAGACCTGGATCTCGCTGCCGATGGGATGGCTGTGCACCCCGTCCTCGCGCGCGATCAGCGTGGTTCCGCCATGGTGCAGGTGGATGAAGGTTTCCGACCCGCTGATCTCCGACAGCTCCACCCGCCCCCTGATCGGCACCAGCCGCTCGTTCCGGCGCAGCACCGTCAGGTGGTTGGCGCGGATGCCGACCTTGCAGGGGCCCGCCGGCAGGTTGCGGTCATGGGCCGACAGCGGCAGGCTGGTGCCATCAGACAGCGCGACCCGGTCGTTGGTGAGGATCGCGTCCACCACATTCATCGGCGGGTCGCTGAACACCGCGGCGCATTCCAGCGACACGGGGGCATGGAACACGTCGCCGGTCGCGCCGCTCTGCAGCATGCGCCCCTCATGCAGCACCGTGACGCTGCCGCCGAGGATCAGCGCCTCCTGCGGTTCGGTGGTGGCGTAGACGACGGTGGTCCTGCCATCCGCGAAGATGTCGCGCAGTTCCGCGCGCAGCTCCTCGCGCAGCTTGTAGTCGAGGTTGACCAGCGGCTCGTCGAGCAGCAGCAGGCCGGCGCCCTTCACCAGCGCGCGGGCGATGGCGCAGCGCTGCTGCTGACCGCCGGACAGTTCGGCCGGCAGGCGATCGAGGTAGGGATCGATCCGCAGCATGGCGGCGGTCCGACGCACCTTGGCGTCGATCTCCGCCTTGTCCTTGCCCTGGCGGCGCAGCGGCGAGGCGATGTTCTCGTAGACGGTCATCGCCGGGTAGTTGATGAACTGCTGATAGACCATCGCCACGTCGCGATGGCGCACCGATTTGCCGGTGACGTCCTTGCCGTTTTCCAGCACGCGTCCGGCAGTCGGTGCATCCAGCCCGGCCATCAGCCGCATCAGCGTCGTCTTGCCGGCCAGCGTCCGCCCTAACAGGACATTGAAGCTGCCGGGTTGCAGCTCCAGCGACAGGGGATGGAGATGCTGCTCGGCACCGACACGCTTCGCCACGCCTTCCAGTGTGAGTGTCACCGTTGCCCTCCCATCGACCGCAGGGTGGCGGTATCGCCGCCCGAATCCCTGTTGGCCGTCGCTTCGCGGCGCCGGTCGAACCAGCCGCCGATGGCTTCCCGGACATTTGCATCCAGGTGCAGCCCAAGTTTGGAGCGCCGCCACAGGAAGTCGTCGCCGGTCATGGCGAACTCCTCCCGCGCGGCGTAGTCGAGTTCGGCCTCGTAAACGCCGCCCCCGAAATCGATGCCCAGGTCGCCCAGCCCCTCGGCGTCGCCCAGCAGCCGGTCCACCCGCGTGCCGTAGGCGCGGGCAAGCCGGTGAGCCAGCGCGTCGGACAGCCAGGGCCGGCTCCGCTTCAGACCGGCCAGGAAGCCGGTGAAATCCGCATCGGCGATGTCGCCGCCGGGCAGCGCCACGTTGGCGGTCCAGGTGACGCCGCCCTTGCCGAGCGCCTTGCCCAGCTTCTCCGTCGCCTCCTCCGCCAGGCGGCGGAAGGTGGTGATCTTGCCGCCGAAGATCGACAGCATCGGCGCCTCGCCGGCCGGCTCGTCCATCTCCAGCACATAGTCGCGGGTGACGGCCGAGGCGTTGCCGCTGGCGTCGTCGAACAGCGGGCGGACGCCGCTGTAGGTCCACACCACATCGCTTTCGCGCACGGGCTTCGCGAAATAGCGCGACACCGCCCGGCACATGTAGGTGATTTCTTCCGCGCTGATCGCCACCGCGCCGGGATCGCCCGAATAATCGAGGTCGGTGGTGCCGATCAGGGTGAAATCGCGCTCGTATGGAATGGCGAAGACGATGCGGCGGTCGTCGTTCTGGAAGATGTAGGCGTGTTCGCCTTCGAACATCTTGGGAACGACGATGTGGCTGCCCTTGACCAGCCGCACCGACTTGTCGACGGTGACGCCGGTGCGCTTGGCGATCATCTCGCGCACCCAGGGGCCGGCGGCATTGACCAGCGCGCGGGCGCGGACGGTGCGCGTGGCGCCCGTATTCACGTCGACCAGCGTCGCTTCCCACATGCCATCGCGGCGGACCGCCTTGTCGCAGCGGGTGCGGGTCAGAATCTCCGCCCCACGGGCCTTCGCGTCCATTGCGTTCAGCACGACCAGCCGGCTGTCCTCCACCCAGCAGTCGGAATATTCGAAAGCCTTGGTGAAGCCGCCCGACAGCGGCCTTCCGGCCGGCGAACTGGTCAGGTCGACACCGTGCGATCCCGGCAGGAGCTTGCGTTTTCCCAGATGATCGTAAAGGAACAGGCCGATGCGCACCATCCAGGCCGGGCGCATGCTGCTGTCGTGGGGCAGGACGAAGCGCATCGGCCAGATGATGTGCGGAGCCGCGCGCAACAGCACCTCGCGCTCCTGCAGCGCCTCGCGCACCAGTCGGAATTCGTAATATTCGAGATAGCGCAAGCCGCCATGGATCAACTTGGTGCTGGCCGACGAGGTGGCGCCCGCAAGGTCGCCCTGTTCGCACAACACCACCGACATCCCGCGCCCGACCGCGTCGCGGGCGATGCCCGCCCCGTTCACGCCGCCGCCGACGATCAGAAGGTCGGTAACTGCGGACTCGTTCGCCATGGGTTCCTCTCCGTACCGCGCCGGTTCCTTGCGAACCCGATCACTTTCGTTTTGGAACATATGATGTTCGTTCGCGGTTGGAAAGGAAAATGTTCGTTCAGCGGACCATGTTTGGAGGCTACGCCGGTTTGCTCCCGCTGGCTATGGGAAAATAGAGTGGGTGAAGCGAGGGGATGATGAGCGCGGCAGGTGGTCAGGCTGCCTCTAATTGACGATACGCTTTCGTTACCGAATATGCTTGTCCGGCAAACAGTCTTGCCTTTACGGTGAGGCTCGCGCTCTGCGGCGGATCGACCGGCGGCGCAGCCACCCGCTTTTCGCTTTGACCCATTCCGCGCATCTGATTCACTGGTGCCCCTACTGACTGGAGACAGCCCCCCGATGGATGCGCGCCTGGACGCCGAACGCCGCCAGCAGGAAATCGTGACCCTGGTCCATGCCAAGGGCATGGTGCAGATCCAGTGGCTGGCCGAACATTTCGACGTCACGCCGCAGACCATCCGCCGCGATATCGAACATCTGGCCGGCCAGTCCGCCGTCCGGCGCTTCCGCGGCGGCGTCACCGTGCCGTCGAGCGTGGAGAACATCGCCTACTCCACCCGCCAGACTCTGATGGCGGAGGAAAAGCGCCGCATCGCCGAACTGGTCGCCCGCCATGTGCCGGAGGACGCCTCGCTGTTCCTCAACATCGGCACGACGACGGAGGCGGTGGCCCAGGCCCTGCTCGGCCACAAGCGGCTGCGGGTGCTGACCAACAACCTGAACGTCGCCACCATCCTGCACAAGAACACCAGCTTCGCCCTGTCCATCGCCGGCGGCCTCGTCCGTGAACGCGACGGCGGCATCATCGGCGAGGCGACGGTGGAGTTCATCCGCCGCTACAAGGTCGACATCGGCATCATCGGCATCAGCGGCATCGACTCCGAAGGCGACCTGCTGGATTACGACGAGCAGGAGGTCCGCGTCGCCCGCGCCATCATCGAAAGCTCGCGCCGGGTCTTCCTGGTCACCGACCACACCAAGTTCGGCCGCAACGCCATGATCCGCATGGCCGATGTCAGCGTGCTCGACGCGCTGTTCACCGACCGCCTGCCGCCCCCCGAACTGATGGAGGTGCTGGGCAACGCCGACTGTCAGGTCCACGTGGCCGACGGCAGCGAAGCGGCCAACGGCGACGTGGAGGATGCGGAGGACTGAGGCGAATTTATCTGATTCGGCGAAACAGCTTCAAATGTGGCACCTGCCTCCGCAGCCCCGATGTCGCTTGCCGAAGCGGGGCATCGCCTCCACTCTGTGAGGTTGGGCCGTGTGAATGCGGTTGGCCCGGCAAACAGAGATGAGTAGGTGTGCGGTGATCATCGAAAGCGACCTCAAGCTCGACTTCAAGGATGTGCTGATCCGGCCGAAACGCAGCACGCTGCAGAGCCGCAACGACGTGGACGTCAACCGGACCTTCACCTTCCTGCACACCCAGCGCGACTGGACCGGCTTCCCGCTGATCGCCGCCAACATGGACGTCACCGGCAGCATGGGCATGGCCCGCGCGCTGTCGCGCTTCGGCGCCATGACCGCCCTGCACAAGCACTACAAGGCTGACGAGTTGGCCGCCTTCTTCCGGGAGGAAGCGGAGTCCACCGTGCAGTCGAACGTCTTCTATTCGATGGGCATCGCCGACGCCGACCACGACAAGTTCCAGGCGGTGAAGGCCAAGGCGCCGGTGGGGAAGATCTGCCTGGACGTCGCCAACGGCTATACCGAGCGCTTCGTCGAGGTGATCGCCCGCCTGCGCGAGGAGAACCCGGACACCGTCATCATGGCCGGCAACGTCGTCACCGGCGACATGACGGAGGCGCTGCTGCTGGCCGGCGCCGACATCGTCAAGGTCGGCATCGGGCCGGGGTCGGTCTGCACCACCCGCAAGATGACCGGAGTCGGCTATCCCCAGCTGTCGGCCATCATCGAATGCGCCGACGCGGCGCACGGGCTGAAGGGACAGGTCTGCGGCGACGGCGGCTGCACGGTCCCGGGCGACATCTCCAAGGCCTATGGCGCCGGCGCCGACTTCGTGATGCTCGGCGGCATGCTGGCCGGCCATGACGAATGCGAGGGCGAAATCCGCTACGAGGACCGCGACGGCAACCGCGTGCCCGTCGCCATGACCTTCTACGGCATGTCGTCGGACACGGCGATGCACAAATACTCAGGCGGCGTCGCCTCCTACCGCGCCTCGGAAGGCAAGACGGTGGATGTGCCCTACCGCGGCCCGGTGGAGAACACGATGCAGGAGATCATGGGCGGCGTGCGCAGCATGATGACCTACATCGGCGCTACAAAGCTGAAGGAGGTGCCGAAACGCACCACCTTCGTCCGCGTCGGTGCCCAGCTGAACACCGTGTTCGGAGGCTGATCGGGGCCCCTACCGCATGGCTGATCCCTGCCGGACACGTCGTCCGAATCTTGTCTCTTGGTCCCGTTCCGTTCTACTGCTTGGGTGAGCGGCGAATCGGAGCTTTGCGGGAACGAGAGTGCTTATGGACGGGGTGCCCGGCAGCGGAGCGGACGTCATCCGCGCGCAGTTGCCGACCCTGCCGGACACGCCCGGCGTCTATCGGATGCTGGCGGCCGACGGGTCGGTCCTTTATGTCGGCAAGGCGAAGAACCTGAAACGCCGGGTGGCCAGCTACACCCGGACCGACGGGTTGCCCAACCGCACCCGGCGGATGGTGTCGCTGACCCGCGCCATGGAGTTCGTCACCACCCACACCGAGGCCGAGGCGCTTCTGCTGGAAGCGAACCTGATCCGCAGCCTGCTGCCGCCTTTCAACATCCTGGTGAAGGACGACCGCTCCTTCTCCTACATCGTCATCGGAAAAGGACACGACTTCCCCCGCCTGATGCAGCATCGCGGCAGCGCCGAGCGGCGGGGAACGTCAGGCAAGGGCAACCGCCGCGACTCCGACCTGTTCGGCCCCTATGCCTCGCCGCATTTGGTCGGTATGACCATCGCCGCCTTGCAGCGCGCCTTCCTGCTGCGGACCTGCGACGACGGGGTGTTCGCCTCGCGCACCCGTCCCTGCCTGCAGCATCAGATCAAGCGCTGCTCCGCCCCCTGCGTCGGGCGCGTCGACGAGGACGAATACGCCGCCCAGGTCCAGGGCGTGCGCGACGTGCTGTCCGGCCACAGCGCGGAGGTGCAGGCGGAATTCGCCCGCCACATGACGGACTGTTCCGACCGGCTGGAATATGAGGACGCCGCCCGCTGGCGCGACCGCATCCGCGCCCTGACCGCGCTGCAGAGCCGCCAGGACATCAATCTGGAGGACACGCTGGGCGATGCCGACGTGCTGGCCCTCCACCGAGAAGGCGGCGCGGCCTGCGTCCAGGCCTTCTTCTTCCGCGGCGGCCGCAACCAGGGCACCCGTGCCTTCTTCCCCCGCATCGACGCGGAGGAGGAACCCGGCGACATTCTCGCCGCCTTCGCCGCCCAACTCTATGCCGACACCCCGCCGCCGGCCCTGCTGCTGTTGAGCGACCCGGTCGAGTCACCGGAGTTGCTTGAGGAGGCACTGAGCCTGTCGGCGGGACACCGCGTTGCCATCGAATGCCCGAAGCGCGGACCGAAGCGCCGCGCGGTCGAACACGCGCAGACCAACGCCCGCGACGCGCTGGGCCGCCGGCTGGCCGAGCGCTCGACCCAGGCGACGCTGCTGGAGGGGGTGGCGCGCGTCTTCGGCCTGCCCGCTGCCCCGCGCCGCATCGAGATCTACGACACCTCGCACATCCAGGGAGCCTTCCCGGTCGGCGCCATGGTGGTGGCCGGGCCGGA
This sequence comes from Pseudomonadota bacterium, assembly GCA_023423695.1. GTDB lineage: Bacteria > Pseudomonadota > Alphaproteobacteria > Azospirillales > Azospirillaceae > Azospirillum. The sequence continues at coordinate 40,205 of JAFAFA010000147.1, read as the reverse complement.
GGGGTTCCAGCGCAATGCCTATCGCCGCTTCTACATCCGCGATCCGGAGGCCGCCGGCGACGATTACGCCATGCTGCGCGAGACCTTCACCCGCCGCTTCCACCGCAGCAGCGACTCTGGACGCGATTCCGGACAATGGCCCGATCTCGTCCTGATCGATGGCGGGCTGGGGCAGTTGAACGCGGTGAAGGACGAACTGGCGATGCTTCAGATCACCGACATCCCGCTCGTCGCCATCGCCAAGGGGCCGGACCGCAATGCCGGCCGCGAGCGCTTCTTCCGCCCCGGCCAGCCGCCGCTGACCCTGGCGCCCAACGACCCTGTGCTGCATTTCCTGCAAAGGCTGCGCGACGAGGCCCACCGCACCGCCATCGACAGCCACCGCGCCCGCCGTATGAAGGCGATGTCGCACAGCCGGATCGACGGCATCCCCGGCATCGGCCCGGCCCGCAAGAAGGCGCTGCTCCACCATTTCGGCAGCGCCACCGCCGTCGCCTCCGCCGGACTGAAGGATCTGGAAGCCGCACCCGGCATCAGCGAGGCCATCGCGCGGAAGCTCTACGAGCATTTCCACGGATAGGAGTTACGGCACCGTCTTCCCCGTGAACGGGTTCCATCCCAGCGCGGCCAGCGCCGCCCAGGCGGTGGCGCCCAGATGGGGGCGGCGGTAATAGAGGAAGTCGTCGGTCTTGCTGTCCGGCCCGATGGCGAGACCGGTGGACAGCACCTGCGGCCGGGTGGCGTAGAGATAGCCGCCGGGGCTGATCTCCTTCAGCAATTCGCCGAACAGCCGGTCGGCATCGGCACGGCGGCCGACGACGCGGTAGGCGAGCGCCGCCTGCGCCGTCCCCTCCACCCACATGCCGTCGCGGTCGTCATTGAAATCGAAGCCGCCGTCGGCGCCATGGGCGCGCTCGGCATAGGACAGGGCCGCACGCCAGGAGTCCGGCGCCTTGGGCAGCAGCAGTGGCCAGAGCTGAGCGTCGAGACCGGAGGTGGAGGTGCTGATCGTCACGCCGTCCGGCCCGGTGCCGATGGGGAAATGGTCGCCGCCTGCCGTCCACAGCGTGTCGAGGAAGGCGCGCGCTTCGCGCTCCGGCCCGGCGAAGTCGCCGGAAAGCCAGCCGAACAGGGCGACGAGATCGGTGTTGTGCTCGGTCGATTTCCAGGTCAACGGCTGCGGCGCGTCGTCGAAGCCCTGCAGGCCGCCATTGAAGCCGCCGGGGCCGCGCGGATCGCGGGTATGCTCGACCACCCAACGCGCCAGTTCGTCCGCACCCTCGCGGAAGCGCTTTTCGCCGGTCGATTCGGCCAGGGTCAGCAGCGCCAGCCCGGCCCAGGCGACATTGCCGGTGGCAGTGCCGACCTGATAGGGATCCTCGCCCCAATGGTTGCCGACGGCATCCCACCAGCCGTTCGGCGGGATCGGCCGCTGTTTCTGCGCCCCCGCCCGATAGGTGTTGCGCAACCGGCCCTTCCAGCCGGCGCGGTCGAGCGACACCGCGTCCAGCAGCGCCTCGCCGATGCGCAAGGCCCGGTCCTGCCGGCCGCAGGCTGTCAGCGCCATGATCGCCAGAGCGTTGTCATAGGTGAAGGCGGCATTGGACAGCGCCGGCTCGGAGGTCGGGCCAGGCGCATAGGAATTGTCGTAGCTGCGCAGGAACAGCGGCCCTCGCCCCGACACCTCATCGACCCGCGACGCAAGCGTGGCGCAGGTCTTCTGAGCCAGATCCTTCGCCGGCGCGGCCGGAGCGGCGGAGGTCGGAACGGTCATGACGGCTGAAATCCCGAAGACGACCGCCGCCAGAGCGGCGCTGCGAAACCGTCCGGCCCGCTGCGGGAGCATTCGCTTGACGCAGATACGCTTTGACATCGACACCGCCGGCCAGTTCCAGGAAGCCCCAGATATGGCCCCTTTACCGGCCGGCGGCAACCGAACGGGAGAGGGAGCGCCTCCTTACAGCGGCGCCAGCCCGGCCATGATGTGCTGCTTGCGGTCGGCGTAGACGCTGCCCAACTCTGCGGCGCGGGTGTCGTCGAGGACGTCCTTGGCCTCCTCGAACAGCTCCTCCTCCTCTTCGTCCAGGTGATGGCGCACCAGTTCGCCCAGCACCTGGAGCTTTTCCTTCCAGCCGCTGTCGCTGGTCTTCATAGCGTTCAGCTCGTCCAGCAGGCCGTTGATCAGGTGGTGCTCGTTCAGCCCCTCGATGGTTTCCGACTTCGCCTCCTTGGCCTTCTTCAGCGAGGCGTAGAACACGCCCTCCTCGACCTTGGAGTGGGCCCACAGCTCGCGTTGCAGCTCCTCGAACACGGCGCGGCCGCTGCCGTTGGCCTTCTCGGTCTGATCGAGAAGGCTGCGGATGGTGTCGTGATCGGTCTTGATGCGGGCGAAGATGTCGGCCTGGGTACCGGTGGTCTTGCTGGCCATCGTCGGGGTCCTTGGCAATTGTCGGGGGCGACCGCTGAAGGGCAGTCGCGAAAGAGCTTGCCAATAGAACCCCGCCGCGGCCGGACTGTTCCCGGCGACCGGCGCCGCCCGCCCGGCCCTGCGGCCCCATCAGCCCTGCGGATGCGTTTCCACGAATTCCCGCAGGGTGTGCATCAGTTCGACCGCATGATCGACATGCCCATGGGCGCAGGCGTCCGCAATGTCGTCGGCGATGATATGGGCGATGCGGTCGGGTCCGCCGGGGCAATGGGCAAGGCAATGGCCCATCTCCACCGCCAGCATTTCGGGCAGATGCTCGTGTTCGGCGATCGCGTCGATCTCGGCTTCGGTGAGATCGCTCAGCGCGATGCAGTCCTTGATCGTCAACATGGCGCGTTCCTCCCGGGAACGGCCGGGCCTCCCTGCGGACAGGGGCGGATCGGTTCGGCTGGAACGCCCGCCTTGGAACGGCCGACACCGCAGGGCATCCCCGCCCGATTGGGCGGCGGGGATGCCGCGCGGCCGAAGACCGGCAAAGATCAGTGAGCCATCAGAACCGGCAACCCGGCGTGGTTCAGCACGTAGCGCGTGACACCGCCCAGGATCATTTCCCGCATCCGGCTGTGGCCATAGCCGCCCATAACAAGCAGGTCGGCGCCCAGCTCCACGGCTTTCTTGGTGACCGTCTCCCCAACGGGTTCCGATCCCGGATGCAATATAGTTAACTCAGGGTTAACGCCCTGCCAAGCGAGATAATCGGTGATGCGGCGTCCTGTCGCGGCCTCCGTCACCGAGGTCTCGGCGGTCAGCACCACCGCGCGCTCGGCGCTGCGCAGGAAGGGCAGTGCCGCGGCGACGGCGCGGGTCGCCTCCGCCTTGCCGTTCCAGGCGACGGCGACGGTGCGGCCGATCTCCGCCGGCAGATCCTTCGGCACCAGCAGCACCGGCCGGGCGGAGCCCAGCAGCGCCGTTTCCATGGTGGTGTAGCCCTGGGTGTCGGCCTCGATGGAGGTGTGGGCGCAGACGATCAGGTCGGACAGGCGGCCTTCGGCCGGCACCACGTCCTCAACCCGCCCGACGACCTCGCGCCAGGACGCGGACGGCGCCTCCACCCCGCCGGGGACGTCGCGCAGTTCGATCCCGGCTTCGGCGATCACCGTGTCGAAATGCCGGCGGGCGGCGGCGCGGTGATTGTTCGATTCCGTCTCCGCCGCGCGCATGATCTCGTCCACCATGGCGCCGGACATGCCCTCGCCCAGCATCGGCACGGCATCGCGCGGGTCGAGGCGGACGAACAGGGCGACGATATGCGCATCGTAATCCTTTGCGACCGCGACCGCGCCTTTCAGGGCCACCGGATCGTTGTCACTGCCGCACAGCGGCACAAGGATGGTCTTGTAGGTCATGGACTCCTCCCGGACCGGTTCGAGCGGCCCTTCCCGGACGGCGCCGATCCGCCCGCCGTTGCGGCGGGACATTCACCGGGCCGTCGTTCGCCCCATCATACCTGTATAGTCGCATCGGTCCACGGCCTGGGGCGGAGCCGTCGACTTCCGGCATTCAGCCTTCAACTTGCTGTCCGTCCTGGAATTAGGCCAAGCTTGCGCGGGCGTCGTCCAGCACATCCGCTGCAACCCTGCCAGCATCCAGGCGCGTCCAATCGATTGTACCCAAATCATAGCTTTCCTGCCGCTCCGCCACGTCGGCGGTGGCGTCGGACGCGTCGTTGCGACGATTGGCCACACGCTCCACCCGCGCGGTCAACGGCGCCTCCAGCCATATCCCGTCGAATCGCACGCCGGCATCCGCGGCGACCGAGGCGAGGCGGCGACGCTCCTCCGGCCGGGCGCTGACCGCGTCGACCACCACCGCCTGGCCGGCGGCCAGCACGGTGGCGGCCCGCCGGTACAGGTCGGCATAGACCCGCTCGGTCACGGCGGGGGCATAACCATCCTCCGGCAGCCGGTCGGTGTCGGCCACACCGCACAATCGCTTGCGCAGCACGTCCGTGCGCAGGACCACCGCGCCGGGTGCCGGCCCCAGGCCGGGGGCGAGCCCTTGGGCAATCAGCGTCTTGCCGGTGCCGGACAGGCCGCCGACCGCGACCAGCCGCGCCGGCGGCGGGTCGAGCGCCGCCAGCGCATGGTCCAGATAACGCCGCGCCTCCTCCGCCAATGCGGACGCGGTTCCGTCCAGCCGAAATGCGGCGGCCAGCACCTTGGCCCGCACCGCGGCACGGAGCGACAGGAACAGCGGCAGCGCAACCAGCCCGCCGTAATCCCCCGTCTCCTCCAGATATCGGTTCAGCACCACATTGCCGAGCGGCCGCAGCCCGCGGTGGTCGATATCCATCAAGAGGAAGGCGAGGTCGTAGAAGACATCGGCGACCGCCAACGCCTCATCGAACTCGATGGCGTCGAACAGGGTCGGCTCGCCATCCAGCAGGACGATGTTGCGCAGATGCAGGTCGCCATGTCCGTGCCGGACGAAACCGGCCCGCCGCCTCTCCTCCAGCAGCGGCGCCAGCCGGTCGAGCGCCGCCGCGGTGCGCTCCGCCAGCGGCGCCACCATGGCTTCGGGAAACAGGTCGGGAGCGGCGCGCAGATCCTCCAGGTTGCCGTCGGCGACCGCCCGCATCGCCTCCGCCCCGCCGCCATCCGGCCTGGGGACGGCCTCGCCGTGAAAGGCGGCGATCCGTTCGGCCAGCCGGCGCATCAGGCCGGGGGTCAGCCGGTGGCGCTCCGCCATGCGGTCCAACAGCGCGTCGTCCGGGAAGCGCGCCATCGACACCAGCCAGTCGACCGCCTCTCCCGCGCCGTCGCCGGCATCCAGGAACAGCTGTCCGTCGGCGCCGCGGCGGAGCGCCACCACCTCCCGATAGAGCGCAGGCGCGGTGCGGCGGTTGATCGCCAGTTCCGCCAGACAGGCGGCGTGACGCTTCTCCACCGTCGAATAGTCCAGATAGGGATAGCGCACCGCGCGCTTCAGCTTCAGCGCGCGGTCGCCGGCCAGGAAAACCAGGGCGGCGTGGGTGTCGATCCGCTCCACCGCCTGTCCGTCATGGGCGCGCGGATCGCCCAGGAAGGCGATCGCCTCCTCCTGCTGGCCATGGCCCTGCGGCGGGCTCGGGCGCCGATCGACGGGGTGCGCGGTCATGACGCGATCATAACAGTGCAGCGTCCCGCACCGCTTCTGCTTTCGTGGTTGAAACACCAATGCCAATCACGACATCCTAGGGGTAGCGCCGATACACCATGGGACGACGGCAACGCCCCATCGTTATAGTGGCCGGACCGCATGGTCCAGACCGCTTGCAGAATGCGTTTGCCAGAGCCGACGCGTCACCGGAGGGTGCCCGTGAACCGCCTGTTCAGCCACCTGACGCACAGCACACCCGCCGCGACGCGGGGCGGCCCGATCGCCGGTGCGCTCGCCGGCATCCTTTCGTGCATCCTCGCGGGACCGGCAGCGGCACAGACGATCGACGCCGACGGGCGGTTCGGCAATTGGGCGCTGGGCGGCCTCGCCTACAGCCTGCAGCCGCCGGCCGAAAGCAGCCTCACCATCCTCAACAGCAAGATGCGGATCGGCGGCTCGCTGATTCCGCAGATCGAAGGCTATGCCAGCGTGCAGCCCTGGATCGGGCCGGGCACCGGAAGCAGCCTGACCCCGCGCGGCGCCGTGACCGGGCTGGCCGGTGGGCTGCCCGGCACGGGAAGCGCCGGTGTTTCCGGCGGGCTGGCCGGCATCATGGGCGGCGTGCTGATCGATGTCCCGCTCGGCTCCTTCGTCTTCACGCCCAGCGTCGGCGCCGGCACCCTGCCCACCGTGCGGCGGGAGGGCGCGCCCACCACCGAATTCCGCTCGCAGCTGGAACTGGGATACCAATTCGACAACAATTCCCGCTTCAGCCTGGGTTACAGCCGCATCGTCAACGATGCCGCCGCAGGGGATCCGGCGTCGGGCACCAACAACGTCTTCGGCTTTTATTACCGTTTGCCTTTCGGCGGCCCCTGACCCCGCCGGCGCGGCAGGACATCGTGTCGCGCCGTCTGACGGTAGGAAAACGCGCGCAGCGGTAGCGTCTTAACTGCATTTTAAACATGGTTGGCTCAAGTGGACGCGGACCGAACGCTCCCCGGGGAACCCACCATGGCCACCAAGCGCAAGACCGCCGCCTCCGCTGCTCCCGCAACCGCTCCTTCCGCTGCCGCGCCCGTCTTCGAAGCGCCGGTGGAAAGCTGGGCCGACATCATCCTGCGGACCAACTTCGCGTCGGTGGAACAGGACAGCATCGTCCTGCTGCAGGCGGCCAGCAGCCTTCTGGAATCGGATTCTCCGGAGAAGGTCAGCATCGCGCTGGACCAGAATCTGAAGCTGTGGATCGCGATCAAGACCGTCCTGCTGAACGGCGACTGCCCGGTCGAGCCGGAGGTGAAGGCCAACCTGCGCAATCTGGCGCAGTATGTCGTCTCCACCACCATGCTGGCGACCCAGGGCGCCATCGAGACGAGCAAGCTGGTCTCGCTGGCCCGCTTGAACATGAACATCGCCGAAGGCCTGCTGAGCGGCCAGCGCAACCGGATGATCCAGGAACGCGCCTATCAGATCTGGGAAGAGGACGGCCGCCCGGAAGGGCGCGAGCAGGAGCACTGGTTGCGCGCCGAGGCCGAGGTCTCCGGCCTGTTCAAAGTTTAAGCACCTCAGTCGGTTAGACGGCGGGCTTGGCGGGTTTTCGCAACGCCGCCATACCCCATGAACATGACCGCCCGCGTCGCGACACCGTGACGCGGGCGTTTTCGCTTGGTAGGCTCGGCGCACCGTGACAGTCCCGCCGCAAACCCTCTCCAAGCCGCACAAGCGCATCGACAACACCCCGCTCGGCATCGGTTCGATGCTGGCTTCGGTGCTGTTCTTCTCGCTGATGAACGTCCTGGCGAAGCTCCTGATGGACCGCTTCCCGGTGACCGAGGTGATGTTCTTCCGCAGCCTGTTCGCACTGATCCCGGTCTGCCTGTCGATCCATCTGGGCAAGGGCTTCGCGTCCACACTGTACACCCGCTATCCCTGGGGCCATATGGGGCGGTCGCTGATCGGGCTGACCACCATGGTCGCCATGTTCTGGTCGTTCCACCTGCTGCCGCTGGGCGATGCCATCGCGCTGAACTTCGCCGCCCCGCTGTTCCTCACCGCGCTGTCGGTGCCGCTGCTGAGCGAGAAGGTCGGCATCCACCGCTGGAGCGCGGTGCTGGTCGGCTTCGCCGGCGTGCTGATCATCGTACAGCCCAGCGGCGACGTGCTGAACCTGGGTGCCATCATCGCGCTGTTCGGCGCGCTGACGAACGCGCTGGCGATGATCGCCATCCGCCAGTTGAGCCGGACGGAGCCGCCGGACACCATCGTCTTCTATTTCACTCTTCTGACCACCGTCCTCCTCGGGCTGACCCTGCCCTTTTCCTGGGTCACGCCGGAGCCGATGGACTGGCTTCTGCTGGTGGCGACCGGCCTGCTGGGCGGCTGCGGGCAGTTGATGCTGACGCGCGCCTATTCGCTGGCGCCGGCCGCGGTGGTGGCGCCGCTGAACTACACCTCGCTTCTGCTGGCGGTCGGCTTCGGCTGGCTGATCTGGGGGGAGGTGCCGACGGGCACCATGGCGGTCGGGGCCGCGGTGGTGATGGCGAGCGGCCTCTACATCCTGCATCGCGAGACCCGGCGCCGTGCCGCCGCGTCCCAGCCGCTGCCGCCCGGCGACGGCGACTGAATCTGCAACCGCCTGTTTCCCCTTCAGAATTTCGCGCCATAGTTTCGCCACTGCGCAATGATGGGCTGTACCATCGCGCCGGTGGGCAAAATCAATCGGTGGCGCCTATATGATTGAAGCGCGCAGCAGTATCGGTGGGCGGCGGCGGACCGGCTGCATTTCGGCGCGGAGGGGGCGGCATGAAGCAGAACGAGCGACGCGGCGACTCCGGACTAGGCCCAAGCCGAGCAGCCAACGACGGTTTGGCGGGCGACGGCGTGAGGGAGCCGCGCTTCAGGCTGGCCCAGGCGCGCGCGGCGCTGTTATGGGAAAGGCTGGGGCCTGCGCTGTGGGCGCCGCTGTCCGTGCTGGGCGCCTTTCTGGCGCTGGCCCTGCTGAATCTGCTGATCCTGTTGCCGGGCTGGCTGCATGTGCTGGCGCTGCTGGCGCTCGCCGCGGCCTTCCTGCTGTCGCTCGTCCTCGGCGTCCGGCGCTTCCGCGCCCCGGCCGAGGATGAGGCGCGACGGCGACTGGAACGCGACAGCGGCCTGGACCACCGACCGCTGCACACACTGCGCGACCGCCCCGCCGGCAACGATCCGATGGCCCAGGCCCTGTGGCGCCTGCACCAGGAGCGCGTCCGCGCCGCGATGCGCAAACTGCGCGTCGCCTGGCCGGGGACCGAGGTTCCGTCGCACGACCGCTACGCCCTGCGCGCCCTTGTGATCCTGGCGCTGGTGGTGGCGGGGGCCGCCGCCTGGGGCGATTGGCGCCCGCGGGTGGCCGCCGCCCTGACCCCGCGGCTGGACGGCGGCACCGCCACGGCCACGGCCACGCTCGACCTCTGGATCAACCCGCCCGAGTATACCGGCCTGCCGCCGGTCTTCCTGAAATCCGGGTCCACCGCCACCACCGCAAGCTCGGCCGCCGGAACGCCCCCCGGCCAGCAGGGAGCCAGCAAGCAGGCGCACAGCCAGCAGTCGGCCGACCAGCCGGTCCACATCCCGCAGGGCAGCCTCGTGCTGGCCCGCGTCACCGGCGGCAGCGGCACCCCCAGCCTGGAGGCCGGCGACCAGACCGGCCTGTTCGAAGCGGTGGATTCCACCAATTTCCAGGTGCAAAGGCCGGTGACCGGCGGCACCCGCATCTCCGTCACCCAGGGCGGCCGCACGCTCGGCTCCTGGCCGATCCAGGTGGTGCCGGACCGCGCGCCCATCGTCGCACATGCCAGCCCGCCATCGGCTGCCGAACGCGGCGCCCTGAAGCTGGACTATGCCGCCCGTGACGATTACGGCCTGACCGAGCTCAAGGCGCAAGTCCGCCTCGCCCTGGCCGTCCCGCCGGCGACCGACGCCGACAGGAAAGCGGCGGAGCAGAAGGCGGACAGCGCCGAGATGCTGGAGCTTGCGCTGTCGCTGCCCGGCGTCCGCCCGAAGGAGGCGCACAGCACATCCTTCCAGGACCTGACCGCCCACCCCTGGGCCGGCATGCCGGTGACCGTGCGCCTGACCGCCACCGACGGCGCCGGCCAGACCGGCCGGTCGGAGGATGCGGCGATCACCCTGCCGGAACGGACCTTCAACCACCCGGTCGCCCGCGCCATCGTGAACCAGCGCAAGATCCTGACCCGCAACCCGCAGGGTTCGCGGGTGCAGGTCGCCCGCGCGCTGGCCGAGATCTCCGCCCGGCCCGGCACCTATGGCGACGACATCGTCGCCTTCCTGTCGATGCGCACCGCCATAGCCCGGCTGATGCTGGATGAAAGCGCCGAGGCCATCCCCCCGCTGCAGCAGCTGATGTGGGAAACCGCGCTGCGCATCGAGGACGGCGGCCTGTCGCTGGCCGAGAAGGATCTGCGCGACGCCGAGAAGCGGCTGTCCGAAGCGCTGGACAAGAATGCGTCGGACGAGGAGCTGAACCGCCTGATGGACGAGCTGCAGGCCGCGCTCGACAAGTTCCTGGACGCCATGGAACAGCGGATGATGGAAGCCATGCAGCGCGGCGAGCAGCTGCCCATGGTCCCGCCGGAGATGGCCGACCAGATGACCGACCGCAACGACCTGCAGCAGATGCTCGACCAGATGCGCGAAATGGCGCAGACGGGATCGCGCGACGCCGCGCGCCAGATGCTGTCCCAACTGCAGCAGATGCTGGAGAACATGCGCTCCGGCGCCATGGCCCAGATGAACCAGCAGAACGGCCAACAGCAGAACCAGAACTGGGAGATGATGCAGCAGTTGCAGAAGCTGGCCCAGCAGCAGCAACAGCTTCTGGACCAGAGCTTCCGCCAGTCGCAGGAGTCGATGGACCAGCAGCAGCAAGGGCAGCAGGGCGAACAGCCGCGCAACCGGCAGCCCAACCAGCGCCGCAACCAGAACGGCCAGCAGCAGAACGGTCAGCAGAACGGCCAGCAAAATCCCGGCAGCCCGACCCTGCAGAAGCAGGCCGAGCAGCAGGAGGCCCTGCGCCGCCAGCTGGGCGAACTGATGCGCCGCATGGGCGAGCAGCAGGGCGGCGAGATCCCCCAGCCGCTGGGCCGCGCCGAACGCGCCATGCGCGACGCCGCCCAGGCCCTGCAGCAGGGCGCCCCCGGCGCCGCCGTGCCGTCACAGACCGAGGCTATGGAGCAGCTTCAGCAGGGGATGCAGGGCATGGCCGAGCAGATGGCCCAGCAGATGATGATGGGCCAGGGACCGGCCATGATGGGCCAGCAGGGCCAGATGCCGCGCCAGAACGGCCGCGGCCGCGACCCGCTGGGCCGCCGCCCGTCCGGTTACGGCATGCAGGATTCCAACGACGTGAAGATCCCGGAACAGTCGGAACTGCAGCGCGCCCGCGAAATCCTGGACGAACTCCGCCGCCGCTCCGGCCAGTACGGCCGCCCGCAGGAGGAACGCAACTACATCGACCGCCTGCTGAAGCAGTTCTGACCGGCGGCGACCCCGGGCGGCGGCGACCGCCCGGTCCCGTCACTTACCCGCGGAAATGGTCCTTGCGGTGGCGGAGTTCGGTGAAGACCTCCACCGCCGGGGCGCCGGGCAGGCCGATGGCGGACTGCACGCCGGGGTCGTCGGCGCGCAGGAAGGGGTTGGTCCGGCGTTCCAGGCCGATGGTGGTCGGGATCGTCGGCTGGTTGCGCTCTCGCAATGCCGCGACCTCGTCCATGCGCTGCTGAAGGGCGGAATTGTCCGGGTCGACGGTCAGAGCGAAGCGGCCGTTGGACTGGGTGTACTCGTGGCCGCAATAGACGCGGGTCGAATCGGTCAGCGACCGCAGGCTTTGCAGCGACTCCCACATCTGGGCCGGCGTGCCTTCGAACAGGCGTCCGCAGCCGAGCGAGAACAGGGTGTCGCCGCTGAACAGAGTCTCGGCCGCCTCGAACCAGAAGGCGATGTGGCCGCTGGTGTGGCCGGGAACGGCGATGACGCGGGCGGTCTGCTCCCCGAACACCGTGCGGTCGCCGTCGCTGAGCGCAACGTCCAGGTCGGGGATGCGGTGGGCGTCGGCACGGGCGCCGATCACAGTGGCGCGGTGGCGGGCTTTCAGTTCCGCCACGCCGCCGATATGGTCGTTGTGGTGATGGGTCAGGAAGATGTGGGTCAGGGCCCAGCCGCGCCGCTCCAGTTCCGCCTGCACCGGTGCGGCTTCGCCGGGATCGACGACTCCGACCTTGCCGGATGCCGCGTCGCGCAGCACATAAATGTAATTGTCGGCGAAAGCCGGAACGAGAATGACCTCCACGGCAGCGGACTCCCTGCTGTTGCGATACGAAACCCGTGTTACGCTTGGGATACCATGTACACAGATATCGTCGATCTGAGGGAGTTCTACGAGTCCGGATTGGGGAGGACCGCCCAGCGGATGATCCGCCGGCGCATCCGCACCATCTGGCCGGACGTGCGCGACCAGATCGTGCTGGGCGTCGGCTACACCACCCCGTATCTGCGCCCCTTCATGGGTGAGGCGGACCGGGTGGTCGCCGTGATGCCGGCCAGCCAGGGCGTCAGCTTCTGGCCGACGGAGGGGCCGGGCATGGTGGCGCTGGGCGACGAGGCCGACCTGCCCTTCGGCGACAACACCATCGACCGCGTCCTGCTGGTCCACGGTCTGGAGGGCACGGAACAGCTGCGGCCGATGATGCGCGAGATCTGGCGCGTGCTGGCAGGCGGCGGCCGGGTGCTGGCCGTGGTGCCGAACCGCCGCGGCCTGTGGGCGCGCGCCGACTGGACGCCCTTCGGCCATGGCTTCCCCTATTCGGCCTCGCAGCTGAAGCAGGTGCTGCGCGACACCATGTTCGTGCCGGAACGCACCCGCCACGCCCTGTTCATGCCGCCGCTGCGCTCGCATTTCCTGCAAAAGACGGCGCCGGCCTGGGAAGAGGTGGGCGTGCGCTGGTTCAAGGCCTTCGCCGGGGTGACGATGATCGAGGCGTCGAAGCAGATCTTCGCCGGGGTGTCGCGCCGGGCGGCGCAGCAGCCGGTGAAGCGCCGGCTGATCGTGCCGCTGCCGGGCGGTGCGGCCCCTGCCGCGCGAAGCGGCAGCGCCCGCATCATCACCGGCCCCGGCGGCGACCCGGTGGACCGGCAGCCCTATCCGCGGACCTGACGCAGCGCGTCGGACAGCCGGCTGCCCAGCCCGCTGCCCAGGCTTCCCGCCCGCGCCGCGATGGTCTGGCTCAGCGTCGCCAGTTCGTCCAGCGTGCGCGTCACCCCACCCAGTGTCTGTTCGGCGTCGCCGATCCGCTGTTCCGCCGCCATGGCGTCCTGGCGGGAGCGGTCGAGCGAGCGCGCCACCTCGGCGGTCAGCGACGCCTGTTCGTCGATGGCGGCGGCGACGGTACCGTTGATCGCCTGGATCGAACCGATGGTGGAATGGATGCGGCCCAGCGCCTCGTCCACCGCCGCCGTCTCCTTCTGCAGGTTGGCGACCTGATCGGCGATCTGCTTGGTGGCGTCGGCGGTCTGGCGCGACAGGGCCTTCACCTCGTTGGCGACGACGGCGAAGCCGCGCCCGGCCTCACCCGCGCGCGCGGCCTCGATGGTGGCGTTGAGCGCCAGCAGGTTGGTCTGGCTGGCGATGGCGTTGATCAGCTTCACCACGCTGGCGATCTGCTCCGCCGCCGAGCGCAGGGAGTTCATGACGGTGGTGGCGCGGTCGCTGTCGGACGCCGCCGCGAGGCTGATTTCCCGCGCCTTGCTGGTGTCGCCGGAAATCTGGTCGGAGGTGGAGGCCAGCCGGTCGAGCATGCCGGCGATGGCACCGACCGACCCGTCGACGGCGCGCGCGGCACCGGCGGCATCGGCGGTCTGGCGCAACCCTTCGGTCCCCGCGGTGCGGACGGAGGCGACCGCCGCCTCCAGCCGGCGACCGGCGTCGGCCAGTTCGGCAGACAGCCCGCCGACCTCGCGCTCCACCCGGTCGGACAGGTCGCGCATCACGGCGACGCGGCGGGTTTCCGCCGTCTCGGCCCGCAGGGTCGCCACAACCCAATGGCGGGCGAGGCGGGCGAAACGGCGGGCCTGGTCGGCCGGCCCGGCGACGGCCAGCGCCCCCACCCGCTCGCCGTCAAGATCGATGGCGATGGCGTATCCCTCGCGCATCGTTCCGCCCGACTTTGCCGCCTCCTCCCGGCTGACAGCGCGTTCGTCCAGCCGTCGCGCGACGATGTCGGACGCGGCCGGATGGCCGGTGCCGACCCGCTCCCGCGCGGTGGAGGCGGCGACGGTGCCGCCCTTGCCGATGAAGGACACGACGGCATCCAGTTCACGGCCGATGGCATCGCAGAGATCCTGTGCGATGGTAACGCTGATGTCCAAGGCGCTTCTCCCCTATCTTCGGTTGGTGCTTCCCGGCCCTGCTCCGCCCACCGGACGGCGAGCATTTTCCATGTTTTTGGTTTTCATCCGACACTATACGCAACAGCTACAAACGTAGAGTTGAAAGAATGACGCAGCCGACCGTTCTGGTTCTTCCCGGCCTGGGCAATTCGGGGCCGGAGCATTGGCAGAGCTGGCTGGAAGGCCGGCTGCCGGCGCTGAACCGCGTCGACCTCGGCGACTGGGATGCGCCGGAGCCGGAGCGGTGGGTGGCGCGGCTGGATGCGGCGGTCCGCGCCGCAGCCCTCGCCGCGCCGGGTCCGGTGGTTCTGGTCGCGCACAGCTTGGCCTGCATCCTGGTCGCGCGCTGGGCGGCGGGTTCCGACGCCGCGGACAAGGTGGCGGCGGCCTTGCTCGTCGCCCCGCCCGACGTCGAGTCGCCGGATCGCCTGCCGGCGGTGGTCCGCCGCTTCGCGCCGTTGCCGACCGATCCGCTGCCCTTCACCGCGGTGGTGGTCGGCAGCCGCAACGATCCCTACTGCGCCGCCGCCCGCGCCTGCGGTTTCGCCGCCCTGTGGGGCGCCGACTTCATCGATGCGGGCAAGGTCGGCCACATCAACGACGACAGCGGCCACGGCCCCTGGCCGATGGGCGAGACGCTGCTGAAGGACCTGCTGGCGCAGCTGTGAAGCAACCCCTTGCCGCTGCAGGGGCAAGGGTGCGACACAGTGCGCGTCGTCGCGCGCCCGCCAGCGGATTGGAGCTTATGACCGGCATTCCCATAGTCGAGGCCGCCCCGGCCAAGCTGAACCTGTACCTGCATGTCACCGGCCGGCGCGCCGACGGCTATCACGAGCTCGACAGCCTCGTCGCCTTCGCCGAACTCGGCGACGTCATCACCCTGACCGCGGGCGCCGCACGGGTGGCGCTGCGCGGCGTCGATCTTCCGCCGGCCGGGCCGCGACTGGCCATCGCCGGTCCCTTCGGCCCGGCCCTGCTGGGCGAGAACCCGGCCGACAATCTGGTGATGCGCGCCGCCCACGCTCTGGCCGCCCGGCTGGGACGGCAGGCCGACGTGATGATCGCGCTGACCAAGGCGCTGCCGGTCGCGTCCGGCATCGGCGGCGGATCGGCCGACGCCGCCGCCTGCCTGCGGGCGCTGGCGCGCCTGTGGGGGGTGCCGGCCGACGATCCGGCGCTGTTCGCGGTGGCAGCCGGGCTGGGCGCCGACGTGCCGGTCTGCGTCGCCGGGCGCAGCTGCTATTTCGGCGGCATCGGCGACGTGCTGGACGAGGCGCCGGACCTGCCGGAAACCCATGTGGTGCTGGTCAACCCGAATGTGCCGGTGCCGACGCCGGAGGTGTTCAAGGCGATGGCCGCTGCAAGGGGCGCGAGCGGCGCCCGCTTCTCCGCGCCTGCCCGCTTCACCCGCAAGCCGGCGGACGCCCGTGATCTGGCCGCGCTGCTGCTGGAGCGGTCCAACGACCTCACCGCCCCGGCCCTGACGGTCGCCCCGGCGATCGCCGACGTGCTGGCGGCTCTGGAGCGCAGCGCCGGCTGCCTCTTGCCCCGCCTGTCCGGCAGCGGCGCCACCTGCTTCGGCCTCTATGCCACGGCGCAGCAGGCTGAGGCCGCGGCAAAGGCCATCGCCGCGGCTGAGCCGGTCTGGTGGGTCAAGCCGACCCGCCTGCGCACCACCCCGCCCGATGCCCCCGCCCTGCCGCGCGACATCGTCGCCGACCCCGCCGCGGCCGTCCCGCCTCCGGCCGCTCCCTTCCCCGACACCGGCGGCTGGGGCGTGGGCTGATCCGCAGCCGGCGGACTGAGGCTCAGGCCCGCATATAGCCCCAGCCCGCCGCCTGCGCCTCGGCGATGTCGAGGACGCCGGCGGGCACCACCGTCAGCCCCTCCGCGGTCCGGCCGGTCTTCGCCAGCGTGTTGCCGCAGACGCGCAGAAGCCGGTCGGTTTCCGCATCCGGGCCGTCCAGCGCCGCCGCCACCGCACCGGCGTTCACCACGATGCGGACCTCGGCGTCCGGCCGCGCCTTCAGCAGGTTGCGGGCGTTGTTCCGCGCCCGCTCCAGCGCCGCCGGGGTGGGAGCATGGATGACCAGACGCAGGGGGCCGTTCGGGTACGGGGTCATGGCCGTCATTTCCCCACGGCGGCGTCGTGGAAGGACAGGTCGAACAGCGCATCCACGTCGACCGGCTCGGTGATCTGGCCCAACGTCTGCTGAAACGCCTGCATCCGCTTGGTGGAGTCCAGGATCGCCCTGGGGTCGTCGACGAAGGTCGTCGCGTCGGAGGTCAGCGCCGCCCGCATCACGTCGCGCTCGACCAGCCCCTTGCCGATGATCTCCGTCACCAGCTCCGCCGCGCGGTCGGGGTTGGACTTGGCGAAGGCGGTGGCGCGGATGTGCAGCTTGACCAGATCGGCGACAGCGGCGCGGTTGTTGGCGATGGCGTCCTCCGTCACCGCCAGGACGGCGCCCGGCTGCTTGGGGAACATGGTGCCGGCCTTGGCGATGATGGCGGCATCCGGCAGGCGGGACTGGACCAATGTCAGGATTGGCTCCAGGATCGAGGCGCCGTCGATCGCGCCGGTCAGCAGCGCCTGCTGCAGGGGTTGCTCGCCCATGCCGACGATCTCGACATCGTCCGCACCGATCCGGGCGACTTCCGCCATCCAATAGCGCAGCACCGTGTCCGGCACCGAACCGGCGGGCAGCGAGCCGATCTTGGGCCGCCGGCCGTTGGCTGCGCGGAAGGCCTTGATCCCCTCCGCCGGGCTGGCGGCGCCGGCCATCGCCTTGGCCAGCGGACCGCGGCCGATCAACGCCACCTGATCGATGACGTTGGCGGCGACGACCTTCAGCTTCACCCCCTTCGACCGCGCGATCATCGCCGGGCCGATGCCGACATAGGCGACGTCCAGCGTCCCGGACGCCAACGCCTGGATCATCGCCGGTCCCGACTGGAAGCCGGTGGTCTGCAGCGCCAGCCCGACATCCTTCGCCCATCCCTCCCCCGTCAGCACATAGAGCTGGGTCATGGGGATGATCGGGATATAGCCGACGCGCAGGGTGGTCGCCGCGAAGGCCGGCAGCGACAGCGACGCGGCGGCACCGGCGGCGACGGCGCCCAATGCGGCAGCACCCAATACGGCGGAACCGGCCAACAGCCGGCGGCGGGCGATGGGAAGGGTGGTGTTGGAACGGCTGGTCGTCGGCATTGAAGTCTCCCTTTGCCGGGAAAGGCTAGCCCGCCCGGCTGGGAAACTCAATTCACATCGCCCACGAATCATATATTCCTGTAATCAGCAAAAATTATTTGTTCTATTATTCCCCCGGCACCCGGCGACGGACAGGCCGGATCAGCCACAGGTTCAGCATCAGGCTGACCACCGCCGCGCCGCCGATCACCGCCGCCATCGGCAAGGCGGTGCCATCTGCCATCAGCCCGACCGCCCAGCCCGACGCCGCGCCGATGCTGAACTGCAGCATGCCCGCGAGCGCCGACGCGGTGCCGGCCATCTGCGGGAAGGACTGCAGTGCCCCGGCCATGGAGTTGGCGAAACAGAAACCGGTCAGCGACATGAACAGGAACAGGCAACCGACCAGACCCCACAACCCGCCCCAGCCGCTCGCCACGACGACGACCAGAAGGATGCCGCTCGCCGCCGACAGCCAGACCCCGGTCCGCAGCATGACGTCGGACCCGAAGCGCATCACCGCGCGGCTGTTCAGCGTGTTGACGATGATCATGCCGACGATGTTCAGCCCGAACAGGAATCCGTAATTCTCCGGCTGCACCCCGAACAGCTCGATGTAGACGAAGGGCGAGCCGGAGATGAAGGCGAACATCCCCGCATAGATGAAGGACGACCCCACCGCATAGCCGAGATAGCGGCGGTTGGTCAGCAGCGTGCGGTAGGAGTCCGCCAGCACCATCGGGCGCAGGCTGGTGCGCCGCGTCTCGGGATGGGTTTCCGGCAGGGTGGCGAGCGCCAGCATGGCGATGATGCCGAAGGCCGCCTGCGCCCAGAAGATCCAGCGCCAGTTCGCCCACACCAGGATCTGCCCGCCGATCAGCGGGGCGATGATCGGGGCGGCGCCCATCACCAGCATCATCATCGACAGCACGCTGGCCGCGCGGTCGCGCTCGAACACGTCGCGGATCATCGCACGGACCAGCACCGGCCCGGCGCACGCCCCCACCGCCTGCACGAAACGCCAAGCCGCCAGATGGCCGACGTCGGTGGTCAGCGAACAGCCGACGCAGCCCACCGCATAAAGCAGGATGCCGGTCGCCACCGGAATACGGCGGCCGAACCGGTCGCTCAACGCCCCCCACAGCAGCTGCCCGACACCGAATCCCAGGAAGAAGGCCGACAGCGTCCATTGCACCTGATCCTGCGGCGCATGCAGATCGCGCCCGATTTGCGGCATGCCGGGCAGATACATATCGGTGCCCATCGGACCGAACGACATCAGCACGCCGAGCGCCGCGATGAAGAACGGGCTTTCGGCAGGCAAACGGGAACGGACGGCGGCAAGGCGCGCGAGCATCAGCAAATCCGAATAAGAAGGGGCGGGGAATCGGCCGGACAGAGTCCGCAGCCTTTAAGCTGATCCGTCCCCCGCCATGCGCAAAGTCCCGTGTTGTCATGGCTGCCTTGACCGGTACGCGATGAACCGAAACCGCGACAATCCAGGCTTTGGCCGGTTTGCCGCCCGATCCTGGGATCCGGCCATTCAGCCGCGGCTTGCGGCGCAACAAAATTCTGGTTCCGGCAACGGAGGCGTGACTAGAATTGGCTCCGCATACGGGGGTTTTTCCACCCAGCCAGAGGCCGTGCCATGCCGCACCCCAACCGCCGGTCGGTCCTGTCCCGCGTCGCCGCGGGAGCCACCCTGGTCCTGCTGCCGCAGCGTCCGCAGGCAGCTGCCGTAAGGCCGGGGCTGGTCTATGCCGCGGGGCACAAATTCGACAAAAGCTTCAACGAAGGCGCCTTCGCCGGCGCGGAGCGGTTCAAGGCGGAAAGCGGCATTCCGGTCGTTGAATACCTCCCGTCCAATCCGGCGCAGTTCGACCAGGGGGTGGCATCCCTGCTGCGTCGGGGAGTGACCGATCTCGTCGCCATCGGCTTCTACTATGCGACGCCGCTGGCCCGGCTGGCCCCGGCGCACCCGGCAGTGCGCTTCACCCTGGTCGATGCGGTGGCGGAGGCGCCGAACATCCGCTGCGTCACCTTCAAGGAGCAGGAGGGCGCCTTCCTGGTCGGCGTGCTGGCGGCACTGGCGTCCAGGACCGGGACCGTCGGCTTCGTCGGGGCGCTGGACATCCCGCTGATCCGCAAATTCATCGCCGGCTTCGAACAGGGTGCGCACCATGCCCGCGGCGACATTCGCGTGGTGGTGAACTTCGTCGGCACCACGCCTGCCGCCTTCAACGACCCCACCGCCGGGGCGGAGGTGGCGCGCAGCCAGTTCCAGCGCGGCGCCGACGTGGTCTTCGCCGGGGCGGGCGTGTCCAATTTCGGCATCTTCGCCGCGGCGAGCGATGCGCGCCGGCTGGCCATCGGCGTCGACAGCAACCAGAACTACCTCTATCCCGGCTCCATCCTCACCTCCATGCTGAAGCGGGTGGATCTGGCGGTGGACTCGAGCCTCCAGGCGGCGCTCCAGGGACGGTGGAGCGCCGGCACGGTGGCGCTGGGGCTGGCGGAGGGGGCGGTCGATTACGCGGTGGACGAAAACAACCGGGAACTTCTGAGCCCCGCCATGCTGGAAGCGGCGGAGACGGCGCGCCGGGCCATCATCGCCGGCCGCATTCCCGTCGCGGATGGCAGTTGAACCGAAGTTCGGGTGGAGTCAGGCCGACGCCCCGCAAGGCTGCCATCCGAGGGCGGCGGACAGGTCGGCCCCCTTCAGCGTGGCGAAACTGGTCTTGATCGCGGTCAGGTCGGTGCCGCGCAGAACCACCCCGGCAAGGCTGGCGTCGCGCAGGTCGGCACCGGTCAGCCGCGCCTTAGCGAAGCTGGTCGGCCACAGGCGGCTGCCGTCGCCGCTGAGGTCGACCTTGCGGAATTTGGCCCGCCACAGCTTGGCGCCGGCCAGATTGGCGCCTTCCAGGTTGCAGCCGGACAGATCGGCGCTGGTGAAATCGGCATCGCGCAGGTCGCTGTAGGACAGGTCCGCCATCATCAGCTTTGCACCGGAGAAGTCCGCCCCGCGCAGCCCGGAGAAACGCATCACCGCCCCGCACAGCAGCTGGTTGGCGAAATTGTAGCCGCGCAGGTCGATACGCTGCAGCTGGATGCGCTCCCCGCCCTTGCCCAGCTTCTCCACCCAGATCTGATGCTCGGCGATCAGGTCGGTCATCCGCGCCGCGGTGGTGGTCAGTCCGGTGCCGTCCACATCGACGCCGTGCCGCTCCAGCGCCACCCGCAACTCCTCGTTCAGGCGGGCGCCGCACATCAGCACACCGTCCAGCGTCGCCTTGCGCATGGTGGCCCCGGTCAGATCCGCCCCGATCAGGATGGCGCCGCTGAGGTCGCTGCCGCTGAGATCGGCGCCGGACAGGTCGCTGCCGCTGAAATCGCACTGCGCCATCCGGCAATCGGTCAGGACCGCCCTGGTCAGGCTGCAGCCGACGAAGGTCGTGGTGCCGTCGCTGTTCCCGGCCGCCCGGAACTCGCCCGCGTCCAGCACCATGCCGCGGCGCAGGTCGGCGCCCTGCAGGTTGGCGTTCTGCAGCTTCGCACCATCGACCCTGGCCCCGCGCAGATCGGCGCCTTGCAACTGCGCGCCGGTCAGGTCGGCCTTCGACAGGTCGGCGCCATAGAGATCGGCCTTCGACAGCACGGTGCCGACCATCCGCGCCCGCGCCAGATTGGCGCCCGTCAGCTTGGCGCCCGACAGGTTGACGCGGTTGAGGCCCAGCCCGGCCAGATCGTAAAAGCCGAGATTGGCGCGGCGCCCCCGTCCGGTCGGGTCGCGCAGCAGCCATTGCTGGTGCCGCACCAGCGCGTCGCGAACCGCCCGAAGGTAGCGTTCATCCATCATGCGGCGCGTCGAGCCCCGGCATTGCCGCCCCGGACACGCTGTCCCGGACTGTTGGCAACCGGGATGTTACCGAAACCGATGCAATTTCGAAAGGCATGTCCCCTCGAACCTTCGCCAGACCTGCAAGAATCTTTTGTCGCAGCCTCAGATCCGGTCCGACATAGGACTGCCGCCTTCACAGCCGCGTGATCGCCCTCTGGACCCGCTTGGGCCGGCGGCAAGTCCGACCAATATAGTGGGTCTGGAACACCGACCACCACCAGCGGAGACCGGCGGCATGCCCGAATCGGACAAGACCAACACGGCCAAGAGCGAACAGGACTGGAAGCAGGAGTTGTCGCCCAATCAGTTCAAGGTTCTGCGCGAACACGCGACCGAATATCCCGGCACCAGCCCGCTCAACGACGAGAAGCGCCGGGGCGTCTACCGCTGCGCCGGCTGCGGGCAGCCCCTCTATGCCAGCGACACCAAATACGAGAGCGGGTCGGGCTGGCCCAGCTTCTGGGAGCCGATTCCGGGAGCGGTGGAGACCTCCACCGACTACAAGCTGGCCTATCCGCGGACCGAGGTTCATTGCGCCAGCTGCAAAGGCCATCTTGGCCATGTCTTCGATGACGGGCCGCAGCCGACAGGGAAGCGCTATTGCATGAACGGTGTCGCCATGACTTTCGAACCCTCGGAAAAGTCCGGCTGACCCGCAGAACTATGACCGGGCGCCGGAATCCTTTGCCCGCTCGGCGCCTGGTCATAAACCCTCCCAAAAAAGGCGGATTTACCCCGAATTGAGCTAAAAATGGCAACCTTGGCACAGAGCGCGATGGTATGATCGGCCCCGTGCGGCGGGTTGTCGCGAGGGCATCGCGACCCTCCGCCGTCCGTGGCACCATGCGTCGTCGAAGCGGCGCAGGCAGTCGGTTCGGCTGGCGGAGGGCGAATGGTCATTTCGGCCGAGTTCCTGGGGATGCTGCTTCTGATCACCAGCGCCGCCGCGCTTGGTCTGTCGATCGTGGTGGATGTCGGCCGCGTCAGCGCCGAAAAGGCGCGCGAGGCGATGAACCAGAGACAATACGACAAGAAGCGCGCCGCGCTGGCCGAATGGCGCCAGAAGACGGAGCGCAAGCGCGTCGACGTCACCGCCCTGCAAGCCCGCCTGACCGAATTCAACGGCCGGCGCCAGAAGGCGCTGACCGAGTTGCGGGCGCTGGAATTCTCCAAGATCGAACTGGTGCACGAACTGGGCGACCAGGACTCCGACGGCGACGTCTATTGGGCACAGCTGGCGGTCGGCCCGAATTTCAACGAGTTGGACCGCAAGGACATCGTCTTCTCGCGCCAGATCTGGGAATACCGCAACGTCGCGCACATCACGGCCCCGTCGGCCGAACAGGCGCACGGCACGGTGCGGACCAGCTTTTCCCAGCGCAACGGCCTGATCAGTTCGCCGGTGGTGCCGCTGGCGCTGGCCCCCGATCCCGAGGCGGAGGCGACCGCAGCATGAAGAGGGCGGCATGATGGGAACGGCACGATGACCGGCATGATGCTGTATTTCGCGCTTGGCCTGATGGTGCTGACCGTCCTGTCCAACCGCTATTGGCGCCGCCAGCTGACCCTGACCAGGGTCGCCATGTCCAAGCTGAAGGAGAAGGTGGACGACGTGACCAAGGAGGTCGCGGACGTCGCCACCGATTATGCCCAACTGGCCCAGCACCATGCGGACATGGAAAAGCGGGTGCAGAAGGCGGAAATCGACATGCAGGCCTCTCTCCTGGAACTGGACCAGAAGAAGGGTGCCGCCATGCAGCGCTACTTCGTATTCGACCGGAACGAGCCGCGCCCCGGCCGCTTCTGGGAGGTCGCGGTGCGCTTCCACCCGACCGCGGTCAGCTTCGCCGACCAGCGCGGCCATCGCGGCTGGTCCGGCATCCGCCGCTTCCTGCTGATCGCCGACGGCGAACGGGACGCGCGCGAGCGGGTGGCCGCACGGTATCCCCGCAAGGCCGGCTTCGAGATCCTGGAGGTCGCCGGCTGCCGCCTGAGCGGGCTGACTGTCAACCGCATTTCCGAACACAGCACCTTCCGCAAGCCCGGCAAGCCGGAGGAAGAAGCCGCCGCCGCCCGTCCGCAGCGCCGGGCCTCGCCCGTCCAATCCTGAGCGGGCCGATGCCCTCCCAAGGAACGTTCAGGGGAGCGATCATGGGAGCAAGTCAGTCCACGACGGCCTGGAACATGTACCCCATGCCGTGGATGGTGACGATGCGGCTCGGTTCGGCGGGATCGGGTTCCACCACCTGGCGCAGGCGGCGGACCAGCCGGTCGATGGAGCGGTCGTAGGGAACCGAATCGCCTCGCAGCGTCAGATCCAGCAGATCGTCGCGGCTCAACACCCGCCCCGAATTCTCGACGAAAGCGGCCAGCAGTTCGAATTCGGCCGAGGTCAGCCGCGCATCCTCGCCGCCGGGGTCGCGCAGGCGGCGCTTGTCCAGATGCAACTCCCACCCGTCGAACCGCTTCACCCGTCCGCTGGCCGGCCGTGTCGGCTTGGCGATGCGGCGCAGGAGGCTGCGGGTGCGGGCCAGAATCTCGCGCGGCTCGAACGGCTTGGTGATGTAGTCGTCGGCACCAAGCTCCAGCCCGATCAGCCGGTCCATCCGGTCGGACCGGCCTGTGATCAGGATGATGCCGATGTTGGAGCTGGCCCGCAGTTCCCGCGTCACCGCCAGCCCGTCCTTGCCGGGAAGCCGGATGTCCAGCAGCAGCAGGTCGATCCGCCCGCGCGCCAGCAGCGCCGACAGCTGATCGCCGTCGCGCGCCAGCATCACCCGATACCCCTCGCCTTCCAGATAGGCCTTCAGGGTCTCGCGGGTGATGGGATCGTCGTCGACCACCGCGATGGTGTTCATTGTCCCCCGTGACGGACTCCGATGGCCGGCGGATTGTCTGCCGGCCCCTCATACCAAAGCTATCGGTTCCGCCAACCGGACACAAGGTGGAGCATACATCCCCTCCCAAGCGGCATCCACTGATTGTGCCGTCCGCCAAGGTTTGCAGAGGGGGACAATCGCGCCGAACTTGCCAGAAGAAGAGGACAATGCCACATTTGTACTCATGACAAATTGGACCCCGAACCTGGAGGGCCGCGCCGGCCCGCTCTACCGCGTCATCGCCGATGCGCTGGCCGACGACATCGCGGAGGGCACGCTGCCGGTCGGCACCCGCCTGCCCACCCACCGCGACCTCGCCTTCCGCCTCGGCGTCACGGTGGGCACGGTGACGCGCGCCTATACGGAGGCGGAAAAGCGCGGCCTGATCGGCGGTGAGGTCGGACGCGGAACCTTCGTGCAGGGCCAGCGCTCGTCGGCGACACCCCTGCCGCTCGGCTGGCCGCCGGCCGGGGAAACGTCCGCGGGAGAAGCGGGGACCGGCTCCGCCATCGTCAACATGACGACGGTCCACCCCGAACATGCCGTCGCGGTGCAGGCCTTCGGCCAGACGCTGGCGGCCATCGGCGCCTCCGGCCGCGCGGCGGCGCTGATCGGCTATGGCCCGCATGCCGGGCTGCCCGACCATCGCGCCGCCGCCGCCGCCTGGCTGGAGCGCCAGCACCGGGTGCAGGCGAGCGCCGACTCGGTGCTGCTGACCACAGGGGCGCAGAACGCGCTGGCGGTGGCTCTGGCCGCCGTCGCCCGCCCCGGCGACGTCATCCTGGCGGAACGGCTGACCAACATCGGCACCAAGGCGCTGGCGGCGACGCAGGGCTATCATCTGGAAGGGGTTGCCATCGACGAGCATGGACTGGTGCCCGACGCCTTCGACAGCGCCTGCCGGCGGCTGGGGCCGAAGGCGGTCTATCTGGTGCCGACCCTGCAGAACCCGACGGCGGTGGTGATGCCCGCCGCCCGCCGCCGCGAGATCGCCGAGATCGCCCGCCGCTATGGCGTGATCCTGATCGAAGACGACGTGTTCGGCTTCATGGTGCCGGAGGCCCGGCCGATCCAGACCATCGCCCCCGACATCACCCTGTATGTGTCGAGCGTGTCCAAGAGCCTTGCCGCCGGGTTGCGGCTGGGCTTCGTCGTCGCACCGGCGGAACTTCGCTCCCGCGTCGAAACCACCATCCGCGCCCTGCAATATTCCGCCCCCGCCCTGCCGGCGGAGGTGGTGGCGCGCTGGATCCAGGACGGCACCGCCGACCGCATCGTCGCCACCCAGCGGGAGGAGGATCTGGCCCGCCAGCGGCTTGCCCGCTCCATCCTGCCGGCCGGCACAGTCTACGGCAGCTCGGCGGCACAGCATCTGTGGCTGGTCCTGCCGGAGCCCTGGCGGCGCGAGGATTTCGTCGGCGAGGCCCGCCGGCGCGGCGTGATCGTCACCGGGGCCGATGCCTTCGCCGTCGGCCGTGCCAGCGCCCCCCATGCCGTGCGCGTGGGCTTGTGCATGCCGCGCAGCCGCGACGAGGCCGCGCGCGGCCTGCGCGCGCTGTCCGATGCGCTGGACGCGCCGGCGGCGGCGATGCTGTCGATCGTGTAGGAACCGCCTTACGCCCCCTGCAGCATCCCCTGCACCGCGTCCATTGCCGCAAGCCCGCGGCTGAACACCGATTCCGCCGTCGCGGCCAGTTCCTGGGCCTCGACGCGGCGGCCCTCGCGCATGCCGTCCTCCACCGCGCGCATCAGCCCGACGAAGCGGGTCAGGCCGAAATGGCTGGCGGCGCCGGCCAGACGATGGGCGATGTCCTCGATCTCGTCGTCGGGCGTATCGGCGGCGGTCAGGCGGGGCAGCCCCTCCTGCGCAGAGTCCAGCAGCAACCCGCGGATGGTGGTGAAGCGCGCCGGACCGAGGGAGCGAATGTAGCGTTCCAGGATCTCGTCGCTCAAATCCTCCTCCACCACCGGCGGGCGGGCGGGGATCGCGAAGACGGCCTCGTCACCCGCCGCATCCTCGCCATCGCCGGCACCATCCCCGCGCGACGCGACCGCATTGGACAGCAGATGCATCAGCCGTTCCGGGAAGATGGGCTTTTCGATCACCGCGTCGATGCCGGCGGTGAGATAGCGGGCGCGGTCGGCGGCGAAGACATTGGCGGTCACCGCGACGATCGGCACCGCCGCCCGGTCGGCATCATCGAAGGCACGGATGCGGCGCGCCACCTCCAGCCCGTCGATGTCGGGCAGGCGGATGTCCAGCAGTACGGCGTCGAAACGCCGCCGGGCCGCCAGTTCCAGCGCTTTCTCCCC
This sequence comes from Pseudomonadota bacterium, assembly GCA_023423695.1. GTDB lineage: Bacteria > Pseudomonadota > Alphaproteobacteria > Azospirillales > Azospirillaceae > Azospirillum. The sequence continues at coordinate 13,920 of JAFAFA010000147.1, read as the reverse complement.
CGTCTCGGCGATGGTGATGCGGTGGCCGGCATCGGACAGCAGGCCAAGCGCCACCTCCCGGTTGATCGCATCGTCCTCCACCAGCAGCAGGGCCAGCGACCGCACCCGGCTGATCGGCAGAAGCCGGCCGGGCCGCCGGGCCGGCAGGGCGGATTCCTCCACCCGCTGCAAGGGGATGGTGACGGTGAAGACGCTGCCCAAACCGACCGCACTGTCGACGCGGATGCTGCCCTGCATGGCGTCCAGCAGGTGCCGCACGATGGCGAGCCCCAGCCCGCTGCCGCCGAAGCGCCGGGCGATGGTGGGATCGGCCTGTTCCAGCTTCTCGAAGATGGCGGCACGGCGCTCCGGCGGCACGCCGATGCCGGTGTCACGCACGGCCAGACGCAGCATTTCAACGGCCTCTCGGCTTCCGGAACGTTCCGGTACCGGCTCGATATCGACGCGCAGATCGACGCCGCCGCGTTCGGTGAACTTCACCGCGTTGCCGACGAGGTTCACCAGGATCTGGCGCAGCCGCTGGCGGTCGATCACCACGAAGTCCGGCACCTCCGGCGCGATGTCGAAGTCGAGGTCGATCCCCTTTTCGTTCGCCAGTCCTTCCACCGTCGCAACGACCTCTTCAAGCACCGGCAGCAGGGCGCAGGGAGCGGGGTCGAGGTCGAGCTTGCCGTCTTCGATCTTGCGCAGATCGAGGATGTCGTTGACCTGATCGAGCAGCCCATGGCCGCAGCGCATGATCGACATGGCATAGCGCCGCTCGCCCGCATGCAGCTGCCCGGTCAGCAGAAGGCGGCACAGTCCGAGGATGCCGTTCAGCGGCGTGCGCATCTCGTGGCTGACGGTGGCGAGGAATTCGGTCTTGGCGGCGTCGGCGCGCTCCGCCCGCTCCTTGGCCTGCCGCAGTTCCTCCCGCGCCCGGCGCGAGGCGGTAACGTCGTTGGCGACGCAGATGATACGGCAGCGGCCGTCCCCCGACCATTCGAAGGGGTGGCGCTGCAGGGCGAAGACCGCGGTCTCGCCGTTGCGGGACAACGCCAGCTCCTCCACGCCCAGCGAGCGCATGGACCCGGGATCGCCGCCGGCAAGAGCCCGCCCGGTCTCCGGCCCCAGCACCTCGGCCAGGGTGCGGTCCTCGATGTCGGCGCGACGGGTGCCGAAGCAATCCTCCGCCGCCCGGTTCCACAGCACGACGCGGCCGGTGTCGCCCTCCAGCACGTAGAGCACGCTCGGCACATTGTCGATCACGGCATCCAGGAAGGCCTGGGTCCGGCGCAGCAGCTCCTCCGCCTCGCGGCGGCGGGTGATGTCGACGATCGAACTCAGCAGCACCTCCTCCCCCTGGAATTCGAAGGCGATGCCGGACAGCAGGCCCCACAGCCGGCGACCGGTGCGGGTCACCAGTTCCGTCTCCACGTCCAGGGCAAGGCCGCTGGCGAAGACGTCGCGGACGAACTCCTCGCGCACCGCCGGGGCGTACCAGACGGTGGCGGCCGGCCGGCCCAGCAGTTCGCCGGCATCGGCGACCTCGAACAGGTCGGCGGCGCGGCGGTTGACGAAGCGGATCTGGCCGTCGGCACGGCCGGAGATCACCAGCGGGACCGGCGCCGCCTCCAGCACCGTGCGCAGCCATTGCTCGTTGCGGCGCAGGGCCTCGCTCTTGTCCTCCGTCTCCTGGATGTAGAAGCGGAGCGCGCGGGCCAACTCGCCGATCTCGTCGGCGCCGGTCGCCGGCACCTCCGCCCTGCCACCCCCGGTGCGGTCGCGGATCGCCTCGCTGACCGCCCACAGCCGGGCCAGCACCTTGCGCCGGACATACAGCACCGACAGCACCATCCCCAGCACCACCACCCCGACCGAGGCGAAGAACAGGCGGGTGTAGGTGGTCGATACCTCGATCACCTGCTGGCGGCTTTCCTCCGCGGCCTTGGTCTGCTCGACGAAGATGCCGGTGTTCAGGCCGGTGTTGACCAGCGACACCTGATTGGCGCGGTCGACCAGCCCGTTCAGCGCCTCCGAAGCCTGCAGTTCGGCCTGACGCTGGCGGAAGACGGAGCGCTCGCCTTCCACCACCACGCGCATTCCCTCGGCCAGGCGGGCCAGCCGATCCGACCCCTCGCCCGTGAAGCCTTGGGGCACCGAACCGGCGAGACTCTCCAGCTGCGCCGCCGCGCCGTCGGCCAACCGGGCCAGGGCGAAGCTGTTCTCCGCCTGATGGACCGACGCGATCAGGAACAGAAGCCGCTCGGCCATCGCCAGCCAGCGCTGCACACCCACGTCCTCGACCCCGCGCAATTCCGGTGCCGCCAGCGCGTCAGCCATGCGCCGCACGTCGCGGGTCCGGTCGGCCAAGGCCCGGCGGGCGGCAACGCGGGCGGTCACGCCGCGGTCGATGGCGTCGCGCAGGCGCAGGATCTCGTCGCGCTGCTGCTTCAGCCCGGCAATCCGCCGGGCCTGGGGGGCGTCGGACGATTCCATCTCCGCCAGCAGCCGGTCATAGCCGTCCAGTTGGTCCGCCAATCCCTGCTTGATCGTTTCACGACCGAAATTGTCGTCCGATAGGGCCAGTTGTTCCAGGGTCCGCATGATCCGCTGATGCTGGCGCTCCAGCTTGGCGGAGGCGACGACGGCCGGAAACTGCTCCGACGTCACCTTGGTGATTCCGGCATGCAGGCCGTCGAAGGCGATGTAGGCGCCAAGTCCGATCAGGAAGGCGACCAGACCGTTGAAGGCGAGCGCGCCGAACAGACGCGCGCCGACGCCGATCCTCACCACGCCCGCCTTGCCGGCTTCGGACCTGCCGGCCTCCGACTTGCTGCCGCCCGCCATTCCCAATTCCGCCAGTCCCGTCCAGACGCCCAGCCCCCGACACCCCAATCGTTTGCGCGGTGCCGTGGGCAGCGTATCATAGCGGCGCCGTAGGATAAGGGGAGAAGGATGGGGCTGAAGCCTGTTGCCGCCGCGCTGGGGCTGATTCTGGTGCTCGTCCCGGCGGTCGGCCCGGCGGTCGGCGGAACCGCCGTCGCGCAGCCGGACGCGCAGCCTGTGCCGAACGGCGACCGCCCGGTCCTGGCGGAGATCGAGCGGCGGGGGGTGGTTCGCTGCGGCGTGTCCTTCAATCCTGGATTCGCCGCCAACGACGACAGCGGACGGCCGGTCGGCTTCATGGTCGATCTGTGCCGGGCGCTGGCCGCCGCCGTCCTGGGGAAGGCCGACGCCGTGGAGATCCGCCGCCTGTCCAAACCGCAGGAATTCGACGCAGTCGCCGCCGGCGAGGTCGACATCTCCTTCGCCCAGACTTCCTGGACGCTGACCCGCGATGCGACCTACGCCGTCGATTTCGGACCGCCGGTCTTCCACGACGTGCAGGGGATCGCCGCGTGGCGCCTGCCAGACGGCCGGTCGGCGTTGGACGGAACGGAACTGACGGTCTGCGTCCCCGCCGGAACCACCACCCAGGCCGAGCTGGAGACGCTGGTCGCCGGTGGCAAGCGCCCCTGGAAGCTGCGGAGCTTTCCCGGCTGGCCCGATGCGCTGGAGGCCTTCCTCAGCCGCGACTGCGCAGCACTCAGCGCCGACCGGGCCCTGCTGACCACCGCGTTGCATATGCTGGAGTCGCCGAAGGAGGCGCTGGAGATCGCCGACGCCCCCCTTCCCTCGCGCGAACCGCTGGCTCCGCTGATGCCGAATACCGACCGCATGTGGATGGCGGCGGTGCGCTGGACCATCTACGCGCTGTTCCTGGCCGAGGATGCGGGCGTCACCGGCGCCAACGCCAATTTCCAGCGGATCACCGGCGGCAGCGAGATGCGGCGCCTGCTGTCCGGCCTGCCTGAGGTCGCGTCGAAGGCGGGGCTGCGTCCGGACTGGGCCTATCAGGCGGTGGTGCAGGTCGGGAATTATGGCGAGATCTTCGAACGCAATCTGGGCGCCCGCTCTCCCTTCAAGCTGGATCGCGGACCGAACCGCCCCTGGACCCAGGGCGGGCTGCTCTACGCCCCCGTATTCCAGTAACGGAGATCCGGCCGGTCAAAATCCAGCCCCGGCGCATATGTCGAAAATCGAATTTAAGGGGAGGCGAGTGGACCTCCGCCAGTTCCAGGCCGATGAACTCTGCCTTCTTGAGTAGTTTTCCATCATGGAAAATTGAGCAATACTTGCGGATGATCGGTTATCACGGGACATACTGATCACCGCCATGGAGGGTTTATTGCCATCTCACGCCGAAACCGTCGCCTTTGCCGCAGATAACGTGCGGCAGGCAATCGTTTATGCTGCCCTGAGTCCCGGCCCGTCCGCAAAGCTGGGAGAAAACATGAACAGCATGGATCGGGCATATTTCGCCACGGACCCGGTGGATATCGCGGTGAAACGGTTGAAGCGGGTGCTGTTCCCCTGGATGGTCCAGCTCTTCCGGGGCGCACCGACCAAGACCAAGGCGATTTGCATCTTTGACATGTTCTTGGTCAGCGGCAACCAGAACGACCAGAATTACAGCCGCCTGATGGGGCGGATGAACACGGTACGGCAGGACTCGGAACTGGCAAAGAGCATGAGCTGGTTCAAGCGGGTCTCCACATCGAGCGGTCGCAAGGTCGATGCCAGCATCTTCGACGACATGTACCGCCTTCATATGCTGGGCTCTTCGTCCGATCCGACCTTCAAGGCTGTTCATCAGGACATGTTTCATCAGATCCTGAAGACGCCTCCAAGGACGAGCCTCAGCAGCGAAATCTCCGCCGCCGTGCGGGAGATCCGTCAGGCCTGCGAAACCGCCGGCTTCCCGCTCAAGAGGCTGGGATTGGGCGACAGCTTCGCCTGAGCTGGCGAAGCTTCGAAAGCCTCGGGCAGCCACAGATCACCTGTCCAAAAGATCAGTGTAACCCAGTACCGCAATGCCTGATACCCCCGACCATGGTCGGGGGTGACGCGGATAGTTTGGTGAGCACACTATCTTCGCGAAAACCAAGGAGCGGGCTCGGTCATCAGTTCATATGACCAGAATGCACCGCCTATAAAAACCAACCGAATTGCATGACTATTCACTTGGGAGGGTGAAGACCATGGCCTATGCGGCTTCGTCGGGCGATGCCGTCCGACCGATGACGGGCGAGGAGAAGAAAGTCATCTTCGCGTCCTCGCTCGGGACCGTTTTCGAATGGTACGACTTCTATCTCTACGGTTCGCTCAGCGCGGTCATCGCCGCGCAGTTCTTTTCCGGGGTCAACCCGACCGCTGCCTTCATCTTCGCGCTGATGGCCTTTGCCGCCGGCTTCGCCGTCCGGCCCTTCGGCGCGCTGGTCTTCGGCCGTCTCGGCGACATGATCGGCCGCAAATACACCTTCCTGGTCACCATCCTGATCATGGGCGTGTCGACCTTCATCGTCGGCATCCTCCCCAACTACGCATCCATCGGCATCGCTGCCCCGATCATCCTGATCATCCTGCGCCTGCTGCAGGGCTTGGCGCTGGGCGGTGAATACGGCGGTGCCGCGACCTACGTCGCCGAGCACGCGCCGCACGGCCGCCGCGGCAACTACACCTCCTGGATCCAGACCACCGCGACCCTCGGCCTGTTCCTGTCGCTGCTGGTCATCCTGGGCTGCCGCGTGTCGATGTCGCCGGAGGATTTCAACGCCTGGGGCTGGCGCATCCCGTTCCTGATCTCCATCGTGCTGCTCGGCATCTCGGTGTGGATCCGCCTGATGCTGAACGAATCGCCCGCCTTCAAGAAGATGAAGGACGAGGGCAAGCACTCCAAGGCGCCGCTGACCGAGTCCTTCGGTGAATGGAAGAACCTGAAGATCGTGCTGCTCGCCCTGTTCGGCCTCGTCGCCGGCCAGGCGGTGGTGTGGTACACGGGCCAGTTCTACGCCCTGTTCTTCCTGACCCAGACTCTGAAGGTCGATGCCCAGGCGGCCAACCTGATGATCGCGGCGGCCCTGCTGATCGGCACGCCCTTCTTCGTGATCTTCGGCACGCTGGCGGACAGGATCGGCCGCAAGCCGATCATCATGGCCGGCCTGCTGCTGGCCTGCCTGACCTACTTCCCGCTGTTCAAGGGCATCACCCACTACGCCAACCCGGCGCTGGAGGAAGCCATCGCGACCGCTCCGGTCGTCGTGGTCGCCGATCCGAACGAATGCTCGTTCCAGTTCAACCCGGTCGGCACCAGCCAATTCACCAGTTCCTGCGACATCGCCAAGAGCGCGCTGGTCCGGCGCGGCATCCCCTACACCAACGAAGCGGCCCCGGCGGGCACCGTCGCCTCGATCAAGGTCGGCAGCACGGTCATCCCCAGCTACACCGCAGCCCCGCAGGCCAGCACCACCGTGTCGCTCAGCCACGGCCCGACCGCCTCGCATGCGCCGACCGACGCCAAGGCCGCCGGTGCCGCCTTCGACAAGGGGCTGGGCGATGCGCTGAAGACCGCCAACTATCCGCCGAAGGCCGATCCGGCCCGCATCGACACGGTGATGGTCGTCGCCCTGCTGACCGTCCTGGTCATCTACGTGACGATGGTTTACGGCCCGATCGCCGCGATGTTGGTGGAGATGTTCCCGACCCGCATCCGCTACACCTCGATGTCGCTGCCCTACCACATCGGCAACGGCTGGTTCGGCGGCTTCCTGCCGACCACCTCCTTCGCCATCGTGGCGGCGACCGGCGATATCTACTCGGGCCTCTGGTACCCGATCATCATCGCCGCCGCGACCCTGGTGATCGGCCTGCTGTTCGTCCGCGAAACCAAGGACGTGGACATCTACCAGCACGATTGAGGCGGATTTGACCGGGCCATAAGTCGGCAAAAGGAAACGGGCGGAGGGGATGACCCTCCGCCCGCTTGCCGTTCGGACCATGGCTGAAACCGGCAGATCACTCAGGCGATCGACAGCGTCGCCTGCTGCTGCAGGGCATCGGCGGAGGCAAAGGCGGTGCCTGTGCTGGTGCCGAGCGGGGCGGCGCTGCGGCCCTCCTCATAACCCTGGGCAACGTAATGGGCGGTCGCCGCCTGGAGGTCGCCGCCGAAGGCCGCCTGCAGGTCCGGATAGCGCGCCAGATAGGCGGAGGCATTGAAGTCCAGGCTCCGGCCCTCGTTCCGGCCGTAGGTCGCGTAATGCAGCGCCGCCGCCGTCGGATCGTTGCCGAAGGCCTGGATCAGATCCGGGTTGGCCGCCAGATAGCTGGTGGCGTCGAAGTCGGCCCGACGGTTCTCGTTGCGGCCGACCTCGATGTAGTGGCGGGTCGCCTCCGCCGTGTCGGTGCCGAAGGCGACGGCAAGGTCCGGGTTGTCGGCCAGATAGCCGGCGGCGTTGAAGGTCAGGGTGCGCCCTTCGCTCCAGCCGAAGGTCCGGTAATGGTCGAAGGCAGAGTCGCTCTCGGTGTTGTAGACGGCAGCGAGGTCCGGGTTGGCCGCCAGGTAGGACAAGGCGTCGAACACCGGGGCGGTGGCGCTGGCAACCGTCTGGTCGGTGTACTGGATGAACTCGACATTGGTCATGCGGTCGTAGCCGTTGGCGTCGATCACGTAGATCTCGCCGTTGTGCTTGACGGCACCGCTGTCGGCGCGCGACGCGCTGCGGGCGACCGTATCGATCCCGTCGCCGCCGTCGATGGTGTTCACGCCGCTGCCGCCATCCAGCAGATCGTCGCCCCGCCCGCCGGTGATGGTGTCGTCGCCGGCATAGGCGCGGATCGTGTCGTTGAAATCGGATCCGGTGAAGGTGTCGTTGCCGCCCAGCAGCGCCGCGCGGATCGCTCCGGGATCGGTGCCGGCGGCCTCCCAGCCCAGCGCCGTCGCGACCGGCAGGTTCAGTTGCGACACCGACAGGCCGGGGATGCCGTTCGTCGAGTTGGTGACGCTGGAGATTGTGCCTCCGGTCAGGGTCTGGCCTGCGGCGTCATAGGTGAAATTGCCGCGGAAATCGGTGGAGCGGCCGTCGGCATAGTTGATGACGAGTTGGTTGGGTGTTGCCACGGCAACCGTGCCGCCCCGGATGCCCGTAACCCCGAGATCGTCGGTGTTGATGCTGGTCTGGGAACCGGCGCTGACCGATACCATTCGGACTCTCCTTAACCTTGCGTGTTCGACCAAAGGCTTCACAGCCCGGCAGGAAGAACAACGGGAGATCGGATGTGTCCCGGCATCTCTGGGCGTGCGGTCGGACGGCCCCCTTTGCCCCCTCCCGCGGTGGTGACACTCTTTTTCGCCCGACCGAAGGTGGGGGCCGAAGGTGGGACCCGAAGGCGGCCTCCAAACGGGGACGCGGCGCCGGCACGCGCTCTGTGATAGGCTTCCACCCTCAGGGAGAGAAAATCAAAAGCGGGATGCGAAAAGCCCCATGGAAAGCTGGTTCATCCTGGCCGCGTCGATGGCCTACCTGCTGTCGCTGTTCGCCATCGCGTGGTACGGCGACCGGACCGGCGATCAGGGCACCGAGCGGCGCACGCCCTGGCTCTATGCGCTGAGTTTCGGCGTCTACTGCACGTCATGGACCTTCTACGGCGCGGTCGGGCGGGCGGCGACCGGGGGCTTCTATTTCCTGCCGATCTATATCGGGCCGATCCTGATGATCGGATTGGGCTGGCCGGTGCTGGCCCGCATCGTCCGGGTGGCGAAGTCGGAGAACGTCGTCTCCATCTCCGACTTCCTGTCGGCCCGCTACGGCAAGAGCCGCAGCCTGGCAGCGCTCGTCACCGTGGCCGCGGTGATCGGGCTGCTGCCCTACATCGCCCTGCAATTGAAGGCGATCAGCGTCAGTTTCGAAATTCTGGCCGGGGCGTCGCTGGGGGCCGACCTGAACCAGATGCCGGGCGGCACGGCGCTGATGGCGGCACTGCTGATGGCAGCCTTCGCCATCCTGTTCGGCGTGCGCAGCGTGTCGGCCAACGAACACCACCGCGGCCTGATGATGGCCATCGCCGCGGAGTCGGTCGTGAAGCTGGCGGCGGCGCTGGCGGTGGGCGGCGCAATCGCCTATTCGGTCTTCGGCGATCCGGCCACCTTCTTCGAAGCGGCGATGAACCATCCCGGCTTCCTCGACCTGATCCGGCTGGACAGCATCGGTGCGGACTGGTGGGTGGCCTGCCTCTTGTCGGCGCTGGCGATCCTGTGCCTGCCGCGCCAGTTCCACGTCGCGGTGGTCGAAAACACCCATGGCGGCGACGTGCGGTCGTCGGCCAAGCTGTTTCCGGCCTATCTGGTCGCCATCAACCTGTTCGTGCTGCCGGTGGCGCTGGCCGGGCTGATGCTGTTCCCGGACGGCACGACCAATGCCGACACCTTCATGGTCTCCATCCCCTTGAGCCAGGGCTGGCCGTGGTTGGCGCTGGCCGCCTTCATCGGCGGCCTGTCGGCGGCGACCAGCATGATCCTGGTGGAGATGGTGGCGCTCAGCACCATGATCTGCAACGACGTCGCCGTGCCGCTGCTGATGGCGCTCCGCCCCGACGACCGGCGGCTGCGCGACGACCCGGCGGGGATCCTGCTGCTGATCCGCCGCTCCGCGGTGATCGTGCTGGTTCTGCTGTCCTACGGCTGCTACCGGTTGATCGGCCCGGCCTTTCCGCTGGCGACCATCGGCATGATGAGCTTCACCGCGGTGGCGCAGTTCGCCCCCGCCCTGCTCGGCGGCCTGATCTGGAGCCGCGCCAGCCGCGCCGGCGCCTTCGCCGGCATCTGCGCCGGCTTCCTCGGCTGGGCCTACACCATGCTGCTGCCGTCCTTCGCCGACGCCGGCTGGCTCGCCTCCAGTGCACTGCGCGAAGGACCGTTCGGCCTGACCGGCCTCAGCCCGGTGGCGCTGGCCGGCATCGCCGGCATCGACCCGCTGACCAACGCCGCGCTGTGGAGCCTGGGGCCGAACATCCTGCTGTTCGTGCTGGTCTCGCTGCTGACCCGGCCGTCGACGCTGGAGCGCCAGCAGGCCGCGCGCTTCATCAGCCTGCGCCGTTCCGCCGACGGCGAGCCGCATGGGCCGCGCGGCGCCACGCTGGCCGACCTGCACGACCTCGCCGTCCGCTATGTCGGGCAGGCGCGCGCCGACGCCGCCTTCTGCCGCTTCACCGGGGTGGAGGACGGCGATCTGCGCACCGCGCTGCTGACCCGCACCGACGGCGAGGCGATCCAGCTGACCGAGCGGCTGCTCGCCGGCGCCGTCGGCTCCGCCTCGGCCCGGGTGGTGGTGGCCGGCCTCTTGTCCGACCGCCGGCTGTCGCGCACCGACGCGCGGTCCATCATCGACGAGGCGTCGCGCGCCATCCTGAAGCAGCACGAGCTGCTGCGCGCCACCGTGGAGAATGTGCCGCAGGGCATCGCCGTGTTCGACGAGGATTGGCGCGTCGCCACCTGGAACAACCAGTTCCTGGTCCTGCTGGACCTGCCCGACGGCTTCGTCCAGGTCGGTACCTCGCTGCAGGAGATCGTCGGGCTAATCGCGCGGCGTGGCGAATATGGCCGCAACGGCGAGATCGAAACCCTGCTGGAGCGCCGTTCCGACCCACGCCGCCGCAACAAGCCGGACGTCTACGAGCGGGTGCGTCCCGACGGCACGGTGCTGGAGATCGCCACCAACCCGATGCCGGGTCCGAAGCCCGGCGGGGGCGGCTTCGTCGCCGTCTACACCGACGTCACCGAACGCCACCGTGCCGCCGCCGCCCTGCGCGAAGCCAACGAGACCTTGGAACGCCGCATCGAGGAACGCACCCACGCCCTGTCGGAAGCGAAGGCGGAGGCCGAGCGCGCCAACCGCGGCAAGACCCGCTTCCTCGCCGCCGCCAGCCACGACCTGCTGCAGCCGCTGCACGCCGCCCGCCTGTTCCTGTCCGCCCTGTCCGAACGCAACGGCGACAGCGCCATCCGCCAGATCGACGCCTCGCTGCGGTCGGTGGAGCAGATCCTGGGCGACCTGCTGGACGTGTCCAAGATCGACAGCGGCGTGGTCAAGCCGAACCCGGTGCCGATGCGCATCGAGGAACTGCTGAAGCCGCTGGGCGAGGAATTCACCGTGCTGGCCAGCCGCCACGGTCTGGGGCTGCGGGTGGTCGACTGTTCCGCCATCGTGCACAGCGACCCGACGCTGCTGCGGCGCATCCTGCAGAACTACCTTGCCAACGCCGTGCGCTACACCCGCACGGGCCGCATTCTGCTGGGCTGCCGCCGCCGCGGGAATTTCCTGTCGATCGAGGTTTGGGACACCGGCCCCGGCATTCCCGAGCACAAGGTGCCGGAAATCTTCATGGAGTTCCGCCAACTCGATAACGACGCCGACGACCGTGGCAAAGGCCTCGGTCTCGGCCTCGCCATCGTCGAGCGTCTGGCCGGCATTCTCGGCCATACGGTGCAGGTGCGCTCCAGGGTCGGGCGCGGCAGCGCCTTTTCCGTCCTGGTGCCGCTGACCGACGAGCCGGTCGCGGCCCGCGCCGTGGTGGCCCGCCCGCGCGGCCGCGACCTGAGCGGGGTTCTGGTGCTCTGCCTGGAAAACGAGCCCGCCATCGCCCGCGCCACCGAGGATCTGCTGTCGAGCTGGTCCTGCCGCGTCGTCACCGCGGCGGCCCCCGACCTCGCCCTGGCGAAGCTGGGAGGACGCACGCCCGACGTGATCCTGACCGACTACCACCTCGACCGCAGCCTGACCGGGGTGGAAGCCCTGCGGACCCTGCGTGCCTCGCTGGGCAGCGACATTCCCGCCGCCGTCGTCACCGCCGACCGCGATGCCGCCGTGCGCGAGGACATCGAAGCGGCGGGCTGCCGCCTGCTCTACAAGCCGGTGCGTCCGGGCGCGCTGCGGGCGTTGCTGGGGCAGTTGCTGGCGGAGGGGCAGCGGGTGGCGGGATAGACCTCCCTCTCCCGAGACGGGAGAGGACGAAACTCACTCCACCGGCGGCGGGGGAGCCGAGGACAGCGCCAGTTGGCTCGCCAGCACCGCCGCCTGGGTGCGGGTCAGCACGCCCAACTTGCGCAGGATCGTCGTGACGTGCGCCTTCACCGTCGTCTCGGCGACGTTCATCTCGTAGGCGATCTGCTTGTTCAGCTTGCCCTCGGCGATGCCGGCCAGGACGCGGAGCTGCTGGGGGGTCAGGGTGGCGGCGCGCTGGGCGGGATCGGGGGCGTCGGTCTCGGGCCCGCCGTTGATCTCCGGGAGCCACAGCTCGCCGTCCAGAACGGCATGGATCGCCTCGACGATCTGGGTGTTGGGGGCCGATTTCGGCACGAAGCCGGAGGCCCCATAGTCGATGGCGCGCTGGATCGTCACCGGATCCTCGGAGGCCGACACCACGATCACCGGGATCGCCGGATGTTCGGAGCGCAGCATCATCAACCCGATCAGGCCGCTCATGCCGGGCATGTGCAGGTCGAGCAGGATGATGTCCGGCGGCTCCCCGGTGTCCAGCAGCGGCTTGATCTGCTCGAATCGCGACGCCTCCAGGATCACGGCGCCGGGAATCGCCTGCCCGATGGTCTGGGTCAGGGCGGTGCGCATCAGCGGGTGGTCGTCGGCGATCAGGATGCGGTGCGACATCGGCCTCTGGGGACTTTCCGGGTTTGGACATTCCGGGTTTAAAACCGTCCCAGCAGTATCCGCTTGCAGCCGCCCGTTGACAACTGCGCCCAATGCCGCGCGTCGACGTTTCCGAGAGATTTTATCCTTATCCGTCCGCGGACGGAATGGCGCCGGCGCTGGTGCGTTCGTGGATGGCCTGTCGCCGGAAGCGGTACAACTCCGCCGGACGGCCGCCGGTCTGGCTTTCATAGCGCCCGGTGGGCTCGACGAAGCCGCCGGAGATCATCAGCCGCCTGAAATTCTGCTTGTGCACCCGCTCACCCGACAGCGCCTCCACCACAAGTTGCAGCTGATGCAGGGTGAAGCTCGGCGGCAGCAGTTCGAAGACGATGGGACGGTAGCGCAGCTTGCCGCGCAACCGTTCCAGCGCGGTCGCCAGGATGCGCCGGCCATCGCGCGCCATCGGCCGGCCGAGCGCCCGCGGCATCGGTCCGCCGGCCTGCTCCGACGGATCGACCCGCGCGGCGAGGTCGCGGTCGCGGAAAGCCTCCACCACCAGCCCGGCTTCGTAGAGCAATTCGAAGCGCTCCAGCACCCGTTCCATATCCCAGTCGGCGCCGTCCAGCCCGAAGGCCATCTGGGCACGCTCACCCCGGCGCAGGCGGGTCTCCTCGTCGGGCGCCGAGGCGATCCAACCGCCGAGCGCAGGGGCGATCACGCCATCCAGCAGCGGCGGGCGTTGGTCGCGCCAGTCTTCCCAGGGGAAATGGTCGTAGAGGTCGCGCCACTCGGCCGAAGCATCGCCGCCCAGCGGGCCGTCGCGGACCAGGGCCAGATAGCCGACCACGACCGAGCGCGGACCGCCGAACAGTTCATGCGGGTCGCGGTAGCGGTCGCCGAAGGTGTAAAGCTGCTCGACATAGCGCAGCGCGAGGCCCGACAGCCCCTCCGCCACCGCGCGCACGCCCTCCTGCAGGGTGCGGAAACGCTCGGGTTCGAAGGGCGCGCCGGGCAGGGCATCGCGATGCGGCAACGGCTCGTCGCCGCGCCGGTGGTCTTCCGGCACGGCGAAGCCGCTGCGCACCGTCACCACGCGCGGCGTTCCGCCGGTCACCGCCACGATGGCGACCGACAGGCCGAGTTGCAGGGGCTGGGTCACGGCGCGCCCCTCTCCTCGCTTCGGAGAGGGGACCACCGACTCTGTGGCTTCAACGCTTGTCCAGCGGCACGAAAGGACGGGCGGCGTGGCCGGTGAAGAGCTGGCGGGGGCGGCCGATCTTCTGGGCCGGATCCTCGATCATCTCCTTCCACTGGCTGATCCAGCCGACGGTGCGGGCCAGCGCGAACAGCACGGTGAACATGCTGGTCGGGAAACCCATCGCCTTCAGGATGATGCCCGAATAGAAATCGACGTTCG
>JAFAFA010000125.1 GCA_023423695.1 Pseudomonadota bacterium | reverse complement strand
GGGGGGCGGTGCTGGTCAACGCGGCTCGCGGCGGGGTGGTGGACCAGGCGGCGCTGCTGGCCGCGCTGGAGTCAGGCCACCTCGCCGGCGCGGCGCTCGACGTGTACGACAGCGAGCCCCCGCCGCCGGACGATCCGCTGCGCTCCTGCCCGCGGGTCCTGCTGTCGCCGCACGCGGCCGGGGTCACGCCCGAGGCGACCACGCGGCTGATCCGGTGCGTGCTGGACAATCTCGCCGCGGCGATGGACGGCCGTCCCGTCGTCAACGTGGTGAACGGCGCCGACCCGCTCATCCGCCGGCGTCCGCCCAGGTCATGACGGTTCGCACAGTTACCCGAGGGGCGGGGGAGGCGATGAAGAAGAGCAGGATACGATCTACGCCGCGGGCCGCCGTGAGAACACCGGATAGTTTTCGCGGGCGTAACGTGTCTACTCTGGTCTGCGTTCCCCTCCGGGGATAGCGTGCCAAGAAAGCGATCTCTACGATCCATGGGGGTGGTGTCATGCCAGAGCGCACGGCCAGTATGACCGCCCATAGCCAGGCCGTTGAGCGGATCAGGGACTCCTACGCGGCCATCCCCGGGGACGCCGCTCCCCGGCTGGCCAAGGCCACGACCAACCTGTTCCGCTTCCGTACGCCGGCGAAGACGGCGACCCTGTCCGCCCGCGATCTGGACCAGGTCATCCACGTGGACCCGGTGACCATGACGGCCGAGGTCCAGGGCATGACGACGTACGAGAACCTCGTGGACGCGACGCTGCCGCACGGGCTCATGCCGTACGTGGTGCCGCAGCTCAAGACAATCACGCTGGGCGGTGCGGTCACCGGTCTCGGCATCGAGTCGACGAGCTTCAAGGACGGCCTGCCGCACGAGTCGGTCGAGGAACTGGAGATCCTCACCGGCGACGGGCGGATCCTGGTGGCCAGGGCCGACAACGAGCACGCGGACCTGTTCCGCGCGTTCCCCAACTCCTACGGCACGCTCGGCTACGCCCTGCGGATCCGGATCAAGCTGGCGCGGGTGAAGCCGTACGTCAAGCTGACGCACATCCGCTTCAGCGACGCCGCCAAGTGCATGCTCGCCATGCAGGAGATCTGCGAGAGCCGCGAGCACGACGGCGAGCAGGTCGACTTCATCGACGGCACGTTCTTCGGCCCGGACGAGCTCTACGTCACGGTGGGCTCGTTCTCCGACCGGGCGCCCTACACGTCCGACTACACCGGCATGCGGATCTACTACCAGTCGATCCGCAGCCGCGTCCGCGACTGGCTGACGGTGCGCGACTACCTGTGGCGCTGGGACACCGACTGGTTCTGGTGTTCGCGCGCCTTCGGCGTGCAGCAGCCGCTGGTCCGCTCGCTCCTGCCGCGCCGCTACCTGCGGTCGGACGTCTACCGCAAGCTCGTCGGCCTCGACCAGAGGTACGGCGTCACCGCCCGCATCGACCGCTGGCGGAACAACCCGGTGCACGAGTCGGTGATCCAGGACGTCGAGGTGCCCGTCGAGCACGGCGCCGAGTTCCTGGAGGTCTTCCACGACAGGGTCGGCATGACCCCGGTGTGGATGTGCCCGCTCAAGGCGAGCGGCCAGTGGTCGCTCTATCCCCTTGAGCCAGACCGGCTGTACGTGAACTTCGGTTTCTGGGGCATGGTGCCGCTGCCGCGCGGTCAGTACGACGGGTACTACAACAGGCTCGTCGAGCGGGCGGTGCATTCGCTCGACGGCCACAAGTCGCTGTACTCCACCTCTTTCTATGAGCGGGAGGAGTTCTGGCGGCTCTACAACGGAGACGCCTACTGGCCGGTCAAACGCGCCTACGACCCGGGTGGCCGGCTGCTTGACCTCTATGACAAGTGCGTCAGGGGCAGGTAGGCGTCGAAACGTCGGGAGAGGTGCAATGACTCTTGCGGAGATCTTTGAGAAGATCGTCGGTCCTGACGCGGGCGTCGAGTTCGTCGCCTACGACGGAAGCAAGGCCGGGTCCTCGGGGGCGGACGTCCGCATCGAGGTGAAGTCGCCGGCGGCGGTGGCCTACCTCGCGCAGGCGCCGGGGGAGCTCGGCCTCGCCCGCGCGTACATCTCCGGGCATATCGACGTGCACGGTGACATGTACACCCTGCTCGACCGGATGTGGTCGCTGACCATCAACGACCTGCCGCTCAGCGAGAAGATCGCGGCGGTGCGCGCGCTCGGGATCAAGCCGCTGCTGATGCGCGTCCAGCCGCCGCCGCAGGAGGCGCGGCAGAGCACGCTGGCCAAGCTGGGCAGCCGGCACGCCAAGCAGCGCGACGCCGAGGTGATCCACCATCACTACGACGTGTCCAACCGGTTCTACGAGTGGGTGCTCGGCCCCTCCATGGCGTACACCTGCGCGACGTTCCCCCGGCCGGACGCCACGCTGGAGGAGGCGCAGTACACGAAGTTCGACCTGGTCGCCAAGAAGCTCGACCTCAAGCCCGGCATGCGCCTGCTCGACGTCGGCTGCGGCTGGGGCGGCATGGTCAT
>JAFAFA010000049.1 GCA_023423695.1 Pseudomonadota bacterium | reverse complement strand
GCACCCAGGTGATGCCGAGCGCGCCGATGGCCAGGAAGGTGATCAGCGCCACAAAGGAGCCGATCATGTAAATCTCGCCATGGGCGAAGTTGATCATCCCGATGATGCCGTACACCATCGTGTAGCCGATCGCGATCAGGCCGTAGATCGCCCCAAGCGACAAGCCGTTGATCAATTGCTGGAGAAAATAGTCCATGAAGTCGTCGCCCGAAGTTTGAGGCCCTTTCCTGCACGAACGGGCGGCAGGAAAGGGCTTGGATGTCGGGACGGACGGCGCGATGCGCCACGGCGCCGCTCGTCCTGGTTCGGGACGAGCGGCGGGCATGTCCCCGCGTTCGGCGGCCGTGGCTTCGGCTCCGTTCGTCAGGGCAGGCGTGCTGCCGGGATCACTTCAGGGGAGCGTAGGTGCCGTTGTTCCAGGCATAGAGCACGAAGGGCTCGGAGTTCGGATCGCCCTTCCGGTCGAACCGGATGTCGCCCAACACAGTGCGGTAAGTGCCGGCACGCAGCGCGGCGGCGAGCTTGTCGCCCTTCATCGTCTTCGCCGCTTTGGCCGCGTCGGCCAGAACGTTGACGGCGGCGTAGGTGTAGAGGGTGAAGCCCTCCGGCTCGAAACCTGCGGAACGGAAGCGCTGCACCAGATCGGCGGTGCCGGCGTTGACGCGCGGATCCGGGTAGAAGGTGAACATCACTCCATCGCTGGCCGGTCCGGCAATGGCGGCGAACTCCGTGGTCGCCAAGCCGTCGCCGGCCACGAACCGGGTCTTGAGCCCCTGTTCGGCCGCCTGCCTCACTAGCAGTCCGGCCTCGGTATGATACCCGCCGAAGAAGACCACATCGATGTTCAAGGCTCTCATCCGCGCGACCAGCGAGGAGAAATCGCGCTCCCCCTGGGTGATGCCTTCGAACAGCACGACATTGCGGCCCTGCTGCGCCAACTCCGTCCGCACTCCCTCGGCAATGCCCTGGCCATAGGTGGATTTGTCGTGGACGATGGCGATGGTCCGGCCGAGATCGCGGCTGACGATCTGCTTCGCCGCCACCCCTGCGGCCTGGTCATCGCGCCCACAAACCCGGAACATGTTGGTCAGGCCGCGCTCGGTGATCGTCGGGTTGGTCGAGGCCGGCGTCACGATCACCAGTCCAGCTTCCGCATAGACGCTGGAGGCCGGAATGGTGGAGCTGGAGCAGAAATGCCCGACCACCGCCTGAACGCCATCGGCGACGAAGCGGTTGGCGACCGCCACCGCCTGTTTGGGATCGCAGGCGTCGTCGGCCACCTGCAGGACGACCTTCTCGCCATTGATACCGCCGGCGGCGTTAAGGTCGGCGACGGCGAGTTCGGCACCGCGCCGCATCTGCTCCATGAAGGAGGCGTATTGCCCGGTGACCGGCCCGGCGAGGCCAAGCTTGACATCGGCCGCCGCCGCCGTCGGCACCAGCGCCGCGAGCGAGATGCCGAAACGAAGCAGGTTGCCACGGAACAGCTTGCGGATGAACGTGTCGGATCGAGACCCAAATCGAGACATTGATCGAGACATGGAACTTCCCCATTCGTTGACGCGGCATGTTGTTGTGTCGTTGCATCCGTCCGCCGGGCCGCATGCGGCGGACGTGTCTCGGCAAAACCCGCCTTTCGGTGAGCCCGATGTCAGAGGGCAAGCACCTCGCGCAATCCGGAGAGATCGGCGAACTCATGGTCCGGCCGGGGCTGCCACGCCCCCAGCCTGTCCTGCGTGCGGTTGATCCAGGCGACCCGCATGCCCAGCGGCTTGGCTCCGTCGATGTCGGCCCAAGAAGCCAGCGAGGCGTGCAGAACCTCGCCGGGGGCCAGCGCCAGCCGTTCCAGAGCGAGGCGGAAGATGCGCTCCGAAGGCTTGTAGGCCCGGGCCATTTCGGCGGTCGTGACGCTCGGGAAGAAAGAGGCCAGCCGGCTGCGGGCGAACAGGTCGCTGTCCATGTTGGTGATTGGCATCAGCGGATATTTGGCCGCCAGAAGGGCGAGGATCTCGGGCACCTCGGGGTGCGGCGGCGCCTGCTCGACGAGGCCGGTCAGCAGCGTGTCGGTCAGGGCCGGAAGCTGGGCCGCATCCAGCCGCTCGATCCCGGCCTCGGCCAGCGTGGTCGCCAACGCTTCGGCGGCGACCTCTCGGTACCGGCGATAGGCGGACGACCGGTAGAGTTGGACGTTGCGCACATCCCAGTCGAGATAGAGGGCTGCGGCGTCCAGATTGCTGCGGCCCAGACTGAACAGCACCTGTGCCATGCCAGCGGTGCCGCCGGTATCGACGTCGACCAGCGTGCCAAAGTAATCGAAGGTGACGGCCTTGATCGCGTCCATTCCCGTTCCTCTTCTCAAGACGACTTGCGCGTGGCGAAACGGGCAACCCGTTCGGCGGCTTCGGGATTGCCGAACGCTTCGACGGTGGCCGCCGTCTCCAGGTCCAGCGCGCGGCGCAGGGTATCGGACAATTCGACGGTCATCAGACGCTTCAGCCGGCCGGTGGAAAAACGCGACTTCCCAGCCACCACCGTCGCCAGCGCCGTTGCGGTGTCGAGCAGCGCCTCGCGGGGGACCACCCGGTTGACCAGCCCGAGTTCGGCCAGCCGTGCCGCCGATTGCCGTTCGCCCAGAAGCATCAGCTCCATCGCCCGCTGATAGCCGACCGCCAGGGGCAGCAGATGCGTCACCCCACCGGTCACGAACTGGCCCCAGTCCATTTCGGGGAAGAAGGCCTGGAGATCGTCGGAGGCGACCACGAGATCGCAGTTCAGCAGCCATTCGAACCCGCCGCCCACGGCAAAGCCGTGTACCGCCCCCACGACGATCTTCGATCCGAACATCAGGTCGTGGGTGATCTGCTGGATGCCGGCGATGTGGGCGCGGATCGCCGCATCGTCGCGGGTCTGCTGGTCGAATTCCTTCAGGTCGTCGCCTGCGCAGAAAGCCCGCCCGGCGCCGCACAGCAGGATCACCGACACGTCCGGGCGCTCCGCCGCTTCGGTCAGCGCGGCGTGAAGGTCACGCAGCAGGACGGTGCCGATGGCGTTCATCCGCTCCGGTCGGTTCAGCGTCACGCGGCCGATGCCGGCCGCCACATCGAGATTGACCGTGCTCATGATGAAATCCTTTCAATCCAGTCCGTCTTGCCGGCGGTGCGCGGCAGCGTGTCGTGCGGGATCATGGTGACCGAGGCAGTCGCGCCGGCCTGTTCACGCACCGCCTTCTCCAGTTCCGCCGCTGCCGCGGACCATGCCGTTTCGGGTAGCCCCTCCGCCGCCTCGACGCGCAGCTGGATGCGGTCGTACGGCCCGGGTCCGACCAGCCGGATGCGGAAATGGCCGGACGACAGCGTCGGCAGGCTGCTGACCGCCTTGCGGACCGCGCTGGGGAAGACGTTGATTCCACGCACGTTGAACATGTCGTCCGTGCGCCCGCTGACGCGAAAGCGCCAGGAGGTCCGGCCGCAGGCGCAGCGCCCGGTTCCGGTCACGGTGACGACGTCGCGGGTGCGATAGCGGATCAGCGGCTGGCATTCCTTCTCGATGTGGGTGCAGACCAGCTCGCCCACCGTGCCCTCGCGGATCGGCAGGCGGTTGCCCTCCACATCGAGGATTTCGGCGAACAGATAGTCGCTGCCATGGAAATGCAGGTCGGTGGTCGCCTCGCACTGGCTGCCCAGCGTGCTCAGCACCTCGCTGAGGCCGTAATTGGCGTTGCGCACGCCGAAGCCCCAGGTCTCCTCCATCGTCGCGCGGAAGGACGCATTGTCCAGACCGGCCTCGCCGCCGAACAGGCCGAGCCGAAGCCCAAGGTCGCGCGGTGCCGGACCGCCTTCGTCGCGCAGTAGCTTTTCCAGCAGAGCCGGATACGACGGCGTGCAGGAAATGGCGGTGATCTTCAGATCGCGGATCGTCTGGAGAAGCTGCTTGGTGTTGCCGACGCCGAAAGGCACCACTGTCGCACCGGCCGCCTCCAGCGTCATGTGGTCGGTCACGCCGCCAGTCCACATGCAGTAGTTCAGGCAATGCACCACGCGGTCGGTCGGCCGCAGTCCGGAGGCATGCATCGCGCGGCCGCCGATGGTCGCGATGCGGTCGCAGTCCTGCCGGCTGTTGGCGAGGTTGAGCGCACGGCCGGTGGTGCCGGAGGTGCGGTGCAGGCGGACGATGTTCGCCTCCTCACAGGCCACATAGTCGCCGAAGGGATAGGCAGCTTCCTGGCCGGCGCGCAGATCCTCCTTGTCGGTCAGCGGCAGATCCTGGAGGCCGTCGAGCGTCACCGGTGTTCCGATGCTGGTGGGCAGCATGCGTCGGTACATCGCCGACCGCTCGGACACATAGTCCCATTGTGCTGTCCAAAGGCGATCCTGCAGGGCGCGGATCTCGCCGTCGGCCAAGGTTTCAAAGTCGGGGTGGAAAAGATCGGAGGTCGGCATCAGGGCCTCGGTCTGGAAGGGGGAAGCACCGGTCAGGAGCCGGAGCGCGCGGCGGCACGGGATTCGATTGCGGATTGAGACAGGATGGCGCGGGCGTGTCGGCCCTGGCCGATCTTGCCGCCTGCATCCTCGGACCAGACGTTGAACCAGTAGAGAGGGCCCTCGCGGCCGGCGAAGCGGGCGCTGGTCCTCACCTGTCCGCCGACCGGTGTCGGTGCGACGTGTGACACGTCCAGCTTGGCCCCCACCGACAGCTCTCCTGCCTGGAGCACGGGGCGCAGCAGGGCGGCGCAGGCGCGCTCCATCTCGGCGATCATCACCGGCGTGGCAAGGACCTGCGGATAATGCTCATCCGGGTCGCGGGCGAAGGCGTCGGCCGTCATCGATGCATCGACGACAAGTTGCACCGTTTCTACACGCTCCGGATCGAGTGGGCTTGTCATGCGGGCGGTCTCCTGTTCAGGGGGCTCACCCGTCACTCAGCAACGCCTGTGCCAACCGTCTCCGGATTTGCAAAGGAAAGTTTTTATTAAACGATCTCAGTGCTTTATCTTGAGATCAAGAGAAGCCGCCGATCCAGACGGGCATCACTCTCAAGAGGATCGTCAAAAAATAGAACGTTAGGAAATCTTACAATCGTTCAAAATCATGACGCCTTGTCCGCTCCGGCGCGTTGCAGGACGATGCCGTAGTCGCGGATTTTGCTGTAAAGCGTCGGCCGGGCGATGCCGAGGATCTCCGCCGCCTTGGTCACGTTGTGATCGACATGAATGAGCGTTGCGGCGATGACGTCGCGCTCATGCTCGCGCAGCGCTTTCATGGCGGGAACCATTGTGGAGGATGGGATTGGAGTCCGTGCATCACCCGGCGGATCAAACTGCTGAATCTCAGTGCCGTCGGACAATACGACGAGGCGTTCCAGCGTGTTTTCCAGCTCACGCACGTTGCCCGGCCAATCATACGTCGTCATGGCCCGCAGGGCAGCCTCGGAGATGGTGAAGACCGGCTTACCGGCGCTGGCGGCGTATTTGCGTAGGAAGTGGGTCGCCAGCATGGGGATGTCGCTTCTGCGGTCCTTCAGGGCCGGGATGGTGATTGAGACCACGTGCAGGCGATAATAAAGGTCGTCGCGGAACTCCCGCCGGGTGATGGCATCCTTCAGGTTCCGATTGGATGCGGCGATGACCCGGACGTCGATCGGGATAGGCCGGGTGGCGCCGATCCGGGTGACCTCGCGCTCCTGGAGGACGCGCAGCAGCTTGGCCTGGAGGTCGAGCGGCATCTCCGTGATCTCGTCGAGGAAGATCGTCCCGCCGGACGCCATTTCGAACTTGCCGGGTCGGCCGCCCTTCTGCGCCCCGGTGAAGCTGCCGGCGAGGTAGCCGAACAGCTCGCTTTCGATCAGCTCGCGCGGCAGGGCTGCGCAGTTCACAGCGATGAAGGGGGCGTCGCGGCGGTCGCCATGGGCGTGGATGGCCTGGGCGAAGACCTCCTTGCCGCTGCCACTCGGCCCGTTCAGCAGGATGTTCGCGGTGCCGAATGCTGCCTTGCGGGCATCGCCGATGGCGTGGCGCAGGCAATCCGACGTGCCGATGATGTCGTCGAAGGTGTAGCGCACCGGACTGCCGGCGATCTGCTGCGCGATCCGCTTGGCGCGGTTGAACTCGCGGAAGGTGTTGACGACCGATTGGACTTTGCCTTGGGCGTCCTTGATCGGAATGGCGGTGTCGATCAGATGGAGGTGGCGCCGGCCGGAATCGATGATCAGCTCACGGTCGTAATAGCCGATGCCAGTGCGGAAGATCGGCGCGATGATCGGCTCGAAATCAAGCAGTTCGGCAAAGCGGCGGCCGACGCTCTGCTCCGGGTTCAGGGTCAGGATGCGGCCGGCTGGAGCGTTCATGTGACGGACCCGGCCATCTTCGTCCACCACCAGCAACCCATCGGAGATGCTGTCTACGATGGCCCGCTGCTCTACCAGCATGCGGTCGAGATTGCCGCTGGTTTCGACCGCGCTCAATTGGGCGCTGGTGCTCTCTGCGCAGAGCAGGGCAAGGCCGTTCAGCGTGTCCGTTCCGACCGACGCGTCTGACACCAGGGCGATGGCACCGTGCAGGGCGTTGTTCAAGCCGAACAGGGGGGCTGCGGCGATCTTGACGTCCATCAGACCGGGGCAGACATGCTGCCAGCCGGACGTGACCATGGGGCGTCGTTCCCGCAGGCAGAGATCGACGGCATTGGTGCCGACGGCATCCTCCGCCGCCGACCGTCCCTCCCTCAGACCGACGGCATCTAGCTGCTCGACGAAGGAGCGGTCCCCGGCCAAGCTGTGAATGATCAGATCGCCATCGACCAGAACGATGGAGACGGGATGATCGCGGCCCAGGATCAGACGGATCGAGCCGAGGATCAGCGCGCCGGTGGCAGCGATACTGCCCAGCAGCCCGTTTGCCAGCACGTCCGCTGAACGGTGCGCCGATGGACGGGAAGACTCCGTCGATGCCCGATCCCGCAGACGCCGCCAGGAAGACAGCACCGCCTCGTCCAAACTCCCAGCAGGCAGATCTTCGCCCTTTAGAAAGCGGTCGCGTGGCGTGTTTCCAAAGGCATCTCGTACCGGCATGGACGGATCCGTTACAGCGAAGGACGGCAAATGATACGGCTCCGTCAGCCTTTGCGCCAGCTTGCCCGGCAGGGCAGGGCTGATGGGGAGGATCACCTCCACTCTGGAGGTGAGGAATGCGCTACCCGCACTGCCACTCGATCAAGACAACGGAGCGTTCGGACCGGATGGCCCACGGCTACCACTGATTCTGGCGCCGAGCGTATGGGCGCGGCTTCAACGAGCGTACCGGATCGACATTGAATCGCCTGCAGTTGCCAACCGAGGTCCTCTCTCTGATCGTGCTGTTGCGCCTCCGGTTCAAGCTGAGCGCGCGCGATCTCGCGGAATTTCTGCTGCTGTGCTGCTTGGTCTTCTCGCGCCAGGCGGTGCACAACTGGGAGGCCAAATTGGCGCCGTTGGTCGCCGTTGCTCTGCGGCAGCGCTGGGGGAGCAAGACCGGTCACAGCAGGTCTGTGGATGAGACGTACCTGAAGGTCGGTGGGTGGTGGCGGTAGCTGTACCGCGCCATCGACAGCAACAGAAACCCAATTGATGTCTACCTGAGCAAAACCCGCGGCCGAGCGGCTGCCGACGCGTTCTTCCGCTCGGCCGTGGCAGTTACTGTCATCATCCTCAAGATGACCACCACCCATAAGTATGCCGGCTAGCTTCGGGCGCTGGAAGAGGTGTTCGGATCTGTCGGGCTCACGATGAGGGGCGCAACTTCCTGCGATCGGCGAACCGGCGCAAGCAGCACGCCCCGGCGGCGTAGCGACGGGCGATCCATGTCAAACGGTTCGCCGCGCTACGCGATATGCTCGCGGTCGCGTAATCCATGGCATCCGCCTGTGGACCATCGGGTCGTCAGCTCAGAATTGGCTCGACACCTGACGGAACCGATATCGTGCAGCTTGGCGCGAACCACTGTGGTCACGGCGCCGTTTCAGGGGTAGGCGCCTTACGCGGGGCGAACACATGCTCCGGACCCGGGAAGCGACGATGGCGGACGTCCTCTGAAAATTCCAAAGCGGCCTGGATGACGGTCGGGCCGAATTCGGCGTAGCGGCGCACGAATTTCGGAGTGAAATCAGTGAAGAGGCCAAGCATGTCGTCAGTTACCAGCACTTGGCCGTCGCAGGCAAGGGACGCGCCTATGCCTATGGTCGGGACCGCCACTGCCGCCGTGATGCGGTTGGCCAATGGCTCCATCACGCCCTCGATCACCAGCGCGGGGAGTGTCGGGAATTTCGTGCTCGGCGGGGTTATCCTGAATTCGAAGGAGCCCCTGCATGGCACGACGCAAAGACCCCGTTATCCCGGACGCGATCCTCGACCAGCTGCTGGCGGGTGCTGACGC
>JAFAFA010000047.1 GCA_023423695.1 Pseudomonadota bacterium | reverse complement strand
ATGCCACCGCGCGAATGGACGGCCGCCAAGGCACAGATGGCCGTCATCTTCGGCGAGCGGTTCGCTAAGGCGATGAACGCCTGACACTCAACCCGCCCCGCCGAGCACGAAATTCCCGACACTCCCCCAGCGCGAAAGCACCGGCATCGGCGATGGCTTGAGCGTCGGCCAAAATGCGCTCGCCTTCGTCCACGCTACGACCCCGCGCGCGGAAGCCGCCGAGCGTGTTGACCGATTGAGGGGTCAGCCCGACATGGCCCATAACCGGCACACCGCGCGCGGTCAGATAGGTGACGGTCTCGGCCATCTCAGTCCCGCCCTCAAGTTTCACAGCCGCACACCCCGTCTCCGCCAGAATACGGGCGGCGTTGCCGAAGGCCTGCTGCGGCGACTCCTGATAGCTGGCAAAGGGCAAGTCGACAACCACACAGGCCCGTGTCGAGCCGCGTACCACGGCTGCACCGTGCGCAATCATCATGTCAACGGTCACGGGCAGCGTGCTGTCGAAGCCGTAAAGTACCATGCCCAAGCTGTCGCCGACCAACAGCAGATCGACATGCGAGTCTAACAGCTTGGCGAAAGACGCCGAATAAGCGGTCAGACACACGATGGGCTCACCGCCTTTGCGCGCGGCTAGGGTGGTGATGGTGGCGCGCTGGGCCAAGGCTGTCACACTCATTGTTGCTCCTCATCAGATCCGGTCACCATGGGGAAAAGCCGTGGGATCAGCGCGGCCGCCAAATCGAGCGGCGGCTTGGATGCAGGGACGACAACATGCAGCGTTGTCAATCAACCGGTCTGTTGCCGTAATCCCCGAATACCTAACAGTCTGCAATAAAGATGCGGGCGCTTAAGATTGTGGCTGAATTAGATACCGATAAGCTTGCGCTCCAGAAAAGAATAGTCTGCGCTTTGGAGTTATTTTCTGTAGATTGCTCGAAATTTTCAAGCGGTGGC
Source organism: Pseudomonadota bacterium (assembly GCA_023423695.1). Lineage (GTDB taxonomy): Bacteria > Pseudomonadota > Alphaproteobacteria > Azospirillales > Azospirillaceae > Azospirillum. The sequence continues at coordinate 29,683 of JAFAFA010000047.1, read as the reverse complement.
TACGTCATGTTCAAACATTAAGAGCGCAGACGTTCAGCGCGTTCGATAGGTCCGGATGCCGCCCTTGTTGATCTCGGTCGCTAAGGTTCCGTTCCGCACCATGTGGTTCAGGTGTGCCAACGCTTCTCCGACCGCAAAGCCCAGCTGGTGAGAGTCCAACGTTCGATGGAAGATCACCGGAAGGACCTGAGCGCAGGTTAAAGCGACTGGACCGCAGGCTGCGGCGATGCGCGCGCATCGGTCGTCGTGGTGCGCGTCCAGTTGTTCGGCACGGACGTGGAGGCCGTGGAACGGGCGGCGGTGAGACGGCAGGACAAGGACGTCTGGCGGGATCGTTTCCATCAGTTCGCGCAATGACCCTCGGTACAGCGAGAGCGGGTCGGCATTGGGCTGAGTCGCGAGCACGCTGACGTTCGGGGAGATATGCTCCAACACCTGATCTGCGGCGAGGAACAGACGGTCGGCCTCGCACCATAGCATGGCTTGGTCTGGTGAATGGCCACCACCCGTCAAAATGCGCCAGTCACGCCCGCCCAGCCGCACTGCCTGCCCGGCAATGAGCGGTTCAAACGTGGGCGGAAGACCCGTTGTGTGGCTTAGGTACCGCTGTCCGCGCCCAAGCAGTCGGAGGACTGCTTCATCGTCCAGGCCACAAGACCGGTAGAAGCGCTCGAGACAATCGCTTCTTCCCTCGTACGGTTCCTGCAGTTGGACACGGGTGGCGAGAAATTCGGCTTGCGTCATGTAGACCTGCGGCGCGAAGCGCTCGTTCAACCAGCCGGTCATCCCGACATGGTCGGGGTGGCAGTGGCTGACCACCATGCGGGTGATCGGCCGTCCGCCCAACGCATCCTTGAGCACGGACGTCCAGAGCGTCCGGCTGCGCTCATCACCCAAACCGGTGTCGAACAGCGCCCAACCACCCTCATCCTCCAACAAGTAGAGGTTGACGTGATCGAGCGCGTAGGGGAGGGGAAGGCGCAGCCATAGAATTCCTGGGGCGACTGTCACGGGCTCCCCAAAAGGCGGCGGTTCGACAATCGGGAAGCGAAGTGTTTCAGACGGTGGCAGTGGTTGAATATCCCTTGCAATGTTTCAACAACGTTCCGCCATCACACGATCAGTGCAAACTCTGGTCGAAAGCCATTGGCCTAACCGGGACTTTGGCACGACGCGCTCGAACCCCGAGTGCAACGATTGCGACGGCCGACAGCAGGCCCGGGGTCGCACTTGCTGTGAAGATCACCGGCATTGACCAGCCGACCGCGAGCATCAAGCCTCCCGCGACCGGCCCGACAATGGAACCGAAGCGTCCGATTCCGAGCGCCCAGCCGATGCCAGTGGCGAGCATGCTGCTGGGATACAGGCTGCTTGCCAGCGCATTGGCACCGAATTGGGATCCCATGATGCAAAACCCGGCGACAAAGACGAGTGCAAACACTTGTTCCATGGAATGCTCACCCCCGAGGGCGCAGACGGAAAGCGCACCTCCAAGGTAAGACGTTGTCAGGACTCGATAGGGGCCGAATCTATCCATCAGCGGTCCCAGCACGATACCACCGACGATCCCGCCGAAATTCAGCAAAACCGAAGCGACGATGGCGCGTTCGAGCGGAACGCCGCTGCGTTGCAGAACGGACGGCAGCCAGTTGACAAGAAAGTAAAGGATCAGGAGGTTCATGAAGAACGCGATCCACAGAAGCACCGTCGTTCCGGTTCGCCCATCGGTAAAGAGTGGACGCACCGCCATATCGCTGCGCGGCGGCCTGCCTCGCGACAGGACGGACTCAAGATCGATCTGCCGGTCGAAATCGGGGACGATCCGGCGGATGATCGCCGCGACCTCCTGGGAGCGTCCCGGCTTGCTGGCCAGAAACTGTACGGACTCCGGCAGCGCGACCACGAGGACCGGAATGAGCGCGAGCGGCAGCAGGCCGCCGCAGAGAAACACCCCTTTCCAGCCGAACGCTCCAATGATCCACGTGCTCACGATCCCGCCGATCATGGCGCCAAGCGGGTAGCCGCAGAACATGACCGTAACGAACATGGACCGATTGCGACGGGGAGCATATTCAGACGTCAGTGTGATGATGTTGGGCAGCACGCCGCCAAGCCCGATGCCGGTGAGGAACCGATAAACCATCAGTTCGGTCAAGCCGTGCGAAAAGGCGGTCGCCGTAGAGAACGCACCGAAAATCAGCGTGCAGGCGATGATGATCTTGCGACGGCCGAAGCGGTCCGCGGCGGAACCACAAACAAGCGCGCCGATTGCAAGCCCAAGCAACCCCACGCCGAACACGGAACCGAAGGTTGGCAATGGAATGTTCAGAGATGATGCGAGTATCGGAGCCACGAAGGCGACTGCTTGCGTATCGAAGCCATCAAGGACAGCGACAAGCGCGCAAATCAACATGATCCTCAGTTGGTAACGACTCAGACGTGAGTTGTCTATGATGTCGGATACGGTGACAGAGGCTTGATGCATGTCTCGACCCTTCCCTGTGGCGTTTCCAATTTTATGGTGGGGGTGTTTCGCTGGGGCGTTATTGCGCCCATGACCTTAGTCTCGACACCCAAGGACTAAGATCAAAGTCATCGACGGAAAATGCTCTCGTCTCGATGAGGCCGCGCGAGGTCTGCGGGCCCTATGCGATCCTGACGAGGAGCTTCCCGAAATTGCGGCCCTCAAGTAGACCGATGAAGGCCTCCGGCGTGTTCTCCAATCCCTCGACGATGTCGACCTTCCACGCCAGCTTGCCGGACGCGACGAGCGGTCGGGCGTAGGCGTTGAACTCACTGCGCAACCCGAAGAAGTCGGAGATGATGTAGCCGCGAACGGTCAGGCGCTTCACCAGAATGTCGCGCATGAAGGGCGCGAACGCGGGGCCACCTGCTGCGGTTTCCTCGTCATTGTAATGCGCGATAAGGCCGCAGACCGGAATGCGCGCGAAATCATTGAGCAGCGGTCGCACAGCCGCCGCCACCGCCCCTCCGACATTCTCGAAGTAGATGTCGACTCCGTCGGGGCAGGCGGCTGCAAGCTGTTCGGCGAAGTTCGGCGCCCGGTGGTCGACGGCGGCGTCATAGCCCAGCGTTGCGACGGCGAACGCGCATTTTTCCGCGCCGCCAGCGATTGCCACGGTGCGGCAGCCCTCGAGTTTCGCCAACTGCCCCACCATCGATCCGACCGCGCCGGTGGCGGCGGCGACCGCCACCGTCTCGCCCGGCTTCGGCGCACCGATGACCTTGAGGCCCACATAGGCGGTGAATCCCGAAATCCCGAGCGGCCCGAGGAATGCGGTCTCGGGAAGATCGCGCGTGTCGATTCGACGGACGCTTGCACCCTGGGCGATGCTGTAATCCTGCCAGCCACCGCCCTGCAGGGCTCCGCCGCCGACGATCACCGCATCGCCGGGCTTGAACGCCAGATCTCGGGATTCGACCACGTCGCCGAGCGCGGCGCCGACCATGACCGAACCGAGCTCCACAGGCTCCGAGTAGGAGCGTGCGGCGCTCATCCGAACCCGCATGTAGGGGTCGAGTGACAGGAGCCTGTGGCGGACCAGGACCTCTCCCGGTCCCGGCTCCATCGTCGCCTCGATGGTCTCGAAGCGGAAATCCGTGGGTTCCGGTCGGCTTTCCGGACGCCGGGCCAGCACCCATCGGCGATTGGTCACCATCGCTGCGCTTTCCTTCCCTTAATCTTTGTGGGCTTGCTTATCCTGAGAAGCCGCGGGCGGCGAGCCAGTCGGCGATGACCCGGCCGGCTTCGATCTGGCCGTTGGGGCGGCTTTTGTCCACCGGGCGGCCATGGTGGTTGCCATGGATGCGGACCCGTTCGCGGTCCTGCGAACCGATGGATTCGAAAATGAAATCGGCTTCCGACGGGAAGACGCTGTTGTCCCCCGTGTATTCGATCATCAGCACCGGCTGCGTCAGGTCGCCCGCGCATTTGGCGATGGAGGCGTTGGAGGTATTCGCCGACCAGTTGGACAGCCAACTCTCGGGGGTGCAAACGCGCGCGAAGCCGACGCTGCCAAAGTTCGACACGATCTGGTTGGCGCCCCAGAGCGTGCCGTAGGCCCGTTCCGACGGTTCCAACGAGAGGTCGAAGCACCTGGGGTCGGCATCGGTCCGCCAAACGGTGAAGATCGGGGAATGGGCGGCAAGGATGGCGTCCTCGCGGCTGGGCGAGGTCTTGAGACGCGCCCGCGCTTCGGCCTTCCGTTTCAGCAGTGCACGCGCATGGTTATCGATCCGGGCGACACGTGCCTTCTGGGCTTCACGGTAACGTTCGAGAAATTCCGGGGTGTAGGACGACGACCGTGGCGGTTCGGCAAACCCGTTCGCCGGATTGAAGGCGGATAGGCTCTCGTCCGTGACGAGCGGATCGTTCTCGTCCACGACGGCGGGGTCGATGCAGCGGAGCAGCAATTCCCCCTGGCCAAGATGGGACGACACCAGGATCACCCCATCGGGAACCGGCATCGTCGCCTTTTCCAGAGCGGTCGGTTTGCCGCCGGGAGAGCGCGCGATCCGGGCTTCGGGAGCGCGGGCGGCCTGTTGGCAATAGAAGACGGCCAGAGGGCCGCCGCCGGACGTTCCTTGCAGGATCGTGCGCGAGAAGCCCGCTTCTTCCCGCAGGAAACGCTGGCCCGCCGCCAGATCGAGGATGGCGCCCTCGTGCTCCAGCCTGATGTCATTGCCCGGCGACCGTGGGCCCTGGATCCAGACCGCCACGCCCGCGTCGAGCAGATCGGGCACCAGATACTGCGTGGTGCTCAGCTCGCGCGGATGCATTGCGCAGACCACCGTGCGCTCGCCACCCCGACGGAAAAGATATCCGGTCACGTCGGCGTTGTCTGCCGTGACGAGGGGATGCACGGTGAGCGTCGTACCGGCCGGCAGCCGCGAGGCGTCCCATTGGGTGCCGCGAAGCCCTGCTGTGGTCACCGCGACGTTTCCGCCGGCGTTCGCCAGCCCATCCCGCTGCCCGCTCATGCCCGATGCTCCACCTGCCGCAGCACGTCCGGCATTGCCGGCGCGACCGCGCGATAATCCTCGATCGCCCGGCGCAAATGGTCGGGGACCGGTACGGTCTGGCGCCGGTCGGACGCGGACACGCAGATCGACGTGGTTCGGCCGACGAACACGGACGAGCCGTCGTCGACCCGCACCGCGTGGACGAGGACATCGATCGTGCTCTTGCGCGGCTCGCCCGCATAAACAACCATATCGAACACGTCGCGGGGCCAAAGCGGACCGAGGAAGACAAGGCTGACGGCTTTTCCCGGTGTGGAGAAATCCTTGCCGTCGCCGGCCACTCCCAGGGCCTCTCCCAGACCGTGCTCGCGAAAAATCCGCATCGCGGACGACATGTATTCGGTGTAGTGGCCGGCATAGACGACGCCGGCGGGATCGCACTCCACCCAGTCGACCACCCGTCGGACGGTGAAGGGAATGCGCGAGACGACGTATTCTCGCGCGATGAGTGGTTCGGCTACGGTCATGGACGCTCCTCTCGGTTCAGCGATCCCTGCAAGGGGGCGATGTGTTCGCGATAAAAGTCGGGCACGTAGTCGCGCAGGCGGTTGTCGTCCACGCGCCCGGTGCGGGTGAGGAAATCACGGGTGAAGGCGACCACGCCAAGCCGCATGGCCGACGCGATGTCCTCATACCAATCGAAGCTGCGCACCGTCGCTTCGGTGAAGAGGTCGCGGGTCGGCTTGCGGGTCGCGACGTAGCGTTCCAGCGCGGCCGCCACATTGTCCTCGCAGGCTTCCAGTGCCTGGCACAAGGCCAAGGCATCATCCATGGCCAGCCGCGTGCCGGAGCCGATCGAGAAATGCGCAACGCGGAGCGCGTCGCCGAGCAGCACGGCGTTCCCTGCATGCCAGCGCGTCGTCGTCAGCGCCTGGAACTGGCGCCACACGGATTTGTTCTCCACCAGCCGCGCGCCCTCCAGTTCTTCTTCGAAGATCCGCTCGATGCGCTTGCGGCGTTCGGCGTCGGGCAGATGCGCCAGGGTGGATTCCCATGTCGCCTCGTCGCATTCCGCGACGAAGGTGCTCATTGCGTCCGTGTAGGCGTAGTAGTGGCCGATGAAGCGTCCGCCGTCCTGATGCTTGAAGGACAGCCCGTTCGGCTTCAGCGCTTTTGCGACCCCGTACCAGGCAAAGCGGTTTCCGAGCGTCCTCGTCCGGAGTCCCAGCTGTTCCGCCATGAGGCCACGGACAACCGAGTTCGCGCCGTCCGCGCCGACCACGAGGTCGAAATCCAGAAGGTCGGAAGGACTGGTGATCCGGCGTTCGTGGGCGACGGCAATTCCGTGCTCGCGGCAGAGATCCTCCAGGATTTGGAGCAGCTCCAATCGCGCGATCGCGCCGCTCTTGGCGCCGTAGCGGAGCAGGATGCGCTCGCCGTCGAGGTTTATCATCTGCTCGTCGCTGAAGACCATGGCCGCGGCCAGGCGGTCCACGGCCTCGGGGTCTGCGGTGCGCAGCCGATCCTGCGCTGAGCCGGCGAGCGTGACGCCGAAGCCGTAGGTGGCGCCCGCGTGGTTCTGCTCGAAGACGGCGATCTCGTGCCACGGCGCCCGCCGCGCGAGCAGCCGGGCGAAGAAAAGCCCGCCCGGGCCGCCGCCGACAACGGCCACGCGCAGCTTGCGGGGCATCGCGGCGGTCATGGCGCGACCTCGGCCAGTCTGGGCGTTTCCACCGGCAACCCGATGGTGCGGAGCATGGCCCGCGCGGTGCATTCGGCCGTCGAGGTCACCGGCGTGCGCGACAGGCGCCGCGCTTCCTCCAAGCTATCCAGCGACGGCATTTGGACACAGGCCGAAAGCACGGTGACGTCGGCCCCTGCGCCGTTCAAGTCCCGCAGCGCTTCGAGCAGCCGGCTTCCTGGAATGCGCCCCACGTCGAGATTGTTGGCGACCGAGAAGTTGCGATAGTCGGCGACCTCGATGCCCTCGGCCTCCACATACTCGACCACGGTGCGGGCCAGTTCGTCGGAGTAGGGCATGATCAGGGCGGCCTTCCGGCAGCCCATGTGCCGCAATTCGGAAACGAGGGCTCCCGCCGAGGTGACGACGGGATAAGGCTGTCCTTCCTCGGCCGCGATACGCATCAGGTTATTTTCCGACCGGCGGTGATAGCCCAGCCCCATGGCCATGATGGCAACGAGGCAGGCGTATCCGGCGACGTCGATCGGGGCGTCGGCGAGCTCGCGGGCACAGCGGTGCGAATCCGCGTCCATCGCCGCAAGCTCTTCCTTGCGCACATGCTTCATGCGCATGCGCGAGGAATGGAACGTGAAATCCAGCCCGTCGGTGTTCGCGGCATAGGCGCGGAGAAAGGCCGGAACCTCCGTTTCCATCGTGGTGTTCGAACTCGGAACGATCTGGCCGATACGGATGGTGCGTCGCTTCATCACTCGATCCCTTCGAAATATACCGCGCCCGTCCAGGGGACGACGTTGCCCGAACGGGAGGGGATGCGCCGCGTTACAGCGATTTGTTGGTTCCGATGACGACCACCTCGTCCCGGCCGTACGAGCGGATTTCGCCGTCGAGGCCTCCGGTGAAGATGCCGTACCAAATGGCCGGCTTCATCTTCATGGCCTTCCGGTTGAAGGTGATCGCGCCCGGCGCGTCGATCCGGAAATAGCCCCTGCGGCTTTCCGAAACGGTGCAGTCGGGATTCTTGCGGGCTTCCTCGACCATCGGCGCAAATTCAGGAACGTCCACGACGTAGATGGTGGGCATCACGCACCTCCGATGTAGGCTTCGACCAGCTTTGCCTTGCGGCGCCAGATCATGTCGATGTCGGTCATCGCCTGGCCTCCCGCGCGGGCGACGTCCTCGATCTGCATTGCAGCTTCAAGCGTGAGGGCGGCGTCCGTCGCATCGACGGCGTGAACGTCGCGCAGACGCAGCGTGATCTCCAGCGGATAGCCATTCGGGTCGAGGAAATAGATCGACTCCAGTGCCTCGTGCCGGGTGTATGGCGAGACGGTGATCCCCCTGGCTTCGAGCGTCTTCTTCCACAGCGTCAAATCGTCCATGGAATCGACACACCAAGCGGTGTGGGTGGCCGAATAGAAATGATGATCCTCAGGAATGTAGCGTTCCGGCTGTTCGCTGCCGACATAATAGAAGAAGGCGATCGTTGCGCCTTTTCCGGCATCAAAGAAGAAGTGCAGGAAGTCGTGGTGGCCCGGCGGACCCCATCCGCGCGCGCTGATCGTATGGATCAGCGGCAATCCCAGGATGTCGCGGTAGAAGGTCACCGTCTCACGCAGCTTCCAGGTCGGGCGGGCGGTGTGGTCGACCCCATTCAGCCGCAACTGGATGCCGTCGTCGCTGGCGCGCCGCAGCCTGGAAACATCCACGTTCTGCGTGCGGTATGAGTGGTCTCCGGTGAAGGCCGTGTTGGAACGCGCCCCCTCGTGCAGTGCTTCGGGCATGGCTTACGGTTCCTGTTTTTGATTTGACGACCGTATCAAATATTTGGCGGGCATGCAAGTCGTGCATTGACGATCGACTATGACCGCTCTTCGGAAAGAATCCGCTTTATTTCTTCCCGCAGGAGGGGCTTCGAGATTTTTCCGGACGAAGTCATTGGAAATGACTCCACTTCCTCGATCCGCTCCGGCCATTTGAATTTGGCAATTCCAGCCCGTTCGAGATAAGCCCCCGCTTCAGGCACCGTTGGCACCTTCTCCCCGTTGTTCGGAATTATGAAGGCGCAGGTGCGTTCACCGAAAATCGGATCGGGCATGGGAACAACCGCGATGGCGCCGATTGCCGGATGATCGATCAGAGCCTTCTCGACCTCCTGGCAGTTGATCTTCTCGCCGCCGCGGCTGACCACGTCCTTTACCCGGCCTTCGAAGGTGACGTAGCGCTGGCCGTCGATCCTGACGATGCGCATCAGGTCGCCCGACTTGCAGAATCCGTCCGCCGTGAACGCTTCCCGGTTTCGTTCCTCAGCGTCGAAATAGCCCCGGCAGGAACTCGGTCCGCGGAAAACGAACTCGCCGAGCTGGCCCTCGGGAAGCTCCACACCCGTTTCGGGATCGACGATCCTGTATTCGTCCGCCGGCCCCACCGGGCGGCCCACGGTATTGTCGAGCACGTCCTTCGGATCACCGATCCGCCCGTAGCAGATGATGCCCTCGGTCATGCCGTAGAGCGGAACGCCGAGCGCACCCGTCAATTCCTCCACGTGCCACGCAGACTCTGACACCGACATGCGAACATTCTCGAACCAGGACCGGTCGAGCAGCCCCTCCTTCTGCAAGGCGATCAGCGTCGGCAGTGGAATGCCCATCCAGTTCGGGCGCCGGGCCGCGATCGTTGCTGCGACCAGAGCTGGTTCGAGGCTGCGGGCGCAAACCACCTCGCCACCGCTGAAGAAGGCGGAGCCCCAGTAGCAGATGATCGGGGCGTTGTGCAGCATCGGAGCTGGCGAGAACGCGACCGTGTGTTCGTTGAGGCCATGGAAGTCGGCAACCGACTTGATCTGGTAGAGATACTCGTTGTGGAACCGCGGAATGATCTTGGGCACGCCACTGGTGCCACCGGAAAGCTGGAACACGGCAACCTGTCCCGGATCGGACGGCAGCGCCAGAAGACGCTCTCTCGCGTCCTTCGGATTCTGCCGGGCGGCCAAGTCCGCTGCGGATTTGACCGAGGGATCCCCGCCCGGAGCATCCCCCCGTGCCACGATCGTCAACTCAAGGCTCGGCGCGACGGACCGCACCTCCCGCGAAAACGCGAGAAAGTCGAACTTCGTGTCGTCCGTATGAATGAAATGGGCGCGTGCGCCCGCGTGGCGGGACAGGTAGCCGATCTCGGCGGCACGGTGCGCGACCAGCGTGCAGATCGGAATCACCCCGGCCTTGAGGCAGGCGACAAAAGCCACGACCAGTTCGATGCTGTTCCCGACCTGGAAGGTCGCCCGATCGAGCGGCTTCAAGCCTGCATCGAGCAGTCCAGCCGCCAAGCAGTCGCTGCGCTCGTCCAACTCGCGGAAGGTCACCGTGTCCGTGGCGTCCGAGACGGCAACCCGGTCGGCAAACCGCGTGGCGATGCGGCGGAATGCCTGCGGCATGGTCTCGTCACCGAAGAGACCCATCGCCCGGTATCGCGCGACATCCTCGGCCGATGGATACACCACGCCCGGCATGGGCTTGCTGACGTCCATGAATGTCCTCCCAAATTTGTCAGGATTGTTGGTGTCTTATACATTCATCACCGTCAAAAAATCAACGGCCTTATCAAATTTTCCGGCGTCGTCGTTGGAGTCGCTGGTCAATCCTGCCGTCGCTTGCTACAAGCGCGGACGTGAACCGGCACGCCGGGCACGTTGACGGCAACCTTTCACAAGAAGCGGAACCGCATGAAATCGACGGACGACGCTGGTGCGAACGATCGCCGCAAAGTGCGGGTTGAACGCGCGCTGATCGAAAAGGCGTGCATTCTGTTTGCCGAGAAGGGCTATGCCGGCACGAGCCTCACCGACATTGCCGAGGCGGTCGGCCTGACGAGGGGGGCCGTGTACTATTACTTCAAGAACAAAGAGGCATTGCTCGAAACGATCGTCGATGAGATGACGGTCGCTCCACTCGCCGAAATCACGCTTTGGCGGTCGACGGCTTCCGGCACAGTGGCAGAAAGGCTGCACGCGTTCGTTGTACAGCGTGTCAGGGACGTTCTTGCCCGGCAGACCGAAATGCGGATGATCGAGGTCACGGAGGCAGCCCTGCCTCCCGATCTTCTCCAACGGCATTCGCAAGCAAAGCGCCAGATCCTGGGGGAATACCGCAGCATCATCAAGGAAGGCATACTCACCGGTGAGTTTCGGCCCGTGGATGATCGCATCGCCGCGTTCGGCATGATCGGCCTCGTGAACTGGAGTGCGCATTGGTACAGCCCGGATCGGGGTCCCACGGTGGACGAGATTGCCAACCAGCTCGCCGAAATGGCCGTCAGGTCCGTCATCGGGGAAACCGGCCGCAAGGACAGGTTCAGCAACGCCCGCGACGCGATCGCGACCCTACGCGAGGATCTCGACCACCTGGAGAAGCTGGTAGATGACAAGGCCGACCGGCACACCTGATTGTCGGCGCCGCCGGCGGCATCGGATGCAAGGCACGCCTCACGGCTTCAGGATCAGCTTGCCGGCGGTGCCCCGGCCAAGCATGCGTTTGAGCACCGAGGCGGCATCCGCAAGCGGATACTCGCCTTCGATCACCGGCTTGATCTTGCCGGCGCCATACCAGCTGATCAACTCGCTCATGTTGTCGGCATAGACGCCCGGCTCCTTTTCGGTGAAGGCACCCCAGAAGACACCCACGAGCGAGAAGCCTTTCACGAGCGCGAGGTTTACCGGGAACTTGGGGATCTCGCCCGAAGCAAAGCCGATCACCAGCAGGCGACCATTCCAGGCCATGGAGCGCGACAGCGCGTCGAAGGTCGCACCGCCCACCGGATCGAAGGCGACGTCGACGCCTTTTCCATCCGTCGCAGCTTTGAGGTTTTCGCGAAGATTGTCGTAACCGCACACATGGTCCGCTCCAGCGTCCAAAGCGATCCTCTGCTTCTCCGGCGATGACGCCACGCCGACGACGCGCGCGCCCATGGCCTTGCCGATCTGGAGTGCGGCCAAGCCGGTCAGGCCCGATGCACCGAGCACGCACAATGTCTCGCCAGGCTGGAGCCGAGCCCTCTGCTTGAGCGCGTAGTGGGATGTTCCGTAACCGCACATGAGCGCGCAGGCATGCGCGGCCGGCATGCCCTCGGACAGCTTCATCGCGGCCTTGGACGGAACGGCCACTTTCTCGGCATAGGTGCCATAGGGGCCGAGCGCGACCGCCCGGTCGCCCGGCATGAAGGCTTCGACTCCCTGTCCGACCGCAATGATCCTTCCGGCGACCTCCATGCCCGGAATGAAAGGGATCTGTGGCCGGGCCTGGTACAATCCTTGGACGAGGAGCCCGTCCGGGTAGTTGACTCCGATCGCCTCGGCCTCGATCAGCACCTGACCGGCCTCGACGTCCGGCTCAGGCCAGTCGGCGTAGTCAAGTTGATCGAGCGGCGCGAAATCTCGGGCGATTACAGCTTTCATACTCTGCGGCTTTCCAGTGGTTGGCTTTGCTTCGGTGCGACCTTTGCGGCCGTGCAGCCGTCCGGCACCGGGGCACAATAAGGCGACCATGATCGGTTGACAAGATCGTCAGACGATTTTGTGTTGACTTTTCTGCCCGACGACGATGAAGTCGGGGGCAATGGCGGCGCTTTTGCGATCCGTGGGCAAGGGAGGAAGCAGTGCAGGCACATGGTCCCGATGCTATCCGATCAGAACAGACTGGCCGACCGAAGGAAGGCCCGGATGTCGCATCCTCGGCCCTTCAGGCATGGATTGCGGCCAACGTTCCGGGTTTCGAGGGTTCCTTCGAGGCGCAGCGCATCTCCGGCGGCCAATCCAATCCGACCTACCGTCTGATCTCCCGTTCCTGCCGATTGATCCTTCGCGCGAAGCCGGTCGGCGAAACACTACCGAGCGCGCATGCCGTCGATCGGGAGTTTCGCGTCCTGTCGGCTCTCGCCGGTACGACGGTGCCGGTTCCGAAGGTCTACGCGCTGTGTGAGGACGATTCGATCATCGGCAGCATGTTCTACGTCATGGACGAGGTGCCCGGACGAACCTTTTGGGATCCCCGGCTGCCCGACCTGTCGTGCGACGAACGCACCTCGATCTTCAATGCCATGAACGCGACGGTCGCGGCCATCCACGCGCTCGACCCGGAAGCGATCGGGCTGGCGGACTATGGCCGCACCGGCTCCTATCTGGAGCGTCAGGTCTCCCGGTGGACGCGCCAGTATCGCGCCTCCGTCACCGGCGAGAACGAGCCGATGGAGCGGCTCATTGAATGGCTGCCGCGCAATCTGCCTCAACCGGGGCCGGTTCGGCTGATCCATGGCGACTTCCGTCTCGACAACCTGCTGATCGCCCCCGACCAGCCACAGATTGCCGCCGTGCTCGATTGGGAGCTTTCCACTCTCGGTGATCCCTTGGCCGACTTTGCCTATCACGCAATGAGCTGGCGGTTTCGGCCCGATCTGTACCGAGGGTTGGCTGGCGTTGACCTGAAGGCGCTCGGCATCCCTGAAGAGCAGGAATACCTGCGTGATTACCTGCGGCGCACCGGCTTTGCCAGCCCTGAGTCCTGGGAATTCTACATCGTGCTCAGCATGTTCCGGATTGCCGCAATCATGCAGGGGGTCGCGCGCAGAGCCATAGACGGGACCGCATCGAACGCCGATGCGGCCGAAGTCGGAGCCAAGGCCATACCGATTTCCGCGATGGCCTGGTCAATCGCAAAAAACATGTAGGGAGTAGCCGACCGTGACAGAATTGAAGGACCTCCGCATCGGGGTCGTCGGCGCTGGACTTATGGGTGCCGAAATCGCCTTGGTCCATGCGCTGTCCGGCCACCAAGTTGTCTTGGCGGATCGCAACGAGCCGGCGTTGTCTGCGGCGATGGCGCGGCTCACCGGCATCTTCGACAAGGGAATCGTGCGCGGCTTCTATGAGAGTTCTCTGAAAGCGCCGACACTCACGGCGATCCGCACCACGACCGACCTTTCCGAATTGGCCGATAGCGATCTGGTCGTGGAGGCTGTTTTCGAGAAAGAGGAGATCAAGGCAGAGGTCATCTCCACCCTCGACGGCTGTCTCAAGGCCGGTGCCATCATCGCGACGAACACCTCGACCATTCCCGTCACCGTTCTGGCCTCACATGTCGGTGAGGAGCGGCAGCCGTATTTCATTGGGACACACTATTTTTCACCGGTCTCGCGCATGACGTTGGTCGAGGTCATCCCGGCGCTCCAAACGAGCGACGAAACCATCTCCACCACCATGCGCCTGTGTCACGCGATCGGAAAGACGCCGATCCGGATCAAGGACGTCACGGGTTTCGCTGTCAACCGGTTGCTGCACGTAATGTTGATCGAGGCCGTTCGGCTGGTGGAGGAGGGCGTGGCCAGTCCATCGGATATCGACCAGGCCTGCCGTCTTGGGCTCGGCCATCCGCTCGGGCCGTTTGAGTTGATGGATGCGACGACGTCCAGCCTTTGTCTTCAAGTGCAGGACATCCTGTTCCAGGCCTACGGTGAACGCTTCCGTCCTCGTCCGCTTCTCAAACAGCGCGTCCAGGCAGGCTATGTCGGTGGTCGCGGCAAGACGGGTTGGCGGGTGTAAGGCGCAAAGGGCGCGAATGGCGGCATGCTGCGACGCATTGTCCGTCGAAGCGGCGCGGGTGCCAATGATCACATGAGGCTGACATGGACTTGGAAGGCAGGATTGCTGTCGTCACCGGCGGCGCCAGCGGCATCGGTCGGGCGTTGTGCGAGGCGCTGGCGGCCGCTGGTGCGGCGAAGGTGATTGTCGCTGATCGCGATGCTGAGGGCGCGTGTTCAGTGGCCGAGGCAATTGGGGGCGGAAGCCGGGAATGCGACGTATCCGATCCGGCCGCGCTCGCGGCACTCATCGCAGAAACGGAAGAGAATTGCGGTCCCATTGATCTGTTTTGCTCGAACGCCGGCGTTGCGACCGGCTTCGATCCCGCATTCGCCAATGCGGCGGGCGCCGCGCCGGAGGTCTGGCAGCAGGCGTGGAAGGTCAACGTGATGGCGCATGTCCAGGCGGCTCGTCTGCTCGTGCCGCGCATGAAAGCGCGCGGTGGCGGCCATTTCCTGAACACCGTGTCGGCGGCCGGCTTGTTGTCGCAAGTGGGCAGCGCGGTCTACGCCACGACCAAGCATGCGGCGGTCGGTTTTGCCGAAAACCTTGCGTTTACTCATTTCGATGAGGGCATCAGAGTTTCCATTCTTTGTCCGCAAGGTGTCGACACGCCGATGCTTCGTGGCCTCCCTGAGGGGCCGCAATCGAATGATGGAGTCCTCAGTGCGAAGGAGGTCGCGGCAGCCGCCCTTCAGGGGGTGAGAGAGGAACAGTTCCTCATTCTTCCGCATGCGAAGGTCGGCACCTATCTGCGCCACAAGGCGGATAATTACGATCGCTGGATCGTTGGTATGGCCAAGCTCCAGCGCAGCATGAAAAGAGGGGGCGAGCCCTCCGCCGAATAAATTCGGCGAAACGACGCACCGGATTTTGAGGTGATGTGGTGGACGGCCTTCCACCGGTTCTGTCAGCCTTCGCGCCATTTTGCTCGGCGGCGCAGCGACTGGCGATCCATGTCCAGCGGCTCGCCACGCTGCGCGACGTCCCTTCCGTCGCGCAATTCATGGTGTCCGC
Source organism: Pseudomonadota bacterium (assembly GCA_023423695.1). Classification (GTDB taxonomy): domain Bacteria; phylum Pseudomonadota; class Alphaproteobacteria; order Azospirillales; family Azospirillaceae; genus Azospirillum. The sequence goes on along the minus strand of JAFAFA010000047.1, from coordinate 14,357 downwards.
CTGACCATCGGGTCGCCAGTTCAGGCTTGGCCTGGCACCTGACGGAACCGGTCGATGGCGCCGCAGTCAGTCTGCGGCGCGTTCTTTCGCCAACGCCGTGATGCGGGCTATATGATTGCGGGCTTCGCGCTCGGCCGCTTCGGCATCCCCGGCGAGAATCGCCCCCGCCACGGCCTTATAGTCGCGGAACCGCTCTCGGAGCGTCTGCTGGACGGAACTGCGGATCAAGTTGACCTGAATGCTGGGAACAATCCGCTGCAGTTCGCGATTGCCAGAAATCCGGTTGATGGTTCCGTAGAAGGCATCGCGCGCGCTGATCTGTGAATAGTCGTCCGGCCCGTTTTCAAAATGGCGGAGCTTCTCCCAGGCGGCAACGAAGGCGTCACGGTTGCCGGGTTGATCGATGCGCTGAGCGGCCAGCCGGCTGGCCAGGCCGTTGCACACCTCCAGCAACTGCAACGCGCCGACAACCTCTTCCGTGCTCAGGCGCCGGATGGAGGCGCCCCGATAGGGGAGGACTTCGACGACGCCTTCCGCAGCAAGACGTGAAATGCATTCGCGGACGGTCGGCCGGCTGACGCCGAATTGAGCGATCAGATCGGTTTCGACGAGCCGCTGGCCAGGCGCGAACAGTCCCTCGTGAAGGCCGCGCAATATGGAACGCCGCAGCTGTCCGGCGGCGCTTGGCGCATGCGCGGAACCGCGCTCGTCCTCGGACTCGGACATCGTATCGGTGCTCGGACGTTGACGCTCAGCCACGGTAATCCCCTCTCGATCGCATGCCAGAACTAAGTCGATTAGCGCCTCAGCGTCAAGAGTGATTGTAAGACGATATTGCCTGTTAATATCGTTTGCCCTATAATGGGGCCTCACACCCAAACGAGGACAAGGCATGATTCCGAACAAATCCGAGCGGGTTCGCGACTATGAGCACCGGCTTCTCGCGTTCATGGAGGAGCATATCTACCCCAATGAAGCGCGCTACTACCGTGAAGCCGAAGAGTTGGGGCCTTGGAAGATCTTTCCGGTCATTGAGGAACTGAAGCCCAAGGCCCGGGCGGCTGGGCTGTGGAACTTGTTCCTGCCTGAGTCGGAGTACGGTGCCGGCCTGAACAACGTCGAATACGCGCCTTTGTGTGAGATCATGGGCCGGTCGCATCTGGCGCCGGAGGTGTTCAATTGCAACGCGCCCGATACCGGCAACATGGAAGTGCTGGTGCGCTATGGCACCGCAGAACAGAAGGAACGTTGGCTGAAGCCGCTGCTTGCTGGCGATATCCGCTCCAGCTTCGCCATGACCGAACCTGACGTCGCCTCTTCGGACGCCAAGAACATCCGGAGCGCGATATCCCGCGACGGCGACGAATACGTCCTCAACGGACAGAAATGGTACACGACGGGTGCTACCGATCCTCGATGCAAGATCCTGATCTTCATGGGAAAATCGGGCGATGGCCTGGACCGGGACGCGCCCCAGTCCATGATCCTCGTGCCCAAGGACACCCCCGGCGTGACCGTCGAGCGCGCACTGCCGGTGTTCGGCTACTATGGCATGCCTGATCGCGCCTCGGAGGTTCGGTTCGACAAAGTGCGTGTGCCCGCCTCCAACATGCTGCTGGGCGAGGGGCGCGGCTTCGAGATCGCCCAGGGCCGCCTGGGACCTGGGCGTATCCATCACTGCATGCGCCTGATCGGGCTTGCCGAACGGGCGCTTGCCAAGATGTGCCGCCGTACCAGCGAACGGGTGACCTTCAGCAAGCCTATCGCGGAACAGTCGGTGACCCGCGAGCGGATCGCGGAGGCGCGCATCATGATCGAACAGGCACGCCTCCTGACGCTGAGGGCTGCGCACATGATGGACACCGTCGGCAACAAGGAAGCGCGGGCGGAGATCGCCATGATCAAGATTGCCGTACCCAACATGGCGTGCAAGGTGACGGACTGGGCGATCCAGGCGTTCGGTGGCGGCGGAACCGGCAATGACTTTGGCCTTGCCGCCGCCTATGCAACCGCGCGCTTTCTGCGGCTCGCCGACGGACCTGACGAGGTGCACCGTGACCAGCTCGCGCGGCTGGAGTTCAAGTGGCAAAGCGCTCGCGGCAATCAGGGCGGCATCGGAAATTGGCAACCGGCGACCTCCACAACCGCCCTGGGCGCCATCTGACGCCGCGGCGGACCACACCAAGCCAAATCACCGCACCGGAAAAGCCAGGGCGCCGCCTTCTCCTCTTCCCGGGCCGGATCACCAAAGGCCGGATATCCGGCTCGTCGGCAATACGCGCCAATGGGCGGCCACCGGGAATGTGACGGTGCCGCCCGGCTGCCGTCGCGTTGGCCCGACAAGATTCTTGAAGTGATCGCTCGTTTATACGTACTGTGCTTTCATGAGCACGACCAAGAAACCGGTCCAGCGCGGCCGTCCGGTGAACGAACAGGCCCGGCAAGAACGGATGACCCAGATTCTTGACGGGGCACGTGCATGCTTCATCGCGCGCGGCTTTCATGCCTCATCGACAGCCGAGATCAGCGCGGCTGCAGGCGTTAGCGTCGCCAACATCTATCAATACTACCCGAACAAAGAGGCGCTCATCATCGCTTTGATCGAGGCGGACCTGAAGCGGCACCATGATATGATCGTCCGGTTCTGGGCGAACGATCTGAGCGTGACGGCCGTCAAGGCGACCTTGAGCGACCTCTTCCTGACGAAGGAAGGGCATGACCTTGCGGTTCTGCGGGCCGAGATCGCGAGCGAGGGTGCCCGGAATCCGGACGTCGCCGCCATGCTCCGCCGCTCCGAGGCTGGCCTCATCCAAGTTCTGCAACGCAGCATCCTCGCAGCCCGGGATGAAGGGCGCGTGCCCCTCCACATCGATCCGATCGCCGTTGGCGAGCGCTTGTCCCTGGCTTTCGAGGGCATCATGCGCCTTTACGTCTTCTCCCCGTCCGACGGTGCGATCCTCCTCGATCGCTATTATGGCCAAGTCGCCGACAGCTTGCACCTGAAGGCCTGAACCGATACCAACCTTGTCTCATTTCGGCGGTCGAAAGCCCGTTGACAATATATAAATGAAGGCTCACATATATATCGGTAGCTGACGCAACGGCGACCGGAAGCTTCCGGCGCGCCCTCCCGCAGCAGCCTGAAGGTCATGCCGGATCCCGCTCACGGCCTGATCCCATCTCTCAACGGCAGCGGGCACCCAGATGGAACGAAGCCATGACACAGCGTTTTACGACCACGCCCGATCCGCGCCTGAACTGGATCAATGGCGCCTGGAATGACGGCGGAACGGTTCGCGAATCGATCAGCCCTTCGACCGGAGAGGTGCTCGGCACCTACACCGATATCGGCGCCGATGAGGCGCGACAGGCGATTGACGCCGCCCGGACGGTGTTCGATACGACCGCTTGGTCGCAAGACCGGGGTCTCCGCTCCCGCGCACTCTTTGAACTGGCAGACCGCATCGAGGCGCATGGACCTGAGATTGCGCGCATGCTCAGCCGCGAGGGGGGCAAGCTCCTTGCCCAAACGCAATGGGAACTGCAAGGCTCCGCCGAATGGCTCCGCTATTCAGCCGCGACCGCCATGCTTCAGACGGGCGGCCGGGCGCTTGAATCGGCGCCGGGCGTGCACTTCCATTCCACCCCCGAGCCGATGGGCGTGGTCGGAGTGATCTCCCCATGGAACTCACCGATCATCCTCTCCATTCGTGCCATGGGCCCGGCCCTTGCCGCGGGATGCACCGTCGTGCTCAAGATGCCACACCAGACCGCACTGACCAATGCGTTGTTCGCCGAGGCCGTGGCCGCAACAAAGCTTCTCCCACCCGGCGCATTGAATATCATCACCGAGAGCGGAAGCATCGGCGCGGCCATGCTCGTTGACTCACCCGACGTCAACGCAATCAGCTACACGGGCAGCACCAAGGTCGGGCGGATGATCGCCGAGAACGGCGCCAAGACGCTGAAGCGCCTCAACCTCGAACTGGGCGGCAAGACTCCGCTGGTGGTCTTCGACGATGCGGACCTCAGCGCCGTCGTCCCGCAAATTGTAACGGCTCTGGTTGTGATGAACGGGCAGTTCTGCTGCACGGGGTCGCGTGTTCTCGTTCAGCGCGGCATCGCCGACGCCCTCCGGGCGGCGTTGATTGAAGCCTACGAGAACGTCCGGCTCGGCCAGAGCGAGGATCCCGACGCCCAGCTCGGGCCATTGATCGATAAGGCGAGCGTCGGTCGGGTCGATGCTCTCGTCGCCGAAGCGGAATCCTCCGCGACGATCCTTGTGCGCGGCGGGCCGGTCACAGAGGGGCCGCTGGCGAGCGGCGCGTTCTACAGGCCGAGCCTGATCGAGGTGCAGCCACTCGATTCCTTCATCATTCAAAACGAACTCTTCGGACCGGTGCAGACCCTCGAGTTGTTTGAGGACGAAGCCGACGCGATCCACCGCACCAATGCGACGGATTTCGGCCTCGCGGCGTCCATCTTCACCGCAGACGCCGCTCGCGCCCGTCGGGTCGGTAAGGCCATTCAGGCGGGCACCATTTGGATGAACTGCTGGGGCGTGATCTCCGAGCACTTCGAGGAGAGTGGCTTCAAGCAGAGTGGCATGGGTGTCCTGTGCGGTCCTCGCGCCATTGAACAGTTCCAGGAGATTAAGGTGTACGCGTCCGTCGATGCGGCGCCTGTGGCCTGATTGCCATTAAACGGCATGTTGCATGGAGGGAGTGAGGGCAAGAGGTTGCCCCGGCCCCACCGCCGGTCAGGCGGTGCGGACGGAGTTCGGGTGTCCGAGGTCGAGCATCCGGTTGAGCACGGCGGTGGCGATGGCGATCTCGGTGGCCTGCGCTCGGTCGGTATGGAACCGCAGCGCCGGTCCGAGGACCTGCTTCCAGCGTCCGATCTGTCCCTCGACCTTTGCCCTCTGATTGTAGCCGCTGCTCCGCTGCCAAGCCATGCGCCCGGTCTCGGCGATCACCTGGATATGGTGGTCGCGCTGCGTGGACGCGGTCAAGGCGGTGTCGCTGAGCACGGCGTCCGCCCGACGCGGCGCGACCACAGCCGCTTCGGGATGGGTAACGTCCATGGGCGTGGTGGACAAAGCGCCCATGAAGGATCGGGCTGGGGCCGGGCGAAGCTCTCACACAGCGTAGCCCGGCCCCAGCCCGATCCTCCGCCTCGCAGGCGGTGTGTTCGGCGGCAGGAGGTGGTCATCGCCCATCTTCGGTAAGGTCAAGTTGCAACACGCGACCACGACCAAGGACACGACGATGACCGACGACAGAATGGCACTGATCGAGCAAATCCAGAAGAGCACGGACGGTTCTGTCAGCCTTCGCGCCAACTTGTTTGACGACGCCGGGCTGACGTAGAGGATCACTTCCACTCTGAGGTGATCGATGCGTTGCCCACACTGCCACTAGATCAGGACGACGGAGTGTTCGGACCGGACGACCCACGGCTACCGCCGCTTCCGCTGCCGGGAGTGTGGGCGCGGTTTCAACGAGCGCACCGGTTCGGTGCTGAACCGGCTGCAATTGCCTTCCGACGTCGTCTTCCTGATGGTCCTGTGGCGGCTTCGGTTCAAGCTGAGCCTGCGCGATCTGGCCGAAATCCTGCTCCTGCGTGGCTTGGTCTTCTCGCACGAGGCAATGTGCGATTGGGAGACCAAACTGAGCCCGTTGCTCATCGATGCCCTACGCCAGCGACGCAGGGGCAAAATCGGCCGCAGCTGGTGCGTGGATGAGACGTATTTGAAGGTCGGCGGGCGATGGCACTACCTGTACCGCGCCATCGACAGCGACGGTCACCTGGTTGATATCTATCTCAGCGAAACCCGCAGCCGAGCGGCCGCCGAAGCGTTCTTCCGCTCGGCCATGGCGGTCACTGGCATCACCCCCGACCCTCGCCAACGTAGCCGACCTCCAGTTGAGAGAAATGCTGACGCAGGTCCCGCATGTTGAGGACATCATGCCAGCAGCCGAGGCCTTCCCGACGCTACGGCGCGCCTCGTTTTAACCGGGAAGGGAAGGGGAAGCTATCTGGCCCTTCCGGGGCGGTGCCAGACACCGCGAAACACTGTAGAATGGGGAGCTCAAGGGACGTGAGTGCCCTATCCGGCAAGGAGAGGCAATGTTTGTGGTGAGTGAGGAGGAGAGGTCCGCCATCTGTCAGGCGTTTGAAGTCGGGGGCGAGTGGGCTGCTGTAGCCGAACTGCGTCGGTACTTTCCGCTCCAGCGCAATGAGGATGCTCTGTCGGCCGTGCGGCAGATCGTGCATTGGCCCTCAGAGGCGTCATTGTCCGGCCGAGACACCCGCGGTAAGTCAGTTCACCGGGGGCCTCGGGCGACCACACGTGACGAGCAGACCTCTCCTGGAAGCACGGTGAACGAGGCACCAGAGACACTTGGGCGCAACGCTGATCTCGTCGGAAACAGCCAGTGGACACCGGCGACTTACGAGGCTGCTGCCGCTGATTCCACCGGCGGCAAGGGTGTAATAACCATTCTGCTTTCCGGTGAGGTATGCGGCGCCTTCGGGATCGACCAACGAGTGGCCGATGATAAGGCAGCGGTCTGGGTGGTCACGCATCTGTTGACTGGGCAGCGTCTCCCCCGCGAGTTCCTGACGCGTGAAGCGGCGACCGCCTGTGTGCAGAAGCTACAGGGGCTTCGATGCTGGAGCAGCGGCGATGCTGCAGCAATGCTGAGCCATCCTGATACGCAACTTGCCCAATGTATTCTGCTGGCCGCACCAGACAGTCGCGAAAGATAAAAGGGTAGAGCAGGCTTTCGCTTTATAATAACAGCAGGAGGATCGACGAGCAGTTTGAATGCATTCAGTTAATTATGTCGTGGGTATGGCGTGGTTGAATTGATATATTTAGATTTTTCCGGGCGGTCCGATTGCGTTCTGGTGATAACTTCCGCTATCGCCAGCAAGGGAGGGCGGCTATCGTCGCCGGTGACAGGCAGTTGGTGCGAAAAGTGTCGGCTGTCGAAATAACCTTTACTGAAGCCGGTTCAGCCGGATCCTGGTCGCAATAACGTGAACTGGCGCGTGCCGCCGGTGCCCCTTCGATCTCAATAACCTTTGCCGGCTATCTCAATAACCTTGACTGGCACCCGACCGCAGGTCCGCCTTCGGGAGGCACGCGCCGCCGTTTGGCCATGCTGTCGCCCGCCTGAGCGTCGGCTTGACCGCTGTCGGGATGCACTCCGTCCGACAAGCGATGTGGTCCTCCGGGGCGCTCCGGTTAACCTCATTGAGCTCAGACTCGTGCTTCAGTTTGCGTTATTGGTATCCAGTTAACAATATTGCTGCAGTGCTAAGCAATTCGATATTAAAGTTTCGCGAGTTAAGCGTATTGAGAAGACCGACACGAGCCCCCTGGCTGCTTTGGGTGTCCTCTTTTAGCTTTTCAGCGGCATCCGAAATGCGAAGCACGTCTCGGTGGCGTCGGAGTGCACATCAATTCTGCCGTTATGGGCTTGGGCAATCTGCAACGCGATGTAAAGTCCCAAGCCCAGCCCTTGGCTCCCGGTCCTTCCTTCGCCCCGCTTGAAGGGGAGGAAGAGCTTATCGATCTGCTCGGGCGGGATGGGCCGCCCCCCATTGACAACGCAAATGGCCAGCTCGTCCTCGACGACGGTCGCCGTGATGCTGACCGGCATCCTTTCGGAGCCATGGGTGATGGCGTTCGACAGCAGGTTGGACACCATCTGGGCGAGGCGAAGATGATCGACAGGGATGATCTCAGGCAGGTCGAAGACCGCCGCGATCTCGCGGCCCGGATGCGCGATCCGCATTTCATCGACGGCATGCTGGAGCGTCGCCGTGAGATCATCCGCCGTCACCGCAAGGGTGATCCCGTCGCCCATCCGCGCCCGCGCCAAATCCATGACGTTTTCAACCAAGCCAGTCATCCGCGAGAGGCTCGCCTTCATCAGCTTGAGCACCAGTGGGCTTCGGCTGGTCCAGCCCTCCTTCAGCAAGCGGGTGGTTCCCGCATCCAACGCTGCAATGGGGTTGCGCAGGTCGTGACCCAGCACCGCAATGAACTGTTCGCGCAGTTCTGCAAGTTCGCGCTCCCGCTCGAGCGAAGCGGTCGTCACTTCGAGGCGAGCCTCTGCGTCGAGATGATGGGCGATCAATTCGGCGAACAGCCTGAAGGCGCCCAGCACCTCCGGGGTGTTGACCTTGGCAGGAGTCGGATCGATGGCGCAGAGCGTGCCCCAGAACGCGCCGCCCGCCAGGATGATCGGTTCGGAGATGTAGCTCCTCAGCCCATAGATCCGCGGGGTGTGATGGTCACAATATTGCGCATCCTCCACGGCGTCGTCGAAGACGATGGTCTGGCGATGGCTTCTGATCTCGTTGCAGAGCGTGCTCTCGATCGGCAGCTCATCGCCCGGCTTGAGGCCGAAGCCCACCGGATCGAGCACTTGGCAGGCGACCCAGCGCGTTTCCGTCACGCGGGCAACGGCCGCGAAGCCCATGCCGGTCATGCGCAGCACGACATCGAGAATGGTCGGTACGGCTGCAATGCCGGCGATTTTTTTGATTGCCTCGGAGAGGTCTTCTGCAGTGGTTGTTCCTTCCGATCCAGGCGGACGGACCTGTTCGGTTTTCAGCGCCGCGATCAGCGCGGCAGTCTCCAAAGCGGTTGCGGCGGCGTCCGCAAGTGCCTCAAGCGTCTCCACCTCCCAGGCCTCTGGGGTATAGGGCTGCGACCAGTAAGCCCCAATTGCCGCGATGGGGTTATCGATACGAACCGGCGCCATCGCGACCGCGCGCACGAAGGTATCGCTGTAGATCTCGTGCGGGATGCGATCATCCACCGTGATATCAGGAATGACAGCCGTTTTCCGATTGATCATCGACCACCCGCTGATGCAGGCGGAGGCGGGAAATTTCTGCCCCTTCCAGAGAGGACCGATCGCGTCCTCCTCCACATAATGGCAGAGGCTGCCCTCTTTCAGGATGATGGAGATGCCCTGGCAGCCGATCAGAGACCTCGCACTGGCACGGATGGTCCCGACGACGTCATCTGTGCTCCGGGCCCGTGAGATCTGCGCAAGCGCCTTCGTGAGCGTGGCAAGCGGCGTAGACGGTTTGGAGCGCTGATCCATGACCAGGGTCCCCCCGGTGGTGAAGGGCGTTCAATACGTTCGCACCATCGCACGAATCTTGCGTTTCGGGTGAATCTTATGTGCGGCTGTCTAGCGACGGGACATGACCTGGTCAGCGACATCCCCAGTTCAGACCCCCAACTGCGGGTGACCAGGATCACGCTCTTCTGTCCGGCCATGCTATGGTGTCTCCATGCACCGATCACCCTCCCTCATGTCCCGCAAGTTGATTCCGTTGCAAAGTTTGACTGTGGCTGCGGTGAACCGCGGTATTGACACCGTTAAGCGGCCGCTCCGAACAGTCGGGCGATGAAGGTCGCCTGTGCGGGCATGCTGTTGGCGGAAATGGCGGCAACCCGCCCCTTGCGCACCATCGCCAGGATCTCGTAGCCGGCGAGCGTCCGGCGCGTCGTGTGAAAGCCCTGGAACCCAAGCCCCGGCCAGACCAGCCGCTTGATATGGCGGTGATCCTGTTCAACAATATTATTGAGGTACTTGACCTGGCGCAGCTTGGTGAAGCGCCACAGCTCGCCGTTCTTCTTCATCGTCTTGGTCGCGCTCGGATACGCAGCGTTCTTGTCGACGGTGAGGGTACGCGGGTTGATGGTATGCGCCTGTTTGAGGGCCTTGCGGAAGAAGTGCCGGGCGGTGGCCGCATCGCGCTTGGCGCTGAGTAGGAAGTCGATGGTCTGCCCGCGCGCATCGACGGCGCGGTACAAGTACATCCATCGCCCCTTCGCCTTCACGTAGGTCTCGTCCACCTGCCAGGAGCCGGTGGTCATCCGCAGGTGCGGGCGGATGCGTTTGTCCAGTTCCGGGGCGTAGGCCTGGATCCAGCGGTAGAGTGTGGAGTGATCGACGGCCACTCTGCGGTCGGACAGCATCCCCTCCAGATCACGATAGCTGATCGGGAACTGCAGATACCAGCGCACCGCCCACAGGATGACCGCTGCCGTGAACTGCCGGCCCTTGAACGGGCTCTTCGTGCTCCGCATCACCGTGTCACCTCAGCGCCGAAAGGGCTGGGTTTTACCCGATCTCTGCCCGCCCGCAAAATTTGCAACGGAACCGTGGATGTCGCTCACACCCACTCGATAGTTAAAAAGAAGGGTGCGGCGTGCGTAAGGAATAGGACGGCCAGAACTTTTCGTGTTTACTGCCCTGTAGGACAAACTCCATAGAGCGAGTGATGCCCAGCCGCTTCTTCCATGTTCTTCCCTTAGCGGTGCTTCCGCTGCTCGTGTTCGAGATCGCCACGCAGTTGAGTCTGCGTGACACCCGGGAAGTGGAGGTCAGCCAAGAGGCGGCGCGCCTGCTCGATCTTGTCGTGGCCGAGCAGCATCGCTTGGTCGAGGATGTTCGGCATGTTCTCGGTACCGTCGCGTCGATCGGCGACGGCGGACTTGGCACCCCAGGCTGCCAAGCAGGCTTCGAGCGCATGAAGTCACACCTGCCCGACGCCCTAATCATCCAGTTTGCCGACCGGCAGGGCATCGTGCGATGCAGCACCAACAGGCAAACCCTAGGCGCGTTCATCGGCGATCGGCCCAATGTGCAGCGGGCGCTCGCCACCAGTGCCTTCGCAATTGGCGGCTACAGCGTTGCGCAGGGTGTTGGCCACACCATCTTCACCTTCGGGCTCCCTTACACAGGTCCGGATGGACAACCTGCCGGAGTGCTCACCGCTCTACTCGACCTGGGCTGGCTGAAAGACTACCTGTCCCGCAAGCCGCTGCCGCCGGACACCGTGATCATGCTAGCCGATCGGGATGGCACAATCCTCGCCCGCGCGCCCGAGATGCCAGGGTTGGTCGGCCAGACACTGCCCCAGCAATACCGCTTCATGTTGGAAAGCACACAGCGGAGTATCACCGAGCTGGTGGGGATCGACGGCATTGAGCGCGTGGTGGCGTACTCGCCGGTGCGCGCCGACGTGTCCGACCTGATGGTCTGGGTTGGCTTGGGCAAGGACCACGCCATGCGGCCGGTGGAGCGGGCCATGTGGCGCACGCTGGCGGTGTTCGTCGGGCTGCTCGGCTTGGCAGTACTGGTGACGGTCTGGGCTGTGAAGCATGTTGCCCAGTTGCGTGAACAGTCGCTCCGGACCGCCGTGAGAATGGCCACGGTGCTGGAGAGCACGACCGACGCCGTACTGGAGGTGGATCGTGATTGGCGGATAACCTTCGTGAACGAGCGCGCCAAATCCATCCTGACCCATGACGGCGATCTGATTGGCCAAGTGTTCTGGGAAGCGTATCCTGAGTTGGTCGGCACCGAGGCTTGGTCCCGCTCGCAGCAGGCTATGAATGCCCAGAGCGCCTGTGAATTTGAGATCGTTGGGCCGTTGTCCGGACGCTGGTACAGCGCACGCGCTTTTCCCTCCAAGGACGGTTTGGCCATCTTCTTCCAGGACGTCACGGTGCGCAAACTGGCCGAACAGGAACGCGAGGAATTGGCCAAGGAACTGACCAGCGAGCGGACACTGCTCAAAGGCGTGCTCGCGCACCTGCCCTCGGGGGTGTTCGCGGTCGCCGCCCCCGATGGCCGCCTGCTTCTGCACAACTCAGCCGCCGAGCGCCTCATCGGACACTCTGTTCACGTCGCGCAAAGAGTGGAGGATTATGCAGCGTACGGCGCTGTCCACCCGGACGGCTCCCCGTATCAACCTGACGAGTACCCGTTGGCGCGCGCGCTGTTGTTCGGCGAGAGGGAGGAACATGGCGAGATGCGCTACCGCCGTGGCGACGGTACCATCACAACCTTCGCTGTAAGCGCTGCTCCCGTCAGGGATCCGGATGGGAAGATCGTGATGGCTGTCAGCATCTTCCATGACATTTCCGAACTTAAGCGTGCGGAGGAAGCGCTGCGCCGGAGCGAGGAGCGCTTGGCCTTCGCTCTTGGCTCGGCCCGGGCTGGCACCTTCGATACCGATTTGCAGATCGGCACAATCCACTGGTCGGCGGAGAGCTACCATCTGTTCGGTGTAGAACCAAATGAAGAAGGTATCCAACTGGATACTTGGTTTGGTCTGATCCATCCTGAAGACCGCGACCGTGTTCTGGCTGAACGGGAGCGGATCATACGCGAGGCGGATCCTCACTATGATGTTGAGCATCGCGTGCTTCGGCCAGACGGTCGTAGCGTCTGGGTAGCGGTGTTGGGCCGCTTCGTTTTTGGTGACGATGGAACGCCGATCCGGGCAAGCGGTCTGTACCTCGACATCACCGCCCGCAAGACGGCCGAAGAGGCTCTGCGGCGCAGTGAGGAGCGGCTAAATTTTGCGTTGGCGTCGGCCGCCGCCGGCACGTGGGACTGGGACATTCCGAGCGGTGATCTGACATGGTGCGGAGGGATGTACAGGCTGCACGGCTTGTCGCCGGAGCATTTCACACCGAGCTATGAGGCGTGGCTGCCCTTGGTTCACCCCGACGACCGCAGCCACGTACAGAATACCGTGCTCACGGTGCTGGCCTCGACCGTCGACGAGTACAGGATTGAACACCGAATCATTCACCCGGTGCACGGCGAGCGGTGGCTGATGGGCGTCGGTCGGATCGTTCGCGACCACAAGGGTGCACCACTGCGGCTGACCGGGGTCAGCCTCGACATCACGGTGCGCAAGCGCATGGAGGAGGAACTGCGCTCTGCCAAGCAGGAAGCCGAACGGGCGAGCTTGGCAAAGTCGAAGTTCCTTGCCGCTGCCAGCCACGACCTGCGCCAACCGCTTCAGTCGATGGCGCTGTTCGGCGGCGCGCTGCACGCGCATGTGAAGGATGGCCGCGGGAAGGACATGCTGCTCATGCTGGAGCGCGGAACCGAGACCATGAAGTCTCTCCTGGACAGCCTGCTCGATGTCTCCCGGCTGGATGCCGAGGTCGTCAAGCCGCAGCTGACCAGCTTCGACCTGGACATGCTCATCCAGGAAATCACGGACTCCTACCGGCCGATCGCCGCGAGCAAGGGCCTGTCCCTGTGTACCGACGGGTCCTGCTGTGGCGTGGTCGTCCGCAGCGATCGCACCTTGCTCGGCCGCATCGTCCGCAACCTTGTCGAGAACGCTGTTCGCTACACGGAACGTGGCGGGATCACAGTCTCCTGCCGGAAGGAGAAGGACAGCGCGTGGATCGACGTCGCCGACACCGGGATCGGCATTCCGGAAGACCAGATCGCGATGATCTTCGACGAATTCCACCAGGTCGGCAATTCTGAGCGCGACCGCAGTCGCGGTCTTGGCTTGGGATTGTCGATCGTGCAGCGCCTGTCTCGGATCCTTAAACACGAGGTTAAGGTCCGATCGACACTTGGGGAAGGATCCGTCTTTTCCATCCAGGCACCGGTCAGTGCCGGCGCGGACATGCCGGTGGACGTGACCGAGGACAACCGGACACGCGGCCCGGTCGGCCGTGGCAGCCTTGCGCTCGTGATCGATGACGATACTATCGTCCTGATGTCGCTGCGGACCCTGTTGGAAGAATGGGGGTACGACACCCTGATTTCCGGCTCCTCCGAACAGGCCGTGGCCACCATCGCCGAAGACGGGCGCCGCCCCGACGTAATCGTCGCTGATTATCGCCTACGGGCTGGACGGAATGGCTGCGAGGCGATCAGGGACGTGCGCAACCAACTGGGGCTGGTGATCCCGGGCATCATCCTGACCGGAGAGACGGGAGCGGAATGCGCGCGGGACATCGCGCGATATGGGTTGGGGATGATCCACAAACCGGTCATGCCCGGACAGTTGTCGGCGGCTCTGGAGCAGCTGCTCGGCGGTACGAGAAAGGACGGCATGCTGTGAGAAGCTGTTTATGGATGTCATGCAGGAGTACCCAGAAACCTGCCAAAATCCACCAAGGGGCCAATTGATAACAAAGCTCAGAACGCCCTAAATCTCTGTAGAAGGGAGGGACATCGGGACAGACACTGCCCCAGGCGGTAAGGAGAGGCAATGTTTGTCGTGAATGAGGAGGAGCGGTCTGCCATCCGTCAGGCGTTTGACGCCGGGGGGCATGGGCTGCTGTGTCAGAACTGCGGCGGTACTTTCCGCTCCAGCGCAATGAGGATGCTCTGTCGGCCGTGCGGGCGATTGTGCGTTGGCCATCAGAGGGGAGTGTCGGGAATTTCGTGCTCGGCGGGGTTATCCTGAATTCGAAGGAGCCCCTGCATGGCACGACGCAAAGACCCCGTTATCCCGGACGCGATCCTCGACCAGCTGCTGGCGGGTGCTGACGC
>JAFAFA010000030.1 GCA_023423695.1 Pseudomonadota bacterium | reverse complement strand
TAAAATGTAAACGTAGACAATTTTTATTATTTTTATAATCTACCATTTTTGGGAATTTAAATCATATCAAAATGAGTCAAATGATAAAAACATTCTGTAAAGGGTTGCTATTATGTGCAACTTTATTTTTAGTTAACAACCTAAGTGCACAAACTTCCAATTCCCGGTTAGAAGGTGTTGTTTTCAATTCGCTTAATCAACCGATTGAATCAGTAACGGTTACTATTGTCGGTTCTGACAGTGCAAAAAATATAACTCTGACTAAATCAAACGGGACATTTGCATTTAATACTTTATCTGCAGGTAATTACAGCATTGAATTTACGCATGTGGCGTATCAAGCTGAGCGAATGGGTTATGTGCTAAATGAAGGAGCCAATACAATACAGGTTATCTTAACAGATAACGAATCTGCATTAAATGAAGTAGTTGTTGTAGGATATGGTACGCAAAGAAGAGAAACCGTAACCGGTTCCATTGCATCAATTACAAATGAAGAGATAACGACAACGAAGAATGAAGATCTTAGGAATATGCTTACTGGTAAAATGCCGGGAGTAAGGATTGTTCAAGGTAGCGCGGAGCCTGGAGCTTACAATGGCTCTCTAGATATAAGAGGATTGGGTAATCCCTTGGTAATAGTTGATGGTGTGCCGCGTCCTAACTTTGAAAGACTCAATGCCAATGATATAGAAAGTATATCAGTTTTAAAAGATGCCGCAGCAGCAGTATATGGGTTAAAAGCGGCAAACGGGGTGGTGCTGATAACTACCAAAAAAGGAAAGAAAGGAGCTACGGAACTCAATTACAATTTTACTCAAACCTGGCAGCAACTTTCAGGGATGCCTAAGGCGGCTAATCCGGTTGATTGGATGACATTTTGGAATGAGAGAACAATGGGTGGTGGTTTCGGTGCAAAACCCATTTATGACAGCGCAGCCTTTGCTCCTTATTTGAACGGTACCAAAAGAGTTGAAGATTGGTTTGGCGCTCTTATAAGGGATGTATTCCCACAGTCACAACATAATTTAAGTGTAACCGGCGGTGGTGATAACGTTAATTATTATGTAGGATTAGGTTATATGCAGCAACAAGGCATGTACAAATCAGGCGATTTAAATTATAACAGATTTAACCTGTCTTCTAATATAAGTAGTCGAATTGGAAAAAATATACGTTTAGATTTAAACTTAAGCGCAATAATAGATGAGAAAAATCAACCACATCAGGATGCTTGGTGGGTAATCAGAAGCATATGGAGACAAAATCCTACAGAAACAATTTTTGCAAATGATAATCCGGATTATATTTTACATACTCAGAATGAGGGTGGAAACCCGTATCCTATGACTCGTAAAGATATTTCAGGATACAAAAAAATGCAGAATAAACTGTTTCGATCTTCATTGGCTATCACATATGATTTTCCTTTTATAAATGGGTTAAAAGCAAAAGGGTTGTACAGCTATGATTATGATATGTCTGATTATACAACTTTTAGAAAGCAATATAATCAATATACATATAATGCAGATACGGAAACATATACTCCTCGCACATTACAGTCTCCGTCACGTTTAAGGAGAGACTTTATAAATACTCCGGCGTCACTCGGACAGATTTCTTTGAACTATGACAGAAGATTTAATGATGATCATAGTCTACAGATTCTCGCTCTAGTTGAGGAAAGGGTCAGAAGTCGAAATAATTTCTTTGCTCAGCGCAATCTTTCCATTCCTCTTGATCAGATCTATGCCGGCGATAATGATGATCAGCAAGTTGCAAGCGCAAATCCTGATTTAATTTGGAAAGAAGTGCGGCGTGGTTATGTAGGTAGAATAAATTATGGATTTCAAAATAAATATTTAATTGAGCTGAGTGGACGTTATGACGGTTCTTCTTTAAACTCACCACAAAGAAGATGGGGTTTCTTTCCCGCGGCACTTTTAGGCTACAGGATTTCGGAAGAAAGTTTTTGGAAAAACAACTCTTTTCTTAATTTCATCAATATGCTCAAGATTAGAGGAGGCATTGGCATAACCGGCGATGATGATTTCTTACAATATCAATATCTATCGGGATATAATTACCCGGCCGTAGGATCGGTGTTTGCCGGAAAATATGTAAATGGTGCAGCAATAATGCCTATTCCTAATCCGTATCTGACATGGGTAGAGTCAAAAATGACCAATATAGGAATTGATTTTGAAGCATGGAAAGGTTTATTGGGCTTCACGTTTGAAGTATTCAGAAGAGAACGTAGTGGATTAGCCGCGAAAAGTATTTATACACTACCAAGCGTTATCGGAGCTGATATAGGACAGGAAAATATAAATTCCGATGAGAGAAAAGGCTTTGAGCTGGAAGTTAATCACAGGAACACATTGGGAGAATTGAACTATTTTTTAAAGCTGGTTTATAGCTATTCCAGAGGCAAGAATCTGTATGTTGAAAGTGTTAGAGCGGGTAATTCGTATCTAAACTGGCTAAATAATAAAAACGATAGATATAACGACATATGGTGGGGATACGGCTCTGACGGAAGATTTACATCCTATGAAGAGTTTTTCAATAGTCCTGTATATTATACTAAAACAACTTTACCGGGTGATTATAAATACCTTGACTGGAATGAAGACGGTGTTATCAGCTCCTTAGACAATCATCCTATTTCATACCAATTTCAGATGCCGCGCGTAACCTACGGTATTACATTAGGTGCATCGTTTAGGCAGTTTGATTTAAATATGTTATGGCAAGGTAATGCTTTGGTATACGTTGCTTATCCGGAAGTTTTGCTTGGTGGCCTATATGGCGGCGCAGGTTTGGAGCATTTTGCTGACAGATGGCATCCTGTAGATCCTACTGCAGATATTTTTGATCCGTCAACAGAATGGATACCGGGTCATTATGCCTTTACAGGCAGAGTGCCTACGCTGAATACGGGTCATGGTGTGCAGGATGCTTCTTTCTTAAGATTGAAAAGTTTGGAAATAGGTTATAGTGTGCCTAAAAATATACTTTCAAGAGTAAATCTGAAAGATATAAGAATTTCAGTAAGTGGGTACAATATGCTCACCTTTACTAAACTGAGATTTGTGGATCCGGAACATCCATCAAGTCAGTATGGATATTTATATCCGATGAATAAAACCTATAATCTGAATCTTGGAATAACGTTCTAATATTTTTTATCGAAGCGCAAATAAATGAACTGGAAACTCAATATACCTTCAATTAATATAAAAATTAAAGAAATGAAAAGATTGATAGTTGTTATAATATTATTTATATTTTTTTTACCATCCTGTCATAAACTGGATGTGGCTCCTCCCAACATTGTAAATGAGCAGGATATTTTCACTTCTCAGGAAGGGGTAACTTC
>JAFAFA010000022.1 GCA_023423695.1 Pseudomonadota bacterium | reverse complement strand
GAGGGGGCCGACACCACCGTCACCCTCAGCTCAACGAGTGCGGTGAAGCTCGCCGGTGTGCAGCGCGGTGCGCTGACCCAAGCCAATGTTCTCCTGACCGGCACCAGCACCGGCGGCACAGGAGGGGATACTGGCGGCGACCCAACCACCAGGACCTACACCGGCACCCCTGGCGCCGACACCATCTGGGCCGCAGCCGGCACCAACATCCTCTCCGGTTTGGATGGCAATGACATCCTCGGTGGCAACACCGCGTCCGACACGATCTTCGGCGGGGCGGGCAATGACACCCTTTATGCCGGCGACGACACCGCCGCCGACACGCTGCTGGGCGGCAGCGGCAACGACGTGTACTGGGTCAACGGCCCGGAGGATGTCATCACCGAAGTCGCTGGGGAGGGCGTGGATCAGGTGGTGGCCAAGGTCTCCTGGACCCTTGGAGCGAACTTGGAAAACCTCACCTTGCAGGAGGTCGGGGCTGCTTCCAATGGCTTCGCCAACGGGAATGACCTCGCCAACATCATCGAAGGAAATACCGGGAACAACGAGATCCATGGCAACGGTGGGAACGACCGGCTCGACGGCGGGGCAGGCGCTGACCGGATTTATGGCGAGGCTGGTGACGACACGCTCATAGGCGGCATGGATGCGGCGGCCGATACCCTCTATGGCGGGACGGGAAACGACACCTACTATGTGAGCGGACCCAATGATGTGGTCGTGGAAAACGCCGATGAGGGCACGGACACGATCATCGTCTCCGGCGGATGGAACGCCGGCACGATCATAAACATCGAACGGGTCGTGCTGAATGAGGCTGAGGCGGCACAGAACGGCTCCTTGAACGGCGGCATGCTCCCCATGGAGCTGATCGGCAACTCAGGCAACAACCTCATCAGCGGCGGCTGGGGCAATGAAACCATCCGCGGCGGGGCCGGCAACGACACGTTGAGCGGCGGTCGGGGATCCGACACCATCTACGGTGAGGCTGGTGACGACACGATCACCGTGTCGAACGACGGCGCTTGCCTGGCCTATGGCGGTGCGGGCGCGGACGTGTTCCGTGCCGCCTGGGGAGGTAACCACCTGGGTGGCGTGTTCAGCGCAACCATCGGCGACTTCGTTCTTGGACAGGATACGCTCTCGATGCCTTGGACGTTCACAGGCATCGAGAGCGTCAATGGCAATGCCGTTCTGAGCTTCGTGGAAAACCCGAATGTTCCAATGACCGGAACGGCGCGGTTGACCTTGTCCGGCGTGACGGCCGAGGCGGTGACGGCATGGGTGCGCCAGAACGGCAATGACTGGGCGGCTTTCACCGGCAACACCTCAGGCGGTCGCGTCATCTACGGCACCGATGGGGGCGAGACCCTGACCGGCGGAGCTGGCAACGATATCCTGGACGGCAGGGGTGGGGCGGACTCCCTCTATGGCATGGACGGCAATGACACCCTGTATGCGGGCAACGATGACATTTCGGACACCCTGACCGGCGGCGCGGGCGATGACACCTACTATGTCGGCGCAGGCGACATCATTGTAGAAGCGTCGGGCGAAGGCTCCGACACCGCCATCCTCTCTGGCACATGGATTGGCATCACGCCGGTGGGGGTGGAGCGCATCGTTCTCAGTGAGGACAGTGCCGCTCTGAACGGCTCCTTGGGCGTCAATGAATGGGTCAGCGAAGCGGTCGGCAACTCGGGCAACAACCTCATCACTGGAGGGGTGTTTGGCAGCAGCACGCTCCGCGGCGGCGGTGGCAATGACACGATCATCAGCGGTCGGGGGTCCGATACCATCTATGGCGATGCAGGCGATGACGACCTGACGCTGTCCATCGATGGGTTGGGCGTGGCGTATGGCGGTGTTGGCGCCGATACCTTCCGTATGGGCTGGGGCGCAAATCACTATCCCTATCATAACTACCAGTCAGCCATCGGTGATTTCGAACTGGAGCGTGACAAGCTTTCGGTGCAATGGACCTTCACCGGTATCCGGGAAGAGAACGGCAACGCCGTCCTGGAGTTCACCTCCACCCCGGACGCCACCGTCTCCGACCGGGCGAGTGTGACGTTGACCGGCGTCTCCGCCGCCAGTGTCACCAATTGGGTGAACCAACAGGGCGGCGACTGGGCCGCCTTCTGCGGAAACCTGTCCGGCACGGGCCTGTATTGCGGCACCTCGGGCGACGACAGCCTGTCCGGGGGCACACGCGACGACCGCCTCTATGGCTTGGCCGGTGCCGACACCCTGTCCGGCGGAGCCGGTGATGACACGCTGATTGGCAGCTACGATCGTGCCCACGGTCCTTTGTGGAGCGGCCCGGGCAACGATAACGCCGCCGATGTTCTCGCCGGCGGCACCGGCAACGACACCTATTACGTCGATCCTGGCGACAGCATCATCGAGAATGCCGGTGAGGGCACCGACACCGTGTACGTCTCCGGCAGCTGGGACAATTCTGCCGCCTATAACGTTGAACGGGTGATTCTCACGGAAGACGGCCTTACTCTTGGCAACGCCTCTATTACCGGCAACATGTCCAGTGAGGAGCTGATCGGCAACGCGGGCAACAACGCCATCAGCGGCAGCTTCGGCGATGATACTTTGCGCGGCGGCGGTGGAAACGATACGCTGGATGGCGGCTTTGGCAGCGACATCGTCTATGGCGATGCCGGCGACGACCTGATGGTGATGTCGGGTGACACTCCCGACACCTTCTACGGCGGTCAAGGGGCAGACCTGTTCCAGGCGGCCTGGACCGCCTACCACATCACCGGCCGATTCGGTGGCACCATCGGCGACTTCGAACTCGGCACCGACCGGCTGTCGGTGTCGTGGACGTTCACCGGCATTGAGGACGTGAACGGCAGCGCTCGGCTGACCTTCATGCGCAACCCGACAGCGGTCATCCAGGACGTCAGCACGCTGACACTGTCCGGTGTGTCGGCCAGCACCGTCAAGGCGTGGGTCCAGCAAAACGGGAACAGCTGGGCCAATTTCACCGGGGACACCACGGTCGGAACCGTCTACGGCACCGATGGTGCCGACACAGTCACGGGTTCTGCCGCCGGTGACCGGCTCATCGGGTTGGACGGGGCTGACTCCCTTCTTGGCAGCGCTGGCACCGACCTGCTGATGGGCGGTGCCGGAAACGACACGCTGCGCGCCGGCGACGACGACGACATGCTCATCGGCGGGGCCGGCAATGACCTGCTCCACGGCGGCAACGGCAACGACGAACTGTACGGAGGTGCCGGAGCGGACGTCTTCGACATCACCGGTGGCAATGGAGCGGTCGATTACATCCGTGACTTCAACGGCGCTGAGGGGGACCGCATCTACACGGCTGGTGTTCCGCTGACAATCCGAGATTCAGGCGGTGAATACGCCGGCTGCATCTTGGAAACCGGCTACCGCGGCGTGGTCTATAGCACCGTCCATGTGGCGGGGGTGAGTGCTGCTGACGTCAACAATTACCTGATCTACACCGGCGTTGGCTGAGTTCATGCTCATGAGAGGGTTCCGGCAGCTTTCGCGCCAGCTTGATCGAAACGGCGGGATGAACGTAGAGGGTCACCTCTCTGCAGGAGGTGACCGATGCACTGCCCGCACTGCTCGTCGACCGCAACCGCCGAACGTCCGGACCGCACCGCGCACGGCTATCGGCGGTTCCGCTGCCGGGAGTGCGGGCGCCAGTTCAATGTGCGCACAGGCTCGGTGCTGAACCGGCTGCAGGTGCCCACCGACGTGGCCTTCCTCATCGTGCTCTGGCGGCTGCGCCTCAAGCTCAGCTTGCGCGATCTTGCCGAGATCCTGCTGTTGCGCGGCTTGGTCTTCTCCCATGAGGCCGTGCGGGAGTGGGAAGCGAAGCTTGCTCCGCTGCTCACCAATGCCTTGCGGCACCGCCGGCGTGGGACTGCGGGGCGCAGTTGGTACGTTGACGAGACCTACCTGAAAGTCGGGGGGCGGTGGTGCTATCTGTACCGGGCGATCGACAGCGATGGCGCCCTGGTCGACGTTTACCTCAGCGAACATCGCGATCAAGTCGCCGCCGAGCGCTTCTTCCGCTCCGCCGTCGAGGTCACCGGCCGCACACCCGACACGATCACGACGGACAAGCACGCTGGCTATCCGCCAGCCCTCGCGGAGGTGTTCGGGAATGTCGTCGAGCACCGCACCTCCAAATTCAAAAACAACCATTTGGAGCAAGATCACCGCGGGGTGAAAGGGCGTACACGGCCGATGCGCGGTTTCCAGCAGCTTAACAACGCCCACCGATTCTGCCGGGCCTATGACGAAGTGCGCAACTTCCTGCGACCGGCGACCCGGCGCAACCAGCACGTCCCGGCCGCCCAGCGACGGGCGATCCATGCCCAAAGGGTCGCCGCCTTGCGCGACATGCTCGCCATCGCCTGACCAACCATGCCGGAAGCCGGCCGCGCCGCGCCCAATTGCCCAGCTTGGCGCGAGAGCTGACGGAACCCTCCCTCTCCCCTGGATGATCAGCTGCCGGCATGCCGAACAAACACAATGACGCCCAGCGCCATCAGATCCCGAAGATGAAGTTTCGGGTGGCGAACTGGGCGATGTACGTGGCCGGGCTACGGCGGCGCGGCAGCCTGATGCTGTGGGTCAGTGACGAGGCGCTCGCCGCCTGGCGAGCAGCACCGCGCCGGACGCCGGGTGGGCAGGCGCGCTACTCACAAACGGCGATTGAAACAGCCCTCATGGTCCGCTTGGTGTTCCACCAGCCGCTGCGCCAGACCGAGGGGCTGCTCAGTTCTCTGCTGATCCTCCTGGGTGTCGAGCTGCCTGTTCCCGATCACACCACGATCAGCCGGCGCGCCTGACACCGATGTTGGCCACCACCCTGCCGAGCGGCCCGGTCACCCTGGTGATCGACAGCACTGGGCTGAAGGTCTATGGGGCCGGCGAGTGGCACTACGACAAACATGGCGTGCGGGGGCCGCGCACCTGGCGGAAACTCCATCTGACGGTGGACGCCGCCAGTAACACTATCGTCGCCGCCACACTGACGACCACTAGCGACGGCGATGCCTCCCAGGTCGGGCCGTTACTCGACCAGACCAGCGGGGTGATCGCCACCGTTATGGCCAATGACGCCTACGATGGCGAACCGATTTACCAGACCATCGCCGCCCGGGATGCCGGCGCCAGGGTGGTGATCCCACCACGGGCCACGGCGGTTGTGAGCGCCGCCGCCGAGACCGCCCCCACCCAGCGGGACCGCCACATCTAGACCATCGCCGAGCAGGGTCGCCTGGGTTGGCAGAGGCACACCGACTACGGCAAGCGGGCAAAGGCGGAAACCGCGATGGCGCGATACAAGCGTATCCTCGGCGATCAGCTTCGGGCCCGCCTGCTGCCCGGCCAGCAGGCCGAAGCCGCCATCGGCAACACCACGACCCCTGCGTGTTCCAACGCCACTACGTCGGCACCCTTGAGCCATGCCGACGGCGACACGTCGAGCCGGAGCGCCGGTTCGAGGTGATCGAGTGTCATCCGCAGCAAAGAGTACCAGCCGGCCGCTATCAACCCGTTCACCGTGGTCCCCGACGCCGGATCAACGGCCAACCACCAATTAGCCATGGTTGAGGTGCCGCGCGGAGTGCGGAACATGCGTACGCAGTCGATCCCGGCACCGGTCAGACGCGCAGTGTTCTCGAACAGGACAGAGCGGACGCGGGCGGCTTGGATGATGGTGTCGTTGACCGGTCCGGTGTTGGAAGAAGTCGACGACGTTATGTGGCGATCGAAGTCGGTCACGGTTACGTCTCCCGCTGTCGGATCCTGATCGTAGCCTGAGTGCACCATCGATTGCCACACCTCGTCGGAAAGGAGGGGATTCCCACAAAGACCAACCTTCGCTAGAATCAACGTCGGTCCCGCCATCCACCTCCTGGATCTCATGGCCTTCAGCGCTGTCAACCCCAGCCACCCTCGACCGCCCACAGATTTCCGCTGCGAATACTGCGGACGGCCTCATGGACACACCCTCCGTTGCTTGCCCGACGGCCGATGGCTGTCGCCCGACGGGCAATGGATTGGTGCTGATGGTTCCCCGGCTTCCTGGCCGGACATCGTCGACTACTCTTGTTTCCGGAGTTCTCGCGCGGTTGTCGGGCTGTACCGCCGCGCGGCCGCCGAGGAACGGCACAGACTCTGCCGGCGTTGTCATCTGGTGACCGGGCGCGACGAACATCGGCGGGTAGCGCAAACACGGGCTCTCATGCGCTTTGCCCTCGGCGACCTGTTCGACGGCGCCTACACCATCTGATCATAGTCGGGCTGGAAGAGGACACACACCATGCATCGAATTAACCAGCGTCGCTGGGACGACGCTCGGTCGCGCCCGGCAGAATCCCGTCCGCGTACTGGTCCGACGATGAACCCGTTAACCAGAGCACTGGATCTGCTGAATGGCAGCCCTTCGCGCGGGGCTCTGATCAGAGCCGTTGAAGACCGGGTCAAAGCCCACCCGGAAGAACGTCGGCGTTTCTCGGCCGCCGTTGGTCGGGTCCGTGGGATGACTGGAGAGCAGGCACTGATCCAGGCCGTGAGAAACTACCTGGAGGACTTGTCACGGTCAGACGGAGATGGTGCGTCCGGACCGGTCTGGCTGATGGACACTCTGGCCGCTCTGACCGGTGGCCGCGCCCGCCAGAGCAACGTGACCGCCAATGCGTCGGACCCCCGCGCCGCTGCGGAAGCGCTCTTCAAGCCGCGGACAGTCCCGTAATCAGCCATCCTCCTTCGAAAGTCGGTGTCGGTCTCAGCCCGCCGCCTCGTTGCTCCCAATCATTTTTCGACAGTCACATATCGATGAGCGGAAGAACGCGATCCGCCGGCTGATATCCTTGGGACACCGCGACATACTGATTGCTCGTGCTGTCACCGGCGATCAAGGTCGGAAAGCCGGTAATCCCGGCCTGCTGGCTGATGCCGTAATCCCGCCACGTCTCTTGTTTCGCATCCTCGCTGCGGAACGCCTCGATGAAGCCGCCGCGATCGAGTCCTACCTGCACCGCGAGATCGGCCAAGACGGCCTCATCGGTCACATCCCGCCTATCGACGTAGAAGGCGGCCTGAGTCAGCGCAAGGTAATCGAGTGCTCTCTCCATGCCGCTGCGACGGACCACGACCACGGCCCGAGCGGCAGGATCGGTGTCGTAGACGAAGTCCTCGCGTTCAAAGAACGCGAAATCGAACGGCTGGCCCGACGCTGCTTGGACATGCTCCCAGTGTGACCGCGTTTTCTGTTTCGCAGCCTCGTCCATCGACTTGGTGGTCTGCGGCCGCAGCCCGCCCATCATCAAGCGGATCGGCAAGGTACCGGCATATCGCTGCCGGATGGCCTGGATCACTGGCGCAAAACCCCAGCACCAGGAACACATGGGATCGGCGATGTAGATTAGGTGAGGCCCAGCCATGAGTTTCTCCCGCGCTTGAGGAACGAGGACGCTGTCCAGCAACAGCCGGTTTCAGGGTAACGCTGCCGAGGATCTGCCGCGCCCAAATTGCAACGCATCTGTTCCGGCTCTGTCGTTGCTCAGAACGTGCTGGTGAAGAAGTTGCCGTCCATCGTGCCGCCCGCCTCTTCCAGGAGCAGCCGGCGCGCGGCGCGGGCCCAGGCGCTCTCAAGCATCGCCAGGATTTTCTGCTGCTCGTCGTCCATGACCGGCTCCTCGTTTGGGTGCCCCTGACCTTTACCACGGCGCCGGCACGCCGGATCTATCACAGCCTGGACGGCATCGCTTTTCGGTCGGGAATGGACCCAGCCTAGGCGGAAGACAGAGAAGTGCGAGACGCCCAGCGCATTGCAGGCGGCCGTCCTAGGGTGCTGGCGGTCGTGGGGCTATCTGGCCGGGAGAAATCATCGCATCCGGAGAAATGCCCCATGAAGAAGATGCTCGTCCTGTTGGTGGCCACAATCACGCTGCAGGCGTGTTCCTGGGCGGAGATCACCGTACGCGAAGGGGCGCCGACCCAGGAAAGGCGGGCGAGGGAAGCCGCCGCCGCGCTGAAGGCGATGCCGGCGCCCTGACGGCCCGTCCCGAATTCCACGATGCGGCATGCACCGGACCGCACAGCCCGCGCCTCTCCCCTGTTCCGAGGCCAAGGCTCCGTCCGTCGTGGATCACCGGGCGGCGCCAGCCCTTGTGACCGCCGCGGATTTTCGCATATGGGTCCAGGACCGAGCGCCCAGGGAGATACCGACCATGGCCAGCACCATCCGCATTCTTTCCGGCACCGCCCTGCCGCACGAGCGTTGCGTGCGGGCTGCGCTGCCCGCTTCCCTGAACGGCGCCCCGGCCCGCAGCCGCTGCATCGCCATGGACCACGCCACCTTCACGGTGGAGGAGGATGACAAGTATCGGGTGGGGCAGACGGTGTTCACGCGGATGAACGGACTGGGGATGGCGGGAACGGTCGATCGCGTCGATCCCCGTAGCGGCACCATGACCTTCGCCTGAAAGCAGGACGCTGGCACCAGGGGGAAGGTGGAGCAGGTGTTGCGGTCGTTCGTCTATGGCCGGTTCAACGACGCCAGGCTGGCGGCCTGACCGACCGGAGATTGATAATTCTCAATTTTTCTCCGGTCGTCACCGGTTGCTCTGCGCCGTCCCATCCGCGACCCCCGCGTTGTCGACCCGTGGCTCCGCCTAAAAATTGAGAATTCTCAATTTTTGAGCGGGGCGTCGTCAACCGGAGGAGCGGCCACCGATGACCCCTGCCGAGCGTAAGGTTCGGGGATTCAAAAAAATTGAGAATTCTCAATTTCCGAGGTGGGCGCGCACACGAACGCGCCCGCCCACTCCGTCAGCTCGCCTCAGCGAGGATGGCCTCGATCGCCTCGCGCATGTCCTCCAGCCGGCGCCGGTCGTCGTCGTTGAGCGGACGCGGTTCCGCGCGAAGCCCGGCCAGCACCTCGTGGGCGTGGTGGATGTGCCTGGCATGGCGTTGCGGCAGCAGGCTTGGGATGGCGATTCGGTTGCGCCGCTCGCGCGGGGTTGCCGGCTCGCCATCGTCGTCCGCCACATCCCCGTCGGGCAGGCTGGCGGGCGCGGAGCGCGTTGAGCCGGTTATTTCGGCCTTGAGAGCATTCCAGAGTGCGCGCTGCTTGGCCTCGTCACCGGCAGCCCCGATTTCGAAGAGACGGTACCGCGCGGGCTTGAGGGCGCGGGCCTCTGCCTTGATGTCTTCGGGGATGCTCAGGACGGACACCAGGCGCGAGAGTTCCGCCGGATCTTTCCGGATCATCGACGCGATCTTGTTGTAGCGCAGCCCTTGACGCTCTTTCAGCCCGCGGATCGCTTCCGCCTCGTCGAAGATGTCGAGGTCGTCGCGGTGAAGGTTCTCAAACAGCGCAATCTCTTCGGCGCGGCTGCTGATCTCGGCGATCTTCGCCTCGCTGGCGCCGTCGAGGTTCGCCACCACCCGGCAGGGAATTGTGCCGTTGCCGAGTTCGCGCATGGCCCGCAGGCGCCGCGAGCCGTAGACTAGGCGGAAGCGCATCGGATTGATCTGCAGAACGCCGATCGGCTGCTGCAGGCCGTATTCGGCGATGGACGCCTTCAGGATCTCAAAGGCGTCCTGGTCCATCACCGAGCGCGGCTGGTGCGGGTTGTCCTCGATGTTACCGATGTCCGGCGTGATGACTGGAAAATCGGTGTCCGGGGCGGCGAAAAGCGCCGAGATGCTGCTGACCGCCGAACTACCGCCCTTGCCTTTGCCGAGGCGGCTCGCCGCCCGGAGCGAATCACGCGACATTCAGAACCTCCAGGCGCTTCTCGCGCTCGTTGACAAGGGCGTCGACAACGACGCGCAGGTTGGCGGCGCCGGGTGCCTCCGGCTCGACTTCGAAAGCCGCGCGGCCGGCGAGGGCCGCCTCGCCGTGCACGGTCGCCCGTGGGATCGGCGGGAAGATGCGCAGATTCTGGCCGAAGGTCGTGTGCAGGTGTTCCAGCACGACCTGATGCTGGTGGAGGCGGACGTCGTGCATGGTCGGCAGGATGCCGAGGATCTGGAACTCCGAGACGAATCGCCGTTTGATCTTGGCGATTGAGGCCAGGAGTTTCTCCATGCCGAGCGAGGCCAGGTACTCGGTCTGCGTCGGGATGACGACGCCGTGGCAGGCGAGCAGGGCGTTGGTGGTCATCTGCCCCAGGTTGGGCGGGCAATCGATGATGATGAAGTCGTAGTCGTCTTTGATTTCCGCGATCTTCTCCCGCATGGCCAACGGGCCGCTGCTGTCGGAGATCAGGTCATTCTCGACGAAACTGAGACCGAGGCACGAGGGGACGACCTCCAGGCCGGACGGCCGTACCGGCACGATGACGTCGCGCAGGGTCACCTGATCACGCAGCACATGCGGCAGCGATTTCTTGATCTCCTGCTCGTAGTCGGGAGTGTCCAGCCCGAGGTTGGCAGTCGCGTGGGCCTGCGGGTCGGCGTCGATCACCAGCACCCGGTTGCCCTGGGCAGCCAGGACGCTCCCGAGATTCACCGAGGTCGTCGTCTTGCCGACGCCGCCCTTGTTGTTGGTGCAGGCGACGACGTAGGCCGGGCCGTGCTGGGCGTCCGGCCCGGCCTGCTCCCGGAGGAGAAAGCGCAGGACGGCTTCCGGGATCTTTTCCCGGTTCCCTTCCCAGCGGCTGATCTTCGGCCCGTCGTAGCGCCGTCCCAGACGCTCGTTGAGCCATTGCGCGAACGCGGCCTGGAGCATTCCCTTCTGCTCCCGGAGCCGCTTGACGTCTTCACCCAGCATGCCCCGCTCCCATCATTGCCTTGGGCTGAGCGTTACCGAGTTGATCGGCATCGGTCAAGATTGATGGTGTCGTATTCCTTGCATCAAGTGGTATCAAAGCCACACCAACCATCAAGGAACACGCCGTAGCGCGCTGTCCGGCAGCCGTGCAACATGGCTGATGGGAGCGGCGTTCGGGGCTGAACCAGCACGGACAACCGCCTTCAGCCGGTCGACCATCAAACGCTCCTTCGCGCATGCCTCCTCGCATAGCGCCCGCATCTCGGCAATGCTTGGCCTCCACTTCTGCGACCGACGCCAGACGCGCGCCGCCGAATCGATGACCCAGGCCGGGAATTCGCCGAGATCCTCGACCCAGTCCATCGCGACCAACTGTTCCACGTCGGGTGTCAGTCCCTTTGCCGGGTAATGCGACAGCAGCGCCAGCACACGGCCGAGCAGTCGGTCGGGATCCGCCGGCGCCAGAATCGAGCTTTCCAGATCGGCCAGCATGCGCTGCGCCATGGCGGCCTGCCGGGATGTGACGGTCGCCGGCGGCGACCAGATCTCCTGGAGTTCCTCGAAGCCGTTCTCGCTGAAGCGCGGGCGGTGCTTTAGATGCCCGGCGGACAGGACATCGCGCAGCGCCTCCGGGAAGCCGGCAACGAGCAGCCGGCATCGGTCTGAGGGCGGCATCGCGGGGTCGAACGGTAGCGGAGAGCGCTCTGGCAACGGCATCATGGCAGCGGACATGGCGAACCTCCTCAGAACCAGGAACGGGGGGCTGGCTTCGTGTCCTTGAGCTGCGCGGCGACGGTCATCCAGGCGTTGATGCGCTGTTCGGCGGCGCTCTCGCGTGCCCGGCCGCCGGCCGGAGCCGCTGCCCCGGCGGTCGCCGCGGTCTTCACCGCCGGCGCCTTGCCGGCGGCCGCATCCTGGACCAACCAGGCGCGCCAAGCGGCGGAGACGTCACGGTAGCGGTAGCCGTGCGCTTGGCAGCGCAGGACGAAGCCCTCGACATGTTGACCGAGATCGACGGTGCCGAAGCGGCTGCGCGCCCAGGCGAGATCATCGGCGGTCGGCATCCAATCCACCGGCACGTCCTGCGCCAGCCCGCGCCCGCTTGGAGCGAGCGAGTCAGGAATCTGTTCGGGATGGAGGTGTTTCTGACTCGCCGGCGGACAGGGGGAGTCCGTGGCCGAGTCATGCCTGTCGTCGGCCGGAACTGGGCACGCGGCGGCCGCCGCGTGCCCCTGTCCATCCCGCTCGACGCGCAGCCGGTACAGGCATGACAGCCGGGAGCCGTCGCGGCCGCGGCGGTGCTCAATGGCGACCAGACCGATGTCATCCAGGCGCTGCAGGATTCGGTTGATCGTCGGGCGTGATCGCTTGAGTTTTGAGGCAAGCGTCGACTGCGACGGCCAGCAGACGCCCTGTTCGTCAGCGAAGGTGGCGAGCGCCGCCAGGACGGCGAATCCATCGGCGTCGAGATCGGGGTGGTCGAGCCACCAAGCGGGGATCTTGCCCCAGCGGCTGGTAGTGTCGGTCGATGTGCTGGTCATCGGGCGCTCCTGCGCAGGTATGGAGCCGGAATGGGCCGGCGGTCTTGCGGGCAGGATTCTCCGAAGCACTTCGGGACTCCAAGCCGCACCGGAAACCTCTATGGAGGCCGCTGGTGCGGGTATGCAGGCGAGCGATGCAGGTATGGAGGTTTCCGGTGCAGATCAGAAGGTTTGTGGTGCAGATGGACAGGGTCTGGACCGCGACTCGGGTGCTTCGCGCGAATCGACCGACCTGCACCGCAAACCTTTATGATGATGCCGGCCGGAACACCGCTCTGCACCGGACGGCTCACGAATCCGTTAAATTGCTTGCGTTATTTCGGCAACGGCCGCGTCGGCCTGGAGGTTTCCGATGCAGAAGGCGCGGTCCGGCGCGCCGACTCGGGGGAACCTTGAAGGTTTGCGATGCAGAGGAGGCACACCGGCCGGGGATGACCTAGAGGTTTGCGGTGCAGATCCTGGCACAACGGCCTCCATCCACCCCGGTGTGGAGGTTTGCGGTGCAGGTTTTCTGACCCGGCGCGGCCCGCAGACCGACGGCGTGACCGTTCGGGCGGGCGATTCTGTGCGCACCGCTGCGAGTCGTGTGGCTCCCGGCACCTCACAGAGCCTCAAGGTCGGATTCTCCGCCTTTCCTGCACCGCAAACCTCCATACCGGCACTTCAGACCTACAGAGATGCACGGGAATCCTCCAGCCAAGATGGCGACGGACCCTGGGGTCGATTGCCATGCGGCGCTCGGGCGCTTACCGTCGGTGACGGCTGAAGCAGGGTGTGGCATGAGCACGGATCGGGGCGACGGCAAGGCGGTGGCGCGGCGACGGGCAGTGGAATCGGCCGCGCAGTATGTCCTGTTCGAGCAGGCCGGCTTCTTGGCGCCGTCGGCGAAGGCGACCAACCTCGTCGGCCTGTACGACTGCGCGCCGAAGTACGTCTTTTCGTCGCCCGAGAGCAAAGCGAAGGGTGCGGGAACAATGACGCGGCTTCCCTTGGTGCGCCGCGAGTTCTTCTTCGACGGACAGCCCTTCGTCTCGGTGGTGACGCCGGCTCGCATGACTAAATCCCGCAAGCAGCCCGACGGTTCGACGACGATCGAGGAGTACGAGTGCTATCCGGGCGAGCGCGAGCAGATCGTTGAGGAGGTGATCCGCAGCCTGGCCTCGAAGCGGGCCCGTCTTCACACCGCGGAAAATCAACGGCCGGCCATGACCTTCACCCTCTATGAGGTCATGAAGGAACTCGCGGCCGTGAAACACACCCTGTCGATCGAGGAGGTCAAGACGGCCCTCTACATTCTGCGCCGGACCTCGCTCAGGATCGAATCGCCCATCGATGGCGAAGACGGGGTGGAGTCGAACATCTTCACCGCACTCGGCATGCGCAAGCGCCGCCGCGGCGCAGCCAACGCCACCGGCGCCGGAGACGCTGACACCTACGTGCAGTTTTCGCCCTGGGTGGAGCAGGCCATCCGCCGCGTCGAGAGCCAGTCTATCCGCTACGACTGGCTGATGGCGCTCAGCCCCATCGCCCGCTGGCTCTACAAGCGCATCGCCTTTGCCGCGCAGCGTCACGGTGAGGTTACGCCGACGACGATCACGATGACGGCCAACGAAATCATCCGCGACAGCGGGGCGACGCCGTGGTCGCGGACCGCCAACATGTACCGCTGGATCCGCTCGACGGTGATCGGCGGTCTGATCGAGGTGGGCGCTCTGTCCGGCGTCGAGGAGGAGGTCATCAAGGACGGCCTGCGCTACGTCGACGTCAACTACCGGATGATGCTCTCGGACACCTTCCTGGCGCACATCGCCGAGGCCCGGCGCAAAGCGCAGGCGGACACGGAGTTGATGGCGCGCATGCTGGAAGACAAGCCGCTGCCGGACCGGCTTTTGCCGGTCACCGACGACGGCGCCGCCGCCATTCGCCGGCGCCGCCAGCAGATGCACACCGCCGTTGCCTCCCAGCCGACGTCCGAGCCCATCGACACCCTGCCATTGCTTAAATAGCAAGATTCAGGCCGAGCCTCTTCTCTGAATTAGATAAAGCAACGCACATGAATTTGTGTTCCTACTTTTTCTTCCTTTCTGCTCTCAATTTCTTTTTGCTGAGGCTGTATTCGATTATATCGTAGTATTTACTAATAATCATCAGGAGCCCCACGCCACGACGTTGGTTCTTTGATTGCGGGCATGGGAGGCAAGCCCTCAAAAGAAGGATCATCGCCAACGGCATGGATGAGGTGTCTGCCGGCTCTGTGGTTCTTTCCGAGGTCGGGACGGGCCCGCCTCACCATGGTGTCTGAAAGCTCTGGTCTTCCAAGGTGCAAAGCGAGCTCACCGGAAGGGCGGCGCCAAGCAACGTCGCGGAATGACCAGGGCTTCGTCCCGGCAGGGACACCTCTCCGCCGCTGGGGCGGATCCGGGGAACGATTAGGTGGTCATGCGACGGCCTCCTTGTCTGACCAGCGGAACTCGCCGCCATCCACCCAGAGCCGATGCATCAGCACCACCAACTTCCTGGCCAGCGCGACCTTCGCCTTCTTGAGGCCCACGCGCTTGGCCAGACGTAGGTCCCAGGCGCGCAACGCGCACCACCGTGTACAGCGCGTCAGTAGCGCGTTGGCCGCTTCGAACAGGTAGGTCCGCAGCAGCCGGTCGCCGCATTTGGAAATGCGTCCTGTGCTATCCATCTCGCCGGACTGGTAGCGCCTTGGTGTCAGGCCCAGGTAGGCGCCGACGCTGCGGGACTTGGTGAACCGGCTTGGCATATCGATGGCCGTGGTGAAGGTCACTGCCGTCAGCGCGCCCACCCCTGGAATGGTCATCAGCCGCCGGCACACCTCGCTGCGGCGAGCCTGTTCAATCAGGCGTCGCTCGATCACGCCGATCTGCTCACCGAGCGTCTTCCAGACGGTCAGCAGCGCCTCGATCAATGGCCAGAGGGTGGGCTGGTCGCCAGCCAACTCGCGCACGTTTGCCTCGAACACGCTGCCGCGCCCTTTGTCGAGGACCAGTCCGAAGGTCTTGAGCGTGCCGCGGATCAGGTTGCTGGTTTCGGTACGCATGCCGACCAGCTGGGTTCCGTTGCAAAGTTTGCCGGCAGACGCGGAGTGCCGCGGCGGCAGCATCGTCAGGCAGCAATACCGAACAGATTAGCGATGAAGGTCGCCTTGGCGGGCATGTCGTTGGCGGGCATGGCGGCAACCTGCCCCTTGCGCACCATCGCCAGGATCTCGTAGCCGGCGATCGTCCGGCGCGCGGTGTGGAAGCTCTTTAAGCCGAGCCCCGACCGGACCAACCGTTTGATGCGCCGGTGATCTTGTTCAACGATATTATTGAGGTACTTGACCTGGCGCAGCTTGGCGAAACGCCACAGCTCTCCGGCTTTCTTCAACGCCTTGGTCGCGCTCGGATACGCGGCGTTCTTGTCCACAGTCACGATACGCGGGTTCACCGTGTGCGCCTGCTTCAAAGCTTTGCGGAAGAAGCGCCGGGCGGCTGCAGTGTCCCGCTTGGCGCTGAGCAGGAAGTCGATGGTCTGCCCGCGGGCATCGACGGCACGGTACAGGTCCATCCAGCGGCCCTTCTCCTTCACGTAGGTCTCGTCCACCCGCCAGGAGCCGGTCGTCGTGCGCAGATGCGGGCGCAGCCGCTTGTCCAACTCCGGGGCGTAGGCCTGAATCCAGCGGAAGAGCGTCGTGTGATCGACGGCCACGCCGCGGTCGGACAGCATGCGTTCGAGGTCTCGGTAGCTGATCGGGAACTGCAGATACCAGTGCACCGCCCACAGGATCACCGCTGCCGTGAACTGCCGGCCCTTGAACGGGCTCTTCGTGCTCCGCATCACCGTGTCACCTCAACGCCGAAAGGGCTGGGTTGTACCTGATCTCCGCCCGCCAGCAAATTTTGCAACGGAACCGGCGCGCAAGCCTCAGGCGCTGAGTTTGCGCTAGGACGAAGGCCGACGATTGACTCAGGTTGAGCAAGAGATTCAACATCGTAAAGCACGAGGTATCAGGAGGTGATGATGAAGCCCTACGTCTGATTGCTGAACCCAACAGTCCAAAGTGGGGGCGTATGTCCTGTGCTACAACATCCGCACGTAAATCAATTCCCTTAGAGGCTCGAAGCGTGGAAACGCTTCGAGCCTCGGTGTCTTTCAAGATTCACGGGAAGTGTACCGGTATTACCAAAGTTCAGCTTATTGGGTTTCCAAGCCCACGGTGGTGAGATGGAAGGGGCAGTTGTAGGGCATTATCCTGACAATGCCTTCATGATACGCCTACCTCAAATGCCGCAATTTTCACTGGGTCATTGGGCAGATGGTTTGACTGTGCTTCCGCTTTCCATAGGCGTGCGAATAGTAGAAGGGATCAAGGCGCCCCGTGGCGGTGTTGTCGGCCGAGAATCGAAGCAGTACTAGGGGCAGGACACCCCGCGTGATCGCTCGGTCTCAGCCTTCATCGGCAAACCGGGTCTTCAGGAACGATGGGGAAGGAGAGATTTTCCACACTGGCCGGTTTAGTCAACTAAACTGCGCCAGCTCTGCCCGCACTTTCTCGACACGAGCCAACAGCCTCTCAAGCTCGGCTTCCAAGGCCTCCTTTTTTCCCTTATCGTTTCTCGGCGCCTTGAGCTCCTGTACGAAAGCGCGGACATCCGCCTGCCGCACTCCGGACCGGAAGAGGCCCGCGCTCCTCGCCTTCTCGCGGTCTTCGTCGTCCAGGTTGGCTAGGGTGTACACGGCAGTGTAGCCCGCCGACGCTACGACTTCGGGAATCCGTCCCGAGCGAATGGCACGGAACGCCTTCATCATCTGCGTCAACGCTGATTTCTTTAGGTCGAACCGGGCGCCGAGCCGCTTGACCAACTCGGCCCGCTGCTCAGGCTGCAGGGTCTCGTCGGCGACTGAGAGCAATTCGCCGATGCGCAAGTAGCTTTTGCGCGCACGGACCAGTTCCTCCGAGATCGCTGTATCGAACTCGTCAAGGGTCTGCGGCACCGGCGGTAGCACCTCACCGCTGAGAGGCTTATCCATAGTGGAGGTGACAGCGGTCGGCGCGGTTTGACTTGGCAGCCGGTCGGCGAATGGGGCGACCTGCCGGCGGATTTCATCTGGATCAATGGCGCGCATTGCTGGCTTCGGCTTCCGCCCCGGCAGCTTGTGCACTACCTCGACGCCCTTCATAAGATCCTTTTTAGGCATTACCACGCTCCATCAGTTCGGTGACAGCGGCGGCAATGGCAGTTATGTCCTTCTGAACGGCTGTATCTGCGAGTGGGGCGCCGGTATACGAGGCCTGCTGGTAAGCAGTACGAGCTGGCATGTTGACCCCGAAGTAAGGGATACCAAGAGCATCAAGCTGAGTTCTGGTCTGGCCTGTCACTTGGGCGCGCGAGTTCACCTGGGTGAGCAGGGCGGAATGAGGAATCGAACGTCTGGTCATAACCTCGGCTTGCCGAATCACTTCCTGGGTCCGCACAGCCTCTACCACGTCGTTACGGTCGGGGCGACAGGGGATGAGGACAATGTCAGCGGCCGAGACGGCGTAGAGCATGCCGCGGGCGAGGGCGCCAGCAACGTCCACGATCACGATTTCTGCTTCCTTGGCTGCAGCGGCGACAGCCATGAGAATTGCCTCCTCGTCTACGCCTAGGCACGGAATTCCTGAGCCATCGAGACGGGCGAGCAGGTTACGGTTGGGATCGGTGTCAAGGGCCAGCACAGTGACGCCGCTCTCGGCCCAATATGCGGAGAGGCATGCGGCAAGCGTGCTTTTCCCCGAGCCGCCCTTCGTGGTGGCAACGGCGATGATCGCCACGATCTCTCTCCCGCGATGTTGGAAATTCTCGCCGACAAAACTGGAGGATTTCCGAACGCGCTGTCAATGGCGGTCAGCGGAACGCTCAGAGCTTGTTCGTGACGGGCTCGTCCTAACCGGTGCTGCGCGGGATGCTACTTTAAGCTGAACAGGGGTGTTGCGCCGGGTGGCCCATCTGGTAGGGCTGTGAGCATCGTCAACAGCCTTTGGGTCAGCAGTCTACGGGCAGCGCCGTTCGTCCCGCAAGCACCACGCCCGCCTCCTGGGACGCGTTCTCGAATGTCGATGCCTTTGTGGATGAGGTGCTGACGGAGTTAACAACCATGGCGGCGGAGGGGACGCGGACAACCCGAGCCGGCTCGAAGCCAACGCTCGCCGGCGCTACCCTGCGCAAGGCGATCATGGCGGTGTGGTGCGTGTGCTTCTGCGGCATGCAATGGCGGACCATCGGCCAGCTCTCCGGCATCTGTACACTCTGTTTGCCTGCTGGCCTCGGATGGGGCTATGGCGCCGTTTGCTCAACCGGCTACGCCGCACGTGGCGGCTGGCCTGCGGCGATACGGCCAAGCCGAGCACGGTGGTGATCGACAGCCGCACCTGCCTTTCGGCCCCGATCTGCTTCGCGCGGGGCGTGGACGGCGGCAAGAAGA
>JAFAFA010000013.1 GCA_023423695.1 Pseudomonadota bacterium | reverse complement strand
CCGCAGGGGACCGCCCCCGCCGCTCCGGCGCCGGCCGCTTCGACGGTCGTCGGCAAGCCGCCGGCCGTCGCGGCCGTGCCGCCCGCGGTGCTGCCGCCGGCGCAGTCGCCGCTGCCCTCGGCCAACGCGCCCTCCACCAACCAGGCGGCCGGGCAGGCCCCTGGGCAGACCGGCGGACAGGCCATCGTCAACGTTCCGGCTCCGCCCCCGGAGGATGACGAGGAGGCGTCGCCCCAGGACCCGACCCCGCTGAACGCCGCTGCCAATCCGCCCGCCGCACCGGCCGCGCCGACGGCCACGGTGCCGGCCAACGGTAAGGTCTACGGCACGCTGAACACCAATGCGAAGCTGGTCCTGAAGGCCACCCAGGAAAGCTGGCTGCAGGTGCGCGACGGCAGCGAGATCGTCTTCACCCGCGTGCTGAAGCCGGGCGACACCTTCCGCGTTCCCGACAAGCCCAACGTGAAGATCCGCACCGGCAATGCCGGCGGTCTGGTGGTGATGGCCGATGGCGGCGAAAGCCCGCCGCTGGGTTCCGTCGGGCAGGTTCTGCGCGATGTCGCCATCGACAGCCATGGGGTGGTGCGGCGCTGAGCCCTGCCATCCCGCATGGCCCACTTGATTGCATGGCCCGTGTAAATGCATGGCTCGAATACCCGATCTTGAATCCGGGGCGCCGGACCGCACTTCTGGCCTGACGCCGGCTGCGCTAGGATGCGGCACCCGGCATTGCTTTCCGCTGTCCAGAGGCTGACCCGAGATGACCGTGCGCGCCTACCGCCAGATCCTTCGCCGCAAATCGCGCCAGATTCGCGTCGGCAACGTGCTTGTCGGCGGCGACGCGCCGATCTCGGTCCAGACCATGACCAACACGCCGACCACCGACGTGAAGGCGACGGTCGAGCAGATCCAGGCGGCCGAGCGGGTGGGGGTGGACATCGTCCGCGTCTCCTGCCCCGACCGCGAGTCGGCGCTGGCGCTGAAGGACATCGTGCGGCAGGTGAAGGTGCCGATCGTCGCCGACATCCATTTCCACTACAAGCGCGCCATCGAGGCGGCGGAGAGCGGGGCGGCCTGCCTGCGCATCAACCCCGGCAACATCGGCTCGGCCGAGCGGGTGCGCGAGGTGGTGAAGGCGGCCAAGGACCATGGCTGTTCGATGCGCATCGGCGTGAATGCCGGCTCGCTGGAGCAGGATCTGCTGGAGAAATACGGCGAGCCCTGCCCGGAGGCGATGGTCGAGAGCGCGCTGAACCACGCGAAGATCCTCGAAGACAACGACTTCCGCGAGTTCAAGATCTCGGTGAAGGCGTCGGACGCCTTCCTGGCCGTCGCCGCCTATCAGGGGCTGGCCGAGGCCTGCGATTATCCGCTGCACATCGGCATCACCGAGGCGGGCGGCCTGCGCGCCGGCACGGTGAAGTCGTCGATCGGGCTCGGCATGCTGCTGTGGTCGGGCATCGGCGACACGCTGCGCGTCTCGCTGTCGGCCGACCCGGCGGAAGAGGTCCTGGTCGGCTACGACATCCTGAAGTCGCTGGGCCTGCGCCGCCGCGGCGTCACCGTCATCTCCTGCCCCAGCTGCGCGCGGCAGAACTTCAACGTCATCAAGACGGTGGAGTTGCTGGAGCAGAAGCTGGCCCACATCACCACGCCGTTGACCCTGTCGGTGATCGGCTGCGTCGTGAACGGCCCGGGCGAGGCGCGGGAGACCGACATCGGCCTGACCGGCGGCGGCAACAACACCCATCAGGTCTATCTGTCCGGCGTCACCGACCACCGGCTGAAGGACCAGGACATCGTCCAGCATCTGGTCGGTCTGGTCGAGAAGAAGGCCGCCGAGATCGAAGCGGCGAAGGCCGCCGCGGAAGCCGCCGAAGTGGAAACCACCCGAGAAACCAAGCGAGACGTGGCCCCCGCCGCGGAGTAAGCTGCCCCCGATTTAAGCAGGGACAGCGACCCGCGGCGTGACCACCACCTCCTACCTCGTCATCGGCGCCAGCCACCGGACCTGTTCCGGAGCCGTCCGCGACCGCCTGTCCACCGACGAGGCGGAAGTTGCAGGCATGCTGGACCGGCTGCGCGCGGCGGGGGTAGGGCAGGCGCTGTGGCTCAGCACCTGCGACCGGGTGGAGGTGCAGGCGGTCCACGAGCGCCCGAACGAGGCGGCGCTGGCCATCGCCGAGGCGATGGCCGACCGCGTCGGCCTGCCGACATCCGATCTGGCGCCGCAGCTCTATACCCGCACCGGCATCGACGCGGTGCGCCACCTGTTCGCAGTGGCCTGCTCGCTCGACAGCCAGATCGTCGGCGAACCGCATATCCTGGGCCAGCTGAAGGCCGCCCACCGCAGCGCTGCCGGTGCCGGGATGACCGGTCCGGAGTTGGAGGCGGTTCTGCAGGCCGCCTATGCCGCCGCCAAGCGGGTGCGCAGCGAGACGCCGATCGCGGAGGGCGCCACATCGCTGGCCGCCGCCGCCATCCAGGTGGCGCGCGACCTGCACGGCGACATCCGGCGCTGCGGCGCCCTGCTGCTGGGTCTGGGCGACATGGGCGCCCTGGTGCTGGAGGGCCTGCGCGAGGCCGGGCTGCCGCGGCTGACGGTCGCAGCCCCGGTGGACCGGCGGGCGGAGGCGGCGGCGCGGCGGCTGGACGGGCATTTCGCCCCCTGGGCCGATCTGGAGACGGCGATGACCGGCGCCGATATCCTGGTGGCCGCGGCCGGCCTTGGGCGTTATATCCTGACCGCCCCGATGATGGAGGCGGTGCTGAAGCGCCGCCGCCGCCGCCCGGTCTTCGTCGTCGACGCCGCCATCCCGGCCGATGTCGATCCGGCGGTGGCGGGCATGGACGGCGCCTTCGTCTACGATCTGGCCGATCTGGAGCGGGTGGCGCTGCAGGGCCGCGTCGGGCGCGAGGCGGCGACCCAGGCGGCCTGGATGATCGTGGACGAGGCGGTTTCCGCCTTCGCCCGCGACCGGGCGGAACGCGCCGCGGTGCCTGCCGTGGCGGCGCTCCGTACCCATTTCGAGGCGGAGCGGCGGCGCCTGCTGGCCGGGCACGGCGACCTGGACGCGGCGTCGGCGACGCGGCTTCTGGTCAACCGGCTGCTGCACGCCCCGTCGGAAGCGCTGCGGGCGCTGGCCGCCGACGGCAGCGGCGAGGGGCTGGCCGAACGGGCCGCGGCCGAGCGGCTGATGTTCCGGCTGTTCGGGCTGGACAGGTTCGGGCTGGACGGTATGGCCGGTGATAAGGCCGAAGAGACTGAACGGGATAAGGACGAGCGACGTGAGCCTGGACGAGAAGTTCGATAAGGTGATGGCCCGGTACGACGAGCTGCGCGACACGCTTGCGGCCGGCCTCGCCGAGTCCGGCGACTTCGCCCGGCTGTCCAAGGAATATGCCGACCTCACCCCGATCGCCGAGGCCATCGCGGAGCTGAAGAAGGGACGCGCCGAGGCCGCCGATCTGGCGGAGATGATCGCCGCTCCCGACGCCGATCCCGAGATGAAGGCGATGGCGGAGGAGGAGCTCCATCTCCTGACCAAGCGCATCCCGGATCTGGAGCGCAAGGTGCAGATCTCGCTTCTGCCGAAGGACGAGGCGGACGAGAAGAACGCCATCCTGGAGGTGCGCGCCGGCACCGGCGGCGACGAGGCCGCGCTGTTCGCCGCCGAGCTGTTCGAGATGTACCGCCGCTATGCCGGCCTGCATGGCTGGCGGTTCGAGGCGATGGACGTCAGCGAGACCGGCATCGGCGGCTACAAGGAGGCCACCGCCAACATCACCGGCCGCGGCGTGTTCGCCCGGCTGAAGTTCGAATCCGGCGTCCACCGCGTCCAGCGCGTCCCGGCCACCGAGGCGCAGGGCCGCATCCACACCTCCGCCGCCACCGTCGCCGTCCTGCCCGAGGCGGAGGAGGTGGACATCCACATCGACGAGAAGGATCTGCGGATCGACGTCTTCCGCTCCTCCGGCCCCGGCGGCCAGTCGGTCAACACCACCGACAGCGCGGTCCGCATCACCCACCTGCCGACCGGGCTGGTGGTGAGCCAGCAGGACGAGAAGTCGCAGCACAAGAACAAGGCGAAGGCGCTGAAGGTGCTGCGCGCCCGGCTGTACGACCGCGAACGCGCCGAGAAGGACGCCGTCCGTGCCGCCGACCGCAAGAACCAGGTCGGCAGCGGCGACCGCTCGGAACGCATCCGCACCTACAACTTCCCGCAAGGGCGCGTGACGGACCACCGCATCAACCTGACGCTCTACAAGATCGACAAGGTGATGGCCGGCGAAGCGCTGGACGAACTGATCGACTCGCTGATCGCCGAAGACGAGGCCGCCCGGCTGGCGGAGCTGGGGTGAGGGGATTCACGCGGCGTCACCCCAATCCCCCTCTCCCGCCGAAGGCGGGGGAGGGTCGGGGAGGGGGCCAAGTGCTTC
The DNA here is from genome assembly GCA_023423695.1 of Pseudomonadota bacterium. Lineage (GTDB taxonomy): Bacteria > Pseudomonadota > Alphaproteobacteria > Azospirillales > Azospirillaceae > Azospirillum. The sequence goes on along the minus strand of JAFAFA010000013.1, from coordinate 233,908 downwards.
CCAGATCATGCGCGCCACACCCTCGGGGTTGCTGAGCACATCGGTGTTCCAAAAGCGCTTCACCCGCCAGCCAGCATGCCTCATCTGTCGGTCCCGCACAGCATCATACGAGGACTCGGCATGCTGTCCGCCATCGACCTCGACCACGAGCTTTGCTTCGATGCAGGCGAAGTCGGCGATATAGGGCGGAATGGGATGCTGGCGCCGGAAGTACCATCCGCCGATCTGTCGTCGACGCAGCAGGTTCCAGAGCTTGCGTTCTGCATCGGTGGGAATGCGGCGCATGCCGCGGGCTTGGGTGAGCGCGGTTTTCTTGGCGCGTGGCATGTGGCGTCGGCGTATGCCCCCTCCCTAACCCTCCCCCGCTTCGCGGGAGAGGGGATTTGGGGTCACTGTAAATGCGCATTTATGGTTGAAAAAGGTGTAGAAAGGTCGCATCCATGAACCTCCGCACCCTGCGCGCCCAGGCCGAGGCACGCCTGCGCGAGGCCGGTGTCGATACCCCGGAACTCGATGCCCGCTATCTGATCGAACATGCGCTGACGCTCACCCGGACCGACTTCGTTACGAAGGCGGAACAAACCATCCCCGACGCCGATGCCGCCCGTGCCTTTGCGCTGGTCGAGCGTCGCGCCGCGCGGGAGCCGGTGGGGCGCATCCTGGGGCACCGGGAGTTCTGGACCATCGACCTCGCCCTCAACGCCGACACGCTGGAACCGCGGCCGGACACCGAGACGGTGGTGGAAGCGGTACTGGCCGCCATCCCCGACCGGAAGGCCCCGCTGCGTCTGATCGATTTCGGGACCGGAACGGGCTGCATCCTGCTGGCGCTGCTGTCGGAGCTGCCGAACGCCACCGGAGTGGGTGTCGATCTGAGCCCGCTGGCGGTGGAGGCGGCGACCGGCAACGCCGAGCGCAACGGGCTGGCAGAGCGCGCGCGGTTTCAGACCGGCGATTGGGCCAAGGGGATCGGGGAGCGTTTCGACATCGTGGTGTCCAACCCGCCCTATATCCCCAGCGCCGACATCGCCACGCTGGAGCCGGAGGTGCGGGAGCACGATCCGCTCCGCGCGCTGGACGGCGGGCCGGACGGACTGGCGCCCTACCGCATCCTGGCGGCCGAGCTGCCGCGCCTGCTGGTTCCCGGCGGGGTGGCCGCCTTCGAGGTCGGGCAGGGGCAGGCGGAGGATGTGGCGGCGCTGGTCGAGGCTCAAGGGTTGGGAGAGACCGCGATCCTGTGTGACCTCGGCGGGGTAAAGCGTTGCGTGCGGGCACGAAAGGGGCCGTGAGACGGCCGCTTATCCAAAAAAACGGTTGGATCGCCGGGCTTTGCCGGGTAGTGTGCGGTACACGACCGCGAACCTACGGCCTGCGGAGCATGACTCTCGGATGGTTTTCTGCCGAGCGCTGACCGCCATGGCCCGCCGCACGCGATGCGGACGCGTCGTTTGAACCCCGTGAGCGACCCATGGAAATCGTCCATGGCAGACCGGGCGGCCGGGCCGGAAGGCCGGATGGCCGCCGGAGCGTTCCGGGGACTGCGCTTCTCTTGCATGGGGCCTTAAGAGCCGAATGAGACAGGGACCGAACTCCAGGCGTTCGCGTGGTCGTGGCAACAGCGGCGGCGGGGGCAGCGGCGGTGGTGGCGGGGGCGGCGGCGGTGCCGGCCGGCGCCAGAACGTTCCGCTGCGTCACCAGACCTTCGACAGCAACGGCCCGGACGTCCGCATCCGCGGCAATGCGTGGCAGGTGCAGGAAAAGTATCAGGCGCTGGCCCGCGACGCGATGTCGTCCGGCGACCGCGTGCAGGCGGAAAACTACCTGCAGCATGCGGAGCATTACCTGCGCATCATCAACCAGATCCAGGAATCGGAAAACCGCCAGCGCGGCGGCCAGCCGAGCATCGGGCACGGCCACCAGCCGCAGGGTTCCTCGCAGGTCGGCGACGATGACGACCAGCAGGGCGAGGATGAGACGGACGGCGAGGAACGGGCGGCCGTCAACGCCTGAAGCTTGATGCTTATTCAGCCGGCGTGACCGGATCGCCCACCGCGATCCGGCCACCGCCGGTCACCCGGGCGCGCAGCAGGATCTGGCTGTGGCCGTATCCCCGTTCCATGATGTTCGGCAGGCTGAGGTCGGCGACGCCGCTGTCCGGGTTCACATCGTTGCCGGGCGTGCAGTCCAGCGCCTCCACCACCTCCAGCGTTGCGCCGCCGATGGTCAGAGTCACGCCGACCCAGCCGCGTTCCGCCCACGGATCGACGCCGTCCAGAAGCAGGTTGGCGCGCAGGCGTCGGGGATCGACCGGCTGCTTGGCGATCCGCTCCTCCAGATCGCGCAGGCTGGCGAGGTTCAGCAGGGTGACCGACGGTTCCTCGCTGTCGCCGAAGGCGCCGTGCTGCGCCTCGATTAGGCGGGGCATGCCGGGGACGATTCCGGCCAGATAGGCGGCGAAGAACTGTTCCAGCAAGGTGCGGCCCATCGGCTGGTCCAGCCGGCCGCGCGATACCTGCCGGCCGCCACGCCGGATGATCAGCGCGCGCGTCTCCTCATCGAACTCCGTCTGCAGCGCCGCCAGTTTTTCCGTGCGGTCCAGCGTGAAGAAATCGGACGGCAGGCGCCAGCCCTCCGTCTCGGTGTCCAGCGCGGCGGGGCCGTGCAGCAGCCCGTAACGGCGGTCGAGCGGAATCGCCTGTCCGGCGGTCAGGTCGATGGCGGTAAGGTCCTGGCCGCTCATGCCCTTGACGGGATAGCGGCGGATGGCGGTCAGTGTGGCGTTCATTGCACTGCACAATGAAAGGGCCGGAGCGTCCCTGTCAACCGATGCGGTGCCTGTTTCTCACCTTGCGGCTGGGGAAAAGGCGGTTGGGACTACCCCGGGCCGTCCACTCCATCCCGCTCCTTCGCAATGATCTGGTGCCGCTACCAGCGTTCGGCGACGGGGCGGTGCCCCAGAAATTCCTCCAGCCGACGCCCGGTGGCCGGCGACAGTTCCGCCGGAAGCCGGTCTATGGGGAAGAAGCGGGCCTCCACGATCTCCACCCCGTCCGCCTTCGGCGTGCCGCTCCATCCGCGCACGATGAAGACCGCCACGTGATCGCTCGCGCCGTTGCGGAAACGGGCATACATGCCGAAAGGCTGAGCGGGACGGTCGGCGATCAGCCCGACCTCCTCCCGCACCTCGCGCCGCATGGCGTCGACCAGCGTCTCCCCCCGCCCGACGCCGCCGCCGGGCAGATGCCAGCCGCCGACATAGCTGTGACGGATCAGCAGCACGCGCAGGCCGGACGGGTCCGACTCGTCGACGATGATCGCCCGCACCCCCATGGTCAGCGGGCGTGCGATCCGGTGCCAGATTCCGCGCAGGCTCCAGGCGAGGCGAAGCAGCCGCGCCGTCATGGTCCGCGGCATGGCTTGGCCCGTGTGCGCCGTGGCAGGCTTCAGCTCGGCGGCTGTCCGGGTGGCTGGAGGTGTGGTGGAACTGGCCAGATCGGTCATGGTGGGTATCCGGGTCTGGGAAACCGGCGGAATGCGGGCAGGCGGCAGTCTAGCCGGGGCGGGCGAGTGCCGTGTAGGGGGGCAATCGGCGGGTGGCGTGCTACCCCTTTCTTACGGTCCTACGCGGTCGGGACGACGGGGATGTGGCGGCGTTTCTCTCCCGATAACCTTTCTACGCCGATGGTCTTGCATGACCTCCGGCCCTGCCTACATCTCCGGCAGCATCCTTGCGGATCGCACAGTTGCGTGGATCGGGCAGGGGGATCAAGTTGGCCGGGCTGCCTCGCGGACGGTCGACAGGAGAAGGGGAGCATCATGGATTTCGAGCAATACACCGAGCGCAGCCGCGGGTTCGTTCAGGCCGCGCAGACCCTGGCCGTGCGCCGTGGGCATCAGCGCCTGACCCCGGAACATCTGCTGAAGACCCTGCTGGACGACAAGGAGGGCCTCGCCGCCAACCTGATCCGTGCGGCGGGCGGCGACCCCAAGGCGGCCCTGTCGGCGGTCGATGCCGAACTGGACAAGCTGCCGAAGGTGGAAGGCAGCGGCGCCGGTCAGCTCTACCTGACGCCCGAACTCTCCCGCGTCTTCGAACAGGCGGAGAAGGTCGCCGAGAAGGCCGGCGACAGCTTCGTCACCGCCGAGCGCATCCTGCTGGCGCTGGCCATGGCCGACGGCACCCCGTCGGGCAAGGCCCTGAAGGCTGCCGGCGTGACGCCGCAGGCGCTGAACACCGCCATCAACGACATCCGCAAGGGCCGCACCGCCGACAGCGCCAGTGCCGAGCAGGGCTATGACGCGCTGAAGAAATACACCCGCGACCTGACCGCCGCGGCGCGCGACGGCAAGCTCGACCCCGTGATCGGCCGCGACGAGGAGATCCGCCGCACCATCCAGGTCCTGGCCCGCCGCACCAAGAACAACCCCGTCCTGATCGGCGAGCCCGGCGTCGGCAAGACCGCCATCGTCGAGGGGCTGGCCCAGCGCATCGTCAAGGGCGACGTGCCGGAAGGGCTGAAGAACAAGCAACTGCTGTCGCTCGACCTCGGCGCGCTGGTGGCCGGCGCCAAGTATCGCGGCGAGTTCGAGGAGCGGCTGAAGGCGGTGCTGTCGGAAATCCAGGCGGCGGCCGGCGAGATCGTCGTCTTCATCGACGAGCTGCACACGCTGGTCGGCGCCGGCAAGTCGGACGGCGCGATGGACGCCTCCAACATGCTGAAGCCGGCGCTGGCCCGCGGCGAGCTGCACTGCGTCGGCGCCACCACGCTGGACGAGTTCCGCAAGTATATCGAGAAGGACGCGGCGCTGGCCCGGCGCTTCCAGCCGGTCTTCGTGTCGGAGCCGACGGTGGAGGACACCATCTCCATCCTGCGCGGCCTGAAGGAGCGCTATGAGGTCCACCATGGCGTGCGCATCACCGACAGCGCCATCGTGTCGGCGGCGACCCTGTCCAACCGCTATATCACCGACCGCTTCCTGCCCGACAAGGCCATCGACCTGATCGACGAGGCGGCGAGCCGCCTGCGCATGGCGGTGGACAGCAAGCCGGAAGCCATTGACGAGCTGGACCGCCGCATCATCCAGCTGAAGATCGAGCGCGAGGCGCTGAAGCGCGAGCAGGACTCCGCCTCGCGCGACCGGCTGGTCAATCTGGAGCGTGAGCTGTCCGACCTGGAGCAGGACTCGGCCGAGCTGACCGCCAAGTGGCAGGCCGAGAAGGACCAGCTGCAGGGCGCGCAGAAGATCAAGGAGGATCTGGAGAAGGCCCGCACCGAACTGGAGACGGCGCAGCGCGACGGCAATTGGGGCCGCGCGGGCGAGCTGACCTACAGCGTCATTCCGGGCCTGGAAAAAGCCTTGAAGGAGGCCGAGGAGCATGCCAGCAGCCGCATGCTGAACGAGGAGGTGCGCGACGGCGACATCGCCGCGGTGGTCAGCCGCTGGACCGGCGTGCCGGTCGACAAGATGCTGGCTGGCGAGCGCGAGAAGCTGCTGGCGATGGAGGACAAGCTGCGCAGCCGGGTGATCGGCCAGGACGAGGCCATCGTCGCCGTGTCCAACGCCGTGCGCCGGGCGCGGGCCGGGCTGCAGGACCCGAACCGTCCCATTGGCTCCTTCCTGTTCCTGGGTCCGACCGGCGTCGGCAAGACCGAGCTGACCAAGGCGCTGGCCGAGTTCCTGTTCGACGACGAGACGGCGATGGTCCGGCTCGACATGTCGGAATACATGGAGAAGCACTCCGTCGCCCGCATGATCGGCGCGCCTCCGGGCTATGTCGGCTATGAGGAGGGCGGAGCGCTGACCGAGGCGGTGCGGCGCCGGCCCTATCAGGTCGTGCTGTTCGACGAGGTGGAGAAGGCCCACCCCGACGTCTTCAACGTGCTGCTGCAGGTGCTGGACGACGGCCGTCTGACCGACGGGCAGGGCCGCACGGTCGATTTCCGCAACGTCGTAATCATCATGACCTCCAACCTCGGTTCGCAGGCCCTGGCCGAGCAGCCGGAGGGCCAGGACAGCGGCGCCGTGCGCGATGAGGTGATGGAGGCCGTCCGCGCCCATTTCCGGCCGGAGTTCCTGAACCGCCTGGACGAGATCCTGCTGTTCCACCGGCTCGACCGCCGGCATATGGGCGGCATCGTCAAGATCCAGCTCGGCCGTCTGACCAAGATGCTCGCCGACCGCGAGATCACGCTGACGGTGGACGAGGCCGCGACCGAATGGCTGGCCGAGGCCGGCTACGATCCGGTGTACGGCGCCCGTCCGCTGAAGCGGGTGATCCAGCGCGAGCTGCAGAACCCGATGGCGACCCTGATCCTGGAAGGCCGCATCAAGGATGGCCAGACGGTGACGGTCGGGGCCGAAGGCGGCTCGCTGACCATCGATGGCCAGCCGGTCAGCGGGCTGGTCCGCAAAGGGTGAGGCCAAGTATGCGAAAGCCCCTTTCCTCCCAAGGAAAGGGGCTTTTTCTTGGATGCGCTCAGTAATACGGCGCCGCCAGCCCTTCCGCCTCAAACGTTGCCTTCACTGCTGGGCGCTCCAGCACGCGGGCGAGGTACGGCCCCAGGTTGGCGAGCGTACGTGCCGGGCGGCCCATGAAGCGGGTCCAGCGGCACAGCATGAACAGGTACGGGTCGGCCGCGCTGTACGTGTCGCCCAGCAGCCACGTACGCCCGGCCAGCGCCCGGTCCAACCCGTCGAAATGGCCGTTCAGCCGGGATTCGGTCGCCGCCTTGAAGGCGGCTTGCGCCTCCGCGCCCTCGACATGGCGTTCGGGGTAGAAGTACAGCAGCATCTCGGCCTGGACGCTGTTGGTCAGGTAGACCAGCCATTTGTAGAACTCCGCCCGTTCGGGCGTGCCGACCGCCGGAGCCAGCTTCGCCTCCGGATGGCTGTCGGCCAGATGCAGGCAGATGGCGGCGGCTTCGTACAGCACCAGATCGCCGTCCACCAGCGTGGGCACCCGGCCGTGCGGGTTCAGCGCGAGATAGGCGGCACTCTTGTGCTCTCCCTTGTCGCGGTCCAGCAGCACGAGATCGAAGGGCCGGCCGATCTCGCGCAGCAGGATGTGCGGTGCCATGGCGGCGGTGCTGGGCATGCCGTAGAGCGTGGGCAAGGCGGTCTCTCCCTCTGTTCGTTCCGGTCAAGCTGTCCCATCGGTCCCGGCCTCCCGCCAGCGCCTTGCGCGCATGGCACGGATGACCACGAAGCAGGTTTGTCCAGTGACCGAACTGTGCGTATGATCGGCGTTACTGTTTAACATATCGAACACCCCCCGGCAGACCTCACAAGGAAGACGGGGGAGCGAACCCGACAAGACCGAACAGGAAGACCATCTCCATGACCGCTCCGGGCAGCACCGTCGGCAACTCCGCCGCCAGCCGCGACAAGGCCTTCGTCCTCCATCCCTACACCAACCTGGACGTCCACGAGACGCAGGGGCCGATGATCATCGAGCGCGGCGAGGGTGTCCGCGTCTTCGACGACGGCGGGAAGGACTATATCGAGGGCATGGCCAGCCTGTGGTGCGTCTCACTCGGCTGGGGCGAAGAGCGGCTGGTGCAGGCGGCGACCAAGCAGATGCGGCAGCTGTCCAGCTATCACATCTTCGGCCACAAGTCGCACGAGCCGGGAATCGATCTGGCCGAGAAGCTGATCGGGCTGGCACCGGTGCCGATGTCCAAGGTCTTCTTCGCCAATTCGGGCTCGGAAGCCAACGACACCGCGATCAAGCTGATCTGGTACTACAACAACGCGCTCGGCCGTCCGGAGAAGAAGAAGATCCTCTCGCGCCAGCGCGCCTATCACGGCGTGACGGTGGCGACCGCCAGCCTGACCGGGCTGCCCAACAACCACCGCGACTTCGACCTGCCCATCGCCCGCATCATCCACGGCGACTGCCCGCACCATTACCGCAATGCCCTGGAGGGCGAGAGCGAGGAGGCCTTCGCCACCCGTCTGGCCGAACAGTTGGAGGCGCTGATCCTGGCCGAGGGGCCGGACACCATCGCCGCCATGTTCGCCGAGCCGATCATGGGTGCCGGCGGCGTCGTGGTGCCGCCCGCGACCTACTTCGCCAAGATCCAGCCGGTGTTGAAGAAATACGACATCCTGCTGGTCGCCGACGAGGTGATCTGCGGCTTCGGCCGCACCGGCAATTTCTGGGGCAGCCAGACCGTGGGCGTGCAGCCGGACATCCTGACCTGCGCCAAGCAGCTGTCGTCGGGCTATCTGCCGATCTCCGCCGTCATGGTGACGGACGCGGTCTATCGCGCCTGCGTCGACGAGAGCCGGAAGATCGGCACCTTCGGCCATGGCTACACCTACTCCGCCCATCCGGTGGCGGCGGCGGTGGCGCTGGAAACGCTGAGGATCTACGAGGAGCGCGACATCGTCGGGCATGTCCGGTCGGTCGCTCCGGCCTTCCAGAACCGTCTGAAGGCGCTGGCGGAGCATCCGCTGGTCGGCGAGGCCCGCGGCACCGGCCTGATCGGCGCCGTGGAGCTGGTGGCCGACAAGGCGACCAAGGTGCCGTTCGACCCGGCCGGCCGCGCCGGTGCGCTGGTCAACGGCCTGGCCCAGGAGAACGGCCTGATCGTCCGCGCCATGGGCGATTCCATCGCGCTGTGCCCGCCGCTGGTGATCTCCGAGGCCGACATCCACGAGACCTTCGACCGCCTGACCAAGGCGCTCGACGCCGCGGTTCCAGTTCTGCGGGGGTAAGGATAGACGGAAGGGGTGGGGCGCTTCGCGCGCCCTATCCCCTCCGCAGATGCATCTTGCCCAGGCCGCCCAGCGCGTCGAACAGCTGGCGGAACTGGGTGAGGAACTGCTCCCACGTCGCCTTCGTCGTCGGTTCGATGGCGGCGTGCAGAGCACCCAGGCTGGTCCTGCCGTCGACCCTAGACAGGATCGGGCCGGCCAGCCGGGGCAGGGGCAGGGCCACGACGCTGCCCATCAGGTCGAATTCCAGGCTGCCGCCGGGCGGCACGTTCTTCGCGACGGCGGGGCCGTCGATGTCGCGCAGGACCGGGACCACATCCGGCCCGTCCGGCAGGATGCGCGCCGCGTCCAGATCGGCCGGGCGCAGCAGATAGGCGATGTGCTTGGTGAAGGCGCCGGTGATGCGCTCGGTCCAGGCGGCGCGCTCCAGCATGCCCATACCCTCCAGCCGCTTCAGCACGCGGGCGTCCTTGACCCACAGCGACGGCTCGTAGCGCAGCGGGTCGATCAGCGTCGCGATGGCGAGCCCGGCGCCGTCCGCCAGTTCGGCCAGCTGCGGCACGCTGTAGGGCCGGTCGCAGCTGTGCAGCAGCAGGTCGTAGAGGTTGGCGTCGGCCAAGCGGTGGTCGCTGATGTGCGGGTTGTTCAGCAGCCAGTTGGTCGGCGGCAGCGCCTGGATCAGCCGGCGGGCCAGCGCCACCTTCTCGGCCGGCGGCAAGCCTTCGGTCATGCCGCGCAGGGCCTCCTGCATCGGGTAGACGCCGGTGCGGCCATGGGGGGCGTAGACCATGATGCCGATGCCGCCGCCGGGCGCCAGCGCGCCGGCCAGCGAGCGCAGGCCGGCCGCCGGGTCGTCCAGGTGGTGCAGCACGCCGCAACAGTCGATGTAGTCGAACGGCCCGGCTTCCGACACCAGCCCGCCCAGTTCGAGCAGCGACCCGCGCCGGAAGTCGATGTTGGTCAGCCCGCGCGCCTTGGCCCGCGCCTCGGCGATGGCGCGGCTGGCATCGGACAGGTCGATGTAGGCGATGCGGCCCGGATTGCCGGCATCGGCCATCTGCTGCGCCAGCATGATGGTGCCGTCCCCCGTGCCGCCGCCGGCCACCAGAACCCGCAAGGGCTTGGAATGATCGATCCGGCCGCCGAAGACATGCTGGACCAGCTCGTCCAGATGGCTGGGCGATCCGGTGATCAGGCGCTTGGACTCGTCGGCCGGATTGCGCGCCGGATAGGGATAGGCCTCGTACTGGGCGCGCAGGTCGTCGATGCTCATGGGGGACTGCTCATAGGAAACGGGCGCGGCGACCATAGCACCGCGCCCATCCGATGACAGCCGTTCGTGACGGCACTTCGGTGCCTCAGCCGGGCCAGCCGGTTGCAGGCCGCACCTCGCCCACCTGCGTGCCGGCACGGTTCAGCAGCGGCGCGGTCAGCAGTTGCGGCACGCGCGCCCATTGGGAGTCGGTCAGCGCCCTGGTCGAGCGGATCAGGGCCGCCAGCGCCACCTCGCGGGCGCGGGCGGCGCCATCCTCGATCTTCAGCGCGATGCCGATGCCCTGCTCGGGGATCACCGCGCAGCCGACCCCCTCCGCGCCGCCCTTGACCAGCACGGCACCGCCGGCCGCCTCCATCAGCGCGGTATCGAAGGTGCCGGTGCCGCCGATCAGGAAGGGGTGCTTGCCCCAAGCGGCGGCGATGCGGGTGACGGCCTCGGCCCGCGCGTCGGGCAGGTCGACCGGATCGGCGATGCGGGCCATGGCATAGGCGATGGCGCCCAGCGGGATGCCGATGGTGGGGATGGAACAGCCGTCGACGCCCCATGGCGCGCCGAACAGGTCCTGGCCGGTCATCTGCTCCATCACGCCGAGGATGCGCTGCTGAACCGGGTGTTCGTAGCGGACATAGCCCTTCAGCCGCTCGCCCCTGTGCTTCGCCGTGGTCAGGAAGCCGCTGTGCTTGCCGGAGCAGTTGTTGTGGAAGGCGGTCGGCGCCTCGCCGCGGCGGACCAGATCCTCGGCGGTGGCGGGATCGTAGGGGATCTGCGCGCCGCATTCGTAGTCGTCGAGCGTCAGCCCGACCCGTTCGGCCCAGGACCGCGCCAGTTGCGTATGGCGGGCCTCGCCATTGTGGGAGGAGCAGGCGAGCGCCAGCTCCTCGTCCCCCAATCCGAAGGCGTCGAGCGCGCCGCTTTCCACCAGCGGGATCGCCTGCAGCGACTTGATGGCGGAGCGCGGGTAGACGGGGGCGTCGATGTCGCCCCAGCGTGCCAGCACGTGGCCGCCGGCATCGACGATGCAGGCGCGGGCGCGGTGGACCGATTCCACCAGGCTGCCGCGCGTCACCTCGACGGTGATCGGGCTTTCCGCCGGGCCGGACAGGTCGGCGCGCCCCTCGGCGCTCTCACCGTGATGGTGGGAATGGCCGTGGTGGTGATCGCCACCGCAGCAGGAATGATCGTGCGTATGGTCATTGCTCATGCCGGCAAGCTTGCCTCGGGCGGACGGCGGCGGCAAGCTCCCGCCCGGTCATATCCTTACTTAGATCAGCGGGTTCTTCATGCGTGGTTATTTCGGGATCGGGGTGGAACGGATCAGCAAGCCGGGCAATGTCGGCAACCTGATGCGCACCGCCCATGCCTTCGGCGCCTCCTTCTTCTTCGCCATCGATCCGGAGCCGGATCTGCGCGAGACGAAGCTGGTCGACACCTCCGGCGCCACGCTGCACCTGCCGCTCTACATCCACGAGCGGGTCGCCGACTTCACCCTGCCCAGGGACTGCATGCTGGTCGGGGTGGAGCTGACCGACGACGCGGTGGAACTGCCCAGCTTCCGCCACCCGTCCCGCGCCGCCTATGTGCTGGGGCCGGAGCGCGACAGCCTGTCGCCCGCCCTGCTGGCGCGTTGCGACCATGTGGTGAAGATCCCGATGTCCTTCTGCATCAATGTCGGCGTCGCCGGGGCGCTGGTGATGTATGACCGCATGATCTCGCTCGGCCGCTTCGCCGAGCGCCCGGCCCGTCCCGGCGGCCCGCTGGAGGCGCCGGCCCAGCACCGCCACGGCCGACAGATCATGCGCAACGCCGACCGCCGCCGCCGCATCCGCGGGGAGCAGAAGCCCGCCGACGACGGCGACGAGTAGGCCGGCGGTTCAGATCGGCAGCGGGTCGTCACCGGCGGCGGCGCAGATCCGCTGCACCACCGCCGGCTTGGGCACCGACACCTCCCCCTGTTCGAAGGCCACCACCTGAAGCGTGCCGCGCACCGCCTCCAGCAACTCGCCGCGGCGCAGCAGGAAGTCGGGGGAGGACGGGCGGCCGAAGCGGGCGTTGCCGTCGGCAAAGGTCTCGTAGATCAGCACGCCCCCCGGTTCCAGCGCCGCCAGGATGGCAGGGAGGAGCGGGCGGTGCAGGTAGTTGGTGACGACGATTCCGGCGAAGCGGCCGTCGATCGGCAGGGGGCCGAGGCGACCTGCCGAATCGCCGGTTTCCAAGTCAGCCTGCACCAGGGTGACACCCACGCTTCCCTCCAGGTCGGCGACGCCGCCGAGATCGCGGTCCAGCCCGACCACCGGATGGCCGAGCCGGTGGAACAGCCGCAGATGCCGTCCGCCGCCGCAGGCGAGATCCAGCACCGGACCGCCGTCCCGCACCAGCGGGGCGAAGCGTTCCACCCAGGGGGAGGGCGGCGAAAGCGGGTGGGGCGTGGGCATGGTCGGATTTCCCTTTGCGGACTTTCCTTTGGCGGTCGCGGGAACGATATCACAGGTGGTATGGACGACAGGCCCGGGCGACGTTTGACGGCGCGGCCCGGCCGTGCTGAATTAGGGCAAATCCCGAGTCGCGCCGCAACCCGGACCGGCGCACCGGGGCGGACCTTCCTGCTGCGGGTTAGTTGGGGCTGTGGGGATATGATCCTCTTCGCGTTGAGATGCTCGGCCGACCACCGGTTCGAGGCGTGGTTCCGCAACGGTGCCGCCTATGACGAACAGGCGGCGGCGCACCAGATCGCCTGCCCGATCTGCGGCGATACCGTCGTCGGCAAGGCGCCCATGGCCCCGCGCATCGCCAAGGGAGTCGCCAAGGCCGCCGACCGTGCGCGCGAACAGGCCGAAGCCATCGCGGCCAATGCCCCGCCGGCGGCCGTTCCCGCCGCCACTCCCGCCCATGCCTCTTCCCTTGCGCCCGCTGCCATGACGGCGCCGATTCCCGCCCCGGTTCCGCTGCCCAGCGCCGCCGACATGGTTGCGGCCCTGCCGCCCAGCCTGAACGACGCCCAGCGCGAGGCGGTGGCCGAGGTGATGCGGCAGCTGACCGAGGTGCGGCGCAGCGTGGAGAAGAACTGCGACTATGTCGGCGACCGCTTCGCCGAGGAGGCGCGGCGCATCCACTACGGCGAGACCGACCCCCGCGGCATCTATGGCGAGGCGTCGGACGACGAGGTCGCCGAACTGCACGAGGAAGGTGTGACATTTCATCGCATTCCGTGGATCCCGCGGAGCGACTCCTGAGGGAACGGATTGCCGCGCCGGATGCGGCGGCACCACTGATTCCCAACGAAACCATCTGAAAAGCTGACTGTTTGAAAGGCGCGTCCCGAAACGGACGCGCCTTTCTCGTATGCCGCTGCAGCCCTGCCCGGGTCTGGATTTCCGGGGATTTCCGGGGGATCGCCCCCGACCGGCGCGCCATCCCATCGACCAAGGTAGGGGGTGCGCCCAACAATGATCTGTATCAAACAATTGGGCAGGTCAAGGGCGTACGAATTACGGGGAGAAACCCGGACGCGACCGCCCGGACGGCAAATGCCCGCATGTCCCGCAGATGGTGTCTGAAGGACAGCCGCACACTTGCCGGTATTCGATGAGGGGACGCACATGAATCAAAGCGCACAAAGGATTGTGAACAATCCAAAGTTCCAGGAGCTGGTGGCGAAACGGTCCGCCTTCGCCTGGACTTTGTCGATTGCCATGCTGGTCATCTATTTCGGTTTCATCCTGCTGGTGGCATTCGGGAAGTCGTTCCTGGGCACGCCGATCGGCTCCGGCGTCACGACCTGGGGCATTCCCGTCGGCGTCTTCACCATCGTGTCCGCCTTCATCCTGACCGGCATCTACGTCTACCGGGCGAACGGCGAATTCGACGAGCTGAACCGCCAGATTCTGGAGGAGTCGAAGTGATGCGCGCCACCACCCGTATTGCCGCTTCGGCCGCCGCTGCGGCGGCTGCCGCCGGCGCGCTGGTTCCGACCACCGTCCTGGCCGATGCCATCGGCGGTGCCGTGCAGAAGCAGGCGACCAACTGGTCGGCCATCCTGATGTTCCTGGCCTTCGTGGTCTTCACGCTGGGCATCACCTACTGGGCGGCCCGCCGCACCAAGTCGGCCAAGGACTTCTACGCCGCCGGCGGCGGCATCACCGGCTTCCAGAACGGCCTCGCCATCGCCGGCGACTACATGTCGGCCGCGTCCTTCCTGGGCATCGCCGGTCTGGTGTACGCCTCGGGCTTCGACGGCCTGATCTATTCGGTGGGCTGGCTGGTCGGCTGGCCGATCGTGCTGTTCCTGGTGGCCGAGCGGCTGCGCAACCTCGGCAAGTACACCTTCGCCGACGTCGCCTCCTACCGCTTCAAGCAGACGCCGATCCGCACCCTGTCGGCCTGCGGCTCGCTGGCGACCGTCACCTTCTACCTGATCGCCCAGATGGTGGGCGCCGGCAAGCTGATCCAGCTGCTGTTCGGTCTCGACTACATGGTCGCCGTCATCATCGTCGGCGTGCTGATGATTGGTTACGTGACCTTCGGCGGCATGCTGGCGACGACCTGGGTGCAGATCATCAAGGCGGTGATGCTGCTGTCCGGCGCCTCCTTCATGGCCTTCATGATCCTGGCGAAGTTCGGCTTCAGCCCCGAGGCGATGTTCAAGGCCGCCGTCGAGGCCCACCCGAAGGGGCTGGCGATCATGTCGCCGGGCGCGCTGGTCACCGATCCGGTCTCGGCGATCTCGCTGGGCATGGCGCTGATGTTCGGCACCGCCGGCCTGCCGCATATCCTGATGCGCTTCTTCACCGTCGCCGACGCCAAGGAAGCCCGCAAGTCGGTCTTCTACGCCACCGGTTTCATCGGCTACTTCTACATCCTGACCTTCATCATCGGCTTCGGCGCCATCCTGATGATCCTGGCCCCCGACGCCACCGGCGCCTATCCCTTCCTGACGGCGGCCCCGGCGGCCGGCGCCAAGGCGGTGATCGCCAACGTCATCGGCGGCACCAACATGGCGGCCATCCACACCGCCCATGCGGTCGGCGGCGATCTGTTCTACGGCTTCATCTCGGCGGTCGCCTTCGCCACCATCCTGGCGGTGGTCGCGGGTCTGACGCTGGCCGGCGCCTCGGCGGTTTCCCATGACCTCTACGCCTCGGTCATCGCCAAGGGCCGCGCCAACGAGGCCGACGAAATCCGCGTGTCGAAGATCACCACCGTCGCCATCGGCATCCTGTCGATCGTGCTCGGCATCGCCTTCGAGAACCAGAACGTGGCCTTCATGGTCGGCCTGGCCTTCGTCATCGCCGCCTCGGCCAACTTCCCGATCCTGCTGATGTCGATGTTCTGGGGCAAGATGACCACCCGCGGCGCGGTGCTGGGCGGCGGCCTGGGCCTGGTCTCGGCGATCGTCCTGCTGGTTCTGGGTCCGACCGTGTGGAAGGCCGTGCTGGGCAACCCGACCGCCATCTTCCCCTACGACAATCCGGGCCTGTTCTCGATCCTGCTGTCCTTCGCCGGCATCTGGTTCTTCTCGATCACCGACAACAGCGCGCAGGCCCAGAAGGAGCGCAAGGACTTCGAAGCCCAGTACATCCGGTCGCAGACCGGCCTGGGCGCCGAGGGTGCCTCCGCCCACTAAGGCAACCTGCCGAACGAAAAGAACGGGCACAGCAGCAAGAAGAAGAACGGAAGGGATCGCGTCTCGCACCGCATTCCTTCCCCCTCCGGGGGAGGCATCCCTTCCCCTCCGGGAAAAGCTCCAGCCCGTGCGGTGAACGAACCACGCCGCCAAATGTCGCACCCGCTTCCGGCGTCACGCCCCGCGGGTGTATCCTGAAAAGCGCCTCCGGATCCGATCCGGGGGCGCTTTTTTATGCCCCGCCCTCCTGTGACGGAGCCCGCCCGTGCAGCACGCGACGCCGACCGCCTCCCCGGACTTCGATTTCGGCCGGCACCCCTTCGATCTGCTGACGGCGGATCAGCGCACGGCGCTGGCCGGCGCGCTGGACATCGCGCTCTATCCGCGCGAGGCCGTGATCCTCTGCCGGGAGGAGCCGACCGACTCGCTGTTCGTCGTCCTGCGCGGGACCGTGCAGGAACGCCGCGGCGGCGATGTGGCGGCGCTCCATGGGCCGGGCGACCGCTTCGGCCTGCAGGCGCTGTATGGCGCGGCGGGTGGGGACGGCACCGGTGCCCGCCGCTTCGTCGCGGGCGAGGAGTGTGTCTGCCACCTGCTCCCGCGCGCCGCGCTGGAGGCGTTGGCCGCCGAGAATCCTGCCTTCGGTACCGCCATCCTCGGCGACTTCGCCCAGCGCATGCGCGATCTGGCGGCCGAACGGTCCAACCGCGAGATGGCGGCGCTGACCATGGCCCGCATCCGGCAGGCCTACCTTCATCCGCCGCTGTTCGTGGAGGCCGCCGCCAGCCTGCGCGAGGCGGCCGAGGCGATGAGGCAGAACCGCGCCAGCAGCGTCCTGGTGCGCGGGGCGGACGGGCGCACCGGCATCCTGACCGGCACCGATCTGCGTGATCTGGTGGTGCTGGACGGCCGGCCGGTGAGTGACCCGGTCGGGCCGCTCGCCCGCTACGGCCTGCTGACGCTGGACCGCGACGACCTGCTGTTCAACGCGCTGGTCCTGATGACCAAGCATGCGGTGCGCCGCGTCGTGGTGACGGAGAACGGGGCCATCGTCGGGCTGTTGGGGCAAAGCGACCTGCTGGCGGTGCTGTCCAACCATTCCCAGGTCATCGGCGTGCAGGTGGAGCATGCGACCGGCCCCGAAGACCTGCGCCGGGCCAGCCGCTCCATCGTCGAGCTGATCCGCACCTTGCACGCCACCGGGGTCAAGGTGTCCTTCATCGCCGATCTGGTGACGGAGCTGAACCGCCGCATCTTCCGCAAGCTGTTCGAACTGCTGGCCCCGCCGGAACTGCTGGCGAACAGCTGCCTGATCGTGATGGGCAGCGAGGGACGCGGCGAGCAGCTGCTGAAGACCGACCAGGACAACGGCCTGATCCTGCGCGACGGCTTCGACTGCCCCGATCTGCCGCGCATTGCCGCCGACTTCACCCGCCATCTGGTCGAGTTCGGCTATCCGCCCTGTCCGGGCAACATCATGCTGTCCAATCCGGAGTGGACGCGGCCCCTCGCCGGCTACAAGGATGCGATCTTCAGCTGGATCCACCGCCCGGACGAGGCGGCGCAGATGAACCTCGCCATCTTCTACGATGCCGCCCCGGTGGCCGGCGACGCCACGCTGCTGCAGGACGCGAAGGACTATCTGCTGGGCCGGCTGCAGGACAACCAGATGTTCTTCACCCAGTTCGCCCGCCCGACCCTGTCCTTCGACACGCCGAGCGGCCTGTTCGCCGCCCTGTTCGACCGGCGGCGGGGGGAGCCGGTGGACATCAAGAAGGCCGGCATCTTTCCCATCGTCCATGGCGTGCGGGCGCTGGCCTTGGAAAAGCACCGGGCGGAGACCAACACGGTGGAGCGCATCCAGGTGCTGGCCGAACTCGGCGCGCTGGACCGCAAGATGGCCGGGGATCTGGTGGAGGCCTTCACCATCCTGTCGACCATCCGGCTGAAGGCGCGCGTCGATCTTCCCGAGCCTGGCCCGGAGGAGGAAGGGGCGGAACTGGCGATCGACAACCTCGTTTACCCCGACCGGCTGGGCAAGCTCGACCACGACCAGTTCAAGGACTGCCTGGCGCTGGTGAAGAGCTTCAAGGAGCTGATCGCCCATCATTTCCGCCTGAACCACTGAGGCGGCGATGGTCCAGTCAGCACACACCGACCGCCACACCGACCGGCGCGAACGCGTGGCGATCCATTGCGAGGCGACCAGCTTCGATCCGGAGGCCGCGAGGCCGTTGGCCTTCGCCGCCATCCGCATCCGCGGGCCGCGCATCCTGGCCGGCAGCGCCCTGCTGCTCCATCCCGGCAGCGACGGCGGTCTGGCAGAGGCCGGCGACCGGCTGCATGCCTTCATCGGCGACCGGCCGCTGGTGGGCTATTACCTGGACTTCTCCGTCGCCATGGCGGAGCGGCTGACCGGCCGCCCGCAGCCCAACGAGCGGGTGGAGGTGTCGGGCCTCTATTACGACCGCAAGATCCGCAGCGCGGTGAAGCATGCGGTCGACCTGCGGCTGGACAGCATGATCCGCGACCTCGACCTGCCGGTCCGCCCCGAGGGCGCTCTCGGCACCGCGTTGGCCGTGGCGATGGCGTGGCTGCGGCTGACGCAGGAGGGCAGTTGAGGGACCGGAACCGACCGCTCAGAACCCCAGCCGTTCCACGTCGAAAGTCCGGTCGTGGGTCAGCGACGGGACCATGCCGCGGGCCTCCGCCACGCGGTCCAGGTCGAGGTCGGCGGTGATGAAGCCGACATCGCTGCCCGCATCGGCCAGCACCTCGCCCCAGGGGGCGATCAGCAGGGAATGGCCGTAGGTCTGGCGGCCCTGGTCGTGGCTGCCGGTCTGGGCCGGGGCGACGACGAAACAGCCGGTCTCGATGGCGCGGGCACGCAGCAGCGTGTGCCAGTGGGCACGGCCGGTCGGCACGGTGAAGGCGGCCGGCACGGTCAGGATGGATGCCCCTGCCTGGGCCAGCGCCCGGTACAGATGGGCGAAGCGCACATCGTAGCAGACGGTCATGCCGATGCCGCCCCAGGGGCTGGACGCCACCACCGCCCGCTCGCCCGGCCGGAAGCTGGCCGATTCGCGATAGGCCTCTCCGTTCTTCAGCGTGACGTCGAACATGTGGATCTTGTCATAGGAGGCGACGATCCGCCCGTCGGCGTCGAACAGATAGCTGCGGTTGGCGGCGCGCCCGTCGTCGAGCAGGACATGCAGGGTGCCGCCCAGGATCCAGGCCCCGGTCTCCCGCGCCAGATCGGCGAAGAAGGGGATGCCGGGATGCTCCGCCTCGGTCCGGACGCGCTCCATCGTCTTGTGCCGGCCCTGGACGATCCAGCCGACATTCTCCGGCAGCGCGATGAAGGCCGCCCCGGCATCGCGGGCGCGGCGGACGAGGTCGCCCGCCGCCCGCAGGTTCGGCTCAAGCTCCGTGCCCGCATTCACCTGGACGCAGGCGGCCTTCAGGGTGCCGCTCATGCAGCGATGCCGAGCAGCGGGTCGAGCTTGCCGGCGCGGTCCAGCGCGTGGATGTCGTCGCTGCCGCCATAGGGCTTCCCGTCGATGAAGATCTGGGGAACGGTGGTCCGACCCTCCGACCGTTCGATCATCTCGCTGCGGCGGCCCGGCTGGGCGTAGAGGTCGATTTCCTCGTATGTCACGCCCTTGCCGTCAAGCAGGCTCTTGGCCCGCATGCAGTAGGGGCAGAAGGGCGTGGTGTAGATGACGACGTCGGCCATGCCACTGGGCTCCTTTTGGACGTGGGGAAACTATAGGGTCAACCCACGAGAGGCGCCAGACGTTGCAGTCCGCGCGCAACGCCGGTCAGCATCGTCGGATCCGGCCCTTTTCAAGCGTCAGCGGTGCACCACGCGGGCCAGCGTCAGCACGTCCACACGGGCCGCTCCGGCACGCAGCAGGACCCGCGTGCATTCCGCCAGCGTCGCCCCGGTGGTCAGCACGTCGTCTATGATCACCAGCCGCTGTCCTGTCACCGACTGCCCCGGCCGCAGGCGGAAGGCGCCCTTGACGTTGCGCTGGCGCCCCTGGCGGTCCAGCCCGCCCTGGGTCGGGGTGGCGCGCCGCCGTTCCAGCAGGTCGGGGGTGGTCGGCACGCCGCTGTGCCGCGACAGCGCCTGCGCCAGCAGGGCGGCCTGGTTGTAGCGGCGGCGGAACAGCCGGCCGCGGTGCAGCGGCACCGGCACCAGCCGGTCGGCGTCGTCCAGCAATTCCCGCCCGGCGCGGGCCAGCCAGACTCCGTAGGCCTTGGCGGCATGGATGCGGTCGCCATGCTTGAAGCCCAGCACCAGCGGCCGGCTGCCGTCGTCGTAGACCAGCACGGCGCGGGCGCGGGCGAAGGGCGGAGGGGCGGCGACACAGGCGCCGCACAGGGCGCCCTCCTGCGCCTCATACTCGAAGGGCAGGCCGCAGCAGGCGCACAGCGGTGGGGCGATGAAGGTCAGGCCGGTCCAGCAGCGCGCGCACAGGCCCCCCTGCCGGTCCACCGCTTCGCCGCAGCTGAGGCAGCGCGGCGGCAGAAGCGCGTCCAGCAGTCTGGCGGCGGCACCGGCGGCGGCGCGGCCCAATCCGGCAAGTGGGCCGCCCGAGGGGGCAGGTGCCTGCATCCGCCCGGTCCCGTCACTGCAGCATGGCGATGCGTTCGAAGATCACGCCGGTGTAGTCGCGCAGAGCCAGATAGATCGCCGGTCCGGTGACGAACAGGATCAGCAGCGTGGCGAAGAACTTGGTGTCCTGCTGCAGCGAGGGCTCGTTGATATGGGTGGCGCTCTGGAACAGCATCAGCACCGCCGACAGCAGGGCGGTGATGCCCAGCGGCGGCAGCGAAATCTTCAGGATGACCATCAGCGCCTCGTGGCTGACGGCGATGGCCTCATCGATGCCCATGCTGATGCCTGTCCGGTTGCAGTCCCGATGTGAGCCGATCGGGAGGGATGGTGCGGATAATCTGGCTGGGCTGCGAGTGTAGCACGGTTGTGGCTGTGCCGGGCTGGGGTATAGTGCGGCCATGACAAGCCCCGACAGCATGACCGTCTTCGACCGTGCGCTGGTCCGCCGCCGCCGCGACCGCGCCGTCGCCGAATTCTCCGACCACGCCTTCCTGTTCGAGGAGATCGCCGACCGGCTGGCCGACCGGCTGGAGGACGTGATCCGTCCTTTCCCGCTGGCGCTGGACGTCGGCTGCCACGACGGAGCGATGGGCCGCATCCTGAAAGGCCGCAAAGGCATCGAACGGCTGGTCGCCTGCGACCTGTCGCCGGACTTCGCGCGGGCCGCCGGCAGTCCGGGCACCCCGACCATCGCCGCCGATGAGGAGTTCCTGCCTTTCGCTCCCGGCAGCTTCGATCTCGTGGTCAGCAATCTCAGCCTGCACTGGGTCAACGACCTGCCGGGCGCCCTGGTGCAGATCAGGCAGGCGCTGAAGCCCGACGGGTTCTTCTGCGCCTCGATGCTGGGCGGCCAGACGCTGGCGGAACTGCGCCGCTGCCTGTACGAGGCGGAGATGGAGGTGGCCGGCGGCGTTTCCCCCCGCGTGTCGCCCTTCGCCGAGATCAAGGATGCCGGCGGGTTGCTGCAACGTGCCGGCTTCGCCCTGCCGGTGGTCGACAGCGACGTCATCACCGTCACCTATTCCGACGCCTTCGCCCTGATGCGCGAACTGCGCGGCATGGGCGAGACCAACGCGGTGCTGGCGCGGCGCAAGGTTCCGGCCACGCGCGCCATGCTGTTCGACGCGGCCCAGCGCTATGCCCAGCTCTATGCCGAGCCGGACGGGCGGATCCCGGTGACCTTCGAGGTGCTCTATCTTGCCGGCTGGTCGCCGCACGAAAGCCAGCAGCAGCCCCTGAAGCCCGGCAGCGGACAGATTCCGCTGGGCGACGCGCTGAAGGGCGGCGGTATCCACTGAACCATGGCGGTGGGGGTGAGGAGCTGGTTTACGCAACCAGCTTCCAGGCCATCCAGCCCAGCACCCCGGCATTCACCAGCATGATCGCCGGAGCGACCCGGGCGACGGCGGTCCGCCAGGTGCGGCCGGCGACATGGCCGGCCAGCCCCACCGCCAGCAGGCTCGGCACCGTTCCGAGCGCGAAGGCGGTCATCCCGAGCGCACCGGTCAGGGCACTGCCGCTGGCCGCCGCGACCGCGATGGCGCCATAGAGCATCCCGCAGGGAATGAAGCCCAGCGCCACCCCCAGGCCATAGCCACGCCAGCCGGTCGGGTTGCCGAACAGCGGTCGGGCGAGGCCGGACACCCGGCTCCCCCACCAGCGCTGCAGCCGGCCCTCACCGGGCGAGGGGAGTTTCGGCAACCAGGACAGCACGCCGCGCGCGGCATAGCCGAGGAAGAACAGCGCCGCCAGCGCCAGCAGCGCCACCGACAGCCAGCGCAGGCCGGGCAGTGCCCCGACATGGCCGGCGACCGAGGCCGACAGGGCGCCGATCAGCGCATAGGTCGTCGCCCGGCCGGCATGGTAGGGCAGCACGGCCGCCCCGGTCAGGCGCCGGAACTCCGACATCGCCGACAGCGGCACCCGTTCCAGCCGCGCCGAGACCTGGGCCAGCACGAAGGGGCCGCACATGCCGGCGCAATGGGTGGTGCCACCGACCAGCCCGGCGGTCAGCAGGGCCAGCAGCAGCCCGCCGTCGCGGTCGATGACCACGGCGCACTGGTTCAGTCCGGCATCCAGCAGCGACAGGGCGTCCAAGGCAGAGCCTCTCCGATTCGGGAACTGGCGGCGATCTTAGGGGGGAGGGAAGGGCGGCCCAATGACGTGGGTCAATGGATTGGGGGTGTGGGGGGAAGCGACCGGGGGTGTTCGTTGTGGAGCGTGCGATGCCCCCTTCCTAACCCTCCCCCACCTGCGGTGGGAGAGGGGACTGCCGCCGCCCTCCCGTAAGGCACCCTCTCCCGCCCAGCGGGGGAGGGTTTGGGGAGGGGGCAACCGCAGGAACGACCCTAACCAAACGCGGTCGCTTAACCCCACGCGGTCAGGCCAGCAGGCGGGCGATGGGCGGGCGGCTGGGGTGGAGGACGACGCCGTCGTCGGCCGGTTCGACCTTGGCGTCCGGGTAGGCGGCCAGCGCATATTGCAGGGCCTGCACGAAGCGCGGCTTGAAGTGCTTCATCTGGTCGTAGCCGGCGCCGAACTGGGCATAGAGCGACGGCCAGGAGATCGGTTGCGGCCGGCTCAGCGAATGCAGCCGGTAGGCCAGCCAGACATAGAGGTCGAGGCTGAGCGAGCGGTCCTTCAACTGCCGCACCGCTTCCTCCAGCAACGGAACCGGATGGTCGCGCAGGGCCTGGAAGAAGGTCTCGTCCAACTGCACCACGTCGTTCCACAGCGTGCCCTGGCGGTCGTCGCCGAGGTCGTCGTGGAAGATCAGGCCGCGCTTGACGATGCCGCCCTTCTCGAACACGTCGGCATTCTCGCCGTCCCAGAAGAATTTCAGCGTGCAGGCGGAGATGCGCAGCGACTGCTCGCGGAAGCCGCGGAAGGTCTCGCCGCCGACGCTGATGCCCATGCGGGTCAGCCAGTCGCGCATGGAGCGGCCAAGCTCCACCTCGCGCCGGCCGGTGCGCACCGCCTGCGTCTGCAGATAGATCAGGATCATCCGCGCCCGCGCGCCATAGGGCACGCCGAACAGCTTCACCTTGCCGTTCACCTTCAGCCGGCCCGGTTCGACCAGCAGCGTCACCTGATGACCGCGCTTTTCCCAGGGGGCGTCGTCGGCCAGCTTCTTGTGCGGCAGGCTGGTCAGGCAGAAGCCGCTGTAGGTGATGCCGAGATGCTGGTTCTCGTCCGCCAGGATGTCGGCGGCGATGTCCACCAGCGTCCGGTCCTCGGGCCGGACCAGGGCGCGCGCCTTGTCCCGCCCATGTTCGATCACCAGCCTGTGTATGTCGCCCATCGCCGCCCCGCCCGGATGTTGTGGCATCCTGGTGAGCGGCGGGCGGTGGAGTCAATGTGGGGTTAGGCGACCGTGCTAGTCGATGGTTAGTTGTTAGACTTATTAGTTGAGTCGCCGCTTATCCCCATGGGGAAAGCCCGAGTCGCGCCGCTTTTCCCCACGAATCCGCCGCTTTGCCCCACGGGGAACGGGGTGGAGGAAAGGGGCCGGTCGCTTTTCCCCACGGGCGGAAAGGGGCGACTCGCGGCGGTTGCGGAGGGACTCGGGAAGCGGGTGGTCGCTTAACCCCACGGGTGGGGGCGTCGGCAGGCGACGCCCCGTCCACCTCAATGGCTCATCAGAACCGGAACCGTCATGTGCTGCAGCATGAAGCGGGTCATGCCGCCCAGGACCAGTTCGCGGAAGCGGGAGCGGCCATAGGCGCCCATCACCAGCAGGTCGCAGCTTTCGTCGGCGGCCATGTTCAGCACGGTGTCGCCGGGTTCCACCACGTCGGTGACGACGTGGGTGGCCTCCACGCGGCAGCCGTGGCGGGACAGATGGCGGGCGATGTCGGCGCAGGGCTCGTCGCCCAGGCCATTGGGCCCGCGCTTCGGATTGGCGGCCATGACCACGACGCGCTTGGCGGCGCCCAGCAGCGGCATGGCGTCGCCGACGGCGCGCGCGGCCTCGCGGCTGCCGTTCCAGCCGACCAGAACCCGTTCGCCGATGGAGGAGAAGCGTCCGGCATAGGGCACGACCAGAAGCGGCCGGCCGCATTCGAACAGCAGGTCGGCCGGCTGTGCGACCGGCTGGTCGCGGTCGCGGCCCGGATCCGGCTGGCCGACCACCACCAGATCGGCGTAACGGCCGCGCACCGCGGCGGCGATGGTCGGGTCGCCTTCCTCAACCAGCCACTCCGAACGGTCGGTCATGCCATGGTGGCGCATGGCGTCGTTGAAGGCCGCAGCCATATGGGCCGTCTGGTCGTTGCGCGATTGACGGCGGCTCTCACGCAGCTCCTGCGGAAACTGGGATTCGATATAGCCGGGGAAAGCGACGTCGGTGAAGGCGTAGAGCGCGGTCAGATGCGCATCGCACCGGGCCGCGAGTTGGGCCGCGAGGTCGAGACGCGCTGCGGACGCGGGCGTATCGTCGACGACCACCAGAATGTCCTTGAGAGCCATGGCGTGATTCCTGCCCATTGATTGTGATCGTTGCCGTCATCGCCAATCGAAGCAGGGGCGATGCACGGGCGGGGCGGTGCCGGGCGGTGTAACCTCACTTGCAGTGGCCCGCAGGCTTGGCCCCACTTGCCTTGGCAGTATAAAGCCGACGGCGGTCGCCGATGCCCTTCCTTTACAGGGTGCAGCCATGCCCGCTTCGCGTTCCTGCACTGCACACAAACGACTGCGGAGCGGATCGCTGTGCAAGCATACAATCCCAGGCCGCATGGAATGTGGCAAGGAGTGCAGGCCATATATTCATCCGCCCCGAACGAATGTGCCGGACGAAACAAAAAGCCGGGATTGTGGTTCGATTCAACCTGCAACCCCAACTTGAGTGAATACTATAATATGCGGATGTGTTTTCGTCGCACCGGCTGTAGAAACCTCCAAGCTCTGCTGCAATCGGGTGCCTTTGGTTTTGACGGGCGGGTGACACTTCGCGTAAGTGTTGGGTACCGATTTCCTGATGAGTACCCCGCTCTAACCTCGCCATGAGTCCAGATCCCCGAATCTCCGCGCTGGCCGACGCACTGTCGGGTGCCGCCTCCGGTGCGCCGGGGCTTGACGCCCTGCGTCAGATTCTCGATGCCATGACCGTGAGGGTGGCGTTGATGGACCCGCAGCGGCGGCACATCTACGCCAACCGCGCGTATCTGGAGATGATGGGGACCAGCCTGGACAAGGCGGTCGGCACCACCATCGGCGAGCATCTGGGTCCGGAGCTGCAGCGCAGCACCATGGCGCTGGCCGAACGCGCGCTGACGGGCGAGACGGTGCAGACGGAGGGGTGGATCACCCAGGCCGACGGGCAGCAGCGTTACGTGACGCGGCTGCACGCCCCGCACCGGACGGGCGACGGCGCCATCTCCGGCTATTTCGTCATCCTGCAGGACATGACCGAACGCCGGCAGGTGCAGGACGACCTGTTCCGCCTCGCCTACTACGATCCCGTGACCGGGCTGGCCAACCGCCTGATGCTGCTGAAGCACATGGCGGACTACCGCAACATGGGCGAGCCGTTCACGCTGGTCATCCTGGACATCGACCGATTCGCCGAAATCCGCAGCAGCATGGGCCAGGGCTTCGCCAACGAGCTGCTGGACGATCTGGCGCAGCGGATGGGGGCGCAGGCCGCCGCCTTCGATCTGATCGCGCGGGTCAGCGACCATGCCTTCGCCCTGCTGGCCGGCGGCACCTGCGACCGGCCGGCGCTGGAGACCGCCATCGACGAGCTGGCCGCGGTGGTGCGTTCCGCCCGCTCCAGCTCCGGCGGTACGGTGTTCCTGTCGGCCAGCATCGGCGTGGTGGAGGCCCAGCCCGGCCACGAGCGGCCGGAGGACGTGCTGCGCGACGCCGAGATCGCCACCGCCCGCGCCCGCGAACAGGGCGGCGGGCGGCAGGCATGGTTCGACCCGGCGATGCATTCCCATGTGGTCGAGCAGGTGCGGCTGGAGCATGACCTGCGCGGCGCGCTGTCCAGCGGCAGCGACCTGTGGGTGGCCTACCAGCCGATCGTGGAGATGGTGACCGGCGGTCTGGCCGGGTTCGAGGCGCTGATGCGCTGGAACCACCCCGAACGCGGCAACATCCCGCCCGGCATCTTCATTCCCATCGCCGAGAGCACCGGCCTCGTCGTGTCGCTCGGCACCTGGGTCCTGCGCGAGGCCTGCCGGCAGATCGCGGAATGGCAGGACCGGCGCGAACCGGGCTCCGCCCCGCTGTTCATGAGCGTCAACCTGTCGACCCACCAGCTGTCCGACCCCAACTTCGTCCAGGTCGTGCGCGAGGTCCTGCGCGAGACCGGGGTGGAACCGTCCTGGATCAAGCTGGAGCTGACGGAAAGCGCCGTCATGGACAAGGCGGAACAGTCGATCCGTCTGCTGCGCGACCTGCGGGCGCTGGGCATCAAGCTGTCGATCGACGATTTCGGCACCGGCTATTCGTCGCTGTCCTACCTGCACAAGCTGCCCATCGACAGCCTGAAGGTCGACCGTTCCTTCGTCTCGGCCATGCACCAGTCGGAGGAAAACCGCGCCATCGTCCGCATCATCATGGATCTGGCGCGGCTGCTGGGCTTCGACGTGATCGCCGAGGGCATCGAGACCAGCGCCGACGCCAACCTGCTGCGCGCGCTGGCCTGCGACTACGGCCAGGGCTACCACTTCGCCCGCCCGCTGCCGCCGGCCGAAGCGGGCAAGCTGGTGGGCGGGGACGTGCCGTGGCAGATGCCGCGGTGAGTGGTGGTTTAAGGGGTCGGAGTTAGACCCCCACCCCCGAACCTCACTTCCCCCGGACGAATTTCGGCGTTCCCGCCGCGCTGGGCAGCAGGCGGATGGCGTAGGGGCTGGTGCGGCTCTGCGCCACCGCCTGGGCCGGGCCGGGAACCGTCTCGCGGTAGCCGACGACCAGATCGGCGCCCTTCTGCTGCACGCTGTCGATGGTGACGCCGTAGCCCGCCGTGTCGCGGGGCCCCAGGAACACCGCCACCGCCATCCGGCCGCCGGGCAGGGAGGTCGGGGCCGGTTCGCCGACGCGCGCCCACAGCGCCGTCCATTCGGCGCCGTCGCGGGCGACGACATAGGCGCGCTCGGCGGCGCCGCTGTGGTTGCCCTGCCAGACGGTGCCGGCCTCCGCCTGGGCCGGCAGCAGGTTGCCCTCGGCGCGGTCGGTGCCGGACTGGCAGCCGGCCAGCAGCAGGGTGGGAACGAGAACCAGCGGGATCAGGCGGAGATGGGACGGCAGCTTCATGGGACGGTCAGGCGCTCCGCGGCAGGATCGTCTCGACCAGCGACGCCCAATAGCTGGCGCCGGTGGTCAGGATCGCGTCGTTGAAGTCGTAATGCGGGTTGTGCAGGCGGCAGGACGGACCGCGGTGGCCGCCATGGCCGAGCCAGATGTAGGCGCCCGGCCGCTCCTTCAGCATATAGCCGAAGTCTTCCGCCGCCATGGTCGGGGCCGGGGCCCAGACGACGTTCTCCTCACCCACCACCCTGGCCGCCGCCGCCGCCGCGACGCGCGCCTCCGGCTCGCTGTTCACCGTGGCGGGATAGCCGGGGCGGAAGCGCAGCTCGGCCTTGGCGCCCAGCCCTTCGGCGATGCTGGAGACCAGGCGGGCGAACTGCTCCTGGATGCGGCGGTGGTTCTCTTCCGAGAAGGTGCGCATGGTGCCGAGCATCCGTGCGCTGTCGGGAATGACGTTGGCCGCGGTGCCGGCCTCCACCACCGTGATCGACACCACCGCGCTGTCGGCCGGGTTGGTGCCGCGGCTGACCAGGCTTTGCGCTGCGGTGATGATGTGGGCCGACACCAGCACCGGGTCGATGCCGCGGTGGGGCATGGCGGCGTGGGCGCCGTGGCCGGTCACATGGATCTCGAACTGGTTGGCCGCGGCCATCACCGGGCCGGGATGGACGGCGATCTGGCCAGCCGGCAGCTCCGGCCAGTTGTGCAGGCCATAGACCTGCTCGCAGTCGAACTGCCGGAACAGCCCGTCCTCGATCATCCGCTTCGCACCGCCCAACCCTTCCTCAGCCGGCTGGAAGATGAAGTGGACGGTGCCGTCGAAATTGCGCGTCTCCGCCAGATAGCGGGCGGCGCCCAGCAGCATGGCGGTGTGGCCGTCATGGCCGCAGGCATGCATCTTGCCGGCATGGCGCGAGGCATGGTCGAAGTCGTTGGCCTCCGGCATCGGCAGCGCGTCCATGTCGGCGCGCAGGCCGATGGCCCGGCCGCTGCCGGTGCCCAGCCCCTTCAGCGTGCCGACCACGCCGGTTCCACCCAGGCCGCGATGCACCGTGATGCCGAACTCCGCCAGCTTTGCGGCGACGATGTCAGAGGTGCGCTCCTCCTCGAACCCAAGCTCCGGATGGGCGTGGATGTCGCGCCGCCAAGCGGTCATGTCGTCCTGGAAAGCGGCGATGCGGTTGTTGATCGGCATGTCTCTAACACTGGTTGGAACGGCCGGATGCCGTTCTGGGAAGGTGGTGCAAAAAGCGTCCTGACGGAAACAGTCCGGCTAACCGGGAGCGGCCGCCTCGGGAACGGCCATATCTGGAACGGCCATGCCGCGCTGCACCGCCGGCCGGCCGGCCATGGCGTCGTGCCAGCGCTTCAGGTTCGGGAAGCGGTCGAGCAGCCCGCCGCCGGCCGCCCCCGCGGCTGCGATGAAGGGGAAGCAGGCGATGTCGGCGATGGAATAGGTGGTGCCGCCCAGATGCTCCGCGATGCCCAGCCGGTCCTCCAGTGCAGAATAGCAGCGCATCAGCTCGCCCTTGTACAGGTCGATGGCGTGGGGGATGCGCTCGGGGGAGCGGGCGGCGAAGCGCTGCATGTCGATGGCGGTCGGGCCGAGGTCGCTGACGCCCAGCATGAACCAGCTCATCGCCTCCGCCCGCTCGTCCTCGTCCTCGGGCAGCAGGCGGCCGGTGCGCTCTGCGAAATGCAGCAGGATGGCGCCGGAACCGAACAGGCGCCGCATCCGGCCGCCCGGCAGCTCCTCCACCAGGGCGGGGATCTTGGTGATCGGGCTGATCGCCAGGAAATCCGGTCGCTTGTTCTCGCCGGCGGCCAGATCGACGCGATGAACGGCGTAGGTCAGCCCCAGTTCCTCCAACAGGATGGAGGCCTTGCGTCCATTGGGCGTGGGAAAGCTGTAGAGCGTAAGCATGCGGTGACGGTCCCTGCGCTCCGCACGGGGCGGTTCCCCGGGAGCGATGGCACAGTCTGGCCGATTTGCGCGGCGAACGCCAGCGACAGCGGTGGCGATTCCGGGACTCAGAACAGCGGAGCGCAGCCGTCCGGTTTCACGATGCGGGTGGCCGAAGGCGGGTTGGCGGCGAGCTTGGAGGCCGGACGGATCGGCCGCCGCACCAGTTCGCCCCCACAGTTCGGGCAGCGCTGCCCCGGCAGCCGGGCACGGCAGTCCGCGCAGAAGGTGCATTCGAAGGAGCAGATGTAGGCGTTCTCCGCCGCTGGCGGCAGGTCGCGGTCGCAGCATTCGCAGTTGGGGCGCAGGTCCAGCATGGCAGGGTCTCCGGTGTGTGATGCGCCATGAGGATAGCGGGGGATGCGGCGGGCGGGGAGTGGCGCGGATGCCGTTGGGCGTGAAGATCCTGCCAAAGGCGCTCCGCCCTTGCCGGGGCCGTCTACATCGCCTCCGCCCGGCGGCCGAAAAGCGCGCGGAGCTTGCGGCCGATGGCGCCGCCCAGCATGCCGTGCCCGCCGCCGGCCTTGGGGAACCAGCCGGGATCGTCGGTCTGGAAACGGCGGATGACATGGACGAAAGCATCCACCACGTCGGGGTCGAAGTCGCGCCCGGCCCGTTCGACGATCCAGGAGATCGCGTCCTCCACCGGCCATGCGCCGCGGTACTGGCGGCTGGTGATCAGCGCGTCGAACACGTCGGCCACCGCCATGATGCGGGCGCCGATCGGGATGGCGTTGCCCTTCAGCCCTTCCAGATAGCCCGACCCGTCATAGCGTTCATGGTGGTAGCGCGCGATCTCCGCCGCGATCGACAGCAGCGACCGCCCGCGCAGGGGCACTGCCGCCTCGGCCAGAATGCGGTGGCCGATCTCGGTGTGGCGCTGGATCATCTGCATGTCGATGCCGGTCAGCTCGCCCGGCATGCCCAGCGTCTCGTCGGACACGCTCAGCATGCCGACGTCGTGCAGCAATGCTGCCAGTCCGACCTTCTCGACGAAATCCGTGTCCAGCTCGTCACCGAACTTTCCGCGCTGGTGCAACTCGCGGGCGATGGACCCCACCAGCTTCTCGATGCGCTGCAGGTGGCCGCTGGCGGCGTTGTCTTTGTATTCGGCGAGCGCCCCCATCGCCAGGACGGTGGCCTTCTGCGAGGTGTTCAGCTCCTCGATCAGCAGGGCGTTCTCGAAGGCGATGGAGCATTTGTTGCGGAACAGCTCCAGCAGCTGCCATTCGCGGGCGGTGCCGTCGTTGCGGCCCTCGACATAGATCATGCCGGTGATGCCGCCGTTGGCGCGCAGGCGCAACGCGCAGAAATCCGGCTCGATGATGGTTTCGCTGCTGGGCGACAGCCGTTCCAGCGCCGCCTCCACCCGCGGCTCACCGAGGGCCGAAACCTCCACGTCCTTCCATTTGGCGAAGCGGCCGGTGGAGGTGCGCACCCGGATTTTGCGGTCGCGCGGCAGCGTGTCGCCCTGGATGCACAGGAGCGCATGGTGGCCGATGCCGAGCAGCCCGACCACGCGCGGCAATATGTTGGGGAACAGCACGTCGGGCGTGCGCATCTCCAGGAGGCCGGTGGTGGCGACCAGCATGCGGGCCAGCCCCTTGCGCCCGGCGGCCAGCGCCTGGAGACTGGCGAAGGTGCGCAGCTGTCCGGCCACCGCGGCACGGAGCGCGCGGGGCGTCAGCTCCGCCTTCACGCGCCAGTCGCCGACATCGTTGGCGGCGATCGCCTCGTCCTCCGCCGTCATCTCGGGATTGCCGGCACAGACCAGGATGCGGGTGCGCTGGTTGCCGAGTTCGCGGCGCAGGTGGGTGACCAGATCCAGGCCGGCCCGTTCGCTTTCCAGCACGATCTCCAGCAGGATCAGGGCAGTGTCGGGATGCTGCTGCAGCGCGTTGCGCGCCTCGGCGGCGGAGGCGGCACCCACGAGTGCGACGCCGGCGCCTTCGATGGACAGTCCGTCCAGCGCCGACCGGGATGTCGCCAGCAGCGACGGGTCGGGATCGACGACCAGGACCTTGAAGGGCGGTTTGGCGACCGGACCGGCCATCTCCGGCCGTGCATCGTCGTGGAGCATGGCATTCTCGGCGGTTGCGCGTTCGTGCTGCACGTTCGCCAAAGTAATCCTATGCAGACATTCATTCAACCGGTGACGAGGGGTTGGCCGGCGATATCCGCGCCTGCGACGATGTAACCACGTCTGCGGCGCCGGACCGTACAGCCCGATGGGAACCGTCAGCCGGAGACGTCAGCCGGCGCCGTCACCCTGCAACGATGGCGGCCACCACCTTCGAGGCGAGAAGGGTCGGGTTGACCGGCTTAGAGATGACGCGGGTCACGCCCAGCTTGGCGAAGGCGGCGGCGGCCAGCTCGGATGGAACCCTGTCCTCGATGGCCGACAGGATGACGACCGGCATCTCCGGCCGCAGGGTGCGCGCGGCCTTGATCACCTCGAACCCGTCATGGTCCGGCATGATGATGTCGGTCAGGACGAGGTCGAACTTCTCCACATAGAGGATGCCGATGGCTTCCGGGGCGCTGGCGCACAGGGTCAGGTCATGGCCTTCGCGGGTCAGGATCGCGCGGATCAGGTTGCGCGTGACCGGATCGTCATCCACCACCAGTAGCTTGGCCATGCCAGTTCCCGCCGCGTTCATGCCGGGCGCAGGTATAGCGTGAACCCCAGGTTACGCCAGCGGCAAGTTTGTGACCCCTCATTGTCCTCAAGCGTGCTCAAATGTCACGCGGCGTGCGTTGCCGGCTGTGAGAAACGGGCCGGATCGGGCCTGCCGGTCTTGGAATGGTCTGTCCGTTTGGGGTAGTGTCCGCCCGCACCCCACGGACCAACAACGAGCAGACGCAAGACCGATGTTGCTTCCCAACGCCGTCCGCCGATTTGCCGGGGCCGCCTTTGCCGGTTCTGTCCTCTCCGCACTTCTTGCCGCCGGCCTGACTGCCGCGCCGGCCGCCGCCGCCGACCCGCGCCATCTCGGCACCTTCAAGGACTGGAACGCTTTCGCGTTCGAGGAGAAGGGGCAGAAGGTCTGCTACATCTCCAGCCAGCCCAAGAAGACGGAGCCGAAGGCCAAGCGCGGCGACATCTACGCGCTGGTCACCCACCGCCCGTCGGAAAAGACCCTGGACGTCGTCAGCATCATCGTCGGCTATCCGTTCAAGAAGGGCAGCGAAGCCGAGGTCTCGGTCGACGGCAAGGAGTTCAAGCTGTTCACCGACGGCGAGACCGCCTGGGCCCGCGATGCCGAAGGCGACCGTGCGGTGACGGCCGCGCTGCGCAACGGCAAGCAGATGGTGGTGAAGGGCGTGTCCGGCCGCGGCACCAAGACCACCGACACCTACAGCCTGGCCGGCGTCGGGCAGGCCTATGATGCGATCAACGAGGCCTGCGGCGTGAAGCGCTGATCGCCGCAGCGGTTTACTCGGGTTTTTTCCCTTCGAGTCTTTTGACTCCGAACGCTCATGGCCCTATGTAATGGGGCCATGAGCGCCTCCAATCATGCTTCCGCCTTCGTTCTGCCGGCGACCGATGCCGACGGACGCAAGAACCTTGTCGGCCTGTCCCGCGAAGAGCTGGAAGCCGAGATGCTGTCCGTCGGCCTGGAAAAGTTCCGGGCGCGCCAGCTCTGGCACTGGATCTATCACCGCGGCTCCACCGATTTCGCCGAGATGACCACACTGGCCAAGCCGGTGCGGGAAAAGCTGGCCGACGCCTACATCGTGGCGCGGCCGACGGTGGTGAAGGACCTGAAATCGGCGGACGGCACCCGCAAGTGGCTGCTGCGCATGCCGGACGGCCAGGAGGTGGAGAGCGTCCATATCCCCGAGGAGGACCGCGGCACGCTCTGCGTCTCCTCGCAGGTCGGCTGCACGCTGACCTGCCGCTTCTGCCACACCGGCACGCAACGCCTGGTGCGCAACCTGGATTCGGCGGAGATCGTTGCGCAGGTGATGCTGGCGCGCGACATGCTGGGCGAATGGCCGGCGCCGCCCGACGGGCGCATGCTGTCCAACATCGTCATGATGGGCATGGGCGAACCGCTGTTCAATTACGACAACGTCGCTAAGGCGCTGAAGATCGTGATGGACGGCGACGGCATCTCGATCTCCAAGCGGCGCATCACCCTGTCGACCTCTGGCGTCGTGCCGATGATGGCGCGCTGCGGCGAGGAGCTGAACGTCAACCTCGCGGTCAGCCTGCACGCCGTGACCGACGAGCTGCGCGACATCATCATGCCCATCAACCGCAAATACCCGCTGCGCGACCTGATGGAGGCCTGCCGCAACTACCCCGGCCTGTCCAACGCCCGGCGCATCACCTTCGAATATGTGATGCTGAAGGGCGTGAACGACACGCCAGCCGATGCGCGGGCGCTGGTGAAGCTGCTGGAAGGCATCCCGGCCAAGATCAACCTGATCCCCTTCAACGAGTGGCCGGGCGCGCCCTACGAGCGGTCGACCGCGCGGGCGATCCAGGTCTTCGGCGACATCGTCAACAACGCCGGCTACGCCAGCCCTGTCCGCACCCCGCGCGGCGAGGACATCATGGCCGCCTGCGGCCAGCTGAAGAGCGCCAGCCTGCGCATGACCGCTGCCGAACGCGCCGCCATCGCCGCCGTCATCGCGGAGAAGGACGCGGCGCTGGCGTCGTAAAAAAACGGCGTTACTCCCGTCGCCGTCCGGTGGGCGGCATCACTCTCTGCGCCGGTAGATGCGCATCCAGCCATGGTCCGAGACGCTGGCAAGCTCATAGCCGGCGTCCAGCTGGTCCAGCGTCAGCCTGGCGCCGTCCATGGCGGCGCGCGCCGGCGTCAGGCCCCAGACCAGGACATAGTCTACCCGGATGGCGCTGCGCGTGCCGGCCATCAGGAACTCGTCGGTCGGCGGGGTCTCCGGGTTGGGGCCGTTGCCGCGCAGATGGATATAGGGATCGGCCTCGGGCCGGTAACGGACTGGGAAGTTCGGCGTCGACGCCTGGTAGATGTTCAGGTCGACCAGCGGGCGGTTCGCCACGAAGCGTGACTGAGGATGGCCGACGAAGTTCAGGCGGAAGCTGTCATGCAGCCCGTCCGGGCTTGCCTTCCATCCGGTGAAGTCGAGCAGCAGCATGGTCCGCCCCGGCTCCAGCCGCTGCGCCGCGCTGTCGAATTCCGCCAGATAGCGGCTGTTCAGGTGGTTGTAGGCCATGTTGATGACCAGCAGCCCCACCGTCGCCACCCCGGCGACCGTCGCCGTCACCCGGCGCAGCGCCGTCCAGTCGGTCACCACCGCCAGCCACAGCATCAGCAGCAGGTAGGGGAAGATCTGGATGCGCTGGGCCGCCAGCCCGCCGCCCGAGGTGCTGTTGGGAGCGACGTAGCTGAACAGAAGGACCAGCAGAGCCCCGGCGAGCATGCCGTTCAGCGGGTTGTCGAGGGGATCGGCGGGCGCGCCATTCTGGGCAGTCGTCCGCCGCCAGCGAACGAGGAGGAGCGCCGCCGCCACGAAGGGCAGCAGCGCCACCGGGGTGGAGAACGCTCCCTCCCACCGCGTGTGCGACAGGATGACGTTGCCGTAGACCAGCATCTTGGTGCGGTACCAGAGGTCCGGTCCGAATTCCACCTTCTGCCCGGTATTGCGCAGGGTGAACAGCAGCGTCAAAACGACGATGGGCAGCAGCGCCGTCGCGAAGGCGGCGAAGGGCACCCAAAGCCGGGTGGCTGTGGGCTCCTCCGGTGCCTGCCCGCTCGACGCCCGCAGACCCGACGAGCCCGGATGGCGAAGCTCGCACCACAGCAACCACGCCCCGAACCCGCCCAGGCAGAGGCACAGCACAGCGGCGGCGGTGAGATGGGAGAAATAAGTGACCAGCCCCAGCAGGGTCATCGCCAGCGTGCGGCCCGGCGTCATCGCCCTCCAGTGGCGCAGAGCATAGCCCAGCGCCACGAACAGCCAGACAAGGCTGAAGATGAAATTGTACAGGCCGAGATTCAGCGGCCAGGAAAAGACGAAGGGCAGGGCGAACCAGGACAAGGGCGCGTTGCGAGGATTGACCGCCGTCACCGCGTAACGGAAGGCATAGGGAAGGCCGATCACATAGCCGGTCAGCAGGATCTTCTCCGCCGTGTATGGATCGAAGACCTGCAACAGGGCGGCCAGGATCGGATAGATGAACCAGTTGGGCTCGCTCTGGAGGTTGAGCATGAAATACTGCGACAGGACCGGATCGGCGGATCCCATCGACAGCACCGTCAGCAGATGGGCCATCGCGACATGGACGCCGCCGTCGCCGAAGCTGATCCGCGGGATGCTCCACAGCGCCAGCACCAGCAGCGAAACCGCACCGGCGAACAGGATCGTCTCGCGCGACTTGCTGGGGGCCACACCCAGCGCGCTCGGCCTTGAAGCGTCCGGTTCGAGATCGAGCGGCGATTCCGTCGAATGCACCATTCCGGTTCCTTACCCCCGCAGCCAGCAATTCGCCGAAAACCACTGCATGCGGGGAAAGCTGAACCCTGTCGGCAAAGACTGTCTATTGACCTTCCGACCAGCAACGAATCCACATTCGCTTTTTGGGCCAGCCGGGTTCAGGCGATTACTTACAATAATTGTTCCCAGCTGCTTCCGCGCCCCCGATCCCGGGGTAGCGGCCGTCGCCAGCGGCGGGCAGCGGGGAATTGCGAAGGGCACCGCGCTGTGACAGGGTGTCGGCACCTCCGCCAACCAGACCCGGCCCCAGCATCGGCATGCCCGCCCCCATCGAGGACATCATCGCCAAGGCGATCAAGGACGCCGACAAGTCCTTCTTCAACGAGGATTATGCCAAGCAGGCCCGCGCGGTGACCGCCGCGCTGAAGAAGGCGGGGTACGAGGTGGCGCCGGTGAAGCCGCCGCCGGGCCTTGTCGAATGGGCCAAGGACAACATTCCGTTCGGTCGTCTTCGTCCGGCGGAACTGATTACGCAGATGTACTCGATGATGGTCGAGAACGTGCGCCGCTTCGACAAGTAGCGGAAGGCCAAGCGGCACAGCCTCAGACTGGCCTCATTCGCTGGTATTACCACAGGACCCGAAGGCCGTTTCTTTTCAGCCACTTCCCGCGCTGCGCCAAAATCGTCACACCAGCACTTTCGGCCACCCCCCGCCGTTGACTCGGCTGCTGCGGGAGCGTAATTCATTGCGCCAACCAATAGGACGGACAGCCGTCCCAAAAGGGCACGCACCACCCAGCCGCCGCGGCAATCGTCATGTTGCGCCGCGCCCGGCCGCGAACAGAGGACGACGCAATGGCAAACGGCAGCGGTCGGCCGCTCTCCCCGCACCTTCAAGTCTACAAACTCCCGCTGAGCGCAGTCATGTCCATCACGCACCGCATCACGGGCGTCGGGCTGGCTGTGGGCACGCTTCTGCTGGTGTGGTGGCTGGTCGCCGCCGCCGCCGGCCCGGAAGCGTTCGCGCGCGCGCAGGGCTTCATCGGCTCCTTCTTCGGCCTGCTCCTGATGTTCGGCTGGTCGGCGGCGCTGTACTACCACCTGTGCAACGGCATCCGCCATCTGGTCTGGGACGCCGGCAAGTCGTTCGAGCTGACCGACGCCGACCGCAACAACAAGATCATCCTCGGCGCGACGGCGGTGCTGACCGTGTTGACCTGGATCGTCGGCCTGGCCGTGTGGTGAGGAGATAAGACATGGCGTCCAATAGCAAGACCCTCCGTTCGCCGCTGCAGGTCGCGCGCGGTCTGGGTTCCGCCAAGCATGGCACCGAACATTGGTGGTCGCAGCGCCTGACCGCGATCGCCCTGGTCCCGCTGACCGTCTGGTTCGTCTTCGGGGTCATCGGCCATCTGGGTGCCGATCACGCCGCCTTCGTCGCCTGGATGAAGTCGCCCTTCTCGGCCGTCATGATGGTCCTCACCGCCGTGGTCACCTTCCACCATGCCCAGTCCGGGCTTCAGGTGGTCATCGAGGACTACGTGCATGTCGAATGGCAGAAGATGGCGCTGATCATCGGCGTCAAGTTCCTGTCCTTCGCCCTGGCGGCCGCCTGCGTGCTGGCCGTCGTGAAGATCTTCATCGGAGCCTGACGACCATGGCGACCGCCTACAACATCATCGACCACACCTATGACGTCGTCGTCGTCGGCGCCGGCGGCGCCGGTCTGCGCGCCACCTTCGGCATGGCCGAAAAGGGCCTGAAGACCGCCTGCATCACCAAGGTGTTCCCGACCCGCTCCCACACCGTGGCGGCGCAGGGCGGCATCTCGGCCGCTCTCGGCAACATGGGCGAGGACGACTGGCGCTACCACATGTACGACACCGTCAAGGGGTCGGACTGGCTGGGCGACCAGGACGCCATCGAGTACATGTGCCGCGAGGCCATCCCGGCGATCATCGAGCTGGAGCACTACGGCGTGCCGTTCTCGCGCACGCCCGAAGGCAAGATCTACCAGCGCGCCTTCGGCGGCATGACCGCGCAGTACGGCAAGACCCAGGCCTACCGGACCTGCGCCGCCGCCGACCGCACCGGCCACGCCATCCTGCACACCCTCTACCAGCAGTCGCTGAAGCACGAGGCGGAGTTCTTCGTCGAATACTTCGCGCTCGACCTCATCATGGAGGACGGCGTCTGCAAGGGCGTGCTGGCCTGGAACCTGGACGACGGCACGCTGCACCGCTTCCGCGGCCAGTTGGTGGTGCTGGCGACCGGCGGCTACGGCCGCGCCTACTTCTCGGCGACCTCGGCCCACACCTGCACCGGCGACGGCGGCGGCATGATCCTGCGCGCCGGCCTGCCCCTGCAGGACATGGAGTTCGTGCAGTTCCACCCGACCGGCATCTACGGCTCCGGCTGCCTCATCACCGAGGGCGTGCGCGGCGAGGGTGGATACCTGACCAACTCCAACGGCGAGCGCTTCATGGAGCGCTATGCCCCGTCGGCCAAGGATCTGGCGTCGCGCGACGTCGTGTCCCGCTCGATGACCATCGAGATCCGCGAAGGCCGCGGCGTGGGTGAGCACAAGGACCACATCCACCTGCACCTGGAGCATCTCCCGCCGGAGATCATCCACCAGCGCCTGCCCGGCATCGCCGAGACGGCCAAGATCTTCGCCGGCGTGGACGTCACCAAGGAGCCGATCCCGGTTCTGCCGACCGTCCACTACAACATGGGCGGCATCCCGACCAACGTTCACTGCGAGGTGCTGTCTCCGACCGCCGAAAACCCGGACCAGGTGGTCCCGGGTCTGATGGCGATCGGCGAGGCGGCCTGCGTGTCGGTGCACGGCGCCAACCGCCTGGGCTCCAACTCGCTGCTCGATCTGGTGGTGTTCGGCCGTGCGGCCGCCATCCGCGCCGCCGAGATCGTCCAGCCGGGCAAGGCCCCGTCGGTCAAGCCGGATGCTTGCGACAAGGCGCTGGAGCGGTTCGACCGCATCCGCAACGCCAAGGGCTCGATCAAGTCGGCCGATCTGCGGCTGGACATGCAGCGGACGATGCAGAACAACTGCGCCGTCTTCCGCACCGGCGAGGTCCTGGACGAGGGCGTGAAGAAGATCGACGCGGTCTATGCCAAGAAGGGCGAGATCGCCATCTCCGACCGCTCGCTGGTCTGGAACTCCGATCTGGTCGAGGCGCTGGAACTGGACAACCTGCTGGGCCAGGCGGTCGCCACCCTGCACTCCGCCCAGAACCGTCCGGAAAGCCGCGGCGCGCATGCCCGTGAAGACTACCCGAACCGCGACGACGAAGGCTGGATGAAGCACACCGTCATCTGGGTCGCGGACAATGGCGAGACGAAGATCGATTACCGCCCGGTCCACATGTACACCCTGACCGATGAGGTCGAGGTCTTCCCGCCCAAGGCCCGCGTGTACTAAGGCCCGCCGGATAAAGGAAATCAGCCATGGTTGAATTCAACCTGCCAGCCAACTCCAAGGTCGGCGTCGGCAAGACCGTCAACGTCGCGAACGGCGCCAAGCGGGCCAAGACCTTCAAGATCTACCGCTGGAACCCGGACGACGGCCAGAACCCGCGCGTCGACAGCTATGTGGTCGATCTCGACAAGTTCGGGCCGATGATCCTGGACGCGATCATCTACATCAAGAACCAGGTCGACAGCACGCTGACCTTCCGCCGGTCCTGCCGCGAGGGCATCTGCGGGTCGTGCGCGATGAACATCGACGGCACGAACACGCTGGCCTGCCTGAAGGCGATCGACGAGGTTCCGGGCGACGTCAAGATCTACCCGCTGCCGCACATGCCGGTGGTGAAGGATCTGGTCCCCGACCTGAAGCACATCTACGCCCAGCTCGCCTCGATCAAGCCGTGGCTGCAGTCGCAGTCGCCGGCCCCGAGCCGCGAGCGGCTGCAGTCGCCGGAGGACCGCGCCAAGCTGGACGGCCTCTACGAGTGCATCCTGTGCTTCTGCTGCTCGACCTCCTGCCCCAGCTACTGGTGGAACGGCGACCGTTACCTCGGCCCGTCGATCCTGCTCCAGGCCTATCGCTGGATCGTCGACAGCCGCGACGAGATGACGGGCGAGCGCCTCGACAACCTCGAGGACCCGTTCCGCCTCTACCGCTGCCACACCATCATGAACTGCACCAAGGCGTGCCCGAAGGGTCTGAACCCCGCCAAGGCCATCGCCGAGATCAAGAAGCTGATGGTCGTGCGCCGCTGACCGCGAAGAGCGGTCGTTTTCCACCGATCGCGGACAGTGTTTCTCGACAAGGAAAAGGCGCCCCTTTGGGGGCGCCTTTTTCGTTTCCGGTGCCTCAGACGAAATCCGGGTCGGTCGGGCGCGACGGCGGCAGGTCGTTGCCGGGGGCAGGGCTGTCGGTGGTGCCGGGGCCGCCGGGGGCGGGCAGGTCGGGATTGTCGGTGCCCGGCAGATCGACGACGGGCACATCCTCGTGCGGGCCGGGGAACGGGTTTGGCGGGGCGGCGCTGAGGCCGGGATCGATGATCGGCATTGGGCAATTCCCCTCTGTCGGTTGTCAGCTCTCCCTTATCAACGGGTGAATCCGCAATCCGCTCCATCGCACGGGACAATTGCGTGCGGACCGGTTGACCGGCGGCGGCGAGGGGGTATGCTCTTCGGAGATCACCAACGACGACGAACCACCAATGGGCGGCGCGAACCGGCGTCGCCCAGCGGGCAAACACATTTCTATCCTAGGGAAGGACCAATCATGGGCGGCATGGCAGGCCAGGCGTGGAGCTGGATCCAGGGCGAATGGGTGGAGGGCAATCCGCCGATCGTCGGACCGCTGTCCCACACGCTGTGGCTCTCTTCGACGGTCTTCGACGGCGCGCGCGCCTTCCAGGGCGTGGCCCCCGACCTCGACCTGCACTGCGCCCGCGCCATCCGCTCGGCCCAGGTGCTGGGTCTGGAGCCGATGGTCACCGCCGGCGAGATCGAGGAGCTGTGCTGGGACGGCATCCACCGCTTCCCCAAGGAGGCGGAACTGTACATCCGGCCGATGTTCTACGCCGATGACGGCTTCGTCGCCCCGGCGCCGGAGAGCACGCGCTTCGTCCTGTCGATCTACGAGGACCCGCTGCCGCAGCCGACCGGATTCTCCGCCTGCATCTCCACCCGCCGCCGGCCGATCCCGACCATGGCCCCGACCGAGGCCAAGGCGGCGTGCCTCTATCCCAACGCCGGGCTGGCGCTGACCGAGGCGCGCAAGCGCGGCTTCCAGAACGCCATCATGCTGGACGCCATAGGCAACGTGGCGGAGTTCGCGACGTCGAACATCTTCATCGCCAAGGACGGCGTGGTGCGCACCCCGGTGCCGAACGGCTGTTTCCTGAACGGCATCACCCGCCAGCGCGTCATCGCCCTGCTGCGCAACGACGGCGTGACGGTGGAGGAGTGCACCCTGACCCCGAAGGACCTGCTGGAGGCCGACGAGGTCTTCTCCACCGGCAACCATGCCAAATGCGTCCCGGTGACCAAGGTGGAGGACCGCAGCTTCGCGGCCGGTCCGATCTTCCAGCGGGCGCGGGCGCTCTATTGGGAATACGCGTTCCGCTGATCGAGCAGAGCCACCGCCGCTTGGCGGTGATGGGCCAGCGTGGCGGCCAGACGGGCCAGCCACGCGTCGGTCCGGCAGGCTGCGGCGGTCAGGCAGCCGCGACGCCGGGCGGTGGCGAGGCGCGCTTCGGCCGCGAGGTCCATGTGCAGACGGAGCGTTGCGGCGCGTTTGATGGCGTTGGCTCGGCTGGGGCCGCCGAGCAGGGCGGCGCGCAGCTCGGGCTTCGGCGGTCGGGCGTCATGGGAGCGGTGAAGGCTGTCCAGGCGGGCGGCGCGTTCCATGAGATGGACGGTAGCGCCTGACGGGGTGGACGGTAAAGGGAAATTTTCCTAGGACCGTCCGCCGGGTGAGAAGGTGTTTGCCCCCACCCTAACCCTCCCCCGCTGGGCGGGGGAGGGGACAAGCGCTTGTGCGAGAGAGCGGCGGCAGTCCCTCCCCCGCCTTGCGGGGGAGGTTAGGTGGGGGTCTAACGTCGACAAAAGCGAGGGTCTACTCCCGCACCCTCACTGGCTCGCCCAAATGATCCGCGCCATCCAGGCGACGTCCGACATCTGAATGCTGCGGTCGGGGTGGGCGCGGTTGATCGACAGAAGCTCGATCTTGGTCGCGGTTTCGCGGATCAGCTGCTTGGCCATCACCTCGCCGCCCTTGGTGCGGACGACGACGCGGTCGTTGCGGCGGATTTGTGCCGCGGGGGACACGATGATGGTGTCGCCGTCGCGATAGACCGGTTCCATGCTGTCGCCGGAAATCTCCAGCGCGTAGGCGTGCGGGTCGCCCAGGCTGGGGAACAGCAGCTCGTCCCAGCCGCTGCCGGCGGGGAAGCCGGCGTCGTCGAAATAGCCGGCCGATCCGGCCTGGGCATAGCCGATCACCGGAACCCGCTGCAGCGGGGTGGTGCCGGCGCCGTCGCCGACGAGCGACACGAATTCCGACAGAGAAGCGCCGGTGGCGTCCAGCACCTTGGAGATGCTTTCCGTCGACGGCCAGCGCAGCTTGCCGTCGCTGGTCGTGCGCTTGCTCTTGTTGAAGGTCGTCGGGTCCAGTCCGGCGCGCCGCGCCAGCCCGGAGGCGGAGAGCCCGTGCTGTGCCGCGAGGCGGTCGATGGCCCGCCAGATGTCCGTATGTTTCAGCATGGGACGATAATCTCATAAACCGGCGACAGCGTCCCTAGGAACTTTTTCATAAACCTGTTGACCGCACGCGTTGGCCGGAACATAACGCAAACAGATGGCGCGGCCGCAAAGTTGGCCCGGCGCCGCTCTCTTAAGAATTCGAAGCCGCAAGGAGACCAGCATGCTGAGTCCGGCCGCCCCCGCTTTGCCCGCCGCCCGCCTGTCTCACATCGCCCCGCCGGGGACGGAGCCTTACCGCGCCGACGGCGAGCCCTTCGCCGGGGCGGAGGAGGCGTGGTTCTGGGCGGTGCAGGCGCAGGACGCCAAGGCGGCCGGCGCGCGGATCGTCGCCGGGCGTGGGCTGGTCGAGCGGCCCTGCGAACCGCAGGACGTGCTGCGCGTGGTCGACCGGCTGTACCGGACGCGCAAGCTGCTGCGCGACCACCTGCATGTGCTGGTCCATTACGGCCGCCGCCAGAGCGCGCCGGAGCCCGACCGCTTCCGCGAACAGCGCGCCCATTCCCTGTGGCAGGAGGCCTTCGACGTCATTGCCCCGGCCCTGCGCGACAAGGGCATCGCGCGATGACCACTGCCTTGAC
The DNA here is from genome assembly GCA_023423695.1 of Pseudomonadota bacterium. GTDB lineage: Bacteria > Pseudomonadota > Alphaproteobacteria > Azospirillales > Azospirillaceae > Azospirillum. The sequence continues at coordinate 190,707 of JAFAFA010000013.1, read as the reverse complement.
TGGGGGCTTGACCGGGGCCTGGGTGGTCTATCGCGGGGAAGCGCCGCTGTGGTGGCTGCGGCTGCTGAAACCGGGTTTCCGCCACTGTCTGGCGCTGCTGAACGACGGGCGGCGCTGGGTGGCGGTCGATCCGTTGGCCGGCTTCACCGACGTGGCGGTGCTGGACCTGCCGGCCGACTTCGACCTGCCCGGCTGGTACCGCGCCCAGGGGTTGACGGTGGATCCCGCCCCGCTGCGCCGTCCCGACGGCCCCGCCCCTTGGGGCCCCTTCACCTGTGTCGAGGCGGTCAAGCGCCTGATCGGCCTGCGCGCCCGCAGGGTGCTGACCCCCTGGCAACTGCACCGCCACCTGACCGGAGGAGACCGCGCATGCCTGCATCCGCAGCCGTGAAACCTGCCGCAAGTCGGACGAAGGACCTGTCGGAACCGGAAGCCCTGCTGGAGCGCTACCGCGTCGCCCGCGAACGCCGGGCCGTGTGGGAGAGCCATTGGCAGGACTGCTACGACCATGCGCTGCCCAACGGCCGGCCCTTCCGCGGTGGTGGAACGCCGGGCGAGCGGCGCGTCGACCGGCTGTTCGACGGCACCGCCCCCGACGCGGTGGAACAGCTGGCGGCCAGCCTGTTGTCGGAGCTGACGCCGCCCTGGTCGCGCTGGTTCGGCTTCCAGCCAGGGCCGGCGCTGGTGGGGGCGGAGCGCGACCGCATCGCCCCGCTGCTCGACCGGGCCGCCGGGATCGTCCAGGCGCATTTCGACCGTTCCAACTTTGCGGTGGAGGTGCATCAGGCCTTCCTCGACCTCGTCACCGTCGGCACCGCCAGCCTCCTGATGGAGGAGGCGGCGCCCGGCGCCCCGTCCAGCCTGCGCTTCACCGCCGTGCCGCTGGCCGAAGCGGTGCTGGAGGAGGGGCCGGACGGCCGGCTCGACGCCACCTTCCGGCGCAGCGAGGCGACGCTGGCGCAAATCCTCCAGCGCTTCCCCGGCGCAGACCTGCCCGACGAACTTCGCAAGCAGGCGGCCGACGAACCCGACAGCCGCTTCCCCCTGGTCGAGGCGGTGCTGCCCGACGGCACGGCCTATCGCTGGGGGGTGGTGCTGGACAGCGGGCTGGCAGAGCCGTCCTGGCTGGCGCAGGGGCGCTTCGCGCAGTCGCCCTTCGTCAATTTCCGCTGGCTGAAGGCGCCGGGGGAGGCCTATGGCCGGTCGCCGGTGATGAAGGCGCTGCCCGACATCAAGACCGCCAACAAGGTGGTGGAGCTGGTGCTGAAGAACGCCTCCATCGCCGTCACCGGCATCTGGCAGGCGGAGGATGACGGGGTGCTGAATCCCGCCACCATCCGGCTGGTGCCCGGCACCATCATCCCGAAGGCGATGGGGTCGGCCGGGCTGACGCCGCTGGCCAATCCCGGCCGGTTCGACGTGTCGCAGCTGGTCCTGGACGACCTGCGCGGGCGCATCCGCCATGCGCTGCTGGTCGACCGGCTGGGGCCGGTGGAGTCGGCGCGCATGACCGCGACCGAGGTGCTGGAACGCTCGGTGGAGATGGCCCGGCTGCTCGGCGCCACCTATGGCCGGCTGCAGGCGGAGCTGATGACGCCGCTTCTGCTGCGGGCGGTGGCAATCCTGCGCCGGCGCGGCGAGATCCCCGACATCACCGTGGATGGCCGTCTGGTGGAGTTGCAGCACCGCTCCCCGCTCGCCCAGGCGCAGGCGCAACGCGACGTCCAGGCGGCCTTGCGCTGGCTGGACAGCGTCAAGGCGCTGGGGCCGGAGGCCGAGACCGCCGTGGATGCGGCGGCGACCGCCCGTTGGCTGGGGGAGGCCTTCGGCGTGCCGGCCAAGCTGATGCGGACCGAGCCCGCGGCGGCACCCGATGCCACGGTTTCGACTGGCCCGGCCTTCAATGCCGATCTGTCCAGTCCAGAGCTGTCCAATGGCTGAGCCGCCGATGGTCGAACGAGCCGGCTGGGATTGGCTGGAGGCGTCGTCCCCGGCGGATCCGGGTCCCGCCGCGGCGTCCGAACCCGATCCGGCGCCCAGCTTCGCCCGCTGCTTCGCCGGGCGCGACGGCGCGCGGGTGCTGGCGGTGTTGCGGGCGATGACGCTCGACCGCGCGCTGGGACCCGACGCGCCGGAGGCGGCTCTGCGCCACCTCGAAGGACAGCGCCAGCTGGTCGCCACCGTCCTCGCGCTGATCGCGCGCGGGCGGGCGGGCTGACCGGCGGCATGTCCTTTTCCCTTTTCCTTATCCTGCAGGAGTTGATGATGGCCGACACTCTGCTGACCGAGTCCGCCGCGCCCGCCGCCGATTCGGCCCCGGCGCTGCCGATTCCCGAGAAGTTCCGCGATCCCAAGACCGGCACGCTGCGCGTCGAGGCGCTGCTGAAGTCCTATCTGGAGCTGGAGCGACGGCTTTCCCAATCCCAGCAGCAACAGTCCGAGTCGGCTGTGGTGTCGCCCGACCCCGCTTCCCTCGATCCGGCCCTCGATCCGGCCGGCACCGATTTGGCCAACATCGATCCAGCGCAGCTTCGTCGCCTGCTGGGTGCGCCGGAATCGGCGGAGGGCTATTGCATCGCCTGCGACCACGGCCTGTTCCAGCCGGATCCGGAGATCAACGGCCGCCTGTTCGAGGCCGGCTATACCCCGGCGCAGGCCCAGCTTCTGTACGACCTCGCCGCCGAGCGGATGGTTCCGCTGATCCAGACCGTCGCCGCCGAGTTCGAGGCGGAGCGGGAGGTTGAACGGCTGGTCGCCCGTTTCGGCGGCGAGGAGCGCTGGCGCGAGGTGTCGCGGCAACTGCTGGCCTGGGCCGGCAAGACCTTGCCCCCGGCTGCGGTCGAAGGGCTGGCGACCTCCTACGAAGGCATCATGGCGCTCTATTCGATGATGACCGGCAGCGAGCCGTCCGCGCTGTCGATGGCGGGAACCCGCCCCGGCGGCGGAGAGGGCGAGGCGGAGTTGCGCACCCTGATGCGTGACCCCCGCTATTGGCGCGACCGCGACCCGGCGGTGATCGCCCGCGTTACCGAAGGCTTCCAGCGGCTCTATCCCAGCCAGGGGTGAGCCGAGGATCGGACCGGTAAGGCTCTGATCATCGACGCAGATTGCCGTATGCCCGGCCGTCTTTCCGCCTTCGCGGAAGGAGGCGGCCGGGCAACTCCGCTTGAAACATCGCTTCCCATGATCGGCAATAATGCTGCCTGTGGGGCAAAGCGTCGCAGCCTGCAACCTTCGTATCGGTTGGACAGCTGTCTGTTGCGCATGCGAAGAAAAAATTGCATTGCGCGATTGAAATGAAGTCGCCACTTTCCCCAAATGACTAACCGTCCGTTAACCTAACGGACAAGAGAGCGACGCCAGGCACGATGACGCTGCGCCGCAAGATTCGCTGGCTGACCTGGATCGGCCTGATCGGCTGCCTGATGGCGGCGATCCCGGCGCTTTACCTGCTGCGCCAGGGCATGATCGCCGAACGGGAACAGGTCGCAGCCGCGCTGGTGGAGTCGGCGGGTGGGCTTCTGCGCGACCTGGAGCGGTCGTCGTCGTCGGGCGCCATGTCGGTGGAGGAGGCGCGCGACCGGGCGCGGACGGCCCTGCGGGCGCTGGCCGCCAAGCCTTTCCATCTCACCATCTTCACCGACGGCGTCGTCCCGCCCGGCTGGCCGCCGATGGATCGCTCGGTGACGGCGGAAGGACGGTTCGAACCCTGGGGCTGGGCCATCGCCGCCGCCGGCGACGTCGGCGATCTCGACCGGGCCTTCCTGGTGGAGGCGTCGGGCTTCCTGCTGTTCCTGGCGGTATTGCTGGTGCTGAGCTGGCCCGGATCGCTGTTCCTGTCGCAGCATGTCGTCGGGCCGCTGGAAATGCTGTCCGACCGCATGCGCCTGCTGACGGAGGGGCGGACCGACATCGATATTCCCGGCCGCGAGCGCCGCGACGAGTTCGGCGCGATGGCGCGCGCCATGGAGTTCTTCCGCCGCGCCGCCATCGCCCTGATCGAGCGGGACGAGCGGCTGGCCGGCATCATGAACAATGTCAGCGAGGCGATCCTGCTGGTCGATTCCCGCGGCCGGATCGAGGAGCACAATCCCGCCGCCGTCGCCCTGCTCGGCGTTCCAGCCGAAGATCTGCACGGGCGTCCGCTGTCGGGCCTGTTCGCCTCCCCCGACCGCGCACGGATCGATTCGCTGCTGGCCGAGATGGCCGTCGACGCGGAGCGGACGGTGCCGGTGCGGGAGCATGCGCTGGCAATCGAGCGGCCCGGAAGCGGCGACCGCATCGACGCCTCGCTCAGCGTCTCGCCGCTGGTGGTGCGGGGGCGGCGCGGCTTCGTCTGCGCGCTGGCCGACGTGACCGACCGGCTGCGGCACGAACGCGAACTGATGCGGCTGGCCACCCGCGACCGGCTGACCGGCCTGCCCAACCGGGCGATGATCGAATCGCTGCTGGAGATGGCGGTGGAGCGCAGCCACCGCGACCGCCGCCCCTTCGCCGTGCTGTGCCTGGACCTGTCGCGCTTCAAGCTGATCACCGACACGCTGGGCCATCAGGCCGGCGATGCGTTGCTGCAGGAGGTGGCGCGGCGGGTCGCCGCCGCCGTCCGCCCGGACGATCCGGTTGGCCGCATCGGCACCGACGATTTCGCCGTGATCCTGGAGGAGATCGGCGGGCCCGAGGAGGCAGCGGCCATCGCCGAACGCATCCTCGGGTCCTTCGATGCCCCGGTCACCCTGCCGGGCTGCGAACATTATGTCCGCCCGGCGGTGGGCATCGCCGTCTACCCCGACGATCTCGCCGGGACGGCGGGCTGGGACGCGGCGGTGGACGTGATGGACCCGCAGGCGTTGCTGCGCGCTGCCGAGACGGCGCTCTATGCCGCCAAGCGGATGGGCGGGCGCCGCCACGCCTTCTTCCGCCCCGAGCTGGCCGAACAGGCGCGGCGCCAGCTGGCGCTGGACGGCGACCTGCGCGCGGCGCTGGCACTGAAGCAGTTCCGCCTGCACTACCAGCCCAAGGTGTCGCTGATCGACTTCTCACTGGAGGGGTTCGAGGCGCTGCTGCGCTGGGAGAAGCCGGGGCAGGGGCAGGAGCGGGGAATGATGATCCCGCCCGGCGAGTTCATTCCCGTGGCGGAGGAAACCGGCTTCATCGTTCCGCTCGGCGACTGGGTGCTGGACGAGGCCTGCCGGCAGATGCGCGAATGGCTGGATGCGGGCATGAAGCCGGTGCCGGTCGCCGTCAACATCTCGCCCAAGCACCTGCGCAACCGCAGCGCCGAGGATTTCCGCCGGATCATCGACCGCCACGGCCTGCCTCCCGGCCTGATCGAGCTGGAGATCACCGAGGGTGCCGTGATGCAGGACCTCGACCATGCGCTGGACGTGCTGGCGGCGCTGAAGGCGATGGGCATCCGGGTGGCGGTGGATGATTTCGGCACCGGCCATTCGTCCTTGAGTTATCTGAAGCGGCTGCCGATCACCACGCTGAAGATCGACCGCTCCTTCATCAACGGCGTGCCGAACGAGCGCGAGGACGCCGGCATCGTCTCCACCATCATCGCCATGGCCGATATGCTGGGCCTGCATGTGGTGGCCGAAGGGGTGGAGAAGACCGAGCAGGCCAATTTCCTGCGCCACCACAACTGCAATCAGGTCCAAGGCTGGCTGACCGGCCGCCCGGTGCCGGCGGACGCCGCTTGCGGCCTGCTGACGGAGCGGCTGCGCCAGACCGCGTAATAGGGCAGAGAAGTCAGTGCGGCGCAGTCAGGGCGGCGCTTCGCCTTCGGGCGCCTTCTTCCGCCGCTGCCGCGGGACGGTCAGTTCGGCGAGGGTCACCGGGCGGAAATTCCAGACATCGACGCCGACATCGATCTGCCGTGGCTGCGGCTTCAGCTGGCCGTGGCTGTGGCCGTGCAGGTTCAGCGCCTTGCGGTGCATGCCGTTCCATGTGCGGAAAGCGTAATGGCACATCACCAGATCGACGCCGTCCAGCGCCAGTTCGGCGTAATGCTGCACGCTGGCCCAGCCCGGCAGTGCAAGCGTGGCCGGGCCGTCGTTGTTGCCGGCCACCAGATGCTTGGTGCCGTTCAGCCGGCCGAGCAGCTCCGCCATGGCGTCCGGCCTCATGTGCAGGGCGAAGTCGCCGAGGTGCCAGACCTCGTCGCTGGGGCCGACGGTGGCGTTCCAGTTCGCCTCCATCGCCGCGTCCATCTCGGCCGTGGAGTCGAAGGGGCGGCGGAAGCGCCCGCGGGCGCCGCCATGGCCGAAATGGGTGTCGGAGGTGAAATAGACGGTCATCGACCGGTCAACGCCGGCGCGGCAGCGGCGGTTCCCGCAACGGGGTCCCGCCTGCCGCGCGCCGGCTCAACGGCCTCAGTGCTTGTGATCGTCCGCCGCCGGATCGAGGAAGCGGTGCAGATGGACGATGTAGTAGCGGGTGTGGGCGTCGTCGATGGTCTGGCCGGTGGCGCCGCGCCACGCCTTGTAGGCCTCCTCGTAGTTCGGGAAGATGCCGACGATGTGCAGCTTCGACGGATCGACGAACTGGTCCGTGTCCGGCCGCACGAGTTCGCCGCCGAACACGAGATGGAGGAGCTGTTTGTCGGGCATGGCCTTGGAGTCCTTGTAACCGGGGGTGAGGGGGATTTATGGCTGTCCTTGTGCCGGCAGGCCGGCTGATGCGTCGCATTCTCATATCCGCCGGCCGTACGGTGCTTCAAGCCTGTTGACAGGCCATCCGACCGATGCCACCACGGAACTGCGGCGTTTTCAGGATCAGGACAAAGAATCCGTCCCTTTGCCGCAGATGACAAGCGCCGGAAATACGGCTGAACACTGCGAGGATCGAGCGATGGCAAGTGGTCATACCGCGACTCGGGAGAAACATCGGCGTGAGGTTCGGGTCTGGGACCTGCCGACCCGGCTGTTTCATTGGGCGCTGGTCGCCGCGGTGGCTGTCGCGATTCTGTCGGCCGAGCTTGGTATGCTTGCCATTCATATGTTGGCGGGGGAAACAGTTCTGATATTGGTGCTGTTCCGGCTGGGCTGGGGCGTGGTGGGCAGCCAGACGGCGCGCTTTGCCGATTTCGTGAAGGGGCCGGGCGCCATCCTGGACTATCTGAAGCGGTCGCGGGCGGGTGGGGAAGCCGCCTTCACCCTGGGCCACAACCCGCTGGGTGCACTGATGGTGGTGGCGCTGCTGCTGATCCTGCTGGTCCAGGCGACGAGCGGCCTGTTCACCAGCGACGACATCCTGGTCGACGGGCCGCTGGTGCCAATGGCCTCCGGCGCCACGGTGGCGGCGCTGAGTTCGGTCCACCGCCTGCTGGCCAACGGCATCTTCGTGCTGATCGGGCTGCATGTGGTGGCCGTGTTCTTCTACCTGCTGGTCAAGAAGGACAATTTGATCCGGCCGATGGTGACCGGCCGCAAGAGCCTGCCCGGCCCTGTCGCGACGTCGGAACCGCGGCGGGCTCCTGCGGCGCTGGCGCTGGCGATCCTGGCCGCGTCGGCCGGGCTGGTCTTCCTGGTGCTGCGGACAGCCGGCTGATCCGGCGTCTTCCCCGGTTGCGGACATATGTCATTGGTTGTGTGCGACAACTCGTCGTCTATGGTCGGACGTCTGCTTGTCTAGAATGACTCCAGATTGATCCGAGCCAAACCTCAACGAACCGCCACACTTCAACAAACCAATGACGCCGGCCCGACTTCCGGGATCTATCGACCTTTGCCTGATTGAAGCCGAAGGTTGTGGAGGATGTCGGCCGTGCCGGAGGACAGCCAGCCATGCACGCACCATCCGGACATCGCCCGACCGTAGCGCTGAAAGGCCTGCTGGTCGCGACCGCCGCCGCCCTGGGCATTCTTGCCGCGACCGCCGGTACGGCACCGGCCGCCGATCCGCCAGCAGCGGGCGATGCACTGATGGGCCGTGCGCGCGAACTGTTCAAGCCGCTGCCCGCCACCCTGCCGGCGATCCGCAACAATGCGGTCACCCGCGAGAAGATCGAACTCGGCAAGATGCTGTTCTTCGATCCGCGCCTGTCGGCCAGCGGCATCTTCTCGTGCAACAGCTGCCACAATCTGGGGCTCGGGGGCGTCGACGGGCTGGAGACCTCGGTCGGCCATGGCTGGCAGAAGGGGCCGCGCAACGCGCCGACCGTACTGAACGCCGTGCTGAACGTCGCCCAGTTCTGGGACGGCCGGGCGGAAGACCTGAAGGCCCAGGCCAAGGGTCCGATCCAGGCCGGCGTGGAGATGAACAGCACGCCCGACCGCGTGATGGCCGTGCTGAACAGCATCCCTGCTTACAAGACCAAGTTCGCCGACGCCTTCCCGAACGAGAAGAACCCGGTCAGCTTCGACAATGTCGCCATGGCGATCGAGGCGTTCGAAGCGACCTTGACCACCCCTGCCGCTCCGTTCGACCAGTATCTGGAGGGCAAGGCGGACGCGCTGACCGATACGCAGAAGGCCGGGCTGGAGCTGTTCATCGACAAGGGCTGCGCCGGCTGCCACAACGGCGTCAATGTCGGTGGCCACGATTACTTCCCCTTCGGCGTCGTGACCCGTCCGGGGGCGGAGATCCTGCCGCCGGGCGACAAGGGCCGCTTCGCCGTCACCAAGACCGCCGACGACGAATATGTCTTCCGTGCGCCCACCTTGCGCAACGTCACCCTGACCGCCCCCTATTTCCATTCCGGCAAGGTGTGGGATCTGCGGCAGGCGGTGGCGGTGATGGGGTCGAGCCAGCTCGGCGCCACCCTGTCCGATCAGGAGATCGACAAGATCACCGCCTTCCTGACGACACTGACCGGCCAGCAGCCGCGCGTCGAATACCCGCTGCTGCCGGCGAGCACGCCGGCCACGCCGCAGCCCGTGTTCAAGTAAGGAATCCGGCAGGGTTCCGATAAGGAAAAAGGCCCTTCCCCACATCGGCGGGGAAGGGCCTTTTCCGTAGCGCCTGCCGCTTATTCGGAGCGGTAGCGCTGGTGGCAGGCCTTGCAGGTATCGGCCATGGCGCCGAACGACTTGCCCGTCGCGGCCTTGTCGCCCGAAGCGGCGGCGACCTTCAGCGCCTTGGCGGCGGTCTGCAGATCCTGCGCCTTGGCGGTGAAGTCCGGGAAATTCGCCCAGATGACTTCCTTGGCCGCCGTCCGGCCCTTGTCGGAACCCGGCGGGAACAGGCTGGGGATCTTGGCGGCGAAGGCGTCGATGCGGTCGGCCACCGGGCCGACGGCGGCCAGATCGCCCTTGCCGACCGCGTCCTTGATCTCGCCCATCGCCTTCTTGTAGTCCTCGAACCCTGCCTTTCGGGTCTGGATCACGTCCTGGGCGAAAGCGGCGCCGCCGGTCAGCATCAGCGCGGCGGACGCCGCAAGCACGATACGGGAAAACACGATTCTCATCCCTTCCTTGGATTCAGTCCCCCACGCCAGACCTTACACACCGCCAAGCCGAAGCTGTCAAGTGAAGCGGGCATGACGGAGTTGCGCCGTCACGGCATTCATTTGTGCTGTAAGGAATAATGCTGCGCATGGCGGATGCGGGATTTGGCGATGCCGCGGCTTCCATCCAAAGGGTGCCGGGAATACCCGCGGATCGGCGCGCCGCCTTGCGCTGCCGTTGCGCCGGTACGGTGCGGCCACAGGGCGGAAAAACCGCCGAAGCGCGCGGTTTTCACTGCCCGACCGGCCTTGCAACCGGGATAGAGCGGAAGTAAGGTCCGGCCTCGCGCCTTCCACCCGGAGGGGCAGGCGTCTCAACGACGTCTCCGCCACACCGTCTCCATAGCCCTGAGGGGGCCCATCGCCATGTCGATCATCGCGTCCCGCCTGTCCCGCATCAAGCCGTCGCCGACCATCGCCGTGACCAACAAAGCCCGCGAGCTGAAAGCGGCCGGTCGCGACGTGATCGGCCTGGGTGCCGGCGAGCCGGATTTCGATACCCCCGACAACATCAAGGCCGCCGCCATCAAGGCGATCGAGGCCGGTGACACCAAGTACACCGCAGTGGACGGCACGCCGGCCCTGAAGAAGGCGATCTGCGCCAAGTTCGAGCGCGAGAACGGCCTGAAGTACACGCCCGAGCAGATCACCGTCGGCGTCGGCGGCAAGCAGGTGCTGTACAACGCCCTGATGGCGACGCTGAACCAGGGCGACGAGGTCATCATCCCGGCCCCCTACTGGGTCAGCTATCCGGACATGGTGGAACTGGCGGAAGGCACGCCGGTCTTCGTCTCCTGCCCGGCCGAGCAGGGCTTCAAGCTGCAGCCCGCCGACCTGGAGAAGGCGATCACGCCGAAGACCAAGTGGCTGATCCTGAACTCGCCGTCGAACCCGTCAGGCGCCGCCTACACCCGCGCCGAGATGAAGGCGCTGACCGACGTGCTGGTCAAGCACCCGCATGTCTGGGTGATGACCGACGACATGTACGAACACCTGCTGTACGACGGCCTGGAATTCGTCACCCCGGCCCAGGTCGAGCCGTCGCTGTACGACCGCACCCTGACCGTCAACGGCGTGTCGAAGTCCTACGCGATGACCGGCTGGCGCATCGGCTATGCCGGCGGCCCGAAGGACCTCATCAAGGCCATCGGCGTCATCCAGAGCCAGTCGACCTCCAACCCGACCTCCATCGCCCAGGCCGCCGCCGTCGAGGCGCTGAACGGTCCGCAGGACTTCATCAAGGAGCGTGGCGAGGCCTTCCGCCAGCGCCGTGATCTGGTGGTGTCCATGCTGAACCAGGCCACGGGCATCAGCTGCCCGAAGCCGGAAGGCGCATTCTACGTCTATCCGTCCTGCGCCGGCACCATCGGCAAGACCACCCCGGACGGCAAGGTGATTGAGACCGACGAGGATTTCGTCACCTACCTGCTGGAGTCGGAAGGCGTCGCCGTCGTCCAGGGGTCTGCCTTCGGCCTCGCCCCGCACTTCCGCATCTCCTACGCGACCTCGACGGAAGCGCTGGAAGAGGCGTGCAAGCGCATCCAGCGCGCCTGCGGCAACCTGCGCTGACCGCGCGATTGCGGTGACTGAGTAAGGGAAGGGCCGGCGCCGCAAGGGTGCCGGCCCTTTTCGTTTGAGCGTTTGGACGGTGCAGTTCTTTCCCCCTCGCCCTCCGTCCACCGGCCTACAGCGCCGCCAGCATGTCCTTGCGGATTTCCACCGCGCGGTCGGCGGCCTTCCCCACCACCTCCTGCAGGCGGTCGAACTCGGCGCTGTAGCTGCCGACGCCGAAGGTCAGAGACCGCAGTTCCACGATCAGGTCCTGCATGTCGGCCTGCGGCATGCACGCCTTCACCTCGTCCCAGCCGGGCCAGCCCGGCCTCGTGTCGAAGCCCAGCAACTGGCCGCGCCGGCCGCTGACCAGACGCTGCACCTTGGGCGTGAAGGCGCTGGGCACCGCGATGGTGACGGTCAGGATCGGCTCCAGCAGCACCGGTTCGCAGGCCGGCAGGGCTTCGGCCATCGCCTGCCGCGCCACCGTCTTGAAGGCCATGTCGGAACTGTCGACGGCGTGGAACTGCCCGCCGGTCAGCCGCACGGCGAAGTCCACCACCGGGAAGCCAAGGGGGCCGCGCACCGACGCCTCGCGCACGCCGGCCTCCACCGCCGGGATGTACTGGCGCGGCACCGCGCCGCCGACAACCGCGTCCTCGAACTGGATGCCCGATCCGCGCGGCAGCGGCCGGATCTCCACATGGATGTCGGCGAACTGGCCGTGGCCGCCGGTCTGGCGCTTGAAGCGGGCGTGGTGGCTTGTGCTCTTGCGGATCGTCTCCTTGTAGGGAACCTGCGGCGGCTGGCCCTTCACCGCGACGTTGAAGCGGCTGCGCAGCCGGTCCATCGCCAGCTTCAGATGCACGTCGCCCTGGCCCCACAGCACCAGCTCTCCGGTTTCGGGCGACTGGTCGAGCGTCAGCGACGGGTCCTCCTCCCGCAGCTTCTGCAGGGCGGCGGACAGCTTCACCTCGTCGTTGCGGTTCTCGGCGCGCAGGGCCAGCCCGTGCACCGGCGGGGCGGCGGCCGGCCAGTCGGCGGGCGAGCCGAGATTGGACTTCTCGGTCAGGCGGTCGCCGGTCGCCGCCTTCTCCAGCCGGCCGAGCGCCACGAGATCGCCCGCCGCCGCCTGCGGCACCTTGGTCTGGTCGCGGCCGAACAACTGGAAGATGCCGGACACCCGCTCCCCGCCCAGCGTCATGCCGTCGGTGACGGTGCCGCGCCAGATGCGGGCGAGGCTCAGCTTCCCGGCATGGGAGCCCACCATGGTCCTGACCACCTGCGCCGCCACCGCCGTATCCGCCGGGACATCGAGGCGGGCGGCGGTGACGCCGACCTCCGGCCCATCATGGCGCAGGGCCTTCAGCAGGCGGCGGATGCCGTTGTCGTTTTCAGCCGATCCGAAGAAGACCGGGACGATGAGGTCGTCGGCCAGCTCATGTGCCAGAGTCTCGTAAAGCTGGGCGCTGTCGGGGGCCATGTCCTCCAGCAGTTTTTCCAGCAGGGCGTCGTCGAAGTCGGCGGCCGATTCCAGCATCGCCTGCCGCGCCTCCGCTTCCCAGTCGCGGACGCTGTCGGGCAGGGCCACCAGATCGGACGGCTTGTGCGGGTTGAAGCGCCAGGCGCGTTCGCTGACCAGATCGACCAGCCCGGTGATCTGGCCGTTCTCGCGCAGCGGCACCTCGCGCAGGACCAGCTTGCGGGCCGAGACCTCCTGATAGGCCGCAACGACGTCGCGCACCCGCAGGTCGCCCAGCGTGTCGATCTTGTTGATGAACAGCAGATGCGGAATGCGGTGGTCGTCCAGCACCTTGAACAGCGGGGCCAGCAGGACCGCCTTTTCCGGAGCGGCCTCCGCCACCACGATGGCGATGTCGGCGGCCATCAGCGCCGCCTGCGCCTCGCCCGCCAGTTCCACCGAGCCGGGGCAGTCGAGGACCGACCAGCGTTCTCCCAGATAGTCGAAGGAGGCGACGTTCAGCTCGGTGCTCATCGACCGGGCCTTGGCCTCCGGCGACGTGTCGCCCACGGCATTGCCGTCGCGCACGCTGCCCTTGCGGGTGATGGCCCCCGCCGCGAACAGCAGGCTTTCCAGCAGCGTCGTCTTGCCGGCGAGATAGGGGCCGACCAGCGCCGCGCAGCGCGCCGTCCGGATTTGCGTATGCGGCATTCACACCTCCCGTGGAAGCTTCGGGCCATTCCGGCCGTTCTAGGAGGGGCCGGGCTGCCGGGCCGCGCCGGGGATGGGGCGCTGGTGCCGGCCGCCGTGGCGGCCCGTTCGCGTGTGACTCTAGACAGGCACATCCGGATGGGGCGACGGGCGGCGGCGGACAGGTGCGGCGATGGCGCATCGGGTCCGGGGCCGGCGGAGCGCCCGCATCGGACTTTCGATGCTCCACCCGAACGGCGCGGCTGTCGATGGAAAAAAGGGGCGGCAAACCGTCACGCGGCCGCTCTTCGCGCCGGATCGGGTACCTCAGGGCGGGAGGCGTTCGATGCGTCGATAGGCCGCATCGGCCGGCGACGGCCGGCCGACTCCGGAGCCGATCGCCGCTTCGCCCGGTTAAGGCATTCATGAATCAATAAAATACTCCTCAAAGATGTATCCATGAGTGATTTTCCATATTATTGCCATGCTGCAACGCGGCATGACCGCGACGAAATGGAGCGGACAAATGCATGAAACCTTCTGCTAGTAGCTTAACCACAAAATGGCTGCGCGCGAATGCGACGACGGCCTGACAACAATCGACTGGCTGTCCGGCGTCCGTCGGCAGGCCTCAAGTCCTTGGGGAAAATGCACATGCGCCTGTGGTTTCGTTTGCTGGTGGCCGGCCTGATCGTCGCCGGAACCGCGGTTTCCGCCCCGCTGTCCACGCCTGCCGCCGCACAGGCGGCCCAGCCGACGCAGGAGGATGCGAAGTCCATAACCCTGAAGGCGGCGGACCTGATCGCCGCCCAGGGCCTGGAGGAGGCCACCAAGGCCTTCAACGCCGACGGTCCGTTCAAGTTCGGCGAGATCTACGTCAACGTCATCGACTTCGCCGGGGTGTGGAAGGTCTATCCGCCGCGTCCGGCCGGCGTCGGGCAGAGCGTCATCAACGTCAAGGACCCCGATGGCCGCTTCATCGTCCAGGACGTGCTGGCCGTCGCCAAGGAGAAGGGCGAGGGCTGGGTCGAGTACCGCTGGCTGAACCCCGCCAGCAACAGGATCGAGCCGAAGGTCACCTACGTGAAGCGCGTGCCCGGCCAGGACCTGGTCGCCTATGTCGGCATCTACAAGTGACGACGGCAAGTGATGGCTGCCGCGTGGCGCGGTGACCGCTCGGCGACGCTGATGGGGGAATGAGGATGAGCGGCGGTGTCTTTGCGCGTCTGTCGGGCCTGTCGGTGGCGGGCCGGGTGTTCGCGGCGCCCCTGATGGGGATCGTCCTGACGGTGGCGGCCCTGGTTCTGGCCGACCGCGAGTCGGAACGGGCGCTCGGCGCCGTGGACGGCATCCATGGCGAGGCGGCGGAGCGGCTGGGCCGCATCGACCGGCTGGTCGCCATCGCCTATGTCATCCACAGCGACGTGTCGCGCCATCTGGCCCTGTCCGGGTCCGGCATCGAGGAGGCGAAGCTCCAGGCCATGCGCGACGCCATCGCCGCCAACCTGGGCAAGGCGCGCACCGCGATCGCGGAGTTGCGCGCCCTGCCGCTGGCCGAGGCGGAGCGCGCGATGCTGGACGAGGTGTCGGCCCGGCTCGGCGCTTATGCCAAGGCGGTGGACGAGATGAACCAGATGGCGGCGATCGACCGCCTGATCGGCATCCCGATGATGGCCCACACCGACGCCCAGTTCGCCGCACTGACCGCCAAGGTGATGGAGACGCAGGCCGCAATCGGCCAGTCCACCGCCGCCGCGACCCAGGCCACCCGCGACGCCACCGCCGCGGCGCGGCGCGACTTCGCGCTGGTGATGGGCGGGCTGCTGCTGGCCATGATGGCGGCCGGGCTGCTGCTCGCCCGCTCCATCACCCAGCCGTTGCAGCAACTCTCGCACACCACCACGGATCTCGCCGCCGGCCGGCTGGACGGCGTGGTCGAGGGAGGCTGGATGCGCAACGAGATCGGCGCCATGGCCCGCGCGCTGCAGGTGTTCCAGACCAATGCCCGCGAGGTGGAGCGGCTGACCGCCGACCAGCAGCGCCAGAAGGCGGAGGCCGAGGCGGAGAAGCATCGCGCCATCCAGGAACTGGCCGACCTGTTCGAAGCTCGCGTGTCGGAGGTGGTCCAGCAGGTGGGGGCCGGCGCCCATCAGGTGCGCAGCAACGCCGCCGGCATGCTGGAGCGCGCCGACAGCGCCACCCGGCAGGCCGCCACCGTCGCCGCTGCCAGCGCCCAGGCGGGATCCAGCGTCCAGACCGCCGCCGCCGCGACGGAGGAGATGTCGGCCTCCATCGCCGAGATCGGTGCCCAGGTCCGCCGCTCCTTCGATATGGTGCGCGGCGCCGTGCGGGCGGTGGAAGAGACCAACGGCCATGTCGTCGGCCTGTCCGACGCCGCCCACCGCATCGGCGAGATCGTCGGCCTGATCAACTCCATCGCGGCGCAGACCAACCTGCTGGCGTTGAACGCGACCATCGAGGCGGCGCGGGCAGGGGAGGCCGGCAAAGGATTCGCCGTGGTGGCGAGCGAGGTGAAGAACCTCGCCAACCAGACGGCCAAGGCCACCGAGGACATCGGCACCCAGATCGCCGCCATGCAGCAGGTGACCGGCGCCGCCGTCACCGCCATCCGGGGGGTGGGGGAGACGGTGGTCGGCATCGACGAGATTGTCGGTTCCATCGCCGGCGCCATGGAGCAGCAGGCCGCCGCCACCGGGGAAATCACCCGCAACGTTCAGGAAGCCGCCGCCGGCACCAACGACGTGTCCCGCACCATCGCCACCGTCTCCGCCAGCGCCGGGGAGACCGGCACCGCCGCCGGCGAGGTCCTGCGTGCGGCGGAACTGCTCGACGGGCAGGCGGTGACGCTGAGCCGCGAGGTGAAGCACTTCATCGGGCGGCTGCGGGCAGGGTGAGGAGCACCGGTCCCGTCATTCACGTTGCGTTGGTCTGCCCTGCCATCCGCGAGATTCGACCGCGAAGTTTGGTCGCATCAGTCTTGAAACCATTCTCCCGCGCCCAAGCTGATGTGCCGGGACGGTGGGGTGGTGGCCGGTGACGGCCGTGCCGATGCCGGGGTATGATGCAGGACCCAACAAGAAGGATCGAAACATGAAGATCGACATCGGGATCTCGGACGCAGACCGCAAATCCATCGCCGAAGGGCTGAACAAGGTTCTGGCCGACACCTTCGCGCTCTACATCAAGACCCATTCGTTCCACTGGAACGTCACCGGGCCGATGTTCAACACGCTCCACACCATGTTCATGACCCAGTACACGGAGCTGTGGACCGCGCTGGACGAGATCGCGGAGCGCATCCGCGCCCTGGGCTACCCGGCGCCGGGCAGCTTCTCGCAGTTCGCGGAACTGGCCTCGATCAAGGAGGAAGTGGGCGTTCCGAAGGCGAACGACATGATCCGCCAGCTGGTCGAAGGCCACGAGGCCGCCGCCCGCACCATCCGCAGCGTCTTCCCGGCGGCCGAGCAGGGCAGCGATGAGCCGACCGCCGACCTGCTGACCCAGCGCCTGCAGATCCACGACAAGACCGCCTGGATGCTGCGCAGCATGCTGGAGTAGCCGCGGGAGCGGCTTCCCGGCGCATGCTCGAACGGAAAGGGCCTCCCCGTCCATCGGATGGGGAGGCCCTTTCCGTTTCGGCCCGGCCGACTGCTTACGCCGCGTTCCTGGCCTGCTGGCGGACCGGCAGGTTGGGGATGGTCAGGGTGAAGATGGTGCCGCCGTCGCGCTCGATCTTCAGGGTGGCGCCGGCCTGATGCGACAGGGCCTGCACCAGGTTGAGGCCCAGGCCGCTGCTGGAGCCGCCGCGGCCGGGGCGCTTGTGCTGGCTCGGCATGCCGGCGGGGAGGCCGACCCCGTTGTCGCGCACGATCAGCCGCATTCCGTTTTCTTCGCGCTCCAGCATCACGCGCACGGTGCCGGGATGGCCGTGCGGAAAGGCGTGCAGCAGCGCGTTCGACACCAACTCGCTGGTGGCGATGGCCAGCGGCGTGGCGCGGTCGGCATCGACGATCCAGTCCTCCGTTTCCAGCTCCAGCCGGGCGGCGGTCGGGTTGTCGGACCGGACCAGTCCGTCGCACATCTGGCGCAACGCATCGGCGAAGTTGATGTGGGCCGGCTCGTCCGACCGGTGGAGCAGCTCGTGCAGCAGGCTCATGGTCTGGATGCGGCGCAGGCTTTCGTCGAAGCCGCGGCGGGCCTGCTCGTCGATGCGGGCCGCCTGCAGGCGCAACAGGCTGCAGATGACCTGAAGGTTGTTCTTCACCCGGTGCTGGACCTCCTTCAGCAGCACCTCCTTGTCGGTCACCGCGGCTTCCAGCTGGGCATTGGCGCGCTCCAGCTGGGCGGTGCGCTGATGGACATGCTCCTCCAGCGTGTCGTAGGCGTGCTGAAGGGCGTCCTCCGCCTCGCGCTCGCGCCGGGCGCGCTGGATGGCGAGCGCGCCGATCACCGCGACCGTGGCGCAGGCCGCCGCGGCGAAGGCCGCGTAGATCCACAGCCGCTCCGACCAGCGCTGCAGGACGCTGCCGGTGGCGATGGTCACCACGGCCGACAGGCCGGTGTCGCCGACCGGGCGGGTCACGGTGATGTCGTCGGCATGGCTGGCCGTATCGTCGTCGCCCTTGCTCCCGCCCATGGTGCCGCCGCCCTCCGGCTCGCGCAGAAGCGGCGTGCCGTCCGGCTTCAGGATGGAGATGCTGTGGCCATAGCCGACGTCGAGCGCGCGGTAGACGTCGCGGAAGGCGCGGGCGTCCAGTCCGGCGACCGCCCAGCCGCGCGGCGTGTTGCCGGGAAGCGGCTGTGCCAGCGTGACCACCGCCCGGCCGCCCATCCGGCCGTCGCCGATGGCCCGGCCGTCGGGCCGCAATGCCGGTGTGGCGCCGGCAGGCGCGTCCGGCAGGCTGGACAGGCGCAGGGCGCCGGACGCATCTCGGATCTCCAGTCCCACCATGTGGGGGGCGCTGGCCGCCAGCAGGGCCATGCGGTCACGCGTTGCCTGGTCGTCGGGCAGCGGCGTGCCAGCCGCGCCGGCCAGAGTCGCCGTCTGGGTCAGCAGCAGGTCGCCCGTCTCGATCAGCCGGGAGGCATGCTCCGCCGCCAGCAGTCCGATGTTGCCGGCGACTCCGGTCGCCTGTTGCACCGCCTCGTTGCGGTCGCGCCAGGCGAAGACGGCCGACAGCCCGACGGTCAGCAGAACGGCCGCCGTGCAGGCGATCAGGACGAGCGCCGAACCGGGCAGCCGGTAAAGCGGGGAGGATTGGGAACGCAGCGCGCGCAACGGCATCGTGTCGGAAACCATGTGGGGTGCGGCCATTCATGCTTGGCCGGAAACGGTAACACCGTCCGGCGGGTGACGGTTCCGCCGAACGCTACCCGTGTTGAAGCGGCAGGGGCCACCACCTATTGTGAGGTGCCGACAAAGTCATCCTGCTTTGTCGGGTGTAATGGCAGGTAGCTGGAGGATGGTGTTATGCGGATCGACGGGACGGCCTATCGCACCATCTGGCCGGAAGGCGGGGGAACCGTCGCCATCATCGACCAGACCCGGCTGCCGCATGATTTCGCCGTCGTCAGGCTGACCAGCCTTGAGGAGGCCGCCCACGCCATCCGCGCCATGCTGGTGCGCGGCGCTCCCCTGATCGGGGCCGCCGCGGCCTATGGCGTGGCGCTGGCCCTGCGCGAGGATGCGAGCGACCGGGGGCTGGAGCGCGCCTGCACCACCCTGCTGGCGACCCGGCCGACCGCGGTCAACCTGCGCTGGGCGCTGGAGCGCATGCGCGGCCTGCTGGCGCCGCTCCCCGAGTTGCAGCGCGTTGCCGCTGCCGAGGCGGAAGCGGCGGCCATCGCCGACGAGGATGTGGAGATCAACCGCTCCATCGGCCTGCATGGCGCAGCATTGATCCGCGCTGCGGCGGAGCGCAAGACGCCGGGAGAGCCGGTCAACGTGCTGACCCACTGCAATGCCGGCTGGCTCGCCACGGTCGATTGGGGCACGGCGCTGGCCCCGGTCTATGCCGCCTTCGAGCAGGGCATCCCGCTGCATGTCTGGGTGGACGAGACGCGCCCGCGCAACCAGGGCGCCAGCCTGACCGCCTGGGAGCTGAAGCACCACGGCGTCCCCCACACCGTCATCGCCGACAATGTGGGTGGCCACCTTATGCAGCACGGCAAGGTCGATCTGTGCATCGTCGGCACCGACCGCACCACGGCGACCGGCGACGTCTGCAACAAGATCGGCACCTACCTGAAGGCGCTGGCCGCCCACGACAACGGCGTTCCCTTCTATGTCGGGCTGCCGTCGCCGACCATCGACTGGACCATCGCCGACGGCGTGCGGGAGATCCCCATCGAGGAGCGTGACGGACGCGAGGTCAGCGAACTGACCGGCCGCACCGCCGACGGGCGGATCGAGACGGTGCGCGTCACCCCCGACGGCAGTCCGGTCGCCAATTACGCCTTCGACGTGACGCCGGCGCGGTTGGTGACCGGCCTGATCACCGAACGCGGCGTCTGCGCCGCGTCGCGCGACGGGCTGCGCGGGCTGTTTCCGGAACGGGGGTAGGCCGGACAGGGAAGATAGGGGAAGCGTCAGCGGCGGTCGGAGAGCAGCCGCCGCCACAGCGGCCGCGGCGTGTCTTCCGCATTCTTGGCATCGAGCCATTCGTCCGCCAACTCGCGGACCTGCCAGTCGCCGAGAAAACGCTCGCAATTGATGGCGGTGTAAAGGCGCACGCGCTCTTTCCCCAGCCGTTCGAAATAATCCAGCGTTCTTTGGCGGTCGATGTCTTCCATGGGCCCCAATGAAACGGAGATTGTGGACAGTCCATACCAGAATGTTTGTCCGTGCTCCGGATATTGGAAGAGGCCCCCTGCCCGTGCAACTGTCCCTTCGTCGCGGTTCCATCCCCCGGAAGGGGTGGAGCCCGTCCCCCTATCGGGAGTCGGCGTCGAGGCGTCCGGTATGGACCACGACGTCCGACAGCGGAATGCCGGCCTGGGCCGCCGCCCGCTCCAGCGACGGGCGGTCGGACCAGTAGAGACGGCCGCCGACCTCCGTCAGTGCGCCCTGCCGCTTGATCACCCACAGGCCGCTGAACGCCATTTCGATGATCCGGCCCATCGGCCGCTGGGAGGGCGGGCAAGATGCCTGTTCCAACGCCTGGGGACAAATGTGTGCGGGGGACCGGCCGTGGTCGGATGGATGGCGGTCGCCATACCGTCTGTCGCTGAAGGTCATCTCACCTCTTCCCTGTGCCGGCCCTTCGTCGCTCCGTCAGTGCAGGCGGCCGACCTCCGTCTTCCCCTGGGCACGATGCTTCATAGGGTAAGCAATGTCCTAGCCAATCCACGGCAGAATTTCATTCAAAAAATTGTAATTATTTGTAAACGGGCGTGAATGACTAAAATGGCCTTACCACACGTTTTAGTAACCATAATCTGAAGATGGACAAAAATTATGTTTTTGTTTACTGATTTCTTTCCTCCCGCTACCTAAAGTCTTTGTAAATTTTTTACGCACAAAGGGGTGAGAACGCCCCAGGTGGGTAGTTCCGTTACCCCGAAATGGTCACAGCATCCGACGGGCGCACTCACCAAACATAAGCATGGCCGTACGGATGCCCACCGAGGCACACGACGGCCACGCCTGTGTTTGAAGGAAGAGAGCGATGAAGACGACCATGCGAACACTCACCACCGGGGCGACGGCGCTGCTGATCGGTGCAACCCTGCTCGGCGGCTGTTCGAACCTGAACCACCGCGAGAACCGTGCCCTGACCGGCGGAGCGATCGGTGCGGCCGGCGGTGCCGCCATCGGCGCGGTCAGTGGCGGCAGTGCGGTCTATGGCGGGCTGCTGGGCGGTGCCGCCGGTGCCGCGGTCGGCGCCCTGACGGCAGAGGACGGGAAGAAGCATCGCCGCTGAGGCATCGACGGCGGGCGGCCGAGGGGCGGTACTCCTGCTCCCCTTGGCCGCCCCCTTGGCCGCCCCACTGGCCGGAGGGTCAGCCGCTCACTCGTCCTCGTCATCCTCGAACTGGTCGAGGCTCAGCGACCGGACCTCGGTGCTGGGGTTCGGCGCCGGCGGCGCGGCGGGCGGCATGCCGGCGGGCCGGGGCGCGGCCGGCCGGGCGACGCTGCGGCCGGGGGGCAAATGGGCGTTGGGGCCCTTCAACGGGCTGTTCAGCGTGCCGCGCGGGCCGATGCTGGGTTCGTCGCCGAAATCGGGCAGCGGCGGGATGCGGTCCATCACCCGGCGGATCAGGGCGGCGATGCGGTCGGTCTCGGCGCGCAGGGCCTGCCCGCGCTCCCCCTCATAGAGCGGATCGTCCAGGAACTTGCGGATTTCCAGCACGCCGCGCAGTTCCACCCCGCACATCTCGTGGGTGCCGATGGGCAGGGCCTTCACTCGGGCGAAGCTGGAGAAGAAGCCGGCGCTGCCCTCCACGAACTGGACCACCATGCGGGCGTGCAGACGCTCCAGCGCGGTCGTCATGGGATCGATCAGATCCTCCATCTCCTCCGGCGCGGCGTCCAGCCGTTCCTGGGTCAGCGCCGCCAGCGCGAAGAAATCGCGCACCCGCCGGCTGAAGCGGCGGTAGCGGGCCAGCCCGCCGACCGACACCCGCTCGCGCGCCGTCTGGGCCAACTCCGCCGACTGCTTCAGCATGGCGTCGAGCCGCATCAGCAGCGTCGCGATCTCGCGCTGGCGCTGGGCCGCGCTGCGGCCGGGCGAGGGTGCCGGCGGGGCGGCCGGGCGGCGGGGTGGGTTGGAACGCATCATGCCGGTACGGGGTGGCTCCTGTGCTGTCCGCGACCCGGCGCCGGGCCTTGCCCGATCTCGTTGCCAGATCTCCTTGCCGGACCTCAGCGCTGGGTGCGGACGGTCAAGGACTTTTGCCCGCCGTTGCGCACCACCGTCAACTGCACCGGCGTGCCGACGCGCAGAAGACCGATGCGATTGCGGAAGTCGGTGGCGCTGCGGACGGGACGCCCATCGACAGCGACCACCACATCGCCGCTGCGCAGGCCGCCGCTGTCGGCGGGCGATCCGCGTTCGATCTTGGCGATCAGGGCGCCCTCGTCACCCATCAGGTTCATGCTTTCCGCCAGATCGGGCGTCAGGTCCTGGATGGCGACGCCCAGCCGGCCGCGCCGCACCTCGCCATATTCGCGCAGCTGCTCCATCACCGAGCGGACGATGCTGACCGGAACGGCGAAGCCGATGCCGACCGACCCGCCGGCCGGGCCGATGATGGCGGTGTTGATGCCGATCAGCTCACCCTGGAAATTGACCAGCGCGCCGCCGGAATTGCCGGGGTTGATCGAGGCGTCGGTCTGGATGAAGTCCTCGTAGCCCTCGATCTTCAGCCCGCTGCGGCCGAGCGCCGAGACGATGCCGGAGGTCACGGTCTGGCCCAGCCCGAAGGGGTTGCCGATGGCGACGACGAAATCGCCGACCTTGGCGCGGTCCGAGTCGCCGAGCGGCAGGGCGGTCAGGCTCTCCGCCTTGATCTGCAGCAGCGCGATGTCGGTGGCGGCGTCGCGTCCGATCAGCTTGGCGCGCAGGCGGCGGCGGTCCTTCAGCGTGACCGCGATCTCCTGTGCGTTCTCCACCACATGGCTGTTGGTGACGACATAGCCGTTGGCGGCGTCGACGATCACGCCGGACCCGGCGCTGACCTGCGGGCGGCCCTGCGGCATCTGGTCCGGCAGGTTGAAGAAGCGGCGGAAGAAGGGGTCGCGCAGCAGCGGGTTTTCCGCCTGGGGCGCCTGGCTCAGCACCGAGATGTTCACCACCGCCGGCGTCACCTGCTCCAGCATCGGGGCGATGGTGCCGCCGCCGACGGCGCCCAGCGGCAGCGCCGCCGCTGCGGGCGTGGCGCCCAGCCCGACCGCGGATCCGACCCGGCCCAGCGCCGAATCGGCCGGTGCGACCAGCGCGCCGCCGGCCAGTGCAGCCATTCCGACCGCAGCCGCAAACACCACCGGACGCACCACCGCTTTCATCGCTTCTTCCTTTCCTGGAGGGGAATTTCCGTCAAGACCGTCGTCGACCGGGCTGATTTGGGGCAAAAGGAAAGGGGGTTCAAGCCTGTCCGTCCCCTGGCGTTTCCAGTTCCTGGCGACGGTCGATTCCATCGGGAAGAATGATAGCCCGGTGGCGGAGGAAACTCCCGGTAAAGAAATTCGGTGCTATAGACAAGGCTGGAGACAAGGCTGGCGCGTCCCCCGGAATGGCGGGGAGGCGAGGCCGCTGGACAACGGGTTGAGCGCGATGAGCGGCGGGTCACTGCTCGAACTGACCGAGCAAGAGTATCTGCAGATGGAGGAGGCCCTGTCGCAGACGGCGCGGGGCCGGGCCTTCCTGCGCATGCGCGACCGGCGCAGCCGCGTCGTCGCCTCCGACGACTTCCACCGGCTGGTCGGCAAGCTGGAAACCCAGGTCGACCGGCTGAGCGGCGCCTCTCCCAGCGCCTTCGCCGCGCTGGTGCCGGGCGAGGACCCGCGCATCCAGCAGGAATTGACCGCCATCACTCAGGTGGTGCGCGAGGCGCGCAGCGACATCGCCGCGCTGAAGGCCACCGACACCGGCTCCAACCGGATCGAGGCGGCGACCGGCGAGTTGGACGAGATCGTCGCCGCCACCGAACGCGCCACCACCGACATCCTGAACGCGACGGAGAAGATCCAGGAAATCACCATGTCGATGCCGCGCGACGACGACGATCTGGCCGAACGGATCGACGCGATCGAAGCGTGGTGCATCGAGATCATGACCGCCTGTTCCTTCCAGGACATCACCGGCCAGCGCACCACCAAGGTCGTCAACACGCTGCGCTACATCGAAGAGCGCGTGAACACGATGATCGAGATCTGGGGCGTCGAGCGGCTGGCGGTGGCCGAGCAGCACCATGCCCCGGGCGAGGTCGCCTCCCACCGCAAGATGGGCGACACCCGTCCCGATGCGCATCTGCTGAACGGCCCGCAGTTGGGCGGCCCGGAGGTCAGCCAGGACGCCATCGACGCGCTGTTCGCCAGCGTGCCCGAGGTGGCGGAACGGGCGGAGCCGCTGCCGGCCGATGTGGAGCCCTCTCCGCCCCCTCCTCCGCCACCCCCGCCCCCTGTCGCGAAGCCGGCCCCGGCGCCGCCTCCGCCGCCCGCCGATCCCGGCGGCGGCGATGGCGGCGGCCAGTTCTCCCAGGCCGACATCGACGCCCTGTTCGCGTGACCGGCCATGGCGCAAGACGGCAAATCCCGCATCCGCCTGACCCAGGACCAGCTCGACCGCGTGTGCGAGCGCCATGTCCGATTCGCCGAGGGGCGCCCGAACGGCGCCCGCGCCAACCTGCCCTTCTTCGATCTGTCGGGCCTGTCGCTGGCCGGCCGCAACCTGACCGGCGCCCATCTGGCCGGCGCCATCCTGCGCGACGCCGACCTGCGCGGCACCGTGCTTGACCACGCCGACCTCTACGGGGCCGACCTGCGCGGCGCCGACCTGTCGGAGGCGCGGCTGTTCCGCACCGACATGCGCGGCGCCAACGTGCGCGGCGCCAAGCTCGACGGCGCCACCATGGTCGAGGTCGACCTGCGCGACGGCAGCATGGTCAACCGCAACAGCGCCGGCGAGCTGAAGGTGGTGGGCTTCGACCCCGGTCCGGCCGACATGGCGTCCGCCCGGCTGACCAACGCCGACATGGCGCGGGCCAAGCTGTCGGGCAGCTTCGCGCGGGCGGCGGACTTCACCAACACCCGGCTGGCCGGCGCCCGGCTCGACCGCACCGATCTGCGCGACGCCAATTTCTCCGGCGCCGACCTGCGCGGGGCGGATCTCAACGGCTCCGACCTGCGCGGCGCCATCCTCGATGGGGCCAACCTGGACGAGGGCGGGCTGGAACAGGCGATCCGCACCGACGAGCAGGCCCATGCCGCCCGGCAGGCGCCGCCCCAGGGACCGGCGGCCGATCCGGAACCGGAGGCCGCCGCGGCGATCGAACTGCCGGCCCTGCCGGCCGGGCAGTTGGACGGCATGCTGCGCCAGCACATGATCTGGCTGGGCACCAGCGGCAAGCAGGGATGCCAGCTCGACCTGACCGGGCTGAACCTGGAGGGGGCCGACCTGACGGGCAAGATCCTGACGCTGGCCAAGGGCACCGGCGCCCGGCTGCGCCATGCCCGGCTGAACGGCGCCCAGCTGCAGGCGGCCCAGTTCGACGGCGCCGATCTGCGCTCCGCCGACCTGCGGTCCGCCGACCTGCGCGGGGTGAAGCTGGACCGCGCCATCCTGATCGACAGCCGGCTCGACGGCGCCAATCTGGGCATGCTGCTGGTCAGCGCCGGGGCCAAGGTGATGCGGGCCTCGCTGGTGCGGGCACGGCTGGCCGGCGCGTCGCTGGCGGAGACCAACCTGAAGGGCAGCGACCTGACGCTGGCCGACCTGACCGGCTGCGACCGCTCGTCGGCGGTGCTGGAGGGCGCCATCCTGGAGGGGACGCGGCTGGGTGGGGCCTGACCCGATGGGCGGGCCGTTCCATCCGGCGGGATTTCTTTCGCGAAGCCGTTGATTGCTTTCAAATTTCCGTCACGATCCGTGCCGGCGATTGCCGCGGCTGCCGCGGACGGCACTGTCCGCAAGAGGCGGTTTCTTCCCTGACCGGGCAGGCAGAGGACTGAAAAAGGGTTGTGCCGTAACGGTTTAGCGCCACGGGTGGGGCTTGACGCCTTGACGGGCCGGTGGCACGCTGATGCTCAAGCGCGGCGCACCGGGCACCCAACCGGAAACAAGGCGCCCGCACCGAATGGGGGAACGTCAACGGTCATGACCAAGTCGGAATTGATCCAACGGCTGGCGGAACGCAATCCGCATCTCTACCAGCGCGACATCGAGAAGATCGTCGGCACCATCTTCGACGAGATCACGGAAGCGCTGGCGCGCGGCGACCGGGTGGAACTGCGCGGCTTCGGCGCCTTCTCCATCAAGAAGCGGGACGCGCGCACGGGTCGCAACCCCCGGACCGGAGAATCGGTTGACGTCGGCGAGAAATGCATCCCTTTCTTCAAGACCGGCAAGCAGCTCCGGGAACGCCTGAACACGGACTGAGCGCCGGGCCGGCCGTCTCTCCCCGCCGCATTTCTGAGGAACCTTCGCTTTGCGCCATATTTCCTGGATCGTCACCCTGCCGGTGGCCCTCGTCGCGATCCTGTTCGCGATCTCCAACCGCGGCATCGTGACCCTGTCGCTGTGGCCGCTGCCCTTCACGCTCGACACCCCGGTCTATCTGGCCGCGCTGGTCGCGCTGGTGCTGGGCTTCCTGGCCGGCGGCTTCATCGTCTGGAACAGCCAGCGCCGCCACCGCCGCCGCGCCCGGCGCGAGGGCAACCGCGTGCTGTATCTGGAGCGCGAACTGAAGGAGGCGCAGGCCCGCGCCGCCGCCGCCGAGAAGCGGCTGGCCGAGAGCACCCGTCCGGTTTCCGGCCCGCTGCCGGGCTCCAGCGGCGGGCTGCCGGTCCCGGCCGCCGAGAACAGCGCACCGACCGTGCATTGAGGCCGGCGTAGCCGGAGGTCGCGTTTTCCTCTCCCGTTCCGTGCGGGGCGGGAGGGTGCCGGTCGGCGGGAGGAGGTCCCATGCGCACGGTCAGCGCCGCCGAGCTTCGTTCCGTCCTGCACCACCGCATGCTGGTCGAACGGCTGCGGCAGAGCTTCCGCGCCGGCGTGGAGGCGCCGCCCGCCCATCGCCACCGGGTGGAGACCTACGGGTCCAGCGACGCCACCCTGCTGCTGGCTCCGGCCTGGCAGGTGAACCAGTCTATCGGCGTGCGGATCGACACGGTCTTTCCCGACAATGCCGGCGGCGACCTGCCGCAGACCCAGGGCGTCTATCTACTGGCCGACGGCAAGACCGGGGTGCCGCAGGCGCTGCTGGAGTCCTCCGCGGCGCTCGCCCGGCGCAGCGGTGCCGCGGCCTCGGCGCTCGCCGCCTCCTATCTGGCAAGGCCGGATGCGGAGCGCCTGCTGGTGGTCGGCACCGGCCCCCTCGCGCTGGAACTGGTGGAGGCGCACACCGCGGTGCGGACGATCCGCCATGTGCTGGTCTGGGGCCGCGATCTGCAGAAGGCCAAGCGCCTCGCCGCCCGTTTCCACCGGCCGAAGTTCCGGATCGAGGCGACCGGCGACCTGGAGGGCGCGGTGCGCGGCGCCGACATCGTCGCCTGCGCCACCGCGGCGCGCGAGCCGCTGATCCGCGGCGACTGGCTGCGGCCGGGCCAGCATCTGGACCTGCTGGGCGGGGTGACGCCGGAGATGCGCGAGGCCGACGACAACTGCATCCGCCGCTCCCGCGTCTTCGTCGATTGCCGCGACCGCGCGCCGGTGGAGGCCGGCGACATCGCCCAGCCTCTGGCGTCCGGCCTGCTGACCGTGGACGACATCGCCGGCGACCTGTTCGACCTCGGCCGCGGCGAGCGGGCGGGACGGCGCTTCTACGACCAGATCACCCTGTTCAAGTCGGTGGGCACGGCGCTGGCCGACCTCTGCGGCGCCCAGATGGCGGTGGAGATGGTGCTGCACAACGACTCGATCCGGTAGGATGCCGCTGAACAGGCCTGCCGGGCATCGGGATCTGCGTCTCAGAAAGACAGGGTTACCGGCGGTTCGTCCTGCGCTACTATTCCGCGCCTCTCCCTACCTGTCCGCCATCCGGTGCGGCGATCCGCAGCTGCGGAAAAGGAACGGCCGCTTGCATGGTTCCGCCTGCCCAGTCACCTGACGAGCCCGCCGGGAGCCCGGCTCCGGCCACGGACATCGTCCATTCCTTCCGCAAGCCGCGGCTGGAGGCGGCCATCGGCTGGCTGGCGGCCTGCGGCTTCCTGTTCCTCGCCGTGGTCACCGCGGTGGTCGGGGTGCAATCGCGCGAGCGGGCGCTGAACGGGGCTCAGGAGCGCGCCGAGGCCGCCGTCCGGGTGCTGGCGGAACATGCCGCCCGCCTGTTCGACGCCGCCGACCTTCTGGTGGAATATGCCGCCCAGGAGACGGCCGGGCGCCCCTGGGACGAGATCGCCCGGTCGCGCGTCTTGTGGGACAAGCTGAACGGTCAGCGCAACCGTTTGCCGTTTCTCGACGCCGTCTGGCTGAACGACGGGGCTGGGCTGCTGCGGCTGACGACGCTGGCTTTCCCGGCGCCCTTTTCCGACGCATCGGACCGTGAGGCCTTCCTGTTCCACCGCAGGGAGATCGGGGAGGGGGGGGCCGGGGACCAACCCCATATCGGACCGCGCATCATCGGCCGCGTGACCAGCAAGGCGACCTTCCTGCTCAGCCGCCGGCTGTCGGAGCCGGACGGCCGCTTCCGCGGCATGGCCTCGGTCACCATCGACCCCTCCTATCTGTCGGGCTTCTACAAGGAGCTGGACGTCCCCCATCAGCCGGTGACCATCCTGGTGCGGTCGGGCGACCTCGACGTGCTGGTGCGAGAGCCCGACGATGCCGTCGATCCGGCACCGCTGTCGGGGCTGGCCCGCCGGGCGATCCTGGCGCGGCCGGAGGGCGGTGCGGCGCGGGACGACAAGGTCATCGTCGCCCATCGCCGTGTCGACAGCTGGCCGGCGCATGTGGTCGTCGGCCTGGATCTGGCCCCGGTCCTGGCGTCGTGGCACCGGCTGATCGCGCCCTATGCCGGGCTGGGTGCGGCGGCGGCGCTGGCGCTGGCGGCGTTGTCGGTCTTCGGCTTCCGGCAGGCCGGTGCCGCCCGGCAGGTGCAGCGGGAGCTGGAGCGCCGGGTGGTCGAGCGGACCGCGTCGCTCCAGCGCACCATCGGCGAGCGCGACGCGGCCCTGGCGCAGAAGGATCTGCTGATGCGCGAGGTCAACCACCGCATCAAGAACAGCCTGCAGGTGGTGTCCAGCCTGCTGGGCCTGCAGGGTCAGGCGGTGGGCGATCCGCGGCTGAGCGGCCATCTGCTGGAGGCGGGGCGGCGCGTTCAAGCCATCGCCGACATCCACCGGCTGCTCTACCGCGTCGACGACGTCCACTTCATCCCCTTCCACGACTATCTGACCGAACTGTGCGGGGAACTGGAGCGTTCCGCCCGGTCCGAAGGGGGCGACTGGCGGCTGGAATTGGCGGTGGAGCCGGTGGAGGTGCCGACCGACCACGCCGTGCCGCTGGGGCTGCTCGCCAACGAACTGGTGATGAACGCCATCAAGCATGCCTATCGGCCGCTCGCGACTCCGGTGTCCGCCGAGGCCGGTGACGGGGATGGGCGGCCGGATGGAAGCCGCCGTGACGCCGCCAACGTCATTTCCGTGAGCCTGCAGTCGGATGGCGATGCGCTGCGCCTGACCGTCGGCGATCACGGTGTCGGGCTGCCGCCCGACTTCGACTGGCGCCGCAGCCGCAGCCTGGGCATGCGCCTGGTCCACACCCTGTCCAAGCAGCTGGGCGCCACCCTGACAGTGGAGAACACCAGTCCCGGCGTGCGGTTCACCATCCGCCTGCCGCACCGGCCGGTCCAACCAAGCCCCATGTCGTAAAGACCGTCACACGCCATACGCGAGTATGATCCTAAAGGTCAATTGCATTTCGCTTGCGTCACCCGGGTTATATTCGCGAGGATTGCAGCCTCGGCACCGGGGCGGGCTGTATTCCGTGCAGCCCATGTTTGCGCCAACGCGTCGGACGACGGCCCGGCCCGGACCCTGCCGCCGCACCTGCCCCCGAACGGCCTCCACCAAACGGCTCTCCAGGGACGACCGACCGTGACCGTCTCAGCCTCTCCTCCCGTCAATGCGAGCCCCGGTCTGCGGGCCCCGCCGAACCGGCTTCTGCTGGGCGCCGGCTTCATGCTGCTGTCGGCGCTGCTGTTCGGGATCGGCAATTCCGCCGTGCGCTGGGCCTCCACCGTCATGGATCCGCTGGAGGTCGTGTTCTTCCGCAACCTGTTCAGCCTGCTGTGGATGCTGCCCTGGGCGCTGACGGCGGGGGCGCCGGCCTGCCGATCGGTGCTGGCGGAACGGAGGCTGCGGCCCTATGTGACGCGGGCGGTGACCAGCCTGTGCGCGATGGCCGCTTGGTTCTACGCCATCGCCCATATCCCCTTGGCGACCGCGACGTCGGTCAGCTTCGCCATTCCGCTGTTCGTCACCGCGGGTGCGGCGCTGCTCCTGGGGGAGCGGGTGCGGCTGCGGCGCTGGGCAGCGGTGTGTGCCGGCTTCGCCGGGGTGGTGATCGTGCTGCGGCCGGGCGCCGCGCCCGTCGATCTGGCTTTCCTGGCGCTGTTCGTGCACTGCCTCGCCGCCGCCGTCACCGTGCTGCAGATGCGGATGCTCAGCCGCAGGGACAGCGCGCCGGTCATCGTCACCTTCCTTGGCCTGCTGGTCACCCCGATGGCGCTGGTGCCGGCGCTGTTCGTCTGGACATGGCCCAGTTGGAGCGTGCTGGGCGCGCTGGCGCTTCTGGGCGGGCTGCTGACTGCGGGCCAATTGGCGATGACGAAGGCGCTGTCGCTGGCCGAATCCTCGGCGATGATGCCCTACGATTATGCCCGGCTGCCCTTCACCGCGCTCGTGGCGTGGCTCGCCTTCGGCCAGACCATGGATCTGTGGGGCTGGGTGGGCGCGCTGGTGATCGCCGGCTCGGCGCTCTACACCATGCACCGCGACGCGGCGGACGGGCGCAAGGCCGCAAGTAAAGCCGCAAGGGCGGCAGCCGGTTAGCCGGGCTGTTCCGTTTCGCCGCCGGCCGTCTCGGCGCGCAGCGTCTGCTTCGCACGGGTCCAGTGCGCCGGGGTCAGGTTGGTGCGCACCGTCTGGACGGCGGCGGCCAGAACTGCGGCATCGTCGGTGAAGCCGGCGATCAGCAGCCAATCGGGCAGGGCATCCACCGGCAGCACGAAATAGGCCAGCGCCCCCAGAAGGATCGCCTTCGCCCGATAGGGCGTTGCCGGATCGGTCGCGCAGAAATAAGCCGCCAGCAGCTCTTCCAGGAAGGGAATGCGGTGCAGGTTGGCGCGCAGCTTCGGCCAGAAGCGGCGGCGGACCAGCCGCTCGTCCTGCTCGACCCGCTCGGGATCGGGAATCGTCAGCGCGGTGCTGGTGCCGGTGGGAACGGATGCTGTCATGGACGCTGAAACCCTCCGGGATCTGGCCCCTTTAGAGAAACCGCCGGCATCACGGCCGGCGTGGATCGTCACCCTATGCGCTCCGTCCATACGGTGTGGTATGGTGAGGCAGCCATCTGGTAAACAAAGCCATCTGGCAAACAACAAGTGCGATCACAGCCTGTTGGACACAAGGCCGGCGCCCCGTACGGACCGGCCGCAATTAAGGAGGAGATGCCATGAACATCCAGGGTCTGTCCGCCATCGTCACCGGCGGCGCCTCGGGCATGGGGGCGGCGACGGCGCGTCATCTGGCCGGGCTCGGCGCCAAGGTGACCGTGCTGGACGTCAACGAGGATGCGGTGCTCAAGACCGCGCACGAGATCGGCGGGCTGGGTCTGGTCTGCGACGTCACCGACGGCGCCTCCGCCGAGCGGGCGATCGACCAGGCGCGCTCCGCCCATGGGCCGGCCCGCATCGCGGTGAACTGCGCCGGCATCGCCCCGGCCCAGCGCATCGTCGGCCGAGACGGTCCGATGCCGCTGGAGAATTTCCGCTCGGTGATCGAGGTGAACCTGATCGGCAGCTTCAACATCCTGCGGCTGGCGGCGGCCGACATGGCGAAGCTGGACCCGCTGGACAGCGGCGAGCGTGGCGTGATCGTCAACACCGCCTCCGTCGCCGCCTATGAGGGCCAGATCGGGCAGGCCGCCTATGCCGCGTCGAAGGGCGGCATCGTCGCCCTGACCATCTGCGCGGCGCGCGACCTCGCCCGCCACGGCATCCGCGTGATGACGGTGGCCCCCGGCCTGATCGGCACGCCGATGCTGCTGAACATGCCGCAGGAGGTGCAGGACAGCCTCGCCGCCACCGTCCCTTTCCCCAAGCGCTTCGGCAAGCCGGAGGAGTACGCCCGCCTCGTCCAGCACATCCTGGAGAACGAGATGCTGAACGGCGACGTCATCCGCCTGGACGGCGCCATCCGCATGGCTCCGCAGTAAGGACCGGAGGCACAATTCAAGGAGCGGTCCCGCAGCGGGGCCGTTCCTTCGCTTTTTGCACTCTCAGCCTTCGGTCATGGCGGCTTCGTCCGCCCGCTCCGCTTCGCCCAGCAGGTCGATCAGCAGGGTGGTGCAGTGCTGAAGCCGCTGGTCGGCGGTCGCGGTCGCCATGTCGCGGCCGGTCTGCTCCTGCCAATCCTGCAGCATCAGCGCCAGATGTTTCCGGACGTGGTCTTCCCGATCCAGTCGCCGCGTCGCCATGTCGCCTCCCGTTTTCGCTCCGGCCGAAGCTGCCGTCGATCCATTCGGTGCCCACCGGCGTCGGCGGACACCCTTTGTGTAACCTCAAACTGGGTAGCCGTCGCCTCCGTCAACAGTCAGAGCCCAAGATGGTCACAGTCGGGTCGGCATCGTCCGCGCAGGCTGCCAACGTGCAATCCGCCTATGAATTGTTGGAAAGCCGGGACCGCCAAGCCCATGTCACCGCCATCATCGAGGAGGTAACCATGAGCACGACAAGCAACGGCGTCAGCAGGACGGGATTGCCGACCCGCCGCTTCGGCACCACCGACATGGCGATCACCCGCGTCGGCTTCGGCGCCTGGGCGATCGGCGGGCCGGATTGGGCCGCCGGCTGGGGAGCGCAGGACGACAGCCAGTCGGTCACCGCCATCCGCCATGCGGTGGAGCGCGGCATCAACTGGATCGACACCGCCGCCGTCTACGGCCTTGGACATTCCGAAGAGATCGTGCGCCGGGCCCTGGCCGAAATCCCGGAGGCCGAGCGGCCCTATGTCTTCACCAAATGCGGTCTGGTGTGGGACGAGGCCGACCGCAAGGCGATGCCGCGCCGGATCGGCAAGCCCGACAGCATCCGCCGCGAACTGGAAGCGTCGCTGAAGCGGCTGGGCGTCGAGCGCATCGACCTCTACCAGATGCACTGGCCGGCCGAACATGAGGCGGTCGAGGAGTATTGGCAGACCCTGCTGGACCTGAAGAGGGAGGGCAAGGTCCGCGCCGTCGGCCTGTCCAACCACAACGCCACCCAGTTGGAGACGGCGGAGCGGCTGGGTCATGTCGACACGCTGCAGCCGCCCTTCTCGGCGATCCGCCGCGACGTCGCCGCGTCGGAACTGCCCTGGTGCCTGTCGCACCAGACCGGCGTCATCGTCTACAGCCCGATGCAGGCCGGCCTGCTGACCGGCCGCTTCACGGTGGAGCGGGCGAAGGCGCTGCCGGCCGACGACTGGCGGTCCAGCAACGCCAACTTCACCGGCGAGGCGCTGGAGCGCAACCTGGCGCTGGCCCAATCCTTCGGCCCGGTCGCCGAGCGGCACAACACCACCATCGCCGCCGTCGCGGTGGCCTGGGTGCTGTCCTGGCCGGCGATCACCGGGGCCATTGTCGGCGCCCGCACGCCGGCCCAGGTTGATGGCTGGCTGGACGCCGCCACCCTGACCCTGACGCCGGAGGACCTCGACGGGATCGCCGACTCCATCGCCCGAACCGGGGCGGGCAGCGGCCCGTCCCACCCCAACCGCGCCTGATATCGACGGGTTCGACCATAAGAGGAAAGGCAACCGCTTCATGACCGATGCAACGGTGCGTGCCAAACTGCTGGGCCTGCCCGGCAGCCTGCGCAGCAACTCCAACTCGCTGGCCGTCCTGCGCGGGCTGCAGGACGCCCTGCCGGCCGGCCTCAGCATGGACATCCGCGACCTGCGCCTGCCGCTCTACGACCAGGACATCGACACCCCCGACGCCCCGGCGGAGGTCCAGGCCTTCCGTCAGGCCATCGCCGAGGCCGACGGCGTGGTCATCGTCACGCCGGAGTACAATTACGGCATGCCGGGCGTGCTGAAGAACGCGCTCGACTGGGCATCGCGTCCCTACGGCAAGTCGGCGCTGAACGGCAAGCCGGTGCTGGTCATCTCCAACTCCCCCGCCTTCACCGGCGGCGTGCGCGCGCACCAGCAGGTGAACGACACGCTGCTGGCGATCCCGGCCAAGCTGATCGGCGGCGCCCAGGTGGTCATCGGCACCGTCGGCGAGAAGATCAAGGACGGCAAGCTGGCCGACGAGGCGGTGCTGAAATTCGCGCTGGGTGTCATCGGCAAGGTGGTTGCTGCGGCGGGAAAGTGACGCATCGGGGGCTCTGGATGCCCCCGCCGCCACAGGATCCGGACCCTGATCGGTGATCGACCCTTGCTTTCTCCTGAAAGGAATGTAAGTCTTCCTTTCAGGAGAAGGAGGCGTGCCATGACCTCTCAGGTGCAGGCGACCAGGGCTCCCGCGGCGGCTTCCGTCGTCACCAAGGCGGTGCTGCGCGCGGCGGAGCAGTTGCACGTTTCCAACGGCGTGCTGGCGAAGATCATCGGCGTATCCGAACCCACCCTGTCGCGGATGCGGACCAAGGACCTGCCCTTGTCCGAGCGCAGCAAGGAATTCGAACTGGCGCTTCTGTTCATCCGGCTCTACCGCTCGCTCGACAGCATCGTCGGCGGCGAGGCGGAGGTCGCCGCGGCGTGGCTGCGCAACGACAACCGCGCATTGGGCGGCAAACCGCTCGAGCAGATCCAGACCATTCCCGGACTGATGAATGTCATCGCGTATCTGGACAGCCGACGCGCTGTCGTCTGAGCGGCGCCCGCTGGCGGGCGAGGCGTGGCGGCTGGTCGAGGCGCAGCACAAGGTCTCCACGCTCAAGCTGGTCGATGACTGGCAGGAGCAAGGGCTTCTGGAGGAGCTGCTGGAGCAGACCAAGCCACCGGTGCCCGCCGGTTGCCGGGGGCTGCATTTCCTGCTGTCGTCGCCGTTCCGCTACGATGCGGAGTATCCGGTCGGATCGCGTTTCCGCCGGGCCGGACGGACACCCGGCGTCTTCTATGCCGCGGAGGCGGTGGCGACCGCCGTGGCCGAACTGGCCTTCTACCGGCTGCTGTTCTTCGCCGACTCCCCCGATACCCCGCTGCCGGCCAATCCGGGCGAGTACACGGCCTTCGGTGTCCTGTATGGAACCGATGACGGGCTGGATCTGACGGCGGAACCGCTGAACGGGGAGGGCGCCTGCTGGACCCATCCCACCGAGTATGTCGCCTGTCAGGATCTGGCCGAGGCGGCACGAGCGAGCGGCATTCAGGCCATCCGCTATCTGTCGATCCGCGATCCTCGCGGAGGCGCCAATCTGGCGCTGCTGGAGTGTGCGGCGTTCCGCAAGCCCGAACCGACGGCTTGGCAGAGCTGGCGGCTGTTCCTGCGCCGCGACAGTGTACAGGCCCTGTGCGAATTCCCGCACCAGACCCTGCATTTCG
This sequence comes from Pseudomonadota bacterium, assembly GCA_023423695.1. Taxonomy (GTDB): domain Bacteria; phylum Pseudomonadota; class Alphaproteobacteria; order Azospirillales; family Azospirillaceae; genus Azospirillum. Next base: position 155,133 of record JAFAFA010000013.1, on the reverse strand, counting down.
AAAAATCCGGCTTCAACGACCCGCGCCTGTAAAGACGGGGTTCGTCGTGCAAAGGAAAACGGGTGCGGGAGAGCCACCGGCCCTCCCGCAACTCCCGAAGCTTACCCGATCTTCTGCTTGGCCATCGCACCCAGACGCAGGCGGAGCGCGTTCAGCTTGATGAAGCCTTCGGCGTCCTTCTGGTTGTAGACGCTGTCCTGCTCGAAGGTCACATAGTCCATGCGGTACAGCGAGTTCGGCGACTTGCGGCCGACGACCGTGACGTTGCCCTTGAACAGCTTCAGACGGACGGTGCCGTTGACCAGCGACTGGGTCTGGTCGATCAGCGCCTGGATGGCCAGACGCTCCGGGCTCCACCAGTAGCCGCAATAGATCAGCTCGGCGTAGCGCGGCATCAGCTCGTCCTTCAGGTGGCCGGCGCCACGGTCGAGCGTGATGCTCTCCATCGCGCGGTGCGCCACCAGCAGGATGCTGCCGCCCGGGGTCTCGTAGACGCCGCGCGACTTCATGCCGACATAGCGGTTCTCGACCAGGTCGAGGCGGCCGATGCCGTTCTCGCCGCCGAGCCGGTTCAGCTCGGTCAGCAGGGCCGCCGGGGACAGCGCCTTGCCGTCGATGGCGACTGCGTCACCGTTCTTGAACTCGACCTCGATGTAGGTCGGGGTGTCCGGCGCCTTTTCCGGGGCGACGGAGCGGGTGTACATGTCCTCGTCCGGCTCGACCCACGGGTCCTCCAGCGCCTTGCCCTCGTACGAGATGTGCAGGAGGTTGGCGTCGGTGGAGTAGGGGGCCTCGCCGCGCTTGTCCTTCGCGATCGGAATCTGGTTCTTCTCGGCGTAGTCAAGCAGCGTGGTGCGGCTGTTCAGGGTCCACTCGCGCCACGGCGCGATGACCGTGATGTCCGGGCGCAGGGCGTAGTAGCCCAGCTCGAAGCGGACCTGGTCGTTGCCCTTGCCGGTGGCGCCATGGGCGACGGCATCGGCGCCGACCATGTTGGCGATCTCGATCTGGCGCTTGGCGATCAGCGGCCGGGCGATCGAGGTGCCGAGCAGGTAGGTGCCTTCATAGAGCGTGTTGGCGCGGAACATCGGGAAGACGAAGTCGCGAACGAATTCCTCGCGCAGATCGTCAATGAAGATGTTTTCCGGCTTGATGCCCAGAAGCTCGGCCTTCTTGCGGGCGGGCTCCAGCTCCTCGCCCTGGCCGAGGTCGGCGGTGAAGGTCACCACCTCGCAGGAATAGGTCTCCTGCAGCCACTTCAGGATGACCGAGGTGTCGAGGCCGCCCGAATAGGCGAGCACCACTTTCTTGATCTGTTTGCCGGACGCGCCGCTCATGGGACTGCTCTTGCAGTAGAGAAAGGTAAGGCCGCGACCGTAAGGCCTTTCCCGCCCACCTTCAAGCCCCGCGGGCGCCGTTCAGGCGCCGAACGGCTGTGGGGAGCGCCTACTCGATCTTCTCGCCGGCGTAGGTGCCCCAGAAATCGGCGCGCTTCATCCAGCCGCGATAGCCTTTCAGCTCCACCTCGCACCAGTCGTCGCGGCATTTCTTCAGCGATCCGATGACGCCCGGCTCGGCCCGCGCCACCACCGCGCTGTCGCCGCGTGGCGCCTCGTGCACGGTCCGGGTCTGGCCGACGATCAGGACGCCGCGGCGGCCGGACAGGGCGCTCTGGTGTACCCAGCCTTCCGCCCCCTCCCAGTCGCGGATGCGGCGCCAGGTGTCGAATTCCTGGATGATCTCCACCGGCATGTCCTTGCGGCGGAAGACCCATTCGATGGGGTAGCTGCCGTTGGGTCCGGAGCGCAGGTTCACCTCGCCGACGCGCACGGTGACGAAGCGGGGGATCGGCAGGCCCGACGCATGGGTGGGGTCCTTGCGATTCTCCGTACCCTTCTCCGCGGCCCAGGCACTGCCGCCATAGGCCGTGCTGCCGCAGGCCGCGCCCAGCCCCATCATCAGGGCCAGCATGGCGAGGACGGAGCGGCGGACGAGCATGACGGCACCGGTGTTGACGGAAGGGAGCGGCTAAATCGGGCCGCACTATAGAGACCACCCGTTCGATAGGGCAAGCGCGGCCACCCCCGATCCCAGGCTGCGGTCCAACTGCCGGACCTCGTGTCGCGGGATGGGCTTTCGCGACGGACTTCTGGACAGTCCAACGGGCAGTTGGTATGGCAACCAGGGACCGGAGCAGCCCAGCAGGGACCGTGAGATGCGGGCGGGCCGGGGCAAGGGAGGACCAGCACCGATGACCGACAAGAAGAAGCCGCTCGTTGTCGTCACCCGCAAGCTGCCGGACGTCATCGAGACGCGGATGATGGAGCTGTTCGACACCCGGCTCAATCCGGACGACATTCCGCTGACCCCCGCCCAGATGCAGGAGGCGATGGCCGTCGCCGAGGTTCTGGTGCCCACCGTCACCGACCGCATCGACCGCGCCCTGATCGAGTCCGCCGGATCTCAGCTGCGGCTGATCGCCTCCTTCGGCACCGGCGTCGACCACATCGACCTGAAGGCGGCGCGCGAGCGGGGCATCATCGTCACCAACACCCCCGGCGTCCTGACCGACGACACGGCCGACATGACCATGGCGCTGCTGCTGGCGACCGCGCGGCGCGTGGCGGAAGGCGAGCGGCTGGTCCGCTCCGGCCAGTGGACCGGCTGGGGCCCCACCACCATGCTGGGCCACCGCATCAGCGGCAAGCGGCTGGGCATCCTGGGCATGGGCCGCATCGGCTCGGCCCTGGCGCGCCGGGCGCGCGCCTTCGGCATGTCGATCCACTACCACAACCGCCGCCGCGTCCATCCCGAACTGGAGCAGGAGCTGGAGGCGACCTACTGGTCCAGCCTGGACCAAATGCTGGCGCGGATGGACATCGTGTCGATCAACTGCCCGCACACGCCGGCCACCTACCATCTGCTGTCGGAGCGCCGGCTGAAGCTGCTGCGGCCGCATTGCTACATCGTCAACACCTCGCGCGGCGAGGTGATCGACGAGGTGGCGCTGACCCGCATGCTGTCGAAGGGCGAGATCGCCGGCGCCGGCCTGGACGTGTTCGAGCATGAGCCGGCCGTCAACCCGAAGCTTCTGCGGCTGGACAACGTCGTCCTGCTGCCGCACATGGGTTCCGCCACCATCGAGGGCCGCATCGACATGGGCGAGAAGGTGGTGATCAACATCAAGACCTTCATCGACGGCCACACCCCGCCCGACCGCGTGCTGGAAGCGCTTCTGTAAGGAGAGAAGGGGCAAGCGGCGCATTATCGGCGGTCATTCCCGCGAAGGCGGGAATCCAGCTTGCCCTTTGGTTGCCCGACGACATGCCCCGACACAATGCCTGGATCCCCGCCTTCGCGGGGATGACGGCCTGATCGAAGAGATGCCTGCCGCCGTCGAGCGGCCAAGGCATCCGTCAGGACGTGGATGTTTCCAGGGCCGACACGTCCTGCAGTTCCGCCTCCAGCCTGGTCTTGGCGGCGGCGGCGATTTCCTCGTCGGCCTGGATGCGGCTCATGTCCTCCGGCGTCACGGCGCCGGCGGCGATCACCAGTTCGGCGAAGTCCGACAGATAGACGCTGCCCTTCACCGTGCGCTGGACCAGCACGTTGCGCTTGTCCTCCGTATCGCGCTTGCGCTTGACGAAGCCCAGCACCGAAAGCCGGTCGAGCGCGCGGGTCACGGCGGGCTTGGAGATGTTCAGCAGGGATGCGAGGCCACGCACGGTGTGCGGCGGATCGGTCAGATAGACCTGCAGCAGGATCGCCAGCTGCCGCGCCGACAGGTCAGGCCCGTCCCGGCGGACGCTGGCGACCAGCGCCGTGCGCCACAACCCAAGCGCCTTCAGGTTCCGTGCCATGCCTCCCCCCGGAAAGCCGCGCCCGGCTCCGCAACCGGAGCACGCGCCGCGAAGTGTCGCCTACCCGAACGATGCAGGCAAGAGATTCGCGTTCACCGGGCAGGAGAAGCGGCACCGCCGGCCGCCCGGTCCGCCTCTACTTCCCCTACCGCTTCAACAGCAGCGGCTTGGCCGTGCCGGTGACAAGCACGTTGCCGCCGGTCAGCGGAACCATGGTCAGGCTGAAGCCGGCCGACACGGGCGCGAGGCTGACTGCCAGCTTCGCGGCGTTGGGAGCCGCGGCGACACCGGCCGCCTTGACCTCCTTCGGGTCGAAGGGGGCGTCCTCGCCCTGGCCGGCGACGTCATAGCCGCCGCATTCGCTGCCGACGCAGATGCTGGTGGCGTCGATGCGTGCCTTGCCGGCGGGGCTGCCGAAGGGCGTGTCCTCCGCACCGCCGGTCCAGCTCCAGCTGCCGCGCAGCCAATCGGGAAGGCGGGTGTCCTTCTGGAGTTCCAGGTTGTCGGTAATCAGCCCGATGCTGCCGCCCAGCCCCTGGGCGGCCACCGCCTCGGCGATGCGGCGGGCCTCGGCGGTGCCGATGGCGTAGCGGCCGGCGATCTGCGGCGTCCAGGCCGCCACAGCCCCGTCCACCGCGGTGCGGAGACGCTCGCCCCAGCCCGGCGCGATCCAGCGCGGGTTGCTCCAGCCGGCGGCATCCTTGACCAGCGCCGCCAGTTCCGGCGCGTCGGCGAGGAACAGGCGCGGATCGACCGCCGATTTCATGCGGTCGATGCCCATCTGGCGGTAGCTGGCGAAGCGGATGGTGCCGGTGCGGTTGGACGCGGCCTCCAGCATCGGGGCCAGCAGGTCATCCACCGTCTTCCAGGCGGGCGAGGCGAGCAGGGCGTTGTCGTCCGGGCAGGCGGGATGGGCACCGAAATTGTCGCGGCTGCTGCCGTAGAGCGGCTCCATCGCCTTCCAGGCCGCCGCACCGCGCCGCTCCATCACCGAGCAGGGCCACGCCATCTCGACATCGTCGCTGACCACCCGCAAGGCGGTCAGGAATCCCTCGTCGGTCGTCAGGTCGACACCCGACGCGGTCTCGCGCGCATAGGGATCCTCGATGCCCTCGACGGCCTCGCGCAGCAGCGCCTCCGCCTTGGCACGGTCGGGGGAAGGGCCGAAGCGCAATGCATAGGCCGTCCACCCCTTGCCCAGCCCGCCGCGAAGCTCGGCCAGCCGTTTGGAGGCGCCGGCCGGGTCGGCGGCGATGCCGTCGACGATGGACGACACCGTGGCGACCGCCTTGGGCACCGACTCGGCCAGCGCGGCGCGGCGGGCGTCGAGGACCGGAGCGAGGCACGCGGCGAGGCCGGATCCCGCCGTGGCGCACTGGTTGCGCTGGGCCAGCCACGCCTTCTGCTCCGCCCGCAGCCGCTCGCGGTCGGCAGCGCCGGACAGGGCCTGCAAAGTCTTGTAGGCGTCGGCGATCTCACTGTCGGCATCGGCCAGCTTGGGGTCGGCGCAGATCGCCTTTTCCACCGGCGTGGAGGCCGCCTTGCAGTCGAAGGACGGCTGTGCCCGGGCCGCACCGCCCGCGACCATGACCGACAGGGCCAGCGCCGCGCCGGCGAGCGCCATCCGTCCATGCGGTGGCAGCGTCAAGCGGATCGACGGTCCCGTAAGGTCCAGCTGGCCCATCATGTCTCCCTGGGATTGTGGCCCGGGGAAGATACGGAATCCGCCGCGGTTTGTCCCGTCCCAGGGCAGGAAGATCTCGGGGCAGGAAGTTCTCAGGGCAGGAAGGCGACCGCGACGGCGGCGAAATGGCAGCTGGCGGCGGCCAACACCAGCAGGTGCCAGACCGCGTTGTTGTAGGGCATCCGCTCCATCAGGTGGAAGACGACGCCGACGGTGTAAAGCAGTCCGCCGACGACCAGCAGCCACAGCGCCGGCGCCGACAGCACCGATCCCAGCGGCTCCAGCGCTGTGACGATCGCCCAGCCCAGCCCGAGATACAGCGCCAGCCCAAGCCGGTGGAATCGTCCGGGAAAGCGCAGCTTCAGCGCTGCCCCGAAGGCGGCCCCGCCCCATACCGCGCCGCCCAGCACGACACCCTGGCCCAGCCCCAGCGTGAAGGGGGTGTAGGTGCCGGCAATCATCACGAAGATCATGGCATGGTCGACCCGCCGCAGCAGGGCCTTGCCGAAGCCGGGCGGGGCAAGGTTGTAGGCGGCGGACGCGGTGAGCATGCCGACCAGCCCCAGCCCGTAGATCGCCAGGGCAAGGGCCGTCCGCGTGGGCAGTGTGCCGGAAAGGACCGCGGCATTCAGCAGCCAGACGAATCCAGCGATCCCTGCCGTGACGCCGACGGCATGAACGGCCGCATCCGCCCGCCGTTCGCCGACGCTGTAGACGGGAAACTGGTGGGCATCCGGCATCGGCACATCACCTCGATCGACGCGTGGAGGGAAGGCGGCCGCCGGAAAGGGGCCCTGCGTCGTACATGGTGTGCCTGCCGCACCTGCGCCACCATCCGATGGTGGGATGGGGCGCGGTGTGTTTGGGCCATCCGCTTATGCGGGAAGAAGCGGCCGGCTTCCCGGCGTCGTTAGTTGGCGCCGCTATTCAGCGTCCTTATTCGGCGGCGTAGGCGATGGTTTCCGGCGCGCGATGGCGCGGCATCGGCTCCGACAGGCTGGCGGCCTTGCGGAAGTAGCAGAGCGCGTAGACGCGGACGCAGCCGGTGAGATTGTCGCAGTCCTGGCGTTCGGCATCGATCTTCGACACCAGCTCGCTCATCGTCATGTGCTCGCGGGTGCAGATTTCCTCCAGCGACTCCCATTCCACCGGCATCAGCTTCATGCTGGTCCGCTTGCCGTTCACCCTGATGTTGCGCATCTGCATGTGGGAGCCCTCCGTTGCTGGTGCATAAACAGGTATGCGAAACCGCTGGGACCTTGCTGTGAAGTTTTTCACAGGCGAGAGAACGACGGTGGGGCTGGACACGTTAGAGGAGCAGCGGCAGCCGGACGGATGCCGGCCCGCTCCATCGGATCGGAGGTTGCGATGAACCGACGTAATGCCTTGCGTTCCATCATGGAAGAGGCCGCCGCAGCGCGTTCGGCCCTGTGCGAGAACGAACTGGTCATCCGCCTGGACAACATCCTGTCCATCGCTCGGGCGGCACTGGAGGAGGGGGAGGACGACGAAATGCCGCAGCCTGCCCAGAGTGTCCGCCGGACGTCCTGCCCATAAAAAAACCGCCGCTAATCCGATGGATTAGCGGCGAGTTGAACAGGGAGGCTTCACGTCTGGGAGACGCTGGGTCCGAGGACCCAACCCCGGAGGGGAGACCTCCGGGACGAAACATCGGGTGCTGCGTCGCAGCATCCAACGATCAAAATTTGACCATTCCGCTGCCAACTTTCCAGGCACAAATGAATAAATCTACCATGCAAGCCACGCATGGCTGAAAAAGACGCTTAGAAGGCTAATAAAAATGCCGAAATCGGCCGGGCTGCTCCAGAAAGATGGTGCAGCGCGGTCGATTTCGGCAACTCTCTTGCAAACTGTCGAAAAGTGTCCGGGATCAGAACGGGGTTTCTGCCACTTTTTTAACCAGGAAGTCGCGGAAGACCGCGATGCGCTTGGAATGGCGCAATTCTTCGGCATAAACGAAGTAGGCGTCGACCTTCGGGCCGTCGACGTCCGGCAGGACGCGGGTCACGTCCTTGGAGAAGCTGTCGACCAGGAAGTCGGGCAGAGCGCCGATGCCCAGCCCGCTCTCCACCGCGCGGTAGATGGCGTAGACGCTGTTGACCTGCAGGATCGGCTTCCGGCTGGGGGAGGGATCGCCCACCTCCATGATCCAGTTGACGTTGGGGATCGGCGCCCGCACGTCGGGCGGGTAGGTGATCAGGTCGTGGCTGTCCAGCTCGGCCGGCGTCTTGGGCGTGCCCTTCTTCTTCAGGTAGCTCTGGCTGGCATAGAGGTGGAAGCGGATCGACATCAGGTGCCGCTGGATCAGGTCCGGCTGGCGCGGCGTGTTCATGCGGATCGCGATGTCCGCCTCCCGCATCGCCAGGTCCAGTTCGTCGTCGTCGATCAGCAGCGTCAACTGGATGTCGGGGTAGATCGACATGAATTCGTTGATGCGCGGGGTCAGCCAGGTCGATCCGAAGGCGACGGTCGTCGTCACCCGCAGCGGACCCTTGGGATGCTCCCGGCTTTCGGTCAGCATCGCCTCGGTCATCGACAGCTTGGCGAAGACGTCGCGGGCGGTGCGGTGAAGCAACTCGCCCTGTTCGGTCAGGATCAGCCCGCGGGCGTGGCGGTGAAACAGCGGAACGCCCAGGCTTTCCTCGAGCGCGCTGATCTGGCGGCTGACCGCCGACTGGCTGAGGTTCAACGTCTCGCCGGCATGCGTGAAGCTGCCGGCTTCGGCCACCGCGTGGAAAACCCGCAGCTTGTCCCAATCCATCATGCTGTCCCGCCCCGGTGCGCAGACGCCCGGAGCCTCCCCTTATCTTGAAGACGGCGCATGGCCGCCATGCATGTTTATAGCGGGAACGCGCCCGGAACGCACGCCCTACCGAAAGGGACTCGCACGAAAATTAATCATGATCGCCGGAATTATTCTCATCCGAAGTCTCAGCGATTAGGAGATATCCGCAGAATAGATGGGGCTGTTGCCGATGCTCGGAAAACGGCCGGCCGGCTGCTTGACCCAGTTTTGCTAATCCGCCGCATCGGTCAGGGCGGCTGCCTTGACCGTTGCGCCGCGGTGATCGCCTTCGACCACGGCTGTCTTGCGGCGGCCGCCGAGGTGCCCGCTGATCTCGTCGCCGGCATCGGCGGGCAGACGCCAGAAGGGCAGGCTGGAGGCGCAGGCCATCAGACCCACCGTCAGGAAGGCCGGGACGAAGGAGGCCGGGGTCAGGGAGCCGCCGCTCCACTGCACGGTCAGGTGCAGCGCCGTGGCGCCGACGGCGACGCCGAGGCTCAGCGACAGCTGCTGCATCACGCTGGCCAGCGTGTTGGCCCGGCTGGTCATCGCCTGCGGCACCTCGGCGTAGCTCAGCGTGTTCATGCCGGTGAATTGCAGGGAGCGGAAGAAGCCGCCCAGCAGCAGCGCGCCCAGGATCACCAGATGCGGCGTGTCGGGCCGGAAGGCGCCGTAGCCCGCCAGGATCACACCGCTGACGATGGAGTTCAGCCCTAGCACAAGGCGGAAGCCGTAGCGGCGCAGGATCGGGCCGGCCAGCGCCTTCATCGTCAGCGCCCCGGCTGCTCCGGCGAAGGTCAGGGCGCCCGACTCGAAGGCGGTCAGGCCGAAGCCGATCTGCAGCATCACCGGCATCAGGAAGGGCACCGCGCCGATGCCGATGCGGAACAGCGTGCCGCCCAGAACCGAGGCGCGGTAGGTCGGCAGCCGGAACAGCGACGGGTCCAGCACCGGCCGCGCCACCCGCCGGGCATGGCGCAGATAGGCCAGCGTCGCCAGCAGCGCCCCCGCCAGCAGACCCGCCACGGCGTAGGCGGGCAGCAGGTCGCGCCCGACATTCTCGAAGCCGAACATGAAGGCGGCCAGCGCGATGGAGCTCCACAGGAAGCCGCGGGCGTCGAAGGGGTCGCGCTGCTCCTCCTTCAGGTCGGGGATCAGCGCCAGAACCAGCGCGATGCCGACCAGCCCGATCGGCACGTTGATGAAGAAGATCCAGCGCCAGGAGGCGTAAGTGGTGATCGCTCCGCCCACCAGCGGACCCAGCGCCGGGCCGATCAGCGCCGGCAGGGTCATCCGCGCCATGGCGGTCACCAACTGGTCCTTGGGCACGGTGCGCAGCAGGATCAGCCGGCCGACCGGCACCATCATCGCCCCGCCGATGCCCTGGACGATGCGGGCGGCGACCAGCTCCGCCAGCCCGTTCGACAGGCCGCAGGCGACGGAGCCCACCGTAAAGACGCCGATGGCGCTGGCGAAGACGGTGCGCGCGCCATAGCGGTCGGCCGCCCAGCCGCTGACCGGCAGGAACACCGCCAACGCCAGCATGTAGGAGGTCATCGCCAGGCTGAGCCGCAGCGGATCCTCGCCCATCGACCGCGCAATCGCCGGCAGCGCGGTGGCGATCACCGTCGCGTCGAGATTCTCCATGAAGAGGGCGCAGGCGATGATCAGCGGGGTGACACGCGACATGACGGACCGTCAGGCAGGGAGCGCAACCCTACGAATGTGAGACGTTCCGCCGCATTGACCATCGCACATGCGAAAGCCCTGCCATGCGTAAGCCGGTACTTACGGCCACGCCTGCCGCCGGACTCAGCGCCCTGTGAACACCGGCTTGCGCTTTTCCAGGAAGGCGCGATAGCCCTCGCGGAAGTCCTGCGTGCCGAAGCAGCGGTAGCATTCGGCGATCTCGGCCTCGGTCAGCGGCGCCGGGTCGGACAGGCGGCGGACATAGCGCTTGTGAAGTGTGGCGGCCAGCGGCGCGCCGGCGGCGATGCGCTGGACGGTGGCGGCGATCTCCGCTTCGAAGCCTTCGTCGGCGACGACCCGGTGGACGAGCTTCTTGTCCTTGGCCTCCGCCGCCCCGAAGACGCGGCCTTCCAGCAGGATCTCCAGCGCCGCCGGGCCGCCGGCGACATCGGCGACCAGCTTCAGCTCCGTCGGTCCCATGGAAATACCGAGCCGGCTGACCGGCACGCCGAAGCGGCTGCTCTCCGAACAGACCCTGAGGTCGCAGGCCAGCGCCACCGCAAGACCGATGCCGCAGCAGGGACCGTCGATGGCGGCCAGCACCGGATGGCGCAAGGCGCGCAGGCCGTCCAGCCCCTCGTCCATCAGGTCGCCGTAGCTCGAACCCTGTTCGGGGCTGTTGCGCTCGCTCTCGAACTCCGAGATGTCGGCGCCGGGGGAGAAGGTGCGGGAGCCGTTGGAGCCGGGGCCGCCGCGCATCACCACGACGCGGATGCCGTCGTCGGCCTCCAGATCCTTCAGGTGGCCGATCAGCGCATGCCACATCGGCTTGTCGAAGGCGTTCAGCTTGTCCGGGTTGGACAGGGTCAGGGTCGCGACCGCTCCATCGCGGGTCAGGGTGATGGTGCCGGCCATGCCGCAATCTCCATCCGTTGCCGTATGGTTGCGTACCATAGCGCGCCGCCGCCGGGACGCAAGACGCCCGGTGCCGCAGCGCAGCAAGGGCAGCTGAGGCCATCGCGAAAAAAGTGATGGGACCATGAATTTTCCTCTTGCCGCGGAGGCCGTGTTTCCGTAGAAAGCGGCTCCCGGACGACGGGAGCGCGGGCGTAGCTCAGGGGTAGAGCACAACCTTGCCAAGGTTGGGGTCGAGGGTTCGAATCCCTTCGCCCGCTCCAGTTCTCCGGTAAAGCGAAGACCAAAGGGCCGGGCGGCAACGCACCGGCCCTTCGCTTTTTCCGGTTTCCGCTTTTTGGTCTTCATTGTCCGGAAACACCGGGCATCCCTTATCGACACTGGCCGTCCGGCGCGCTAGATCCGTACCCATGACCGACACCTCCCTCGCCGCCCGCGGCGTTGCGCTCGATTTGCTGCGCGACGTGCTGCGAAAGTCCGTTCCCTTCGACGACGCGTTCGACGCGCATCCCGAACTGGCGGCGCTGCAGCCGCGCGACCGCGGCTTCGTCCGCCTGCTGGTCGCCACCGTCCTGCGCCGGCTGGGCCAGATCGACGAGCTGATCCAGTCCAGCCTCGCCAAGCCGGGCCTGCCCAAGGCCGCCATCCACGACATGCTGCGGCTGGGAACGGCGCAGCTGGTGTTCCTGAACACCCCCGCCCATGCCGCGGTCGACACCGCGGTGGAGCTGGCGGCGGCGCGCAACGCCGCTCCCTATAAGGGGCTGATCAACGCCGTGCTGCGCCGGATCGGGCGCGAAGGGGTGGAGATGGCGGCGCGGCAGGATGCCGGGCGGCTGAACACGCCGGACTGGCTGTGGCTGTCCTGGCGTTCCGCCTACGGCACCGCCCGCACCCGCGGCATCGTCGAGGCGCACCTGCACGAGGCGCCGCTGGACATCACGGTGAAGTCCGACCCCGAGGGCTGGGCCGAGCGGCTGGGCGCCACCCTGCTGCCGACCGGCTCTCTGCGCCGCCCGCCCGGCGGATCGGTGACCGAGCTGCCGGGCTTCGACGAGGGGGAATGGTGGATCCAGGACCTCGCCGCCTCGTTGCCGGCCAAGCTGTTCGGCGATCTTCGGGGCAAGCGGGTGTTCGACCTGTGCGCGGCGCCCGGCGGCAAGACGGCGCAGCTGGTGGTGCAGGGCGCGCAGGTCACCGCCATCGACCGTTCGGCCCGCCGGCTGGAGCGGGTGGCGGAGAACCTGAAGCGGCTGCGGCTGGAGGCCGAGGTGCTGGCCGCCGACGCCGCGACCTGGGAGCCGGAGGAGCCGGCCGACGCCGTGCTGCTCGACGCGCCCTGTTCGGCGACGGGGGCGATCCGGCGCCATCCCGACATCCTGCGCGTCAAGACGCCCGACGACATCGCCAAGCTGGCCCGCGCCCAGTCGCGGCTGCTCGCCCGCTCGGTCGAGCTGGTGAAGCCCGGCGGCACGCTGGTCTATTGCACCTGCTCCATCCAGCCGGATGAGGGGGAGGTGCAGATCGCCCGCCTGCTGCAGCAGGACAAGCGGGTGGAGCGCTGGCCGGTCACCGCCGAGGAGCTTGGCGGCCTGTCGGAGCCGATCAACGAGGCCGGCGAGGTCCGCAGCCTTCCGGGGATGCTGGCCGATCTCGGCGGGATCGACGGCTTCTTCGTTGCACGGCTGCGCCGGCGCCTGGACTGACGGGGCCCGGACTAAGGCCGTATCCGTTCCGCAGCGAGGGATAAATCCCAGGCCCGTCTTGCGGTGCGGGCGGCGAATTGATACGACACGACCTATGCTTTCGTCCGTGTTCTCCCGCACCGCATCATCACCCTCCGCCGGCTGCCGACGCCGCTCGCGGTCCTGAAGGAGTCGGCGCTGATGGGCGACGGGAACGGACGGTTTCGCAGCGGCATGGCGCGCCTTGCCTATGGAAATCCCCTCTACGCCCTGATGCTGGGCGGCAAGGCGCCAGGGGCGCTGGCGGTGGTCCCGCCCGATCCCTGGCCGGGCGACACCGGCAACGGCAACGCCATGCTGGCCGGCCGGATGGGCTTCGCCGGGCAGGCGGTCATGGTCGATCCCAACGGCGCACCCAGCTGGCGGCCCCAGGGTGTCAGCCCGGGCTGGCTGCGCGCCGCCCACGGCTTCGAATGGCTGCGTGACCTGCGCGCGGTCGGCGGCGACACGGCGCGGCGCCGGGCGCGGGTGCTGGTGTGGTCGTGGCTGGACCAGAATGGCGGCTGGCATGCGCAGAGCTGGGCACCCGACGTGCTGGGCACGCGGCTGGCCAGCTGGATCGGCCTGCATGACTTCTACTGCGCCTCGGCCGACGACGAGTTCCGCGCCCGCGTGTTCGAGAGCATGGCGCGCCAGCTTCGCCATCTGCTGCGCGTGGCGCCGGCCAAGCTGGACGGCGAGCGGCTGATCGGCGCGATCAAGGGGCTGCTCTATGGCGGCTATTGTCTGCCCGACCAGGACAAGGCGGCGCGCGAGGCCCTGCGCCTGCTCGACAAGGAATTGCCGCGCCAGATCCTGCCCGACGGCGGCCATGTGGAGCGCAACCCGTCGATCCAGATGCGGGTGTTGCGCGACCTGATCGACATGCGTGCCGTCCTGCGCGTTGCGAAGGAGGAGGTGCCGGAAAGCCTCCAGCATGCCATCGACCGCATGACGCCGGCGCTTCGCTTCTTCCGCCACGTCGATGGCGGGCTCGCCCTGTTCAACGGCGGGCGGGAGGAGGACCCGGCGCTGATCGACACGGTGCTGGCCCAGGCCGACGCCCGCGGCCGTCCGCTGAAGAGCGCGCCGCACACCGGGTTCGAGCGGCTGCTCGCCGGGCGCACCCTGGTGCTGCTCGACACCGGCGCACCGCCGCCCCCGGGGCTGGACCGCAGCGCCCATGCCGGCACCCTGTCGATGGAGGTCTCCGTCAACAAGGAGCGGCTGATCGTCAATTGCGGCAGCCACCCGTCCCAGCGCGGCCCCTGGCGCGCGGCGCTGGCCGGCACCTCCGCCCATTCGACCATGGTGGTCGCCGACACCAACTCGTCGGAGGTTCTGGAGAAGGGCGGGTTGGGCCGCCGGCCGACGAATGTCAATTGCGAGCGGCAGGAATCCGATGGGGCCATGCTGGTGGTCGCCAGCCACAACGGCTACAGCAAGGGCTTCGGCCTGCTGCACCGGCGCCGGGTCTATCTGGCCGACAATGGCGAGGATCTGCGCGGCGAGGACACGCTGGAACCGGTGATCGGCGCCTCGCCGCAGCCGCAGCCCTACGCCATCCGCTTCCACCTGCATCCCAATGTCGAGGTGGTGCCGGTGCAAGGCAATGATCAGGTGTTGTTGCGCCTGCCCAGCGGCAATGCCTGGCGCATGCGGGTGACCGGCGCCGCGCTGGAGGTGGCGGAGAGCGTCTATCTCGGCAGCGGGGACGAGCCGCGCCGCACCCGGCAGATCATGATGCAGGGACAATGCGGCCCCGAAGGGCTGACGGTGAAATGGGCCTTGCGCCGCGAGCGCAAGGCGGCGTAAATCGCGCCCATCCGCGGTGGCCGGGCCTATTCCGTTCGGAAGGGGCGTGGAAACACGGATGAACACGGGATTTGGGGCACGGGCGACCACGGGACTCTTCACGCCGTGCTTATCCATGTCCGTCCGGGCCGGCACCGCCGGGGGCGGGCAGGGGTAAGCACAGCTGAGCGGCATTTCCGTGGCCGTCCGTGCTTTTCTTCTTCCGTGCTTGTCCGGGTCTCCCCGGTTGCCTGCGGCCTTGCGCAACACCCGCAGCGATCAGGATGACGCCATGAGCCCGCCCAAAGCCAACCACGCCCCCGCCCCCGACAAGGTCCGCATCGCCCGCGCCCTGATTTCCGTGTCCGACAAGGCCGGTCTGGTGGAGCTGGGCAAGGCGCTCGCCGCCCGCGGCGTCGAAATCCTGTCGACCGGCGGTTCGGCCCAGCGCTTGGCCGAGGCCGGCGTGCCGGTCAAGGAGGTCTCCGACCACACCGGCTTCCCGGAGATCATGGACGGCCGCGTCAAGACGCTGCATCCGCGCGTCCATGGCGGCATCCTGGCCCGCCGCGACATCCATGCCGACGCGATGGCCCAGCATGACATCCCCGGCATCGATCTGGTGGTGGTCAACCTCTATCCGTTCGAGGCGACGGTCGCCAAGGGCGCGGCCTATGACGACTGCGTCGAGAACATCGACATCGGCGGGCCGGCCATGATCCGCGCCGCCGCCAAGAACCACGATTTCGTCGCCATCGTCACCGAGCCGTCCGACTACGAGGCGGTGATGGACGAGCTGGCGACCCATGACGGCTGCGTCACGCTGGCCCTGCGCCGCAAGCTGGCCCAGCGCGCCTATGCCCGCACCGCCGCCTACGACGCCGCCATCTCCACCTGGCTGGCCGGCCAGCTGGGCGAGACCTTCCCGCCGCGCACCACCCTGTCGGGCGCCCTGGCCCAGACCCTGCGCTATGGCGAGAACCCGCACCAGCAGGCGGCCTTCTACGTCACCGGCGAGAAGCGTCCGGGCGTCGCCACCGCCGTGCAGCTGCAGGGCAAGGAGCTGTCCTACAACAACCTGAACGACACCGACGCCGCCTTCGAGCTGGTGGCGGAGTTCGAGCAGCCGGCCGTCGCCATCATCAAGCACGCCAACCCCTGCGGCGTGGCGCAAGGCTCCAACCTGCTGGAGGCCTATCGCTCGGCCCTGCTGTGCGATCCGGTCAGCGCCTTCGGCGGCATCATCGCCGTCAACCGCAGCCTGGACGCCGAGACGGCGGAGGAAATCTCCAAGCTGTTCGCCGAGGTGGTGATCGCCCCCGACGCCGACGAGGCCGCCCGCGCGCTGCTGGCGACCAAGAAGAACCTGCGCGTGCTGCTGACCAAGGACGTGCCGAACCCGGCCGAGCCCGGCATGATGATCAAGCAGCTGTCGGGCGGCTTCCTGCTGCAGAACCGCGACAGCGGCCGCATCAACCCGGCCGAGCTGAAGGTCGTCACCAAGCGCGCGCCGACCGAACAGGAGCTGGCCGACCTGCTGTTCGCCTTCCGCGTCGCCAAGCACGTGAAGTCGAACGCCATCGTCTATGCCAAGAACGGTGCCACCGTCGGCGTCGGCGCCGGCCAGATGAGCCGCGTCGACAGTGCCCGCATCGCCGCCATCAAGTCGGCCGAAGCCGCCAAGGCCGCCGGCCTGCCGGAGCCGCTGACCAAGGGCTCGGTCGTCGCGTCGGACGCCTTCTTCCCGTTCGCCGACGGCCTGCTGGCCGCCGCGGAAGCGGGTGTGACGGCGGTGATCCAGCCGGGCGGCTCGATCCGCGACAACGACGTGATCGCCGCCGCGGACGAGAAGGGTCTGGCGATGGTGCTGACCGGAATGCGGCACTTCCGGCATTGATGTGTTGATGGGGTGGGGGAGTTAGACCCCCACCCTAACCCTCCCCCGCTGGGCGGGGGAGGGAACTCCGCCGCCCTTTCGCAAAGGTCCTGACACCCTCCCCCGCCCAGCGGGGGAGGGGCGGGGTGGGGACAACCGACGCTGGGACCTCACGCCTCCGCGATCAGGTCGTCTGTATCCTCGACCCGCTTCAGCATCGACTGCCGCAGTTTCAGCAGCGCCCGATGCTCTAACTGGCGCACGCGTTCCTTGCTGACGCCCAGTTCGCGGCCGAGCTCCTCCAGCGTGGCGCCTTCTTCGCGCAGCCGGCGTTCGCGGATGATGGTGCGTTCGCGCGGGCTCAGTTCGCCCAGCGCCTCCGCCAGCCACTGCGACCGCGTGTTGGCGTCGCGCATGCCGATCACCACGTCCTCGGGCGAAGGGCGCTGGTCGGCCAGGAAGTCCTGCCAATCGTCGTCGGAGCCGTCGGCCACCGGCGTGTTGAGTGACTGGTCGGAGCCGGACAGGCGCATCTCCATCGCCTCGACCTCGGACACCTCGACCTTCAGTTCACCGGCGATCCACTCGCGACCTTCCCTGGTCAGGGGAGCGCCGCTGCCGTTCTGGGTGGCGCTGTCGATCTTGGCGCGCAGGCGGCGCAGGTTGAAGAACAGGGATTTCTGAGCGGCGGTGGTGCCGGTCCGCACGATCGACCAGTTGCGCAGGATGTAGTCCTGCATGGCCGAGCGGATCCACCAGGCGGCGTAGGTGGAGAAACGCACCTCGCGGTCGGGTTCGAAACGGCTGGCCGCCTGCATCAGGCCGACATTGCCCTCCTGGACGAGATCGCCCATCGGCAGGCCGTAATTGCGGAAACGGGATGCGGTGGCCACCACCAGACGGGTGTATGCCCGGACCAGCTGATGCAGGGCACGTTCGTCGTTGCCCTCGCGCCATTTTCGGGCGAGTTCGAATTCATGGTCGCGCGACAGCAACGGTTCGCGCATAGATGCCTTGATGAAGCTCAGATTCGCACGCTGAGTCTCCGGATCGTCGATGTATGCCATCCGTCCCTTCCTTCCCGTCTGGGCGGCATCGTGTTCCTTCGCATATCCCCGTACTTTCGGGTCTTCGCCGCTTTGCCGCCTGCCCCTGGTCGATGCCGTCGGGTTAGACAACAAGCATGAGCGCGCCCTGTTGCGGACTCATACGCAGGTGTAGGAACAACGGATCACAAGGGATGGACGATTTTTGCCGGAGGCCTGTTCCATGGCGTTCCGGAGGATGGCGCGAGCGGTATGCGGGGGCAAGAGGGAGGGGCGGAAGGTCTGGGCTTAAGGGTGGGTCACACCTGGAAAAGGTCCAGCATCTCGCCGAAAGAATCGAGGCAGGCGCAGACGAGGTGCCCACCACGGCCGCAGCCGCCGTCCAGCGTCACCGTCACATGGCCGATGTCCACGCTTGGGTCTTCTGGCGACCAGAGCGGATTGTAGCCGCGCACGAGGCGGCGGAATCCGCCATAAGGCTGGTCCAGCCGGGCGAAGGCGGCGCCGCCCCACCAGAAGGCATCGCCCTGGCCGGTCAGCGGACGCCGCGGGTCGATGCCGGCGCTGACCAGAAGCAGGCTGCCGCCCCGGCTGCCGGCGCTCCGGCTGTCGGGGCCGGGGGGGCCGTCATCCGGCCCGTCGCCGGAGACCGGGCTTCCGACCGGGCCGCCGGTGTAGGCGGCACGGCGCAGGGCGTTGAACAGGGCCTCGTGGCCGGGATGGGCGGCCATCGACTGGCGCAGTTCGCGCGTCCAGCGGCCGAGCATCACGGCGCCACCGCGCGCCGCCGCCATGCCCGCCTCCAGGTTGCCGCCATAGGCGGCCAGCGTCGGGGCCACCCCCTGGCGCAGCATCCAGTCAAGGACGGTGCGGGGATCGGGAGCGAAGTGGAGTTGCTGCAACTTCTGCCACATCTCCTCCTGCTGGCCGCGGAGGTAGACGATGTCCGAGGCGATCATGCCCGGCATCGCCAGCAGCGCGATGCGGAAGGCCAGCAGGCGGTCGATGGTCTCCACCACCCGGTCGCCGAAGCCGATCATGTTGCCGAGATAGACCAGCCGGTCGCCGGGGCGGAAGCGCTGGGCGATGGCGTGGTGGATCACGTCCAGCCGGTCGGGCTGGGCATGGATCGCGCCGATGGCCCAGACGCGGCGCGGACGGCCGAGCGACGCGAAGCGGCTGTCGTCCTCGACGGCGGCGACGATGGTCCCGGCATGGCGGGCGGGATGACCAAGGCGCGGCGGCAGACCCAAACTCGATCCCCTTCGACGTCGTTCGCGAAGCCGGTGTCAGCGGCCCGTCCGGTGGTGCCGGCAAGTGCCGGGACCGGAAGGCGGCGGGGAGTTTAGGCGTGTCATGCCGCCGAAACAAAGGTGAAAAAACGAGACGGGCGCGCGGCTTGACGTAGCAGCCGCGCGCCCGTTCGTGTCACGGACGGATTTTCGGGACGTATCCCGGTCCGGGGTCAGGCCGCCTTGGACAGCACCGACTCCAGACGCTCCGTCGCCTTGGTCTCGTCGATCTTCTCGACGGCGGCCAGCTCGCGGGCCAGACGCTCCAGGGCAGCCTGATAGATCTGGCGCTCGCTGTAGGACTGGTCGGACTGGTCGGCGCCGCGGTACAGGTCGCGCACCACCTCGGCGATGGACACCGGGTCGCCGGAGTTGATCTTGGCCTCATACTCCTGGGCGCGGCGGCTCCACATCGTGCGGCGGACGCGCGAACGGCCCTGCAGAGTCTCCAGCGCGACCTTGATGCGGTCCTTGGAGGATAGGCGGCGCAGGCCGGCGTTGCGGGCCTTGGTAACGGGAACCTTGAGCGTCATCCGCTCTTTCTCGAACGTGATCGCGTAGAGTTGAACCTCGAGTCCGGCGATGCTGTGGGTCTCGATCCCTTCGACCCGACCGACGCCATGAGCCGGATAAACGACGAAGTCACCGGCTTCGAAGTCAAGCTTGTTCGACATTTGGATTGGCTCTCACTTCTCGCGATCACGCCATTTTGCCGTCCCGGTGGAAGGGACGAAAAAGGACCCCGGACAGTTATGGCGCCGTGGGGATGGGGCCCATCCACGACGATCACAAAAGCCACAGGTCCTTGAACGAAGGGAAAACCGGCAATGGCGCGGAGGCCGGCTCCGGGCGCGCATTATAGCGATGTTACGCCCGAGTTACAAAGGGAACGCGCAAGCACCCGGGCGGAAATCGTCATCGCCCGGCCATGGCCGACCCGTCGATTTTGCATGGCAACATCGGCGGGTGCAATCGGTTGATGTGGCCCGACTCGGAAGAGTCACGGGTTTTCCCTCCGAGGGAAAGTCCGGCAAGCCGGGCCGCATCCGCTGGTCTGGTCTCAGCCGCCCGCCTTGGGCGAGAAGAACTTCTCGAACTTGCCGTCCACACCCTTGAACTCGTCGGCGTCGGCCGGCGCGTCCTTCTTGCGGGTGATGTTCGGCCACTGGCCCGAATAGTCGCGGTTCAACTCCAGCCACTTGGTCGCGCGGTCGTCGGTGTCCGGCACGATCGCCTCGGCCGGGCATTCCGGCTCGCACACGCCGCAGTCGATGCACTCGTCCGGGTGGATGACCAGCATGTTCTCACCCTCGTAGAAGCAATCCACGGGGCAGACTTCGACGCAGTCGGTGTACTTGCACTTGATGCAGCCGTCGGTGACGACGTAGGGCATGATCTCTTCTCCGCTGTTCCGGCCTGCGGTGTCGGCCGCGCGTCTCTGTTCCGCTATCGCCCCGAAGGGCATCCCAAAGGATGCTCCTTGCGGGCGGATCGAAGCCGTTTCCAAAAGGTCACGCGCGTGGCACCGGGCCGGATGGCCAACCCGCGCCTGCCTAGCACGCCGCCGACAAGCCGTTCAACCCCGCGCGTGATGTGGGCGACCCTGTCGCACCACCAATGGCATCATTTACGGGGGCGCCGTCCGATACTGCCGCCAGGAAGGCGCGCAGGCTGCCCGTCTCGATGGAATCGGCACGGCGGACGAACTGGGTCGGCATGCGGGCCAGCGCGTCTGGCAGCGGCCGGGCCGCCAGCAATTCGCGCCAGGGATCGCGCTCCACCACCGACCGCGGCATCACCGTCACCCCCATGCCGGCGCCGACGCAGCCCAGGATGGCGTCGAGCGCACCGAATTCCATGACGCGGAAGGGCACGCGCCCGGCCTCGCGCATCGCCATCTCGGCCCGGCCGCGATAAGCGCAGGCGCGGCCGAAGACGATCAGGGTGCGCCGCGCGCTGTCGGTGGTCAGCCCGGCGGCGGGTTCGGCCAGCACCAGCTCCTCGTCGAAGATGCGCCGGGCCATCAGGTCGGGATGCTCCACCTCGCCGCCGACGAAGGCGCCGTCCAGCCGCCCGGCTAGCACCTCGGCCAGCAGGGTCTCGGTCGGGCCGGGAGCGATGGTCAGCTCCACGTCGGGATGGTCGCGGTGGAAGCGGGCCAGGATCGGCGGCAGCCGCACCGCGGCGGTCGATTCCATGCTGCCCACCGCCAGCCGCCCGCCGCGCCCGGCCGCCTCCGCCACCGCGTCGCGGGCCTGGGCGACCAGCCGCAGCACACGGTCGGCATAGCCGGCCAGCACGCGCCCGGCCGGCGTCGGCTCCATCCCGCGGCTGAGGCGCAGGAACAGGTCGACCCCCAAATCCTCTTCCAGCCGCTTGACCCGCGCGGTGACGTTGGACTGCACGCAGTTCAGCGCCTCGGCGGCCCGGCTGACGCTGCCGGTATCGGCCACCGCCTTCACCACCCGCAAACCGGCGAGATCCATCGCGACGCCTCCTGCCCACTGCCGCCACGCCCCAATACCGACGCATGGCACCCATCACTGGAAGTGGAGCTTATCATCAGAACAATTCATTGGAAATGAGGGCGGAGCCGCAGCCATGATGGGCGATCAAATCAATCGGCTGGTCAAACGGTCCGCATCTGCCGAACCGTTCCTGTCAAATGAGCCGGCCGAAAACCGAGAGGGCGTGGATCATGGTTCGGGTGCTGGTCGGCGGCGTGATCGGGCTTGCCATCGCGATGGGGGTTGCGCGCTTCGCCTTCACCCCGATCCTGCCGGCGATGCAGGCGGCCACCGGGCTGGGCGCTGACGGGGCCGGGCTGCTCGCCTCACTGAACTATCTGGGATATTTCGTCGGCGCGCTGGGGATGGGGCTGGTGCCGCACGGTGCCACGCGCACCGCGGTGTTCCGGCTGTCGCTGCTGCTCAGCGTCGTCACCACCGCGGCGATGGGGCTCGACCTGGGCGATGCCGGGCAGGCGATGCCGGTCTGGCTGGTCCTGCGCTTCCTGTCGGGGCTGTCGAGCGCCGGCATCTTCATCCTGGGCATCGCCATGGTGCTGGACACGCTGTCCCGCCAGGGTGGGGAACGCTTCGCCGGCTGGCTCTACACCGGGGTGGGGCTCGGCATCGCCTCGTCGGGGCTGTTCGTGGCGCTGTTCGGCGGGCGGCTGGGCTGGGCCGGCGACTGGCTGGCGCTGGGGGCGATCTGCGCGGTGCTGGGGCTGCTGCCCGGCCTCTGGGTGCGCGATCCGGCGCCGCAGCCGCAGGCCGCCGCGACCGGGACGGCGGGCACCGCCGCCGCGCGGGCGGGCGGGCTGTCGGCACCGCTTCTGCTGCTGACGCTGGCCTATTTCCTGGAAGGCGGCGGCTACATCGTGTCGGCCACCTTCCTGGTGTCGATCCTGAAGACCGATCCCGGAACCGCTGCGGTGGGCGAGGCCGCCTGGATGGTGGCCGGGCTGGGAGCGATCGGCGCCGGGGTGTTCTGGGCCGCGGTCGCCCGGCGGACCGGCAGTTGGTGGTCGCTGATCCTGGCGCACCTGACGCAGGCCGTCACCATCCTGCTGCCGATGACCGGTTCGCCGACCGTGGCCGTCATCTCCGCCCTGCTGTTCGGCGGCACCTTCGTCGGCATCGTATCGCAGGCCTTCGCCTTGGGGCGGCAGCTGTCGGCCGGCGCCTCGGCCAAGGTGGTGGGAGCGCTGACCGCCGCCTATGGGCTGGGCCAGATCATCGGGCCGCTGCCCGCCGGGCTGGTGGTGACGCACACCGGCAGCTTCAACGCCGCGCTGCTGGGGGCCGCCGCCGCGGTGCTGCTCGGCGCGGTGCTGCTGGCGGCCGGCATGGTGATCGCCGGTCGGCGGTCGTCGGCGGGACCGGCGCTGGCGGCTCCCAATGCTTCGCCCAATGCTTCGTAAGTATTCATAAGGTTTGCCTGCGACAATCGGCGCCGCATCCGCAGCAATGCCGTTGTTCTCCCCCATCGTCCGCTTTGGCTACAGTCTGGTCCACAACAACCAGACCCCGGGGGAGTCCATGAAACGCAAGCTGGTTCCGGACGTCGTGAAGGCGCAGGAACTGATTTTGGTGCCGGAGGATACCTCCGTCGCCACGGTGTCGAAGATGATGGCCGACAAGAACATCGGCGCGGTGCTGGTGGTGAACCATGGCGCGCTGATCGGCATCGTCACCGAGCGCGACCTGAACAACAAGGTGCTGTCGAAGGATCTCGACCCGTCGGCGGTGGAGGTGGGGGCGGTGATGACGCGCAACCCCGACAGCCTGCCGCCCGATGCCGACGCGGTCGATGCGCTGAAGCTGATGCACGACAAGCATTACCGCCATCTGCCCATCACCCAGGGCAAGCGCGCGGTCGGCATCGTGTCGATCCGCGACCTGTTCAAGGTCGCCTACGAGCACATGATGGCCGACCGCGCCGAGGCGTGATGGAGGAGGGGGCGCCGCGGCAGGCGCCCCCTCGCCCTCAATGCTTGGCAGTCGCCTTGCGCTTGGCCAGCAGGTTCAGCGCCTCCACCAGGGTGGAGAAGGCGATGGCGAAGTACAGGTAGCCCTTGGGAATGTGGAAGCCCAGGCCGTCCGCCACCAGCGCCACGCCGACCAGCAGCAGGAAGGACAGCGCCAGCATCTTCACCGTGACGTGACGGTTGACGAAGTCGCCGACCGGGCCGGAGGCGAACAGCATCACCGCCATGGCGATGACGACGGCCGCGACCATCACCGGCAGATGGTCGGACATGCCGACGGCGGTGATGACGCTGTCGAGCGAGAAGACGATGTCCAGGAACATGATCTGGACGACGACCGAGGTGAAGGTGGCGTGCTTCGGCGCGGTGCCCCCCTCCTCATGGCCTTCGACCGTGTGGTGGATCTCCAGCGTGCCCTTGGCCAGCAGGAACAGGCCGCCCAGCACCAGGATCAGGTCGCGCCCCGACACGTCCCATCCGGCGACGGTGAACAGCGGCTGGGTCAGCTGAGCCACCCAGGCGATGGAGGCGAGCAGGGCAAGACGGGTCAGCAGTGCCAGCGCCAGACCGATCTGACGGGCGCGTTGCTGCTGTTCGGGCGGCAGCTTCGACGCCATGATCGAGATGAAGATGATGTTGTCGATGCCCAGCACGATTTCCAACGCGGTCAACGTCAGAAGGCTGGCCCAGACATTCGGGTCTGCGAGCAGGTCGAGCATGAAGAAGCGGGGCTCCGGCGGTCGGTGGGCGCTGTCAGGGGACTGTGCGCCGGCACCGCAAGGCGCCAGCGTGACCGCGCGCACATGAGGTCGCCTCCCGCCCGCTGCAAGAGGAGCGGGAGCGATTTCGCCGCAGGAATTCGGTTATAGCCGCTCCGGCAGGGATGGGATGCCAGGGGCGGATGCAGGAGGACTGATGCGGGGGTGAATCAGGATCCGAAAGCCCGGCGCCCCCAGGCCGCAGCCTCCGTCCGGTTGGTGTCCATCCGTCCGCTGTCCATCCGTCCGTTGTCGGGCCTGCCGGCCTCCATCCGGGGAGTCCAGGCACGGCGACGCACCGCCATCTGCAGGCGGCAGTCCTGAGAACAGTAGCGCGGCGCCGGACCGCGCGCGGATGTGCGGACGAACGGCCTGCCGCAGCAGGCGCAATAGAGAGTGGTCATGGTCGTTTCCTCCGAAACGGGCGGCCGTTTGCCGGCCTTGCCCCCGCGCCGCGGGAGTGAACGTCCCCGCGGCCTTGCTGATGCGTTGGCTGTATTGTGTCCAGGGGTTGCAGGCCCCGCCACCGTTCAAAAGGCATAAGCCTCGGGGGCGGAAAGTATTCGCTTCGGAAAATCTGAGCAGAGGCAGAGGCTTAGATGATTATGCGCGTCAATTCGCCGCGTCGTGTCTGTCGGCGGTGGCATCTGCATTCTTCGCTTTCAACAACCTCCAGCGGAAGCCTGACAGGCCTGTCTATTCCAGTCGACCAGCCGTTTGGAAAGATAAGAGGCGATGATGCTGAAATGCCTCGCCATCTTCCTGAAAACCGAAACGGTGTCGGCATGGCCGTCGCGGCGGCCACCGACCTCTGAATCCACAACGGTTGAAGATTGTCGGCAAGGATATCCGGCCATGGTATTTGTTTGGGGCGCGAACTTTGCGCGTCGCGTGCGGAACCCGCGGGGGCGGTGACGGGTTCTTCCCTTGCGGGGATTCGCGCGTCAGGCGCGGGACCGACTGATCGGGGGGACTTGCGATGATCGACGCCATCCGCACACGCCGACGCGACCTTGCCGAAGACCTCCCGCCGGGCGGTTCCGGCAGCACCGTCCCCATCGATTTCCAACGGCTGGAGCGGCTTCGCCGCCTGTCCCGTCTGATGGACAGCCGCTGGCGCATTCCCTTCACCCGCATCCCGATCGGGCTGGACGGCATCGCCAGCATCGTGCCGGTGGCGGGGGATACCGCGACCGCCGTGGTCTCCGCCTACATCATCATGGAAGCGGCCCGCTTCGACCTGCCCAAGTCGCTGCTGGCCCGCATGGCCTTCAACGTCGCGCTGGACTGGGCGGCCGGGTCGATCCCGGTGGTGGGGACCGTGTTCGACATCGCCTTCAAGGCCAACCGGATGAACCTGAACCTGCTGCACGAGCATCTGGAGCAGCGTCTTGCCGCAGCCGCGGCGAAGCGCTGAAGGACGGCCCCTGAGGTCTTGACGTGGATCAAGGCGGGGGTGGGGTGGCTGCGGCACTCTGTCGCTCATGAACGCCATCACTGCCTTGGCCGTAAAGCCGGCCCCCGCCGCCCTGTCCCGTTCCCACGGTGTCGATGCCGCGCTGCTCGCCAAGTATGACGGGCTGCGGGTGCCGCGTTACACCAGCTACCCGACCGCGCCGCACTTCACGCCCGAGGTGAACGGCGAGGTCTATGGCGGCTGGCTGGAGGCGATCGACCCCGCGCGCTCCGGGTCGCTCTACCTGCATGTGCCCTTCTGCCAGAAGATGTGCTGGTACTGCGGCTGCCACACCAAGATCGTCGCCCGCTATGAGCCGATCGCCGAGTATCTCGGCCATATGCGGCGCGAGATCGCGATGGTGGCCGACCGCATTCCCGGCCGGCTGGCGGTGCGCCACATCCATTTCGGCGGCGGCACCCCGACCATGATGGCGCCCGGCGATTTCGAGGCGATGATCGCACTGCTGCGCACCCGCTTCGACGTCGCCGCCGATGCCGAACTGGCGGTGGAGATCGACCCCCGCACCCTGACGGCGGAGATGGCGGCGGCGCTGGGCCGCGCCGGGGTCAACCGCGCCTCGCTGGGCGTGCAGGATTTCGACGAGACGGTGCAGCAGGCGATCAACCGCGTCCAGCCGCGCGCCGTGACCGAACAGGCGCTGGCCTGGCTGAAGGAGGCCGGCATCACCAGCGTCAACCTCGACCTGATGTACGGCCTGCCGCACCAGTCGGTGGAGAGCGTCACCCGCTCCGCCGAGATCGCGCTGGAGATGGCGCCCGACCGGCTGTCGGTCTTCGGCTACGCCCATGTGCCGTGGATGAAGACCCACCAGAAGAAGATCGACGAATCCGTGCTGGCCGGTTCGCTCGGCCGGTGGGAGCAGTTCGCCGCCATCGGCGACACGCTGGCCGCCGCTGGCTACAGCGCCATCGGTCTCGACCATTTCGCTCGCCCCGGCGACGAGTTGGCGGTGCAGCAGGAGGAAGGGCGGCTGGGCCGCAACTTCCAGGGCTACACCACTGACGACGCCGAGGTCCTGCTGGGTTTCGGCTCCTCCTCCATCGGTGCGCTGCCGCAGGGCTATGTGCAGAACGCCGTGCCCTTCGACCACTACGCCACCGCCGTCGAGGAGGGCCGCCTGCCCACCGGCAAGGGCATCGCGCTGACCCGGGACGACAAGGTGCGGCGCGATCTGATCATGCGACTGATGTGCGACCTGTCGGTCGACACCGCCGCCATCGCCAGCAGCCACGGCTTGGCCGAGTCCACCTTCGACGCCGAACTGGAGGGCATGGCCGATCTGGTCGCCGACGGCGTCGCGGTGGTGGAGGGCCGGCGCGTCCATGTGCCGGAGAGCGCCCGCCCGCTGATGCGCATCGTCGCCTCCCGCTTCGACACCCACCTGTCCAAGGGTGCCGGCCGGCACAGCCGCGCGGTCTGACGGGAACAAACGGAGCATTCTGAAAAGAAGAGGGCGGTCGGCGGGTGGCGCCGGCCGCCTTTTCCTTTGCTGTGCCGCCGCTTCGGCCAGGCCGCCCCAAAAAGCTCATAGCGATCCCGGTTGCGCTGCGGTAGCGAAGGCCCCCCCGCCTCCTGTATGGTCGCGCCGAGGGCCGATGGCCTTCCTGCCTTCACCCTGCCCCCTCCCAGGTGAGCGATGATCCGGCGTTTGCGTACCCTTCCGCTGATGGTGGCCCTGGTCACGCTGACGGTTCCCGGCTGCATGCCGTACCAGCGCGTTCCCAACCCCCCGACCGTGCGCACCGCGCCCGACAGCGGGGCCGGGCTGGAGCCGATGTATGGGGAATGGCAGGTGGACAGATCGACCCCGCTCTATGCACGGCCCGCCGCCGGGTCGGGCGTCGTCGCCACGCTGGGTGCCGGGCAGGCGGTCAGCACGCTAGGCCGGGTGCGCAACAGCGATTGGGTGGCGGTGAAGGCCGGCGGCTCCACCGCCTATGTCCGGCTGCACCTGCTGAGCCTGAAGGGCAACACCCCGCGCGGCAGCCGCGGCACCTCCACCACTCTGGAAAAGCCCGTCGACAATGCCGGCCCGACCATCAAGGCGGCGCCGCGCGGCAAGATCGGGGCCACACCCATCGCCAACTGATCCGGCGATCCGGTTTCCGGCACATCCGGTCCCAGCATCCTATCCCAGCAGAAGACAGGAGTCGCAGACTCC
This sequence comes from Pseudomonadota bacterium, assembly GCA_023423695.1. Taxonomy (GTDB): domain Bacteria; phylum Pseudomonadota; class Alphaproteobacteria; order Azospirillales; family Azospirillaceae; genus Azospirillum. The sequence goes on along the minus strand of JAFAFA010000013.1, from coordinate 127,556 downwards.
CCCTCGACAAGGCTCCATGATAAAACATATCAGGAACATATGCCTGTCGAGCGGAGCCGAGTCATGTCCATCCTGCCGTCCCCTTCCGTACCTGCGGACTCTGCGCCGCGCGACCGTGCCGGCGTGCTGGCCGACCTGCGCGCGCGCATCCGGCGGATCGAAGGGGCGGGCGGGGAGGGTGGGCGGACTCTGCCGTTCGGCGTGGAAGCGATCGATGCGCATCTGCCCGACGGCGGCCTGCCGCTGGGCTGCCTGCATGCGGTGACGGCGGAGGATCCGGGGGCGGGTACCGGCTTCGCCGCCACTCTGCTGGGCCGGCTGGCGACGCCGAAGGCTCCGGCATTGTGGATCCTGCGGGGGCGCGACCTCTATGCGCCGGGCCTGGCGGCTTATGGGCTGACGCCGGACCGGCTGGTGGCGGTGCGGGCGGCGCGGGCGGTCGATGCGCTGTGGGCGATGGAGGAGGCGCTGCGCTGTTCAACCCTGTCGGCGGTGCTGGGCGAGCTGGAAGGGCTGGACCTCACCGCCAGCCGGCGGCTGCAACTGGCCGCCGAATCGTCGGGGGTGACCGGTTTCCTGCTGGACCTGAGCGCCGGAGCGCCGGGCTTCAGGAACGGACGGTGGAGGGAGAGGGGGCCGGAAGGGCTCAGCGCCGCGGTGACGCGCTGGCGGCTGGATGCGGCACCCAGCCAGGATGAGGAGGATAGCGCCCCGCGCCCGGCCGGAGGCCTGCCGGGATTGGGGGCGCCGCGCTGGTCCGTCGCGCTGGAGCGCTGCCGCGGCGGTCGTCCTGGCCGCTGGACCCTCATCCGGGAGGAGGAGGGCTGGCGCGATGCCGGAGATCCCGACACCGGAGATGCCAGGGCCGGATACCCGTGGCGGATGTCCGACACCCGACAGTCAAGCCGGGAAAGCGGCCTGTCGGATCACCGCCCGGCTGCCGCCGGCCGGTGAGTGCCGTCAGAAGGTTCCGCTCAGTAGTCGGTCGCCCAATCCGGTTCGCGGCGGGCGGCCTGTTCCGATTCGTCCGGCTCGGTCATCCAGCGCGGGTCGTCGGCATCCAGCGGCGCGTAGAGCGGCAGCTGGCGGGCGAATTCCGCGCTGTCGGCATCGCGGCGCTGCTTCAGCAGGCGGTCGGCAAGGTGGGCGGGCAGCATGGCAGGTCTCCTTCTGAGCGCCGGATGGCACCGCGGATCGGCCTGACAAAGGCCGGTCCTGGCCCACCCGTCGTCCTGTTCGCCTGGATATTAACTACGCAAGTTCCAGGCCAGCTGTTAAGCGCGTCACACGAGGTCCATGACACACGAATAAGTCTCTACAAACGGTTTATACGAAGCCACTTCGAACCCAGTTGAACCGGTATGACACGGGTGTGGTTGGGGGGATCTGTCGTACATGCCGTGGCGGCGGCCACCGTTCGGTCGGCATCCGCCGCTCTGCGAGTGAGATGTGTTCCCTTCCGCACCATTCCAACCCATATTCGCGGCCAATCCTCTTCAAGGAATGCGTACCTCCCATGCACAGCGCCCCCGCCCCCGAGTCTTGCCCCAACTGCCTAAAACCTAATCACCTGTGCATTTGCGAGGCAGTGCAGCCGATCGACAACGGCGTGTTCCTGCTGATCCTGCAGCACCCGCAGGAGAAGCGGGAGAATCTCGGCACCGCCCAGATCGCCCATCTGCAGTTCGCCAATTCGATGGTGAAGGTCGGGCTGAGCTGGCCGGGGCTGAAGCGCATCCTGGGACGCGAGGTCGACCCCAAGCGCTGGGGCGTCCTGTATCTCGGCCCGGTGAAGGAGGGCGGCGCCCCGCGGGCCGAGGTGGCGGTGGTCGACAGGAACGGCGAGCCGCTCCGCGACAGCGCCGAGATCTTGGAGGATCTGGAGGGCGTCATCGTCCTGGACGGCACCTGGAGCCAGGCCAAGACCCTGTGGTGGCGCAATGCCTGGCTGCTGAAGTGCCGCCGCATCGTGCTGAACCCGCAGTTCCGCTCGCTCTATGGGCAGGCGCGCAAGGAGCCGCGGCGCGACAGCGTCTCCACCCTGGAGGCCGGCGCCTTCCTGCTGTCGCGGCTGGAGGGCGATCAGGCGATCCTCGACACCGCGCTGAAGCCCTTCTCCCTGCTGCTGAAGAAGCTGCGCCAGCCCCGCCCGCGCCCGGCGCAGCCCCCGCGCGACGAGGCCGGCGGCACTGCGGATGGCGGCGAGGCGGATGGAAGCGATGGAGGCGGGGAGGGCTGATCTCCTTCGGCGCATCTCCTTAGATCGATTGCACCGGTGCAACGAACCGGCACCTGGGCTGTTGATGATGGATGAGAGGGCCGGGACCTGCCCGGCCGCGACATCCATCAGACCGAAGGAAGGAGACGCGCCATGAAAGGCATCCTGCTGTGGCTGGTCGGCATTCCGATCCCGATCATCATCCTGCTGTACCTGTTCAACGTGTTCTGACCGGCCTTATCCGGGCGAAGTGGCCCGCATACGAACGGTTGCCGGGTTGACGGGGGCGCGGCGCGGGGTGCCAAATGCGGCCCCCGGCCCCGCGCTTCCCCTTATCCGCAATCGAACGAGAGAATGATGGCCAGCGATTTCGTTCCCTTCGGCCTGACCGTCTGCGGTCTCAGCGAGCTTTGCAATTTCGGCGGCGGCAAGGTCAGCCATGTGCTGTCCATCCTCGATCCCGAGATGACCGAGCCGAGCGACTTCGGCGATTACGGCGAGCATGAGCGGCTGGAACTGCGCTTCCACGACATCATCGAGCCGACCCGCGGCCAGATCGCGCCGGAACGCTCGGACGTCGAACGCATCCTGGCCTTCGGCCGCGACCTTCTGGCCGAACCGGTGGACTGCCGCCATCTGCTGGTCCACTGCCATGCCGGCGTGTCGCGCTCCACCGCCGCCCTGACCATGATCCTGGCCCAGGCCCAGCCCGACCGCCCGGCCGCCGATGCGGTCGCCGCCGTGGTCTCCATCCGCGCCCAGACCTGGCCCAACCTGCGCATGACCGAATTCGCCGACGACATCCTCGGCCGCCGTGGCGAACTGGTCGCCGCCGTGCGCCAGCGGCACTTCACATTGGGCAAGCAGCGCCCCGAACTGGTCCAGTTCATGATCGACAACGGCCGCGTCCGCGAGGTCGAGGATTTGATCGACTGAGGAACCGGAGGCTGAAGGGGAGGTCGGTCGCCGACCTCTCCACCCCGCCTCACCGCAGCGGCGAGGTCACCACGTCGACCGACGTCTCGGCCACCGTGCCGGCAATGTCCACGGCGGTGCCGGCGAGGCTCGCGGCGCCGCTGGCCACGCCGGTGACGGCACCGCAGCCGGCCAGCGGACCGCCGAGCAGCAGCAGGGCGGCGAAGGGGAGAAGGCGGTGCCTGATGGGGCGGCGGGACATGGAGTCCTCCAGGGACGGGAGCGCAAAAAAGAAATCGGCGGGAATTGCAGCACGCAATCCCCACCGATTCGTTAATTCAGGCTTTTAGCGCAAAGGCCGACTTACCCCTGCCGCTCAGAACTCCTTCCAATCGTCGTCATCGCTGACGCTGTGCTTCAGCACCGGAACCGCCGTCGCCGTGCCGCGCGCCGGGGCGTCGGTGCGGGGCGCGGGCTTGGCCGAAGCATGGCTGTGGGCAGTGCCGGCGCCGCGAGCGGCAGGTTTCGCCGCCTGCTTGGCGGCCGTACCGCGGGCCGAGGCCTGGGTGGAGGTCTGGGCCGGGGTGCGGCGGGTGGCCGGGGCGGCGTAGGTCCCGGTCATGGCATGGGACGCCGCGGCATAGCCGGAACCGGCGGCCTGATCGAACTTGAAGAAGCCGACCAGCGCCTTCAGGTCGCCGGCCTGACTGCTCATCGACTGGGCGGCAGCGGTGGTCTCCTCCACCAGAGCGGCGTTCTTCTGCGTCATCTCGTCCATGTTGGCGACGGTCGAGTTGATCTCGTCCAGCGCCGTCGCCTGCTCGGCAGAGGCAGAGGCCATCTCGGCGATCAGGGTCGCCACCTGCTGCACGCCCGACACGATGCCCTGCAGCGCGTCGCCGGCCTTGCTGACCAGATCGACGCCGTCCTTCACCTGCGCGTCACTGTCCAGGATCAGGCCCTTGATCTCCTTCGACGCCTGGGCGGAGCGCTGGGCCAGCTGCCGCACCTCCTGCGCCACCACGGCGAAGCCGCGCCCGGCGTCGCCGGCCCGCGCCGCCTCGACCGCCGCGTTCAGTGCCAGCAGGTTGGTCTGGAAGGCGATCTCGTCGATGACGCCGATGATGTCGGTGATCTTGCGGCTGGATTCCTCGATCCGGCGCATCGCCTCGATGGCGGAGCCGGCGACGCCGCCGCCCGACTCGGCGGAGCCGCGGGCCTGGGCCGCCATCACGTTGGCGCGCTGGGCGTTGTCGGCGTTGGAGCGCACGGTCGCCCCCAGCTCTTCCATGCTGGCCGCGGTCTCCTCCAGCGAGGAGGCCTGCTGCTCGGTCCGGTCGGCGAGGTCGGAGGAGCCAAGCGACACCTCGGCGGCGGCGGCGGCGATGGTCTCGGCCGCCTGGGTGATCTGCCCGACGATCTCGGCCAGCCGGGTGGAGGTGGCGTTGACGTCGGTCTTCACCCGCTCGAAAGCGCCCTGGTAGTCGCGGGTGACGCGGCGGTTCAGGTCACCCTGGGCCAGCGCGCTCAGCACCTCGCCCAGGTCGGCGATGACCGCCTCAACCGTGTCGGTCAGGCGGTTGATGCCCTCCGACATGGTCTTGTAGAAGCCGTCCTTGCCGGCCAGATCGATGCGGCGTTCCAGGTCGCCCTTCGACACGGCGTCGATGAGGCCGGCGATCTCCTCGCCGATGGCCTGCTCCCGGGCGCGCTGGGCCTCGGCGGCGCGGCGCTCGGCCTCCAGCCGCTCGCGCTCGGCCTCGTCCATCCGCTTCTTCTCGATGGCGTTCTCCTTGAACACCAGGACCGCCTTGGCCATGCGGCCGATCTCGTCGCGGTTCTCCAGGGCCGGGACGTCGACGGCGAGGTTGCCGGCGGCCAGCTCGGTCATCGTGCCGGTCATCTGGACCACCGGGCGGACGATGGAGCGGGCGGTGACAAGGGCGATCAGGATGCCGAGGGCGAAGGCGCCCACCGCCATGCCGATCAGCAGGGTGGTGGTGCGCTCCATGTCCGTCTGTGCGTCGGTCAGCACCGCCCTGCGCGAGTCGGTCTGCGAGGCGACGGTCTTCTCCACCAGTTCGCCGAACTCCTCCGCCTCCTTCACCATGGTGACGAAGGCCAGCGACTGGGCGTCGCCGACGGCCGTGACGACGCGCTTGAAGCTGTCGACGTAGCGGGTCGCGGTCTGCACCGCGTCCTCGGCGGCGCGCTTCTGTGCCGGGTCGGTCAGGCGGGCGGCCAGCGCGGTGGCTATCCTGATGAAGCCGTCCATGCTGGCGCGCACCTCCTCCTCGGCCTTCGCCGTCGGATCGGTCAGGAAGCGCTGGGCGGCGAGGCGGGCGAGGATCAGCGCTTCCTGCGCCTGGCCGGCATAGGCGGCGGACTCGAAATCGCCGGCGGCGATGCCGGTGGCCATCATCTGGCTCAGCCCCTCGCGCGCCCTGGCGCCCAGCGGCATCAGCTCGTCCGTCACCAGCCGGTCGCGCTGCTCGCGCAGCTTCACCAGCTGCGCGAAGTTGGCGCCGTAGCTGTCGACCTTCTGCGACATGCGGGCGATGAGGACGCGGCGCCCTTCGTCCAGCGTGACCTCGCGGGCGGTTCGCAGCATCTCCGCCAGGGTCTTCTGCTGCGTCTGCACCGGCGCGACCAGGGCGCTGTTCCCGGAGAAGGAGTAGTTGACCACGTTGCGCCGCATGTTCGCGACCAGGCTGTCGATGTCCGAGACCCGGATCGAGTTGTCGGCGATCGAGGCATAGCGGGTGAAGCCCTCCTCCACCGTCCACAGCGACCGGACGCCCAGCGCGGCCACCAGGGTGAGAAGGGCGAGGATCAGAAGGAAACCCACCTGGATGCGGGTACCCACCTTGAATCGGCCGGCGAAACTGGCGTTCTGCATGGTCAAATGCCTTGGTCTGCGGTGCGGATCGAACGCGATACGCCCGGCAGGGTAGAGGAAGATGGTTTCCAGTCCGTTGCCATGGCGCAAGGAAATGCACCGCAGGCTGCCCAGGGCCGCGCCAAAAACGTGCCAAAGCGGTGACATGCCCCTTTGACGATGCTGCACGGGTCCCTAGGTTAGGTCGCCTGACCCCAATCCTTTGCGACGGCTCTTCGGAACGCGCCACCCCCGGCACGATGTCCCGAACAGTCCCCGAGACCTGAACAGACCGATGCGCCGCAGTCTTCCGCCAAGCCCCCCGGCCAGCTCCGATCCCAGCGCCTTTTCCCGTCCCTCCGGCGATCTGCGTGCGGCGATCCGCTCGCTGGCCCCCTACATCTGGCCGCAGGAGTCCCTGGAAACGCGGGTGCGGGTGGTGCTGGCGATGCTCCTGCTGGTGGGGGCGAAGGTCGCCAACGTCTATGTGCCGATCTTCTACAAGCATGCGGTGGACGCCCTGACGCCGGGCGCCGGGGCCGGAGCCGGTGCGGCCGTCGCCATCCCCCTGGGGCTGATCGTCGCATACGGCCTTGCCCGCGTGACCTCGCTGGTCTTCGCCGAGCTGCGCGACGCCGTCTTCGCCACGGTGGCGCAGCGCACCATCCGCAAGGTGGCGCTGTCGGTGTTCCGGCACCTGCACGCGCTGTCCCTGCGCTTCCACCTGGAGCGCCAGACCGGCGGCCTGACCCGCTCGCTGGAACGCGGCACCCGCGCCATCGAATCGCTGCTGCGCTACACCCTGTTCTCCATCGTGCCGACGCTGGTGGAGATCGCGCTGGTCTGCGCCATCCTGTGGAAGCTGTTCAGCATCTGGTTCGCGCTGGCCACCTTCGTCACGGTGATGGGCTACATCCTCTACACCTTCTTCGTGTCGGAATGGCGCATCAAGTTCCGCCGCATGATGAACGACACCGACAGCAAGGCCAACACCAAGGCGATCGACAGCCTGCTGAACTACGAGACGGTCAAGTATTTCGGCAACGAGGAGCATGAGGCCCGCCGCTACGACGGCGCGCTGCAGAGCTACGAGAAGGCGGCGGTGCGCAGCCAGCAGAGCCTGTCGCTGCTGAATGTCGGGCAATCGGCGATCATCTCGCTCGGGCTGGCGGTGGTGATGGGCATGGCCGCCAAGGGCATCGTCGACGGCAGCATGTCGCTGGGCGATTTCGTGCTGGTGAACACCTATCTGCTGCAGCTCTATCAGCCGCTGAACTTCTTCGGCGTCGTCTATCGCGAGATCAAGCAGTCGCTGATCGACATCGAATCGATGGTGACCCTGCTGGCGGTCGACCGCGAAGTGGCCGACGCGCCACATGCCAGGCCGCTCGAGGTCGACGGGGCGGAGCTGCGCTTTGAAAATGTGGAGTTCGGCTACGATCCGCGCCGGACGATCCTGAAGGATGTCAGCTTCACCGTGCCGGCGGGAAAGACGGTCGCCATCGTCGGCCCATCGGGCGCCGGCAAGTCCACCATCAGCCGGCTGCTGTTCCGCTTCTACGACGTCAACGGCGGCCGGGTGACGATCGACGGGCAGGATATCCGGGACGTCACCCAGGCGTCGCTGCGTGCGTCCATCGGCATCGTCCCGCAGGACACCGTGCTGTTCAACGACACGGTCTTCTACAACATCGCCTATGGCCGCCCCGGCGCCAGCCCGGCGGAGGTGGAGCGGGCGGCGCGGCTGGCCCATATCCACGACTTCATCATGGCGCTGCCCGACGGCTACCAGACCACGGTGGGCGAGCGCGGGCTGAAGCTGTCGGGCGGCGAGAAGCAGCGCGTCGCTATCGCCCGCACCATCCTGAAGGACCCGGCGATCCTGCTGTTCGACGAGGCGACCAGCGCGCTGGACACCCACACGGAACGGGAAATCCAGGCCAACCTGCGCGAGGTCAGCCGCGGCCGCACCACGCTGGTGATCGCCCACCGCCTGTCCACCGTCATCGACGCCGACGAGATTCTGGTGCTGGAGGCCGGCCGGGTGATCGAGCGCGGCCACCACACCGACCTGCTGGCTGCCCGCGGCGCCTATGCCGCCTTGTGGGCGCGGCAGCAGGAGGCCAGCCAGGGCCCGACGCCGCTGCCCGGCGTGCTGGCGCCGACCTGACCGGAACGGGGAACGACGCATGATGGGACCGGCAAGGCAGGCGCTGCGCGCCGCGACGCGGGAAAGCCACGACCGCCTGGACAAGGCGGCAGTTCTGCAGCCGTTGGTCCGGCCGGACATCACGGCCGACCAGTATGCCCGCGCGCTGGCCGTGCTCTACGGCTTCAACGCGCCGGTCGAACGGGCGCTGGGAGAGGCGGGTTCGGCGCGGATGGCGTTGCTGCGCGAGGATCTGCGGGTGCTCGGCACCGATCCGGACGCGCTGCCCGAAATGGCCGGCCTGCCGCCGCTGGACAGCGCGCCGGCCCGGCTGGCGGCGCGCTACGTGCTGGACGGCTCGGCCCATGGCGGGCGGGCGATGCTGCCGGGGATCGCCCGGGCGCTGGGGTATGACGCCCGGCAGGGCGCGCGCTTCCTGGCGTCCGACGGGCTCGACATGGCCGGTGCCTGGAAGGCGCTGATGCTGCGGTTGGAGGAGGAACTCGCCGATCCCGCGGCGCTGGCCGTCGCCTGTGCCACCGCCGCCGGCCTGTTCGCGGCGCTGGAACGCTGGACGGCTGAGCAGCGGGGTTGAAACTGGCGCGCGGCCCCGTCCCTTGATAGGGTGCCGGACCACTCTCATCCGGGTTCTGGAGACCGCTTTCCCATGACCGCGCCAGCCTCGCGCATCTATTGCTCCGTCGACACCACCGAGATCGACGCCGCCCGCCGCATCGCCGGGCAGGTGGCCGGGGCCGTCGGCGGCATCAAGCTGGGGCTGGAGTTCTTCATCGCCCAGGGGCCGGCCGGCATCCGCGCCGTGGTGGGGGAAGATGGGCCGCCGCTGTTCCTCGACCTGAAGCTGCACGACATTCCCAACACGGTGGCGGGCGGCGTGCGCGCGGCGCTGCCGCTGAAGCCGGCCTTCATGACCATCCACAGCGCCGGCGGGCCGGCGATGATGCGCGCGGCGGCGGAGACGGCGGCGACTGCCGGCGCCGGCAGGCCGAAGATCCTGGCCGTCACCGTGCTGACCAGCCTGGACGAGGGCGATTTGGGCGCCGTCGGGCAGTCGGTGCCGGTGGCCGATCAGGTGGTGCGGCTGGCGAAGCTCGCCAAGGCGTCCGGGGTGGACGGCGTCGTCTGCTCCCCGGCCGAGGTGGCGCTGGTCCGCGCCGCCTGCGGTCCGGACTTCATCCTGATGGTGCCCGGCATCCGCCCGGCCTGGGCCGCCACCAACGACCAGAAGCGCATCATGACCCCGGCGGAGGCGCTGGCCGCTGGTGCCGACCATCTGGTCATCGGCCGGCCGATCACCGCCGATCCCGATCCGGCCGCCGCCGCCCGCCGCATCGTCGCCGAAATAGAGGGGACCGCATGACCGTCGCCGCCAAGATCTGTGGCCTGACCGAGCCCGAGAGCCTGCGCGCCGCTGTCGCCGGCGGGGCGCGCTATGTCGGCTTCGTCTTCTATCCGCGCAGCCCGCGCGCCATCGCCCCGCCGATGGCGGCGGAACTGGCCCGGCTGCTGCCGACCGGCGTCCGCTCGGTCGGGCTGTTCGTCGATCCCGACGACGAGTTCCTGGAACATGTGACCGGGCAGGTGCCGCTCGACCTGATCCAGCTGCATGGGGCCGAGACGCCGCGCCGCATTGCCGAGATCAAGGCCCGCTATGCCCTGCCGGTGATGAAGGCGATCCGCGTCGGCGGGCCGGAAGACCTGACCGCGGCGCTGGAGGCGGCGGAAGTGGCCGACCGGCTGCTGTTCGACGCCAAGCCGCCGGCCAAGGTGTCGGCGCTGCCCGGCGGCAACGGCATCGCCTTCGACTGGACGATCCTGGCCGGCCGCAGCTGGCCGCGTCCCTGGATGCTGTCGGGCGGCCTGACGGCCGAGACTGTGGCGGAGGCGGTGCGTGTCACCGGCGCCACCGAGGTCGACGTGTCGTCGGGCGTGGAGGACCGCCCCGGCCACAAGGATCCGGCGCTGGTCCGCGCCTTCCTGTCGACGGTCGCGGGGCTTTAGCGCCGATTTGACCGAAAGCGACCTGTTTTAGACGAATGCTTCGGCTTATCTTGATCGCATGGCGGGACCCTGCGCCGTCGGGTAGGATGCGCCCATGAGCGATTCGACCACTCCGTCCACAACCGAGGCGCTCGGCGCCGTGCTCGACGAGCATCTGCGCTGGATTGGCCAGTGGCAGCGCGCCGTTTTCTACCGTGACGGCCGCGGCGGGGAGCGGTCATCGGCTCCGGCCTCCTTCGCCGCCTGGTGCCAGGCGGCCAGCCATGACGACCTGCTGCAGCAGCCGGCGGTGCAGAAGCTGGCGAACCTGCACGAGCAGATGCACCGCCAAGCCCGGCTGATCCTGCTGAAGGCGTCCAGCGGCGAACTGCCGACCGAGTCCGAGTATGAAGGGGTGATCGGCCGCTTCGAGGAGTTCATGCTGCATCTGCGCCGGATGGAGCGCGCCTTCGCCGCCGCCGCATCCGGCCTGGATCCGCTGACCGGCCTGCGCACCCGCCGCGGCATGGGCGAGGCGCTGGAGCGCGAGCACAACCGCTACCGCCGCACCGGCCAGCCCTTCTGCGTCGCGCTGTGCGACATCGACAAGTTCAAGGGCATCAACGACAGCTACGGCCACGACATCGGCGACCGGGTGCTGGCCGCCACCGCCGCCGTCATCAGCCGCGGCGTCCGCAGCTTCGACGAGGCCTTCCGCATGGGCGGCGAGGAGTTCCTGGTCTGCCTGAAGGAAACCGGGCTGGACGAGGGCTATGCGGTGATCGAGCGGCTGCGCGTCGACCTGATGCGCTCGCCGGTGATGTTGCCCGACGGCCGGCTGATCCCCGTCACCGCCTCCTTCGGGCTGGTGGAGGCGGTGGCCGACCTGACCGTGGACGATCTGGTGGTCTGCGCCGACCGCGCGCTCTATCAGGCCAAGAATTCCGGCCGCAACCGCGTGATCCGCTACGGTATCGACCGGCCGGAGCAGAAGGCCGTGCCGGTGAAGGCGGGGCGGGGGTAGCGGGGCAAGCGGCACCTCGCCGGTCAGCCCCCTTGGCCCCGGCACCCCTGGCGGGGTAGGATCGGGCCAACCCAACCGTCAGCCGCGATCCGGATTCCATGCGCACCCAGCCCGAATTCCCCAACCTGTTCGTCCTCGACCATCCGCTGATCCAGCACAAGCTGACCCATATGCGGAACAAGGAGCGGTCCACCGGCGGGTTCCGCACCCTGCTGCGTGAGATCTCGCTGCTGATGGGCTATGAGCTGACGCGCGACATCCCGCTGACCACCGAGCGGATCGAGACGCCGCTGCAGCCGATGGACGCGCCGGTGATCCTGGGCAAGAAGCTGGCGGTCGTTCCCGTGCTGCGCGCCGGGCTCGGCATGTCGGCCGGACTGCTCGAACTGGTGCCGTCGGCGCGCGAAGGCCACATCGGCCTCTACCGCGACCATGAGACCAAGCAGCCGCACGAGTATCTGGTGAAGCTGCCGCCGGCCGAAGGGCGGCTGTTCATCGTCGTCGATCCGATGCTGGCGACTGGCAACTCCGCCGCCCATGCCTGCGACGTGCTGAACCGCCATGGCGTCGACGACCACAACATCCGCTTCATGGCGCTGGTCGCGGCCCCCGAAGGCGTGCGCCGCTTCCACGAGTCGCATCCGGACGTGAAGGTCTTCACCGCCGCTCTCGACAGCCATCTGGACGAGAACGCCTACATCGTCCCCGGCCTGGGCGATGCCGGCGACCGTATGTTCGGCACCAAGTAAGGATAACCCCCGTCCGCACCCGCCGGGCCGGCTGCCTTGGGGGCAGGCTCGGCGAAAGCGCGCGATGGGAGCTTTTCTGGCCGGTTTCTCGCGTCCGGCACCCTGTTGCGGCAGGGGCCATGCCTTCCCGCCGCTATGGACGATCCTGCAGCCCTTTCCAGTGACGGGCGGGACAAGGCAGGCATGCGCACGTATTCCCGGACTGCGCCCATGGTCATTGTGGAAGTACAGCCCATATTTTCGCGGTCGGTCCCAAGTCATGGCAGCTTGTCACCCTGACGGCGGGACACGGCCATGCGCCATCCACAAGGCATGCGACCATCCCATTTGTGCGAAGGTCCCATGCGACGGCGGCTTGATTTCGATCAATGCCGGGTGGCGTATCGGTAACGATCATGCCATTCTCTCGATGCGCCGGACGAATGGCCTAGCCCTTATGTTCTGAGCGGTGCAGCCGACCGTGTGGACGAACGCGAACGGAAACGCGCGATGGATTATGAAACTTTCTTCCGCAACCAGATTGCGACCCTGAAGCAGGACGGCCGCTACCGGGTGTTCGCCAACCTGGAACGCCATGCGGGCAACTTCCCGACGGCGACCTTCCGCGATTCCAACGGGCGCGAGCGTCCGGTCACGGTCTGGTGCTCCAACGACTATCTCGGCATGGGCCAGCACCCGAACGTGCTGAAGGCGATGCACGACGCGCTGGACCAGGTCGGCGCCGGCGCCGGCGGCACGCGCAACATCTCCGGCACCAACATCTATCATGTGCTGCTGGAACGCGAACTGGCCGACCTGCACCACAAGGAAGCGGCCCTGCTCTTCACCTCGGGCTATGTGTCGAACGACGCGACGCTGACCACGCTGGGCAAGATCCTGCCCAACTGCGTGATCCTGTCGGACGCGCTGAACCACAACTCGATGATCACCGGCATCCGCAATTCGGGCGCCGAGAAGCACATCTTCCGCCACAACGACCCCAAGCACCTGGACGAACTGCTGTCCGGCATCGCCCCCGGCCGGCCGAAGGTGGTGGCGTTCGAAAGCGTCTATTCGATGGACGGCGACATCGCCCCCATCCATGACCTGTGCGACGTTGCCGACAAGCACGGCGCCATGACCTACCTGGACGAGGTGCATGCCGTCGGCATGTACGGCGCCCGCGGCGCCGGCGTGGCCGAGCGCGACGGCGCCATGGACCGGCTGACCATCGTCGAGGGCACGCTGGGCAAGGCCTTCGGCGTGCAGGGCGGCTATATCACCGGCTCCAGCGCGCTGATCGACTGCGTCCGCAGCTTCGCCGCCGGCTTCATTTTCTCCACCTCGCTGTCGCCGGTGCTGGCGGCGGGCGCGCTCGCCTCCATCCGCCACCTGAAGAACAGCCAGACCGAGCGGACGAAGCATCAGGAGCGCGCCGCCACGCTGAAGCGGATGTTCGCCGATGCCGGCCTGCCGGTGATGCCGTCGGTCAGCCACATCGTTCCGCTGATGGTCGGCGACGCCCACCGCTGCAAGCGCGCCTCGGACGAACTGCTGGAGCGGCACAACATCTACGTCCAGCCGATCAACTATCCCACCGTCCCGCGCGGGACGGAGCGGCTGCGCTTCACCCCGACCCCGCTGCACACCGACGCGCAGATGGGCATGCTGGTGGACGCGCTGCTGGACGTGTGGAGCCGGCTGGACCTGCGGCTCGCCGCCTGAGGCGAAAGCCTCCTGTCAAAGCCCCTGGCAAAGACCCCTTCGGAGGTAAGGACGTTTTGTCCTCTGGACATATGGTTCGGCCATCCCTAAATTGGGAGTAGTGTTGCGACCGGTTCTCAGCTTCTTCGCTGCGGGCCGGCCGTGACCGTGCCGTCCACTTCGTCTTTTCCAGGGCATCGCCCAGGGGGTTCGCCATGTACCGTGACAACTCGCTGATGCCGAAGGAGGCTGTGCGCCTCGTCGTCCTGGGCACCCTGATCCAGGGCGGGCCGCTGCGCTACGCCGATCTGGCCGGCTCCGTGCGTCATTTCCTCGACCGCATCATGGGGCCGTCGCTGGACCTGATGGGCACCTCGCTTGAGATGCTGCGTTACGAGGGGCTGATCGAGGCTCTGGACGGCAGCGGCATGGAAGACAACGCCCTGCTGGGTCCGACCGAAGCCGGCCGGGCGGAGTTCGAGACGCTGATGCGCGCCAATGTCCGCGCGCCGTCGGCCGACGGGCTGAACAAGCTGGTCATCGCGCTGAAGCTGCGTTTCCTGCACCTGCTGGACGTCGAGTCGCAGCGCGACCAGATCGACAATCTCGTGGCGCTCTGCGAGACCGAGCTGGCCCGGCTGGGCGACCTGAAGCGGGCGAATGTCGGCAGCGAAGGGCATTTCGCCTCCTGGCTCGATCTCGACATCGCCCAGGCGGAAGACCGTCTGGCATGGTTCCAGGGGCTGCTGGCGCGGCTCTGACAGTTTCACGACTTGGTGATTCCGGTATGCGCGGCGCGCCCTTGCACATAGGGGCGCGCCGCGTCTGTTTCGACGCACGGTTTTCGTGTACCTTCGGGGTACCTCTTTCTCCCGCGCCGGAATCCCCTCCATGGCCTCGCCTCTGTCGACCGACGATCTCGAAGACCGCTTGCGCATGGAGTTCGTGGACGACGCGCGCGACCGGCTGGAGCTGATGAACGCGACGCTGGCGGACCGCGTGAAGGGCCAGCGCAGCGATGCGGAGGCCATTGGCGTCCTGCGGCTGGAGGCCCACAACTTCAAGGGCATGGGCACCAGCTTCGGCTATCCCACCGTCAGCCTCGTCGCCCACCGCCTGGAGGATTACCTCAGCGGCCTGAAGCGGCTGGACGAGAAGCAACTGGTCGACGCCCAAACCTTCATCGACCGCATCTCCGAACTGGTCGACCGCGCCGAACAGCCGCTGCTGGCAGAGACCAACCGGATCATCCGCGCGCTGCCGGTGCGCTACGAGTTCCAGGTCACCGATGTCGATGTCCGCAACGTCGAGATCATGCTGGTCACCCCCTCCAAGGTGGTCGCCAAGAAGCTGGGGACGGAACTGGCGGCCTGCGGTTTCCGCACCATGACGGTGACAGACCCGATCGAGTCGATCAGCCTCGCCGTCCGCGTGCCCCCGGACATGGTCATCGCGTCGATGGTGATGGACGGCCTGTCCGGCCTCGACCTGATCCGCGGCCTGCGCGCCATGAGCGTGACCCATCATGTGCCGATGGCGCTGCTGACCTCGTTGAACCTCGACCATCCGTCGCTGAAGGAGATCCCGCAGGGCGTCTCCGTCATCCGCGTCGGTGAGCATTTCGGCGACGACTTCGCCGCGGTGGTGGCCAAACACAATCTCGGCTGATCGGGCAACCGATCGGCTGCCCCTCGTCTGAACGTCATCGTCATATAGCCGCGCTTGCGCCGGCGGGAATCCCCATGTTAGGCGTCGGACCGGTCCAACAGGCTGGAGCAGCGCCCGAATGACGGAGGTTCTTCGCCGGTACGGCACGGTTCTGACCGGGGCGATCCTGCTGGCGGTGGCGCTGTGGCTGGCGCTGCTGGTGGTGCTGCCGCAGCTGATGATGATCGGCTTCTCCTTCCGGCCGTCTCTGCCGCCGTCCAAGCTCGGCGGGCCGGAGGACGTGTTCACGGTCAGGAATTACCTGACCCTGTGGACCAACCAGATCCATCTGGCGATCTTCCTGAAGACGATCTGGGCCAGCGCCCTGGTCACGGCGACCACGCTGGCCGTCTGCTATCCGGTCGCCTTCTATCTGGCGCAGGTGGCGCCGAAGCGGCGGCTGCCGCTGCTGATCCTGATGCTGGTCGTGCCCTTCTGGATCAACGAACTGCTGCGCACCTTCTCCTGGTACATCATCCTGGCCTTCAACGGGCCGCTGAACGCGATCCTGCTGAATCTTGGCATCATCGACGAGCCGCGGCGCTTCCTCGGCGGCGACGGCGGGGTGATCGTCGGCATGGTGTATGTCTACATCCTGTTCATGGTCTTCCCGCTCTACAACGCCATCGAATCGCTGGACCGCAACCAGATCGAGGCGGCGCGGGACCTGGGCGCCGGCTGGCTGCGCATCCACCGCCGCATCGTGCTGCCCCATGCCAAGCCCGGCATCGCCGTCGGCTGCATCATGACCTTCATGCTGGCGGCCGGCAGCTATGCCGTGCCGGCCCTGCTGGGCGGACCGAACAGCCGCTGGTTCACCGAGATCATCTACAACTGGTTCTTCGAGGGCGGAAACTGGAACCAGGGGGCGGCCTACGCCTTCATCCTGCTGGTGCTGTGCATCGGCTTCATCCTCGGCGCGATGCGGCTGTTCCGCGTCGGGCTTGCAGACATAGCGAAGTGAGATTATGACCGCCGCCCGTCTCCGCCGCCTGCTGACCGGCGCCTATCTGGTGCTGTTCTTCGGCTATCTGTTCCTGCCGCTGGGCATCATGGCGGCGGCGACCTTCAACAGCAGCCGCTTTCCCACCGTGACGCCGTGGATGGGCTTCACGCTGACCTGGTTCCAGGCGCTGTGGGACGACCAGCGCATGTGGGCGGCGCTGGGGACCAGCCTGATGGTGGGGGCGGGGGTGATCGCACTGGCCGTGCCGCTTGGGCTGGCGGCGGCGCTGCTGCTCGACCGGCTGCACAGCCGGGCCAGGACCTTCCTCTACGCGCTGATGGTGTCGCCGCTGCTGACGCCGGGGGTGATCGTCGGCATCTCCACCCTGGTGTTCTGGCGGGAATGGTTCGGGGTCAGCGGCGGGCTGTTCCTGACCGTGGTCGCGCAGTCGAGCTTCATCGCCGCCTATGCCATGCTGCTGTTCTCGGCAAGGCTGGAGCGGTTCGACCCGGTGCTGGAGGAGGCTGCGCTCGACCTCGGCGCCACGCATGGGCAGGTGTTCCGGCGTATCACTCTGCCGTACCTGATGCCGGCGATCCTGTCGGCGTCCCTGCTGGCATTCCTGCAGAGCTTCGAGAACTACAACACCACGCTGTTCGTGCGCGGGCTGGACACCACCCTGACCGTCTACATCGCGACCAAGGTACGCACCGGCCTGACTCCGGCGGTCAACGCGCTGTCGCTGGTGCTGATCGCGCTGACCATCCTGGGGGCCGTCGCCTACGAGATCCTGCGCCGGCGCGAGGCGCGCCGGCAGGCAGGGTCCGCAGCAGCCTTGGAGTCGGCCTGAGACTTAGTCCTCTTCCGCCTCGTCGGCGTCCGCCTCGATCTGGGCGGCGAGGTCGCGCAGCATGTCGATCACGTCTTCGTGGCTGGTCTCGTCCACGGCGGCGTTCACCGCGGCCTCGATCATGGCGACGGCGATGTAGGGGCCGAGCGGGCCACCTTCCTTGATCGCCTCATCCAGATGCTTTTCGGCGATCGACAGCGCCTTTTCGAACAGCGCCTCGGCCGTCTGGTTGGTGGTGTCCTTGCTCATCGTCCGGTCCGTTGCGGAGGGTTGGTCCGACTCCAATAACACGCCCAATCGGCGATTGGCGCGGGAATTCGCGGGGTCCGCCGCAAATAGAGCCCGTAAACGGGAAGCCGGGCTTGCGTCGCCCCCCGACCATACGCCACAGTCCGGAATCGGATTGACCTATACGGCAAGGGAACAGCATGACCGGCACGCCCGACCTGACCAGCCCCGACCTCTATCGCTTCTGGTGGGAGGAGCGCGTGCGCTTCAACGATCTGGACGCGGTCGGGCACGTCAACAACAACGCCATCGGCGTCTTCTTCGAACAGGCGCGCATCGCCCTGCTGCATGGTGCCGGCGGCTTCCGCGACGAGGACCCCTGGACCGTCGTGCTGGCCCGCAGCCTGATCGAATACAAGGCGGAACTGCTCTACCCCAACACGGTGCGCATCGGCGCGCGGACCCTACGGCTGGGAACCAGCTCCATCACGCTGGGCTGCGCCATCTTCCTGGGCGACCTCTGCATCGCCACCCAGGAGGCGGTGGCGGTGATCGTCGACAAGGCGGCCCATCGCCCGACCCCGATCCCGGAACCGTTGCGCGCCAAGCTGCTGGAGGCGTAAAGGGGGGGCGCTGTAGACCCGCATCCAACGGACCTTCGACATGACGCGCCCCGCAAAGCGCCCCTTCGCCAAGGGACGCCAGCCCGCCCGCAAGACCGCCCATGCTCCCGCCGAAACGTGGGAACTTGAGGTGAGCATCACCGATGTCGGTGCGCGCGGTGACGGGATTGCCTTTGCCGAAGGCTTGCGTCTGTTCGTTCCCTACACGGTGACCGGCGACCGCGTGCGTGTACGTGCGGCCGATGGCGACGGCAAAGGGGAGGGCGTACGGGCGGACCTGCTTGAGGTTCTTGAACCCGGCCCCGGTCGCCAAACGCCGCCCTGCCGCCATTTCGGCCGTTGCGGCGGCTGTACGCTTCAGCAGATGGACGATGCCGCCTACGCCGCCTGGAACAGCGGGATGGTGCGCGGCGCGCTGGAGCGGGTCGGGCTTGGCGATGTCGCTCTGGAACCGTTGGCGCGTACGCCTGCCGCCGCCCGCCGCCGTGCCCGTTTTGCCGCGCTGAAGCGTGGCAAGCGGGTCTGGTTCGGCTTCAACGAGCGGCAGAGCCACCGGCTGGTCGATCTGGAGGAATGCCCGATCCTGGCGCCCCGCCTGTTCGCCCTGGTGGAGCCCCTGCGCATCCTGCTGTCCGACCTGCTGCCGGATGGCGGGGATGCCGACGTGGTGCTGACCGATCTGGAGGGCGGGACTGACCTGCTGCTGGTCGGGCCGCGCAGCCTCGACCGCGCCGCCCGTGAGGCACTGGTCGCCTTCGAGCCGGAGCGCATAGCCCGCATCGCTTGGCAACCCACCGACCGCGCGGCGCCGGAACCGGTGGCGAACCGCCGCCCGGCCTTCATTCGTTTCGCAGGCGTTCCGATCCAGCCGCCGCCCGGCGCCTTTCTGCAGGCCAGTGCCGAGGGGGAAGCCGCCCTGGTCGCCGCGGTGCGCGAGGGGGTGGGGCCGGCGTCCCGCATCGCCGACCTGTTCGCGGGCATCGGCACCTTTTCCATTCCACTTGCTCAACAAGCCGCGGTTCATGCGGTGGAAGGCGACGAGCCTGCGGTGGCGGCGCTCGGCCGCTCGGTGCAGGGGTTGCGGCTGACGGTGGAGCGTCGCGACCTGTTCGAAAATCCGCTGAGCGCCAAGGAGCTCAACCGCTACGACACGGTGGTGTTCGACCCGCCGCGCGCCGGTGCCGTGGCCCAGGCGGCGGCGCTCGCCGGCAGCAAAGTGCCGCGGGTGGTGGGCGTGTCCTGCAATCCCGCCAGCTTCGCCCGCGACGCCCGGCTGCTGGTGGATGGCGGCTATCGTCTGGTGAAGGTCTGGCCGGTCGACCAGTTCCTGTGGTCGGCGCACGTTGAGTTGGTCGGCCTGTTCGAGCGGTGAGCGTCTGATGCCCCCTCCCTAACCCTCCCCCACCTTCGGTGGGAGAGGGAACTGCCGCCGCACTCGCACTTAACTCCCTCTCCCACGAAGTGGGGGAGGGTCGGGGAGGGGGCAATCGAAGCCGAACGCCATCAATCCAGTTGCAGAACGATCGCCTTGAGATAGGCCGATTCCGGCAGGTGCGGGTGGACCGGGTGGTCCGGGCCGGCACCGGCGCTGCGCAGGATGCGGCCGGTGCGGCCGGCGTCGTGCAGGCCGCGGGCGACCTGCTCGGCGAAGGTCGGCGGGTCGACATTGTGGCTGCACGACCCGCAGAGCAGATAGCCGCCGGGTGCCGTGATCTTCGCAGCCAGACGCGCCATCTTGCGGTAGGCACGGCTGCCGGCCGCCAGATCCTTCTTCGACTTCACGAAGGCCGGCGGATCGGCGACCACCACCTGGAAGGTCTCGCCGGCGGCGCCCAGACGCTCCATCTCCTGGAAGGCGTCGGCCTTGCGCGCCTCGAACCGGTCGGCGACGCCGTTGGCCTCAGCGGCGCGGGTGGCGTTCTCCAGGGCCAGGGCGGAGCGGTCTACCGCGACCACCTGGGTGGCGCCGGCCACCGCGCACTGGATGCCGAAGCCGCCGTTGTAGCTGTAGAAGTCGATGGCGCGCCCGCCCTTGGCGAGCGAGGCGATGAAGGCGCGGTTGTCGCGCTGATCATAGAACCAGCCGGTCTTCTGGCCGTCCAGCGGGTTGGCGAAGAAGGTCACGCCATTCTCTTCCAGCCGGATCGGACCGTCGATCTCGCCCTTCGCCAGCCGGGTCTCCTCCGTCAGCCCTTCCAGCGCCCGCTGAGTGCTGTCGTTACGCAGGATGATCGCGCGCGGCGCCATCACCTCGTCGACGGCGGCCAGGATGTCGTCGATCCGGTTGTCCATGAACACGGAGTTGGCCTGGACCGTCACCACGTCGTCGAAGCGGTCGACGATCAGGCCGGGCAGCCCGTCGGCCTCGGCATGGACGACGCGGTAGAAGGGACGGGAGAACAGCCGCTCGCGCAGTTCGACCGCACGGCGCAGCCGGTCGGTGATGAAGGCGTGATCCACCACGGTCGCCGGATCGTTCGACAGCAGCCGCGCGGCGATCAGCGTGTGCGGATTGAAGGTGTAGATGCCCAACGGCGTCCCGCCGGGGTCCAGAAGCCGCACCGGACTGCCGGGCGGGACCGCCTTGGCGATGGTGTCCATCTGGACTTCGTTGGAATAGACCCAGGGATGCCCCTGCATGACGCGCCGCTGGCGGCCGGCCTGCAGATGGATCGGCGGGTACTTCTTGACGGGTTTGGTGCCGGTGTCGCTCATGGGGCCGCATCCTAACGGCAAATCGCCGCTGCGCAACGGATCCCTGGCGACGGGTCCCTGAAAGTCCCGGAGGCCGGGCGGCTACTCCACCCCGCGCAGGCCATCCGCCACGGCAGGGGCATTGTCGTTGACCACGGCCAGATCCTTGCAGAAGCGGATCGTCTCCTGCCGGTGCCCTTCGGTGCGGAAACAGTCGGGGATCGGGCTGCGCCGGGCGTCCAGCGGAATGGTGCGCTCCGGCAGGGTAGTGTGGATGGCGGTGCAGCCGAGCCGCCGGGCCAGCGCTTCCATCGCCCGCAACAGGGTTTCGGCGATCCCGGCCACGTCGAACAGGTCCAGCACCACGAAGTTGTCGACGCTCAGCACCCGGCCGTGGCGCAGGTGCGGCTCCACCACGTAGGAAAACAGGCCGTGCATGTAGCCCTGGGCGTTCTGCACGGTGATGATGCCGGCATCCGCGCGTCGGCCGGAGCGTCCGGCGCCACTACCCTTGGATGCGGTGCCCAACAGCGCTGCGGCAAATGCGCGCCATTGCTCGACCCCCAGTCCCGGCGAGATTGCGCAGACCAGCGGGTAGGCCTGGTCGATCTGGCGTCGACCAAGGGGTTTCGCGATGAAACTGTCGTCCATTTCAGTCCGGCCGATTGCAAGGACACTGAACGATGGCAGGGCGGGGCCGCCAGGGTCGTTGACGTAGATCAATGTTGTACAAGCCCCCCCTACACATAGTGGGGCCCATTGGAGACAGGCGCGCCCGGCGTCCCTCTTGGCATTCCCGAGTGCAACCTGTCCCGCTCCTTAACAGTACGTACCCAGTGGTGGTGCAACCCAGACGGCGCGGCCTCACGGTCGCCCGGGGCAAACGGGAGAGATTGTATGACATCAGCGACTCTGACTTCAGGGGCCACCCTGGGCAGCCAGCGGGTGTCGGAAGACGTGCGTTACCATGAGGACGCCATCCGACTCTTCGTGATCGCTGCAGTGTTCTGGGGCGTGGTCGGTTTCCTGGCCGGCACCTTCATCGCTCTGCAGCTGGCCTTCCCGGCGCTGAATCTCGGGCTGGAGTGGACGAGCTTCGGGCGCCTGCGCCCCGTCCACACCTCGGCCGTGATTTTCGCGTTCGGCGGCAATGTGCTGTTCGCCACTTCGCTCTATTCGGTTCAACGGACTTGCCGACAGCATCTCTTCGGGGGCGAAGGGCTGGCGAAGTTCATCTTCTGGAACTACAACGTCTTCATCGTGCTCGCGGCGCTGAGCTATGTCCTGGGCTACACCCAGGGCAAGGAATACGCCGAGCCCGAGTGGATCCTCGACCTGTACCTGACGGTCGTCTGGGTGCTCTATGCGGTCCAGTTCATCGGCACCGTGATGACGCGGCGCGAGTCGCACATCTATGTGGCGAACTGGTTCTTCATGGCGTTCATCCTGACCGTCGCCATCCTGCACATCGGCAACAACATCAACATCCCGGTGTCGCTGTTCGGCATGAAGTCCTACAGCTTCGTGTCGGGCGTGCAGAGCGCGATGGTGCAGTGGTGGTACGGCCACAACGCGGTCGGCTTCTTCCTGACCGCCGGCTTCCTGGGCATCATGTACTACTTCGTGCCCAAGCGCGCCGAGCGGCCGGTCTATTCCTACCGCCTGTCGATCGTCCACTTCTGGACCCTGATCTTCCTCTACATCTGGGCCGGCCCGCACCACCTGCACTACACCTCCCTGCCGGACTGGGCGCAGACGCTGGGCATGACCTTCTCCGTCATGCTGTGGATGCCCTCCTGGGGCGGCATGATCAACGGCATCATGACCCTGTCGGGCGCCTGGGACAAGCTGCGGACCGACCCGGTCCTGCGTTTCCTGGTCACCTCGGTCGCCTTCTACGGCATGTCGACCTTCGAAGGCCCGCTGATGTCGGTGAAGCCGGTCAACGCCCTGTCGCACTACACCGACTGGACCGTCGGCCACGTGCACTCCGGCGCTCTCGGCTGGGTCGCCTTCGTCTCCTTCGGCGCGATCTACTATCTCGTGCCGGTGCTGTGGAAGCGCTCGCAGCTCTACAGCATGCGTCTGGTCAGCTACCACTTCTGGACCGCCACCATCGGCATCGTGCTCTACATCACCGCCATGTGGGTGTCGGGCATCATGCAGGGCCTGATGTGGCGCGCCTACGACAACCTGGGCTTCCTGCAGTACTCCTTCGTGGAGACCGTCGCGGCGATGCACCCGTTCTACGTGATCCGCGCGATGGGCGGCGTCCTGTTCGTCATCGGCGCTCTCATTATGGTCTACAACCTGTGGCGCACGGCGAAGGGCGATGTCCGCATCGAGAAGCCCTATGTCACCACCCCGCACAAGGCGGCGGTCGGCGCGGCCTGACGCTAGGGAAGGATGCGAGAAATGGCTCAGGAAAAAAAGGGCTTCAGCCACGATCTGATCGAGCGGAACACGCTTCTTCTGATCGTGCTCGTGCTGATCACCGTGTCGATCGGCGGTCTGGTCCAGATCGTTCCGCTCTTCACCATCGAATCGACCATCGAGAAGGTGGAGGGGGTCCGTCCCTACTCCCCGCTCGAACTGGCCGGGCAGAACATCTACTACCGTGAAGGCTGCTACAACTGCCACAGCCAGCAGATCCGTCCGTTCCGTGACGAGGTCGAGCGCTATGGCCACTACTCGCTGGCGGCTGAGTCGATGTACGACCATCCGTTCCAGTGGGGTTCCAAGCGCACGGGTCCGGACCTCGCCCGCGTCGGCGGCAAGTACTCCAACGACTGGCAGGTCGCCCATCTGGTGAACCCGCGCGCGGTCGTGCCGGAGTCCATCATGCCGGGCTATGCTTGGATGAAGGACCGTCCGCTGAGCTACGGCGACATCGCCGACCACCTGAAGGCGCTGAAGATCGTCGGCGTTCCCTACACCGACGAGCAGATCGCCAACGCCAAGGCCGACCTGGAAGCGCAGAAGAACCCGGACGGCGACACCGCCGGCCTGGCCAAGCGCTATCCGAAGGCCGTGGTCGCGAACTTCACCGGCAACAAGACCGTCACCGAAATGGACGCTCTCGTCGCCTACCTGCAGGTGCTGGGCACCATGGTGGACTTCACCAAGTACCAGTCGCCGAAGCAGCTGCAGCAGTAATCGGGGGAGGGATCCATGGACTTGGATTCGATCACGGTGATGCTTCGGTCCTTCTGGACGGTGTGGTTGATGCTGCTGCTGACGGGCATCCTGGTTTACGCCATGTGGCCCGGCAACCGCCGCACCTTCGACGACGCCGCCCAGATCCCGCTCAAGGATGATGGTCAGGAGCTTTAGACCATGGCACAGAATTACAAGGACGAGCTGTCCGGCGTCGAGACCACCGGCCACGAGTGGGATGGACTGCGCGAACTGAACAACCCGCTGCCCAAGTGGTGGCTGTACCTCTTCTACGTCTGCATCGCCTGGTCGCTGGTGTACTACGTGTTCTACCCGGCCTGGCCGCTGGGCAAGACCTACACGAAGGGCATCCTCGGCTATTCGCAGCGTGAAGAGCTCGACACCCGGATGGCGGAGGCGAAGGCCGGCCAGGCCAAGTTCCTGACCGCCATCGCCGCCAAGTCGGTCGACGAAATCCAGAAGGACAAGGACCTGCTGGGCTTCGCCATGGCCGGCGGCCGGTCCTACTTCAACGAGAACTGCGCCGCCTGCCACGGCGCCGGCGGCCAGGGTGCCAAGGGCTTCCCGACGCTGGCCGACGACGTGTGGCTGTGGGGCGGCTCCTCGGCCGACATCTACAAGACCATCCAGCACGGCATCCGGTCTGATGACGGCGATACCCGTGGCGTGCCGAACGTCGGCATGACCGCCTTCGGCAAGGACGGCATCCTCAACCGCGACCAGATCGATCAGGTCACGGACTATGTGCTGTCGCTGAACGGCAAGACCGCCGATGCGGGCAAGGTCGCCAAGGGCAAGACCGTCTATGACGAGAACTGCGCCGCCTGCCACGGCGACGCGGGTCAGGGTTCGGTCGCCGCCGGTCTCGACGGCGTCGGCGCTCCTCCGCTGAAGCAGGCCAACTGGCTCTACGGCGGCGACAAGGCCACGCTGATGGACACGGTGACCAACGGCCGTGCCGGCATGATGCCGGCTTGGTCCAAGCGTCTGGACGACGCGACGATCAAGTCGCTGGCGGTCTACGTCCACAACCTGGGCGGCGGCAAGTAAGCCGATCCCGCTCCGGGAACAGGTTCGGAACCGACCGGGAGGGCGTCGGGGAGTTCGCTCCCCGGCGCCCTTTCCTTATGGGAAGCGGCTTGCCGGATGGCGGTTCCGTGAACTTCCTGTCATTTGATCCAGCGCAATGTACCTGCGGCAATCGGTCGCCATAGTCCCCGAACCGCCGACCAGCAGCCGCCGACCAGTCGAAGGGCAGCCATGACCATCAGCACGACCACCGGAAACCGTCCCGCCGCTCCGAAGCGTGTGAAACAGCCGCGCCAGAAGGGATGGTACATCCCCTGGATCTTCGTCGGCCTTTTCATGATCGTCCTGACGGTGAACGCGATCATGGTCCATTTCGCCGTGTCGAGCTGGACCGGGGTGCAGACCGAGAACCACTTCATCAAGGGCATCAGCTACAACAACGATCTCGCCGGCGCCCGCGCCCAGGCCGAACGCGGCTGGCAGGTGCAGGCGGAATTCACCAGCACCGAACCGCGCAAGGCCGTGATCGCCATCACCGCCCGCGACAAGGAAGGCCGCATCCTGAAGGATGCCGGCGTCACCGTGTCGATGATCCGTCCGACCACCGTCGGCCACGACAAGACGCTGACCCTGCCCTATCTGGGCGAGGGCCGTTACGGCGCCCCGGTGGAACTGGACCTGGAAGGCCAGTGGGACATGCGCTTCGTCATCACCCACTCCACCGGCGACTATCAGGACCAGAAGCGCGTCTGGGTGCAGTGAGCTTTGAAGGGGCCAATCGGCAGCGATTGCTGGGCCGGGATCATCGGGGTGCTGTGAGATGAGCGTCTGCCTCCATTGCGGACAGGAACTGGGCGAGGGCGCGCAAGCCGCCGCCATGGCCAATGTCAACTCCAGCTCCGCCACGACCGCCACCGACGGGGCCGGCCCCTTCTGCTGCACCGGCTGCGCCGCCGCCTACGATCTCGTCCGTGGCCTTGGGCTGGAGCGCTATTACGAGCGCCGCAGCGTCGACCCCACCGCGCGCCCGCTGCGCCCCGACGACGCCCCGACGGTCGATTACGAACCGCATGCACGCGAGGAGTCCGACGGCACCCGCAGCCTGAACCTGATGGTCGACGGCATGCAGTGCGCGGCCTGCGTCTGGCTGATCGAATCGGCGCTCAGCCGCCAGCCGGGCGTCGGCCACGCCCGCATGAACATGACCACGCGCCGGCTGACGGTGCGCTGGGATCCCAAGGTCACCAATGCCAACACGGTGGTCGGCACCGTCGCGCAGCTGGGCTATCGCGCCGTCCCCTTCGATCCGGACCGGCTGGGCGGCGCCCAGGCCAAAAGCGAGAAGGAGCTTCTGCGCGCCATGGCGGTGGCGGGATTCGCCATGGGCAACGTCATGCTGCTGTCGGTGTCGGTCTGGGCTGGCCATACCCAGGGCATGGGCAGTGCCACCCGCGACCTGATGCACTGGATTTCGGCGCTGATCTGCATGCCGGCCATCGCCTATGCGCTGCGTCCCTTCGCGCGCTCGGCGCTGTCGGCGCTGCGCCACGGCCGCACCAACATGGACGTGCCGATCACCATCGGCGTCCTGCTCGCCACCGGCATGAGCCTGTTCGAGACGATCCACAGCGGCGACCATGCCTACTTCGACGGCGGCGTCATGCTGCTGTTCTTCCTGCTGGTCGGGCGCTATCTCGACCAGCGGGCGCGTGGCCGGGCGCGCTCGGCGGCGGAACAGCTTCTGGGCCTGCGTGCCAACGCCGTCACCATCCTGCGCGAGGACGGCACCAGCGCCGTCGTTCCGCCGGAACAGGTCACCAGCGGAACCACCATCCTGGTCGCGGCGGGCGAACGCATCCCGGTTGACGGGCGGGTGTCCGACGGCATTTCCGACCTCGACACCGGCCTGATCACCGGCGAGACGGTGCCGGGCACCGCAAGGCCGGGCGACCAGGTCTTCGCCGGAACGCTGAACCTGACCGCGCCGCTGCGCCTGACCGTCACCGCGGTGGGGGAGGGCACGCTGCTGGCCGAGATCGTCCGGCTGATGGAGGTGGCGGAACAGGGCCGCGCCAAATATGTCGCCATCGCCGACCGGGTGTCGCGCCTCTACGCCCCGGTGGTACATCTGGCCGCCCTGAGCACCTTCGCCGCCTGGATGCTGCTGGGCGGGGCGATGTGGCAGGACGCGCTGATGAATGCCATCGCCGTGCTGATCATCACCTGCCCCTGCGCGCTGGCGCTGGCGGTGCCGGTGGTGCAGGTGATCGCCAGCGGCCGCCTGATGCGTCAGGGCACCCTGCTGAAGAGCCCGACCGCTCTGGAGCGGCTGGCCAGCATCGACACGGTGGTGTTCGACAAGACCGGCACCCTGACCGAAGGGCGTCCGGTGCCGCAGCTGGACGGGCTGGCGGCGGAGGATCTGGCGCTGGCGGCCTCGATGGCCGCGGCCAGCCGCCATCCGTTGGCCCGCGCGCTGGCTGCGACCGCGCCGCAGGTGCCGGTGGCCGTGGGCGTGCGCGAAATCGCCGGTGCCGGCCTGTCGTTGCAGACCCCGGAGGGGGAGGTGCGGCTCGGCAGCCGCCGTTTCACCGGAGCGCCGCTGGAGGCGGAGGATGCCGCAGGGCCGGAGCTGTGGCTGGCGCGTCCGGGCGAGGAGCCGCGGCGGATCGTCTTCCTCGACGCACCGCGGCCGGACGCCGCCGCCGTAGTGGCGGCGCTGAAGGCCCGCGGGCTGGAGGTGCGGCTGCTGTCGGGCGACCGCAAGGGGGCGGTGGCGGCGGTGGCGGAACGGCTGGGCATCGCCGACTGGCGGGCCGAGCAGACGCCCGCCGACAAAACCGCCGTGCTGGCCGAACTGGCCGCTCAGGGACGCACCGTTCTGATGGTGGGCGACGGGCTGAACGACGCCCCGGCACTGGCCGCGGCGGCGGTGTCGATGTCGCCCTCCACCGCGGTGGACGTCAGCCAGACCACGGCGGACGTGGTGTTCCAGGGCCGGCTGTTGCGCCCGATCGTCGAGACGGTGGAGGTCGCCCGCCGGTCCGGCCGTCTGGTCCGGCAGAATTTCGGCATCGCGCTGGTGTATAATCTCTGCGCCGTGCCGCTCGCGATGGGCGGGATGCTGACGCCGCTGCTGGCGGCGCTCGCCATGTCGTCGTCGTCGCTGATCGTCATTCTCAACGCGCTGCGGCTGGCCCGCGGCGCCGTCATCAAGGATGTTTCCGTCCAGGATATAGCTGTGCGGGATCTGCCGGGTAAGGATTCGGGTGATGGACGAGCTTCTCTATCTGATCGCGATTGCGCTCAGTCTGGGCGGTCTGGGACTGGCGGCCTTTCTGTGGGCGCTGAAGTCCGGCCAGTTTGACGATCTCGACGGCGCGGCGCACCGCGTCCTGTTCGACGACGACCTGCCGGTGGCGCCCCGGGCCGGGACCGAACCGGCCGCGCCGGAGGCCGTCCGCAGGCAATAGTACCAAAGCCCGTATGGGCAAAGAAAAGGTTGTATGCGTGCGAGGTTGCGAATCTCGGCGATTGCCACCAATATGAGCCCATGCGGAATGACAGGCTGGGCTCCTCCATGCCACCTTTTGATACGGTCCGCGCTCGGGAAAAGAGCGCCTCGACGGAAATGAACCCCTGCGGGGCCTGTCCCGTGCGCAGCCTGACGGTGTGCGCCGCGCTGGAACCGGAGGAACTGCGCCGTCTTGCCGACATTCTGCAGAATGTGCGCATCGATGCCGGCCACACGCTGTTCGCCGAAGGCGACGCGGCCGACGCGCTCTACAACGTCACCTCCGGTACGGTGAAGCTGTACAAGCTGCTGCCGGACGGCCGCCGCCAGATCACCGGATTCCTGGTGACCGGCGACTTCCTGGGGCTGGCCGTCAACGACAGTTATGCCTACACCGCGGAAACCGTCACCAGCGCCTCGCTCTGCCGCTTCCCGCGCAAGAAGATCGACGCGCTGCTGGAGGAATTCCCCAAGATGCAGCGGCGCCTGTTCTCCATGGCGTCGAACGAGCTGGCCGCTGCGCAGGACCAGATGCTTCTGCTGGGCCGCAAGACGGCGAAGGAGAAGATCTGCTCCTTCCTGCTGATGCTGTCCCAGCGCGCCGCCCGCCGCGGCCACAAGGAAAACCCGGTCTTCGTGCCGATGAGCCGCGCCGACATCGCCGACTATCTGGGCCTGACCACCGAGACGGTCAGCCGCACCTTCACCCAGCTGAAGACCGCGGGCGTCATCTCGCTCCAGGAAGGCAACAAGGTCCTGATCGCGGACATCGACGCGATGTACGATCTGGCCGAAGGGGCGTGACGGCGGTCCCGGCCGCTCATGCGGCCGAAGCCCGACCGGCGAATGAGGTCATGTGACTCCAAAGCGAATGCAGATTCGCTTTAGATTCGGACTTTCACTGGGTCTTTGCGAATTACGGCCGTATCCGGCGCGGCGAAGATCGCTGCGGCAATCCGGCTGCCGTCACTTCCGCCGCACCGGCCGCAGCTCGAACTGCAGCCAAACCAGCGTCGAGACCACCAGGATCGCGCCGGCCTGATGGGCCGCGGCGACGGGGAGCCACACCACGGTCAGCAGCGTGACGATGCCGAGCGCGATCTGCAGCAGGATCATGGCGGCCGACGCCAATGCCGCGCGGCCGGCGCGGCCGGGCAGGCAGGCGGTCAGGACGCGGGCGGACAGCACCAGGACGACCGCACCGGTCAGGACCGCCAGCGCGCGGTGGATCAGCTGGATCGCCGCGGTGTTCTCGAACGGATTGAGCCACCAGGGGGTCAGCGTGTTCACCTCCGGCGGAATCCAGTGGCCTGCCATCAGCGGGAAGGTATTGTAGGCGAGCCCGGCATCCGATCCGGCAACGAAGGCGCCCCAGACGATGGTGACGGCGACCAGTCCCAGCGCCCAGCCGGCATGGCGGCGCAGGCCGGCGGCCTCAGGACGCCATCCGGCCAGCGGCAGCGGGTCGAGCAGCCCCAGCGCGGTGCGCAGCAGCAGGGCGTAGATCAGGATCGCGGTGCCGAGATGCAGGGCCAGCCGGTAATGGCTGACGTTCGGCGCATCGACCAGCCCGCTCTTCACCATGAACCAGCCGATGCCGCCCTGAAGCCCGCCCAGCAGGAACAGCCCCGCCAGCTTTGGCCACAGCTCCGGCGAGATGCGGCCCTGCATCCAGAAGCGCAGGAAGGGGATGAGGAAGGCGAAGCCGATCAGCTGGCCCCACAGCCGGTGGAACCATTCCCACCAGAAGATCGACTGGAACCCCGCCAGATCCATGTGGCTGTTGTAGATGCGGAACTCCGGCGTCGCCTTGTAGAGCTCGAACACCCGGTTCCACTCCGCCTCCGACAACGGCGGCAGGATGCCGATCAGCGGCTTCCATTCCACCATCGACAGACCCGATTCGGTCAGCCGGGTGATGGCGCCGATCACGGCCATGGCCAGCACCATGGCGGCGCAGACCAGGAGCCAGACGGCGATCGGCCGATTCGGGTTCGGGCGGGCAGAGGAGGCGAGGCTGTCGGAGGCAAAGGCGGTCACGGCGGTATTCCGGAGCACGGCGGTGGGATGTTCGCCAATGTGGTGCGAACATCCCGCTCCGTCAAACGCCTCTTGTCCCGTATGGATCGGACGGTGCCCGTTCAGGCGGTGCCGTCGGCCGTGGCGATGCCGCCCTGGGCCTGGGCAGTCTGGCTCTGGAACAGCGCCGCCTCTGCCGCACGGCGGGCGACGAGGCCCGGCAGTTGGGCCGGCTTTCCGTTCACCGTGGCGTAGACCCAGCGGCCGAACTGGCCGGCGGCCCCGGCATAGTCGCCGGCGTTCAGCAGCTTCAGCAGGGTCGAGCTTTGCAGGCTGCCGGCCCCCAGATTGAAGACGAAGGAGGACAGGGCGCCGCGCTGGTCGTCGTTGAGGGGAACCTTGACCAACGCGTCGACGCGGCCGGCAGCGTCCGTCAGGTCGGAGGCGAGGAGGCCGTCGGCCTGATCGGCGGTGATGGTCTGGCCCATCTTCACGCCGGCCGTGTGACCGTAGCCGATGGTGGGGACGCCTGCCGGGCAGAGATAGGCTTTGAGATACAGCCCTTCGAAATGCTTCACGAGGTCGACCGCGGCTTGGCAGACCGGCTTGGTGGTCATGTTGGAAACTCCCGCTTCGCGCGCCGGGCGGACGGAATCCGCCCTCAACGGGGGTGATCCTAGGCGAAGCGCTCGCTAAGCGGGAAGAGCAGATTTCAAATTTCCGCAAACGGCTATGTGGCGGAATATGGGGCTCAGGGCGCCAGGGTATGCGCCGCGCCGAACAGCACGAACAGGGCGAACAGGAGCGCGAACAGTCCGCCGATGGTCGTGCATTCGAGCAGCGCCTCCACCAGCCGGCTCTCGCGGTCCTGCCATGTCGATCGCTTGCAAGCCTGCTGTCCGGTGGGGATGTCGGTGCGGTCCGCCTCCCCGCTCGCCTCGCTATTTGCCGCCTTATCCGACGCGGAGCCGGCAGCATCTCGGTCCCCCCAGCTGTCGTTCCAGGATCTCGTCCTGCACCTCGCCATCATCGCGCCCTCCGCATCTTCGCCGCCGGCATTCGCTAAAAATTTAGCGATCCGTGCGGGCGGACGCTGTGACGGCAATCACAGGGTCGCGGAAGGCGTGATGTCGGGGCTGACGGGGAAGCCGGAATGGCGTCAGTGAATAAGGAAATCCGCGGAAGCGTGGCGCAGATCGCCGGGGGTGATCAGGGTCTGGGTCGCCAGCCGGACCGAATGCAGCTTGCCGTCGAGGTTGCGCTGCCAGAAATCGAGGAAGCGCCGCAGGACGGGATACTCCGGCGCCTGATCCAGCTCCTGCCAGAGATAGCACTGCAGAAGGCCGGGATGGTCCGGCATGTGATAGAGGATCTCGGCCGTGGTCAGGCGGAAATCGCGGAGCTGGAGGACGAGATTGGCCATGCGCGGTCTCCCATGCGGTTGGCTATCGGTCGGGACTGTGCGGTGTCCGGTTCCTCTCATGCGATTCCGGCGGCGGTGCGCCGGTACCGGGAATGCCGGGTCCTCATGTGACCCTTTGAAGAAATCTTGCCCGGTGGCGCTCCCTCCCGCAATACAAAAGTCATTTATGTATCAATATGTTAGCAGCATGCGGAGGTGAGTGCTGCCGGCATTTGTGCCAAATTCCGAAACGAGCCTCTTGAATCCCCAAAGCGCTTCGATTAGCTGTCTGGCACTCGCCGGGATGGAGTGCTAACAGCCGCCGCCCGCGCCAATTCACGTCAGTCAGAACCAAGCCTTGATCCAAGGAGGCATTCCATGAAGTTCCGCCCGCTGCACGACCGCGTCGTCGTCAAGCGTCTGGAGTCCGACACCAAGACCAAGGGTGGGATCATCATCCCCGACACGGCCAAGGAAAAGCCGCAGGAAGGCGAGATCATCGCCGTCGGCCCCGGCGCCCGTGACGAGTCGGGCAAGGTCGTGGCGCTGGATGTCAAGGCCGGCGACCGTATCCTGTTCGGCAAGTGGTCGGGCACCGAAGTGAAGATCGAAGGCGTCGATTACCTGATCATGAAGGAATCCGACATCATGGGCGTCATCGAGGCCTAAGTCCTCCGCCCGTATCCTTCGAAATTTACGAATTAAAGGAATCGAGACATGGCTGCCAAAGACGTCAAGTTCGGCCCCACCGCGCGCGAGAAGCTGCTGCGTGGCGTTGACATCCTCGCCGATGCCGTGAAGGTCACGCTGGGCCCGAAGGGCCGCAACGTGGTGATCGAGAAGTCCTTCGGCGCTCCGCGCATCACCAAGGACGGCGTGTCGGTCGCCAAGGAAATCGAGCTGGCCGACAAGTTCGAGAACATGGGCGCCCAGATGGTCCGCGAGGTCGCCTCGAAGACCAACGATCTGGCCGGTGACGGCACCACCACCGCCACCGTCCTGGCCCAGGCCATCGTCCGCGAAGGCGTGACCAAGGTCGCCGCCGGCCTGAACCCAATGGACCTGAAGCGCGGCATCGATCTGGCCGTCTCGACCGTCGTCGCCGACATCCAGGCCCGCGCCAAGAAGGTCACGACCAACGACGAGATCGCCCAGGTCGGCACCATCTCCGCCAACGGCGAAGCCGAGATCGGCAAGATGATCGCCCAGGCGATGGAGCGCGTCGGCAACGAGGGCGTCATCACGGTGGAAGAGGCCAAGAGCCTGGACACCGAGCTGGACGTCGTCGAGGGCATGCAGTTCGACCGCGGCTACCTGTCGCCGTACTTCGTGACCAACGCCGACAAGATGGTCGCGGATCTCGAGAACCCGTACATCCTGCTGCACGAGAAGAAGCTGTCGGGCCTGCAGCCGCTGCTGCCGGTTCTGGAAGCCGTCGTCCAGTCCTCGCGTCCGCTGCTGATCATCGCCGAGGACATCGAGGGTGAGGCGCTGGCCACGCTCGTCGTGAACAAGCTGCGCGGCGGCCTGAAGATCGCCGCCGTCAAGGCTCCGGGCTTCGGCGACCGCCGCAAGGCGATGCTGGAGGACATGGCCATCCTGACCGGCGGCCAGGTCATCTCCGAAGACCTCGGCATCAAGCTCGAGAACGTCACGCTCGACATGCTGGGCACCGCCAAGAAGGTCGTGATCTCCAAGGAGACCACCACCATCGTCGACGGCGCCGGCGACAAGGCCGACATCGAAGCCCGTTGCGGCCAGATCCGCGCCCAGGCCGAGGAGACCACCTCCGACTACGACCGCGAGAAGCTGCAGGAGCGTCTGGCCAAGCTGGCCGGTGGCGTCGCCGTCATCCGCGTCGGCGGTGCGACCGAGGTCGAGGTGAAGGAGCGCAAGGATCGCGTTGACGACGCGATGCACGCCACCCGCGCCGCGGTGGAAGAGGGTGTGGTCGCCGGCGGCGGCACCGCCCTGCTGTACGCCTCCAAGGCCCTGGACGCCCTGACCCCGATCAACGACGAGCAGCGCGTCGGCATCGACATCATCCGCCGCGCCCTGCAGGCCCCGGTCCGTCAGATCGCCTACAACGCCGGCACCGACGGTTCGATCGTCGTCGGCAAGCTGCTCGATCAGGCCGACACCAACTTCGGTTACGACGCCCAGAAGGGTGAGTTCACCGATCTGGTCGCCGCCGGCATCATCGACCCGGTGAAGGTGGTCCGCACCGCCCTGCAGGATGCGGCCTCGATCGCCGGCCTGCTGATCACCACCGAGGCGATGATCGCCGAGAAGCCGGAGAAGAAGGCTGCTCCGGGCGGCATGCCGGGTGGCATGGGCGGCATGGACGACATGGGCTTCTAATCAGCCCGAAGTCCGTCTATCTCCCGACCGTTCCGCGGTTCGAAAAGGGGCGCCTCCGCAAGGGGGCGTCCTTTTTCTTTTGGGGCTGTGGATGTCCCGGACCTGCACCGGAGATACGTTGGCAGGTTGCAGCCACCCTCCGCCATCCGGAAAAGTCAAGGCGAAGTCCGCCTTGCTTTGGCGCGGGCGCCTCCCAATAATCCGCCCCTCTCGCCGGGCGCCCCAATGCGGGGTGCCGGCCTCTGACTTCCGTATTTTTCAACGAGGGCTTTTTCCATGCGCTCCTTCGAGGGCCAGCATTCCGACAACGTCGCCATCAAGCGCACCCGCGAGCAGAAGCAGCGCCAGCTGGTTCAGCTCAAGGAGCAGCTGGCGACGCTGAAAGCCCACGCGGCCCCCGCCATCCGTGAAGCGCTGGTCAAGCGCATCACCGAACTCGACGCCGAACTGCGCCAGCCTGCCAAGCCGCCCCGTGAGGGCCGTGAGGGCCGCGAGGATGCGCCGCGTCCCCCCCGCCGCGAATCGCGCCCCAGCGTCTTCCGCGCCGAAGACGGCGGCGACCGCAGCGCCGCGGTGTCCGCATCCAGCGTCTTCGCCTCGCCCCGCCGCCGCAGCTGAGGACGGACAGCGCCATGCCTGCCGACCGCACCGTTCCCGTCAAAGGCTCCCGTCTCGCCGATCAGGCCTGGCTGCTGATGATGCTGCCGCCCCTGTTCTGGGCGGGCAACGCGGTCCTGGGGCGTGCGGTCGCCGGGAGCGTGCCGCCCATCGGGCTGGCCTTCTGGCGCTGGTTCCTGGGCATGCTGATCGTGCTGCCCTTCGCCTGGCCGCACCTGCGCCACGACATCACGCCCATCCTGGCGCGGTGGAAGAGCGTGCTGCTGCTGGGCACGCTGGGCATCGGCA
This sequence comes from Pseudomonadota bacterium, assembly GCA_023423695.1. Lineage (GTDB taxonomy): Bacteria > Pseudomonadota > Alphaproteobacteria > Azospirillales > Azospirillaceae > Azospirillum. The sequence continues at coordinate 92,483 of JAFAFA010000013.1, read as the reverse complement.
TCTACAACACCTTCCAATACATCGCGCTGAACACGACGACCGCGCTGAACTGCGTGATGCTGCAGTCGTCGATGCCCGTGATGATCGTCCTGATGAGCCTCGTCCTGTTCCGCGACCGGATCGGGGCGATGCAAGGACTGGGCATCGCCGTCTCGCTGGTCGGCGCGATGACGCTGATCTCCCATGGCGATCCGGCGACGCTGCTTGGGCTGGAACTGAACGCGGGCGATGTCTGGATGCTGGCGGCGGTGGTGATCTATGCCGTCTACACCACGTTGCTGCGCCGCCGACCGGCGATCCATGGCCTCAGCTTCGTCGTCGTCACCTTCGCCATCGGTGCCGTGGAACTGCTGCCCTTCTACATCTGGGAGAGCCTGAGCGGAAATCCGGTACAGGCGAGCGGCATCACGCTGCTGGCGGTCGGCTATACCGTGCTGTTCCCGTCCATCGCCGCCTATCTCTGCTTCAACCGGGTGGTGGAACTGCTCGGCCCCAACACGGCGGGCCTCACCATCCATCTGGTGCCCGTCTTCGGCAGCCTGTTGGCCATTCTGTTCCTGGGCGAGCAGCCGCATCTCTATCACGGTATCGGCATTGCCCTGATTGCCGCCGGCATCGTCCTGGCGACCCGCCGCCGCGTCTGACGGGATGGTGGATTGTTTCCTGCGGTGGATAACTTCCCTCACGCTGTGTGGAAGTGATGTTTCCTGAGAGTCATTCTCTCTCGCAGGACAGCATCGGGGCGGGGGTGTTCCACAATCGGTTCCGCGGATTACCTCGGGTTTTGCGAGGATATTCTTGGAGCTCGCCATTTGGTTTTGCCGCTTGTGGCGGGATAGCGCTCCGATTGGTCGTGTCAAGCCGAGGTTCGCGCGTATACTATCCCCGATATCCTTTTAGACACACCCGCTATCCCTCGCGCCAGCGGCGGTCAATAGGGGATGACCGCTAAAATGCAGGTCATGGCGGCGGTTCGCTGATCGATCGGCCGCCATGAGGAGCCGGCGCTGTTCGCCGGTCCGCCGTGGTGGAGGTCCCAAGATGCCCCTGCAAATGCCCGTGCCCAATTCCGTGAATACCGCCTGCCTCGTTCACATCGTCGACGGCGATCTGCTGTCGCGCAGCACGCTCTCGCGGGCATTGGGCGCTGTCGGCATCGCCTGCCGCGTCCACAGCACCGGCGCCGACGCGCTGGCCGTGCTAGGCACCGCCTCCTCCTGCATCGTCGTGCGCAGCGACCTGCCGGACATGACCGCAATCGAATTCATGGCCGAGGCCTCGCTGCACGGCCATGACCTGCCGGTCCTGGTCGTCACCGAAGAGGGCGACGTCGACGCGGCCGTGGCCGCGATGAAGGCCGGTGCGTCCGACTGCATCGCCCGTCCTTTCGCCGTCCCGGCCTTCCTGGATCGGCTGCGCGCCTGCCTGGCGTCCGGCACCCCCCATGCCGAGCTGCGCGACCGCAGCCGCGACGCCGTCCGCCGGCTCGCCCTGCTGAGCCGCCGCGAGTCGGAGGTGCTGGAGCTGATCGTCGACGGCAAGCAGAGCAAGACCATCGCCTGGGAACTGGGCATCAGCATCAAGACGGTGGAAGTCCACCGCGCCCGCATCATGGAGAAGACCAGCTGCCGGTCCATCGTCGGGCTGGGCCGCTTGTGGGAAGCGGCCGAGATGCTGCGTGGGCGCGACCTGCCGCGTCCGCTGCCCATCCGCCAGCCGGCGATGATTGAGGCGATGGTATCCTGACCGCCCGTCCGGGCGCGGCATTCCGGATGGGGTGACGTCGCCGGGACCAGTGCTTTGAAAATCGGTGCCGGCCGCGTCCTTCTCGTTGGGATCGGCGGGCAGAGGATTGTAAGGTTCCGGATAAGAGCAACAAGAACGCCGACAGGAGCGGTCCGATGTTCCCCGACCATGGTCACCGTCGCATCTCCGTGGCATCGCCCGACGATATCGCCACGGCACGACGGATCGCGGCGGAGCGGGCCGATGGCGTTCTGGCTGCCGAAGAGGCCGCCCGTCTGGACCGTCTGGTGGCTGCGCTGGGCGGATACGCGCTTGGCCGTGCCGAGGGAACGCTGCTGATCGCCCGCATGCGCTCCGGGGCCGGCGTCGAGTGCCTGGCGTATGATCGCGATTCCGCAACGACCGAACTGCCGCCGGACATGCCGCAGGGGCTCGGTGCCGATCTCGAGGCGGTGCCACGGCTGGCCGACCGTTTCCACATCCATGCCACGCCGGGCATCGGGTCGGCGCTGCTGGTCCGCGTGCTGCGGCCGGGTGCAGACGATTCGCCGCCTGCCGGCGCCATGGCGGAGGCCGGGGCGGTGATGGTCGAGCGGCAGGGCGGCGAAACCGTCCGGCACGGACCCTTCATCGACCATTGGTTCGTCCGCTGCTCCCCCGCCCGCGGGACGGACGGTCCCTGCGGGATCGCGCTGATGATCGACGGCGAGACCGCGCCGGATGGTCAGGCGGCCGGTGCTGGTGAGGAGATGGCGTCCGGGCCGCTCACCAGGATGACGCCGGAGGTGGTCGCGCAGGTCGAGACGGTGGTCGCCGCGACGGCGCCCGATCTGCCAGCCCCCGTGGTCGTCAACGCCATCCGGCGCGACCTCAGGATCCGGCCCGAGTTAGGGCTGTCCCACGATCCGGTCCTGAAGCAGATCGGCCGCTCCGCCCTGGCGATCCTGCGATTCGACGGCAAGGCGGTCGATTACACGGCGCTCGGCACCCTGGCCGGGGCGGTGGTGCGTCCGCAGGAGATCCTGGCGCTCGGTGCCCGCTGGGCAATGGTGGGATTCAATCCGCTGGCTCCGGCGTCGGTCCATCTTCTGTGGGGGCCGGGCGATCATGTGGTCCTCTACACCAGCGGCTGCGCCCGGCTGCCGGCCCTGTTCATCCACCGCGACCTGCACAAGGTCGATCCCACCCTGGCGGCACTCGTCCTGCTGCGCGACGGCGTGGTGCGCGACGACGACCACACCATCCTGGTCCTGCGGAATCGCGTCGACCGCGTTCCCGCTTCCACCGGCTGAGTGTCCGTCAGCGGCCCCAGCCGTGCGGGCCGCCCGGGCGTTCCCATGCATGCGGGTCGCCGTTGTGGTCACCTCCGCTCTGGTTGCCCCAGTTCCCCCGGTTGCCCCAATCCCCGCGGTGTCCCCGATCCCCGCGGTTTCCCCAATCCCTGCGATTTTCCCAGCCCCGGCCGCGCCAGCCGCGGTCATCATCCCATGAGCGATAACGGTAGCCGGGCTGCACGACGACCGGCGGTGGAACCGCGTAGACAGCCGGGGGCGGCACCACCACGGTCTCGCCATAGGCCGGGTAATAGGGATCGTACCCACCCGTGGCGACGCAGCCGGACAGCGCGGCGGCGCTCGCGGCCAGGAGCAGGGCGGTCAGGATCTTGGGGCGGGCGATGCTCATGGCCTTGCTTTCCGTAGTGCAGAGACCGGACTCGGCGGTGAGGCTGGTCATCGGTACAAACACCCCAGCCCGCCCTGCTATTCCATACCCCTTTGGCGTCAATCCGTTCGCAGCGCGTTCCAAAAGGCGATCCATCACGTATTGGGATGGATGAAACAAGAACTATGAATTTAACATATCCTGTGAACGCCGCCATCCTGCGCTTCGACTTCTTCTCCATCCTTGAAGGCGAGGGCATCATGAAAGCCATTGGTTACCGCAAGAGCCTGCCCGTCACCGACGCCGCCGCGCTGATCGATGTCGAGATCGACCGCCCGACCCCCACCGGCCGCGACCTGCTGGTCCGGGTGGAGGCGGTTTCCGTCAATCCCGTCGACACCAAGCTGCGCCGCAACGCCGCTCCCGCCGATGGCGATCTGCGCATCCTGGGCTTCGACGCCGCCGGGATCGTCGAGGCGGTCGGGCCGGAAGCCACCCTGTTCCGTCCGGGCGACCCCGTGTTCTATGCCGGCTCCATCGACCGTCCCGGCACCAATGCGGAATTCCATCTGGTCGACGAGCGGATCGTCGGCGCCCGTCCGGTCAGCCTGAGCGTGGCTGAAGCCGCCGCCCTGCCGCTGACCGCCATCACCGCCTGGGAAATGCTGTTCCACCGGCTGGGTCTGCAGCGGGATGGAGACGAGGGCAAATCGCTGCTGATCGTCGGCGGGGCCGGGGGTGTCGGCTCCATCGCCATCCAACTGGCGCGCCGGCTGAGCAGGGTTCGCGTGCTGGCCACTGCATCGCGTCCGGAAACCGCCGGCTGGGTGCACGAGCTGGGAGCCCATGACGTGATCGACCACAGCCGGCCGATGGCGGAGCAGGTGAAGGCGCTGGGGCTGACCGGTGTCGACTATGTCTTCTCCACCAACGCCACCGACCGCCATTTCCAGGATCTGGTGGAGCTGGTGGCACCGCAGGGCCGCATCGGCCTGATCGACGACCCCGAGCCCATCGACGTCCGCCTGCTGAAGCGCAAGAGCGTCTCGCTCCATTGGGAGCTGATGTTCACCCGGCCGCTGTTCCAGACCGACGACATGATCGCCCAGCATGAGCTGCTGAACGAGGTGTCGCGGCTGGTCGATGCCGGCACGCTGCGCAGCACCCTTACCGAGACGCTGGGCCGCATCGATGCCGCCACGCTGCGCAAGGCCCATGCCCTGATCGAATCGGGCAAGGCCCGCGGCAAGGTGGTGCTGGAAGGCTTCTGATCGGTCGCTGAACCCCGGTCCGCCCCCTCAACCCGCCAGGGCAAGGGGCGGGCGGGCCGGATACATCGCCGACAGGCTGTCCAGGATGAAGCCGACCAGCGGTTCGGCAAGGCGGCGGTTGCGCGCCGTCTCGCCGAAGATCGCCATTTCGACGTCGCCCAGTTCGGGCAGACCGTCTTCCATGCCCAGCCGGCGCACGCCCTCCGGTATGGAGGATTCGCTCAGCACCGCGACGCCCAGCCCGGCGCGGACGGCGGCCTGAACCCCCATGACGCTGCCGCTGGTGTAGACCACCCGCCAGGAGCGTCCGGCCTCGCCCAGCGCCGCCAGCCCGCGGTTGCGGAAGACGCAGGGCGCCGGCAGGGCGCAGAAGGGCAGCGGACCGTCGGCCGGAATCTCCAGCCCGGGGGCCGCGACCCAGCGCATCGGTTCGGTCCAGATGCCGCGTCCCCGGCTGTCGCCCGCGTCGCGGCGGGAGATGACGAGGTCCAGGTCTCCCGCATCCAGTGCCGAGACCAGTTCGCTGCACATGCCCACCCGCACGTCGATGTGCAGGCGCGGGTGCAGCTTGGCGAAGCGGCGCAGGACATGGGGGAGGTGGTCGGACAGGAAATATTCGGCGACGCCCAGCCGCAGTTCCCCCTCCGCCGCCGGTTCGGCGAAGCGGCGCACCGTCTCGTCGTTCAGGTCGAGCAGGCGGCGGGCATAGCCCATCAGCAGCTCGCCGTCATGGGTCAGAGCCAGTGACCGGCTGGTGCGTTCGAACACCCGGCGGCCGAGCGTGTCCTCCAGCTTCTTGATCTTCACGCTGATCGCCGACTGCGTCCGACCCAGCCGTTCGGCCGCCGCGGTGAAGCCGCCGGCCTCCGCCACGGTGACGAAGGCGCGGAGCGCGTCGATCTCGAGGTCGGGCAGGGACATGAAAGATGCATTCCGGATGATGATCGTTGGCGCTCATCCTATCGCGGCTGCTCATGGATGACGAGCGGCGCATTGGGACAAGCCAGCGGGACATGGGGACCCAGCCGTTGAAGCGAGGCGGGGGCGTTCTCATTGTCAGCCCTCCGGGCCTTTGCCGCCCGGATGCTTGACGATCCTGAGGAGAGAGACGTCCGATGACCCGTTTTCCCGCGCCGGCCCGCAGTTTGGCCCTCGCATTTGCCGCTGCGGCGCTGCTCGCCGGTTGCCAGATGCCGGGCCAGATGCCGCCGCAACAGACCGCCGCACTTCCGCCACCGGCAGTGCCCAAGCCGCCGCCCGAGGCCCGCGGCATCTGGATCGTCGGCAGCCCGGCCCTGCGCGGCACCGTCGATCAGGCGGCGGCCAAATACAACGGCGGTCCCGACACCAAGCCGCGCCTGGACGCCCGCGGCACCGCCACCGGCTTCCGCGCCTTCTGCGGCGGGGTCGGGCTGGACCATCCCGACATGGTGGCCTCCGACCGCCCGATCAGCGCCGCCGAATACCAGCGCTGCCGCGCCGCCGGCATCACCCTGACCGAATACGCCTTCGGTCCCAAGCGCTTCGTCTACGTCAAGGACTCCCACATGATGGCGGTTCCCGGCGTCAACGACTTCGTGGCCAGTTGGGGCCAGAGCGGCAAGCCGGTCAGCGCGCCGACGACCGGGAGCTGAGGGGCGGGGAGTCGAGGGAAGATTACCCCGCCGCGAAAAGCCCGCCCTCGTCGGGGGCGTCGGTTGCATCGTCGGCGTTGGGATCGCCCAGCGCGGTTTCCCAGCCCAGCGCCGGCAGGGTGATGGCGCGGGTGTTGCCAAGGCCGCTGCGGCTGGCGATGAAGCCGCGCTGTTCCATGTAGGTCAGCAGGCGGCGGCCGCGTCCCTTGGACCGGCTGCCGCAGGCGCGCGCGACATCGGCGTCGGACGGGCAGGGGGCATGGTCGAGAGCGGCGCGGGCCAGCAGCAGGAAGACCGGCTGGATGTCCTCCGCCAGGGTGGCGGCGACCTCTGTCGCGCGTTGCCAGGCGGGATCGTCGCCGCTGCCGGCCCCGGCGCGGGCGGTCGCCAGCCGGCGGCGGAAGGCGGGCAGGGCCAGCCGGTCGCCATCCACGCCGCGGCCCCGGCAGCGCACCAGGAAATCCTGGTACAGAACCGCCAGCGAGCGGTAGGGCGCCTCCGGATCGGCCAGCACCTCGGCCAGCACCTCGTCATATTGGGCTTCGCGCTCGGCGGCCTGTTCCGCTGTTTCTTCCGGTTCCAGCGGCAGCAGGACCGGCTGTTCGGCGGCGCTGTCGTCGAGAGAGGGCGGCGGGGCGGCGGGGCGGCCGCGCGCCAGCTGCGCCATCAGGTCGGCGCTGGCCGAGGTGGAGGGGCGACGCACATAGCGCGGCGGTTCCGGCCCGGTGGTGGTGAAGATCAGGTCGCGGGCGTCCTCCACCGGGGTGGTCGGCGGCGGCATCAGCGTCGGGCTGCCGGTGCGGCCCTGGGTCTCCACCGCGCCGATGCGCAGCGGCAGCGGCCGGCGCGACAGGGCAGGTCCGAGCGCGATGAAGTGCCCGCGCTCCAGGTCGCGGAACATCTCCGCCTGCCGGCGCTCCATGCCCAGCAGGTCGGCGGCGCGCGCCATGTCGATGTCGAGAAAGGTGCGGCCCATCAGGAAGTTGGAGGCCTCGGCGGCGACGTTCTTCGCCAGCTTCGCCAGACGCTGGGTGGCGATCACCCCGGCCAGCCCGCGCTTGCGCCCGCGGCACATCAGGTTGGTCATGGCGCCGAGCGAGACCTTGCGCGCCTCGTCCGACACCTCGCCGGCGGCCGAGGGGGCGAACAGCTGCGCCTCGTCCACCACCACCAGCATCGGATACCAGAAGTCGCGGTCGGCATCGAACAGCCCGCCCAGGAAGGCGGCGGCGTGACGCATCTGCATTTCCGCGTCCAGCCCCTCCAAGTTCAGGACGACGGAAACGCGGTGCTGACGCACGCGGGCGGCGACGGATTGCAGGGCGGCCTCGCTGTGCTCGTCCGCCTCCACCACCACATGGCCGAAGCGCTCGGCCAGCGTGACGAAATCGCCCTCCGGGTCGATCACCGCCTGCTGCACCCATTGGGCGCTCTGTTCGATCAGCCGGCGCAGCAGGTGCGACTTGCCGGAGCCGGAATTGCCCTGGACCAGCAGACGGGTCGCCAGCAGCTCCTCCAGGTCGAGCGTCGCGGCGCCGCCCGCGTTCGTCGCCCCCATGTCGATGCCGACCTTCATCCCGCTCGCCTCCCGCTCACCCGAACCGCCCCTGTTGGGGAGGGCCTTCCTATAGCGCAGGCGGGCGCGGCGATACGAGGATTCGATTCGGGACAGGCGCGGGCTTTGCCGGGGCGCACGACAACGTGACGCTGCGGTCATGAAACCGCAAACAAGCTCTGTTACAAGCGGGTGCTGATCCCATGCGGGACCGGCGCTGGCGGACCGATCGATGACTGTGCTGACCACGACCAAAGCCGGGACCAAAGCCGGAACCATGAGCGGAGCCATGACCGGGGCGCCGGAAAGCGACCGTGCCGGGTCCTATGGCGCGAGCTGGACCGCCGTCGGCTCCGGTCAGGGCGAGGCCGCATCGTTCGATTGGGCCTCAGCGGTCGGCGCCCTGCGCTACGCCTTCCAGCCCATTGTCCAACTGCGCTCGGGCCGTTGCCACGGTTATGAGGCGCTGCTGCGCGGGTTCGAGCATGCCGGCTTTGCCAATGCCGGCGAGTTGCTGGACGCCGCCGAGGCCGCCGGATTGCTGGCGACGGTGGAGACCGCGCTGCACGCCAAGGCGGTCGCCGCCTACCGCGCGCTTGCGGGCTGGAGCGAGGCGAAGCTGTTCCTGAACCTGGACGCACGGCTGATCGGCCGGCCCGACTCGCCCTGGCTTGCCCGTGATCCGGCGGCATCCCGCAACAGCGGCATCGTGCTGGAGTTGTCGGAAAGCCGTCCGGTTGCCAGCGGCGTCGTGGTGGATGCTGCGGTGGACCGCTACCGCCAGAGCGGGGCCGGCATCGCCATCGACGATTTCGGCGTCGGCCATTCCGGCCTGCGGACGCTGTACGAGGCGCGGCCGGACTATGTGAAGATCGACCGCTTCTTTATCGCCGGCATCGACGCGGATTCGCGCAAGCGGGCGCTGGTTGCGGCGCTGGCCGGCCACGCCCATGCGCTGGGCATCCAGATCGTGGCGGAGGGGGTGGAAACCGTCGCCGAGTTCTACACCTGCCGGGATCTCGGCTGCGACTTCGCCCAGGGCTTCCTGATCGCCCGGCCGCGGGTGGATTTGACGGGTCTGCCCAACCGCTATGCCATCGTCGAGGATCTCAACCGCGAGGACCGGCGCCAGCCCAGCGAGTCGCACCGCCGCCTGTCGGAGGTGATCGAACGGCTGCCGCCGCTGCGGGTGGATTCGCGCAAGACCGAACTGCTGGACTATTTCCGTCGCGACGGCAGCGCCCCCATCGCCCCGATCACCGACGAGCATGACCGGCCGCTCGGCCTGATCCGCGAGCGCGATCTGAAGCGTTACGTCTATTCGCGCTTCGGCGGGGAGTTGCTGCGCAATCGCGGCCTGGGCGACCGGCTGGACGATCTGGTCATCCGCTCGCCGGTCTGCGACATCTCCACCCCGCTGGACCGGGTGATTGAGGCCTTCTCCACCGAATCCGCCGCCGACGGCATCGTGATCGTGGAGGGCGGCGCCTATGCCGGCGTGCTGTCGGGCGGCGCGCTGCTGCGGCTGGTGCATGAGCGAAACTTGGCGATGGCGACCGATCAGAACCCGCTGACGCGCCTGCCCGGCAACGCCGCCATCCTGCGCCACATCGAAGGGGCGCTGGCCGATGGTGCGCGCGGCCATGTGCTGGCCTATCTGGATTTCGACAACTTCAAGCCCTTCAACGACAATTTCGGCTTCCGCCAGGGCGACCGCGCCATCCTGATGTTCAGCGAGCGGCTGAAGGCCTGGGCCGGCAGCGCCGGGGCCTCCATCGACGCCGACGCCTTCGCCGGCCATATCGGCGGCGACGACTTCTTCCTTGGCGTCAGCGGCGGGGAGGAGGGCGAGGTGCTGGCCCGGCTGGCGGAGCTGCTGGCCCTGTTCCGCTCCGATGCCGAAAGCCTGTACGACGCCGAGACGCGGGTGAGCGGTGGGTTCCTTGCCAAGGACCGTTACGGGGCGGTGCGGCGTTTTCCCTTGCTGGCGGCCAGCGGTGTCGCCGTGGTGATCCCCCCCGGCGGCGGCCCGTTGACTACCGACGCCGTCAACGCCGCCATCGCCGACCACAAGGCCGCCGCCAAGGGGGCGGAGGACAAGCTGTGCGTGGTGCGGCTGGCGTGAGCGGGTGGCGCGGTTGTCCTTTCACGCATAGTCCCGGAAGCTCTCCGCCGTCGCGCGGTCGTAGCCCTGGCTGGCGCGCAGAAGCTGCAGCGTGTAGGGCTCACGCGCCGCACCCCGCCGCAGCTCCTCCACGCTCATCTCCTCAACCAGCCGGCCGCGGTTCATCACCGCCAGCCGGTCGCACAGATTGGCGACGACGGCGAGGTTGTGGGTGACCAGCACCATGGTCAGGCCATGTTCGGCCCGCAGGCGGCGCAGCAGGTTCAGAATCTCCGCCTGGACAGAGACGTCGAGCGCCGAGGTCGGTTCGTCCAGCAGCAGAACCCGCGGCTCCAGCACCAGGGCGCGGGCGATGGCGACGCGCTGGCGCTGGCCGCCCGACAGCTGGTGCGGATAGCGGAAGCGGAAGGCGGGGCCGAGTCCGACATCGCGCAGCACCCGGTCGATGCGCGCGTCGGCATCGCCCAGCCCATGGATGGCGATCGGTTCCGCCAGGATGCGGTCCACCGTGTGGCGCGGGTGCAGGGAGCCGTAGGGGTCCTGGAACACCATCTGGCAGAGCTTGTAGAAGCCCTTGTGCCGCTTCGGCCCCTGTTCCGTGCCGGCGACGGCGATGCGGCCGGTCCACTCGTCGTTCAGGCCGCTGACCGCGCGCAGGACGGTGGATTTGCCGGAGCCGGACTCCCCGACAAGGCCGAAGCTTTCCCCCTCCCGCACCGACAGGGTGATGCCGTCCACCGCCGTGACGATGTCGGCGCCCTGGCCGAAGCGGACCCGAAGGTCCTGAATGTCGATCATCGTCATCATCCCTCCAACCAGGCGGGATCGCGGCTCAACACCGGCAGGTCGCCCGGCGCCTCGTCGATCCGTGGCAGGCTGGCCAGCAGGCCGCGGGTGTAGGGGTGTTGGGCGGCGTGCAGCTCCGACGCGCGGCAACTCTCCACCACCCGGCCGGCATACATGATGAGGATGCGGTCGCAGAAGGAGGCGACGAGGTTCAGGTCGTGGCTGACGAAGATCATGCCCATGCCGCGCTGGGAACAGAGGTCGTCCAGGATCGCCAGCACCTGCATCTGGACGGTGACGTCGAGCGCCGAGGTCGGCTCGTCGGCGATCAGCAGGTCGGGGTCGGGAATCAGCATCATCGCGATCATGATGCGCTGGCCCATGCCGCCCGACACCTCGTGCGGATAGCGGTCATAGACCCGCTCCGGATCGCGGATGCGCACGGCGGCCAGCATCTCCAGCGCGCGGCGCTTCGCCTCGGCGGCGCCGGCCTTGCTGTGGACGCGGTAGGCCTCGGCGATCTGCCTGCCGACGGTCATCACCGGGTTGAGCGAGTATTTCGGGTCCTGCATCACCATGGCGATGCGCCGGCCGCGGATGTCGCGCATGCGCTTGGCCGATGCCGCCAGCAGATCCTCGCCGTTGAAGGCCAGCCGGTCGGCGGTCACCCGGCCCGGCGGCGGCACGAGGCGCAGGATGGAGCGGCCGGTCATCGACTTGCCGGAGCCCGACTCGCCGACGATGCCGAGCTTCTCCCGCCCGAGCGTGAAGGAGACGCCGCGCACCGCCTCGGCCATGCCGGTGCGGGTGGGGAAGGCGACGCGGAGGTTGGAGACTTCCAGAAGGGGGGCGTTGTCCGCCGTCTTTTCATCGGCCATGGCTCAGTCCCCCTTCGGGTCCAGCACGTCGCGCAGCCCGTCGCCCAGCAGGTTGAAGCCCAGGCTGACGATGAAGATGGCAAGGCCGGGCATGGCGGCGACCCACCATTGCTCCAGCACATATTGCCGGCCGCTGGCGATCATCGCCCCCCATTCCGGCAGCGGCGGCTGGGCGCCGAGACCAAGGAATCCCAATCCGGCGGCAGTCAGGATCACGCCGGCCATGTCCAGCGTCGTCCGCACGATCAGCGAGGCGACGCACAGCGGCATGATGTGGCCGAGGATGATGCGCAGGCTGGAGGCGCCCTGCAGCCGGGCGGCGCTGATGAAGTCGGCGCGGCGGACGGTCAGCGTCTCCGCCCGTGCGATGCGGGCATAGGGCGGCCAGGAGGTGATGGCGATGGCGATCACCGCATTCTCGATGCCGGGGCCGAGCGCGGCGACGAAGGCCAGCGCCAGGATCAGCTTGGGGAAGGCGAGAGCGATGTCGGTGATGCGCATCAGCACGGTGTCGACCCAGCCGCCGAAATAGCCGGCGACCGTGCCGATCACCAGCCCGGCCAGCGGCGCCGTCGCCGCCACCAGCGCCACGATCATCAGCGTCAGCCGCGCGCCATGGATCAGGCGGGAAAGGATGTCGCGGCCGAAGGCGTCGGTGCCCAGCCAATGGGCGGCACTCGGCGGCAGCAGCCGGTTGTTCAGATCCTGGGCATAGGGGTGGTAGGGCGCCAGCACCGGGGCCAGCGCCGCGACGACGATCAGGGCCAGCACGATCAGCAGCCCGGCGACGGCCAGCCGGTTGCGGCTGAAGGCGGTCCAGCCGGCCCAGGCACGGCCCAGCCGGGCCTGGGCGCGAGAGTGCGGGGTGTCGGTGGTCAGCCAGTCCCGCCAGCCGGCGGTGGGGGTGTCGGTGCGCGCGGTCATCGGGCCCGGGGATCCAGAAGGCGGTAGAGCAGGTCGGACAGCAGGTTCAGCGCGATGAAGACCGCGCCGACCACCAGCGTCCCGCCCAGCACCGCGTTCATGTCGGCGCTGAGCAGCGAATTGGTGATGTAGAGCCCAAGGCCGGGCCAGGCGAACACCGTCTCGGTCAGGACCGATCCCTCCAGCAGCCCGGCATAGGACAGGGCGATGACGGTGATCAGCGGCACCGCGATGTTGCCCAGCGCATGGCGCCAGACCACGCGGGTCTCCGACAGGCCCTTCACCCGCGCGGTGGTGATGTATTCCTGGCGCAGCTGGTCCAGCATGAAGCCGCGGGTCATCCGCGCGATGTAGGCGACGCTGTAGAGGCCGAGGATGGCGGACGGCAGCACCAGATGCTGGACGGCATTCCAGAAGATGTCTGTTTCGCCGGCCAGCAGGGCGTCCACCGTGACGATCCCTGTCACCGCATCGACCATCCCCTCATAGAAGACGTCGACCCGCCCCGGCCCCGGTGCCCAGTCCAGCTTGGCGTAGAACAGCAGCAGCGCCATCAGACCCAGCCAGAAGATCGGCAGCGAATGGCCGATCAGGCCGAGGAGGCGGATGGCATGGTCGGGCCAGCGCCCGCGATTGACGGCGGCGAATACACCGGCCGGCACGCCCAGCACCGCGCCGATGACGACCGCGACTGTCGCCAGTTCCAGCGTCGCCGGGAAGACGCGCAGCACATCCTCCAGCACCGGGCGGGAGGTCAGCACCGAGGTGCCGAGGTCGCCTTGCAGCACGTCGCCGACATAGCGGAGGAACTGCTGCCACAGCGGCAGGTCGAGGCCCAGCTGCGCGCGCATCTGCGCATAGCTTTCGGCATTCGCCCGGTCGCCGAGCGCCGACAGCACCGGATCGATCGGCACTACGCGCCCGATCAGGAATGTGACCAGCAGCAGGCCCAGCATGGTGGCGGCCACCGTGACCAGCAGGGTCAGGCCGCGTTTCAGCGTAGGCAAGTGGACTCCCTCGCGGTTGGAACACCCAGTCGAACGCGCTCAAGGGAATCACAGTCGGGGCTTTGTGCAAAGCCCGTCAAGGGCATAGGGAGGTATGGGGAGGTGGTTGCTGCGTGTGCGCCGCTTGCCCCCTCCCCGACCCTCCCCCGTTTCGCGGGAGAGGGGGTGGGCGCATAGCGGCGGAGTTCCCTCTCCCGCGAAGCGGGGGAGGGTTAGGGAGGGGGCATCCGCTGCGTAACCTTACTTGCCGCTCACCAGGTCCCGGCCGGGCTGGGATCGCCATGCGCACCGGCAGCCGGCTCGTGGTGGGCGAGCCAGCGCTCGGCCTCCAGCGCCGCCATGCAGCCCATGCCGGCGGCGGTGACCGCCTGACGGTAGATTTTGTCCTTCACGTCGCCGGCGGCGAAGACGCCGGGGATGTTGGTGGCGGTCGAGTCGGGCGCCGTGACGATATAGCCCGACTCGTCCATCTCCACCTTGCCCTGGAAGATACCGGTCGCCGGCACATGGCCGATGGCGACGAAGACGCCGGCCACCGGGATCACGCGCTCCTCGCCCGACTTGACGTTCTTGATGCGCACGCCCGTGACGGCGCGCGGGTTGCCCATCGTGCCGTCGCCCTCGCCGACGATCTCCTCGACCGTGCTGTCCCACACCACCTCGATCTTCGGGTGGCGGAACAGGCGGTCCTGCATGATGCGTTCGGCGCGGAAGCTGTCGCGGCGGTGGATGACCGTCACCTTGGTGGCGTGGTTGGTCAGGTACAGCGCCTCCTCCACAGCCGAGTTGCCGCCGCCGATGACCGCCACCTCCTTGCCGCGGAAGAAGAAGCCGTCGCAGGTGGCGCAGGCCGACACGCCGAAGCCGCGGTAGATCTCCTCGGTCGAGATGCCGAGCCAGCGCGCCTGGGCGCCGGTGGCGATGATGACGCTGTCGGCGGTGTAGGTGTCGCCGCTGTCGCCCTTGCAGACGAAGGGGCGCTGCGTGAAGTCGACGTTGGTGATCAGGTCGAACACCATCTTGGTGCCGACATGCTCCGCCTGCTTCTGCATCTGCTCCATCAGCCAGGGGCCCTGGATCGGATCGGCGAAGCCGGGGAAATTCTCCACATCTGTGGTGATCATCAGCTGCCCGCCCGGCTGCATGCCCTGGACCATCAGCGGTTCCAGATTGGCGCGCGCGGCATAGATGGCGGCGGTGTAGCCGGCCGGGCCGGCGCCGATGATGAGGACCTTGGTGTGGTGCGTGGTGGCCATGGACGTGATCCCGCAAAATCCCGGCAAAGGGGAGTCGTGATTAAATCGGTTCTAGAAGCCGAACATATGGTCGAGGCTGAAGGCGCTTTCACCGGCAGCAAGGCAGCCATGGTAGCCGAACAGGCGGCAGGTGGTGTCGCGGATCAGCACATAGGCGTGGTCGCCTGCGGCAATCCGTTCCGCTTCCGAAAACATCTCGTGATAGCGCCAGAAACGTGAGCCGCCGCAGGGTATCTCCAACTGCTTCCGCGCCACCTCCACGCCATCGCGGCGCCGCAGGATCAGCTTGGTGTCGGACAGGGCATGCCATCGCGTCGAGGCAGGGTAGACGAGGTGGCAGAGCGTGTCCCACGGAGCGGTGCCCAGCCGCAGGAACAGGCGGGTCGACAGGCCGGGCGGGCGGCCATGGTAGCTCTGCGGTTCGTCGCGGTAGACCATCGCCATGTTGAACATGTGGCTGCCGAAGCTGGTCTCAGCCATATGGCCGGTCTTTACGTCTTCGTAACGGACCAGCGCATGCAGCCAGCCGTCGGCGACCGTTCCGGCTTCGAAATCATAGACCAGTTCGACATGGCCCCAGCCATCGACGACGGTCTTGTCGGCGACCAGCCCCGTCACGTCCAGCGCCGCGCTGTCGGAGCGCTTGAGGTTGCCGAAGCGGTGTTCGGCAATCTCGACGCCGTTGCGGTCGTAGACGACCGCCTTCACCGGCAGCTCGGTCTGCGCCGTGCTCATCGGCGTCGGCAGCAGAATGGTGCGCCAGCGGTCCATCGGCAGCAGCGGCGCCGGCAGGATGTGGCCCTTGCCGACCACGCCCTTGTCCACCGCGCCGCCGGTCAGCAGCGGCAGCTTGGGGTCGGGCTTCAGGTCGGTGCGCTCCACATTGGCGTGGGCCATGCGGCGACGACCGTCGGCGGCGACGATCTCGTAGCGCGGACGGACGAAATGCTTGCCGGCCTGCACCTCGAACTGCTGGGGCCAGCGTGCCTCGGGGAACAGACTGGCGGTGTCCAGCTCGACGGTGGCGAAGGCCGGAACGGCGCGGTCGAGCACGCGGATTTCCGGCGAGCCCATCAGGTTCAGCCCAACCGCACCCGCCGGGATCGGGGTGGGATGGCTGTTCTGGATCCACAACGACACCCGCTCTCCCTCGCGCGGGGCGGGCAGGCCGGCATAGAGGTCGGCCGGCCAGGCGTTGGCGTCGTGGGTGCAGGACAGCACCGTGTCGTCGTCGCCATAGGTGTCGAGGGCGTATTTCACCACGTCATGCCCGGCGGCGCCGATGACATGCAGGAACAGCGACCCGCAGAAGTCCGACAGTCCGAAGCGTTCGCGAACCTGCCGGCTGTCGATCACCACCGTGCCGTCGGTCGGCGGCATCGGCTCCGTCCAGTCGGCGATCGGGCGGCCCTCGCCGTCGAACAGGCAGGCCCACAGCCGGGTGCCCTTGGCGCCGTAGCGCGGCCAGTAGTTGGCCGACACCACGCGGGTGTGGTGGCCGTCGCCGTCGCGGAACCAGGCGAAATTGGTCGCCCAATTGAACTTCGACAGGTAATGGCCGGGGTCGTTCAGCATGTCTTCCGGCACGCGCATGGCGTCCAGCGAGACGACACCCGCCTGTTTCGGGATCAGGTGGGCGATGTGGCCTTCCAAGCGCTGCGAATCGAAGGCGACGATGAAGACGGTGCGGGCGCCGCTGGCCGGCAGGTCGGTCGCCGGGCGGGCGGCATGGCCGAACACCTCCTTCCCCACCTGCTCCACATCCTGGACATAGATGCCGCAGACCGGCACCGCTGACAGGTCGTAGAACTCCGCCAGCCCTGAAAGAAGGCCCAACGGATCATAGACGGCCACCGGGCCGTATGAGGCCAGCCGCGAGATCAGGATCGCGGCCTTGGGCGCCGCCAGCGGATGGCCCACCGCCTTGAAGAAGCTGGAACCGCCGGTGACGTTGGAAAAGGTCTCGATCCGAAGGGGCATCAGGGCACACACGCGATAGCAAAGCCAGAGCGTCGGTTATAGCCCCTTCGGCAGGGTAGGCGACAGTGATTTGCAGGCTACCGGATTTTGCCGGGGCCCTTATGCGCTCGCCGGAGCGCACCCCTTGTCGGAGATCGAGTCTCGATATATCTAAGTTTTCGTTATATCGAAACTGCATCAAGAGAGGGTTTCATGCTTCGGCATCTGTTTTGCGGTCATGGGCGCCGCTTCTCGCGTCCGGATTTCGACGACGAGGCGCCGGACGGACGCGGCCGCCATGGGCATCGCAGCGGCTGGGAAGGCTTCGGCGGCGGCCGGGGCGGCCGGGGAGGGCGGCGCGTCTTCGACCATGGCGACCTGCGCCTTGTCCTGTCCTGGCTGATCGCGGAAAAGCCGCGCTCCGGCTACGACCTGATCAAGACGATCGAGGAGATGGTCGGCGGCGCCTACAGCCCCAGCCCCGGCGTCGTCTACCCGACGCTGACGCTGTTGGAGGAGCAAGGCCACATTCGCGTCGGTTCGACCGAAGGCAACAAGAAGCTCTACGAGATCACGCCCGAAGGGACGGAGGCGCTGAAGGCGGCGGAGCCCGCTGTGGCTGCGGTGCGCGAGCGGATCGCCCACGCGAAGGCTCGCCAGCAGCGCGAATCCTCGCCGCAGATCGTCCGCGCCGTCGAGAACTTCAAGCTGGCCCTGCGGCTCCGGCTGTCGCGCGGCGACCTGACGGCGGAGCAGACCCAGGCCATCGCCGATGCCATCGACGCCGCCGCCCGCGCGGTCGAACGGACCTGATCACGGAGGAGAAGAAGACCATGGCCGCATCGACCGCCCGCATCGCGACCCCCAACGGCCGCCGCTACATGACCCAACTGTGCAAGCACTGGGCGCACAAGTTCGAGGTCGTCCATGACGAGAACCAGGGCCTGGTGCCCTTCTCTCCCGACCGCCGCTGCAGGATGACGGCGGATGCCGAAGGGCTGACCCTGACCATCGAGGTGGAGGATGCCGAACAGCTGGAGCGCATGCAGGACGTGGTCATCGACCATCTGAAGCGCTTCGCCTTCCGGGAGGATTTGGGGGAAGTGGCCTGGGCCGCCGTACCGTGACGGCGGCACTGCCGGGCGTCCGTGTGTGTAGGAGGACTTTTTCCCGATTCCGTCTGCGACAAATACTGTTGTGAATTCCCGTGCCAGAGGTGTAAAACACCTCTTAACCAACAGGCGGGAATGGGAAAGATGACGGCGTTTCCACCTGCGGACCGGTACGGGGCCGGTGCCGGCAGGATCCGTCGGTTCCCTTGCTGCCGCGACACGCACTGTCAGAATACCGGGAGTCGCTCGTGATGCTCCGCATCTCCAAGAAGCTGATGTTCGCCATCGAGGCGGTCCTCGACATCGCCTACAACGCGGGCACCGAGCCGGTGCAGTCCGGGGAGATCACCCGGCGCCAGGGCATCCCGAAGCGTTACCTGGAGCAGGTGCTGCAGCAGCTGGTGCGCGAAGGCGTGCTGGCCGGGGTGCGGGGTCCGCGCGGCGGTTACCGGCTGGCGCGCGAGCGGCGGCGGATCACGCTGGGCGAGATCGTGCGGGTCGTCCGGTCGATGGAGACCGCCACCGACCCGATCGAAGAGCCGGCGGGTTCCATCCTCGGCCATCAGGTCGTGCGTCCGCTGTGGGGCGAACTGCAGGAGGAATGCATGGCGAAGCTCGACACCATCACGGTCGAGGACCTGTGCATGCGCGCCCGACGCGCCGGCGTGGAAAGCGAAACCGAGGACCGGATCGACTTCACGATCTGAGGCTTCGGCTGGGGCTTCAACAGAGATCGGCGGGGTCGTACGGCCGACCCGGCGACCCCACTTCCCGTTTGACAGGCCACCCGCGCTGGATAATGCTCGGCCTGGGGTGTTGAACTTACACATAACACAAATCTCAGAGGTGGAATCATGGCTGCACCCGAATTCCGTGGCAAGATCTATGACAGCATCCTCGATACGATCGGCGCCACGCCGCTGGTGCGGCTGAACCGCCTCGCCGAGGATGCCGGGGTCAAGGCCCAGATCATCGGCAAGCTGGAGTTTTTCAACCCGCTCGCCAGCGTCAAGGACCGCATTGGCAGCGCCATGATCGAGGCCGCGGAGGCCGCCGGCACCATCGCCCCCGGCCGCACGACGCTGGTCGAGCCCACCTCCGGCAACACCGGCATCGCGCTGGCCTTCGTCGCCGCCGCCAAGGGCTACAAGCTGATCCTGACCATGCCGGAAAGCATGTCGGTCGAGCGGCGCAAGATGCTGAAGCTTCTGGGTGCCGAGTTGGTGCTGACCCCGGCGTCGGAAGGCATGAAGGGCGCCATCCGCAAGGCGGAGGAGATCCTCACCGCCGACCCGAACGCTTACCTGCTGCAGCAGTTCAAGAACACCGCCAACCCGGCCGTCCACCGGGCCACCACGGCGGAGGAAATCTGGAAGGACACCGGCGGCCAGGTCGATTTCCTGATCTCCGGCGTCGGCACCGGCGGTACCCTGACCGGCACCGCAGAGGTCATCAAGTCGCGCAAGCCGTCCTTCAAGGCCGTGGCGGTGGAGCCGGAGGACAGCCCGGTCCTGTCCGGCGGCATGCCGGGCCCGCACAAGATCCAGGGCATCGGCGCCGGCTTCGTTCCCGACATCCTGAAGAGGGAGTTGATCGACGAGGTTGTGCGCATCTCCAACCAGCGCGCCTTCGAGACCGCCCGCAAGGTCGCCCGCCTGGAAGGCGTTCCGGTCGGCATCTCGTCGGGTGCGGCGCTCGCCGCGGCGCTGGAGGTCGGCGCCCGCCCGGAGAACGAGGGCAAGCAGATCGTCGTGATCCTGCCGTCCTTCGCCGAGCGCTACCTGTCGACCGCCCTGTTCGAAGGGCTGGAGTAACCGTCGACGCCGCGGGGCGGGGGCGAATATTGCTCCCGTCCCGCAGCCTATCCGCGAAATTCCGGCCCGAAATTTGACGGAATTGGCGGTTCGCGCTACTCTTTCCGGTAACAGCAGAGCCTTTTCCGTCCGCGCCGCCGGGGAGTGACCGCCATGTCGGATGTGACCGCCGCCACCTATGTCCCGAACCTGTCGAGCAGTTCCTTCTCGCAGATGAAGGGGCAGACGACCAAGATCGGGGTCGACGGGGCCAACGCCGACACCCAGACCTTCACGGTCAGCAAGGCCGGCGAGTTCAATTTCAAGGTCAACAACACCTTCACCAACGTCGAGATCCGCAACGACCGGAACGAGGTGGTGACGACCATCCGGTCGAAGGAATCGGCGTCGGACGCCACCGCGCGACTGGGGCCGGGCACCTATACGGCGACCATTTCGCAGGCCAACCGGGCGGCGGGCGTGCGCGACTATTCGCTGGACGTCACGGAGCGGCAGAACATCCTGGTGACCGGTGCCGGCGCGACGCTGAAGGGCACCGCCCAGCCGCCGGGCAACGGCGATACCGGCGTGCAGAAGCACACCTTCAACGTTCTGCAAGGCGGCTCCTTCACCGCCAACATCTCGCTTCCCAACACGCGCTGGGCGATGATGGACAAGGACGGCAAGGTCGTCGCCGCCAGCGAATCGGCCAAGCCCGATTCCCAGCAGACCTTCCTGCAGAAGCCGACCTACAAGCTGGAACCCGGCCAATACACGATGGTGGTGGTGCCGCCGTCGGATTTGAAGTCGCCGGCCGATTTCATGCTGAACCTCGTTCCGCGCAATATGGACCTGTCCGAGACGGGCCTGAACAAGGAAAGCGCCATTTCCAAGACGCTGCGTGAACGGCAGGACCGTTTGCGGCAATGGGCGTCGGAAGCGAAGACCACCTCGACAAAGGCCTGACCGTTTTCGAGGCGCCGGGCTGCGTCCGCAGGCCGGAAAATGCTGCATCGAATGTTGCCGCAACGGCGCATCCTTGCGCTATGCTGCGCGCCATGGACTTCACGGACACCCAGCTTCACCGCTATTCCCGCCACATCGTGCTGCCGGAAGTCGGCGGCATCGGGCAGGAGCGGCTTCTGCGATCCAAGGTGCTGGTCGTCGGCGCCGGCGGCCTTGGCGCGCCCCTTCTCCTCTATCTGGCCGCGGCCGGAGTCGGCACCATCGGCATCGTCGATGACGACACGGTCGACCTGTCGAACCTGCAACGGCAGGTGATCCATGATGAATCGACGCTCGGCCATCCGAAGGTGGAGAGCGCCGCCGCCCGCATCCATGCGCTGAACCCCGATGTCCGGGTGGAGGCGCATCGGACGCGGATCAACCGCGACAACGCGCTGGACCTGATCGGCGGCTATGACCTTGTCGCAGACGGGTCGGACAATTTCGCCACGCGTTTCCTGCTGAACGATGCCTGCTTCCTGGCCGGGAAGACGCTGGTGTCGGCGGCGATCCTGCGGTTCGACGGACAGTTGAGCACCTTCAAGGCTCATCTGGGCGCACCGCACCCCTGCTATCGCTGCCTGTTCCCGGAACCGCCGCCGCGCGGCACCGTGCCGTCCTGCTCGGAAGGCGGGGTGCTGGGGGCGCTCGCCGGTTCCGTCGGCTCGCTGCAGGCGACGGAGGTGCTGAAGGAACTGCTGGGATTGGGCGAGAGCCTGTCGGGCAGCCTGCTGATGATGGACACTCTCTATGCGTCCTATCAGCGCATCTCCATCCGGCGGGATCCCGACTGCGCGCTTTGCGGCGATCATCCGACCATCCATGACCTTTCCGCCCATTGACGGGCGCCACGGGAAAGACGGGAGGCGGCCCACCATGTCCACCACCATGTCGCAATCCTCGGCCGAGAGCACCTCGGCCCTGTCGATCGTCCTGTTCGCCGGCGGCTTCGACCGCGTCCATTACGCGCTGGTGATGGCCAGCGCCGCGGCGGCCACCAACCGCAAGGTCACGCTGTTCTTCACCGGCCGTGCCCTGCGCGCCCTGGTGCATGAGAAGGAGCCGGGCGTGCTGGGCTGGCACGACCTGGATCCGGCCGACGACGGCAGTTCCCCGGTGGCGCGCGACCGCTATTTCGCCGCCCACGGCCTCGCCACCTTCGAGGAACTGCTGGAGGCCTGCGTCACCATGGGCGTGACGGTGATGGCCTGCGAGATGGGGCTGCGGGCCCTCGGCCTGCCGCCGGGCGTCCAACTGCGCGCCGACGTGCCGGTCGCCACCGGCGGGGTCGTCACCTTCCTGAACGACGCGCCGAAGGGCGGCGCCATGCTGTTCATCTGATCTGGCGGAAAGAACATGAACGACAACCGCGAGATCCTCGACCTCGCCAACCGTTTCGAGTCGATCGCCACCGATGGGTTCGAAGGGCGGCCCTACCGGACGGCGCTGGCCGCTCTTGCCCGCCATGTGCGTGGCCATGCCGGGCTTGCGCCGCAGGTTGCCCATGCCCTGGGCGTGATGATCCGGCTGATCGGCGAAAGCGACCCTGAAGGCCGTTTCGCCGCCAAGATCGCCATCCTGCAGGAAGCTGTGGAGTTGCTGACGGAGGACTGACGGGCAGGGTGGGCAGCCTTGAGCGGAGCGCGGGGCTGCCATGCGTCACGCCTGACGGGTTCGCCCCGTCAAGAGGGCGATGACACCCCAAACGAGGATGACCACCATGGCTTTCCGTTTCACCGTCGCCACCGACGCCCCGTCCCTGTTCGCCACGCTGTACGCCACTGCCAAGACCATCCGTGGCAGCGGCCTGCCGACCGGCCTGATCCACCTGATCGACCTGCGCGTGTCGCAGATCAACGGCTGCGCCTATTGCATCGACATGCACAGCAAGGAAGCACGGCACGACGGCCAGTCGGAACAGCGCATCGCCGCGCTTGCCGAGTGGGAACGGTCGGAGCTGTTCCTGCCCGACGAACGCGCCGCTTTCGCCTGGGCCGAGGTGCTGACCCGCGCCCAGCATGACCGCATCGACGAAGCCTATCGGGAACTGCAACGCCATTTCAGCGCCGAGCAGATCGCCCAGCTGACGGTGACGGCGGCGCAGATCAACGCCTGGAACCGCATCGGCATCGCCCAGCATATCGAAGGCACCGCCGTCGGGATGGCGGCGTGACGGCGCTGGCCGACCCGGAAACCGCGCTCGCCGCCTTCGCGGGCGAGCGGGCGCGGCTGCGCGCCCTGGCCTACCGGCTGCTCGGGTCGGTGGCGGAGGCGGAGGACACGCTGCAGGACGCCTGGCTGCGCTGGGCCGCGGTGATCCCCGGCAGCGTCGGGTCGGCCCCCGCCTTCCTGACCACGCTGGTGACGCGGCTGGCGCTCGACCGGCTGCGCTCCGCCCGGGTGGCGCGGGAACGCTATTACGGGCTGTGGCTGCCCGAACCGGAGGTCGCCGGCTGGGCCGATGGGACGGACGAGGTGGCCGACGCCGAGTCGGTGCCGATCGCGATGCTCCTGCTGCTGGAGCGGCTGGCGCCGGACCAGCGCGCGGTCTTCGTCCTGCGCGAGGCGATGGACCTCGATTATGCGGAGATCGCGGCGATCCTCGGCAAGTCGGTGGAGGCCTGCCGCCAGATCATGCGGCGTGCCCGCAACCGGATGAACGAACCTGCCGAATCCCGCGCCGACGCGGATGCCGGGCGCCGTCTGGCCGACGCCTTCGCCGAGGCCAGCGTCCGACGCGACTATGCGGCCATCGTGGCCCTGCTGTCGGACGATGCGCAGTGGCTGAGCGACGGCGGCGGCATGGTGCGGACGGCGGTCAACCCGCTCTTCGGTGCCGACCGCATCGCCCGATTCCTGATGGGCGTCCAGCGCAAGCGGGGCGTCGGATTCGGCTTCGTGCCGGTGCGGGTGAATGGCGGACCGGGTCTGCTGACCGAACTGGGGGGCTCCTTCCGCAGCGTCCTGGCCTTCGACATTGCAGATGGCCGCATCCGGCGGATCTACCAGATTGCCAACCCGCAAAAGCTGGAGCATGTGTCGGGTTTCGGAGACACCGGCGCCCAATAAGGCAAGGCGGATGGGTTGTGGCCGGGCTATGCCGTCGCCTCGTCCAGCCAGCGGTCGAGCGCGGTGAGGTCGACCGGGCGGGGCAGAATGGGGAAGGGGGCGTTCTGCACGCGCCGACCGGTCATCAGGATGCGCGTCTGCGGATAGAGCATCGCCGCCAGCGCCGCGGCGCGGTCGCCCTCGTCGCCTTCCTGCTCCAGTGGCAGCAATGCGACCACCGGCGCCTCCGCACCGATGATGGTCAGCGCTTCCAATGCGTCGTCGGTCTGTGAAACCTGGAAGCCGCGGCCGGCCAGATGGCCGGCCAGCGCCTCGCGCTGGATGCGGTCGGCATCGGCCACCACGGCCCGGCGCCCGCCATAGCCCGGCATCCGGATGTCGGCGTCGATGCTGAAGCTCACGTTTCCCCTCCGTCCATCATGTTTTTGTCATGGACGGGAGGGAGTATGCGGGGCAGTAGCCGGGTTGTAAACGGCTGCTACCTGCGGTTCGACCTTCGTCGAATGCGGATCACTTCGCCCTTGTGCATCAGCGCCAGCATCGGCAGGTCGCTGGGGTGGTTGCCGTAGCCCCAGGTGGCGGCGACCGGACCGTTGCCGGCGATCCAGGCGGTCACCCGTTCCGCCTTGTCCAACCGCACGCAGTTGGCGGTGCTGAGCCCGCCGGTCAGCTTGCCGTCGACCACCTCCATCCCCGTGGCCAGCAGGTCGTCCACCTCCAGCCCGTGCAGAAGGGCTGGCATGTAGAGGTCGAGCGCGCCGGTCGCGACCACCACCCGGCGCCCTTGCCGGCGATGCTCCTTCAGCACATCCAGCATGGGCTGATGCCAGCGGACGCGGGGCACCATCCGCTCCGCCGCGGCCAGCGCGTCGGCCACCGGCAGGCCGCGCAGGGTGCGCTTCAGATAGATGGCCTTCACCGATCCGGGAAAATCGCAGCCCGGCCCGCGGCCGCGGACATGGCGGTGCATCGCCGAACGGATGGCGTCGGCCAGAGCCAGGGCGGCGCGGCGCCGGCCGATCACCTCGCCGACGAACATCGGCAGGCTGTCGCCATGGATCAGCGTGCCGTCGAAGTCGAAGAAGGCGACGCCGGACGGACCGCATACCAACGAACCGGAGGCCGGCGAACCGGAGGCCGGCAATTCGAAATGCTGCGCCGGCAGGAGTGCCGGCGGCGTGAGGCTGGTCTGAGGCGCAGGATCGGGAAGGGGAGAGGTCTGCATGCGCCGTTTATCCGGCCGCCGTGGCATGGCGGGCAAGGTCTTTTACGGCAACCCTGGGGACGGTTCCCGGTCTGCCGCAAGCCGCAGGACCGTCAATGCAGCATCGTCGGGCCGCAGGGCGTCTCGAACAGAGGGCCGTCCTCCGCCCCGTCTTCGGACTCCTCCTCGCCCTCCGCGGCATCCACCCCGTCCTCCAGCTGCGCGATCAGGTCGCCGGAAGCTTCCTCCAGACCGGCCTTGACGGCGATCAGCAGGTTGATGATCTCGCCATTATCCTGCTCCAGGCTGCGGACCCGCTCCTCCAGCCGGTCGATGCGGCGCAGCAGCAGATCCGACAGGCGGTCCAGCCGTTCGAGAACAGGATCCGGTCCGGTTGGATTTGGGCCAATGGGATTTTGGCCAATGGGGTTTGGGCCAGGGGGATTTGGGCTGGAGCCCTGGGCTTTGATCGGTTCGGCCCCGGACGTGGTCGGCGGGCTTTCGTGCCGGGTGTCGGGGCGGTCGTCGTGGCGGTCATCCATGGTGCGGCCGGTTCCGGTCAGTGAGGTTTGCTCCTCACCTAACCTTGGGCAGTCGGCCGGCAAGGTCCAGACCGGCACCCGATGCACCCCGCAAGCGATGGCCGCCTGACCCGCCCGTCGAGCGTGTGGCGATTCCGGATGGGGGCGAGATCAGCCGCCACCTCTTGTGCGCAACACCGCCGGGCCCGCTATATAGTTAAGACTCAGATTTATCGGCACGCCGCTTGCGCGGGACGCCGTACAGTTCCAGCCGATGGCCTATCAGGTCATAGCCCAGTTCACGGGCAATGCTTTCCTTCAGCCGTTCCATTTCATCATTGGTGAACTCTATGACTTCACCGGAATCGACATCGATCAGATGATGGTGATGATCGGTTCTTGCTTCCTCGTAGCGCGCGCGTCCATCGCCGAAATCAAGGCGGTCGATCACATGCGCTTCCTCGAACAGCCGCATCGTCCGGTAGACGGTGGCGATGGAAATGCGCGGGTCGATGGCGGATGCGCGGCGATGCACCTCCTCCACGTCGGGATGGTCCGTCGCCTCCGACAGCACGCGCGAGATCACGCGGCGCTGGTCGGTCATCTTCAATCCCTTCTTCACGCACAATTCTTCGAGGCGCGAGGGCATGGACATCCCCTGTAATCCTGTTCTGTGTGACGGGCGGCGGATCGCCCCTCCGGGTCTCCCTGATGCCCGGAATGCCGTCAGCAAAGGCCGGCCGGCCGGACAAGCCCGGTCGGCCGAACGCGGCACCCCGAATACCCGACCATCATACTGTGTTTCGGAACCATTCTCAAATGCCCAGGTCACAGCCGGAGGAACGAATGCGCAAAAGCTTCTCAGTCCAAGGTAATAGTGCTTTTGGATAGGCCTGGCATGGGGTGGATGGTTGGATCGGAAACCAATTGCTCATAATCGGCTGCTAGGTTTTGCCGCAGGAGCGCCGCGCATCCCGCGACCGGTGCCGACCGGGCACGATCGCGCCGGAGAGGGGAGGGGGTGAGACGCCGTGACGCCATTCGATCCGCCGCTTTCCGTCCCGGCCGCCGCGCCGGAGGCGCACATGGACGAACCCGCTTTCACTGCCGCCGGGCTGGCGGTTCCGGTGCCGCCGCTGGCACCCGGGCAGGATTGTGCGGCAGCGGCTGCCCGCTTCAACCGCCAGCCTGATTTGCCGGCCCTGCCGGTGGTCGACGGCGAGGGGTGCGTCGTCGGCCTGCTGGAGCGCAACCGTCTTCCGCCGGACGGGGGAAAGGATGCCTCGACTGTGGAGGTGTCCGCTCTCATGGACCCCCATCCGCTGCTGGTGGAGGGGACGACCCCGCTGGCGGAGATCGGGCGGCGGCTGGCCCGGCTGAAGCCGGCGGCGCTGGTGACCGGCTTCCTGGTGGTGGACCAGGGCCGCTATCTGGGCGTCGGCACGGTGACCGGGCTGATGGCGCGCTCCGCCGAACAGACGGATCTGCGCGCCCGCCAGTTGGAGGAGGCGCGCCGGCAGGCCGAACAGGCGATCCGGGCCAAGACCGCCTTCCTCGCCAACATGAGCCACGAGATCCGCACGCCGCTGACCGCGATGATGGGCTTTGCCGAGCTGCTGGAGCAGGAGGTGGCGGGGCCGCACGCCATCCCGCTCTATCGCGACTATGCCCGCGACATCGCCGAGAGCGGCCGGCACCTGATGGAGCTGATCAACGACCTGCTCGACCTGTCCAAGGCCGATGCCGACCGGCTGGAGCTTGTGGACGGGACGGTGGACGTGGTGCGGGTGGCGATCGGCACGGCGCGGCTGCTGGCCGAACGGGCAGGGCGCCATGGCGTCCGCATCGTCACCGCCGTGCCAACGGACTTGCCGCCCTTGCGCGCGGATGAACGCAAGCTGCGCCAGATGCTGCTGAACCTGCTGTCGAACGCGGTGAAGTTCACGCCGGCCGATGGGGTGGTGACGCTGGGCGCCCGCGTGGCGGACAGCGGCACGATGTGGCTGTCGGTGCACGACACCGGCATCGGCATGAGCGGGGAGGAGTTGGCGAAGGCGCTGGAACCCTGGGGCCAGATCGACAGCGCGCTGGCTCGCACCCAGGTCGGCACCGGGCTGGGCCTGCCGCTGACCAAGCGCCTGATCGAACTGCATGGCGGTCGCCTGGACGTCGTCAGCCGCCGTGACGAGGGCACCGTCATGTCGCTGGTCTTCCCGCCGGAGCGGGTGGGACGCGGATAAGGGAAAGCCCTCTCCTCCCCGGAGGAGGGGGCTTTCCCTTCAGGCTTTCCTGTTGATGGCGATCCTTACGCCAGCCCCTTCTCCATCGCGCTCGCCAGACGGCGGGCGAAGGCGGCCGGGTCGGGCAGGGGCTCGCCTTCGACGATGCGGGCCTGATCCAGCAGCAGCCACGCCGCATCCTCCAGCGCGTCGGTGGCGCCGCTGCCCTTGGCCCGTTCCGCCAGCCGCTTGATCAGGGCGTGGGACGGGTTGATCTCCAGGATGCGCTTGCCGACCTCGCCGTTCAGCTGCTTGTGCTGCTTCAGCAGGCGTTCCAGGTGCATGTCCATGTCGTTGTCGTCGGCCACCAGACAGACGGCGCTGTCGGTCAGGCGTTCGGACTTGCGGACGTCCTTCACCACGTCGGACAGAGTCAGCTTCAGCAGGGCCAGCAGGTCGGTCAGCTCGCCCTCCGGCGTCTTCTCCTCCGGCTTCTCGGTCTCCTCGCCCTTGATCTTGCCGAGGTCGGCGCCGCCGCGGGTCACCGACTTGAAGGGCTTGCCGTCATAGACGCCGACCGACGGCATCCAGAACTCGTCCACCGGGTCGGTCAGCAGCAGGACCTCGACGCCCTTGGCCTTGAAGCCTTCCAGCTGCGGGCTGCGCAGCAGGGTGTCGATGTCGTCGCCGCTGATGGTGTAGATGGCGTCCTGGCCCTCCTTCATGCGGGCGACATACTGCTCCAGAGAGACGAGATCCTCGCCGGCGGTGGTGCGGAAGCGCAGCAGCTTCAGCAGCTCGTCCCGGTGCTCGTAGTCCTCATAGAGGCCTTCCTTCAGCACCGCGCCGAAGTTTTCCCAGAAGCTGTCGTATTCGGCGGCGTTCTCGGTGTCCTTGGCCTTCTTGGACAGTTCCGACAGGACGCGCCGAGTGATGCCGGCCTTGATCTTGGCCAGCATCGGGTTGTGCTGCAGCATCTCGCGGCTGATGTTCAGCGGCAGATCCTCGCTGTCGACCACGCCGCGCAGGAAGCGCAGGTAGGGCGGGATCAGCCCTTCCGCCGCGTCGGTGATGAAGACGCGCTTGACGTACAGCTTCACCCGGTGGGCGCGCTTGGGATCGAACAGGTCGAAGGGCTTGGTCGAAGGCACATAGAGCAGGTTGGTGTATTCCAGCGCCCCTTCGGCCCGCCAGTGCAGGGTCAGCCACGGGTCGTCGAAGGCGTGGCCGACATGGTGATAGAATTCCTTGTACTGGTCGGGGGTGATCTCCGACTTCGACCGGGTCCACAGGGCCGACGCGCTGTTCAGCGCCTTGGCGTCGTCACCCTCGCCGAACAGGATGGGGATGGCGATGTGGTCGGAATACTTGCGGACGATGCCGCCCAGACGGGCCTCGTCGAGATACTCGTCGTCGCCGTCGCGCAGATGCAGGACGATCTGCGTGCCGCGCGACAGGCCGTCGGCCTCGGCGATGGTGAACTCGCCCTTGCCGTCGGATTCCCAGCGCCAGCCATGGGCCTCGCCGGCCTTGCGGGTCAGCACCGTGACCTTGTCGGCTGCCATGAAGGCGGAATAGAAGCCGACGCCGAACTGGCCGATCAGGTTGACGTCCTTCTTTCCGTCACCCTTTTCCGCACCTTCCAGCGACTTCATGAAGGCGGCGGTGCCGGAGCGGGCGATGGTGCCGAGATTCTCGACCAGATCCTCGCGGTTCATGCCGATGCCGTTGTCGGCGACGGTCAGGGTCCGCGCGTCCTTGTCGACCAGCAGGCGGACCTTGAGGTTCGGATCGTCGGCCGAGAGTTCCGGCTGGGTCAGCGCCGCGTAGCGCAGGCGGTCGCAGGCGTCCGACGCGTTGGAGACCAGTTCGCGCAGGAACACTTCCTTCTCGCTGTAGAGCGAGTGGGCGACGATGTCGAGCAGACGGCTGACCTCGGCTTGAAAACTGAGCCGTTCCTCGGTCATGGGGGCACCTTCGTTGGTTTTGCACGGGTGGTGGCGTCAAGACGGCGGAGATATGTGAAAGCGTCCCGGCCGTTCAAGAGGCTTGTGGCGTGCAACCGCGGGAGGTGTGCGGCGGGGTGTCGCGGGGAAGTGTCGGCTTGCGATGCCCCTCCCCATCCCTCCCCCGCTCTCAGCGGACCTTCGGTCCGCCTGTCGCGTCAGCATAAAGCGAAGCTTGTGCGAGAGCTGGGCGGGGGAGGGATCGGAGCTTTGTCGGCGTTCAGCGGCAGTCCCTCCCCCGCCCAGCGGGGGAGGTTAGGTGGGGGTCTACCCCCCTTACTTCACTTCTTCTTCGGAGCTGGCGCTGGCGCCGGCTCGGGCTCGGCACCGCCGGCCAGCAGGGCGGTCATGTCGGCGCCGTTCAGCAGGAGCTGGCCGGCCTCCGTCACGTCGATCTTGTAGGTGCGGATCTCGGCGCCGCTGTCGTCCTTGCCGGCTTGGCCCAGGGCCTGGACCATCGCCAGGCCGGCCAGCATATCCTGCGTCTCCTGGTCGGGCTTGGTGCCCGGTGCCGGCTGCATCGCCTTCACCGCGGCGTCGATGCCGCGCAGCAGGACGGTGGCGCCGCCGGTGACGCCGAAGGCCGCCGGAGTGGCAACCTTCAGGGCGCCGGTGGCGGTGCCGGCGGTGGCGGGGGTGTCGAGGTTCAGCGCGTCGATGCGCAGCTCGGTCCCGGCCTCGCCCATCGCGGTCATCGCCTGCTGCATGATGACCTCGGAGGACGGCGGGGGCGGCGGGGCCTTGGCCGGCTTGGCGCCCTTCTTCGGCGGCGGGGCCTCTTCAGCCTCGGCGGTCTTCGCGAGCTCGGTGAAGGCCTTCCACAGGGCGGTGTTCGGCAGCTTGGCGACCGACAGCTTCATCTCGAAGGCGCGCGGGGTGAAGGCGGCGGGGGCCGGCGACGGCGTCATGACGAAGTCGCGGGCCTCGATGCCCATGCTTACGGTCGACAGCGCCTGGTCGAGGTCGGTCAGGCCGCTGCGGAAGGCGAGCTGGCCCAGCGTGATCTTCGTGCCGTCCTCCGGGTTGACCACCGACAGGTTCGACATGCGCATCGCGCCGGTGACGCCGCCGAACATGCCCTGCATCTTCGGCAGCAGTTCCGCGGGCGTTGGCGGCACGCCGCGTGCGGCGGCCTGCTCCGACAGCTTCTGCAGCGCGCTGACCTTGGTCAGGTCGATGCGGCTGTAGGTGGCCTCGGCGGTGACGCCGCCGATCTTCACCAGCTCCTTGTTCTTCTCGTCCAGCACCGACAGGCCGCCGAAGGCGAAGGCGGCCGGGCCGCTCCACAGCGTGGCGCCGGCGGCGCCGGTCTCCGGCTTCAGGTCCTGGACCATGGTCATGGAGGCGATGGAGATCTTGCCCTTGCCGTCGGCGGCGCTGACGGCGATGTCGTTGAAGGCGCCGTCCACCGCCAGCAGGGTCTCCAGCGTGCCCGACCAGGTGCTGGTGAAGGACTGCTTGCCGATGGAGATGGTGGCCGCGTCGACATACTCGTCGTTGTCGTCCAGGTTCTGCACCTTGATCGCGCTGGGCAGCGTGATCGAGACGCCGTACTGGCCGTCGTCCTTCGGCGTCACCGCCAAGAGGACGGTGCCGATGTCGAACAGGGTGCCTTCGGCATCCTCCGCCGACAGGCGCGGCAGGGCGACGTCGTAATGGTCGCCGGCCGGCTTGACGGTCGGATCGCCCTGCCATTCGAAGCCGATGCCCTCGCCGTCCTCGGTGGGCGGCGGGAACCAGCGGGGCAGATCCTTCTTGAGCGACGCGGCGAGCGCCTTGGCGCCGGCCTCGTCGACCGCGGGGGCGGCCTGGGCAGGCGACCAGCCGGCCACCAGTGCCAGCATGCCGCCGGCGATCAGGGCGGGCCGCAGGGAACGGACCGGCAGGGCCGGGACGGACGAAAGACGGCGCAGACGCATCGAGGAACAACTCCCAACTTACGATTTTGGGAGCACGTTAATCCTGATACGCGAGGCCGGTCCATGCCTCTGATGCGTCAGTTCCTAAGAGAGCGTTAAAAATCCAGATCGGCGTAGTGCCGGGGCGGCGGACAACCGGTGATGTTGTCGGCCAGCAGGGCGCGGAAGCTGGGGCGCGACTTGATCCGGGCGTACCAGTCCTTGGCTTCCGGGCTGCGGTCCCACGGCACGTTGTCGATATAGTCCAGGCAGGACAGCTGGGCCGCGGCGGCGATGTCTGCCAGGGTGAAGGCGGTTCCCGCCAGCCAGGGCCGCCGTTCCGACAGGAAGGCGATATAGTCGAGATGGTAGGTGATGTTGGCCAGACCGGCGCGAATGGCCGGCGCGAAGGGATGGCCCTGGCCGGACAGCCGCTTGATCAGCTTCTCGCCCACCAGATTTTCGCCCACCTCGCGTTCGAACTTGTGCAGGAACCATTCGGCGACCCGCCGTACCTCCGCCCGCGCCGCGACCTCCCGCGGCAGCAGGGGCGTGTCGGGATAGGCCTCCTCCAGATATTCGATCACGGCGAGGCCGCCGGCGACGACCGTCCCGTCCTCCTCCACCAGCACCGGCACCTCGCCGGCGGGGTTCATCTTCAGGAAATCGGTGCGCCTCTCCCATGGTTTTTCGACCACGGGTTCGAAGGGAAGACCCTTCTCGGCGAGCATCACGCGCGCGACGCGCGACAGGGGGTGGATCGGGTGGTGGTACAGGGTTCGCATGGCGGCGGGACTTTACCGCAACGCGGCACGCGAAAACAGTCCGCGCATCGGCGCTTGCGCGTCTCGTTGGGGGAGGGTCGGCGGGGATTCCGGCAAGAGAGGCGGCAAGGAAAGATGGCGGAAGAGCGGGCCTCTCACCCCGCCCGCGACAGGCGGTAGAGCACCAGCGCGTCCCCTTCGTCGGACGGCGCGGTCACCGGCGTCCAGCCGTTGTGTTCGTAGAAGGCGCGGGCGGCGGCGTTGCGGGCGGCGCAGGCAAGTTCGGCCGGGCGCTGGCCGCCGCGCAGCAGGCCCAGTGCCTCGCGCAGCAGGGCGGACCCGATGCCGCGCTTGTGCCATCCGGGGTCGATGAACAGGTTGTGGATGATGCGGGCCTGCGGGTCGAGGGAGACGAAACCGACGACCGTCCCGTCCGCCTCGGCGACCAGCACCGCATCCTCGCGCACGCAGTCGTAATAATCGTCCAGTCCGAAGCGGTCGGCGGGCTGCCAGGAAAAGGCTTGGCGGCGGCCATGCAGGAAGATCTCGGCACAGCGCGGCGCGTCGGCGCTGCGGACGGACCGGATCGCGATGCCCCTCCCTTCGCCGGCCGGCATGCCTCCCCCCCTCTGCCCGTTGCGGTCGATCGCCTGGATCAACCGGACGGGAAACAGGATATTCCGTCGGCAGGTCGTCCGGGAACGGTCCTTTCGTCTCGTGCGGAGAGCGGGCGCCTCAACGTGCCGTCTTTTCCCCCGCGGCCGGATCCTTCGCGGCCTTTTCGCCCGCAGCCTTGTCCCCAACCGCCTTGTCCTCAACCGGCTTGTCTCCGGCGGGCTTGCCGCCGGTGCCGCTCTCGGGTGTGGATGCGGGCGCTCGGTTTTCCTCGTTGGCGGCGTTGCCCAGCAGGCCGGCCTCCCGGTAGTAGCGCTCCGCCCCCGGATGCAGGGGGACCGAGACGTTGGCGACTGCGCGGGCGGGGTCGAAATTGCGGCCCTGCGGATGCCCGTCGGCCAGAAGGCGGCGGGTGTTCTCGTGCCACAGCGCCCGGACGATGCCATAGATCAGGTTCGGGTCGCGGTCGGCGCGGGTCAGCAGTTCGGCCCCCAGGCTGAGCGTCGGGGTGACGGCGCTGCCGGGATAGGCGTTAGCGGGGATCTCGTCCTCGATATAGAAGCGCTGGGTCCGCAGCAGCCGGTCGGCCGGCTCGCCGTCCAGCGGCACCAGACGGATCGGCACGCGCGCCGCCACGTCCGCGACCGCCGACACCGGATAGCCGCCGACCATGAAGAAGCCGTCCAGCTCGCCCTTCGCCAGCCGGTCGGCCGCCATGCCGGGCTTGAGGTAGTAGGGCGTGATCGTCGTTTCCGACAGGCCGTAGGCATCCAGAATCAGCCGCGCCTCCACCAGCGTGCCCGACCCTTCCTCGCCCAGCGAGATGCTGCGGCCCTTCAGGTCGGCCATGCGGTCGATGAAGCCGTCGGAACGGACGACGACCTGGATCGCCTCCGCATAGAGCATGCCGAGCGAGCGCAGTTCCGTGAAGGGACGCTTGCCGGTGAAGCTGCCGGTGCCGCTGTAGGCCCAGAAGGCGACGTCGGCCTGGGCGAAGCCGGCCTCCACCGTACCGGCGCGCAGCAGTTCGATGTTGTCGACGGAGCCGTTGCTGGCCTGCGCCACCACGATCAGGCCGGGGATGCCGCAGCTTCCGCCCTTGTCGCAGGGCCGGGACCCCGGCGGGTTGGAGATGGCGTTGGCGATCAGCCCGCCGATCGGGAAATAGGTGCCGGCGGTTGTGCCGGTGCCGATGCGGAAATAGCGCAGGTCCTGCGCCGCCGCCGGCTGTCCTCCTCCCAATGCCAGAGCGCCGGCGGAGGCGAGCAGCGGCGGCATCGCCAGCCCGCCGAGCAGGCGCCCCAGCAGGTGCCGGCGGGTCATCTGGCGGGTCGGGGATGCCGCATCGGAAGGCGTCTGAAGCCCCGGAGAGGGGAGCCCCGGCGGGGTGAGGCAGGCTTTGGCGGCTGCGCGGGGCACCGGGTCGTTCCGTTCGTCTGGCCCGGTCATCCGGGCTGGGAATGGTGTGCCTTCAAAGATTTCCGCGCAACCCCCTCATTTCAAGGCGCAACCGGTCAAATCACGCCGACGAGGTCGAGAACGCCCGCGACTGCTACCGCACCGCCACACACGCGCACCGCCCGGTCCGACTCGGCCTGGGTCACCGCGATCGACAGGCCGAGCCCGCCGCAGGCCACCAGCATCAGCCCGGCGGCGAAGCCGGCCCAGTAGAGCGGCGGCCCCTGGTGGGCGTGGCCGTGGAACACCGCGGCGACCGCGGCGACCAGAACCGCCAGCACGGCCGGCGCCCGCACCCCCAGCGCCACCAGCGATCCGATCACGACCAGCGACGCCGCCAGCCCCGGACCGGCATAGGGCAGCCGCAGCCCCATCTGCGCGGCGAAGCCCGCCGCCAGCGCCGCGGTCACGGCGGCGGCCGGCACCTGCCAGACCGCGGTGCCGCCGGTCTGCCCGGCCCACAGGCCGATGCCGAGAATGCCCAGCAGATGCTGCAGCACCCACACCGGCGTGGTCAGCCCGTTGCCGAAGGCTCCCGTCACCGTCGTCATGCGTCCGCATCCTCCGTCCGTTCCCAATCAGGGGCCGGTATGGCGGCAGAGCGGGTGCGGGGTCAAGCTGCCAAGCCGGAGGTTGCCGGCAGCAGGGAGGCTAGCGCGCCAGCGGATCGCCAAATTGGCGCAGGTCGTTCTCGCGCCGCATCAGGTCGCGCTGGCCCAGCGGGTCGAGCCGCCCCATGGCGTCGTCGGTGCGCATGCGGTCCACCTCCGGCCGGATCAGGTCGCGCTTGAAGGCATCGGTGGCGCTCTGTGAGGAGGGCGGGGGCGGCACCGGGATCGGGCGCGGCGGCTGCGGCAGGGCGGCCGGGTCGGGCGGGGGCGACGAACTGCCGCGGGGACGTTTGGGCGGCGGCCGGCCGGTGTCTCTCGAGTCGGTGTCTCTGGAGTTGGCGCGGGGCTGCGCTTCCTCGGCCTGCCGCGGCCGGGAGGCGGTGCCCGACCTCGGGTCGTCACGCGATTGCTCCGCCTGGATCTGGCTCCAGGTCCGCCGCTCCCCGCCTCCGGGGACGAATGTCTGGTTGTAGACCGGTGGGAAGGCCTGGGCGCGGCCGGGGGTATCGTCGCGGAACTCCGACGGTGCACAGGCGCCTGCGGCCAGCAGAAAAGCCAGCGGTGCCAAACGGCGGACGGCGAGAGGCGGGAGATGTGGGGTCATGAACGGAATGTCGGCACTGCCGAACGTTTCGGCAAGATGACCCTAAAGGAGGGACTCCCCCCGCGGCCAAGCTGGCGCTAGAGTGTTCTTTCTTTGTTCCGATTGTTGGCTCCCGTATGACGCGCCCTTTCCCATACCCGCACCGATCCCCCTCTCCCCCCCGGGGAGAGCGCCGGGGCGAGGGGGATGCGCGGCGGGCCTCCGGTCGGGAGAAAGGACGCCGCCGCATCCTCGCCCTCTGGCTGCCGCGGTTGCCCACCGACGCGCGGGAGCGGAGCATGCCGCCCGAGTTGCGGGCCCGACCCTTCGCCCTGTTGCGGACGGAACGCCAGCGGCGGATGGTGGTTGCGGTCAACCGGGCGGCGGCGTTGGCCGGCATCGGCCCCGGCCATACCCTCAGCGACGCCCGTGCCCTGGAGCCCGCGCTGGAGGTGGCGGAGGCGACGCCGGAGGCCGATGCGGCCCTGCTCGGCCGCATCGCCGACTGGGCGCGGCGCTACAGCCCCTGGACCGCGGCGGATGAACCGGACGGGGTGGTGATCGATATCACCGGCTGCGCCCACCTCTTCGCCAATCATCCATGTGAGGGCCTATGTGAGGGCGAGACGGCGCTGGCCGCCGACCTGACCAACCGGCTGCGCGCCGCCGGCTTCACCGCCCGCGCTGCCATTGCCGACACTCACGCCGCCGCCTGGGGGCTGGTGCGGTTCGGCAGCCCAGAGGACCGGCGGCTGGAGCGGTTGGACGGTCTGCCGCTGGCCGCCCTGCGGCTGCCCGCCGAGACGGTGGAGGGGCTGCATGCACTGGGATTGCGCCGGATCGGTGACCTGCACGCCATGCCGCGGGCCGGGCTCGCGGCGCGGTTCGGGGGCAGGTTGCTGCAACGATACGATCAGGCCTTCGGCCGGCTCGACGAGCCGATCTCCCCGCGCCGGCCGGTGCCGGAGCACCGCGAGCGCCTGACCTTTGCCGAGCCGATCTCGACGCCCGAATCGATCGCCGGGGCGCTCCGCCATCTGCTGGGCCGGCTGTGCAAGGGGCTGGAGGCGGCGGGGCAGGGGGCACGCCGGTTGCGGCTGGACGCCCACCGCACCGACCAGCGGGTGGACGACGAACCGCAGAGCCTGACACTCGGCACCAGCCGCCCGACCCGCGACCCGGCGGCGCTGGCCCGGCTGGCCGCCCCGCTGTTGGAGCGGATCGACCCCGGTCCGGGGCTGGAGACGCTGGTGCTGTCGGCAACGGAGACGGGGCCGCTCACCGCCATACAGACCGGCATCGACGGCGAGGGGACCGATGACGGGGTGGCGGAACTGGTCGACCGGCTGGCTCTGCGGCTGGGGGAACGGGCGGTGCTGCGCCTTGTGCCGCGGGAAAGCTGGCTGCCGGAACGCTGCGTGGCGCCATTGGCTCCGGTGGAGGCCTTGCCGGTGCCGAAGCCCTGGCCGGCCGGCCGGCCGCGGCCTTTGCGCCTGCTGACCCCGCCCGAGCCGGTCGAGGCCACCGCCCCGCTGCCCGACGACCCGCCGCTGCAGTTCGTCTGGCGCGGCCTGCGCCACCGGGTGAGCCGGGCCGAGGGGCCGGAGCGGATCGAATGCGAATGGTGGCGTCCGGAAGGATCGCTGGGGCTGGCCGTGCGCGATTACTACCGCGTGGAGGATGGCGCAGGCCGCCGCTTCTGGCTGTTCCGCGCCGGACTGTACCGGCCGGGGGAATGGCCGCGCTGGTTCCTGCACGGGTTTCTGGGGTGAGGTGCTCTTGCCCCCTCCCTAACCCTCCCCCGCTCTCGGCCGGCCGAAGGCCGGTCCGATCACGGGAGAGGGGACTGCCGCCGCTTTTCCGTAAGGCACCCTCTCCCGCGTCAGCGGGGGAGGGTCGGGGAGGGGGCATCAGGCATGAAGTGGCACGGGGACGAAGGACTTACCCCAGCCCCTTCTGCCCCATCTCCAGGAACTTCTCGCGGCGCTTGGCGCGGAGCGTGACGCCGTCGAGGCCGTCCAGTTCGCCCAGCGACTCCTCGATGCAGTCGCCGAGCTTCCTGATCGTTTCGGCCGGGTCGCGGTGGGCGCCGCCGATCGGCTCGCTCACCACGCGGTCGATGACGCCCAGTTCCTTCAGATCCTGGCTGATCAGGCGCAGCGCGATGGCCGCCTCGCCCGCCATGTCGGAGCTGCGCCACAGGATCGACGCGCAGCCTTCCGGCGAGATCACCGAATAGATGGCGTGTTCCAGCATCAGCACGCGGTCGGCGGTGGCGATGGCGATGGCGCCGCCCGACCCGCCCTCGCCGATGACCGAGGCGACCATCGGCACGTTCAGCCGCAGGCAGCGCTCGATGCTTTTGGCGATGGCCTCGGCCTGGCCGCGCTCCTCCGCCTGGACGCCGGGGAAGGCGCCGGCGGTGTCGACCAGCGAGACGACCGGCAGCTTGAAGCGGTCGGCCAGATCCATCAGGCGCTGGGCCTTGCGGTAGCCTTCGGGCTTCGCCATGCCGAAATTGTGGCGGACGCGCGATTCGGTGTCGTTGCCCTTTTCCTGGCCGATCACCACCACCGAACGGCCGCGGAAGCGACCCAGACCGCCGATGACCGCGCGGTCCTCGGCGAAATGGCGGTCGCCGGCCAGCGGCGTGAAGTCCTCGATCAGGCCGTGCACATAGTCCAGGCAGTGCGGCCGATTGGGGTGGCGGGCCACCTGAACCTTCTGCGCGGGCGTGAGCTTGGCGTAAGTCTGCCGCAGGAGCTTGTCGACCTTGGCCTGCAGCTTTGCGACCTCGTCGGCGATGTTGATGTCGCCGGCGTTGGTCAGGTGCCGCAACTCCTCGATCTTGCCTTCAAGCTCGGCGATCGGCTTTTCGAATTCCAGGAAGGTCTGCATGCCGGACACGGGTGGTTGGCGGGGCGCACGAAAAAGCGCGCGCTTGGTTAGCACGCCCGGCGCGCCTGCGCCACAGCGGAAAGATGCGGGACGGCCTGGGAAGGGTTCCGCGACGAACCCACAGGGTTTATCCTCAACCGCCGCCGAATTCCAACCCTAATCGTTCCGGGGCGACTCCAGACCGATGACCTCCTTCAAGGACCATTTCTCCGGCCATGCCGGCGATTACCGCGCCTTCCGGCCGACATACCCGGATGAGTTGGCGGCTGCACTGGCCGACGCGGCTCCGGCCCGTGGGCTGGCCTGGGACGCCGGTTGCGGCAACGGGCAATTCGCCGTCGCGCTCGCCGCCCGCTTCGAATCGGTCCACGCCACCGATGCCAGCGCGGAGCAGATCGCGCAAGCCGAACCGCATCCCAGTGTCCGCTATGCCATCGCCCCGGCGGAAGACAGCGGCCTGCCCGACGATTGTTGCGACCTGATCGTCGCGGCGCAGGCGGCGCACTGGTTCGATCTCGACCGCTTCTATGCCGAGGTGCGGCGGGTGGCGAAGCCGGGGGCGGCGGTGGCGCTGGTCTGCTACGCGCTGCAGCAGCTGGACGATCCGGTGCTGGAAGCGGTGGTGGAGCGTTTCCACAACGGCACGCTGGGACCCTACTGGCCGGCCGACCGCTGGAAGGTGGTCAACGGCTACCGCGACCTGGATTTCCCGTTCCCGCCGCTGCCGGCGCCGCCGCTGGCGATGGAGGCGCTGTGGCCGCTGCCCCGGCTGCTCGGCTACATGAACACATGGTCGGGCGTGAAGGCGGCGACCAGGGCGCTCGGCCGGAACCCGCTGGAGGCGTTCGCGGGCGAGATCGCACCGCTGTGGGGCGATCCGGAGCGCGTGCGGCGGATCCGCTGGCCGCTGACGGTCAGGCTGGGGCGGGTGGAGTAGAGTGGAAGCAAGGCCCTGCCTCCACCCCCGTCCGCATCGCGGTCCTACATCGGGTCCAGTTCCGAATCCCAATAAAGAAAATCCCGCCAACTCTCGTGAAGGAAGTTTGGCGGGAAGGCGCGTCCATTCTCTTGCAGCTCGTAGGCGGTGGGCTGGAAGGGCGGACTGAGCGGGATCATGCCGCAGATATGGGGAAGGCGGTCGCCCTTCGCCAGATTGCAGGCGGAACAGGAGGTGATGACGTTTTCCCACGTCGTCCGACCGCCGCGGGATCGCGGGATCACATGGTCGAAGGTCAGATCGTGGGTGGGGAAGGGGCGGCCGCAATACTGGCAGGTGAAGCGGTCGCGCAGGAAGACGTTGAAGCGGGTGAAGGCCGGGCGGCGCGTTGCCGGAATGAACTCTTTCAGAGAGATGACGCTGGGCAACCGGACTTCGAAACTTGGGGATCTGACGACCCGGTCATAGTGCGATACGATGTTGACCCGTTCCAGAAAGACCGCCTTGACCGCTTCCTGCCAGGACCATAGCGACAAGGGGAAGTAACTGAGCGGGCGGAAATCCGCGTTCAGCACCAGAGCCGGACAGTGATCGGGTGGTGGAGCCAATGGCCACTCCCTTGTCTGAAACCGTGTCTGGATCCCGGCACGCGACACCGAGGCGGCTTTGTGCGCGGGGGCGTGTCTACTCCGCCCCGGCGGCCGGCCCAACTGCGGGATCGCCGATCCGGGACAACCAGATACATAGTGGATCGGTGGCCCGGACTCAACATCTTGACCCGGCGTGGCCGAATTTCTTCACCGTTGTGTAACCTTTTTCGCGCTGAGGGCATTGGCTGCAGGGGCAGGGAACCGGTCATCCGGCACCACGCGCGGCGGCTGTGACATCTGGAAAAAAGACTCGTGACTGCTTGCGCGCTTACCCCTCGTTAACCATAGCGGCGCCATGGTGGGTCTCGTTGATCCAAGCCGATCCTGCCGGCCCGAGCCGGCCGGAAGCGACCCCGAGGAAAGTCCGCCATGACCGCCGTCATCATCGACCTCGCCCAGAAGCGCCGTGAACGCGAGGAGCGTGAGCGCCAGATCCGCATCGACGCTTTCGACCGCGAGCTGCGCCGCCGTCTGGCGCTGTATCTGGAAGGCGAAGAGATCCCGGTCGAGCCGATCCGCGACAATCCCTACATCTAAGACCAACCAGATCGTTACATCCCGCGCCCTGTGCGGCGCGCGATCCGCTATAAAGCAGGAATGAGCGATCTCGTCACCCGCTTCGCCCCCAGCCCGACCGGGCACCTGCATCTGGGCCATGCCCATTCCGCGCTGTTCGGCTGGACCACCGCCCGCAGCGCCGCCGGCCGCTTCCTGTTGCGGATCGAGGACATCGATCCCAACCGCTGCCGCCCCGAATACGAACGCGACCTGATCGAGGATCTGGCTTGGCTCGGCCTCGACTGGGATGGCCCGGTCCGGCGCCAGTCCGACCATTTCGACGATTTTCGCGCGGCACTGGCCCGGCTCGAGTCGCTGGGTGTGCTTTATCCCTGTTTCTGCACCCGCAAGGACATCGCCGCCGAGATCGCGCGGGCCGGTGCGGCTCCGCACGGCCCTGATGGGCCCCTCTATCCCGGCACCTGCCGCCACCGCTCTCCCGAGGAGCGGGCGGAGCGGATCGCCCGTGGCGATGCCTGGGCACTGAGGCTCGACATGGCCGCTGCCCGCCGTCTGACCGGGCCATTGCGCTGGCACGACCGCGCCAAGGGCTGGCAGGAGGCGACCCCGGAACTGCTGGGCGACGTGGTGCTGGCCCGCAAGGACACGCCGACCAGCTACCACCTCAGCGTCACCGTCGACGACCATCTGCAAGGCGTGACGCTGGTCACCCGCGGCGAGGATCTGTTCTTCGCCACCCACCTGCACCGGCTGCTGCAGGCCCTGCTGGGCTACGATCCCCCCGACTACCATCATCACGGCCTGCTGCGGAACGCGGCAGGCGAGCGGCTGGCCAAGCGCGACCGCGCCCAGACCTTGCGGTCGCTTCGCGACGAAGGCCGCAGCCCGGCGGAGGTGCGGGCCTTGGCCGGGTTCGCCGGGGCCGGGTTTGCGGGATAGGGCTCACCCCATCTGCGCCACCGGCAGGGTAGACGCGCAGGCGGCGCTCCGCCCGGTGGCGTTGCGCAGGGCCTCTGGCGTCAGGCTCTCCTTACCCAGCAGGGCCTCGGCGGCCAGCCGGCCGGAGATGACGCAGGCCTCCACGCCGGGGCCGGGGAAGACACCGGCGCCGGTCAGGCACAGGCCGGGGATCGGGCTGCGGCGGGTCAGGCGTTTCTGGTCGGGAGCGATGCCGTAGATGCTACCCGCACTGGTGTGGGCATAGCGGGCGAAGGTGGCGGCGCTGGCATCCTGCCGGGTGGTGATGTGCCGTTCCAGATCGGGGATCAGGCGGGAAGCGGCGGCGATCATCGCGTCGCCTTCCGCCCGCTTGCGCGCCTTGTAGGCCGGGTCGGCGCGGTTCCAGCCGGCATCGGCCGGAGCCAGCCGGAGCAGGGCCACCGCGGCATGCCCTTCGGGTGCGAGGCTGCGGTCGTGGGTGGACGGAACGGCGATTGCCATGCCGAAGCCGGTCCGATCCCGCGGCAGGACGGTCATCGCCGGCAGGTCGGGGACCATGTCCAGCCCAAGCGTGACCATGAAGGCGGAGGTGGACGGACGCATCGCCGCGCAGCGGGCGGCATAGGCGGCCGGCAGATGCTCCGCCCCCACCAGTTCCAGCATGGTCCGCCGCACGTCGGCGTTGGAGATCACGGCGGGAGCGCGGACGGTGCGGCCATTTGCGCTCTCAACCCCAGCGGCGCGGCCGTTCTCGATCAGGATGCGCGTGGCGGCGCTGCGCAGCCGGATCTCTCCGCCATCGGCGCGGATCGACTGCGCCAGCGCGTCGGCCAACGCCTGCGACCCGCCGGCCGGATAGTAGCCGCCGGAGAACCAGTAGCCGAAGATCGGCGCCATCTGGCCGACGGCCAGCAACTCCGCCCGGTCGCTGAGATAGCCGGTCAGGACGGTCAGCAGGCGCTGGCCGGCGCGGTCGGGGATGTAATGGTCCAGCATCTCCTGGAACGGCCGGGCCATCCAGCGCATGGCATGCGGACTCTCCGTCACATAGCGCCGCATCGCCGCCACCGATTGCGGGATGTTGGGCAGACCGCGCTCGGCGCAGCCGCGATACATGTCGTCATAGACCGCCCGCATCTCCGCCAGGAAGGCGGCAGCCCCGGCGGCGCTGGGAGGGTGGTCGGCGGCGATCTGGGCTGCCAGTCCGTCGGCATCGCCGGCCAGTAGACGCAACTTGCCATCCAGTGCGACGCCGCGGTTCACCGGCTGCCACTCCACCCGGTCCGCGACCCCCAGCGAGCGCAGCAGATGGTCGACCGGACCGCCGGGATGGGCGCCGCTGATGTCGTGGACGCCGGCATCGAAGACGTAGCGGAAGGGCTCGGCCCCCGGTTCGCTGCGGTTGCGCGCCTTGACCGTCCAGGAGGTGCAGAAGCCGCCGGGGCGGTCATGCGCCTCCAGCACCGTCACCCGTGCCCCGGCCCGTGCCAGCAGTGCCGCCGCCGT
Organism: Pseudomonadota bacterium; assembly: GCA_023423695.1. GTDB lineage: Bacteria > Pseudomonadota > Alphaproteobacteria > Azospirillales > Azospirillaceae > Azospirillum. The sequence continues at coordinate 49,373 of JAFAFA010000013.1, read as the reverse complement.
CAGGCCGCCGATGCCGGAACCGACCACCACCACGTCACGCTCGTTCGGCGTCGTGCGCGTCCGGTTCAGGATCGCGGGAGCCGGCCAGGGATGCGGATCGGCCTCCGCCAGCCGGCGCCTCATCGCCCGCCCGACGATCCAACCCGGCAGCAGCCGGTTGGCGACGATGCCCAGCGCGCTGGCGCCGATGGAGAAAGCGGCCTCCCAGCCGGGCAGGGCGGCGAAGCCGAGACCGCCGATCAGGAACAGCACGCCCCAGACCGCCGTCATCAGCCGGTTGACGGCGACGAACTGCGGCAGGTGCCAATACTCGCGCGGCCAGTCGTCGCGGGCATATTGCAGGGTGAAGGGGCTGCCGGCTGCGATGCTGCCGAAGGCCATGGCCGCCAGCGCCAAATGGATGGCGAAGCCGAGATTGTGGACCGGCCAGTCCCAGCCCAGCGGACCGCAGACGGGCAGGATGGCGAAGAAGGCGGCGGCCACCAGCTCGGGCGCCTTGTAGGAACCGCACAGCTTGTCGAGGACGCAGAGGGCGAGGCTGGCCGCCAGCGCCGCGAGGGAGGCCGGCAGCAGCCCGGCGAGTGGGAGGGCGGCGCCGAACAGCAGCCAGGGAGAGAAGCCCAGCAGGATACGGAACGCGATGGGGAGCTTGGCGGGCTGGTGCATGAGGATGGTGCCTTCGCGGGTGGTGGGTGTTGCGAAGGACCATTGTCGGCAGGCGGGTGTACGTGCCAGTACGGGTGCGTAAGGAGCGGGTCTGGCTTCGTGAACTGCGGCGTACGGCGGTTCGCGATGCGTGAAGTGCGGGGGCGTACGTTTCGGGGAGGGCGTACGTGTGTGGGGAAGTTAGACCCCCACCCAACCCTCCCCCGCTGGCCGGGGGAGGTAATGAGGGCTGATGGGAAAAGCCACCTACAATGGCCGCCGTGCCTTCAGCGCGGCCGTCAGTGTGCCGTCGTCGAGATAGTCCAGTTCGCCGCCGACGGGGACGCCATGCGCGAGACGGGAGACGGACACGTCGGAGTCGGTCAGGCGGTCGGTCACCACATGGGCGGTGGTCTGTCCGTCGACGGTGGCGTTGAGCGCCAGGATGATCTCGCGCACCGCCGGGTCCTTGGCACGTTCGGCGAGGCCGGCGATGTTCAGGTCGTCGGGTCCGACACCCTGCAAGGCCGACAGCAGGCCGCCCAGCACATGGTAGGTGCCGCGGAAGGCGCGGGTGCGTTCCAATGCCCACAGGTCGCCGGCATCCTCCACCACGCAGATGACCGAGCGGTCGCGGGTGGGGTCGGAGCAGATGGTGCAGGGGTCGCGGCTGTCCAGGTTGCCGCAGACGGAGCAGGCGCGGATCGATTCGCCGGCTGCCGCCATCGCTTCCGACAGGGGCACCAGCAGGCTGTCCCGCCGCTTCATCAGATGCAGCGCCGCCCGCCGCGCCGACCGGGGACCGAGCCCCGGCAGCTTGGACAGCAACTGGATCAGGCGTTCGATTTCAGGTCCGATCATCGATGTGCAAATCCGCCTCTCCCCTCCGGAGAGAGGGGATTCTCACAGATACTGGAATAAGATCAGAACGGCAGCTTCATGCCCGGCGGCAGCTTCAGGCCGCCCATCAGCTTCGAGGTCTCGTCCGCGACATGCTGCTCGACCTTCTTCTTGGCGTCGTTGAAGGCGGCGACGATCAGGTCCTCCAGCACCTCGACGTCCTCGGGATCGACCACCGACTTGTCGAGCTTGACCTTCTTCATCTCGCTCTTGCCGTTGACGGTCACGACGACCATGCCGGCGGCGCTCTGGCCGGTCACTTCGACCTGCTCCAGGCTCGCCTGCATTTCCTGCATCTTGGCCTGCATCTGCTGGGCCTGCTTCATCATGTTGCCGATATTCTTCATCGGTCAGTACTCTCCTTCGTCGTCGAGGGGGTAATAGACCCCGTCGTCCTGCTGCTGAACCATGAAATCGGGTGTCTCACCGTCATCCGCAACCGCTGCGCTCTCCGCCGCGGCAACTTCGGCGAGGTCGCGGATGTCGATGATCTTGGCGCCGGAAAATGCGTCGAGCACGGCGCGCACCACCGGATTGGCCTCCGCCTCCGACAGCGCGCGGCGCTTTTCGGCCTGGCCCTGCTCGGCCAGCGTCGGCTGGGCGTGACCTTCGGACAGGGCGACGATCCAGCGGTGGCCGGTCCATTCGGTCAGGAACTGCCCGACCTTGGCCGGCAGGGTCGGCGGGGCGGCGGGGCGGAGCTTCAGTTCCAGCCGGCCCGGCTCCATGCGGACCAGCTGCACCGTCTCCATCAGATAGCCGTAAAGCGCGCCCTCGCGCCGGTCGGAGAACAGCTGCACCAGCGCACGGAAGTCGTGCGGCATCGGCGACAGCTCTTCGCCGGCCTGGACTGCGGCGGGGGCCGGGGCGGCTTGCGCCATGGGAGCGCTCTGCGGCTGGGCCGAGCCCATCTGGCGTGCGACGGCGTGCGTCGACTGGCTGGCGACCGCGACGGGACCGCCGCCACCGCCGGGGCCGCGGCCCATCGGGGCGCCTCCCCCCCCGTTGGTTCCGCCATTGGCCTGCTGGGCCTGGAACTGGCGGATCAGCTCGCCCGGGGTCGGCAGGTCGGCGGCGTAGGACAGGCGGACGATCACCATCTCCAGCGCCTGCTGCGGCACCGGAGCGGCCTGCACCTCGTTCAGCCCCTTCAGCAGAAGCTGCCAGGCGCGGGTCAGCGCCGGCATGCCGAGCTTGCCCGACAGAGTGGCGCCGCGCGTGCGCTCCGCCTCCGGCAGGGAGGGATCGTTGGCGCTGTCGGGCACCACCTTCAGGCGGGTGAGGTTGTGGACGAGGTCCAGCAGGTCCTGCAGGATCACCACCGGATCGGCGCCGACACGGTGTAGATCGGCCAGGATGTCCATTGCCTCGGCGGGTTTGGCGGAGACCGCGGCCTCGAACAGGTCGATCACGCGGGTGCGGTCGGCCAGACCCAGCATGTCGCGCACCTGCTGCGCCGTGACGGTGCCGGCGGCGAGCGCGATGGCCTGATCGAGCAGCGACAGCCCGTCGCGCACCGATCCGTCGGCGGCGCGCGCGATCAGGGCGGCGGCATCCCCCTCGATGTCGGCGCCTTCCATGGCGGTGACGCGGGTGAAATGCTCCTTCAGCACCTGGGCGTCGACGCGGCGCAGGTCGAAGCGCTGGCAGCGCGACAGCACCGTGACCGGCACCTTGCGGATCTCGGTGGTGGCGAAGACGAACTTCACATGGCTCGGCGGTTCCTCAAGCGTCTTCAGGAGCGCGTTGAACGCGCTCTTCGACAGCATGTGGACCTCGTCGATGATGTAGAGCTTGTAGCGGGCCGAGACGGGCGAGTAGCGCACGCCGTCGATGATCTCGCGGATGTCGTCGACGCCGGTGTGGCTGGCGGCGTCCATCTCCATCACGTCGACGTGGCGGTCCTCGGCGATGGCGCGGCAATTGTCGCAGACGCCGCAGGGGCTGACCGTCGGCCCACCCTTGCCGTCCGGGCCGGTGCAGTTCAGGGCGCGGGCGATGATGCGGGCGGTGGTGGTCTTGCCGACGCCGCGCACGCCGGTCAGCATGAAGGCCTGGGCGATGCGGCCGGACTGGATGGCGTTGGTCAGGGTGCGGACCAGCGCGTCCTGCCCGATCAGTTCGTCGAAGGTCTTCGGCCGGTATTTGCGCGCGAGCACCCGGTAAGCCTGCCCGGTGGCGGGAGCCGCGGCGGGGGCGGGAACGGCGGTGATGTCGGCGGTGGTATCGGTCACGCGGCTGGCCTGTCGAAACGACGGGAGGGGAATTTCGGGCCGCAGGATAGCGTCCCGGCGCCGCGCTGTCGCCGTCTGTTTCGTGCTGGCAATTTTTGAAGAGGGTGGGAGACTGGACGAACGACCCGAGCCGTAACTCGTTGCGGCTGCTTCCTTCCGGACCTGACCGGGTTGGCGAGGGACTCGTCCGACGCCAGTCTCCCGCCGCTGTTATGGCGATTCGTGCAGGCGGATGCAAGCCTATTCGAGCGTCGGCGTTCTCCTGGCTGCAACGGTTGCGCTCAGTCCAGACATGAAAAAGGCTCCGGAGCGCACTCCGGAGCCTTTCGCGTCTGCGATCCCGTGGAACCGCTTACTTCTTCAGCGCCGCGACGCCCGGCAGTTCCTTGCCTTCCAGCCATTCCAGGAAGGCGCCGCCGGCGGCGGACACGTAGGTGAACTTGTCCTCGACCCCGGCATGGGCCATCGCCGCCACGGTGTCGCCGCCGCCGGCGACCGACAGCAGGCCGCCGGCCTCGGTGCGGGCGGCAACCAGACCGGCAACCGCGTTGGTGCCGGCGTCGAAGGGCTGGATCTCGAAGGCGCCGAGCGGGCCGTTCCACACGACGGTCTTGGCGCCCTGCAGTTTCACGCCCAGGAACTCGACGGTGGCCGGGCCGATGTCGAGGGCCATCTCGTCGGCGCCGATGGCGTCGAAGGCGACGACGCGGTTGGCCGCACCGGCCTTGAACTCCTTGGCGACGACGAAGTCCTTCGGCAGCAGGATCTCGCAGTTGGATTCCTTGGCGGTCGCCATGATGGCGCGGGCCTGATCGGCCATGTCCTTCTCGCACAGCGAGGCGCCGACATCGGTGCCCTGCGCGAACAGGAAGGTGTTGGCCATGCCGCCGCCGAGCACCAGCATGTCCACCTTGCGGACCATGTTGCCGAGCAGCTCCAGCTTGGTGGAGATCTTCGCGCCGCCGACGACGGCGGCGACCGGACGCTCCGGCTTCTCCAGCGCCAGGGTCAGGGCCTTCAGCTCGGCTTCCATCAGGCGGCCGGCGGCGCTGGGCAGCAGGCGGGCGACACCCTCGGTCGAGGCATGGGCGCGGTGCGCGGCGGAGAAGGCGTCGTTGACGTAGAGGTCGCCCAGCTCGGCCATCTGCTTGGCGAAGGCCGGGTCGTTCTTTTCCTCTTCGGCGTGGAAGCGGGTGTTCTCCAGCAGCACGATGGCGCCGTCATGCACATTGGCGATGGCCTCCTTCGCCTTCTCGCCGACGCAATCCTCGGCGAAGGCGACCTTCTGGCCGACGGCGGTGCTGAGCGCGTCCAGCACATTGCGCAGCGAGTTCTTGGTGTCCGGACCGTTCTTCGGACGACCGAAATGCGACAGGACGACGACCTTGGCGCCCTTGGAGGACAGTTCCTTCAGGGTGGGGGCGAGGCGGTCGATGCGGGTGGTGTCGGATACCTTGCCGTCCTGCATCGGGACGTTCAGGTCGGCGCGCACCAGCACCGTCTTGCCGCTGACCTCGAGGTCGTCGATCGTGTTGAAATCGGTCATCGTCACACTTCCCCTAATAATGGCCGTTTCCCGTCCGGGATCGGTCCCTGTCGATTTGGCGGAACCCAATCACAGCGCCGACTGCATTGCAACGCCCCAAGGGTGGGGTGAAATGGGGCATATTGCCCCTGCAACCCCTGTCAAAGCGCTGCGAACGAAAGGAAGATGCCGGGGTGAAGGGTACTGCAACCCCAGGCTTCTGCAACATTTCCGTAACTTGACCCTGTCCATGGCCTGTGCAAACACCCAACTGTAGGCCTGTGGGGCGCAAAACGGGGGTTGAAGCGCAGGCGATGGCTGAGGCGGACATCAACCGCGAGACGGAATTGAAGCTGGCGGCAAAGCCGGAAGACTTCGACAGGCTGCGTACGGCTCCCGCCATTGCGGACCGGGCAACCGGCCCGGCGGCGACACGGACCCTGGAAAGCACCTATTACGACACCGAAGACCGCCGGCTCGCCGGGCGCAAGGTGACGCTGCGGGTGCGCAAGACCGGCGACGGTTTCGTCCAGACCGTCAAGTCGGCGCCGGACGAGGACGGGCTGGGACGTGGCGAATGGGAATGCGCGGTGACCTCCGCCGCTCCCGACCTGACGCTGATCGCCGACGGCGCTGCCATCGAGCTGCTGGGCACGCTCAGCGACTCGGAATTGCAGCCGGTCTTCACCTCGATCGTCGAACGGACCACGCAGGACGTGACGCTGGGCGAGGGCGACGACGCCACAGTCATAGAGGTCGCCTTCGACCGCGGCCGGATCGAACTGCCCGACGGCCGGTCCACTGACCTGTGCGAGGTGGAGCTGGAGCTGAAGAGCGGCACGCCCGCCGCCCTCTACGACTTGGCGCAGGAACTGACGCAGGCCACACCGCTGCGGCTGGAGATGCGCACCAAGGCGGAGCGCGGCCACGCGCTGGCGAATGGTGCCACCGACAAGGCGCTGAAGGCGGAAAAGCTGCTGCTCGATCCCGAGACGACGGTGGAAGGGGCGGTGGCCCGCATCGTGCGCGCCTGCCTTGCCCATATGGTCGCGAACGAGGCGGTGACGCTGGCCGGCGACGATCCGGAGGGCGTGCACCAGATGCGCGTCGCGCTGCGCCGGCTGCGCTCGGCCATCGCGCTGTTCCGGCCCTTCATTCCGGCCGCGCAATATCTGTGGCTGGTCGGCGAGATCAAATGGCTGGCCGGCAGCCTGGGACCGGCGCGCGACTGGGACGTGTTCGGCGAGGAGCTGCTGGCCCCGGTGCGCGACGCCTTCCACAAGGCCGACGGCCATGGCCGCTCGGCGGTGGAGGATCTGGACGCGCTGGCGGCGGCGGCCGAGGCGAAGCGGCTGCGCGCCTATGAGGGTGTGCGCGAGGCGATCCGGTCGGACCGCTACACCGCCTTCCTGCTGGGCGTCGGCAGCTGGGTGGAGAAGCGCGGCTGGCGCGACCAGCCGGTCAGCGAGGAGTCGGTGCGGCTGTTCCAGCCGGTGATCGGGCTGGCCGACCATCTGCTGAACAAGCGCCACAAGAAGGCCAAGCGGGCCGGCCACGGCTTCGCCCATCTGCCGGTGGCCCAACGCCACCAGCTGCGCATCGCCCTGAAGAAGCTGCGCTATGCCGTGGAGTTCTTCCGCAGCTTGTATGACGACAAGCCGGTGCGCCGCTACATCCAGCAGCTTGCCGCCCTGCAGGACGCGCTGGGGCACCTGAACGACGTGGCGACGGCGACGCGGCTTCTGCACGAGCTGCATGACGACGGCAGCCGCTCCGCCCCCGGCGAACCGCGCGCCGCCGGCATCGTCATCGGCTGGCATGCCCGCGGCGTGGCCGACACCGAAGCGGCGCTGGTCGCCCTGTGGCATGATTTCACCGACACCAAGCATTTCTGGTCGAAGCCGGACCCTGCGGTGTAGAGTCCGAGGGCCATGCTCACGATCCTCGTCGCCAACATCAAGGGCGGCTGCGGTAAGACGACCGTCGCCACCCACCTTGCCGCTGCCTCCGCCGCGGCGGGCCTTTCCACGGTGCTGGCCGACGTGGACCGTCAGCGCTCATCTCTCGGCTGGCTGGAGCGCCGGCCGGGACAGGCGCCGACTCTGGTCGGACTCGACTGGGCCAAGGATTTCACCGACACGCCGCGCGGCACCAAGCGGCTGGTGATCGACGCGCCCGCCGCGCTGAAGACCAAACAGATCGAGGATTTGGTAAAGATGGCCGACGTCGTCGTGCTGCCGGTGCTGCCCGGCGCCTTCGACGAGCAGGCGACCCAGCGCTTCCTCGGCAAGCTGGACGAGTTGAAGCGCATCGCCAAGAAGAAGACCACGGTGGCGGTGGTCGGCAACCGCATGCGCGCCCGCACCAAGGCCGCCGACCGGCTGGACCGCTTTCTCGGCGGCATCGGCCATCAGGTGGTGACTCGCCTGCGCGACAGCCAGATCTACGCCGATGCGGCCGAAAGCGGCCTCAGCCTGTTCGACATGCCGGGCAAGCGCGCCGCCGAGCATCGCGGCGACTGGCAGCCGCTGCTGAGCTACATCGACGGGGTATGAGCGGGTCGCACGCGATCTGCCCTACACCTGCACCACAACGAACAGCCATTTGGTCGGGATCAGCGTGTTGCCGCTGGAATGCTCCGGATAGGCGGCCTCCAGGCGGCGGCGGTAGGCGGCGAGGAAGCGGTCGAGTTCGGGACCGGTCAGGCGATCCATCACCGGCGCCAGTGCCGCCTGATGCAGCCATTGCAGAAGCGGAACGTCGCCGTCGAGGGCGTGGAAATACTCGGTCTCCCACAGCTCGATGGACGCTCCTTCCGGGCTGAGCCAGTCGTAATAATCCTGGGCATCGTAAGCCCGGCCCTCGGTCAGCGGAGCCGCGGGCCAAGCGCCATGCAGCCGGTTCGCCCAGGGACCGTCGGCGGCGGTTTCCAGGAGCAGGCTGTGGGTGGTCTGGTCCTGCGGGCGGGGCAGGGCGACGGCCAGCATGCCGCCGGGGCCGAGCGATTGCAGCAGTTCGGGAAACAGCCGGTCGTGGCCGGCCACATGCTGAAGCCCGCCGGCGGAGATGACGAGATCCGTCGGCCAGTGCGGACGCCAGACCGCCAGATCGGCGTGGAGATAGCGGACGGACGACGGCGTGTCGGCGGCCCAGCGCAGCATCGCTCGCGAATGGTCGACCGCCAGCACGTCGGCCTGGGGCCAGCGCGCCGCCAGCAGCCGGGACAGATGCCCGGCACCGCAGCCGAGATCGACGACCGTGCGTGGTGCGAGGGAGGAGGGAAGCGCCGCCGTCAGGTCGATGACGGGACGGCGGCGCAGGACATCGAGCGTCGCGAAGGCGTCAGGGTCCCATGCCATGCTGTGTGTCATGTGGCACCCGCTCTGTTGGGCGCATGCCGTTCGGGCTTGGCCCTCCGGGCTTGGTCACCCGGCCTTCGCGTCGACCGTTGGGGCTCCGTCGATGGAAGCCCCCTCGGGGTCAGTGGGCGGAGCCCATGCGGTCGAAGTAACGGCCGATCGACGCGAAGATGAAAAGCACGCAGCCGAGGAAGACGATCAGGCCACCGATGGCGAACGCATCGTCCGCTGCGCGCGATGAGGCGAGCAGACCGACGAAAGCCATGATGCCGGCGAGGATGGGATTGACCCAGTAAGAGAAGGCTTTCACGTCCCGAAGTCCTTTCAGAACAAGGCGTTGGCGAAGGGAAGCGCCCGCCTCCCGCCCCGCCGGGCTTCCCGCGAACGCTTCGTCATTGAAGGGATTCTGCGGGACGGAGCCCGCAGAATCAATGCGACACAAACGACTTGTGCCCTGCAACATCTACCGGATCGGTTTCCGTGTTGCCTTGCGGTATGTCAAGCGCGAAGACCGTTCCGGCCGCATCGCTGCGCACCAGCCGCAACTCCCCGCCATGGGCGCGCAGCACCTCCCGCGCGATGGCGAGGCCGAGGCCGATCCCGCCGGCCCTGGCCGATCCGGCGAAGGGCTGGAACAGGTTTTCCCGTGCCCGCGGCGCCAGTCCGGGGCCGTTGTCGGCGACCGTCAGGGTCAATGGGTTGGCGGGTCCGGCCCCGGCTCCGGTGCCAGCCTCGACCTTGATCCGCACCCGGCCGGCGCCGGACTGCACCGCGTTGCGGCCGAGATTGACGAACGCGCGGCCAAGCTGTGCCGCATCCACCGGCGCCAGAGTGCCGACGGGGATGTCGTTGATCCACTCCGCTTCGACCCGTCCGCCGTCAGGGTGGACGGTGGCGAGCACCTCCGCGCCGGCTTCCTCCGCCACACGGTGCAGGTCGACCGGCTCAGGCGACAGCGGCAGGACGCCGTCCCGGGTGAAGGACAGCGTCTGTCCGCACAGCTCCACCGCACGGTCCAGCGAGGCGACCAGCCGCGGCGTCACCCGCCGCACCTCCGGATCGGCGCTCTCCGTCAGCCGTTCCGAAAGGAGGGAGGCGGTGGACAGGATGCTGCGCAGGTCGTGGTTGATCTTCGCCACGGCGGTGCCCAGCGTGGCGAGGCGTTCACGCTGGCGCAAGGCCGCACGCACCGTGCCCTGCATGGCGGCGAGTTCGCGCTCCGCCACGCCGATCTCGTCGGCGCGGGCGCCCGGCACCAGCGGCGGGGCGCCGTCGGGGTCGCGGCGGAAGGCGACGACCTCCGCGGTCAGCCGCCGCATCGGCCGCACCAGCAGCGCATGCAGCGTGAGATAGACCAGGACCGCCGCGATCAGTGAGATGGCGACCGACACAGCCAGGATGCGGCGGGAGAAGTCCAGCATGGCGTCGATCAGCGGCCGCTCGTCCATCGTCACCTCGACGCGCTGGGCCGGATCGTTGGGCGAGCGGTCGATCACCCGGATCACCCGGTTGCGCGGCGGTCCGAATGCACCTTCCAGGGCCAGCCACAGGGCGTGGCCGGCATCGACGGCCTGCATGCCCATGCCGGTGGTGCGCAGGTCGTACACGGCATCGACCTGCGGCGGCATCGGGCGCGACAGCATGTAGACCCGCGCGCCCGGCTGGATCAGGTCGATGACATGGGTGCCGGTGTAGGCCAGCAGCTTCGCCTGCAGCTCCTTCGTCACCATCAGGTCGGGGGCAGCCTCCACCGACAGGGCCGCGATGTGGGCGGCGGCCAGCCGCTCCTCCAGGTAGCTCATGCGGAAACGCGCGATGGAGGGGGTGTAGATCAGCACCTCCGCCAGCAGCACGAACAGGATGGTCAGCACCAGCAGCTTGGCCGACAGGCTGGTCGCGACGGTGGGGCGGGGCATGGGCGGGGGGACGGAGCGTGTGTTGCAGGAACGCCATCCTACGACGGTGACAAACGAGCGTCACCCCCGCCAAACCCGCGATCCGCTGGCGTTACCGCTTTGGCGTTGGTAAGACAGGCGCCATGAGCGACCTTGCCCGTCACATCGACAGCCTGTCGCGCGCCAACGTGCTTTGCCTTGGCGACGTGATGCTCGACCGTTTCGTCTATGGTTCGGTGGACCGGGTGTCGCCGGAGGCGCCGATCCCTGTCCTGCGCGTGGAGCGCGAAGTGCCCAAGCTGGGCGGCGCCGGCAACGTCGCCGCCAACCTCGTGGCGCTGGAGGCGGACTGCCGCTTCGTTTCGGTGGTCGGGCGCGACGGCATCGGCACCGACCTGCTGGCCCTGCTGCGGCGCGAGGGCGTCAGCGACGGCGCAATCGTCATCGAGGACGGGCGCCAGACCACGGTGAAGACCCGCTTCATCGCCGGACAGCAGCAGCTGCTGCGCACCGATGTCGAGACCGTGGTGCCGATCACCGTCGCCGACCGCGTGCTGGAACGGGTGCGCGAACTGCTGCCCGACGCGGGCGGCATCATCCTATCCGATTACGGCAAGGGCGTGCTGACCGACGATCTGGTGGTGGCGGTGATCGCCGCCGCAAGGCAGGCCGGGCGCACGGTGGTCGTCGATCCGAAGGGCCGCGACTACCGTCGCTATCGCGGCGCCGACATCGTGACGCCCAACCGCAAGGAACTGATGGAGGCCACCGGCCTGCCGGCCCGGACGGACGAGGAGGTGGTCGCCGCCGCCCGCCACCTGATCGCCACCTGCGGCATCGGCGCCGTCGTCGCTACCCGCAGCGAACAGGGCATGTCGGTGGTCACGGCCGGGGATGCGGTGCATCTGCCGGCCGAAGCGCGCGAGGTGTTCGACGTCTCGGGCGCCGGCGACACCGTGGTGGCGACGCTGACCGCCGCGCTGTCGGTGGGGATCGATCTGGTGGACTCGGCGCGGCTGGCCAATCTGGCGGCCGGCATCGTGGTGGGCAAGGTCGGCACGGCGGTCGTCCGCTCGGCCGAGTTGCTGGCCGGCCTGCACGAGCAGGAGTGGCGCCAGGGCGAGGAGAAGGTGGCGACCCGCGACACCGCGGCGGAGCGGGCGGAGCGCTGGCGGCTGCGCGGCAAGCGCGTGGGCTTCACCAACGGCTGCTTCGACCTGCTGCACCCCGGCCATATCGCGCTGCTGAAGCAGGCGCGGGCGGCCTGCGACGTTCTGGTCGTCGGGCTGAACAGCGACGAATCGGTGAAGCGGCTGAAGGGCGAAAGCCGGCCGGTGCAGAACGAGACGGCGCGCGCCACGGTGCTGGCGTCGCTGGGCTGCGTCGATCTGGTGGTGATCTTCGGCGAGGACACGCCGGAAACGCTGATCCGCGCCCTGCGCCCGGACGTGCTGGTCAAGGGCGCCGACTACACCATCGCGACGGTGGTGGGAGCGGATTTCGTCCAGAGCTATGGCGGAAAAGTGGTACTGGCGGAACTGGTCCAGGGACAGAGCACGACCAACACCATCAAGCGCATGAAGAGTTGAGACAATCCGGCCGGCCGTCGCCGCCGGTATTGATTGTCACTTGTAAGCTGCCGATGCATGGCCCATTTACGGGTGATCGACGTTGCTCTGGGCTTTGTTATTCCGATCCGTCACGCGGATCTGGGTCTCTTCCCCGAAGTGAAATTGATGCGCCTGCGCAACCTCGCGCAGGGCAACGCCAGGAAGGGAACTGACCCATGGCTATCGGTACCGTCAAGTTTTTCAATTCCACCAAGGGCTTTGGCTTCATTCAGCCGGAAGATGGCACGGCCGACGTGTTCGTCCACATCTCCGCGGTGGAGCGCGCCGGGATCAACAACCTCGGTGAAGGCCAGAAGCTGTCCTTCGACGCTGTTCGCGATCCGCGCCGCGGCAAGGTTGCGGCCGAGAACCTGCGCGCGCTCTGAGCGCAGCAGGTTCGAAGAGGAAGGGCGGCTCCGGCCGCCCTTTTTCGTGCCGGAAATCGGGAGCGCCGCAGCCGGGATCACTGAGCCCCGGCGCTGCATCGCCGCCTTTGGTGGCCCTGCCCGATACGAGGCTTGCTTGATGGCCTGCCTGCGGGCACCGCCAATTCACGACCAAATTCACGAAATGGATGGATATGAACGGCTTTAAGAATGCAGGGCTGTCGGAGCGTCTGAGTGCGGCCGCCGGCGCGAAAAAGGCACTGCTGGAAAAGTTCAAGGCGCAGCCCGGTGTGAACGATCCGGCCTTCGCCGAGCGCGAAGAGGCGCGCCTGGCCATCCGCGTCGCCCGTGAAGCCCGCGAAGCTGAACGCAAAGCGGCGCGCGAAGCTCGCAAGGCCGCCGAGCAGGAAGTGTTGCAGGCCGAACAGGCCGAGCGGGCTGCCCGCGAGGCGCTGGCGGTTCAGGAGCTTGCCGAGCAGGCCAAGCGCCAGGTGGCGACCGCAGCGGAGGCGAAAGCCGCCCGTGACGCCCGCTATGCGGCGCGTAAGGCCAGGAGCCGCTGAATCGGATCGCCGGAGGTCGGGCGCACGGTGGTGATCGATCCCAAGGGGCGCGACCACCGCCGTTACCGCGGCGCCGGCATCGTGACAATCGCAAGGAGCTGGCGGAGGCCACCAGCCTGCCAGCCCGAACGGATGAGGAGGTGATCGCCGCCGCCACCATCAAGCGCATGAGGGGGTAGGGGAGGGCGCCAGATCATCGTCCGGCTTCAGGGGATTTTCCACCCTCTTGCTTTGACAATTTCCTTGATTTTCTCGTTCACCATGGCGTGCAGCATGTCGTATTCCAGCTTTGGTATGGCGCCACGCTGACCATCCATATGATGTTTGATGATTTCAATTGGCGATATGGAATTGTTGTTGGGGTCGACCAGGGACAATTTGTATTGAATATAGACGGCCTTATTCTTTTTCCTGTCCACAATGTTTTCTTCTGCAAGCGCCCTGGCTTTGATCTGGATGGCGCGACCGACCCTCGCCAACCCTGGCCGCCATGAGCGAAGCGCAGTCTCCATCGCCAATTGCTCGGTGTTGACCGAGTTGGTGCCGATGACAAGATTTTCAGGCGCGCAGGCTCCGCCGTCACCATCGCCGATCAGGTGGCACCATTCATGCGATGCTAGATTTCTTGCCGTCCCACCAAATCCTCCGCTGGCCAGTTTCCAAGCTTGAGTGCCCATTATCGACCCCGGATCGCGATGGCCGGTTTGTCGGTCTGTCTTGGGGATTTGCGAAATGTTTGATTGTTTGTAATATTTATATCCGTTCAACATTATATTCTGCTTGTACATTGAGAAATCAGCTGCCGAAATAGCTTTTGGTGCAGTAATGTTTATTCTCTGCCCATTCATAGGAACATTATTTTGAATGTAGAAAACGAAAGGCTGCGATCGTGGCGGGGGTATTGCGATCATATCTTTAGGAGCGAATATATTGTTATGGAATTTTCCCGACGGAAATTTCGCGATGTTCATACCCCACTGGAGTAAATATGTGTAGTTATTTGATTTAATATGTCCCAAGCTCGGGTCGTAATTTGGATTTATCCCCCAGAATTGATCTCCACCAATAGGTCGCCCCATTGCCGACCCTTCGCCGCGAAGAGTTATATTGGTTATGACGAAAGGGGGTTTCATAGCATTATTTATGGATTTCTTGTTTATTGGATTCTTTCTTCTAAATTGGCGAACAACTGGTTGCAGTAAGGTAATCTTGTATTTATAAAATTCACCGATGAAGTGTGCAAAAAAACTATTTACGAGAGTGGTGTCTCGTGGGTATGTGGTTTGGCTATCTACATCAATTTTATTGATGGCGGTTTTGCCTTTTTTTGTGTATGCGAATTTTGGTTCATTGCTGCTGTCGATATAAAGTGATTTTATATCTCTAAGTGCATCATTCTGAAATTGAATTAATTTAAGGTAGTCGTCGCTGCCCCTCTCGCTTCTGCTAGGACGATTGGTGTCAGACGGTGTGAAATTATCAGAGTAAGCAGATGAGTAACGCCTATGAGAATGTTTTGCTGTTTTTGACTTTTTCGCTCCACGGAGTTTCCCCTTACCCATCTGCGTCACCACTCCACTGGTGACCGTTGGTCCGCTGACATTTGTGATCGGTATCGATCCCCTTTGCGCCGTTTCGGACATGCTGCCCTGCGACAGGGCGCGTGCCCCCATGCGGTCGGCTTCGTTTTCAAGCGCCGGATCGTCGTTGACCGGAATTGTGGTCGCCCCGTCGGCGGCGGCCTGGGTGGTCGGTCTCACCCGGCCTTGGGCCTGCTGCACGACATGCCATGCCTCATGCGGGAGATGGCGTTCCTGACCGGGGCCGAGATGGATGTCGGTTCCGCGGGCGAAGGCATGCGCCTGGATCGCCGCGGGACGCGACGAGTTGTAATGCACCCGCACATGATCCATCGACAGACCGGACAGCGCCTCGATCCCGTTCTTCAACTGAGCGGGCAGGCCGGCTTGGCTTGGTTCGTTGCGGGACAGGGGCCTTGCGGTCTCTTCCAACCGCCGGACGGCAGGCGCGCCGTTGAGCGCCGCCGCCAGTTGGGTCATCGCCCCCATCTGCGGGCCGGCCTTGGCGGCGGGGCCGGCGGCCGGGGCTTGGGAGGGCGGTTTCCGGTTTGCCGGGGTCTTTGCCGGCATCCGGTCGGCGAAACCACGCGCGCCGCTCATGGCCGGGCACCGATGCGGTGCGGGCCTGTGGTCCGACCGAGGATAACGGGCATCGTCCTGCTCCCGCTGTGTGACGCGCGGCTCTGCGCGCCGCTACTGGCGGATTCAATCAGCGATGAAAATGCTCGTCAATGCATGTGTTGAAGAGAGAGCGTCGCGACGGGAGTGCCGAAACACCGGATGTGGAAACACCTCCGGGCGCCTGATCGCTGCGGATCGGCGCCCGGCGGCATGATGCCCGGTCGGGACGGCGGATGCGTGCCGCGCCTCCGGACGCCGGATCACATCTTCTTCTGGACGTTGTCGGCACCACGCTCGATGGCGCGGCCGCCGGCCTGCACGTCCTGACCGGCGCCCTCGACGGTGTTGCAGGCGGCCAGCGTGGTACCCAGCAGCGTGCCCAGGACGGCGAGCAGGGCGAACTTCTTGACGGTGGTCATGGTCGGTCTCCGTTGCGGTGGCTGTGTGATGCCGATGAGAACGCGAGCGGAGCCGTAAAGGTTTCCCGATCCGATCGGTGAGGGGGCTTGCGCAAAGGTGGTGCTCTTCGCTTGCGCATCGTCCTTAGCCGCAGGGACGAAGTGTCCCGTTGCCACCGGGCGTGAGCGCGGGCATAAATCGCCCCGCGGAACATCCCGCTTGCCCTCCCCGCTGGATGGGACGGCTTTTGGCAACGAGCAAGAATGGCGAAAGGAAAGCCTCTCATGGCTGAAAGCACTTTTGACGTCGTTGTGATCGGCGGCGGCCCCGGCGGGTATGTCTGCGCGATCCGCGCGGCGCAGCTCGGCTTCAAGGTCGCCTGCGTCGAGAAGCGGGGGACGCTGGGCGGCACCTGCCTGAATGTCGGCTGCATCCCGTCCAAGGCTCTGCTGGCGGCGTCGGAGAAGTTCGAGGAAGCGGCCCACGGCCTCGCCAAGTTCGGCATCAAGGTCGGCGGCGTGGAACTGGACCTGCCGGGCATGCTGGCCCACAAGGACAAGGTCGTTAAGGACAACGTCGGCGGCATCGAGTTCCTGTTCAAGAAGAACAAGGTCACCTGGCTGAAGGGCGCCGGCAAGATCACCGCCGCCAACACCGTCGAGGTCGAAGGCGTCGGCACCATCACCGCGTCGAAGGCGATCGTCATCGCCACCGGCTCCGACGTGACCCCGCTGCCGGGCATCGCCATCGACGAGAAGCGCGTGGTGTCCTCCACCGGCGCGCTGTCGCTGCCGGAGGTGCCGAAGCATCTGGTCGTCATCGGCGGCGGCGTCATCGGGCTGGAGCTGGGCTCCGTCTGGGGCCGCCTGGGCGCCAAGGTGACGGTGGTCGAGTATCTCGACCGCGTGCTGCCGAGCATGGACAACGAGCTGTCGAAGCAGGCCCAGCGCATCTTCGCCAAGCAGGGCATGGACTTCAAGCTGGGCACCAAGGTGACCGGCGCGTCGGTGACCGAGACCGGCGTGACCCTGACGGTCGAGCCCGCCGCCGGCGGCGCCGCCCAGACCATCGAGGCCGACGCCGTGCTGGTCGCCATCGGCCGCCGTCCCTACACCGAAGGGCTGGGGCTTGAGGCAGTGGGCGTCGAGCTGGAGCGCGGCCGGGTCAAGATCGACCATCATTTCCAGACCAACGTCCCGGGCATCTACGCCATCGGCGACGTGGTCGAAGGCCCGATGCTGGCCCACAAGGCCGAGGAAGAAGGCGTCGCGCTGGCCGAGCAGCTGGCCGGCCAGAAGAGCCACGTCAACCACGACCTCGTCCCCGGTGTCGTCTACACCTGGCCGGAAGTCGCCGCCGTCGGCAAGACCGAGGAGCAGCTGAAGGCCGCAGGCATCGCCTACAAGACCGGCAAGTTCCCCTTCACCGCCAACGGCCGCGCCCGTGCCGGCGGCAACACCGACGGCTTCGTCAAGATCCTGTCGGATGCCGCCACCGACCAGGTGCTGGGCGTTCACATGATCGGCCCGAACGTGTCGGAGATGATCGGCGAGCTGGTGCTGGCCATGGAGTTCAGCGCGTCCGCCGAAGACATCGCCCGCACCTGCCACGCCCATCCGACCTTGTCGGAAGCTGTCAAGGAAGCGGCGCTGGCGGTGGACGGTCGTCCGCTGCATATCTGAACCGATCCGCAGGGTTCGTAAGAAAAAGGCTCCCTCGCCGCTCGGCGGGGGAGCCTTTTTCATTGCGAGAACTCACCCCTTGCGCGCCCGAGGATGGGCATTGCGGTACACGTTCATCAGTTGCTCGTTCTCCACATCCGTGTAACGCTGGGTTGTGGAGAGCGAGGCGTGGCCGAGAAGGTCCTGGATGGCGCGCAGATCGCCGCCGTCGGCCAGAAGATGGGTGGCGAAACTGTGCCGCAGGGCGTGCGGGGTGGCGCTGTCGGGCATGCCCATCAGGCCGCGCAGCTTCTGCATCTGGTGCTGGGCGACGCTGGCGTTCAGCCGGCCGCCGCGGGTGCCGACGAACAGCGGGCCGTCGGGTGCCAGTGTGAAGGGGCAGCTGTCGATATAGGCGCGCACCGCCTCCGTCACCGCCGGCAGGACGGGGATCATGCGGTCCTTGCGGCCCTTGCCGGTGACGCGCAGCGTGTCGCCCAGCGGCGCGTCCTTGCGCGCCAGACCCAGCGCCTCGGAGATGCGCAGGCCGCAGCCGTAGAGCAGGGTGAACAGGGCGCGGTCGCGCTTGCCGATCCAGGGCTCCTCGCGGTCGCGCTCGGCCTCCTCCAGCAGGCGGTCGGCGTCGATCTCCGTCAGCGGGCGCGGGGCCGGGCGCTTGACCTTCGGCGTGGCGAGGGTGGCGACGGCGGGGTTGTGCAGCCGGCCGCTGCGGTCCATCCAGCGGAACAGGTTGCGCACCGCAGCCAGCTTGCGTGCCCGGCTGGCCCCCACCAGCCCATCCATCGCCAGCCTGGACATCCAGGCGCGGAAATCCGCCGCCTTCAGGTCGCCAAGGTCATTGAGCGAGGGCGGGGAGCCGCCGCGGAATTCGGTGAGGAAGCGCAGGAATTCGCCCACGTCGGCGGTGTAGGCCGACAGGGTGTGGCGGGAAACCGCCTTCTCGCTCTCCATCCAGCGCCGCCAGTGGGCCAGCACGTCCTGAACGTCCGGCTTTGCGGAGAATCCCAAAACAGGCTCGGTCACGCCGGCAGCTCCAGCCAGCCGCGGATCACCCGCTCGATCACGCGGGCGAGGAAGCCGACCAGTTCGGTGCCCTGGCCGCTGTGGAAGGTGTCGGGCTCGCGGCTGCCGAAGGCGAGCAGGCCGTCGGGCGTCTCGCTGGAGACCTGGATGCGGATCAGCGCCTCCGACCGGACGAGGCCGGCGCCGGGGCCGTAGATCTCCGGATCGCCCTGGATGTCGGTGTTCAGCACCACGTCGGCACGGCCCAGCCGCTCGGCGATGGCGCCCGGCTCCACCACCCGCACGCCGGATCGGTGGACGTGGGGAATGTCGCTGCCGTTGGATTCGATGACCAGACAGGCGACGTCGAGGTCGAGCAGGACCGCGAGGTCGGTGGTGATGGTCTGGATCAACTGCTCGAAGCTCTGCGCGTCGAGCAGGAACAGCACCGCGGCATGGATGCGGTTCTGGCTGTTCAGGTTGGCCCGGCTGGTGCCGATCAGCTCGCGCTGCTGGTCCTTGAGGGTGCGGACCTCGGCGCGCAGCCGGTCGACCATGAAGGCCTGGAGGTCCACCACTCCACGCCCGCGGTCGACCGACGGCGGGGTGAGGTGATGGACCAGATCGGCGTTCTGGGCCAGGAAGTCCGGGTGGTTCCGCAGATAGGCGCGCACATCCTCCGAGGAGAGCGGCGACGTCCGGTGCGGGCTGTGACCCGGTTCGCGGCCCCTGTCGGCCATGATCGCTCCGGTCCGCCTTACAGGATCGACTGGCCGGTCTTCTTCCAGTCCTCGACGAACTGGGAGAGACCCTTGTCGGTCAGCGGATGGTTGAACAGCTGCTTCAGCACCGACGCCGGCGCGGTCACCACATGGGCGCCCAGGCGGGCGGCCTTGACGATGTGCATCGGGTTGCGGATCGAGGCGACCAGCACCTCGGTCTTGAAGGCGTCGTAGTTGTTATAGATCTCGCAGATGTCCTTGATGATGCCCATGCCGTCCTGGCCGATGTCGTCCAGCCGGCCGACGAAGGGCGACACGAAGCTGGCGCCGGCCTTGGCCGCCAGGATCGCCTGGGCGGGGGAGAAGCACAGCGTGACGTTGACCATCGTCCCTTCGGACGAGATGATCTTGCAGACCTTCAGGCCGGCCGGGGTCAGCGGCACCTTCACCGCGACGCGGTGGGAGATCTTGGCGATCTTGTGGGCCTCGGCGAGCATGGTCTCGAAGTCGGTGGACGCCACCTCGGCGCTGACCGGACCATTGACGACGTCGCAAATCTCGGCCACGAGGTCGAGGAATTGACGGCCGGACTTGGCGATCAGGGAGGGGTTGGTGGTAACACCGTCCAGCAGACCGGTATCGGCCAGATCGCGGATCTCGGCGATGTCGGCGGTGTCGACGAAGAACTTCATGACGAAGGGTCCATGCTTGCTGATGTTGACCGGAACCGGCCGCGCCGGAAAGCTGACCGCCGCGCCGTTCCGCCCGGTGCCCGGGACATGAGGCCACTCTAGCCGATGCGCTCGACTTCCGCCAGTTCCGCCCCGGGCCTTCAGGGGGATCTTCTTGGGGACACGCCCGAAACGGGGCGGCCTGAAGGCGATTCCATGCGCGAAATCACGGATTTTCCGGCAAAGCCGCAGCTTCGCGGTCCCGACCGCCGCGTCGCCGTGCTGCTGCCGCTGCCGCTGCGCGAGGCCTACGACTACCGCGTGCCGGATGGGATGGAGCTTGTCCCCGGCGATTACGTCGAGGTGCCGCTGGGACCGCGCCGGGTGATCGGCGTCGTCTGGGGCCCCGGCGCGGGGACGCTGGACTCCGGCCGGCTGAAGCCGGTGGTGCGCCGGTTCGACGTGCCGCCGATGACCGAGGTCGGCCGCCGCTTCGTCGAATGGGTCGCCGCCTACACCATGACGCCGCCGGGCTTCGTCCTGCGCATGGCGGTCAGCGTGCCGGCGGCGTTGGAGCCGCCCAAGCCGATGCTGGCCTATCTGCGCAAGCCGGGAGCCGAGCCGCCGCCCGGCTTCAAGATGACCGACCCGCGCAGGCGCATCCTGGCCCTGCTGGAGGATGGGCCGCCGCGCACCCCGGCGGAACTGGCCGACGAGGCCGGCTGCGGCGTCACCGTGGTGCGCGGGCTGGCGGAGGCCGGGCTGCTGGAACCGGTGATGCTGCAGCCGACCCGGCTCGGCCGGCCGGACTGGCAGCGGCCCGGACCCAGCCTGTCGGCCGACCAGCGGGCGGCGGCCGACGATCTGCGCGCCCGGGTGGCGTCAGGCAGCTATTCCACCGTGCTGCTCGACGGCGTCACCGGGTCGGGCAAGACGGAGGTCTATTACGAGGCGATCTCCGCCGCCTTGGAGCAGGGCAAACAGGCGTTGGTGCTGTTGCCGGAGATCGCGCTGTCGGCGCAGTGGCTCGACCGCTTCGCCCGCCGCTTCGGCGCGCCGCCGGCGGAATGGCATTCGGAACTGACCGGAGCCCAGCGCCGCGACACTTGGCGCGCGGTGTCGAAGGGCGAGGTGCCGGTGGTGGTCGGCGCGCGGTCTGCGCTGTTCCTGCCCTATCCCGACCTGGGCGTCATCATCGTCGATGAGGAACACGACTCCGCCTACAAGCAGGAGGAGGGGGCGATCTATCACGCCCGCGACATGGCGGTGGCGCGGGCCCATCTGGGGGGCTTGCCCATCGCCCTGGTCTCCGCCACGCCGTCGTTGGAGACCAAGGTCAATGCCGACAGCCACCGCTATGCCCGCATCGCGTTGCCGGCCCGCCATGGCGGCGCCGTGCTGCCCGATGTCGAGCTGGTCGACCTGCGGCGCGACCGCCCGCCGGCCCGGCACTGGCTGGCGCCCAGCCTGCGCAAGGCGCTGACCGACACGCTGACGGGGGGCGAGCAGGCGATGCTGTTCCTGAACCGCCGCGGCTATGCCCCGCTGACCCTGTGCCGCGCCTGCGGCCACCGCATGCAATGCCCGAACTGCACGGCGTGGCTGGTCGAACACCGGCTCGCCCGCAAGCTGCAATGCCACCATTGCGGCCTGCAGCAGCCCTTGCCCCACGCCTGCCCGGAATGCGGGGAGGAGGGGACGATGGCCGCCTGCGGTCCCGGCGTCGAGCGCATCGCCGAGGAGGTGGCGGAGCTGTTTCCGGAGGCCCGCGCCGCCATCATGGCGTCCGACACCCTGCACGGCCCGCGCGCCATCCAGGAGATGGTGGAGAGCATCGGCCGGCACGAACTGGACATCATCATCGGCACCCAGGTGATGGCGAAGGGCCACCATTTCCCGATGCTGACGCTTGTGGGGGTGGTCGATGCCGATCTGGGCCTCAACGGCGGCGACCTGCGGGCGGCGGAGCGCACCTATCAGCTGCTGCACCAAGTGGCCGGGCGCGCCGGACGCGGCGAGCGGCCGGGGCGGGTGATGCTGCAGACCTTCATGCCCGAGCATCCGGTGATGCAGGCGCTGGCCGCCGGCGACCGCGACGGCTTCTACCAGCTGGAGGCGGAGATGCGGCTGGAGGCCGGCATGCCGCCCTTCGGCCGGCTGGCCGCGCTGATCGTGTCGGGCGAGGATCCGACGCTGGTGGAGCGGGTGGCGATGGCGCTGGGCCGCGCCGCTCCGCGCAGCGACGACGTCCATGTGCTGGGGCCGGCCCCGGCGCCGCTGGCCCTGCTGCGCGGACGGCATCGCCGCCGCCTGCTGCTGAAGGCGCCGCGCAGCACCCAGGTGCAGCCGCTGATTGCGGAATGGCTGGACCGGGTGGAGATCCCGCCGGCCATTCGGGTGCAGATCGATGTCGACCCCTACAGCTTCCTTTAGGTGTCCTTAGTGCCGTCCGGCGAAGCTGCGGCGAATTGACCCGTATCGGTCGCCGTGAGGGCCGGGCATGGCACCTGTGACGTTTGGTCCATTGCGCGGCGGCGGTCACGGTATTACCACGGCCGGGATGGTTCCGAATCGAAACATCCTTCCCGGACCCAAACACCACAGGCACAGGTTCAGGCTGATGGTCGGCATGATCTCCAAGCTTCGTCTGCGCGTACAGCGTCAAACTCTGCTGACCGTGCTGCCGGTTCTTCTGCTGCTGGTGGTCATCGCCTTTGCCGCCGGCGCGCCGGCCCATACCCGCGGCACGGATGCGGAGGCGCTGACCATGATCGACCGTGCCCAGCATCTGCTGGAGCGGATCGGTCCCGATGCGGCGGCCGAAGCTTTTGCCGCCCATGATAGCGCTTACATCGACCGCGACCTCTACCCGATGCTGCTGGACGACAACGGCGTGATGATCGCCCATGGCTGGACCGCGACGCTGAACGGGTCGGACCTGCGGGATCTGCGCGACGTCGACGGCAAGCCCTTCATCCGTGAGGCGCTGGCCGGGGTGGCGCGCGACGGACGCACCGACGTCACCTACCAGTGGATCGATCCGCTGACCGGGCAGGTCGCGCGCAAGACGATGCACGCCCGCCGTCTGGTGCTGAACGGCAAGCCCTACATGCTGGCTGTCGGGGTCTATCGGTAGGCCGGATGGATCGGGCCGGACGTCCGGTTCGACAGTGGAACCCGTGCGGCATCCCGCCGCACGTCACTTTTTTACATGGTGGAATTCAGCGGCCGGCGTTCGGGAGCCGGCTGGAGTCCGTCCGGCGGTCACGGCGTCCGCGGCCGGCGCGGGCGCCAGATCGACAGGCAGTCTGCGGCGCTGTCGCCGGCCCCGATGCCGTACCAGCCGGACCGGTCGTGGAAGGACAGGCTGTAGCGCCCCCTGGCGTCGCGTTCGAAGCGGAAGACCGGTCGGTCCACCTCGGGAAGAAGCACCAGCAGGCGGTCATGGTCGCGGCCCGACTCGCGCAGCACTCCGGCCCAATGGCCGTGGCTCAGCTTGGGTTCGGCGACCGCGGAGAAGGCGTCCAGGTCTTCCGGGGTGAAGCGGGCGCGGCAGAACTGGATGACGTTCGACGGCCGCGATCCGATGCCGGCATCGGCGATCGCAACGGCATCTGCACTGGGATCTGGCGTCGGCAGGATGGTCATGGCGGAAGGGCCCCTGGTCTCTCTGGACCGGCCTCGAGCGTGGCGAAACGACCGGAAACGGTGGCGGATCGGCCGGCTGGGCGGTTCTGTCCGACCCTGGATCAGATTGGTTAACCTTGAATTAAGCCGAGATTGGGGCCACATCGAAGTCACAGCCGGTATGACCAGTCGAGCCCGACTCGAGTCATTGGCGAACGCAGTTGCGACCAATGATTCCGCAGTTGCTCAAAACGCCGCAGTCAAATTGTCCAGACCCCGTTGCGTAGGCGCGATTCCTGTGATATTGGACCGCTCGCTTTCGCGGCCGGGGTGTTTGTGCCTCGGGTTGACACCCTATAAGGCCGCCGAATTCACCGTCTACCGAACTCAATTCGAGGGATCAGGTGGCATCCGAAGGAACAGGCGTATCCGAACTCGCCGCGCGTTACTCCATCGCGCTGTTCGAGCTTGCGGACGAAAACCAGGCGTTGGACACGGTCGCGAGCGATCTGACCACGCTGAAGCAGATCCTGGCCGAGAGCGCTGACCTCCGTCGCCTCGTCCGCAGCCCCGTCATCAGCCGTGCCGATCAGGGCAGGGCCATGGCCGCCGTCCTGGACGGCGCCGGCCTGTCGGACCTGACCAAGCGCTTCATCGGGCTGGTGGCGGCCAACCGCCGCCTGTTCGCGATCGACGGGATGATCGAAGGCTTCCTGGCCGAACTGGCCCGGCGCCGCGGCGAGGTCACGGCGCAGGTCACTTCGGCCCAGCCGCTGAGCGACGCCCAGCGCAACGCCGTCATCGACGCGCTCAAGGCGTCCATCGGTTCCAAGGTGTTGGTGAACACCTCCGTCGATCCGGAGCTGATCGGCGGCATGATCGTTAAGTTCGGCTCGCGCATGGTCGATACCTCGGTGCGCACGAAGCTGAACAAATTGCAACTCGCCATGAAGGCCTCAGGGGGATCAGTCTGATGGATATCCGCGCCGCAGAAATCTCTGCGATCCTCAAGCAGCAGATCGCGAATTTCGGGACCGAGGCGGATGTCGCCGAGGTTGGTCAGGTCCTGTCGGTGGGTGACGGCGTCGCCCGCGTGCACGGTCTGGACAACGTCCGCGCCGGCGAAATGGTCGAGTTCCCGGGTGGCCTGCAGGGCATGGCGCTGAACCTCGAGACCGACAATGTCGGTATCGTGATCTTCGGCGACGACCGCGGCATCAAGGAAGGCGACACCGTCAAGCGCACCGGCACCATCGTCGACGTTCCGGTCGGCCGTGGCCTGCTGGGCCGCGTGGTCGACGGTCTGGGCAACCCGATCGACGGCAAGGGCCCGCTGGTCAACGTCGAGCGCAAGCGCGTCGAGGTGAAGGCCCCCGGCATCATCCCGCGCAAGTCGGTGCACGAGCCGATGCAGACCGGCCTGAAGGCCGTCGACAGCCTGGTTCCGATCGGGCGCGGCCAGCGCGAGCTGATCATCGGTGACCGTCAGACCGGCAAGACCGCCGTCGTCATCGACACCTTCCTGAACCAGAAGCCGATCAACCAGGGCGACGACGAGAGCAAGAAGCTCTACTGCATCTACGTCGCCGTCGGCCAGAAGCGTTCGACCGTCGCCCAGATCGTCAAGACCCTGGAAGACGCCGGCGCCATGGAATACTCCATCGTCGTCGCCGCCACCGCGTCGGAGCCGGCTCCGCTGCAGTTCCTGGCGCCGTACACCGGCTGCACGATGGGCGAGTATTTCCGCGACAACGGCATGCACGCCCTGATCGTGTACGACGATCTGTCCAAGCAGGCCGTCGCCTACCGCCAGATGTCGCTGCTGCTCCGCCGTCCGCCGGGCCGCGAAGCCTATCCGGGCGACGTGTTCTACCTCCACAGCCGCCTGCTTGAGCGCGCCGCCAAGATGGGCGACGCCCACGGCAACGGCTCGCTGACCGCCCTGCCGGTCATCGAGACCCAGGCCGGCGACGTGTCCGCCTACATCCCGACCAACGTGATCTCGATCACCGACGGTCAGATCTTCCTGGAAACGGGCCTGTTCTATAAGGGCATCCGCCCCGCCATCAACGTCGGTCTGTCGGTGAGCCGCGTCGGCTCCGCCGCCCAGATCAAGGCGATGAAGCAGGTTGCCGGCACCATCAAGATGGAACTCGCGCAGTACCGCGAGATGGCCGCCTTCGCCCAGTTCGCCTCGGACCTCGACGCCTCGACCCAGCGCCTGCTGGCCCGCGGCGCCCGTCTGACCGAACTGCTGAAGCAGGGCCAGTTCCAGCCGCTGCCCGTCGAAGAGCAGGTCGTGTCGATCTTCGCCGGCGTGAAGGGCTACCTGGACGCCATCCGCGTCGAGGACGTGAACCGCTTCGAGGCCAAGTTCCTGTCGGAAATCCGCGCCAAGGGCGCCGATATCCTGGCGGCGATCCGCACCGACAAGCAGATCACCTCGGCGACCGAAGAGAAGCTGAAGGCGTTCCTCGACGGCTTCGCCAAGGTCTTCGCCTGACCGACCGCGCGCGGGGGCGGGAAACCGCCCCCCACCGTCTTGTAGAGACGGTCACGGAACGACCTCGAGCGGAATTGAAGGGCCGGCATGCCTAACCTCAAGGACCTAAAGAACCGGATCTCGAGCGTCCAGTCGACGCGCAAGATCACCTCGGCCATGAAGATGGTTGCGGCTTCCAAGCTGCGCCGCGCTCAGGACCAGGCGGAAGCCAGCGGTCCCTACGCGGAGCGCATGGGCCGCATGCTGTCCTCCCTGGCCGCCAACGTGCAGGACAGCGGCAACGGCCCGAAGCTGATGACCGGGACGGGCGCCGACAAGGTGCACCTGCTGGTCGTCATCAGCTCCGACCGCGGTCTGTGCGGCGCCTTCAACGGCTCCATCGTCCGTGAGGCCAAGCGCCAGATCACGCGCCTGCAGAGCGAAGGCAAGACCGTCAAGGTGCTGACCGTCGGCCGCAAGGGCCGCGACCAGCTGAAGCGCGAGTTCGCCTCCCTGATCGTCGAGAGCTACGAGGATGTCGGCCGTCGCCGGCTCGGCTTCAGCGACGCCGACATGGTGGCGACGAAGGTGCTGGCGATGTTCGATGCCGGCGAGTTCGACGTCTGCTCGGTCATCTTCAACAAGTTCAAGTCGGCGATCTCCCAGATCGTCACGGTTCAGCAGCTCATCCCCTTCGCCGTCGCCACCGAGGCCGCCGAGGCCGCCGGTGCCGATGCCAAGGCGATGT
The DNA here is from genome assembly GCA_023423695.1 of Pseudomonadota bacterium. GTDB lineage: Bacteria > Pseudomonadota > Alphaproteobacteria > Azospirillales > Azospirillaceae > Azospirillum. The sequence continues at coordinate 22,722 of JAFAFA010000013.1, read as the reverse complement.
ACGAGTTCGAGCCGGACGAGGAGCAGATCCTCGCCGAACTGCTGCCGCGCAACCTGTCCATCCAGATCTACCGCGCCCTCCTGGAGAGCGCCGCGTCCGAACAGGGCGCCCGGATGACCGCGATGGACAACGCGACGCGCAACGCCGGCGACATGATCAACAAGCTGACGATCACCTACAACCGGACGCGCCAGGCCTACATCACCAAGGAGCTGATCGAGATCATCTCCGGTGCCGAGGCCCTGTAAAGGCCGCATCCGACACGTAGCGTCCAGCCTATTTGCGCCGGCGACGGCATACCGACACTTACCGAGTTCCTAGGGAGCTTTACTCCATGGCCACCACCAATTCTGTCGGCAAGATCACGCAGGTCACGGGCGCCGTCGTGGACGTGCAGTTCGACGGCGACCTGCCGGCGATCCTGAACGCGCTGCACACCCAGAACGACGGCAAGACCCTCGTTCTGGAAGTGGCGCAGCACCTGGGCGAGAGCACGGTCCGCACCATCGCCATGGACAGCACCGACGGTCTGGTGCGTGGTGCCGAGGTCTCGGATACCGGCGCGCCGATCGCCGTCCCGGTCGGCCCGGAGACGCTTGGCCGCATCATCAACGTCATCGGCGAGCCGATCGACGAGCGCGGCGCGGTCAACGCCGCCCGCTCGCTGCCGATCCACCGTCAGGCCCCGGAGTTCGTCGACCAGTCGACGGACGCCGAAGTGCTGATCACCGGCATCAAGGTCATCGACCTGCTGGCTCCCTACGCCAAGGGCGGCAAGATCGGCCTGTTCGGCGGCGCCGGCGTCGGCAAGACCGTGACGATCATGGAGCTGATCAACAACGTCGCCAAGGCGCACGGCGGCGTGTCGGTGTTCGCCGGCGTGGGTGAGCGTACCCGCGAGGGCAACGACCTCTACCACGAGATGATCGAGTCGGGCGTCATCAAGCTCGACGGCCCGGGTTCCAAGGTGGCCCTGGTGTACGGCCAGATGAACGAGCCGCCGGGCGCCCGCGCCCGCGTCGCGCTGAGCGGCCTGACGCTCGCGGAATACTTCCGCGACGAGGAAGGCCAGGACGTGCTGTTCTTCGTGGACAACATCTTCCGCTTCACCCAGGCCGGTTCGGAAGTGTCGGCTCTGCTGGGCCGCATCCCGTCGGCGGTTGGTTACCAGCCGACGCTGGGCACCGACATGGGCGCCCTGCAGGAGCGCATCACCTCGACCAAGAAGGGCTCGATCACCTCGGTGCAGGCCATTTACGTGCCCGCCGACGATCTGACCGACCCGGCCCCGGCCGCCTCCTTCGCCCACCTGGACGCCACCACGGTGCTGTCGCGCTCGATCGCCGAAATGGCCATCTTCCCGGCCGTGGACCCGCTCGACTCGACCAGCCGCATCCTCGACCCGCGCGTCGTCGGTGAGGAGCACTACTCGGTCGCCCGCTCGGTGCAGAAGGTTCTGCAGACCTACAAGTCGCTGCAGGACATCATCGCCATCCTGGGCATGGACGAGCTGTCGGAAGAGGACAAGCTGGTCGTGGCCCGTGCCCGCAAGATCCAGCGCTTCCTGTCGCAGCCGTTCCACGTCGCCGAGGTGTTCACCGGCACCCCGGGCGTGCTGGTCCCGCTCGAGGAGACCATCAAGGGCTTCAAGGGCATCGTGAACGGCGACTACGATCACCTGCCGGAGGCCGCCTTCTACATGGTCGGCACCATCGACGAGGCGATCGCCAAGGCCAAGAAGCTGGCCGCCGCCTGATCCCATCCGGGACGCGGCATTCCGACCCGGCCCGATCGGCCTTTCGAAGGCGCCAGGGAAGGCCGGACGGAAATCGACATCAGCACACCCCCTCCCCCCGTCACGGGGGAGGGGGTTCCTATGAAGAGGCACCAGGAAACCCATGGCCGATAAAGTCGAATTCGAGCTGGTCTCGCCGGAAAAGCTGCTGAAGTCGCAGCCCGTGGACATGGTCGTGGTGCCGGGTTCGGAAGGCGATTTCGGCGTGCTCGCCGGCCATTCGCCGATGATCTCGACCGTGCGTCCGGGTGTCATCGACGTCTATGAGGGCGACCGCGTGGTCGACCGCGTCTTCGTCGCCGGCGGCTTCGCCGAGGTCACCGAGGCCCGCTGCACCGTGCTGGCCGAGGAAGCGGTGGCGCTGACCGACCTGGACCGCGCCACGGTCGAGAAGCAGATCAAGGACCTGTCCGAGGATCTGGACGACAGCAAGTCGGACGCCGAGCGCGCCGCTGCGGAGTCCAAGCTGGCCGTCGCGCGCGCCAAGCTGGACGCGCTGAGCCAGTCCTCCGCTCACTGAGCGGAAAGTCCGTCGGCCCAGGGGTTTCCCGGGGCAGACGGCATACATCTCTACGGTCGAACGGGCGGCTTGGGCTTCCAGGCCGCCCGTTTCCGTTGCGACTTGGTTGCATCGCCGAAAAGACGGATTACATTCGAAGGCCTGAACCGCAAACCCCGCCGCACCCGACGGCATTGGTGGGGACACGGGATCGGACCCTACCCGATATTGGACACGGCCGCCGGCAGGGCGGCCCAAGACGAGGCGGCAGAGCGGATCATGGCGCGTGCGCATTGGCGGATCGATGAGCTTCCCTGGGACCGTTTCGATGCCGGCCGGATCGATCCGGACTTGGTCCCCCTGATCAAGGCGGCGGCTCTGGTCGAGTTCAACGCCGACGACTACACGGCCTATCTGTGCAACGTCTTCAACGACGATCCGGAGTTCCAGGAGGTCGCTCGCGGCTGGGCCGTCGAGGAGGTCCAACATGGCGAGGCGCTGGGCCGCTGGGCAGAGCTGGTCGATCCCACCTTCGATTTCCGGGCGGCGGTCGAGCGTTTCCGCGCCGGCTACCGGGTGCCGATCGAGCTGGACGCCTCGGTCCGCGGGTCGCGCACCGGCGAGATGATCGCCCGATGCATGGTGGAGACCGGCACCAGTTCCTACTATGCCGCCATCGGCGATTCGACCGACGAGCCGGTGCTGAAGGAGATCTGCCGCAACATCGCTGCGGACGAACTGCGCCACTACAAGATCTTCTACACCTACGCCAAGAAGTACCTGGACCGTGAAGGGCTGAACAAGGTCCAGCGCCTGAAGGTGGCGCTGTCGCGCATCGGCGAGTCCGAGGATGACGAGCTTGCTTATGCCTATTACGCCGCCAACGCCCCGGCGGACGCCACCTACGAGCACAAGGTCTACAACGCCGCCTACAAGCGCCGCGCGTTCGGCCGCTATCGCCGCAAGCACGTCGACCGCGCCATCGCCATGGTGTTCAAGGCCTGTGGCCTGAAGCCGCACTCGCGGCTGTGCAGCGTGGCCTCGCGTGGCGCCTGGTGGTTTATCGACCGCCAAGCCAGGAAGCTGGCCGCCCAGGCTGCCTGATCGCCGTTCCGATGGTTGTTTGAGCGCGTCCGAGCCGCCGGTACTCCTGCCCGCCTCCGTAGCCTTGGCTGCGCATCCAGGCGCCGGGCGGGCGTCCGGCGGTTTTTTTCTTTCAAAAGATCGGCTTTTTATTTCGCTTCTGCGTAATTTGTGCAAGTGGCCATCCGCTGCCATTGGGGAAAACACCAAGTGCGGCGTTGATGAAATCAAAGCATCCAAAGGTGCTTATTGATATGCTTCGTTCAGCGGATGTGTTCATCGCTGCAAGCTGATCGCGACGACTGAGTTCTGAATCCATCATAGGCATTCTCCGCTTCCGGTATCTGCCTTGGTGCAGATCGAACTTTAGGGCGAGTCTGAGATCCAGACGTGCGGGCGCTGCGTAGCTGTCGCTGTGAACATGTCCGTTCGTCTGCGCATGGGTGCCTTCCGCCGATGATCCGTTCCTATCTCCCCGCCATCCTCCTGCTTCTGGCCGGTGCCGCCGCCCTTCCGGTGGCCGTCTCCGGCGCGGTTGACCCGACCGGGCCGGTTGCCGTGGTGTTCGCTCCCGGCACCACGTTGGCCGAGGCAATGGCGCGTGTGTCGGCAGCCGGCGGGACCGCCCTGCGTGGCGGCCCCTTCGCGAACATCGTCGTCGCCAAATCGGCGCACCCGGACTTCGCCGCTTCCCTCCACCGGCATGGCGCGTGGCTGCTGCTCGATCCGCTTCTTGCCGGATGCGCGGACCCGCGCCGTCTGCCGTCATGACCCGGAGCCACTCCATGAACAATCTCGACCGCCTGCGTGCCGCCAGCGAGCGGGCGATTCTCGCCTATCTGTGGAGCTATGTCCCGATCCTGGCCCTGTTCTCCTGGTCGATGGACCGCGGTTGGGTCATTCCGGTGCTTGCCCTGCTGGTCACGTCCGGCGCGACGCTGGGACGGCTCTCGGCCAACGGCGCAACGCGGCGCAGCCTGTCGGCGGTGGCGCTGATGCTGCAGAGCGCCCTGGTCATCGCGGCGGGGCAGGGACAGCCCTGGCAGGTCGATCTGCATTTCCTGTTCTTCGCCAATCTGGCGGCGCTGATCGCCTTCATCGACGTCGGCGCGCTGGTGATGGCGACACTGGCCGTCGCGGGGCATCACCTGATCCTGAACTTCGCCCTGCCCTACGCCCTGCTGCCGGAAGGCGGGAACCTCTTGCGGGTGCTCTACCACGCGGTGGCGGTGCTGGTGGAGGTGACGGTTCTGGTGGCAGTCGCCTGGAAAGGGCAGGGCCTGCTGAACAGCCTGGAGGCGACATTGGCGACCGCCGAGGAAGCCCGCCGCCAAGCCGAGTCGCTGGCCGCCGAGCAGCGGGCGACGGAGGAACGCGCGGGCGAGGAGCGCCGTCGCACCCTCGCCGAGGTGGCCGGCAGGCTGCAGGCGGTGATCGGCAGCTCTGCCGATCAGATCCTGACGGCGTCCGATGCGCTGAGCGGCGACTCCCAAGCCGTTGCCTCCACCATCGGCAGCACGCGCGTGCAGCTGGGCGACGCCTTGCGCTCCATCGCCGGGGCGGTGGAACGGGCGCATGGCATGACGGTGGCGGCGGATCAGCTCGCCGGATCAACCGGCGTCATCCGCGGACAGCTCGACCGTGCCACCGGCATCGTTTCCACCGCCAGCCGGCAGGCGTCGGCGACACGGGAGATCGTCTCGCTGTTGGAAAGCACTGCCGCCCAGATCGAGGACATCACCCACCTGATCGGCGACATCGCCAGCCAGACCAACCTGCTTGCACTGAATGCGACCATCGAGGCGGCGCGGGCCGGAGAGGCGGGCAAGGGCTTTGCCGTCGTCGCCGGCGAGGTCAAGCAGCTGGCCAGCCAGACCGCGCGGGCGACCGACGACATCGCCCGGCAGGTGGCGGACATCCAGGCTTCCTCCCGGCGCACCGCGCAGGCCATCGGGGAGATTGTCGACACCATCGGCAGCATGAACGAGGTGACGGTGGGAATCGCCGGGGCAATCGAGCAGCAGGGCGTCGCCGCCCAGTCGATCATCGGACAGATCCAGACCACCGCGGAGGAAGCCCGCGGTCTGGCGACGACGGTGGAAGGGGTGCGCGCGGTTGCCGACGGCTCCGGTTCCGCAGCGGAGGCGATGGAGCGGCGGCTGGACGTGGTGCGCCGGAGTGCCGCCCAGTTGCAGAGCGAGGTGGCGTCGCTCGCCACCTCGATCCAGGCGGCGTGAAGCGGTGTGGACGGGACTGGCGGCGGCCGGCGGACTGCGCTACCCCTTCCACTGCAACCACCAACACCCAAACGGGGTTCCGGAGACATGAAGCTCTATTACAAGCCGGGTGCCTGCTCGCTGTCGCCGCACATCGTTCTGCGTGAGGCCGGGTTACCCTTCGAGTTGGTGAAGGTCGATCTGGTCGCCAAGACCCTGCCCGACGGCAGCGATTTCCGGGCGGTGAACCCGAAGGGGCAGGTTCCGACCCTGGCGCTCGACGAGGGCGGCATCCTGACCGAGGGCGCCGTGATCGTGCAGTACATCGCCGACAAGGCGCCGGGCAGCGGCCTGATCCCGCCGGCCGGCACGATGGAGCGCTACCGTGTTCAGGAACTGCTGAACTTCATCGGGGCGGAGCTGCACAAGGGCGTCGTGCCGCTGTTCCCGATGCTGAAGGACGTGGTGTCCGACACCCACCGCGAATTCGCTGCCAAGGTGCTGACCGGCAAGCTGTCGGTGCTGAACCAGGATTTGGAGGGCAAGGCCTATCTGACCGGCGACGTCTTCACCGTCGCCGACGCTTACGCCTACACGGTGCTGAGCTGGATGCCGCGCATCGGCTTCGACCTGTCGGCCTTCCCAAATCTGGTCGCCTTCAGCGAACGTGTCGGCGCCCGTCCGGCGGTGCAGGCGGCGCACGCCGCGGAAGCCCAGGGCTGACGCTGCGGTTCCGAACGGAAAAGACCCCGTCTCGGCGAGAGACGGGGCCTTTTTCTTTGTGGGCGCTGCCCGGATCAGGCGGCGCTGGGCTTGCGGCGCATCGGCGTGTTGCCGCCGGGGGTTCCGGCCGCGCGCGGGGCCTGCTTGCCGCCTCCATGATTGCTGTTGCCATGGCTGTTGCCGTGCGAAACGGCATGCGGAGCCGGGCGGCGGTCATGCCGGTTCTGGTCGTTGCGGGCGGCGTCCGGCCGCGGCGCGCCGGCCGGCTTGCCGGCCTTCTGCGGGGCCTTGGCGCCTGACAGGGCAGGCTTCGGCTGCGCGGCCTTGGGCGCCGCCGGCTTCGGCGCGGCGTTGGAGCCGGCGTTCCCGTGGCGGGCCTGCTGCTGGTTGCGGTTGTTCTGGTTGCGGTTGCTGCCCGGCGCCTTGGGACGGGGCGGCGGCTTGCTGGAGGCGTGGATCTGCGCCACCTCCACCGCGTGGTAGGGGTGGGTGGCGTCGGCCGGGATCGGCTGGCGGATCGTCTTTTCGATGTCCTTCAGATAGCCGACCTCTTCATGGTCGCAGAAGGACACCGCGCTGCCGTCGGTGCCGGCGCGGGCGGTCCGGCCGATGCGGTGGACGTAGCTTTCCGGCTCGTTCGGCAGGTCGAAGTTGATGACGTGGCTGATGCCGTCGATGTCGATGCCGCGGGCGGCGATGTCGGTCGCCACCAGCGCCCGCAACTCGCCGTTGCGGAAGCTTTCCAGCGCGCGGACGCGGGCCGATTGCGACTTGTCGCCATGGATGGCGTCGGCGGCGATCCCCGCCTTCTTCAGGTGGTCGGCGATGCGGTCGGCGCCGTGCTTGGTGCGGGCGAAGACGATGGTGCGCGCCATCGCAGAGTCTTCGAGCAGGTCGGCCAGCAGGCGGCGCTTGTCGCTGCGGTCCACGAACAGGACGCGCTGGTTGATGCGCTCCACCGTGGTGGATTGCGGCGTCACCTCGATGCGCTCGGGATCGGTCAGGATGCTGTGCGCCAGCTCGACCACCGCGTCGGGCATGGTGGCGGAGAACAGCAGGGTCTGACGTTCCTTCGGCAGCACCGCGACCACCTTCCGCACGTCGCGGATGAAGCCCATGTCGAGCATGCGGTCGGCCTCGTCGAGGACGAACACCTCGATCGAGCCGAGATTGACGTGGTTCTGCGCCATCAGGTCGAGCAGGCGGCCGGGGGTGGCGATCAGCACCTCGACGCCGCGGGCGATGGCGGCGACCTGCGGGCTCTGGCCGACGCCGCCATGGATGACGGTGCGGCGGATCGGCAGATGGCGGCCGTAGGTGGTGAAGCTGTCGCCGATCTGCAGCGCCAGCTCCCGCGTCGGGGTCAGGATCAGCACGCGGGGCGACTTGGCGGCCACGCGCTTCTTGTTCTGGAACAGCCGCTGCAGGATCGGCAGCGTGAAGGCTGCGGTCTTGCCGGTGCCGGTCTGGGCGAGGCCCAGAACGTCGCGGCCGGCCAGCAGCAGCGGGATCGCGCCGGCTTGGATCGGCGTGGCCGTGGAGTATCCCTCCTCCGCGACGGCGCGCAGAAGAGGCTCGATCAGGCCGAGGCCGGAGAATTCGGTCATGGAAGCGATGGTCCTGGTCACCAGAATGGGGGCCGCGCCAGGAGGGAGCGGCCGGGCTTGCGCGCTCCGCGGCGGGTTGGCGCGGAGCCGTCGGGCGGCGGGCGATCCGGGCGCGCGCAAGTCCTGCGCGGCGCCGGGCGCCGTCCGACCCCGGACAGATAGGGCCGGTGGCTTGATTTGGCAAGCAAACTCGGCGCGCGGCAGGGGTGCACCGGTCAGGGAGCGTGGGGAAGGGGCGCGAATCATCGCCGCAACGCCGCGGCAAATGGTCGCGCCCCGGGGCCGATCAGGAGGGGCTTACGGCTTCTTGATGACGCCGCAGGCGATGCGGTCGCCCGAGTTGCCGGCAGGCTGGCTGAGATAGTCGTCCGGCTGGGCATGGACGACGATGGAGGTGCCGCCCTGCTTGAACAGGCCATCCGCCCCGTCGGTCAGGCTGACCATGTGGGTGATCGCCTCGAACCCGGCCTTGCCGGCCTCGTTGGCCCAGATGTTGGGAAGCTCGCCATAATGCATCTTTTCGGCCTCGAGCCCGTGCTTGGAGCCTTGGGCGGCGAAATGGCCGCCGGCCGCCTTGAAGTCGGGCGTGCAGGCGCCGTTTTCGTGGATGTGGATGCCGTGCCAGCCCGGCGGCAGCCCTTCGAGCTGGCCGTGGACCAGGATGCCGTGCGGGAAGCGGGTGAAGGTGACGGTCCCCAGCGGCTTGCCCTGGGCATCGGCGACGGCGGCCTGGGCGGCGGGAGCGGGAGCCGGGGCCGACTGCTGGGCCAGGGCCGGGGCGGCGAACAGTGACAGGCCGGCGATCAGCAGGGCCTGCGTCGTCCCGATCCGGGGCGGGTGGGCACGGGTCATGTGGGTGAGTCCTCCATCTTGGCCGGGCCATGGGCGGCGCCGGCGGGTTCAGCGACTTTCCGTCGCTGCGAAACCGCTCTGGGATTGCGAACGGTTTTCAGTATGATGGGGGGTACGGGAAGCAAAGACCAGGGTTGGGGTGATGACGTCGCGTCTGGAAGCGTTGTGTATGGAGAAGGGGCTGAAGATGACCGGGCAGCGCCGCGTCATCTCCCAGGTGTTGTCGGACGCCGACGACCACCCCGATGTGGAGGAGGTGCACCGCCGGGCCGTGCAGATCGACCCGCGGATTTCCATCGCCACGGTGTACCGCACCATGCGGCTGTTGGAAGACGCGCAGGTGATCGAGCGCGTCGATCTGGGCGACGGCCGTGCGCGGTACGAGGAGGCGACGGCTGACCACCATCATCACCTGATCGATACCCGCTCCGGGCGGATCATCGAGTTCGCCAGCCCGGAGCTGGAGGCGATGAAGGAACGCATCGCCCGCGAACTCGGCTACAAGATCGTCGGCCACCGGCTGGAGATTTACGGCGTGCCCTTGGATGAGGAGGAGCGTCCATGACCGATCCCCGTTTTTCCGAGGCGGAGCAGCCGATCGTCGACGCCATCGCATGCCGCGATGCGGTGCAGCGCTGCTATTCCGGTCTGTGCCGCTGCGGCCAGCCGGAGCGCTACGCGCTGGAGGCGGCGGTCACCGTCTACCGCTACCACCATCCGGAGATCCCGCCGGCCCAGGCGGAGACCATCGTCAGCCATTGGGTGGCGGGTCCGGTTCGGCACTGAGAGGGGTTGTGAGCATCGCCAGCCGATGTCTTGTATGAAAGTAATCCTTGACCAGTTCCGCATAAAATCCTAAAACCACTCTCGTCAAGGCGACGGGTCCGCCCCCCGGACCGTAGCGCCCGACAGACCCAAAGCTCCCCCTCGCTTCGGTCCGAAAAGGGCCGGCCGGACAACTGAAAGTCCGGCCGGCCCTTTTCGTTTTCGCGTTTCGCCCGCGGCCGGCGCTGCGCCCTGCGCGCATCCCCGACAACCGGGTGGCGGAACGACTCCTCCCGCAACGCCGTCGCGGGATCCGCAGGAACGCGAAAGGAAAATATCCTTATGTCGACCACCATCGCCCAGGCGTTCGTCAAGCAGTTCGAACGCGAGGTCCACGAGGCCTACCAGCGCATGGGTTCCAAGCTGCGCAACACGGTGCGCAGCAAGAACAACGTCCAGGGCGCCTCCACCGTCTTCCAGAAGGTCGGCAAGGGCGCCGCCTCCACCAAGTCGCGCCACGGTGCGGTCCCGGTGATGAACCTCGACCACACGCCGGTTGAATGCGCGCTGTATGATTTCTACGCCGGCGACTGGGTCGACCGGTTGGACGAGCTGAAGACCAACATCGACGAGCGGCAGATCATCGCCAATGCCGGCGCCTATGCGTTGGGCCGCAAGACCGACGAGCTGCTGATCGCCGAGCTGAACAAGTCGGTCAATTATGCCGGCAGCGCCGCCGACGGGCTGACCAAGGCCAAGATCCTGACCGCCTTCGAGATGATGGGCGAGGCCGACGTGCCCGACGACGGCCAGCGCTACGCCGTCGTCGGCTGGAAGCAGTGGAGCCAGTTGCTGGGCATCGAGGAGTTCGCCAGCTCCGATTATGTCGGCACCGACGAGCTGCCCTGGCGCGGCACTCAGGCCAAGCGCTGGCTCGGCACGCTGTGGCTGCCGCATTCCGGCCTGACGCTGAACGGCGGCGTGCGGCTCTGCCACTGGTACCACAAGACGGCGGTCGGCCATGCGGCGGGCGCCGACGTGAAGACCGACATCACCTGGCACGGCGACCGCGCGGCGCATTTCGTCAACAACATGATGAGCCAGGGCGCCGCGCTGATCGACACCACCGGCGTGGTGACCCTGCGCTGCCTGGAGAGCTGAGCGGAGGAGGGTAATCCTCCCTCCCGCCCTCCCATGCCCCACATAATCCGGAGTCTTCGATCCATGGCCTATGCGTCCAAGGATTTGAGCGTGCTCGCCTATGCGAACGGCTTCACGCTCTGGCATTACACCACGCACGATGCGGCGACCGACGTCGATACCGCCGGCTATTTCAACGGCGCCGCCGACCTGCTGCGGGTGGGTGACATGCTGCTGGCGAACTGCGCGGTCGGCGCCGCTACGCCGGCGACCGGCGTGCTGGTGGTCGCAGCCAGCGTCAACGGGGCGGTCGACGTCGCAAATCTGACGCCGTTCGGCACCGCCAACAGCGACTGATCCGCCGAAGGGGGAAGGCGCCGCACATCGACCATAGAGGGCGGCGCCTTTCCGAAAACCCGAAACCGGAGATCTGCATATGGCCCTGACCGCCATCGGCCTGTGCGGCCGTGCGCTGATCAAGCTCGGCGCCATCGCCATCGCCTCCTTCGAAGACGGATCGGCCGAGGCGGAGGTGGCCGCCGCCCTGTATGGTCCGACGCGCGATGCGCTGCTGTCGGCCAATGCCTGGAGCTTTGCCACCAAGCAGGCGGCGCTGCCGCGGCTGGCCGAGCCGCCGGTCGCCGATTACGCCTGTGCTTTCCAGTTGCCGGCCGACTTCTTGCGGGCGCTGGCGGCGGGCGGCGGCGGGCGGGCGCGCGGCCTGTCCTACCGCATCAATAGCCGGACGCTGCTGTGCGATGCCGGCGCCGTCACCCTGTCCTACATCGGCCGCCCGGCGGAGGAGGAGTTTCCCGCCTTCTTCGACCAGGCGCTGATCGCGCGGCTCGCCGCCGAATTCTGCCTGCCGCTGACCGAAAGCTCGACGCGGGCGGAACTGCTGGCCCAGCTGGCCGAGGGCGAATTCCGCCGCGCCCGCCAGATCGACGCCCAGCAGGACAGCCAGCCCGGCTTCGAGGACTTCACCCTGATCGATGCGAGAGCATGAGCGGGGCACGGGCATGATGGGGAGGACGTGATGGGACGGCTGCATCAGGTCAAGACCAATTTCACCGCCGGCGAGGTGTCGCGCCGCCTGTTGGGACGCGGCGACCTCAAGGCTTACGACAATGGCGCGCTGGCCCTGCGCAACCTGTTCATCGACCCGACCGGCGGGGTGACGCGGCGGTCCGGCCTTGCCTTCATCGCGCTGGCACGCGGCGACGGGCGGCTGGTGGCGTTCGAACGAAACAGCGAACAGACCTATCTGCTGGTCTTCACCGACCGCTGGATCGACGTGTTCCAGGGCGGGAGCAGGCTGGCGTCGGTTGCCGCGCCCTGGACGTTGACGCAACTGGCGCAGATCACCTGGACGCAGAGCGCCGACACGCTGTTGGTCTGCCATCCCGACCTGCCGCCGCGCAAGCTGACGCGCGGCGACGATGGGGCGTGGACCCTGGCCGAATGGGCTTTCGCGGTGGAGGGTGAGTTGCTGCGCACGCCCTTCTACCGTTTCGGCGATCCGGCGGTGACGCTGACGCCGTCGGGGACGAGCGGGGCGATCAGCGTCACCGCGTCGGCCCCGGTGTTCGACCCGCGCCATGACGGCACCCGCATCCGCATCAAGGGCAAGCAACTGCAGGTGACCGGCGTGGTGTCTGCCACGCAGCTCAACGCCACCGTGAAGGAGGCGCTGGCCGACACCCAGCCGACCCCGAGCTGGGAGGAGCAGGCCTTCTCCGCCCTTCGCGGCTGGCCGGTGTCGGCAGCCTTTCATCAGGACCGGCTGGTGATCGGCGGATCGCGCGACCTGCCCAACCGGCTGTGGCTGTCGCGCTCCGCCCAGATCTGGAACTTCGACCTGGGCGAGGGGCTGGACGACCAGGCCATCGAGTTCGGCATCCTGTCCGATCAGGTGAACGCGGTGCGCGCCGTCTTCTCCGGCCGGCATCTGCAGGTCTTCACCTCGGGCGCCGAATATATGGTGACCGGTGACCCGCTGACCCCGGAGAGCATGCAGGTCAACCGGCAGACGCGCATCGGCTCGCCGATGGACCGCGCCATCCCGCCACGCGACGTGGAAGGGGCCACGCTGTTCGTGCCGCGCAACCGGCGCGAAATCCGCGAGTTCCTCTATACCGACACCGAGGCGGCCTATCAGGCGAACGACCTCGCCATGCTGGCCCGCCATCTGGTGTCCAGCCCGCGCGACCAGGATTACGACCAGAGCCGCCGGCTGCTGTTCGTCGCGATGGAGGACGGCACGCTGGGGGCTCTCACCGCCTACCGGGCGGAGAACGTCACCGCCTGGACCCTGCTGGAGACGGATGGTGCGGTCCGCTCCGTCGCCGCGGTGGGGGACGAGGTCTACACGCTGGTGGAGCGGCGCGGCGTGTGGACCGTCGAGCGCTTCGACGATGCGCTGAACCTCGACGCGGCGATTGCCGCCGAGCGGGTAGACGCAACCGCGGTCTGGGGAGGGCTGACGCATCTGGAGGGACGGACGGTCGCCGTCGTCGCCGACGGGGTGGTGCGCAACCCGGCCACCGTCCAGGCCGGCAGCGTCACGCTCGACCCGCCGGCGCGCAAAGTCGAGATCGGGCTGCCCTACACCCACCGGATCGAGCCGCTGCCGCCCAACCTGCTGGGGCAGGCGACCGGGGCCGACATCGTCCGGCTGGTCGCCGTCACCTTCCGGCTGGAGGAGACGGCGGCGCTGCGCGTCGATCTGGGGCGCGGGTTGCAGGAACTTCCACTTCACCGGCTTGGGCCGCAACCGGCCGGCGGGGTGCCGCCGCGCGTGTCGGGGGACCGCCGGCTGCGGGCGCTCGGCTGGCGCCACGACACCAATGTCCCGCTGTGGCGCATCGAACAGGACGCGCCGCTGCCCTTCACGCTGCTGTCCGTGACCATGGAATTGAAGGTGAATGACTGATGGGTGGAATCGCTCCCCTCGTGACCACGGCGCTGCCGCTGGCGAACTCGGTCATCGGGACCGTACGCAGCGCCAATGCCGGACAGTCCGGTGCCGCCGCACAACAGGCCGCAGCGCAACAGGCTGCTGCCGAGCTTGAGTACAAGCGCCAGCAGGACGCCGCGCAAGCGGCTGCGGCCCAGGCGGCGCTGGAACAGAAATACCGCGAGGAAGCGGCGGCGGCCGAGCGCAATGCCCAGGCCGCCGCCGCCGCCCGCCAGCAGCAGGCTCAGCTGGAGGCCGAGGCGAAGGCCCGCCAATGGGCGCATGACGCCGAGTTGCGTCAACAGGAGCAGGAGCTTCAGCGCCAGCGGGACGAGGCCGCCGCTGCGGCAACTGCGGCGGCGCGGGCCAAGGAAATGGACGATTTCCGCTCCGCCCAGGAGCAGACGCTGGCGCAACTGCGCGCCAGCCAGGAGCGGACCGTCCGCTCCAAGGAGACCGACGCCCAGACCCAGCTGGCCCAGCTGACTGCCGCGGCGGATGCCGCCGAACAGCGCCGGCTTGCCGCCCTGCGGCAGGCGGTCAGCAAGACGCGCGCCGGGCTGGGCGCACGCGGCGTCACTGCGCAGGACGGGTCCGGCGAGGCGATCCTGTTGGGGCTGACCAACTCCAGCGAGAGCGAACGGAAGGACGCGCAGGCGACCGACCAGCTGAAACGTGCCGCCATCCAGCAGAGCCTGGACGAGGCCAAGCGCCGCAACCTGCTGGAGTTGTCGCAACTCGCCGACCGTCAGCGGCTGGAATACATGAGCAAGTTCTTTTGAGAAATGGCTCCATTCACCGGAGACCCTCCGATGTCCACGTCGCTTCTCATTCCGCGCGGGATCCCGCGCGTGCAGTATCTCGCCGACGGCATGCAGCGGGTCTTCACCTACCCGTTTCCGATCTTCGCCGACGAGGATCTCCAGGTCTTTTTGGGTGCGGCGCTTCAGAGCACCGGCTATGCGGTCGGCGGGGCCGGGGCCACCGCGGGCGGGGCGGTGACCTTCGCTGCCGCGCCGGTGGAGGGGACCGTCGTCCTGCTGCGCCGCCGCCTGCCCATCGAACGGCGCAGCGATTTCGGCGAGAGCGGGCCGCTGCCGGCCGCCGCCCTCAACGGCGAACTGGACCGGCTGACCGCTGCGCTCCAGCAGGTGGCGGGCGACCAGGAACTGATGCTGCGCTATGCCGACAGCGACCTGCCGGCCTCCTCCCTACTGCCCGAGCGGGGCTTGCGACAGGGCAAGCTGCTGGCCTTCGACAGCGCCGGCAACCCCACCGTCCGTCCGCCGGTGGACGAGGAGGCGCTGGCGACCTATGTGCCGCCGGGCGCCGGGGCCACCGCGCGGCCGGTGCGCGACAAGCTGGCCGACCTCGTTTCCGTCAAGGATTTCGGCGCGGTGGGAGACGGGTTGGTCGACGACACGCTGGCTATTCAGGCGGCGCTGACCTCCGCCCTCGCCGTGTTCGTGCCGCCGGGGACCTACCGCATCGCCAACACGCTGACGCTCGGCCATGGGCAGACGCTGTACGGGGCGGGGCAGGCCTCGGTGATCCGCGGGGCGTCCAACGGCTTCGACCTCGTCCACCTGCCGGACGGCTACGCCACCCTGTCGGGCCTGCGGCTGGAGCAGGGCAGGGCGGGGGTGCGGCTGTTCGGACGTGATGGGCCTTGCGTGCAGAACAGCCTGACCGACCTGACCCTGTGGGAACCGGAAGTGGGGCTGCTGTTCGACGGCTACATCGACCCGAACCTGCCCTGCTACTGGAACAACATCGCCCGCGTGCTGGTGGCGCGGCCGTCGCGCCATGGGGTGTGGCTGACGCGGACGGGGGCGGGCGATACGCCCAACGCCAACCGGTTCCACGCCGTGCGGGTCTATTCGCTGTCGGCGCCGATGACCGGCTGCGGCTTTTTCGTGGAGCAGGGTCGCTTCAACAACGCCTTCTTCGACTGCGAGGCCAATCTGTGGCCGGAGGCGGAGGCCTGTTTCCGCGTCGGCGCCGTCACCGACAAGACGCTGATCGTGAATTTCTATGCCGAGTCGCTGGGCGCCCTACCGAACCTGCTGCTGGATGCCGGGTCGGTGGAGACGGCGGCCGTCAACCTGTTCTCCGCCGCCGCCGGGCCGGCGATCCTCGACCGTTCCGGCGGGCAGTACACCGCGGTCAATGCCGGTTATCCGGAGAAGAACCGGCTTCAGCGCAGCCGCATCACCGAACTGGTGGTGGAGGCGCTGCGTTATGACACCGACTATGTTGAGCCCGTCCGGGGCGGGGTGGTGGCGCTGGACCTGACCAGCTCCGTCTATCTGGCCAGCGCCTATGGCGGGGCGGTGGAGTTGCGTCTACCGAAGGCCGAGACCGTCAACGGCCATGCGGTGACGATCAAGCGCACCGATGCGTCTACCAACCCGCTGACGGTGACGGAGACCGGCGGGCCGGGGCCGGACGGGCGGGCGCTGTCGCTGGGAAACCGCTACGACTTCGTCACGCTGGTATCGAACGGGGCGGGCTGGTGGATCGTCGCCGGCAACAATCCGCCGGGCAACGCGCACTATCACGCGGCCCCCGGCTTGTTCGAGCCGGACCTGAACCAGCAGCTCTATCTGGTCAGCGCCTGGAGCGGGGCGGTGGAGGTGCGGCTGCCGGCGCCGTCTGCGCCGCATGCGGTCGGCCGCACGGTCACCGTCAAGAAGTCCGACACCGGCGGCAACCGCGTTACCGTCACCCAGGCTGGCGGCGGCGGGCCGGACAGCGAGGCCATCGCGCTGACCGCCCAGGGCCATGCGGTGACGGTGATGTCGAACGGCGCCGGCTGGCACATCCTGGGGCGCAATCCATGAGGGCGGGGAAGGACGACAGCTTTCGCGCCTTCGTTCGGGGCTGGAACGACATGGTGGAGCTGAGGACCCCCGCCCACCATGTGCGGATGGCGGGCTGGCTAGAGGCATGCATGGCCGGGCAGAACCGGCGCATGCTGCTGATGGCCTTCCGCGGGTCGGGCAAATCGACCCTGGTCGGGCTGTTCGCGGCGTGGCTGTTGCTGCGCGATCCCAACTGCCGGCTGCTGGTGCTGGCCGCCGACATGCGGCTGGCGACGAAGATGGTGCGCAACGTCAAGCGCATCCTGGAACGCCATCCCGATTGCAGCCACCTGAAGCCGCCGGCGTCGATGCGCGACCAGTGGGCGGCCGACCAGTTCACGGTCGCGCGTCCGATGGAGCTGCGCGACCCGTCGATGGCGGCGGCCGGCATCGGCGGCAACATCACCGGCAGCCGCGCCGACGTGGTGATCTGCGACGATGTGGAGGTGCCGCGCAACGCCGACACCGCGGTCAAGCGTGCCGTCCTCCGCGAGCGCCTGTCGGAGTTGGAGTATGTGCTGGTGCCGGGCGGGGCGCAGCTCTATGTCGGGACGCCGCATGCGCAGGACAGTCTCTATGCCGAGGAGACCGACGACGGCAGCCCGCCTTTCCTGGAGGGATTCGAGCGGCTGGTCCTGCCGGTCTATACCGAGGTCGCCGAGGGCCGCCGCACCTACACCTGGAAGGAGCGCTTTGGCGAGGCCCATGTCGCCCGCATCCGCAAGTCCACCGGCCCCAACAAGTTCACCAGCCAGATGCTGCTGCGCCCGGTCAGCGTCGCGGACGGCATGCTGGATGTCGCCAAGCTCGGCCGCTACGACGCGGAACTCGTGTATCGCGAGGCGCTGGGCCGCGCGGTGTTGACGCTGGGCGGGGTGCGGCTGGTCTCCGCCTCCTGCTGGTGGGACCCGGCCTTTGCCCGGCTGGAAGCGGACGGCAAGGCGAAAAGCGGCGACGGCAGCGTGGTGGCCGTGGTTTTCGGCGGCACCGACAACATGTTCTACCTGCACCGGGTGCTGTATCTGACGGTCGACCCGCGGTTGGAAGAGACGGAGGCCGACCAGCAATGCGGGCAGGTCTCCCGCCTTCTCGCCGATAACCATCTGTCGGCGATCCACATCGAAATCAACGGCTTGGGCCGCTTCCTGCCCGGTTTGCTGCGCGAGCGGCTGCGCCATGACCGGCTGGCCGTCGGCGTGGTCGAGCAGACCAGCCGCAAACCCAAGGCCCAGCGCATCACGGAGGCCTTCAACGCCCTGATGGCCGACCGCCGCCTGTTGGCCCACCGGTCGGTGTGGGACACGCCGCTGATCCGGGAAATGCGCGATTGGCGTCCGGACGGCCGATACCGCGGGCCGGATGACGGCTTGGACGCGGTGGCCGGCTGTCTCGGCGCCGAACC
This sequence comes from Pseudomonadota bacterium, assembly GCA_023423695.1. Classification (GTDB taxonomy): domain Bacteria; phylum Pseudomonadota; class Alphaproteobacteria; order Azospirillales; family Azospirillaceae; genus Azospirillum. The sequence goes on along the minus strand of JAFAFA010000013.1, from coordinate 4,820 downwards.
TTTCCGCTTCGATGATCCCGGCGTCCGTCCTGAGCGCCGCCCCGACTGGCGGGGTGCCGGTACGCTGGTGGCGCCGTCGGATTGGGAGCTTTGAGTCGTTTCCTCACCTCAACCACAGGAGACCCCGATGCACGACACCCTGACCGGAGGCCTGGATCTCGCCTGGTGGATCACCGCGGTCGAACTGCCGGCGATGGGCGGGTTGTTCTGGCTGATCGCGCGGGTGCGCAAAGATGCCGACAGCGCACTGGACGAATTGCGCATCCGGGTGGATGAGGCCCAGGCGCAGGTGCGCGAGAATCTTGCCGCATACAAGCTGGAGGTCGCGAAGACCTATGTCTCCTTCGCGACGCTCAAGGACGTGGAGCAGCGCCTGACCGACCACCTGCTGCGGATCGAGACCAAGCTCGATTCGGGCTTCATGCCCTTCGAGGGCGGACGGCGCTGACCGTCAACGGCCGCAACGGGCGAGGCGGCTCAGTCGGCGTGGTGGATCATCGCCTGGTAGATCTTCCAGGCCACCTCGACCGATACGCCGCCGGCCCGCGCGCCTGCCGCCAGCATGGTTGCGCTCGGCTTCAGCGGGACCGCGGTCTGACCCGGCTCGCACAGCGCACCCATGGCGGTGACCGACGTGCCCAGTTCCGTGTCGCAGGACTGGGTCTTCTTCATCAGGCTCATGGAAATCGCGTTCATGACGGGTCCTCCGTTGACTTGTTTCCGTCACAGCAAAAGCGGTGCCAACCCGCGAAGGCGTCTGCGGAGCTTGGAATCGCGGCGGTTGCACGGGATGATCGGCCGTTTCGGCAGGAACGAAGGCCGCGAAACTCAAAAATACCCGCAAAATGCCGAATAGTTTTGAGTGTGCTTTGCAAAATGCAACGCGCGACGCGTGCGGAATTGCATTCGGGGAGTCGATCTTGCGTTGTGGCCGACACCCTGCCCGGCCCCGCGGCGCGGGACGCGCCGCACCGGTGGAGGCTGCGGTTTTCGGACTGCGGCTTTGATGTGTCTGGCCGGTGGCCGCGCCTTGGGATAGTGTCCGACCATCATGACCGACCGAATCATCCACCACATGTGCCGCGCGGACGAGTGGGACGCCGCCCGCCCGGCCGGCAGCTACCCGGGTTCGTCGCAGGATGTCCAGGACGGCTTCATCCATTTCTCCACTGCCGGACAGGTGGTGGAGAGCGCCGCCAAGCATCGCACGGGCCAGGACGGCCTGCTGCTGCTGACGGTGGACGCCGACCGGCTGGGTGCCGCCCTGCGCTGGGAGCCCTCGCGCGGCGGACAGCTGTTCCCGCATCTCTACGGGCCGCTGCCGGTGGATGCCGTGCTGCGGGTCGACCCGCTGCCGCTGGGGCCGGACGGGCGTCACATCTTCCCGGCCGGCTTTCCCTTCACCCTCCAGGACCTCGTTCCGTGATCGACCTCTATCCGCTTGCCGGCCCGCTGCTGTTCCGCTTCGACCCTGAGACCGCGCATGGCCTGACCGTCAAGGCGCTGAAGACCGGGCTGGTACCGCCGGCCCGCGGCAAGGACGACCCTGCGCTGCACACCCGCGTTTGGGGGCTGGACTTCACCAACCCGGTCGGGCTGGCCGCCGGCTTCGACAAGAATGCCGAGGTGGTCGACGCCACGCTGAATCTCGGCTTCGGCTTCGTCGAGCCCGGCAGCGTCACCCCGCGGCCGCAGCCCGGCAACCCGCGCCCCCGCCTGTTCCGGCTGGTGGAGCAGCGGGCGATCATCAACCGCATGGGCTTCAACAACGAGGGGCTGGAGGTCTTCGCCCAGCGTCTGGAGCGCCGCCGCGACTCGGCCAGGCACGTGCCCGGCATCGTCGGCGCCAATCTGGGCAAGAACAAGGACACGGCGGACGCCGCCGACGATTACGTGATCAGCGTGCGCCGGCTGGCGCCACTGGTGGACTATCTGGTCGTCAACGTTTCCTCCCCCAACACGCCGGGCCTGCGCGCGCTGCAGGGCCGCGACCCTTTGCGCGCCCTGTTGGACCGGGTGCTGGAGGCGCGGGCCGCCTGCGGCCTGACTCGCAATCCGCCGCTGCTGCTGAAGATCGCGCCCGATCTGACGGTGGAGGACAAGAGCGACATCGCCGCGGTTGCGCTGGAGTCCGGTATCGACGGGCTGATCATCTCCAACACCACCATCGCCCGGCCCGACGGCATCCCGGCATCGATGCGCAGCGAGGCCGGCGGCCTGTCCGGCGCGCCGTTGTTCGAGCCCTCCACCTCCGTGCTGCGCGAGATCTACGCGCTGACCGGCGGCAAGCTGCCGATCGTCGGGGTGGGTGGCGTGGCGACCGGCGAGGACGCCTATGCCAAGATCCGGGCCGGCGCCTCGCTGGTGCAGCTCTATTCGGCGATGGTCTATGCCGGGCCGGCTGTGGTCCACCGCATCCGCCGCGAACTGGCGGAGTTGCTGCGCCGCGACGGCTTCCGCTCGGTCGCCGAGGCGGTGGGGGCGGATCACCGCTGATCCCGCGCTGCCGTTTCCACCACCGTGGTTTCCGCGATGACCCTGCTGACGCACCTCGTCTACGCGCTGGCTTACCTGATCGCCGGGATTTCGGCCGGTGCCGCCCTATGGGCGCTCCGCCCGGAGGCCGATCCGCTGGTGGCGTGGATGGCCGGCGCGCTGGTGGTGCTGGCCGGGGCGCTGGTCCATGACGTGGTGACCCGGCTGGAGCGCGAGCGTAAGGCCGCCCGCGGCATCGCCCGCCTGAACGACCGGGTGGAGGAACTGGCCCACCTGCTGGAGCAGCGGCTGGCATCCCATCCAGGCGCTGCGCCGGAAAGCACCGTCCGCTACGATGCGGTGATGCAGGAGGTGAAGCTTCTGCAGTCGCTGGTCGCCCGCCTGACCGAACGGCGCGCCCCGCGCCCGCCGGCGCCCAGCAGCGACCCCGGCGGCGTCCGGCGTCCGGCCGCGGTGCCGTCCTCCGTTCCGCAGCCGGCTCCGCTCTCCGCTGCGGCATCGCCGCCGGTCGCGATGGACGACGCCGCGGTGCTGGAGGCGGTTCGCGACGCGCTGAAGGCCGACCGCATCGACGTCTATCTCCAGCCCATCGTCAGCCTGCCCCAGCGCAAGCACCGCTTCTACGAGGTGTTCTCGCGCGTGCAGGCCGCCGACGGGCAGCAGATCATGCCCGACCGCTATCTCGACATCGCAGAGCGCGAGGGGCTGATCGCCACCATCGACAATCTGCAACTGGTCCGCTGTGTCCAGCTGATCCGCGAGACGGAGCGGCGCCAGCACGCCATCGGCTTCTTCGCCAACATCTCCGCCGCGACGCTGGCCGACGCGGAGTTCATGCGCCAGTTCCTGAACATGATGGCGCAGAACCACGCCCTGGTCCCGAAGCTGGTCTTCGAAATGAGCCAGCATGCCCTGCATGCCGGCGGGGCGGTGACCATGGGCATCCTGTCGCAACTGGCGCGGCTGGGCTTCCGCTTCTCGATGGATCAGGTGACGAATCTCGACATCGACCTGGACCGGCTGCTGCGCCACGAGTTCCGCTGCATCAAGCTGGACCGCGCCCTGGTGCTCGACCCCGCCAACGCCGAGCGCATCCGCGAGCTGCGCCGCCGCTGCGCCGCCGACGGCATCGACCTGATCGTGGAGAAGATCGAGACCGAGAACCAACTGGTCGAGGTGCTCGACACCGGCTTCGACTTCGGCCAGGGCTACCTGTTCGGCGAACCGCGGCTGAGCAGGAAGCCGGAGTGAAGTGTGAGGCAAGTGCCCGCAATGGGCCAATGCCGAGTTGTGGCGGCAATGCAGCGTTGGCCTGTCCACACCCTTGATTTCCCCCGCCGCGCTTGACATTCCCCCACGCGGCGATGGAAATTTCGCGTTCCCGGCACTGTCCGGGCACCCGATGCGGGTGATACGCAACACTAGTGAAATGGTGACTTCGGTGACGTCCAACATCGCCATCACGCTGCCCGACGGCAGCGTGCGGGAGTTCGACCGGCCGGTGACGGGGCTCGAGATTGCCCAGTCCATCGGTTCGCGCCTTGCCAAAGATGCGCTTGCCGTCAAGATCGACGGCACGGTGAAGGACCTCACCACCACCGTCACTACCAACGCCAAGATCGAGATCGTCACGCGCAACCACGGCGACGCTCTCGAGGTCATCCGCCACGACGCCGCCCATGTGCTGGCCGACGCGGTGCAGAAGCTCTATCCCGGCACGCAGGTCACCATCGGCCCGTCGATCGCCACCGGCTTCTACTATGACTTCGCGCGTGACGAGCCGTTCACGCCCGAGGATCTGGAGAAGATCGAGGCGAAGATGCGCGAAATCGTCGGGGCCGACATCCCGATCGTGCGCGAGGTCTGGGACCGCGACGAGGCGGTCGCCTACTTCAAGAAGCTCGGCGAGCACTATAAGGCCGAGCTGATCGAGGCGATCCCGCAGGGCGAGCCGGTGTCGATCTACCGCCAGGGCGACTGGCTGGATCTGTGCCGTGGACCGCACGCCATGACCACGGGCAAGGTCGGGCAGGGCTTCAAGCTGATGAAGGTTGCCGGCGCCTATTGGCGCGGCGACAGCCGCAATCCCATGCTCCAGCGCATCTACGGCACCGCCTGGCGCGACGAGAAGGAGCTGAAGGCCTACCTGCACCAGATCGAGGAGGCGGAGAAGCGCGACCACCGCAAGCTCGGCCGGGAGATGGACCTGTTCCACTTCCAGGAGGAGGGGCCGGGCGTCGTGTTCTGGCACTCCAAGGGCTGGCGCCTGTTCCAGGAGATCATCGCCTATATGCGCCGGCGCCTGGCCGCCGACTATGAGGAGG
>JAFAFA010000146.1 GCA_023423695.1 Pseudomonadota bacterium | reverse complement strand
CCGCAAACCTACCTTACCGATAGCCTAAGCCTCCGTTGTCGGTTGTCCTCGGTAGTTCCGGCATCCATCCTCCCGGCGGAAGGAAGCGCATGGAGAGTTGGTATGACAATCGAGATCGCAGACGCCCATGTGATCTACGGTTCAAGGGTCGCCGAAGTCGTTTTCGGCGACGGCCTGCGCGGTGCCGCCGACCTGCGGGATCTCGTCCCGGACGGCACCTTCGAGGTCGTCGGGGACGGCGCGGCCCTGCGCTGGCCCGACGGCACCGAGATCCCCGCCGACAGGCTCCTTGGTCTGGTCCTGAATCCACCGCTGCGCCGTATGCCAATGACCGCCCGAGAGTTCGCAGGATGGGCGGACGACGGCAGCGACGTCCGATGGGAACTGCACGGCGGGACGCCGATCCCTCGCCCAGGCGCCACGGTCGGCCACAGCCGCACCGTCACTGCGCTCCTCTCGGCGCTGGACGGAGGCGACGACCGGATGGCGCTGATGAACGTGTGGGTCGGCGGCGGGGGCGACGACCTGGACCTGCGGACCAGCGATCTGGCCGTGCTGCCGCGGCGGCGGATTGGCGCCGAACCGCCGTGGGTGGACGACGCGGTCGTCGCTGTCGAGGTCAGCGAGGCCGCGACGGCGTGGATTGAACCGGACCGGGTGCGGGCGTTCCGTCGTCTGCCGTCGGTGAGCGAGATCGCCGTCGTGGACGCCCGAGGCGCCTGGGCCAGGGTGGAGCGCCGGGACGGCGGCGAATGGCGCTCTGAGGAGGTCGCTCTCGACGGCACGCTGCGACTGAAGAGCATCGGCTGGTCGATACCGCTGGCCGACCTGATGAGGGACAGGGTCCGGTAGGAGTGCCTGGCTCCCGAGCGCACCGGAAACCTATTTAGCTCTCGGCCTATGACGGCACGCCTGGTTGCCGATCCATCCGGTCTCGGATACAGTTCGTGACCATGTTCCGCGCCCTCCACATAGCCCCGATGGGTATTGCCATAACCGCCGATAACAGTCGGCGCGGTCGATCGCGCGTGCCCAGGGACTGACTCCGTCCCGACTGCCGCGTCCGACTGCCACAGGCCGGGCGCGCGCCATTCCCGCTGTCCGGCCACCAGGAACCATCAGGTGAGCCGCCCATGCCCACAGAGATCACAAGCCACGACATCGACGCGGGAACCGGATCGCGGGCGACTGGCCAGCCCGAAAACTGGCTCGTGGCCATCGCGAGATTCCCCGACGGCTGCGTCGACCGCGCCGCCCTGGTCTGGCCCGACGGCGGCGGATGGCGGGTGCTGGAAATCAGTTCATTTGGGGTTGAGCCTCACACTCCGCAGTATGCGGTCAGCGCCGGTGATGATCTTGATCCCCTTGTGACACTCGGAACACCGGCGACAACGATGCCCGTCGGCGTCGAAGACGCCGTGGTGGCGGCGGGGGATACTCTTTCGGCTCCAGGGTGCCGTGCTGTGGTGATGTTGGTCAGCGATCTCGACCTGGAGGGCGGTTGGAGCATCGACGGCCACAATGCCAGGGTGGCATCGCCTTGGAGCGCATACAGGCGGCTTTCGCCCTGGACCAGCGCGCTTGAGGCGCGCCGCGTGGTCGCCGCTGTCGTCGATGCGCTGCGCAATGGCGGCAAAACCGATCTTGCGGATCGTGTCGCCCTCGCCGACGCCGAGGCATCGATCACAGCCATCGGACTCGACCTTGAGAACAGCCGAGCTTGCGCGATTGAGGACTGGCGCGCGACGTGCGCCTGGGTCGCCGCCCGGATCAGCCGTGACTTCTATCCGCGGCTCGCCCTGGCTGGGATGTTGGCGGCCCACCTCAGGGATGTCGAAGACCGGGAGGATCGTGGAGATCTGGCGGTCTTGGCCTGCTCGATTCTCGATCATGGCTCGCACCAACCCTGGCACCAGCGGGCGAAGCTCGCTCGACTGATCGCCGGGGAGCGGGCATCAGGTCTCACTGCCGAGGAGGAGGCGCGAGTCAAGGCCGCTGCCGACGACATCCTCAACGCGCCCGAGCCGAGTCTGCGCGTACTCGACCGTATCCCCGATGGCATCCATGACGCCAAGCGGTTGAAGGAACGCTTCGGACATCTGCTGGCCCCCCTCCCACTTGCTCCGCTGCCGGATGTCGAGTCTCTTGAGTCGTCGCTGCTCTCCGAGTTCCCCTGGATGGCCCCGGCCATCGAGCGCATCGCCTCCGACCTGCGGCTGGCACGTCTACTCGGTGCCCGAGCAGTCCGGATCCGGCCATTCCTGCTTGTCGGGCCTCCTGGTGTCGGCAAGTCGCGGTTCGCGCGACGGGTCGCGCAACTTGTCGGCACCCCGTTCGGGGTCATCGCGGCGGGCGGCTCGACTGACAGCCGGAGCCTCGCGGGGACGGCGACCGGATGGGGGTCGGCGACGCCGTCCTCGGTGCTTCTCACGATGGCCGCGCACGGCCACGCTGGGCCTTTGATGCTGGTAGATGAGATCGACAAAGCGGGCGGCAGCGATCAGAACGGCAGGCTGCACGACACGCTGCTGGCCATGTTGGAGCCGGAGACGTCACGGCGCTGGCCGGACGAGTGCCTCGGCGGCTGCGCCGACCTATCCGGTGTCAGCTGGCTGCTCACGGCCAACGTCATCGACACGCTTCCCGAGGCGCTGGTGACGCGGATCGGCGTCGTCGAAGTCGGCTTGCCCGGGGCCGAGGCGTTCGACGGCGTCCTCGTCGGTGTCCTGGCGGACATCGCCGAGGAATATGGTGCCGGGCGCGACCAGGCTGAGACGCTGCGCGCCCTGCTCGTCGACGAGGCCGTCGAGGCGATGCGGCGGACGTGGGCCGACGGCGGGACGCCGCGCCGCCTGCGAGGGCAGGTGCAGGCGGCGCTGGCGGCGGCGGCCCGACATACCGGGAGGCACTGATGCCGATGTCGTTCGTCCGTTGCGCGGTGTGCGGCCGGGTGCATGCGGGGGCCACCACCCGGTTGGACGGCGACCACGACGTCTGCGGTCGTTGCCGGTCCCCCGCAAGCGCAATGCGTCCGGCCGATCGGTCCGAGGTGCCGGACGATGAGCCGATCCTGACCGTCCACATCGATCACTCGGTGCCCCCCGCAACGGACGCCGAGATCGCGCAATGGCAGGAGAGGTGGCAAAAGGAGCAGAGAGGAGATCGGTTGCAGCGAAATCGCGAGATGCAACAACGGGGATACGCACAGGTGTTCCGCCTCGACGGTCACTGCGCCATCTGCAAAGGGACGATCAGCGCGCGCTACAACAGCGGACCGGCTCATTGCGGATGCGGGGTAGCCGTGCTGGAGGTCAAGGATGGCGTGCCGTCTTGGAACGCCCATGCCGTCCGCATCCACATCGCCGAGAGCATGCGGCCGATGGATCAACGATGCTACGATGGCCCGGTCCGAGTCCTGCTTCGGGATGGGAGGTGCCAGGAAGCGGAGTACGACCAAGACGCACGGGTCTGGCGGCCCACCAATGGCCCTGATGCCGTGCTGACCGCAGAGACCGCTGTCGGCTGGACCTCGCTGGAGCCGCCACCGGAGTTGCCGTCGCTGGACGGCTACGAGGATGCCCCCGTCGGTTTCGGGTGTCAGGCGCCGTCCACAGGGGCGGAGCGCGTCCGGCGGCTGGCCTATATCAAGATTGCATTTCCGTTTCTCGGCGGGCATGCGAGCGGCTCGCCAGTCGGCTGGTTGCCGATCCTTGAGCAGGCATGCGTGGTGATCGCGACACAGCCTGGGGCTGAGCACATCGGCACCGGCCAGGTGAAGGAAAAGTTCGGCACGCTCAGATGGTACCTGGACCGCTCGACAGCCGCAGCCCGTGCGGCAGTCCGTCTCGCCGAGGTCAAGTCAGCCTTCGCCTGCTCGGTCTGCGGTGCGGGCATCGAGGCCGGGACACGAACGCGTGACCCCGACGACGGTCACCATTGGGTGATCACGCTTTGCGACGCCCACGCCGAAGTCTACCGGGATGGCGTCGAGGACATGGGCGCGCTGCTGTATCCACGGGAGGATGAGTGATGCGGCTCATCGACGTCAGACAGATCAGCGGCGACGGCACCCTGGCCGAATGGCTCGCGCGCGACCATGAAACGCGGAGGCCGCTCTACATCAGATTCCGAGGGGTGCTGACCGTCGAGGCCGGACCGCCCGGTGCCCCTCCTGACGACGGGGTAGGCGGCGAGGTGCTGCTGCAGGCGGGCCTGGGCGACGGATGGCGGGTGCCGGAGTGGTCGGAGGTCCAGCCGCTTGTCTCCGCGTTGCCGGTCCCGGTGGCCACGTCCGAGATCGTGACCAAGATCCCGCGGCGCTGCGCTGTCCGCGTCGAGCCTCCTGGTGGGCTACGCGACGAGGAAGCGGTGGCGGGCTTCGTCGTGGTCGAGGAGATTAGCAGTGGTGTGGACAGCGTCGGGTACATCGAGGTCGACGCACTCGGCGCGCGGACCTACGCCCGCAGTCGGGTCGGGAAGCATCGGCACCGGATGCTGGCCGTGGTAGAGCAACTGCTGGCCGACATCAGCGACCATGACCAGCGTTGGCTCGCGCATTCTGTCGATCTCGTGAGCCGCGAGATGGCCTGCTGCGGGATGTTCGGTGACGGGCCGTGGGACGATTTCTTCGCCTCGTCCGGCATCGATTTTCCCGACCGCGAACAGCCAACGGCTGATCGCCGTGACGACGGAGACGCGGAGTGATCCTGGCCTACGGAGATCCGCACGGACGCTGGACCCCGCTGCTCGATGCGGCTGAACGGCTGCGCCCGTCGGCTGTGGTCCTGCTCGGTGACATGGATCTGACCGCGCCGCTGCGCCGGACGGTGGCGCCGCTGCTGGATGTCGGGATCGGGGTCCACTGGATCCCAGGCAACCACGATGTGGGGTCCGCTGATGCCTACCGCTGGCTTTGGAAGGACCACCCCGACGGCAGCTTGCACGGTCGCGTCGTGGAGATCGGCGGCCTGCGCGTCGCCGGATTGGGCGGCCATTTCAAGGGGAAGATCTGGTATCCGCAACGCGGCGGCGAGAAGCCCATCCATCGGTCCCGCGCCGACTGGATGCGGGAAAACCAAGCGCGGATGGACGACGGGGTGCCGCTCCATTTGCGGGCTGCTGTCTGGCCGGAGGACGTGGCGGAACTCGCAGGGCGGCGGGCCGACGTCCTGGTCACGCACGAGGCGCCGACTTCCCACAGAGCCGGGTTCCGCGGCATCGACGACCTGGCCCGGACCATGCGCGTCCGGCTCGTGATCCATGGCCATCACCATTACAGCTACACCAGCGAGATCGAGGGCGGAATTCGGGTCCGTGGCCTGGGGATGGCGGAGACGTGGGTGATCGACGAGGTCAGACCGTGACATCACGCGGAAAACCCCGCTACTCCCTGGTCCTCTGCCCATTGTGCGACCTGGCCCCCCTGGCCCGGGAGCGTAGCGCCACGCACATCCTGTCCTTGGTCGAGCCAAGAGGTTTCCGACGGTCCGAGGACATCGTGGACCACCTCGTCGTGCCGATGGACGATGTCGAGGATCCAATGGCTAAAGGTGCGCCGACAGTCGTGGACATGGCCCGTATCCTGGAGCTTGGCCGGTCAATACCGGACGGGGCGGTGCTGGTGGTCCATTGCGCGGCGGGGGTGTCCCGCAGCGGCGCAGCGGCGTTGGCCCTGCTGGTCCAGGAGCTCGGCGACATTGACGCCGCCGTGGCCGAGCTCCGGCGCGTCCGGCCGCAGGCGTACCCCAATGCCCTGCTGCTGACCCACGCCGACGTCCTCTTGGGATGCGGCGGTCACCTGCTGGCGCGCCTGCCGGAGATCCGGGCCGCCGCCGACGACTGGCACGCCGAGCAGCTGGGGGGATAATCCGACGCACAGTTCGTGTTCCAAGACGTTCGCCGTCAGGGGAGATCCCGAATGACCGCCCGTGCATTGGCGCGCCGGACCAGAAGCGGGCGTTGAGGTCGAGGACCGCAGACGCTTGCGCGTTATCCAACGCGCTCAGGTGGCCGACCACGCGATGGAGCACCTCGGCGGGGATCATGTCCTCCAGCGCGTTCCCGCCTGAGTTCACGAGGATGCATCCGACGCCCGCGTAGCTGTTGCCGCAGCCGGTACGGCTGGTTAAGCCGTCCCGAAGCAGGCTGGTATCAGTCCTGGCTGAGCCGTCCGGCCATTAAGCCCGGCCCGGCGATGGAAGAATAGGCAATGGCCGTGACCGTGAGCTTGCAGGGGAGATCGACGGCGCAGCCGAGCAGCTTCTTGCGATCCTCGCGCGATAGAGCGTCCTGATCCAGGCTGATGTTGTGCATCTGATTCTCCGGCGATTGCAGCACGCATCCCATGGGCATGCATCGCACCAGCCCAGCGATGCTGACCACCTGTCCTTCTAAGGTCTTAGCATCGAGCAGGTAGTCGGCGACGCTCATCGTTTGTGTGGGCGTCGAGCCCAACGCCTGGGCCTTCTCGCGGGCCGCGGTTTTGGGGTTCGGGGGAACCGGGGTGCGACGGGCCGCCAACTCTGCCTGGATCTTGGCCCGCTCAGCTGCCAGCCACTCTTCCTCTTTTTCCTTCTGCGATTTCCCGGACACGATCTGAGGGGTATCGGCCCCGAATCCTACAATCCAAACACGCGCATCACCGGGATTACCCCAGTCAAACCCCATCGCGGAGAGTAGCGCCGCCAACGCCACCCCTTCGCGAAACTGTCCACCCCAGACAAGTCCGAGCTTGGCTGGGTTCGGCATCGGATTCACAGGGGGGAGTGGCCCGATCGACCGCACCGCGTCCGTATTATCCCAGGACACATTCGCGTGGTGTGCCCACTGTGTGAGTGACTGCAGGATAGAACCGTCGGGGAGGTCTCCCGTGCAAACGGTAAACGGCCCCACGTCTTCGCGGCTCGACTTGTCGGTCCAGAGCACGCCTTTGTACTTCCAGCACTCGTCGTCATACCGGATATAAGAGCCATGGTCGTGGGCAGCGACCGGGAGCACGCCCGTCTTCCATTCGAGCACCGTCAGGCCAACGCGCGGATAGGTGTCAGATCCGGAGAAGGGCTGCTTGCTGAACAGGCCGGTGAGCTTCGTCTCGCTAATTGAGCCGCGCCGGTAGCTGCCTTTCTTGAACACCTTTCCCATGAACACGTCGACGGTGCTCTGGAGCCCTTGGTTTGCGGCCTTCTCGAGCCTCTCCTTAACCGAGCCCGGGTTTCCAGACTGTGCCGATGCACAGGCGGACGCGAGCGCGAAGACCACGGCCGCCGCCATGGGGATGATCCCATTCTGAATCAGGCGAGTCACTTTGGACATGCACATTTTTTCCTGCGTTTATCTTTCGCGTGATGCCGTAGGACGTGAAGAAATGAAGAGTATGCGGCGCCTGCTGCCAGCTTGGCGGGGCCAATTCCCTCGACTTACTCTAAAGCCTGCTTGCAAAGCTCTGTCTGATTAACTGCTTACATAAGCGCCTTTTGCGCAGTTGATGAGGCAGGAACATCTACGTTGATAGTTTGCTCAAGTGTCTCCATCCACTGCTGAAGTACGATCTCTAAATCAGAAGAGCGCTTAAAGCCGATCTTCCACTCAGGGACGTCGATGTCTTTTACTCTAATGAAAAGGCCAGTTTCTTTCGCGTCGTTCCGCACCGCTGATAGTGTGTCGCCGAGGGCAGAAACGGCGGCCAATCCGGTAGCCGTAGTAGTTACATTGGTGTTGCTGATGCAGTATCGCCAACTCCGAACATCTGAGAATGGATAAGCCCTCTCGATAGGCTCTCCTTTACAAAATCCTCGCAAATGAACTTGCTTGCCTTCAACGTCGACAGCAATGCCATAGCCTTCCCAAAGGTGCTTGTATTTAGCTGAGGAAAGCCATTGATCTTGCTCATAAGCCCACTTGTCATCTTTTTTCATCTTCATGTACCATATTGCCAGTCCAGCAATGGCAACGAGCAAAAGGAACCAGATCATTAAACACTCCACGTTATCACATAGAAACTACTGTCAGTATAATTGAGCTTTTCAGTATGGAGACAGTCAAGAGATGCGACATTGCGCCGCATGCAATCAGCATATAATTGTCGTGACTGACAACGTTATATTAAAAGTGCCGCAACGTAATTGCTAGTATCCGCTGGGAAAACCGAACGGAAAGTTCCATTCTTTAATCCTGCACATGCACCGCGTCGTGATGTAGTATCCTAGTGGTCCGCGCCTGACGTCTGTTTAGCCTTGTTGATGCTGGTGATGATGCGGTCCGGGTCGGCGATCCAGATAAACCGCTTGGCCATTTTGCTGTGCTTCACGAAGAGGCGGTAGATGGCGACTTGAAGGTTTAAAGGTAGCGGTCAATGGGAGCCAGTTTCAGGGCTACCGCCCACTGCGACACATCCACGCCTTGCATGAGTGCCAGTGTCCTTTGTAGAACAAAACTATCTGTTCGGCGCGGGCAAAATGCGACCATTGGATAGCGGCGCCGCGCCAGCGATCTCCGTTATCCAATCTCTTGAATGCGTTGCCCTAATGCCGGTTTACCCAGTTACGCAAAAACAGAATAATCATTAAATCTGCAGGCTTACTATGATCACTCCCCCCTTTCTCGCTTTCCTTCTCCAAGCCTTTGGCATCGGCGTGATGCTACTTGTCGGAGCCCCTTTGATGGCGCGCCTGATCCTTATTGGCGGCCTCAGGGCCACGGCTTATGCTTTTACGACCATTTTCCTCGGGGTATTGCTGCTAGGGTTTAGTATTCCCTTCCATCCTACCGTAGCGGCGATCCTCGTCTACTCCACTGTCACGAAGAGCTTCTGGGCGGCGGTGGCACCCCATCTCGGGCCTTACATCATCGGGCGGGTTGGTCTTGCGATGATTGCCGCTGGCATCTTCGCATTGGTCGGGATCCTCGCGCGCGCCCTCGGTTGGTCACCTCGGCGCGTCTGAGGCTCTTCAACCTGCCTTGCCCCTCCCAGTCCAGATACACTTTCTCAGCGATAAGGTATGTTTTATGGAAATGCTTTACCGCCTCGTCGAGTCCACCCTGATCCCCTTCAATTCCTTTGACGGGGTCGGCCAACTGGCGCTTGTCGGCATTGGCCTTCTCGTGGCCTCTTGGGTAGCACGGTGGTTTTCCTTTGAAGACATGGGTGTCCAGCACCACAAGTGGCCCCCTTTAAACCAACACCTCGTTCCGATGTGGATCTGCGCGGCGGGCTTGGGGGCATCTGCGCTCTCGAACAACATTTCCAAAACCCTCGCGCCACTAGTCCTGACTGGAGGATGCGTCGTTCTGGGCGGCTACACAGCGTATAAACTATACGAAGGGTATACCGTGCATTTCATCGCGAGCCAAATGGCTCTCGGCTTGCTGTCCCGCCTGCTGGCTATCGGAGCCGGGATTGTGTTGGGCATAGCCTTGGTGCATCTCCTGTCCTGGGCGATTGTTCTGTTCCTCTTCGGAATGTTTGGGAAGGTGTTTTCCGGTGCGGTAGCCGCTCCATCTAGCAGTGATCTGTCGCTATCCTCATCAAACCCATTCCGCTATTCGACCTGCGGCCAATGTGGGCACATGGGGCCGCATGAGACGGCCAACTGCTCGTCCTGCTGTTCGTCCCTCTGATGCCTCAGTGGGGGTGGCTGGGCATCGACACGATCTCCTCGTCGAAGCCGGGGAAGCGGCGCTGGTACTTGCCGACCAGCGCCGGATCAAACGTTCCCGTCCGGTCGTGGGAGATGGACAGGTCCTTCGAGCCACCCTCGGTCAGCACCGTCTTATGGCCGTAGCCGTTGCGACGGTTGCCGCTCTTGCCACCAGCCAGGTGATGATCCAGCTCGGCCTTCAGGGCTCGCTCCGTCAGCGCTTTCTTCAGCTGGTCGAGCAAGCCGTTTTGGTCGAATGCCATCTTGGCGTCCGCTCCAACCAGCAGTTGGTCGAGGATCGCATCCGGAATAACGGGCCGATTGCGTCGGGACATGTCGGGTCTCTTTCAGTTCTAAAATGCCGCCCGCCAAGCACGAAATTCCTGACACTCCCGAAGTTGCAGATTCAAGCCCTCGTGCGCATCCAGCCGGGGTTGCCGCTGACCAAGGGCCAAACCCGCCACGCACACGCACGATTACACCCGGCACGGCACGCCGACACTGTTCGCAGCACTGAACGTGCTGGACGGCACTATGCTCGGCACGACACCGACATCATGAGTTCATCCGCTTTCTCAACGCCGTCGAGGCGGCGGTGCCGATCGGCAAGGTGGTGCATGTCATCCTGAACAACTGCGCCACTCACAAGCACCCGAAGGTCCGCGCCTGGCTGGAGAAGCACCCGCGCTGGGTCTTCCACTTCACCCCGACCTCGGCGTCTTGGCTGAACGCGGTGGAGGGCTTCTTCGCCAAGCTAACCCACAAGCGCCTACGCCGGGGCAGCTTCCGCGGCATCGTCGATCTTCAGGCTGCCATCCATCGCTTTATCAAGGAGCACAACAAGACTGCCAAGCGTTTCGTCTAGACCGCTGATCACGACCGCATCATTGTTAGCATCAGCAAGACTAAACGAGCGTCATCCTCGCGGCATTGAACACCCTCTCTACGGCGTGAGGACGGTGTTCTTCAGGATGCTCGCCCAGTCGCGCAGCTGACCTCGTCCCATGCCTGGACAGTGAGGTGCTTGGCGATCCGGCCGTTCCGCAGATCGAGGGTCATCGCCGACATCACGTGGCACCCGTCAGAATAGGCGCACTCCTCGACGAAGGCAGCGCGGTCCGGCCCAACCACCTCATGACCGACGCGGTGCGTCATGTCCCTGGAGCACACATCGCGCCAGAACGCCGCAATCGCCTCCCTGCCCGACAACGTCATCGGCGAACTGGGCGGACGGTTGCGATCGACGATCACCATCTCGGCATCATCGGCGTAGAGCCCGACCAAGGTGGTGGCGTCGCTATGTTCAAGGGCCTGTTTCAGGTCACCGAAGTTGAAGGTTTTGGTTGCGGATGTCGCCATGGCACACCCCCTGAGAAAGATACGGCGGAGCTGCGCTAGGATACTCCTCCGTAGTCCGCACGTCCGCAGCGCGGACGGGTATCGGCAGGCCAGCCGTCGCCGCATTTGCCACTGCAAACTGGTAAGGAGCTTCAGAAGGTTTGAACATCCCTACGGTGTCATGCCCGAGCTAGAGAAGGGCATCCACGGCCAACGAAGAACGGCGCCGGATTTGGAGCTGACAGCAGTACGCCGCGGTTCTGCCCAGCTACAAACGATACCATCCGTCTGGTGCGCGCCACTAGAACATTCGCCGCTACATACAGCAACCTGCGCCATTTCGAGCGCGGGGATCGACGACATCCAAGACCTGATGGCCGAGCTCTTCATGCGGCTGCGCGGCCAGCCGTTCCCGCCACTCGAGTGAGGGCCGGGCGGGGTGAGAGCCCCGCTCCGCGGATTTGCGGCGGACTGTCAGAGACCTGGGCTGGAGGCGGATTGTTCCCCGTCCATCTCCAGTTCCGCGCACACCTGATTCCAGCGTTCCAGCGCCTCGTTCAGCAAACCAAATGCCTCCGGGACATCGATTTGATGGGATCGCTCGACCAGCTTGCCACCCTCATTTGTGGTGTGCAGGACCGCGCGCCTCGTGCCAATGTCGTTGATGATCCGCCGCTCCTCACTGGCCGTGGAGAATACCCCCTGGTAGCTACTGCCCCCGGTCACCAGACAGGCGACGGCCAGCGCGGCCGCCGCGAGCAGCACCCTTGTCGCCCTCTCCAGGCACCGATCCATGCCGTTATAGCGGCGCTGTGGCAAGTCGAAGTGGAGGCCCAATGATGTCGTGAAGGCCGAGGCCGCGACCAGGCGCGGCTTGTTCTGGACAATCTCCGCCCCGTCACCGAGCCGGACATGGATACGTGATTCGATCATCTCGGCGACGACCTCGGTCATGGGACGCTCTGCCACCCCCGGTCCCCCGACCCGGAGTCGCGGAAGGCCGGGGCGGCGGTCGAGGATCTTCCCGCACGCCTCCGTGACCCACGCGGCGCGCTGCTTCGGGTCGAGCAGCGTGCTGACCATCCCGGCCTCGGGGAAGCGCCCCTGCCGGTTGAAGGTGTTGGGGACCAGGATCGGCACGCCGTCCCTCGTCACGGCCCGTCCCCACACCATCATGAAGCGGGGGCCGTCTCCGAGGACGATGCGCGAAAGCTCGTCCAGGGTCATGGACCCGGCAGCCTCGTCGTCGATGACGTTGGCCTCGATAATGTTGGCGTCCGGAACCACGGATTGGACCACCATCTCCAGGGGCCAGCCGTTGACGAGCTCATGCTCCAGGTCCATGCGGACGCCGTGGGCCGCCAGGTGGCGCAGGAAGGCGTCATTGTTGATGGTGGCGTAGTGGATTCCGTCGTCGACCATCGAGGACAGCAGGCCCGCGTAGGTCTTGCTACCGAGCCCCCGGGCGAGCACTTCGGTCAGCGTCTGGCTCTTGGCGAACTTCGCCAGGGTGATCTGCTCGGGGACGGCCAGCTTGATTGCGCGGAAAATTTCGTGGGTGATGGCGACCTGCATCGCAGCCTCCGTTCGTGAGACCGATGGCGCCCTTTCTCATCGGCCCGTCCGCGAGGATGCGTGGGGTCGAGTGAAGCAGTATGGTTCCAGGGCGAACCCAGGAGGCGATGATCGACGGGCGGTCGGGCTACGCCAAGCCCACGGGCTCGGTGTCCCGCGCCCTCTTCTTCTCACGAGAGATGGCCTGCTGACAAGTGGAATCCGTCAAGGATAGACAAGGACAGGTACGTCTAGCCGACGAAACGATGTCCTTTGCATCCGAGTCCCATCCTGGAGGGCGGGATAGGGCCGAAGCGCCGTGCCGACCGCCACCTCCGGATCACGCCGAATCTCGCGCGGGGAATCGGCGGGAGAGGCCGCGTGGTCGTGGACACGCTTCTCAAACGCGATGGCATCCGCCCTGCCCTTCCGGGCCGACGTGAAGTATGCTGCGGAAGTCGTCAGGGCCTGACATCGCAAGAGTCCCCCCACAGGGCGGATCGGGGCGCGCTAACGGCCCCGTTCGGGCGCCTCTCTGCCACAGAACCAAACTCCAGCTTTGGTTCCATCTGTGGGGGTTAGCCGCCTGATTCTTCTGGACAATAGCCCTGCGCGGGCTAAGGGGCGGTTTTCAGAATGCAGTGAGTCGGTTTGCGATGATGAAGATGGCGGCGGCAGTGAGCAAGGAGAGGACGACCCGTCCGAGCCTATCCTGCCGTCGATCGAGGCGTTTGTTGGCGAGCAGCCAAGCGCAGCCGTGCTCGACAACGCATCGGACCTTGCCGACCCCTGAGCCGTGGGGCTCGCCGATCTTGCGGATGTGCGGCTGAACCCCGTCGCGTAAACAGAGCCAACAGTTATCGGCACTGTCGTAGCCTGCGTCGGCGTAGAGCCTGCCGATGGCGGCACAGACGACCTGGCCCAAGCGCAGCAAGTCGGGGAAGAGCATGGTGTCATGCACATTGGCGGCAGACGGCATGACCGCCAGCGGCAGGCCGTCAGTCGAGACGACCACGTGATACTTGGTGCCGGGTTTGCCGCGGTCGGTGGGGTTCGGGCCAGTCAACTCGCCACCGTGCTTAGCCCGTACTGAGCAGCTGTCCACCACGACGTCCCAAGCGGCGGCATCGGGACCGGAGCGCGTCATACGAACGAGGACGGCATGGACACGGCGGAGCAACGCCGTCGTGTGCCACTCGTCCAGGCGGCGGCGGAGGGTTGAGCCTGAGGCACGCCCGTCCGCCGCCCGAAGCTCGCGCCACTGGACGCCCTCACGTAGGAAGAAGCACAGCGTTTCGATGACCTCCGCAGTGGGCATCGGCGGACGTCCAGGGCCGCGAGGCCGATCGTCGACCCGGTCAATGATCCTCGCCACCAAGTCCGCAACTGTCGGTCTCATGCCCGCCTCTCTATGCCAAAGGCACAGGAAACCGACGGTAGATCAGACGGTTTCCAGAGGGGGGCATCGGATAAGGGGCCTGGAAACCGCCTCTAAGCGGGTCTCCCTTTTGCAGACGAACACCCAGCGCGGAGCTTTGCGTGCTGAACCAGATTGGGCATGTTGTTCTACCTATTTGACGATACCTCTAATTTACCTCACATGCATTCCGTGAAATGCCGACGATATTCATCGGCGCTTGTGTCAACCAGCTACTTGGCGAAATACCGCCTCGACTCCGTTATTCACTGGCTCCTTTTTTGAAACATTTTTCTTGACCTGCATTGCTTTTATTCTTCCACTTACCCAGTAGTGCTCGTCAGTGCTGCTCCCAGGAGCGCATATAGACTTCGCCGAAATCATGCGTGTTTCCTTTTTTATGAATTCCATTCTAGAGCCTGCGCCGGGGACTTTCCCCTTTTCTCCCTTAAGAGATGTCAATTCACCCACCACACTGCTAAGATCGAAAATGGCATCTGGCTCAGTAGGAACAATCGTGACGGTATTCCCACCATACTCTTTGCTGTCACCGAAACTTCTACACTCGGAGTTTGATAATTCCGAAGTAACCACTGAAGTACTTTCAACGCTTGTGGCCTGTACAAGAGGAGGGATAAACACATCAGCGCTATCCACCACATCATCTCCTGCGGTAATATCAACCTGAACATGAAGGTCCTTCGCAGGATTAGCCTTTGCAATTACAAAACTTCTCTGGGCACCTGCTGCTGGTATGTTCGTGTTAATGCCCGCTGGCATATTGCCGTCAGAGTAGATTTTAATTTTAAAATTTCTGTTTTCCCCAGAAGTCGTTCTGTAAATAGCGATTATGCTAACAGTGTTTTCATCTGAATTCTTGATGGATAGGTGAAGTCCAGGCTTCGCAAACGCTGTTTCAACGCATTTAGAAAATGCCCCAGCACCTGATGGAGATAAATACTTAGCAAGGTAACCCGAGGCAGATTGTTGGTTGAAATACAAAGAAAGCCTTTTCTCAAGCTGGTTCTTGGTTGCTCTCGCTCCTGACAAGGATCCGTCAAAAAAGCCCGCCCCCAACATGCCTGCGAACTTTGACTTAAATTCTTTTTCATCGGTTGATGAAGAGACCATCATTGTCAGCAGAGCTAACTGAACAACTTCGTTGCTGTAACCGCTGACCTCATCAATTGAGAGTGCACTCGCGCATGCTGATATGTAACTCTCTTGCGCACGCGCTGATGGATTCCAAAGAAAGACTAACGACAACGCTATCATTGACAGCTTATATTTCATATCATACTCCTTCCTTCAACAGAAACACATCGGGCAACGACTTTTTCATGTTAATGTCTTCGTCATAAATTAGCTCTGTCTCTACAGTATGTATATCTGGTTAGCAAACACCAGAACTTTTGATTGAACAATCAATCGCGATTATTACCACCGAGTCGAACGAGATTACCTTTCAAGGTCTCCTCCTGCACCCGAGTGTTAAAATGAGCGGTGCAGTCATGCTATCGCGTTAAACAATTTAGTGAGTCACATTACCAGAAGTAGCGCCCGGCAGCTGAGGTCCTGGATTAGATCAATATTTGATAAAGCGCAATCTTATCGCCTATTTCTGAGACTGCGTGTACTGGACACATAACGATGCTTTTTTGGGTATCAGGTGGGCAACCGACTATCGTGCATGACACCAAGCTCTTCCCTGACTTGTTGCGCTTGGCCCAGGTCGTCTGCACGGCCATCTGCAGGCTGCACGCCGACGCAGGCTACGACAGCGCCGACAATCGCTGGCTCTGCTTACGCGACGGGGTTCAGCCGCACATCCGTAAGATCGGCGAGCCCGACGGCTCGGCGCTCGGCAAGGTCCGATGCATCGTCGAGCATGGCTGCGCTTGGCTGCTGACAAACAAACGCCTGGATCTACGACAGGATCGATTGGGGCGGATCACCCTCGCGCTGCTCACCGCGGCAGCCATCTTCATCATCGCAAACCGCCTCAGCGCATTCTGAAAACCGCCTCTAAGTGCTGCGCAGGAGTCCCGCCGGGCCTGTGGCCCAGGGCCGGAAGCGGAATGCCGCCCAAGGGTGCGGCGCTGACTTCGTTCCGGTCCGACGCGGAGCGGCGGCTGCGACGACCGCCCCCTCCCCTTCCTGCCGGACGCCCAGGCAGGCTTTCGGAGCCGTCGGATCCTTATGGAATCCTTGAAAACACTGGACTTGCGGCCCATTCCGGGCTTGCACGTGGTGTGGTTTCGCGTTTACGTCAATCCCGACGAGAATTCGCCGGAAACGCAGTGTTTCCGCGGCCAACAAACGAGGGACGAGACATGACCAAGGCTGAGCTGATCGACGCCATCGCCGCGAAGCTGGGCGGCTCCAAGGCCGACGCCGGGAAGGCGCTCGAT
The DNA here is from genome assembly GCA_023423695.1 of Pseudomonadota bacterium. Classification (GTDB taxonomy): domain Bacteria; phylum Pseudomonadota; class Alphaproteobacteria; order Azospirillales; family Azospirillaceae; genus Azospirillum. Next base: position 75,673 of record JAFAFA010000146.1, on the reverse strand, counting down.
GCCGTGACCGAGGCCATCCAGGACGCGCTGGTCAAGGGCGAGGAGATCAAGCTGCCGGGCTTCGGCCAGTTCGAGGTCGCCGAGCGCGGCGAGCGCACGGGCCGCAACCCGCAGACCGGCGCGGAGATCAAGATCGCCGCCTCCAAGGCACCGAAGTTCTCGGCCGGGAAGGCGCTGAAGGACGCCATCAACGGCAAAGCCGCCTGACGCCCGAGGGCAGACCGACGGCATCGCGGGGCGCCTCTGGGCGCCCCGTTGCATTCCGCCCTGGGTTCACGCCTTTTCATTCCCACATCTGCTGAACACAGCCGTGGAGGGAAAGGGATGAGCGTCTTCCAGAGCGACTATCAGTGGGTCCGCCTAACTCCCGGTGGCCCATGGATCCCTGGACAACCGGCCGCGGGCGGCATGTACCTGATCCACGGCGACACGAAACCCATCTCTGTGAGCGAGATCGGACCTCCCTGCATCCCCCCCGCCGCCGCCGACGCCGCCGCCATGTTGGCCGAGGCCGTCGCCGATGTCGCTCACCGGGCAGCGGAATTGCAGAGCGCGCGGTTCAACGAGCAGGTGGCGGTGGCGCTGTCCCCCGAAAACCTGGAGAAGGCACGCCAGCAAGTCGAGGATGCCAAGGTCGCAGTGACCGGAGCCACCGACGCTCTCGCGGCGATGCTGCGGTCGATGCGCTGACCGACCTTCAGAGGATTCCCCCGTCGTTCCGCAGCCTTTTCAGGCGCGCCGCGTCGTGCGGGCGGACCACCTTACCGCCCTCGGATTCCTGCCCAGGAGCGTCATAGTGCGAGAACACATCGCGCTGGCCGCCGGGGCGGTCCGTTTGGAGTCTTGTCCACGGCACGCCAAGGTCGCTCCAAGCGCCCCACGGAAGGCTCTCGGCACGGCTTGGGCCGCCATGGCGGCGGTGATCTCGAACTAGTCGGCCTCCCGTCCCCTACCCCACTCGGGATTTGCGCCGGGCGCCGGTGGTTTCCAAGCCAATCCCGAGGCCGAAAAGCCTGTACGGATTTTTCGTTTTCGTAGAGCAAGTTCCTGGATGCCGTCGCCGGGCCGGTCATCTCCTAGATAAGGGTGCCGCCGGAGGCGCCGAAGAAATCGGAGGGACGCCATGAGCCAGATCGCCGCCAACACCGCCACCACCCTAGTCCGCCCGGTTGTCCTGGAGGCCCACGGCGGCTCCGAGGGCTACGTCCGCGTCACCCGGACAGCCGAGGGGTGGGACGCCGAGCTCGACCTGGGAGGCGGCGCGGTGTTCCCGCTGACTTGGGCGGGCGGCGCGGCCGAGGACGACGACCTGCTGGTCCGGGTGGTGCTTGCCACCTACGATTTGGAGCTCGGCTGGGAGGCCGTCGCGCCCACCATCCACTGATGCCGAGGTGTATTGGGGGTGTAGCGCAACTATGAGAGAGAATACTCTCTCAAAGGCATGAATGGAGGACGTCCATGCAGCACGTTTGGATGGCGGCCAATGGCTGTCTCGTCATCCCGGCGTCGATCCGTGCAGAAGTCGGGATGGAGAGGGGTGGAGCGTTTGTCGTTTCCGTTCACAACGGCAAAGTCGTGTTGGAGCCGTACAGCGCCGTCCTCGCTCGCGTGCGAGCGGAGGTGCGCGAGCATATCCCGCCGGGGGGTGATCTTGTTGGAGAACTGATCGGAGATCGCCGCGCGGATGCGCAGAATGAGTGACATCACTGGACCGCGCGCCACAAGACTACGAATGGTCCTTACCAGCGGGTGTATGCGCCCATGAACAGGTCTCCGCAGGCGCGCCGCAGTCGGATGGTCATGTCGAACTGGCGGCGGTGCCAGTCCCTGTCGTGCAGCAGGTGGTGGCGCTGGCACCAGGCGGCCAGGTTGCCGAGCTTGTTGTTGGTCGGGTCGTGATCGCGGTGGCAGCAGGCCAGGACGACCTTGGTTCGGCGCTGCGAACACGCCTCGACGATGTCCGGCCACGGGGCCTGGTGTCCGTGGTCGTCCTTCCAGGTGCCGATCTCCTCATCCCACCAGCGGCCGTCCGGCAGAACGCGGACGGACTTCCCGTGCGGCCGACCGCACTCCCAGCACCGCCCCGGCCCGTGTGGTCCCGGGATCTCGAAGCGGACCATGGCGCTCAGGGTCGGCCAGTCGATCGGGAAGAAGTGGCGCGTTTCGGGACGGATCGGCATGGCGCTGGCGCGGTGGTTCCGGGGCCGCGATCATGCCACAGCCGGGCCTTCGTTATCCACAACATGACGGCACTTATGCCCATGTCATTCACAGGATATTGTGGATAAGTCTCGTCGTGTTCCCGATTGTCGGATGCGGGCTGACCGGCCATAGTCCGCTAGTAGTACAATGGATTGCCGGAGGGCCGGAGTGGCGGATTTCGATGGTGTCGCGAAGGCGCTGCTGAGCAATCTCGGACCGATCCTGTGGCGGCGCCTCACGGGTTCCGTGAATAGGGGACGGCCTTACGACAAGGAACTCGACCCCGGCAGGCCGCGCACGGTCGACCACCTGTTCGAACTCGACGAGGACAGGTTCCTCCACGTCGAGATCCAGGCCAGGGCAGACGCCGACATGGGCTGGCGCATGCTGCGCTACCACGTGCTCATTCGCGACGCCATCGCGCGCGAGCGTGCCAAGCGGGACGGCAAGCCTGCGCCCAGGCCGGAGGTCGTGCATTGGGTAATCCACCTGGGGAAGGACGACCGCCAGATACCGTCCGCCCACGACGAGAACGGCGTCAGGTTCGCGTTCAACGTCCTCGACCTGAGGCAGGAGGACCCCCGCCCCTTTCTTGCCACCGGACGCCCTTGGGACGCCATCCTGGCGATCCTTTGCAAAAATGGAGACAAGCGCGATATTGTTCGTATCGCCCTGGAGAGGATCGCCGGGCTGGCGTTGAGGGACGTTGAGGAGGCCAAGGACGCACTGGCGACATTGGCGGTCCTCGGCGGGCTTCGCGGGATCGTGCATGTGATTGATGAGGAGGTCGAGCGCATGAACATCGAAATCGACGTCGGAACCAGCCGCCTGATCCGGAAGCCGATCGAGCGGGCCCATCGTGAGGGTGTCGCGGAAGGACGTGTTGAGGGCATGGCGTCCAGCGCCGTCACCTTCATTGGAAAGAGGTTCCATGTTGATTTGAGTGATTCTGTCGTGGAGGCGATGTATCGGGCCGACGAGGAAACGATCCGCGGCATCATGAATCGGATACTGGAGTCCGAAGATCTGAACGAAGTGCTCGGCCCCGATCTGGCCGCCCTACAGCATGGGTCCGGGTTCCGCCGCTGAGGGTTATCCACGCCCTGCGTGGCGGCGAGCCGCCACCTCCGTTGTGTCAGGCATCGTTCCCGACAACGCAGAGCATGATGGCCAGTCGCCGCAGGAGCCCTGCCGAACTCCACGCGCGCCAACTGTCCTGCGCTGCCCCCTCCCCTTCCATGGCGGCCAGGACGCCGCGGACGACGCGCCTGTCGCCCAGCCGCAGATCCAGTAACGAGTCCACCAGCATGGCCGGGACAGCGGTGACGATGTCCCCGATCTTGTAGTTATCGGCGGGATCGCTCACCTCCGCCGCCTTCCGCAAGCCGGGAGACCTCGGCGATCTTAGGGTCCGGACTCATAACCAGTATGCGACGGTTGCCACGATGTGGACGGCGGCCATGAAGTTGGTGGCGGACCGGTCATAGCGGGTGGCAATGCGCCGGAAATCCTTGAGGCGTCCGAACATGCGCTCGATGACGTTACGGTTCCGGTACAGGTAGGGAGAGAAGCAGTTTTTCCAGCGCTTGTTGGCGCGTGGCGGGATGTTGGGCGCGGCTCCTGCCCCTTCGATCTTCCGGCGAACACTGGCACTGTCGTATCCCTTGTCACCGTGCAGGAGATCGGTGACGGGCATCCGGTCGAGCAGGCGGTCGGCGGCGGTGCAGTCGGCAACCTGACCACCGGTCAACAGGAAGGCGAGCGGCCGACCGCCCGGATCGCTCAGGGCGTGGATTTTGGTGGTTCTCCCACCGCGGGACCGTCCGATGGCCTGGGCGCGCTCCCCCCTTTCCCGCCGCTCGCCGAACGATGGGCGCGGACCGCCGTGGAGTCGATCATCACCTGGGCCGGTGGGCCACCTGCCGCTGCCAACGCATGGAAGATGTCCTCCCACACGCCCTTGGCCGCCCAGCGGACGAAGCGGTTGTAGAGCGTCTTGCGCGGGCCGTAGACCGGCGGAGCATCCACCCAGCGCCCGCCCGACTTCAGCACATGGACGATCCCGCTGATCACACGCCGATCATCCACGCGCGGTTTGCCTCGGGTGCCACGCGGAAGGTGCGGCTCAAGCCGTCCGAACTGCTCCACCGTCAACCAGAAATGACCGTCGCTCATCGCAAAGCCCCTTTCCAGGGCGTTGAATCACAACGGCTCCCTGACGGAAAGGCTCTTTATGGGTCCGGACCCTAGGATGACTGGACTCCAGCGGTGGCGTGAGCCGGGGCCGAAAGACGCCGAGGACCTCCTGCTTCACGCGCTCGGCGGCGCAACCATCGGAAGGGTTCTCCTCCCCACCCTGGGACGAGCCGCATCGCCACCCGGCGCGACTATGGATCGTCTGCTACAGAAAAGCGCGACGCTCTGCGTATTCCGCCGCAGCTGCGAATGCATACTTGTCAAAACAATTTAGGCGCTAGAAGAGATCTGAATTTTGAGCAATAACGTGCAGCTACGCACGTAACGCCATGTGCAGCTTAGCCCCCAACGCTGATCATACTGACAATAAGTAGAGGAGCATACTGATGTACCGCGCGCCTGCTACCCCTAAGGATCAATTCAACTTAGGGCCAAATCCAATTGAAAATGGTGCAAAGAGACTCGCAAGGTTGGTGATTATCGGCCTACTATTATTCTTTATTTGTTTCCAAATTGGTGGCGGAGCGGCATTGGTAATATTGTTCGGCGGGCCAATCTGGCTTATACTTTGCGCTATTTCTTTTGGCACAATGGTTGGGTCAATATCAAATTCTAATATTTGGAAACTTGCAAAGTCAGCAATCAACAGTGGCGAAATAAAGCCAAGCTGGATGATCCGAGACGTACACTGCAGGAGCCTTGTTCTTGTAGATGAATCATCTAAGAAAATTTTTATCAACGACGGAACCTATAATTTCAGCGACGTCAAGCAATTTAATTACAGATCCGATGGCAATAAGTGCATTGCAGAATTTATGATGAGCAGCGGGGAAAAGCCAATTAAGAAGATATATTTCTTCACCGAGGACGATATGGTGAATTCTGCTGCTAGGATTGGAAACGCGCTGAACCTCACGTAAAGCACTCTGCTTTGCGAAAGCACAAGATTTTTTGCTCCTGAAAGCGGATATTTGAGACTAACGCGAGAGTAGGACGATAGCTCCTGCCTTCGCTTACATATATGCCCACAAGCCAGATAAATTGCGCTTTAGAAGGCACTTTATCTGGCTAGTGGGCATGCTTCGCTGCACTACGGCCCCAGCGCGACCGGGACTGGAAAGCGGGAACGGCGACACTCTGGAGCGTCAAGCCTTTCCAGCTTGTGCCTCTTCGGTGCGCCCTCCGGGCCTCGCGTGTAGCCCTCGACGAAGATCAGCTTCCGGAGGCTCGCGTGGGGGCCCCACGGCTGCGTCTTGAAGTGCCCGGCCACGTCGGAGCGCCAGCCGAGCTTCCACCCGCCCTGCCCCGTGGCGCGCGCCCGGCCGAAGCGGTCGGCGGGCGGAGCCAGGGACTCGACGGAGAACAGGCTGGCCCGCTTATGGTGCTGGCGGGCCTTGCGGCTGGTCGCCTGCTCCCGGGTCAGGCGCGGCAGGGTCGCGCGCTGCGCTTTGTCGGCGTGCAGCCGGTAGAGCACAAGCAGCGCCAGGAAGTCCTCGGCCTCGTCCTGGAGCAGGCGGCGGTCCACGTCCCCGTCCACGAGCCCGGAGACCTCGCCAACGCGGTCCCCCAACAGCCACATCAGGCGCCCGGCGGTCCGGTTGGAGCCAGGGACCGTCAGCACGGCGCAGACCGCGACGGTGCCGAGGGTCGGGGAGGGCTGCACGAACAGCGCGCGGACGCCCAGGTCGCCGACGAGGATCGCGCCGTGCGGTAGGTCGACGAACCAGGTCGCGGCGGCGAACTCCTTGCGGACGGCCTCCTCCTGTCCGGCCGGAGGCTTGGCCCGGGCCAGCGCGGCAACCAGGTCGGCGCTCGGCTGGACGGCGACCGTCCGGAACATGGCCGGGACCGCCTCGCCGATTCTGGCCGCACCGGCCCTGACGTCGTCGGGCAACAGCGCGAAGGGCAACAAGAAGTTCTCGAAGCTCGCCAAGTTCCCTTCGTGGTCGTCGGCGTCGTACATCCCGCGGGGGATGGCCCCGGACCCGCCCATCGAGCTCAATGTCAGCCGCAGCTTCGCCCCCAGCGCCTCCAGGTCGGACATCGGGTCGAGCCGCCTGCCGAACATCTGCCTGCACATCACATTCGGCTCGCCACCCATCAGGGACAGCACCCGGCGCAGGCTCTCGGTGTAGCCGGACACGTACCAATCCAAGTAGGTCAGCATCGATCAGTCCTCCGCGCCCAGGAATGGCTCTAAGTCAACGTAGGGGCCTTCCCTCTCCGCCATCTCCCATGCCGTCCAGGCCCACTGCGCCAGCAGGATGACCTCGTGCTTCGGCAAGGCCCGCAGGCGCCGGAGCAGGTCGTCGTCACCATCCTCGGACCCGGCAGCTAGATTGCCGAGCAGGCTGCCGCGCCAGCCCGACGGGGGCGTGAGGTGCAGCGCGACGCCGTTCATGGCGCTCAGGATGCGCAGCCGGTCCTCGCGCCCCAGCGGTGGATCGTAGGCATCCACCAGGGCTTCGTGAACACCGGCGATCAGGGTCACCGCCGTCGAGCGGTTGCCGCCGACGGTGGCGGCCACCTTGTCGATGTGTTGGTCGGCTGCGGGCGGCAGGTAGAAAGCCTTCGTCGCGGCACCGGGGGTCTTCGCAGGGCGGCCCATCAGGCCGCCTCTTGGTTCGTGTGGTGGCGATCCAGCCAGGCTTCGACCTGCTCCAGGATCTCGGACACCCAGCCGTCGATGCGGTCCTCGACGTGGCAATCCCAATGCATCGCCTCGGCCTCCTCGTCGTAGGCGTCCAGGTCGCCGATGACTTCGCCCTGCTCGTCGAGCCAAACGTCCTCGTCGTCCGTCGGCTTCCGGGCCAGGTCGATGCGGTCGCTGTCCAGGGTCACGTTCACGGCGGCGATGGGGCCGTCGTCCATGCGGACGCGATTGCCCGGGACGCGCTCGGCACAGAAGCGGATGTCGTCGTCGATCAGGAGCTCGGCGATCCACGGGTCGCCTCCGGGAGCCGAGATGAACGGGTAGCTGTCCATCAGTTCGGTCCTAAGGGCAGCGCGAACATTGTCGGCGGTTAGGTTGGCGAGGATTTCCGTGTTCATGGCTCGGGTCTCCGTCTGGCTGATATCGCTGGGAAACCCTCGGGGGGAACTGGAACCAGGAACGTCCGGCGACACTCTCTAAAAGATATCTATAAGAGAACTCGCGCGACGTCCAGCGCCTAGTCGGTCCGGGCGGTTGGTCCCCGCTTTTCTTTCACTACCGTTTAACTTCGGGGACGCTCAGGGGAAGCTGAGGCGCGCCCGGAGCCGGGCCAAGTCCGGGTGCCGGTCGAGGACCGCGGAGCGGGCCAGGGCAACCTCGCCCCCCCCGACCAGGATCTCCGCGTCGGAGCAGCTGGAGACGACGTGGTCGAACGGGTGGTCGTCCATGGGGTGCGGGGCGTAGGCGAGATCGTCCACGGCGCCCTCCCCCGTCACGCGGCTTCCGGCACGTCGCCGACTGAGGCCAGCACCTCAGGCTCGCCGTAGTCGCCCGCGTCCTCGTCGGCGACGATCCGCAGCACCTGGGCGCCGACGACCTTGCCACCCGCCGCCAGCGCCTTGTCGGCCCTGCGGCGGCCCTCGGCCTCGTCGCGGCACTGGATCGGTTGCGCCGGGACCAGCGCGCCGCGGGTGCCCCGCGTGTAGCCGACCATCATGTAGCGTTCCTTGGATGCCATCAACCGCTCTCCCCTGGTTTGCGCGGTGGATCAGTCCAGGATAGTTCTCCTTTCGTTCACGTTTTTGCAACCAGGCAAATCGACCTGGTGCCCTGCTCGGACCTGAGCGGAAGGCGTGAACGACGAAGGCCGGGGAGCGATCCCCGGCCTTTTCGTGTCGGCGTCTCCGCGGAGGTAGCGTTGTCCCTTACATCGCGGCGGCCTTCACGGCGCATGAGGCGCGTGGGGTGGCTCCCTCGGTGTCGGCGGCCAACGCGACGGTCCACGGCGCCCCGAGATCGAGGTCCATCGCCAGCGCGCAGAGCGGAGCCAGCATCATGGCGGCGGCCTTCTGACTGGCTTGGCCCATGTCTGGGAAGCCCAGCCGTATCGTGCGCCTCGTGACATCAATGGCGACCTCCTCGGCCCCGGCGCGCACGGCGACCGAGCCGACGGCGTCCACCTTGGCCCTGAGGTCGGCGTGCTTGGTTCCCGCCAGGCAGGCGGCGGTCGGCTTGCCGCCGTCGGTCGTGGCGACGATCCAGGAGCCGACCCAGCCCGCGTCGCGGCTCTCGTCGCAGATCCGCTCGGCGATCAGGCGCGCGTCCCTAGTCCCCGTCGCGACGCCGGAGAACTCCAGGTAAAGGATGTGGGCCGCCGGATCGGTCTCGAAATCCTGGTAGCCCGGCAGGTTGGCGGCGACCGCGACGGCGGCGGCCGGGCCGCGGGGCGCGCCGTTGTCGTCGGCGAAGGCGGGAGCGGCGGCGGTCGCGAACAGGGCGGCGGCGAGGACGGCGGTCTTCATGGCGTTCTTCCCCTCGGTGGTGCTCTTGCTGATTCCCAAATGCACGCGGTGGTCAGGGTTTCAATTTCAATCAGTTTTTCGTGGCCGTCGCGAGCAGCGCGGCCAGCGCCTCCGCCCTCACCTCGTCGCCGCCGAAGACGAGTGCGGCGCTCTTGAGCAGGGCCGTCTGCCTGCTCGCCTCCTCCGCCTTCCGGCGCTCCTCCCGGCGCCTGCGCTCCTCGGCGATCTCACCGACGGGCCGGTTCAGGTTGCGCTCGCCCGCGGCGTCGTAGCCGTAGGCCTCCATCGCCTCGCCCTTGAGCTCCTCCACGTCGGCGCCGTCGTCCCGGCGCTGCTCGTAGGCCAGCAGGGCGAGCTCCAGGAGTTCCGCCGCCCGGGCGCGGGCCATCAAACGCGTGCGATAGGCGTCCGACACCTTCGTGCCGAAGGCGGTCGGGCGGCTCACGAGGGCCCAGGAGAACTTCCCGCGCTCCGCGCGGCTCTGCGCCCGGACGAAGACCCGGCGGACGAAGTCCGCCTCGAGGACATCCGCCCTGCCCCGCTGCCCCGCCTTACCAGCGTCCAGCCCGAAGCCGTGGCCGTCCGTCGTCGCCGGGGTCGCCAGCGCGCCGCCTTTGGGATCAGCTTCGATGCGTCGATCGTCGGCGCCATGACGCCCGCCCTCTTCCCCGCCATGTCCCCTGTCCTCCTCGGCTCTCAGACGGTTTCCGGATGTTCGGCCGCGGCGTCCACGATCGCCTGCACGTAGGCGCATGCCGTGTTCTTCAGGCCGGGGTGCCAGACCTCGGTCACGGCCCGGCCCTCGCTCTGCGCCCGGCGGTACAGCGGTCGTTCCGGCAGCGAGCCGGGCAGCACCGTCAGTCCCGCCCGCTCCAGCCACGCGCGGGCCTCCTCGGTCTCGGATTCGGTCTGCGTCCGGGTCAACGCCAGCCGCATGCGGGAGCGCGGGACGCCGCGCTCGACCAGGCCGTTGCACACCCTCACGGCGGGGTCCAGGTCGTCCAGCCCGGGGCCGGTCGGCAGCACTACGAGGTCCGATATGCGCGCGATGTCCAGGGTCAGGCGGTCGGCCTTCCCGGCGGAGTGCATGATGACCACGTCGTAAGCGCCGCACTTCTTCAGCACGGCGGCGACGTTGGCGTCGGCGGGGACCATCTCGACGTCCACGCTGGGTTTGATCCCGGCATTGACACGGCGCTCGTGCCAGCGCAGGGTCGTGCATTGGGCCGGGTCCATGTCGAGGATCTTCACCCCGTAGCCGACGCGGGCCAACTCGACCGCCAGGGCGCGCGCCGAGGTCGATTTGAGGACGCCCCCCTTGGACCCGATAAAGCCCCAGCAGATCGGCATGGGCCGCCTCCGTTTCCAGGAATGCGCGAGTGATCCTGAATCCAGGTATGCGCGGCGACTTGCATTTTTCCAGCGGTATTCGCTCGGTATCTCAACACGGACACGGGAAGGCTCGGTCCGGCACCGCGCGGGCAAAGGAAAAGGCCGGGGAAATCCCCCGGCCTTGATTGTATGAAATTGGCACTCTGATCAGTCGGCGGCGGCATCCGACAACGCATCGCGGTCATCGCTGACAGTCGTGAAGTCTCCTTCGATGATCGGGCGTCCTTTGGCGGCAAGCTCGGCGTCGATCTGACGTAGCCGTTGCACCAAGCGATCACGCTCTTGCAATAGGGCGGCAACCTGAGCCTCCTCAGCGGAGAACTGAGACTTCGAAGACTGCCGTGGCACCCGGGCCGCCTTCTTGAAGGAGATGATATCGGCTCTCTTGACAGCAGCGTTCAGCAGTCCCCTCTGGCGCGCCTCAACGATCTCATCGTTAGAAAGCGTGGTGATCTGGTAAGCAATACTGTAGGAGCCGGGTAGCTCTTCGACCTGTACACGTCCTGCCTCTACGGCTTCCGCCACGGCCCGCATCTGGTAGGCGGTCGCAGGGGTGAACGGCAGATCGGACTCGATCATCGCGTTGAACTCACCATGGGCCAAGGTATTTTTGGCCTGGTTGAGGTAACGACCGATGCTCAGGAACCGCTTCTTCGCGTCGTCCCACAGGCTCCTGATCTCCGCGACATACTGGTCGCGGCTCGACAGGACGGTGATCTCGTCCAACATGCCTTCGACGCGCTCGTCGCGCGCCATGAGCCGCTGGGCCTCTGCCTTTCCGATCTTCGCCATGCTCAGAAGCCCATCTCGTTCTTCAGGTGGAGCCAGACCCCGATCACCTCGTCGGAGCTCTTCATGCCGTTCACGTCGACGACGGTCAGACCGGCGCTCGCGAGGGTCGGGATATCCTCGCGATCAGGGATCTCCACCGGGCAGAGCGGACCGGCCTTCAGGAGGGCGACGCGGGCCTCCTTGAAGGACTTCGTGCGCGGCTTGCAGCGGTTCAGCAGGAAGGATGCCCGGGCGCCGCACGAGCGGACATACTTCATCCAGTCCGTCACCGACTTCGTGTCGTCCCAATGCTGGCCGGTGGGGATGAGCACGGCATCGCAGGAGAGGATCAGCCGCTTCATGGCCCCCTTGTGCTCCTCGACGGAGGTCGGGGTGTCGATGACCACGAGATCGTAGTCATCGTCCATCTCCGCGAAGGCGTCCTCGAAGGTCTCGATGGCACCGTCGTACATGTCCACGGCGACAACCTTGTCGTCAGGCCGCATGGCGAACCACTTGACGCATCCGCGCTGCGGGTCGAGGTCCAGGATCGCCACCTTCAGCCCGCTTTCGACGGCGGCGGCAACGGCTGTGTTCCGGGAGGTCGTCGACTTGCCCACGCCGCCTTTCGGGCTTGTGATCAGGAGCCTGCGACCTGTACGCCCCTTGGGCCGAACGCCCTCGCCTCCCTTGGGCTTATCAAGCACATCTGCCATGCCGCACCCCGTTTGATAGCTTTAGGGGTTTGTATCGCATCTTGGAGCCTGCGGGAATGGCAACACGCCAAAGATTTGACCCGTCAAATCTTTGGACGGTGCGATGTGGCTCCAAGGCCGCAGAAATGGGCGTGCGAAGGCCCGCCAGAGGTGTGTCCGACGAGCCTTCCTGGACGTAATATGGGGCGTCAGTTCTGGCTTCCAGCGTCCTTCCGGCCCGACTCGGGGCGCAGTGTGTTACCGTTGGTCGCCCAATGCCGGACGGCCTTGGAACCATACTGGTCCTCTGGCAGGTCGTCGATGTAGCGGTCCATCTTCCACGACTGCGCGATGTGGACCACCTCGGAAAGATCCACGCCCGTCAGCTTGCGGACCTCCGCGTCGAGGACGCGGAACTGGTTGGCGAGGCGCGTCACCGACCGCGTCAGGTCTCTGATGGCCTCGCCGAGCAGACCGCCGTTCTGGTGCAGGACTGACACCGCGCCACGGAGCGAGTTCACCAGCGCCTCCCTCGTCCTCCCGCTCACGTTCAGCGAGGCCGCCGCCGCCGGGGACGCACGGAGTTCGATGGCCTCCTTGGCGCGGGCGTCGGAAAGATCCTGGAGGGACTTCGCCTCGGCCTTCAGGGCGACGATGAGTTTGTTCAGGCGCCCGAGATCACTGCCGCCCCGGGTGTTACAGGCGTCATGCGTGCGGGACTCGACCTCCTTGGTCCACCGCTGGACCTCCTTCTGCGCGCCGTGCAGCCGCTCCAGGGCGGGCTTGGCGACGACGCCCTTGATGAAGCCCGGCAGCTTCTCGGCCAGCTTCAGGCGGCGCTCCGCGACATCGGCGGCGATGCGCTCCCGGGCGGAGGCCAACTCCAGCTTTCCCCTCGCGTCGCCGACCGCCGAGTCCTCCCTCTGGATTGCCGCGTCGATCTCCTGGCGGCGCTCCAGGAGCGGCTTCAGGACCGCCTGCTTCTCGGCGAGCAGACGGTCGGCCTCGTCCTACCGGTTCATGATGGCGGCGTAGCGGTCGGCCAGGTCCACGGCGAGGAGACGCTGATCGATCATCCCTGGACGCGGACGCAGCCGACGGCCCCCCGCTTGGGCAGAAGGGCGTCCAGAGCCTCACTGATGCGGGAAACGAACAGGGCGACGACGATGCTCATAATGGTCCTCATGGCGATGCCTCCATCGGCACTACTTGAGGAGTAGATGTCTGCCGATGGATGTGGCTTCAGCAAATTGTTGTGTCCGCTTGCCGTATTGTTGATCCTGCTCGCCCTGACCGGCATTGGGTCGCCAGGGCTTGGCTGAGGAGACGGCGCCGTGAACCAGATGTCATTTCTGTTCGACGACGAACCGGCCAGTAAGCCGGTGTCTCCCACCGTCGCGCCACCTCCAGCAAAGCCCTGTTCGTGGTGGGCCGAAACCGACTGGCACCAGCAGCTTGGGCACCCAACCCTGATGACCCTTGAGGAGGCCAAGAAGGCGGTCAGGAGGACGCTGCAGACAGAGGGATGGGGGAACTACACCTACATCCTGTGGCGGTTCGACGCGGCACCGTGGCCGATCCCGTTCTACGTCGGTAAGGGGACCACGAGGTTCCTAGCAACGCGGGTAACTGGCACGAGTGATCCGCGATTATCCTCCCACGAGGCCGACGCCCGATTTGGGCGCGGCTACAACAAGGAGAAGGAGGCGGTCTTCAGGAAGTCGAAGATTATGTACTCGGTCGAGTACGTGAAGACGGACAAGGAGGCCCGCAACCGGGAGGAGGAGCTCATCGCGTTCATCGGGCGGCGGGACCACCACCTGCGCACCGGCCCGCTGTGGAATCACACTCCCGGCGGAGACGGGGTGACGGAGCATACCCCCGAGGCCAAGGCCCGCATCGGGGCGGCGTCCAAGGCTCGTGGCATCCCGCCAGGGATGCTGGAAGCTGCCGTTCGGGCGACCAAAGGCAAGCCGCTGGCGCCTGAACACCTTGCCAAGATCGTTGCGGCCAACAAAGGAGCGAAGCGGGGCGAGCATATCCGCGCGAAGTACCGGGCAGCCTGGACGCCGGAGCGGAAGGCGAAGCACGGCGAGCGCAAGACAGCCGAGGCCCGCGCCAGATACGAGGCACTCCGTCCGATCTTTGAGACGCTGATCGACCAGGGCACCTTCACTCAGGCTGACCTCGCGCGGCGCATGAACGAAGCAGGTGTCTCCACGCCGTTTGGGAAATCATGGAGCCAGGGATCGGTCCAACGACTTTGCCATGAGTTCGGGCTGGCCCATCGGCTCTACGTCCATGACGCTGACGCGGCCGCCGAGAGGTATCGGGAGGTTGTCGAGGGATTGATCGGACGCGGCGTGACCCACTTCGGGGCGATCGCGACCGCGCTCAACAACCAGGGCATGCTGACCCCGTTCCGGAAAAAGTGGGGAGCGGAGTCCGTCAAGCATCTGCTCGTCCGCCTCGGCCACGACGTGGAGGAGATGGTTCGGCGGAACGAGGAATCCGGCCGCCGCACAAATTCCCGCGAGATCATCGGCGACGGCATCCGCTATCCGTCGATCGCGGCTGCGGCGCGGGCGTTGGGCGTCCCGCAAACGTCCATCTCCAACCGTGTCCGGAGCGACAGCAAGAAGTGGCCGGGCTGGCGCTACGCTGAAGAGGACGATGTCACTTCGTCCTGAACGCCTCCAGGTCGAACTCTGGCCAGCCGCCCGTTCCTGTGGCAGACATCCCGTCGAGCGGGATGGAGGATGACGTGCTGGTGCCGCTGGACAAGGGATCGATGTCTTTGGTGCCCGACGCGCCGGGCTGCTACTGGCTGGTCGCCGTGGATGAGGCCGGACATCCACGTCCAGTCGGGCGGGCCGCGGGAACAGACGGCAAAGGCGTCCTCTACATCGGCGAGAGTGGCGTTCTCCGCCGTCGGTTCTCCGATATGGTGGATCACTTTCATAAGCGGACCGAAGATGTCGACCGCGTCTCGAAGAACGGACACCCGGCGGCGGCGGAATGGCAATATTCACCCGCTAACCAGCGCGTACATCCCCTGCGGTTGATGGCGTTCACTTGGGAAGAGCTTCCGCGCGGTGCCGACACGATCAGGCAGGAGCTTTGCTACCTCACCAACTACCGCGATTTTTGGGGCGAGTATCCCCCGTGGAACCAGCCGCCCACGAAGTACAGGCGATACCTGCCCTCCGACAATCCGAGGGGGCGGGGCGTATTCCGCTACGACCCATTATGCGCGGACTGGCTGCCATCTACATACCGCTGACATCGGGATAGGGGGGATCGCCTGGATCCAGACGATCCCTCAAGCGACCGCCAACGAGACCGGTGCCGCGATCCGACCGGACACGAGGCACCCATACCCGATGGTCGTGACCGTCGCCGAGCCTCAGGACGACACCGCTCGGTTCGAGGTGTTCAAGGGCATCCTGAGCCGCTACCACACTGCATCCTCGACGTGCGAGGCAAACACCTCTGAGAACAGCTCCAGGAGCCTCCAAGGGGCTTTCCCGATACCGGGGGAGGAGACCGCACCTGCGCTGGGTTCGACCGGACCATAGAATCGTATTCGAGGCTGTCGGGAGAACGGCCGACGACGCCTCGCCCCTGTCTCTGGCCCGTCGAGAGCCGACACTCACTGTAGGAGCGGAGGATTCCATCTCCATACGGAAGGGGGGCTTATCCTACAGCTAAGATAACATAGGTGCGCAACACCCGTCATACAGTCAGCAGCCGTTCCCTCCGGGGACGCCCAAACGCGCTGGAACAAGCCGCTCGCGACCGTCGCCCTGACGACATCCTGGACATGAGAGGTACCGCCCCGATCCTTGGGACTGCTCCTTAGCTGCACACCCGTCATACACCCCGGCGGACGGCGCTCAGGGGCAGATGGAGAAGCTCAACCGCCGACGCGGCTTCGGGGGCTCGGACGTGTCCTCCCGCGCCCGCTCAGCGGTCGGCCCCGGCATGCGGTCCACCGCCGGGGTGGGGCGCTCGGGGCCGACGGACGGTCCCGGCGGTCGCGGTCCAGACGGTTCGTCGAAGACATCGAGCAGGCCGGGGGCTAGGCGGGCGACGTCGCGGGATTGCTCCGGGACGACGAGCTCGAAGCCCTTGCGGTCCCTCGGGGCGTAGGCGAGCAGCGCGAACGCCTGCGGGTCGATCTCGACGTCGGGGACGACGCGGAGCGTCGGCTTGAGTGGTCCCCTGAGCGTCTGGGCGATCCTGCCGTGGGCTTCGATCCGGGGCAGGGCGCGGTCAATCTCCTAGCGGGTCACGTTCCCAGCTAGCAGAAGAACTGAGGCGCCGGGATCCTCGCGCAGCCGCGCGAGGGCGTTCTCGGGTGAGGAGAAGGCGTGGACTGTGTTGGCCTGGGCGGTGGTCAGCCCGCCTCCGGCAGCCAGCTCGCCCCAGCCCCAACCCAAAGAACCTTGACGCCGTTCCCGTCCATTCCGAAAACATGGCCTTGCCGTCGGGGGTCCGCAGCAGGTCCTTCACGGCGGGCCCCCGCTTGCAGGTCGCTTGAGCAGAACCCGGCGGCGCTGAAGACGTAGCCGCGCTGCTCGGCATGAACAGCCAGCGCGTCAGCCAGGTCGAGC
The DNA here is from genome assembly GCA_023423695.1 of Pseudomonadota bacterium. Taxonomy (GTDB): domain Bacteria; phylum Pseudomonadota; class Alphaproteobacteria; order Azospirillales; family Azospirillaceae; genus Azospirillum. The sequence continues at coordinate 59,346 of JAFAFA010000146.1, read as the reverse complement.
ATGGAACGCTGGACAAAGCGCATGGCGTAGAGGCTGTCCATCCCGCGTGTGCCGCCAGACAAGGAAAAGGGATCTTGAAGAAGGCAAGACGGCAAGGCACCCTTTACTTTCTTCGTTCTGCGGCGCATCGCGCTGCATGGCGACACCTCAAGACTCTAGGAGCTGTCCGCAGCCCCTTTTATGGTTTGAAGCCGCTCCTCTCTATTAAAAACTTCTTGTTCCGTGACGGCGGGCACTTCAGGTCTTATTGCAGACCGCAACTTTTGTCGGCATATCATCGGAAGATGCAAGAAGATGGCATGGAGAGATGGCTGAGGTGAATATGAGCCCGATGCAGGCAGCCGTCGCGGAGGTCGTCGCGACCCGCGGCGTCCCCGGCGCGCCGAACCCATGCCAGATCGCCAAGAAGTACGGCGTGAACCGGGGCAACCTCTCCACGGCGTGCAAGCGCCTCGGGATCGAACTCGGCGCCCTGCGCCAAACCGATATCGACGCGCGCAACGCCAAGATCGTCGAGCTCGTCCGGAGTGGCGTCACTGTCTCCGAGGCGTGCGCTCGACATGGCGTCGACCCTTCGCTGGCCAACAAACGCAACGCCAAGGGGACTCTGCTGGGCAACCTGCTGGACGGCATCGTCGAGGACGCCAGGCGCCAGGCCCAGGCCGAGCGCAAGCGGATGCTGGACGAGATTGAGCGGATCATCGACCAGGGCGTCAGCGTCAGCGAGGCCGCCCGGCGTGTGGGCATGAACATCAAGACCGCGCACAAGGCGCTGGCCCGCCGCCCGGCCGAACTCGCCGCCGCTTGATCCGCGACGCCGTCACCGACAGCCAAGGGCGCCTTCCGGCGCCCTTGGCCGTTTGCCGCCCACCGCCCCGTCAGGCCGCCAGCAGCTTCCCTCCGCTCTCCAGGACCGCCTGCACGGCGCCTTTGTAGCCGACGAGGTCGCATAGCGGGGCGAGGCCCCAGTGGTCCGAGCGACCCAGGGCGCGGTCCGAGGCCAGCCAGCACAGCAGACCGATCTCCACGGCGCGCTGCACGTCGCCGATACCCTCAAACAGGACGACGCCGTGCCTGGTCCTGAGGACCAAAAAGAGAAATCAGGCGCCCCAATGGACCGCCGCAACCGCGACGCAGTATCTGGTGGAGAACGGCGCCGGGCTTAGCGGCTTTGGGGCTTGGAGGCGCTGCTCGTGGTTCCGGACAGGCTCGGCATCTTCCCGGCCCGGCTGGACCGCACCGGCGAGGGGGCGCTGACGCTGACCAGGCGCGGGGCCGATTTCCGGGCCTGCCCCTTGTTGCCGCCCATCACCTGGGCGCGGCTCCCGTACATGTGCGTCGTGTCCTCCGACAGGTGTCCGGCCGCCTTGGACACGTCCTCCCGGGTGAGGTCGGTGTCGGCCTTGTTGGAAGCAGTGCGCCAATGCTTGAAGACATGTGAGGACAGGCCGTGCAGCCCGGCCTTGTCGGCGATGGTCTCGATACGGATCTTCATCGCATCGGACACCTCGCGGTCGGTCCTGTCGAACTCGCGCTTGACCTGCACGCCGTTCTCCTCGACGGTCCGCGTCACCGGATCGAGGTCGGGGCGGGGGCACGCCAGCCTCAGCCCCGGAGACGCGGTGGCCCGGTTGTACAGCCAGGCGGCGTAGGGATACGCCTTCCTGTCCCCGACCGAGTAGACCTCGTGGATGGTCCCCTGGCCGCACACGAAGCGGGGGTTCGGCTCCCGGCCCAGCTTCTCCGCCACCTTGTCGCGCCTCATCTTGGCCGTCGTGGTCGTGATTCTGAATTGCCCGGCGGGCAGGCGCTTCCCGTCCTGGCCCAGCAGGCTGACCTCGTAGCCGTGCTTCGCCAGGTCGCCGCGCCGGGGCCCGGCGGTCATCAGCACGGCGATCCACTCCAGGTTCCCGACACCGGACGGGTGCGAGCACGCGGTCCGCCAGAATTCGACGTCGAAGTTGGGACGGCGCCGCAGCAGGTCACTCAGCACCGACCGCTTGGCCGTCGCCCCGCGGTGCGTCTTCTCCCGGCGTTCCTGGCGAGCGGCGAGGCGACGCGCCCGCGCGGCAGCCTTGATGGCCTCGGCCTCCTCGGGCGTCGGCTCGGGCATGGCAGCCTTCCGCTCACCGACGGCCCTGGCCGCCTCGATCGCCCTCTTACCGAGCGGGTCCGGCGGCCACTCCCTGAAGATCTGCTCGGCCAGCAGCGTCCACTTCCGCAGGGCGGGGGCGAGGCCGTCGTAACCGGCCGATCCCAACCTCGACTTGGCAACCATGCACATGTCGATGGCCACCTTGATCATCGCCGCACGGTACGGATAGAACGTGTTCTTGCCGATGTGGCCCGAGCGATACAGCGACTCAGTTATCAGCAGCGCGTCGATCTCGGAGCGGCCCGGCCAGTCGCGCTTGAGACGCTCAACGTTCCTCTGGTACTGGAGCGCGGTGTCCTTGTCTAAGGGCTGGCGCTCGTCGTTGAGGTGGCGCGGATCGTCCAGGACGAACTTGATCGCCGCGCGCACCCTGGATTCAGTCGGCTCCGGCAGCACGCGCGGCTCCAGTTCGATTCTCTTGTTCAGCGACACCCAGCGGGAGCCGTCCTTGACCTCCCAGCACCACTGGCCGGTCTCGTCCTTCTCCTTGCGTAGGCGCTGGTCGCGCAGCGCCTCGGCGAGATCCCTCAACAGGGCGCGACCGGCAGGCTCGGGTTCGAGGGCGACGACGCCGCGAACCGGGCCAGCGCGGCCGTCCTTCACCACGGTCTCCGAAGCAACCGAGGCCCCGGGGCCGCCCGGAGGGTGGGTGCGGACATCACGCCCCTTCCTCGACCGCGAAGCCTGGATCTCCATAGGCACCTCCCGAAGCACCCGCCCGACTGCGGGGAAACGCCACCCAAGGAAAGGGCGACTCCTAAAAGGAGATATGTCCGGCCGCAAGCATGGCTCAAGCACCCTGTATTGTAGCTCCACTGCTGCTGTTGTCCCGGCGCTTCGCGCCGCCGCGGCGGCCTGCTGTCCTTGTGGTGTGGTTTCACCGTTCCCGGGGGGGCTGGCTTCGACGCCTCCGGGGCGTCCGGCTTCGTCCCTGCGGAGCGAGGCGGGTGTCCTCGCCCGCGGGCGTTGGGCCTCGGCTTCTTCGCGGTCGGGACGCCGGGCCTGCGGAGCGGGTCGGCATCCCGCGGGCGGAGCGGCGGGGCCGGGGGCGGGCGTGGTGACCGCCGCACCGGATGGCCGGGGATCGGCTGTCCTGGGGGCCGGAACCCGCCGGGCCGTAGGCTGGCGCGGGAGCGGCGGTGCCGGAGGCGGTGGAGCGCGGCGCCCATGGGGCGTCGGGATCCGTCCGGGAGGACGGGGCCGGGATGCGGCGGCCCGGCGGGGCGGCGTCCCGCGGCCGTTGGTTTACAACTTGTCTAACGACGGGATCACCGGCTTAGACATGTTGTAAACCGCCGGAGCGGCGGGTGTCGGCGGGCGCGTGCCGCAACATTTCCTCCAACGCCATTGGAGGAAATGTTGCGTCGGGTGAGGGCTGTATCTCCGCGTCCGTGCGGGGACCGCCGCATCGGCGGCGCCGGGCGCCCGCCCCGGAGGAGCCGTGTCCGATCCCCTGGCCGTGAGGCGGGGTTTGGCCTCCTCCTGGCCGGGGGCCGTGGCGACGCTCCGGCGGGCCGGGCGGCGTCGGCTCCCCTCCGGGCGGAGCGCGCGGGTTCCGTCCGCGGAGAGGGAGGGCGGCGTGGCCGGGGACCGGACACGGCGCGGACCGGGACCGGGGCCGAAACCGTCGGCGGGGAAACCGTCCGGGCTGGAGACATCGGCGGAACCGGCGGCGCCGGGGCGTGGAAACCCGCCGGGCCGCAGACCGGGGTCGAGGCCGTCCGCTCCGCGGCCAGGGGATCGGCGATGCCAGAGGGGCGGAGGCCGCCGCCGGGGCGGGGCAGGGCGCCCGGCTGTCTTGGACGGGACGGCGGGCCACGGCGCTGCGCGAGGGACCGACGCCTGGGGCGTCATGTTGGGGGACGCCAGCGCAGGCGGAGCCGCGTTCGAGGCCGTCGGGACGGGGCCGTGGTCGAGGCCATGCCCCTCCGGGTCGGGCGAGGCCGGGCGCGCCGGAGCCGACTCCTGGACCCCGCGCCCAGGGAGCGTGGATGCGGCGCTGGCCGGAGGCCGGGGGTCGGGCGTCCTCACCGCTCGGGGGCGGCGTCCGCTACCGCCATGGCCTGGGATGGACCACCCGGTCTCCGGCCGAGCGGGATTCCCAGGGGGAGGTGAGGAGGACCGCGGCTGCGCGGCCGAGCGGGCGGAGGGGCGGCATCGCCGTCGCTCCGCTCCGGTCTGGTGAGGCGGCAGCCACATCGGACCCGTGGTCGCAGTCCACCGCTCGGCCTGGTGGCGAAGCCAGCGGAAGGGGTGGCGTCCGTCGCTTCCCGGAGGGCGGGACGGCCTCGCGGGCGCCGGGGTCGGCTTGCGCCCCCTGCCGGAGGCCGGAGTCGGGTTTCCGCCGCCCCGGTGCCGCCGGTTCCGTCCGCCAGGGCAGGGCGGGTTTCCGCGGGGGTCCACGTGACGGTTCCCGCGCCTCCCCGCGCTGGCCGTCCCGGCCACCTCCGGCGGGGTCGGACGCGGCGCCGTGGAGGACCGGGCGCAGGGTCGGCCCCCTGGTGGCCTGGGGGCGTTACCGGCGCGTCCGGGGGGCGTCGGATGCGGCGGGTGGAAACAGGACCGCCACGTCTTCGGAAGACGCTCTGCGACTGCCTGCGGCAGGGTCAGAAAGCAGGTCCGGGAAGGGTGTCCGGTCGCTGTCGGACGGGGTTGTCGGAGGGGTGTATGGTGGGAGCTACAATACAGGGTCCAGCCACAAGGTCACATCCATAATCCGCCCCCCGCAGAAGCCCGCCGAGCGGCCTCAGGACACGGCGGCGAGCGCCGACGATACCCGCGCTGGAAAACCGTCCGGAAGGGCCTCCAGGATGCCCTGGCCCCTCGCTGTCGGACTCTGCCAGGCTCCGCCCGGACAGACGCCCGAAGCGCCATTCCATGGCTCCCCGCCACCGCCTGGGACCGGCTCCAGACCCGTTCGGCCCCCGAACCCGACCACCTCCAGGACCGGGACCGGCCCGTTCCGGACCATCCAGATCCACGCCACCAGGGCCATCAGGACGCCCTGCCGCCACCCCAAGAAACGCCCCAGGCGTCATATCGGTTCTCTCCGGCACGCCCGCCGAAGCCCGGCCCCAAAACGCAGAGGCCAAGCGGCCCCGTCAACGGATGAGGCCGACCCGCCTGGCCTCGCCGGACGCCCGCCCGCCCGGGTCGCGGAAGACCGCCCGCCACCGGGGCGCATCCCACCACCCTGCGGCGGATATCCACGGGGAGCGAGCCACCACGACGGCGGGCTTCGCCCACCCCACACCTCAATGTTGACATAGTTGGCATGCCACCCGGAGCGGTCGCCCACTTTGGCGACGCGCCCAGGCGGCAGGCCGCGTCGGGCGATGCCCGAGGCCGCCCCGGCGGAGCCCCGGAGAGGCCAACGCCCCCTGGAGGACGAGGCCGGACACGCCCCGGCTGACGTCCGCGCGCTTCGGCGCTGGCGTCCTTCCAACCCTGGGCGGGCCGGGATCGCCGCCTTCGGAGCCGCCGGTCCCGTCCGACGGGGCGCTAGTGGCCCTCGCCCCGTGAGCTTCGGGTGCATCGATCGTGTTGAGAGACCGTCCTGGGGCGCGCCGCTGGATTCCGGCGGCGCTCCGCCCGGTTCCCGTCCGGCTACCGTGCAGGTGGCCCCGTAGGCGAACGGCATGGTGGACGCGCCGCTCGCCTGCACGGTGTCCCGCACAGTCGCCTGGACGGTCAGCCGTCTGGTGTCCCGTCCGTTCACCAGTCCGATCCCCGCGCAGGTGGCCGTACCGGTGAGCACCCCGGCCAACGTCCCGGTGTCCCGCACGGTCGCCCGCACGGCGACCCGGACGGTGGACGCACAGGCCACCGGCACGGTGGACGTGCCGGTCGCAGTGACGGTGGATGGGCGGTCAACGTGCCGGTGAGAGTGACGGTGACATGCCGGTGAGAGTGACGGTGGCCCGCACGGTGACCGTCGCGATCGGCTGGACGGAATCCGGCCTCTCCACGCGATTTTTGACGTTGCAAGCTGCGGAACGGCAGACACTTGACCTTGAGAACGAAAAATTCGTCAAGGACAAGGAGAGGTCCGATGAGCATCGCCCCGAAGGACAGTCTCTACCGGGAACTGCGGGCCGCCATCGCCGCCGGGGCGGTGGAGTTGCCGACCGCCTACGAGTTCGTCGCGCAGCACTGGCAGTTCCATCTCGACGAGAGGGAGCAGGCCGAGCGCGAGGGGCGCCGCCTGTCGTGGTCGAAGATCGTCGCGATCCTGGTGTCGACCAAGCGGATCGCCGAACCGGTCTCCGGACGCACGTTCGGCGACTACGTCTTCAAGGCCAAGGAGAAGGCCCGCAAGCGGGTGGAGGAGGCCGAGAAGGTGGACCGGGAGGCCCATCTAGAGGCGCAGGTCGAGGCCCAGCAGGAGGCGATGGTTCAGATCGCCAGCGTCCTGACTGGAGATGTCGCAGGGGAGAGGGATGTGGACCCGGTCCCCGGCCCTGTCGCCGAGCTCGCTCCTGCCAAGCCGAACACGGTCGCCGCCCAGATCGCCGCCCTCATGCAGCAGGCGGTCGCGGGCGCCGTCCGCAAGCAACAGGCCGGTCCGCAGGAGCAAGCGTGGACGATTCCCCCCGAGAAGACGAAGGACAGCGAGTTCAGGCAGGCTGCACGCAGCCTTCAGGGCTTCGCGGCTTCCCCGTCGCGCTTCTCTTCCCTGAGCCAGACGCACCAGGCGTACTACGCCGCCTTCTGGGACGCGAACAAGCACTGGTTCCCGGATCTCCCGCCCGAGGTCGTGAAGGCGCTTGATGCGCTGCTGGCGGAGATCGAGCGCGCTGCTCCTGCCCCGGTCGTCACGTCGGTGCCTCCTGCAAAATCCACGTCTCCGGCGCCGTCGGCGCCCGCATCCACCACGAGCACCGGCAGCCCGCACCCCTTGGTGGCCTCCTTCGCCGAGGTTGGGCAGAAGCAGGCCAAGGTCCAGGGACCGCAGCTGAGGACCATCGAGTCCACGGATGACCTGACGGACGAAGTTGAGGAGGACGACCTGCCCCCGCCGCCGCCCGAGGACGCCGACCTGGAAAACGATGTTGAGATCGCCCTGCCGCCAGACAGCTTCGAGGAGACGGTCCCCCCGGAGCCTTCGACGGAAACCATCCCGGTGGCTGCGATGCCCGAGGCAATCAAGGCGGACACGGTTTCCGAGCCGCTGCCCTCCGAGACCAAGGACAACGAAGCGGCCGCCACGCCCACGGCGGGGAAGCCGCGCAGGATCGCGAAGCTGATGTGACCATCTGGCTCTAGACGGCCGCGGACGAACGGAACACGAAGGAGAGCGAGATGAGCACCATCACCGTTGTCATCAAAAAGAAGGGCGGCGTCGGGGCCACCGAGATGGCGATCAACCTGATCCTGGCGATGATCGCCAAAGGCCAGAAGCCGGGAGTCGCTGAGCTCGACCAGGTGAACCGGCTGAGCTCGGTCCTGGGCCCCGACTATGTCAACCTGTCGATCAAAGCCACGCCGGACCTGAAGGACCAGTTGAAGACCCGGTCAGCCCTGCTCGCCCTGTGCGATCCGATGTACGCCCTGGCCTACGAGCATGACCACGTCGTATTCGACGTCGGCGCCAACGGGGCCAGCGACATCTTCCGTAGCTGGGCCGAACAGAGCGAGCTTCGCTACATCGCCAAGGATGACGGCAACACCTTCGAGTTCGTCGTCCCGATCACCGCCGAGAACTCGTCCCTGGTCTCGGGCTACAACGAGATCGTCGAGAACCATGCGCTGTTCGGCGCCGACGCGAGATACTACCTCGTCCGCAATGACCTGACCGGCGACGGCTTCGAGACGATGGAGGGCCAGTCCTTCTGGAAGTCGATCCAGAGGCTCCAGAAGGAGATCGACCTGACCATCCTCGACGTGGGCCACCTGCACTCGGACCTCGCCACCATCGGCAAGACCCGGGGCAAGTCCATGGCCCAGATGCGCCAGATCGGCAAGGCGCTGCTGGACAACGCCAACAACAAGGCCGGGCTTGGTACCGACAAGGACATGATCGAGACCGCCAAGGGGCTCGGGATCTACGACGGCCAGCAGCTGCAGGCGCAGAAGCTCCTCATCACCCGCCAGCTGCGCGACCTCGACAAGTGGCTGAACGCGACCCGCAAGGCGCTGTATCCGATCCACGGCTACGACCCCGATGTCCAGGCGGCGGCCTGACCGGCCGGGAGGACACCATGGGGAGGCTCCGGCCTCCCCGTTTCGTTCGAGGAGGACGCGACCATGGACCGCATCGACGACTTCGACGACATCACCGGCGAGACAACCAAGCCGTGGAACGACCCAGCCGTCTTCGCCCACTATCCAACGGTCGCCGAGGTCCAGGACATCGCTCTCAGCCTGGAACTCGCTCTGCGTCAGCGGTCGGCCCGCATCCTCGACCAGCTGCTCGAGATTCTCGACAAAGGCGCCCGCGAGGAGGCCATCCGCCTGTTCCCGGAGGTCCAGGAGGACATGCACCTGTCCGACCGCTACGAGTTCATGCGGCTGCTGAACAAGGTCAGAGCAAAGAAGCCCACCCCCGGCGCGGTGCTCGAGGCTCCCGCCGAGCCGCCGCCGGGACCACCCCCGTCCGTCCGCAGGGCCACCGTCCGCCTGGGCGGCGCCGAAGGCGACGAGCCGTCACCGCCCCCCACGAAGCCGAACACGCTGAAATCCAAGCTCAGCAGGGGCAGGAAGAAGTCCGCGAAGTAGTCGTACGGGAACGTCGGGAAGGAAGAAGGGAACCGCGAGGTTCCCTTTGTCGTCCAAGCCACGTCCGACGACTTAACCCTGTATTGCAGTTCCAGGGTCTTCCACGGCGCGTCTACGGTTGGCGCCAGACTCAACCTTGGAGACGTGTCGATGCGCCTGCATGTACGGGGCGGATGGTCCGTAACCGCGTTCGCCACATGCCTCGTCCTGCTGGGGGCCGTCCCGGCCTTGGCGGGGCAAGAGGACCCGGACCTGGACACCATGCGCCTCAACCTTCCTAAGGATGAAGCCAACGTCGCCATGCTCGCTGGGCAACTGGGATTGGCCGACTTCTGCGTGGCGTATGGTGTCGATTTCCGCGAACGGTCGGGACGCATCCGGGACAAGCTCGGCAGCGCCCCCTACTTGCAGGACAACCCATCGCGCTTCCTGACGTTCTCCCGCATGTACGAGCTAGGCAGGCGGGCCGTCCTCTACTCCGTCAAGGAGGATGTCGTCCTCGACATGGTCGCGGGCGGGGCTGACATGAAGCGGGTGTGCGCCGAGGCGTTCCGGGGGACCATGGCCTTCGACCGGCTCAAATAGCAACTGGAGGAACAATGCGCTTGGCCGTCCTGCTCGCGATGACCGCCTCTCTCGCTGCCTCGCCCGCCAGCGCCGGGTTCCTGTGGTGGAACTCCGCGCAGGAGAAGCGGTGTATCGAACTCTTCAAGATGTCCCTTACGAGTCCACCGGTTTCTTCCAGCCCCATCGCGAACCACGTCCGCTGCTCAGATACGGACCGATACGACCACAATCGATGCAAGGACGGCGATCTCGCGCACTTCGACCGCCTGGATCTCTTCGACGTTGAGGACGTCCGAACTGACAAGGAGGCGTCAGGCGACCCGGCCAAGGTGGTGGTGAGCGGCGTCGCCCTGGTCGAAGGCGAGTTCGCGATGGGCAGCGGAAAGTCCCAGGGTTTGAGGTCGCTGGACAAGATCATGGAATCTGTGTCCATCGTAAGTGGCTGGGCGATGGAAGCAGGATTGAAGAGCGGCATGTCCCGCACCAAGCTGCCGTTCCGTTGCGAGTTCCTCGGTCCGGACAGTACCAACCCCGCACGGACCGTGTTCCGGGACTATTCTGGCTGGGAATACAGTACCCTGCTGAAGAAGGCGGGTGGCTCTGGAAGGTAATGGCCTGCCAGACCAGTGATCCGGATTCCCGGCGGCTTACCGGTCGATCTCCTTTTGCCGAACCATCGGACGGGGCTTCAGCCCCCCCACCCGGCCCAGGGCTGGGCGGACGCGGAACTCGGAGGGCGCCGAGGACGGACGGCGCTCCGGGACCGGCCTGGACGGGGGACGCCGGTAGCCGCTCCGTGAGGGGGCGGGCTGGGATGGCTTGAACACAGTCATCGTGTAGCCCAGGATCTCCGGCACCGCCGGAGGACCGCGGGCGATGTCCAGCGTCTCCAGCCGCTCCTGCGCGACGCGGGCCTGGAGCTCGTTGTGGATCGTCTTCAGGCGCTGGCGCTCGCGACCCTCAAGCATTATCCTGGGGTCGTTGGGGTCGCGACCCTCGTTGACCCACACGCTGCACGCCAGGTCGTCGACCACCTCGGCGGCGATGTCCTCCAGGTGTTCGGGGTCGATCTCCGGGCGCGCCCGCTCCGGTCCGGCCTCCATGAAGCGCCAGCCACCTTGGATCGTCACCGGCAAGGCTATCCGCTCGTCGGCGATGGGAAGCCCCTGCAGGCGGCGTTCGAACGCCAGGGGGTCGCGGGCGACCTCCAGGGCTAGGCCATCCTCCTCCATGGCCCGGGCCACGGGCCAGCCGCAGGACGGACACCGCTGGGAGCAGCCGCCTCCGGCCTCCTCGCGGACCACGGCCCGGCGCACCGGGAAGCCGGTGTCGGCCAGCGCCCGGCCCGCCGCCCACCCCAGCGCCCGGGCGTGCAGCCAACCGAGCATCCGGTCGGCAGCCAGCGCCCGCTCCGGCGACCCCATCATGTCGACGGGCTGGTAGACCGGCGGCAGGTCCGGTGCCTCCAGGTCGGAGCGCAGCGCGGTTCCACACAGCCGCATCATCGGTTTGTGCCGCTCCGAGCAGTCGGGGTTGGCGCACCGGACGGCAGCGATCAGAGGACTAACCGCGACGTCGACCTCCTGGCGGGGCACGTAGGACACCTCGCCCTTGGCGATGGCCTCGGTGAGGCGGGCCACCTGCGGCAGCACCCGGTCCTTGAAATAGCGGTCCTGGTAGCCCTCAGGATGGCTGCGGAGCGCGCTGATCGGCATCAGGCCGGGGTCGAGGTCGCGAAGCGCGATCGGAAAGAACTCCGGCCCCGGCTCCAGGCCGGGCGGCACCGCGTCCCAGAAGATCCAGACCCGCACTTGGGGCAGGCCGGGCCACCGCCGCCGGGCCGCCGCGGAGAGGCGGGCGTCGCGCACCACCGTCTCCTCTCCCGTCTGCGGCGAGAACTGCACCTCAGCCAGCACGACCGCCTCGGACGCCCCGGGGCGGATGTCGGTCGCCTCGACCGGACGCCAGACGCCGAACGCGTCGACCCGGCAGTCCTCGCGGTCGCCATCCAGGGGCTGCTCGACCCCGAAGGCCAGCGAGCCGCTCCGGCGCATGGCGTCGGCGATGGCGCGCTTGGCGGCGTCGTGCTGGGGCGACTGCGACATGCCCGGCGTCCTCCGAACCCTCTCTCCAAATAGATGTCCGATTGCCGCTGGTTATCGAGGATCTTCCCGCTTTCAAGCCGCCGGAGCCCGGTCATCTCCTTAGGAGAGGCCCATGGAGGGCCGGGAGGAGGCCATGCCAGTGAGGGCCAAGGCAAGGACAGAAGAAGGGGAGCGGGTCATTGGCGCGTCGAACGGCCGCCGGTTGCTCCAGCCCGACTGTTTCTTTGCTCCCGCAGAAAATTTTCCTTGCTTCTTCATTAGGCGCGAAACATATTCAAAAGAAGAGAAGCGAAAGCCCCCGCCGGGAGGCAGGGGCTTTCGCTGATCTCGATAGGGTTTTTAGGCCGGAAGCCTCGGGTCTTGTCGTCAAACGCCCAAGGACGCCACAGGGTTAGCCACCTTCGTCCGAGGGCTCCATCCAGAACGCAACGGGATGGGCAAACTGCTTGTCTTGATAGTGGCCCAGGGAAGGGCCGATGTCAAGGATGTAGCAAGGAAGCTCATCCCGACCAAGGAGAGGTCGGGCATGGTCGCGGTAGCCGCCGAGGTCTTCAGGGAGTTGGACGCCGTTGAGGGCATATCCTCGGACGTGGTCGTGGAGCTCATTCCGGCTTGCGAGAACAGGCGTGCGGGCAAGATGTTCGTCCGCCTGCCCGACGGCACCGCCAAGGCCATCGAGTACAAGTCCGGCTGGCAGTTCCGCCGCCGCGAGCACCTCGTCCACGGCATCCGTGACATCCACGCGCTCGCCCGCGAGATGCTCGACCGCCTTGAACCCGGCTCCTTCGAGATCGGCGGCGCGATCCGCCCGTCGGCGGGCGAGGTCACGAACCGGCGCCGCCTGCAGAAGAAGGACGGCATTCCCGACGTCATCGACGCCCCGGCGCACCGCCGCCTGTTCGATATCGACAAGATCCCCAACTGGGCCAGGATCGACCCCCGCGTCGATCCGGTCGCGGCCGAACGCTCGTTGCTGGACCTGCTGCCGCGCGCCGTAGCCCGCCGCACGCTGTCCCGCCGATGGTCCTCGTCCTGCGCCGTGGCGAAGCCGGGAGTCTTCCAGGCCGGGTCCAGCGTGCCGACAATCCTGTCCGCGCATTTCCAGGTATGGACCGACCGCCCCGCGACACAGGCCGAGCAGCGCGCCCTGATCCAGCGCATGTCCCTGTTCGCCGCCGTGCAGCTGTTCCTGCGCGGCTGCCCGGTCGATCCTGCCCGGGCGCGCAAGCTGATCGACTCCAAGGTCTGCGAGGCCCAGCAGCCGCGCTATCCCAACCGCCCCCTGTTCAAGGACGGCCTGACCGACCCGTTCCCCGGCGAGTCCCGCCTGCGCCTGATCGAGGGCGACGGCGACGTGGTGTTCATAGCCGAGCTCGAGGCCGAGCTCGACGCCTTCGAAGCGGAGCACGCGGATCTCATCGCCATCGTCGACGTCTCCGGCCGCGTCGCCAAAGGCACCCGCAAGGCCGCCAGGACGAAGGAGGCCAAGGCCGCCGCGAAGAAGACCGCCGAGGAGCTCCGCAAGGCCCGCCAGGCCGCCATGATGGTCGTCGGGGCGGCGCCGTACACCGGGCCGGAGCCGACGCTGCCTCAGGTGAGGCTGTTGGGCGTCGAAGCGCGCAAGCGGGCCGCGGCGGAGGCGGCCAGCGTGAAGGGAGGGTACAAGGAGGCCGCCATCGTGTTCGGGCGCTGCCGCGCCATCCTCGAGTTCGTCAAGATCGTCCAGCGCCGGATCGCCCTGGGACGTGCCGGTGACGGCCGCTGGGTCGAATGGGCCAGGGACGGCGGCATCCCCGTCGGCGTCAGGAGCCATCTGTTCTGCATCCTGGCGTCGATGATCGCCTTGTCTTGGCCCAAGGAGAAGATCGACATCGAGAGGATCCGTGCCGAGATCCGGACGGTCGGGATGCTGGTGGTCGGTCGGGATTGGCTGGAGGCCGAGTGGATCGGGCAGAAGTTCGACGGCGAGATCGTCGCGCGGTGCCTGCGCGATGCAGACGGCGAGGAGGTCGAGTTCGCCGGGCGGAAAGACGCCGGGGCGCGCTACGAATACTCGCTGCGCCGGGTCATGGACGAGCTCTGCGTGACCGAGGACGAGATGACCAAGCTGGAGCTCATGAGCCTGTCCACGCCCAAGCTCCGGGCGGCCCTGGAGCGCCACGAGAAGGGGATGCGCCAGCAGTCCGGCATCTCCGCCGAGGCCCGCGAGGGCTGGATCATGATCGCCCGCATGATCGCCGACGGCATGTCCTACAGCCAGGCGGCGGCCGTAGTGGGCTGCTCGCGCGGCAAGGTGCAGTCGGCGGTCAGGGCGCTGCGGGACGGACTGATCTCCCTGTCCGACATCGGGACGGAGACGCCGGTACACCCCGTGGAGGAGACCACTGTGGCTGGGTGTATGACGGGTGTGTCGGAATACTATGTTAGTAGTCTTCAGGTAGGTGGGGAGGATCTTCAGAAGGCTACGACTGAGGATTCCATTCCCGAGGTGGGAGTCGCGGGTGCGCGCGAGGCCGTCGTCGAAAGCGGAGCCGAGGCCCGGAGGGCCGTCGAGGACACGCCCCGCGCTTCGCGCCGCCCCCTGGAATTCACCGAAGCCATGGACGGCGTCATCGTCGCCCTCCCGGCGGTCGATCAGGGCGAAGTAGACGAGGTCGAGGCGGCCTGGGCCGAGCGTTCGCTGGAACGGGCCGTGGAGGCGATCCCGGGGGACGTGGCGGCGAAGATCCGCATGGGCGCCGCCCGCGGCTACTCGGCGCTGGACCTGGCGTGGGAGCACGGGCTGGACCAAGCGGTCATCGAGGCTCTCCTGGCGTCGTCCATGGCCCAGGCTTCCGCCAGCGCCGACGCGGTCGAGGCTGCGACGGGCGTCGAGGCGGCTCAGATGTCCGTGGCGGCCGTCCCGGCCTTCCCGGTGGCGGTGGATGCGGACGTGGCGGCGGTCATGGACACCACCGACGACGCCCCCATGAGCGCGATCGAGGACGCGGTCGAGACCGACGCCGAGAACACGACCCAGGAGGCCCGCCCGCCCTCGCTGGGGCTGCTTGACGGCTGGGAAGGGGAGGCGCTCGATCCGGCCACGCTACCCGCTCCAGAACCCGCCAGCGCCGTCCGCGAGCCGTGGCAGTGGCGTGAGCGGCTCACGGGCGAGCAGGCTTGGCGCCGCGAGCAGGCCCGCTTCTGGCGCTCCCGGAAGGCGGCGGGGAAAACGGCGAGGGCGGCCTGACAACCTCCTTGAGGGGTCCGGAAAGTCGGGCATCTGGGTAGTGTGGCCGTCAACCAAAACTCGGGGATGGATATGCCCACCACCGTCGCCGCCGTCGTCCGCTTCTCCTGGCTCCCCCTCGCCGCCATGCTCGGCGTGACCGCTTGGTCCACGATCACGACCTTGCACTCCCTGGAGGGGGCAGGGGCCGCTGTCTTCCTCCTGCCGCTCTCCTTTATCGGCGGGGCGGCGATGTCCTGGATCGCCCGCGACCTCGGCGTGTGCGTGGAGCAGGCGATGCTGGCGATGCCGCTGCTCCACATGGGGATCGCCGCCGGGCTGGCCCTCCAGGTCGCATGAGGGGCAGCCGTGCGGGACGCAGACGGGTGCCTTCGGGTGCCCTTTCGCTTTTATGGCTCCAACCCGTCCGGAGGCTGGACCACCGGGCCGATGGCGGCGACATCGTCGTCGGGCAGGGTGATGTCGGAGCCGATCAGGCTCCAGGCGTCGCGGTCGGCGTCCCAGCGCGACGGTTCCCATCCCTGGTCGAGCCTGATCCAGTAGTACCCGGTTTCTCGCTGTCCCATACCCGGTCTCTCCGCTCACCCAGGATCAGATTGGGGTCGGCGACGCGCGTGAACAGAGGCGTCCCGTTTTCCAGCGCGCTTCGGGCGTCCGCCCGTTTCCTTCCGCCCGGCGCGCCGGAGATCAACGGCGTTGAGAAACCGTCGATCTCCGGCGGCGGCCAAGTTCTTGTTGTCGAACGCTTGGCGGCGCGCATCTGCCGATCAGGGTAGAACTTGGCCTGGAGTCTCGACCATGCGCCGCACCGCCGTCCTCGCCGCCTTGCTCGCGACCGCCGCCGCCCCGGCGCTGGCCGATCCAACGCTTCCTCTGGTCGCCGCCGAGATCGGTGCCTTCCGGCAGGTGGCCGAGGCCCCGCCGCGCCTGCAGCAGGCTGAGAGCAACGTCATCGCCTTCGACCGAGACTTCAGGGGCAAGCACGTCGAGTTCGCGGGCTACGTCATCGAGATCGGCCCGGCGCGCGACGACAACGCGCTGGCCCGGGTGTCGGTCTCCCACCGCGACGGCGGAGGGGCGTCCTGCCTGGTGTCTTCGCACGAGGCGGCGGTGCTGGCCCAAGCGTCCCGTTCCTCGGGCGGGATGGTCCGCGTTGGTGGCCGCATGGCCTCCTGGGACGGCGGGCTGGTGCTGGAAGACTGCCGGGTCGAGGCGGAGGCCCCCGTCGCCGAGAGCGTCCCGGAGGGGCGCGCGGTGCGCGCTGCTCTCTCCCAAATCGTTCCCCTGGGAACGATTTGGCACGACGTGGCGGCATTCGCCTGGGCCGAGCGGCTGTCGGGCGTCGACGCCTACTCGATCGTAGGCATCAGCCGCGGCGGCTTCGTCGAGTGCGTGATGTCCGAGACGACGGCCCACGACAGCCCGGTGGCCTTCGCCTGGACCGGCAATCCGCTCGTCTTCAAAGGCGAGGTTGAGGAGACTGCCCGAGGGATGCTGAAGCTCCGCGCGGGCTGCTCCGTTGAGCTTCCTGTCGAGGACCGCTGACGGCGAACCGAAGGCTACACATAGCGAGGGGGCGCCGACGGGCCTCTACCCGGAGCAATGCGGCCGAGGCCGAGGAGGCGCTGGAGGGCGTGGTCACGCCCGCCCGGACGCCCCAGGCTTCCGCTGCGCCCTCTCGGGGACCGGGCGTGGCTGCATGGCCTCCCCGGTCTCTGCGTCGAAAAAGTCTGGCACGTGGATCTCGTAGAACTCGCCGTAGCGGTCCCGCAGAGTGAAATACTCGTCCGGCTCCAGGGCGTGGGCGCACAGCCGGAGGCACTCGTCCGGGGCCAGCGAGATCTCCAGGTCCATGCTGCGGAAGATGACCGCCGGACTCCCGGAGAGGACGCTCGCGACGCCGTCCAGCGGCTTGAGGTCGAGCAGCTTGTCCGGCTCCGTGAACACGGCCTTCGCCATGCCGTTGGGATCCATGGTCAGTGTGCCGTCGGCGTGCCGGATCTCCAGGACGAGGACGTCGAGGCTCTCAGACCGCCGGTTCTTCGGCGGGAAGCGGGGGTCGAAGGACATGTCGGGCCTCCTCGGCTTGTCGGGCCGCCGACTATAGCCCGGGTGGCGGCGGATTCCAGGTCTTCACATGTCGGTCTCCTCGGCAACCCGGCAGGGAGCAACGCTGACCGTCCGAAGCTCCTTCTGGCGCTCAGCGACTAGCCATGCCCGACTGCGCCGGGCTCAGGTTGTGCGCCTGCCTCCTGCACCTTCCTTACCGATTCAGCGAGATGAAACCGGGGCAGACGAACACCTCGTCGCCCTTACCGATTCAGCGTCGGAGGCCAGCGCCCTTACCGATTCAGCGAAGGACATTTCGTCACGCTGAATCGGTAAGGGCACCGAAATGATCGACGCTCCCACCCGTGCTCGCTCGCCGCCTGCGATTACCAATTCGGCGTTCCCTCGACACACCCACATCGGGTTCTTACCAATTCAGCGCGCTCCTCCATCGAGCTTGCCAGAGTCGCCCCCCGGACGATGCGATTCGCGCTGCCTGGTGGCGCCGACCATCCCATCACGCTGAATCGGTAAGGGATAGCCAGGCATCGCTTCGCTGAATCGGTAAGGCCACGCGAACGGGTCTGGACCGGCCTGACTCCACGGAGTCTCACCCGTTCGACTCCGCAAAATGCTCCCTTACCGATTCAGCGAAGCCTTACCGATTCAGCGAAGAATCTAAGACCCGGGCCGATCTCGCATCTTGCACTCGCCCGTTGATCGGGCACAGCATGGCCCCGTCATATGGAGGAGTGGGCATGGATGAGGTACGAGACCTAGTGTCGTCCCAGGGGACGTGGGAGTTGGACGCCGGGAAGGCGAATCCGGCCCTGCGGAGCCGTAGGGCGTGGCTCCACGCCGGATTCTGCGTCGTGTCCCTGCCGCACTCCAAGCCGAAGGACGCTCGCGACGACCATGTCGTCGACGGCGACGGCTACAAGCTGATCCTCCAGCCGAAGCCCATCGACGTCGATGCGGACGGGAACACCGTCTACACGGGGCTACCCTACGGCGCCAAGGCCCGCATCATCCTTATGCACCTCCAGACACAGGCGATCCGCAACAGGACGCCCGTGGTGAGCCTGGGCGACAATATGACCTCGTTCATCCGTCGCCTCGGCTACGAGAACGTGAACGGCGGCGAGCGCGGAGTCATCGCGGCGGTCCAGGAACAAGCGGTCCGGATCGGGCGGACGAACTTCACTCTGATCGACAAGCGGGGCGGAAACGGGTCTAGCGTGCGCGACGCCGCGCTGGCCGACGGCCTGGATCTCTTCCAGGACGGTCCGGAAGACGGCCAACTGTCGCTGTTCGATCCGGACTCGGACGACAAGGGCACCCGCAAGAAGGCTCGCCGGTACACCTGGGTCAAGCAGATCACGCTGTCCGAGCAGTTCTACGCCCACCTGATGACGAACAAGGTGGAACTCGCCGAGGAGGTGATCGCTGCGCTCAAAAGCTCTTCCTGGGCGCTCGACATCTACCTGTGGCTGGCCTACACGCTGCCCGGCCTCGACGGGACCGTGGAGCTTCCGTGGTCCGCGCTGCATCGGCAGTTCGCGCCGAAGCTCTACATGGGAAATCTGCCCGCCCTGCGGAAGAAGATACTCACCCCGGCCCTCGAGGAGGTCCGCGCCGCCTGTCCGGCAGCGGACTTCGCTTGGGGGCCGGACGGTGTCGTTCTGCGTCCCTCTCGGCTCCTGCCGGGCGACAGTCCTTCCGTGCAGGTCCTCCTGCCGGACGGATCGGCACGCTGAATCGGTAAGGGAGAGATGAGGATGCTGGCGATGTAGCACCCGTAGAAACGCCGAAGGCCCGGGCTGGAACCCGGGCCTGAGACGCAGCCGCCGGAGCGACTGACTTGGTCTGTCCTGAACAAACAGACCCTGCCAGAAAGCGACCCGGGCATCAACAGGGAATGTTTCCTTGAACGCCCTCGCTTTGCCTTCCGTCGGCGATACCGCTGAAGGAGAAGGACATGCAGGATAAGAGGCTGCGTGGACGGATCGGTCGTGCCCTAGCTTTGCTGGGCATGGTCGAGGCCGCCCGGGCGCAAGGCATGGACGCCGCGGACCTCGGTCTGCTCGCCATCCTCGCAAGCCACGCCGACGAAGGCGGCGCGGCGCACCCATCCCAATCCACACTCGCCCGCGAGTGTGGGCGCGAACGCCCGTGGGTGAACCGTCGGCTGGCGGCGCTGTCCGACGCCGACCTGGGCGGCCAAAAGGCCGTGGAGAAGGCCCGCCGTCGCCTTGCCAAGGGCGGCGAGACCTCGTGCGTCTACCGGCTGCCGCTGATGGACCTGGCGGTCGTCGGCGCCATCCCGGAGCGTGACTCCACCGGCGACACCCCCTGTTCGATCCGGAATCACAAACAGGAACAATCCCACAATCTGGAATCACTCTTTGCTGGCGCAGACGCGCCGGAGAGCGAGGGCGATGAGATCGGGAATCTGGAACAGGCCCAGCAGCAGCAGGCCGACGCCGGGATGCTCGGCACCGGGTGGGTGCCGACGGCGGAGGACGTCGCCTTCGCCACGGCCAAGCGTCCCGACCTGACCCCCGCCGACCTGCTGCTGCTCGGCGAGAAGCTGATCGCCCGCCACGGCGGCCGTCTGCCGCTCGCCGCAGCCTCCGCCGTCTTCCGCCGTTGGACCCTGACCGAGAGGGCCGTCCGCCATGCTCACGACCACGACGACCGCCGTTCCCGCACCCGCTCCGGCCAACGCGAACAACAGCGCCGGGCTTCCGGCCCTGCTGACGACCTGCATGCCGCCCGCGTTGCCAACCGGGACAAGGCACTTGCTGCCCTCGCTCTGCTCGCTGGCTGACCTTGATGTCGCCCACAGGCCGGAGATGTTCCTGGCGCTGGCGGAGCGCGTGGATGCCGCCCGTCGGGAACTGGAGGCGTTGGGGGTACCCGCGGACCCCTCCGGGGTCGTGGCCTTCCTCGCGGCCTTCGCCGAGCGGCGAGGGTTCGAACTTCCCGCCCCGGCGATGCTTGTGATGGATGCGCGCGCCGTAGCCGAGGAGATCCCGGCGGACCTGCTGGGGCTGGCCTGCCAGCGCCTGTGGGCGCGCTTCCGTTATCGACGCCTGCCGGAGCCACCGGACTTCGTCGAGGCCATCAAGGAGGAGATCGCCGAACGCCGGGATGCCGCCGCGAAGGTGAGGACGATGGCTCTGAAGGTGGAGACGGCGCGGATGCGCCAGCGCCTGGACGCCGCCGCTCGCGAGCGCCACGTCCGCGAGAGGGCGGCGGAGCGGGAGCGCGAGGAGGCCCGGCGCCGCGCCGTCGAGGCCGCCCGCCTTCAGGATGAGGCCCGAAACGGCGTTGAGGCTGGATCAGCGTCCTTGCAGGTGGGGGATGACCATCTGGTCGAGGATGCCCTTGCCCCACATTGCGACGTTCTCGACGTATGGCGCGGGCATGGGGCGGGCGCTGGCCGGGACACGCCCGCGCTTGACCAGTCCTTCGACAGCCTCCTGGGCCGCGCGGTCCAGGAAGGTCGAAGCCAGAGCGGCCCACAGCAGAGCCTCCTCCCGCTCCGGAAGACCCCCGACGGAGAGGCGGTCGAGGTGGGCGGTGGCGTCAGCCACGAACCGCCCGGCCAGCGCGGTCTGGTTCTCGGCGCTGTCCAGGGCCGCCAACGACCGCTCGGTGAAGCGGCCGCCGTTGCGGGCGATCTCGTCCCCGATCTCGCGCTTGAGCCAGGCGGACTCGCTCGGGGAAAGGGTGGGGACGGCGTTGTTGAGCTTGCGGATGGACGCCAGCCAGGAGCGCGCCAGCACGCGCCGGTCCTCAGCGGTCAATGGCTTGCCGGTCGAAAACGCCTCCATCGCCCGGAGTTCCTGCGCCTGGGCCTTCTGGTTCGATTGTCCCGCTGCGACAACAGGCGAAGCCGACAGGAACCAACACAGGGTAATCGCTGCGAAACCACCAGCGAACCTAGTGAACGACATCGACTTCTCCGAGAACATGAAGCGCGCGGGAGGGTAGCACTCGCTGTCGGAGGTATCCATTGAATTGAAAGCTCGACGAGCTGGGCGCAACGGCGCCTCGACGCACTCGTGGACGCGGGCGGAGGTGACCCCGGGCTTGGCCAGCAGGCCAGTCTGCTCGTCCTAGACACGCTCGATGGGCGACAGGTCGCCGAGCATGTCCCTACTGACGACGCCGACGGTGTTTGGCGGTGCGGCTTCGGTCGCAAAGTGGCCAACTGGCCGCTCCCTTCGCGTCTTATGAGATTGTCGATGCACCACTTCGGCAAGCACATGACCATCGGAAACGGGACGGTAGGTATCTGGTGCGGGCCATACAGCTTCCACGCACCGCAGACCTACCGTCCCGTTTCCGATGGGGGATGCTGGACGCGGTGACCCGGTAGGTCGGCGGTGCGGATAGAGATGGCGCCCCGCCCGAAGCAAGGCGGCCCAGCGTTATCCCGGCACAGCGGTAGGTTTCCGGTGCGGGCCAGACAGTCGTCCCGCACTGGAAACCTACTGTCTCCAACGGCTCCGCGCCGGAAACCTACCGTTCCGGCAACCGTGCTGGCGCCGCGCACGCGCAGGCAAGGATTCCCGCACTGCAAACCTACCGTCTCCGACGACTACGCGCCTATCTTGCAAAGGTCTGTCGTTGCAAGCGTTTTTTTGTGCCTTGAAGGTGGTTGAGTCACACGCCTAGGCCGGACACCTGCCCCTTAGTGGGGAGGTGATCACCATGATTTGCGACGAGAGGACGGTGCTTCGCCGCCGGTTGTTCATGTCCGGCCTATTCGGGGTGGGGATCGTGTGCGCCGCCGGACCGGCGCTGGCGGTCGTGCCGGGGCGCAAGCCGCTGGTCCCGTCGGTCGAGGCGGCGGTGCAGGCACCGGCGATCGTCCAGCCGACGCCGACGCTGGCGATGACATGCGGCCACACCGGCGAGAGCCTGTCGGTGCCGGTGGCCGACTTGGAGGCGCCGGATGCCGTGAAGGAGATCGCCCGGTTCTTCCGGGACTGGAGGCAAGACGTTGCGCACGACATGGACCCGCAATTGATCCGCGCCATCGCCGACGTGCAGCAGAGGATCGGCGGGCGCTCACTGCGCCTGATCTCGGGGTTCCGGACGGCGAAGACCAACAGGGCCGTGGGCGGGGCGCACGAGAGCCAGCATTGTGAGGGCAAAGCAGCAGATCTGGCTTGCGACGAGATGGCGTGGGTCTTCATGGCCCGGGCGGTCTGCGCGGTCGCCGAGGACCGGAAGCTGGGGCGCGGGTTCTACGCAGGGAGCTTCTGCCACCTGGACGTGTTCCGCGAGCGCGTATGGGGCGAGGTGCCGGGTCCGGGACGACGGAGCCGGTCGTAAGGCCACGTCGCCGCAAGGCGTGAGCCGTCCGTCCGTAGGAAGGACGGGACCGCTTCGAGCGCAAGGACAAGACGGCTCCAGGCATCGCCTCGGAGCCGTCTCAGCGTCCGGCGTCAGGCCGCGTCGTCGACGATGGCCTCTCGCGCCTGGTGGAGGCCCATGATGAAGCTGTCGGCAGCGAGCTCCCACAGCGGGCCGCGGCTGGTCACGCGGCGCCCGATCAGGAGGCGCGCCAGGGCGTGGGCGCGCCCGGCCTCGTCGAGATGGGCGCAGTGGCGACCCAGGCTCCAGGCTTCGCGGGCGAGGGAGGCCATGGCCGGGTGGGTGACGATGTTCATGGCGCTCAGTCTCCGGCGGAGGTGTTGGCGGTGGGCGAGAATCGGACGACGATCTCCTCGAAGCGGTCGAGTCCGGCTTGGTAGGCGTCGTGGAGGGCGGCGGTCTACGGGCGGTCGACCAGGTGGCGGGACGTGATCCACCGGTGCCATGCGGCGTCGCGCAGGTCGACGAGGGGCAGCAGGTCGGCGACGCAGTGGCCGAGCTCCAACGCCTCGGACAGCATGGTGTGGACGCGGACGTAGGGCGCGTGGTCGGGCGGCGTTGGCATATGCCATTCTCTCCTTGTCGGGGGGGGCTGTGGGGATCCCGTGGGAGCGCCAGGATCAGGCGGATGCGGCGCCCATGTGGGCCTTCCACGTCTCCACGAGGCGGGCCGCGACCGGCTTCCAGCGGGACAACCGGGCGTCCGGTGCCGTGGACACCGCCTTCAGCGCGCGGCCGTGTTTGCGGACGCGCTCGTACCAGGCGAACCGGGAGTAGGAGTCGGGGCGGTCAGGAAGGAAGATGCGGAACCCGACAAGAGGCTCGGCACCGGCGGCCAAGTGCCGGTCCAGATGGTCGAACCCGTAGACCTCCTCGGGGGCGATTTCGGCGAGGACCGCATGGGGCGTCCCCCGCCACTCTGGGCGTTCAGCCTGGGCCAGGGAGGCGTCGAGGATGTAGGACCGCCCATCGTGGCGGACGCGCACGAAGACATGGAGGCCGATCTTCTTCGGAGTCGGCTCGCCGAGCGTGAGGTGCTTCACCGGTTTCCAGTCGCCATTGCAACGGTGCCAACCGACAACGTTCAGGACACCAAGGACGATCTCGGCCTCGAAGCCGACCCGGCGGAGGAAGCAGGCGACGGCGTGACTGATGAGGATGCAGACGTCCAGGCGACCGTCGTACCACGGGAGGACATGCATGGCCTCGTGGACTGTCGCGGCGACATCGACCGCGACGGCGAGGCGTTTGGGGACAGGATTCGGCGTCGCGAGCATCGGTTCGCGGCGGCTGGACTCCCGGAACAAGGGGCCGGTGGTTCCGCTGATGCGAGGGGGCGGAAGCAAGTTGGCCATGACGCCGTCGAGATGCGCGCTCTCGAAGAGCGGGATTTCGTGGTGGGGGAAGGCCATCTCGACTCCTTCAGGCTGCGTTGGGATCGGTGGTGGTGTCGGCGGGAAGCGACCGGGCGGCCTGCGCCAGCAGATCCGGACGGTCCCCGAGTCCGGCGAGGACGGCGAGGCTGGCCGAGGCGCTCCAGTTGTCGGACGGCAAGTCGAGCGCGCGCAGGCCGAGGGCGATGTCCTGTGCGGGCTTGTCGCCGCCGCGGCGGGCGATGGCCTGGCCGACGGCGTAGGCGTCGCCGAGGACCGCGCAGGCGTGGGCCTCGGGGCCGCATTCAGCGGCGCGCCGGACGCAGCGGACGCCGCTGTCGTAGGCGAGGCGGGTGGCGGGCGCCGCATCCAGCCCCTCGGCTTCCAGGAAGGCCGCGAAGGCTTCGACGGGGCTGGCGCCCTCGGCGCGGCAGAGGAGACCGGCGGCCCGGGCCGCGTGAATGAGGCGGCGCAGGCCGTGCATGGCAGCGAATTGTTCCGGGTTGGCCATGGCGCTCAATCCGCTTTGACCAGGACCAGGGAGGTCTCGTCCTCGTCGTAGACGTATGTGGTCTCGTCCTTGCCGTCGTAGACGGAGATGTGAGGCAGGTGGATCGTGCCGGACGGAGGCTCGTAGTCCAGCGCCTCACAGTCGCCGAACGACAAGTCAAGATCGTCAGCGAACCACACGGTGATCATCATGTAACCGTCATCGATATCGCACACGAACTCGAAGCGGAGTTCTTCGACCGCAAGCCCGTCCGCGCTGGCGGAGAACACACGCCAAGCAATTTCACGGAGGTCGTCGTCAGCCAGATCGTGGAGGTCGGCGAAGCCGTTGAACGCCTCCAGGACCGTCACACCCTTGGAAGCGTCGCCGTCGCCCCAGGTGGCCCCGGCTTTCTGCGCAGCACCAAGAACCGTTTCGATGCGGTCGATCATCCGCGTGGTGAGGCGTTCGCGGAGGGGGATGGCCTCCGGAAGGAGAGCCAGCACGGCGCCCTTGGAGTCCGTATACGGGGTAAGGTCGTCGTAGGAAATCACCAGGGCGGGGTTGTCGTTGCTGCCAAGAGCCATGTCCGTTGTCCTTCTCGTGGTGGCGGGGGATGTCCCCCGCCCCTGTTGTCGCGCGTCGGCGCGAGGCGGTGTGCTGAGGTACCCGTGCTTGTCAGGCGGATAGGGCTCCCGGGATTCCGGTGGCGGGCGTCAGGCCGGGCGGGCGGCGGTCACGCCTTGGCCTCTAGGAAGGCGGCGAAGTCATCGACAGGGCTGGCGCCCTCGGCGCGGCACAGGAGACCGATGACCGCGGCCGCGCGGACGAGGTGGTGCAGGCCGTGCATGGCGGCGTATCGTTCCGGGGTGGCATGGCGCTCAAGCCTCGCTACGGAGGCGGACGGCGCGGAACCGGGGCTTGGGGACCGTGAACTCATCGACCCCACCCCCTAGGAGCCAGGCCGCGACCCGAGGCGTGCCGTTGTCGGAGAGTTCGCGGATGTACTCGAACACAGTGTCGGAGCCAAAGTGGCCCTCCGCGCGGGCCGTGAACGCCCGCCGCGCAGCCTCGCGCAGGTCGTCGCGGACAACCAAGCCGCTGGATCGAGCGTGGAGGTCGAAGGCCACTACGACTGAAACCTCGTCGTCGCCCCCACCGCTTGCGCGGTGACGCTCGCCAGCCTCTGCTGCGGTTTCGACGACCGTTTCCACGAGCTTCCGCAGCCGCTGGAACAGGCGTTCGAGGACGACAGTGGTTACGCAGTCGAAGTCCAGGTAGTCCTCGTCCTCGGTGCGATCATGAAATTCGCAGTCGATGGAGTGGTACAGCATGTCGGTACACTGCTCCTCGGTCGAGCCGAACACGCATTCGCGGTCTCGGGCAAGGTCGATGTCGCTCAGCAGAGCCTCGATTCGCGTGTCGTCGGGCTCCTCCCCGACTTCGGCGAGCTTCAACTTCAGGCGCAGGGCGAGGTCTTGGTGGTGCTTCATGGTGGCGATGTCCTTTTGGCCAAACGAGGAGGATGAGGACTTGCCCGCCATCACATCGCCTCCCGGCGAACCAGCTTGGGGGCTGCGGAGGGATCGTAAGGGCGGCCCCGGCGAGCGGCGTCGTGGGCCTCGATCGCCGCCTCGAACAGGGGGCCAGGCGGAAGGCGGAAGGTGTTCTCGTTCAGGAGGCCGAAGGCGGTGCGGCTGTCGTTCGTGCCGGGCGCGTTGGCCCGCGCGCCGTAGGCGGACAGGGTGACCGCGCCAATCGAGCGGGCGAAGTCAAGGACAGCCTCGACCTTGGCGACGTCCCCCCGGCGTGCGGCTTCGACGCACCGGTCGATGTCGCCGCCGAGAGCCTCCGCAGCGATTTCCCGCATGCCCTGCGCAGCCCGCGGGTCGAGACCCTGGGGCTTTTCGACGACTGGACCGTGTTCGACGAACGACAAACTCGCCGCGATCTTCAAAATCGAGCCGTTCCGGAGGCCCAGAACCAATTCCGGAGTCCCCACGCCGGAGCGGAGGTCGTGGACGAATGCCAGGTCAGGGTCATCGAGGCCGTCCGCCGCGGCCGAGAACGCGCGCCACGCCGCCAGCCCGGCGTCGCCACGGGAGAGCTCACCCAGGCCGAGGCTGCGGAGAAGGGCGTTGAAGGCGTCGCGCAGGGACTTCTTGGAGGGTGTGGCGCCGTTGGCGGCGCGGAAGGCTGCTCCGGCGCTGGCCGCCTTGGCGACGACCTCGTCGATCATCGATTTGATGCTCTCGACGGCCTCCTGGGCCATGGCTGCCGTGACCGAGTCGATGCGGAGGGCGATGGGGGTGATGTCGGTGTGGGTGGCCTTCATGGCGGTTGCCTTCTTCTGTCCTTGTCGTGGCAGGGGCGTTCCCCGCCCCAGTTGTCGCGCATTGGCGAAGGGCGGGGTGCTGAGGTACCCGCAGACGTTGGCTGGGTAGAGCTCCCGGGATTCCTTAGGCGTCGACTTGCCTTGCGGCGCAGACGCCTGCTATGCCCGGGCGCAACGCACCCGCTGACTGTCCTTGGACCTCCCATGACCATCGAAGCCCCCGCCCCATCCACGACGCCGTTCGCGTTGCGGATCGCCTCGTCCGAGCGCCTGCTGGGCGCCCGCCTGGCCGCGCCGACCGCCACCGACGAGACGGCGCTGCGCTGCCTGCGCGGAGGCGACGACGTTCCCGCGGACCTTTCCCTGTGGGTGCGGCGCTGTGCCGCCACGGATCGCCGCGACCTGCTGGCGCTGGCCTCGCACATGGCGGCGACGGCCGACGTCTACCGCGCCCTGCGTCGGCGCGAGGAGGGCGACGCTCCCAAGACGTCGGTCGCCCGCGTCGAAGAGGGCGTGGTCAGGCTCACCGAGGCCCTGGAACCGGCGGTACGGGCCTCCGAGGCGTTTAGGAGCCGGTGGCGCGGCCTCGCCTACGACTTGCCCGGCGTGATGGCGCTCTGCGAGGTCGTGGACGTGCTGATCGGGCAAGCGACCGGAACCGAGGACGACCGGGAGGCTCCGGCGGGGCTGTCCGGCAGAATGGGGCGGCTGGTGGCCCGGCAGGGCGCGGACGCTCTGCGCTCGGCGGCGGACGGCGTGTTCGGCCTGCTCGAATACCGGATGGCGATGGGCCTGCCCATCGGCGATCCGGCGACGCTGGAGCGGGTGCGCGCCCTGTTCGCCGAGGCGGCGGCCCACCAGCGCGACCCCGAGAACGCCGATGCCGACGACCCGACGGACATGGAGAGGTGGTACGCGCTCGTGGACGCCAAAGCCCGCGCCGCGGCGGACGTGGTGACGCGCGCCCTGACGCCGGACACCGGCGAGGAGGCGGCGGTCCTGGCTGCGCTGGCGGGGGCGCGCGCCCGCCTGGGGGCGATGGCCAAGGGGCCGCAGCGCGGCAAGCCGGTCACGGCCGACGCCGTCGAGACCCTGCTGTGGGCCTGCTGCGCGCTCGCCGAGCGGTGGCAGCCCCGGCGCGCCGGACACAAGACCGGCGACATCGGCGCGGCCCAGGACCTCACGCTGGGCTCGAAGAGCGTAGTGGTGGACCTGGCGCAGGCGCTGGTCGGGTTCGCCGATATGATCGACGCCGCCGAGGGGCGGGAGATTGACGGGAACAAGGTGCCGAGCTTCGCCCAGGCCGGTCCGGAGATGGTCAAGGAGTGGCGCGCCGTCGGCGGCCGTCCGCTGTTTGGCGCGCCGCGCGCCTGAACGACGACGGCTCTATAGCGACCCAAGGCCACGTGGTGTCGCGTTGGATGGGATGCGTTCCGTCCCTGTGGGACATGGCCGGGGGGAGCCTCACCTGCTCAGAGTCCGCGTCCCTCCGGCGTCCTCATTGTGGACCCACAGAGGATGCCAGAAGGACCACGGCAGCGGCCCCTTGACGGATCTCCAAGGAGAGGCGATCTTCTTGGCGTTTCATCATGTCAACATCGAGGCCCGTCATGGTCGGGGAAGAACTGCTGCGGCTATCCGCGAGCATTGTTGAGGCTCAGGCGCGTCAGAGAAGCATGAGTGCGCAGGAGACGGTCGAGTTCCTGCGGACCGTCCACTCGACCATGCTGGAGCTCTCCGGCGGCGCTCCGGGGGCGTCCGTCGCCCCGGGTCCGGTCGAGCAGCCGCGCCCGGCCATGGAGCCGCCCGTCACCGCTCCGGCCACGGTGGTTTCCGCGCCCGAGGCGCCGCCTGCGGCGGCGTCCGCCAAGCCGGAGCCTGTCCTTCAGGAGGTGCCGGAGGCGCCAGTGGAGTCCGCCCCCGCGCCCGAACCCGCGAAGCCCCGGAAGTCCGCCAAGGCCGCAAAGACCGAGCCGACGCCGAAGGAGCCGGAGAAGGATCTGCCGTCCTGGGCCAAGAAGCTCAGGACGCCGCGCACAGACCAGGAACCGGCCGTTCCCATCCTGGAGTCGGTTGCTCCCGATCGGATCGTGTGCCTTGAAGACGGACGGGAGTTCCAGATGCTCACACGCGCCCTCAAGGCCAGCTACAAAATGACCCCGGAAGAGTACCGGGCCAAGTGGGGTCTGCCGTCGGACTACCCGATGATCGCCGAGAATGCGAGGGCCAAGAAGTCCGCGATCGCCACGGACATTGGACTGGGAAAGCACGATAGAGGGAAGAAGGGTGACGATGCACGAGCAGCCTGAGCCAAAGTGGGCGAGGGGCCTGCAAGCTCCCAAAACTGACCAGGAACCCGCGGTGCCAGTCCTGGAGTCGGTGACGCCCGAGTGGATCGTGTGTCTGGAGGACGGCAAGCAACTCCAGATGCTCAACCGCTATCTCAAAAGCCGCTACAAAATGACCCCGGACGAGTACCGGGCTAAGTGGGGGCTGCCGCCGGACTACCCGACGATTACTGAGCTGGCGAAGGCCAAGAAGGTTGAGGTCGCAAAGTCCGGTCTGCTGGGCAAGCACAGCCGCAAGCAGGAGACGTGACGGCCCGATTTTGATGTTGAGTCGGGGTTCGCGGCTGACATCTCCGAGGTAGCAGACCAAGGAGATGTCGCCATGATCAGGAAGAAGATCGCCCTCACGACCGCCGCCGTCGCCCTGCTCGCCGCCAGCGGCGCGAACGCGGAGTTCATCTACCGCAATCCGCACCCCTTCAACATCATGGTCTCCGGCGGTGGCGGCGGAGTGGACAACACGGCGTCCTTCCCAGCCATCATCGCGGCCGCCTCGCTGAACGTGGCGGCGGGCGGCTCCATCTCCTGGCCGATTTCCGCTTCCCTGGCGGACAACGACGGCTCGGAGACGCTCTCGATCCGTGTGACCGGCCTGCCGACGGGCGCGACCCTCTCCGCTGGTTCCGCCGACGGCCCGGGTGCCTGGCTGCTGTCGGTTGGCGACTTGGCGGGCCTGTCCCTATCCGTCCCCGTCGACGCCGCGGGCAGTCACCCGCTGGTCGTCACGGCCACCACCACGGAGAGCAACGGCGGAGCGCAGGCTTCGGCCACCGCGAGCACGGCACTGACCGTCGCCTGGGGTGGCTGGACCGAAATGGCCGATACCATGGATCTCAACATGATCGCCGCGCCGTACCCGACCGGGCTCGGAAACCTTCGTGGCGGCGACGACGATGTGACCCTGCCTACGACGGCGCAGCGCGCTGTCGACATCAGGCTGATCGCGTCTACAGGACATCAGATGGTCGTCGATGGCGGCGGCGGTGCCGACATAGTCCGGCTGGCGACCGACTATGTCAAAGTGACCAACGTCGAAACCGTGCGTGCCGCCAACAACGGTGTCGGCACGACCCTCACCGCCACCGTCTCGTCCGGCGCGATGGACATCGACTTGGGAGACGGCAACGACACTGTTCATGTGGCTGCGGGCTCTACGCTGAAGCTGGCGAACGTCGAGACTCTGGTGATCAGCGAAGCACCCACCGGCTCCCGGATCACCCTCACCGCGCCGCTGTCGGCAATGACCACAGTCGGGGCAACCGGGGCACTCGGCCCCCTCACAGGCATCGCACTGGTCAATCAAGATTATGCTCCGTTGGATCTGTATCTCTCGAGCGGCGAGAACCATCTGGGCAGCATCGACAACGGCACGAACCCCGAAATGACCATCTTCGGTACCTCGGGGGCGCCAGATACCCTGCACATCGGCCAGTACCTGACCTCGAGCATGGACTTCTCGACGTCCTCGCTCAGGGTCGTCTTGAGGGGCGGCGGAGACACCGTCGTCATCCAGCAGAACGCACGCACCAGCAACCTGACGAACGGAAGCGTCGAGATCGTGGGGGCCTTCGGCAGCCCTGACACGCTGAGGGTCATGTCCGCCGCAGGCAGCAAGGCGCTGAAGCTCAGCAACTTCGATCCGAACGGCGGAGACAGGATCGACCTGAAGTCGATCTACGGCAGCTACGCCGCGTTCGTGGCCGCCCGGACCGTCACCAAGCCCGACGCCCAAACCCACGTCTACTCGTTCGGCCAGACGAGACTGACGCTCGTCACCGGGGCCCCCAACATGACGGAGACGGCGGCCTGGTTCGGCTGGTAACCCAGCCACAGCACGTCAGCGGCCTTCCCCAGGGAAGGCCGCTTCCTCTTTTTGGGGAAGGACGGCCAAAGGAAAACCCATTGACATCATCCCGTCTTTAGGTTTATGAGCCTAGGTCATGCTGATCTCGCTTCGCCTCATATGACGCTCCCCTGACGCCTGCGGCGCCGCCGCGGGCCGTGTGGCATGTCCACGACGGGGGCGTAGCTTAGAGGCCAAGCACCGGACTTATACCCCGGCAAAGCAGGCGCTGGACTAGCGTTGCACGCGGGTTCGAATCCCGCCGCCCCTACCAATCCCGGCATCCACGCGGACCACGGCGCCGTCCTTCCGGTCGCTCGCGGCTGAACGACGCGGCCGTCCTAAAATAGGAATACCAGCCTTATTTGGTCTTGCTTGCGTCATCATGCTTGTTCATGCTCCGTTCTAAGGAGCCACCATGGACCTGGAGGGCAGGATGATGTCGCGCGACGAGGGCGGCAGGAAGGGGCGCGTGATCGTGCTGCGCGATGCGGACGGGCGTCGGCACGCCATACGCCCCGGTGCCATCCAGGCGGCCTCGGAGGGCGACGACGGCGGCATGACGACGATCCTGACGCTGCCGGGTGGTCGGATGCTCATCATCGACGAGCCGCTCGACGAGGTCATCGACTGGATGTGAGCGGTGTCCTGAGTCGCGGCCTCACATGCTCGGGCCGGGCGCGGGATCCTCGTCCGGCAACTCCTCGATGTCCGGCTTCCCGGCGCTCTCAATTAGCCAGAAACAAGCACGAAGGTCCTGGACTATGCCGGGGCCTTCTTGCAGGAGCGTCGTGCTACTTTAGGAGTGGTTTTCAGAATGCGCTGATGCGATTAGCGATGATGAAGATGGCTGCCGCAGTGAGCAGCGCGAGGATGATCCGCCCCAGCCGATCCTGCCGTCGGTCCAATCGTTTGTTCGCGAGCAGCCAAGCGCAGCCGTGCTCGACAACGCATCGGATCTTTCCGAGCCCTGAGCCGTGGGGCTCGCCGATCTTGCGGATGCGCGGTTGAACCCCGTCGCGCAGGCAGAGCCAGCGATTGTCGGCACTGTCGTAGCCTGCGTCGGCATAGAGACTGCCGATGGCGGCGCAGACGACCTGGGCCAAGCGCAGCAAGTCCGGAAAGAGCATGGTGTCATGGACATTGGCGGCAGACGGCATGACCGCCAGCGGCAGGCCGTCAGTCGAGACGACCACGTGGTACTTGGTGCCGGGTTTGCCGCGTTCGGTTGGGTTCGGGCCGGTCAACTTGCTACCGTACTTGGCCCGTAACGAGCAGTTGTCGACCACGACGTCCCAAGCGGCGGCGTCTGGACCGGAGCGCGTCATACGGACAAGGACAGCATGAACCCGCCGAAGCAACGCGGTCCTGTGCCACTCATCCAGACGGCGGCGCAGAGTCGAGCTCGAGGAACGTCCGCCCGCCGCCCGCAGCTCGCGCCATTGGACGTCCTCGCGCAGGAAGAAGCGGAGTGTTTCCATGACCTCCACGGTGGCCATCGGCGGACGCCTAAGGCCGACATGCCGAACCTCGATCCGGTCGATGATCCCCGTATCCAAGTCCGCAACTGTCGGTCCCATGCCCGCCTCTCTGTGCCAAAGGCACAGGAAACCGACAGAAGATCAGCCGGTTTCCGGAGAGGAGATCATCGGATGAGGGTTCTTGAAACCGCCTCTGAAGCTCGCTTGAGTCGTGAACGCCAAAAATCGCGCAATTATTGGTTGAGGAGAAAACCTCTTGAAATCGAATCGAAAATAAAATTGAGGTTATTTTACTTATCTGCCGGGCTATAACAACGTTGAGGCCTAGTTTAACACTTCCCAGGTTCCATCGGGCCGTTGGCATGCCGTACCGAAGCCATATTGAACGCGTCCCATGACATGAACTTCTTGCACATATTCTCTGCAAAGGCGCCCCTTTGAATCTCGGCCCTCGCGCAATTCTCGTGGGGGTTGAGACGCGGCTTGTTGGGGTTGATAATTCGTCTGGCTATTTGAATTACTTCTTCTCGTTATCGTTCCGATCGGCTCTTCCGCTGGGAGTATTGGGATTGCGCGATCGGGTGGTATTATGTTAACCACCGCTCCTACGTCTTTCTCCGGTTGCTCAATTGGCTTAGCTGCGACATTGTTGCAGCTTTTTACGACTTTTCCAGCAGAAGCAATGTCAAGCAGATCCTTAGCGAAATTAATGGGCGTCACGTATCTCACTGCTTCAGTTCCGTCTAAGCCGCCCTTCGCAATTCCGATAACGTAACCATCCTTGTTGTAAATAGGACCTCCACTCATTCCAAAACTAAGAGGGATTGATGCTTGCCAACGCCCTCCAGAAACATTGACGTTGGCAAAGTTACCTTCTAATGGAGTGAAATCCGAGTCGTGCGGAAAACCGAATGCATACCATTTCGATCCGACTATTGGATCGCCACTTAGGCAAACATCTGCCGCGACAAACTTCGACCCAGTGTCTGGGAAGCGAAGTAGCGCTACGTCAAGGTTTTTTTTCTGCTCTATGACAAAAAGTGGAATTTCTGTGCCTTTATATTTACCTCCGAGCCGACCTGTTATAGTAACGCTTTTGTAGTCGGCTCCTTTTGCATCAGATAGATTATGGGCTGCAGTGATAATATGACCATTTTCTGTGATAACGAATCCGGTCCCGATCTTTTCTTCTATCGATCCATTACTCGCGACTATACCCGCAATCTTAATATACACTATAGAATAAGAGGCTTTCGTCGATATTTTGACAGCTTCATCTTGTGCATAAGCCTGTCCGCAAACCAAAAGAACTGCGCTGGATGTGATTTGAAGGATGCGAACGGGTTTCATGGTATTTCTCCATTGTGTAGATTTGCGATTACCTTCTTTCGCCGTAAACAATTCTGACAGATTTTATATCAAGATCGCTTAGTTGGCCATCGTTGTTATAGACAGGATTGCAATAATTCATAACAGACTTTGGATCATATTCTGTGAGAAGTCGGTTGCCATCGCTGCCTTGCGGGCGCTCAGTGCATTCTCCAGGGCGATCCCAGCGATTATGTTCATGAGCGAATGCAAGAGCGTGACCAAACTCATGTACAGCAATGCTCTCAATGCAGGACTTTCTCCTTCCTTCGCTTGCCTTACATGTTTCTGACCAATTATTAAAAGAAAAATTCAGAACCATCTCCTGATTCTGCATACTAAGCCTTGCTCCGAGCGCTGTAACATGCGGACCGCTGTCGGAAATACGAATACGAATTCCACTTTGATTCGTGCTACAGTCTCCCCAGTAGAGGAAGTTGATAGGAGCAAATTTAGACCAACTTTCAGAAACAGAGTTCTTGACCCATGATTTCTCCTTCTCGTAATGCCCGGAAGAATTTTGCCAGCATACGTAGATATTGTAGCTTCCGTCTTGGTCGCGTGGCCAAATTGCTGTTTGGAGCACGTATCCGTAATCTTGCTGCTCTATCTTGAGTCTTTCATATGAATCTTTATCTGACACTGGAAGTTTGCTTTTGTCTGTAAATTGCGCAAAGGCTTGCGTATGTGACCACAGCACACTGACTACCATCGGTAAGGCGAAGTGGAGAGAGGTAACCTTCATGGGCATCATATCCTCCCAAATGGCTACGTAATAGTTATAAGTTTCATAGGACACTTTAACATGATGTGATGCGAACAAAAACTATTCTGGAGGTTAGGTGACCAGCGTAAGCCCTGCCATACAGAGTGCAGGGTGATACCTGTTGTGCGCATACTGATAAATGCGACTTGAATGCTCGATTGGTTGCTTTCAGCTATGATCAGCATGGGTGCTGCGCTTTTCGGAACCAAATAATCAGAAGCTGGCTCGGATGGCTGGCGGCGACGTACAGGAGCTTAGAGGCGGCTTTCAGAACCCTCATTCAGTAATTGCTCTGCAGAAACCCGCTGATCTGCCGTCGCCTCTCTGTGCCCTTGGCACAGAGAGGCGAATATGGGACCGACAGTTGCAGACTTGGTGGCGGGGATCATCGACCGGATCGAGGATCGGCGTGTCGGGCTTGGGCGTTCGCCGATACCCACTGCGGAGGTCATCGAAACCCTTCGCTTCTTCTTGCGTGAGAGCGTCCAATGGCGGGAGATGAAGGCCGCAGACGGACGTGCGTCAGGCTCCACCCTGCGCCGCCGCCTGGACGAGTGGCACAGTGCGGCGTTACTGCGCCGTGTCTGCACAGTCCGGTGAAAGTGAACAGGCTGTCCGGTCGAAACTGAACAGCGCGTTCGGCTGAAACCGAACAGGCCGTACGGCAGCATGAACACCCAGTGCGCGTTGTCACCCGCTGAGTGACGCCTCACTCCGCCTTCATCATCTGTATTTTGCGTCCTCTTTGGCGCTTGGGTCAACTGCCAGTATCAACGGCAGATATCACAATTGAAGAGGAGTCGAACTCCGCACTTCCAAATACTTTATCTGATTACATGCGCCAGCATTCTTCGCCCTTGTCTTCGATGGCGGAGCGTCGGGCCAAGCGGCGCAGGCCGGTCAAGTGCGAAGCCGCCGAAGGCGGTGGCGCGTCAGCGCGACACTTGAGGGGCCTGCGCCGCTTGGACATCATCCTCGCCCAAAGGCAAGGCGCCGATCACGCCGCCGGGAGGCCGGTCAGGCTATCCTCTTTGGTGTTCGCCGCGAGGCGCTTGCGCATCGATTCGCCACGCAACTCGATGCGGTACGCGTTGTGAACGACGCGGTCGAGCAAGGCGTCGGCGTAGGTGGCATTGCCGATCTGGTCGAACCAACTGGACACAGGGATTTGCGAGGCCAGGATCGTCGCCGCCCGGTCGTGCCGATCGTCGATCACTTCCATCAGGTCGCGGCGCTGCTCGGCGGCCAGCCGGATCATCGCCCAATCATCCAGGATCAATAACCGGGTGCGCGCCAGCTTGGCAAGGGTCCGCCGATGCCGCCCTTCCACCCGGGCGATCGCCAGATCATCCAGGAGGCGGGGAAGGCGCCGGTACAGAACCGAGAAGCCGTCCCGAGCCGCCTGGTGGCCGAGCGCGCAGGCGATGAAGGTCTTGCCCACGCCGGTCGGCCCGGTCAGCAGAACCGAGCGTGCCGTGCGGATCTACTGGCCGCTGGCCAGCGTCTGGATCAGGCCGCGGTCGAGCCCGCGCGGGGTGCGCAGGTCGAGGTCCTCCAGACACGCGGTCTGGCGCAGGTTGCTGGCCTTCAGTCGCTGGCTGAGCGCCGCGTTGTGGGCGGCGGCGTGCTGGAGGTCAACCAGCAGCGCCAAGCGCTCTTCGAACGTGAGCGCGTCGGTGTCCGGCTGCTTCGCCTGGGCCAGGACCCCATCGGCCATCGCCGACAGCTTCAGCCCGTGTAGTTTCTCGATGGTCTGGTGCAGCATGGTTTCCCCTCAGTGATAGTAGCCGGAGCCGCGCACGTTGCCGTGCTCGCCGGGGCCGCCCTCGATGGGCTCAGGCAGAACGGGCCGGTTGGGCGCCTTCAGCAGCCCTTCCACGAAGCGCGGCGACAAAACCCTGGCCGTCAGGGCCCGCTCACACGCCGTCTCCAGGGCCGCGGTGCTATACTTGGCAGCCAAGCGGAGGACGCCGTAGGCCGCCCGCACCCCTTGCTCGACATGACGACGCGACGCCAACACCCGGTCGACGTAGGTGGCCGTGGCCACGCCGATCGCCGCGGCGTCGGCCCGCATGCGGTCGGGTGTCCGCTCCAGGACGGCGCGATGACCCGGCGGCATGTGCTCAGGCAGCGTGGTGTGCCCGCCCTTGCTCGGGCTGCGGGGATGGCTGGCTACCCGCTCGCCGCGCTGGAAGATCATCACCAGCGTGGCGGTGGTGAACACGTCGACCTTGCCGCGTGCCAAGGCGCAGGGCACCGAGTAGTAATGGCCGTCGGCGATCACGTGGTAATCGGCGCCGACGGTGCGGCCAAGGTCCCACTGCCCCACGACATAAGCATCGCTGGGCAGAGGTCGCAGCAACACCCGCTCCTCAGCCTCGAATACAGAGCGGCGGGTTCCCTCACGCGGCGACGACAGCGGTCTGTTGGTGAGCGCCTCGCGCAGTGGCATCACGGCGGCGTTCAACTCGCCCAGTGAAAAGAAGGTCTGGTGACGCAAGGGCGCCAGAGCCCAGCGTTCGACCTGCAGGACGGCGTTCTCCGCCGCGGGCTTGTCGCGCGGTTTGCGCACCCAGGTCGGCAGGATGGCGGTGCCGTAGTGCCGGGCCAGTTCGTAATAGCTGGCGTTCAGCACGGGATCGAAGAAGTTCGCCTTGGTGACGCCGCTCTTCAGGTTGTCGGGCACCAGCGTGCCGGGCACTCCGCCCAGGAAGCTGAACGCCCGAACATGGGAGGCGAGCCAATCCTCCAGCTGCTGGGTCCAGGTCGCCTCGGTGTAGATCAGCCCGGAGAACGGCAGGCAGGCGACGAAGATCTGCGCCTCGCGGGCTTGGCCGCCGCCCATCACCACGACGGTGTCGCCCGCGTAGTCGACCTGCAGCGCTTCGCCAGGCCGCTCGGCCCGGCGACGCCACTCGTCCTCGTCAGTGGTGGTGCCGACAGACATCTGCTTGGCCCTGTACTCGTCGAGGTCGAGCTTGAGGTCCGCGAGATTGGCACGGAGTTCCAAGAGGAGGGCGTCGATACGGCCGTCGGGAAGGTCGCCGACGGCACCGGCCACCCTGGCCGAGGCGTCCAAGGTTCTCTGGCGTACAATGATTGTGGCCGACTGCGTGCCATCGTGCATCGGCGTGTTTGCGCTCGTTCGTCTCATCGTTCGTCCTCTCTGGGCGTTTTAGGCTGCACGACCAGGGCCGGGTCGATGATCCGCCCTCCGGGTCCGAGCTTGCCCTGGAGGGACGCCCAGGCGGCCTCCCCGAGCTCCTGGGCGGCCTTGGCGGCCCGCTTGTAGGTCTTCCCGCCCACCGTCGCTGTAAGCGTCCCTGAGGCCCCTGCGGTGACCTCCAGCCGCACCTCCGGGACGGGCGACCCCCCGGGCGGCAGGATGTCCGCCGGGATGGCCGACGCCTGCAGGGGGACGGTGACGCGCAGCCCCTTGCTGGCGACGCGGACCTCGACCGCCCCGGCGGAATCGGCGGCCGCCCGGGCCTGTCGGAGCGCCTCGGCCTCGGGGGAGTCCCGGCGCGCCGCCCGCATCGCCTTCAAAGCCCGCCAAGCGTCGTAGGAGGCGGTCGTGCCGTCGGCGCGGACCACGCGCAGGACGCCGGGGGCGGCGTCCCGCTCGACACGCTCAACGTTGGCTTCGGTCACGTTCTCGAGGTTGGGGACGTGGGCGAGCAGCCGGACAGCGAGCTCCAGGTCGGCGCCCTCTAGCGCGGTCCCCTCGGGCAGCGCCAGGACGCGCTCCAGGCGGCCCGGGACGCCCTTGCGGGCGGAGGGACTGGGCGGCAGCGGCTTCCCGTCGCGGACCGCCAGGGCGCGCTCCAGGCGGGCGCTGGCGCCCTTGGCGTCGTGTTCGGTGACGACCCCGCAGCGGCGGTTGTCCAGGCCGATGCGGGGCATCCCGACCGCTGTCGCGGCTCGCAGGTAGGCAATCCCGGAGGTCCACCAGCGCAGACAGGCGGCCAGCGCCCCTGGGTCGATCTCGGGGTGGGCGGCGCGGATGTCCAGGTCGATGCCGACCTTGAGCGGGCGGCGGCGCTGGCCGAACACCCTCGGGTATGTCTCGGCCAGGAAGACGCCGACCTGCCGGGCGTCCCGGAAATCCCGCTCAGTCGTAAAGTGGGCGGCCTCCGTCGCGCCGTCCACAACGGCGGTGGTGGCCTCGATGTCGGCGGGCTCGGCGACCGATGCCGAGGTCTCGACAGCATCAGTCATGCGCGGCCTCCACACGGGGCTTGGCGGTGACGGTGATGCCGCAGCCGGTCAGCGACCCGTCTGCGGCAAGGTTGCCCTGGAGGAGCGCCGTCGGCTCGTCCCCGGCGTCCCGGATCTCCCGGATGCGCTTCCAAGCCGACTTCCAGGACTTCGGGGACACGGTGGCGCGCGCGGTCACCTTGCCGTCCCCGGCGGGGTAGGTCAGCACTAGGACGAGCGGTACCGACACGGGTGGCGGCGGCGGCTCCGGCACGCAGTCGGCGGGGATCACCGCGGACGCCTTGGCGACGACCGCCGTCAGTGCGGCGCGGAGCGGCGCTGGCTGTCCCTGCCCCTGCTTCGCCGGGGCGGCGGGGGCGGTCGCAGGCGGCTTGGGGGCGGGCTTCCCGGCGGACGCCCCCGGGACGGGCCTCTGCGGCGCCGGGAAAGGCTTCAGCGGGCCCGGAGGCATCGTCCGGACAGGCTCCGGGGCGCTGGCCGCCAGCGCCGGGCGTCCCGGCAGCGACAGCGTCCGGCGCTTCCTCACCTCGACCACGACCGTCCTGATCTCCCTGCCCATCATCACGTCCTCGCGCTGACCGTTCGCGGCGTCCTCCGCCAAGCGCATCCGTCCTTGCAAGGAGAATGTCGGCGGGCGGTCCTCCTTCAAGAACAAGCGCGCGCATCCATGCAGCCATGGCAAGGAGGTGTCAAGGACAGTTTGATTCGGCCTTCGGGCGCGGCATATGGTGGTGAGAGGGTTTCGGCGGGGGAGGCGTTACCAGCGCCTCCACCCCGCCTACCGGTCCGGCGTTCGCGGCGCCTCCGGCCCATGACCCGAAGGAGATGCGGATCATGCTTGAGGACAGAGATACGGCATCGGGGTCGGGGCCGCAAGGACAGGGCGGAAGGAAAACGCCAGGGGTCCGCAGTTCGTCGCGCGCCGTCAAGAACGGCCAGGCGCGGACGAGTGAATGTATGCCGATCCAGATACATCCGGGAATTCGCGCGGAACCCGTTGATATTGCTGGGCCGGTCAAAACTTCCGCCGCTAGGAACCGGTCAAATGCGACGACCGCCACGATCATGCCGTCGGCAGATTCCGAGGCCGTTTTCGACGCGATCGGCGCCGTCATCCGGACAGTTCGGGACGACCTCGCCGTCAGTGAATGTATCGACCTCCCGATACATCCGGGAAATAGCCCGCAAGTCTTTGATATTGCTGGGCCGGTCAAAACTTCCGCCAGACGGAGCCGGTCAAAGGCTGCGGCGGCTTCCGGTGAATGTATCGAGGGGGTGGTACATTCACGCGAACATGCAGAAAACCCAGGTGGGCCAAGGGCCGGTCAAAACCCCCATATGGGAGTGACCTCCCCAATTGACCGACTGACCGGGCCGACCGAGGACGTGACGCCGCTAGAGGTGTCCGTCGTCGTCACCATGGCGCGTCCGGAGGACGGCTCGCCGTCCGTCCTGCCGTCGACGCCGATCACTGAGCCCGTGGATCTGCCGGACTGCTTCGACGTGAGCTCCAGGTGCTTCGCCGAGTACGACATGATCGTCTCGATCGACACCGAATACGTCCATCGCCCCGAGCGCGGCGAGAACGCGATCCTCAGCTACCAGTTCACGGCGATCTTCAGGAACGGGGGACAGGACCTCTACGCAGAGGACGTCGTCTTCACGGCGGGCGAGCGGTTCGACGACCGCAAGACGCTGGCCGACCTGATGGGGGCGGTGTTCCGGCGGTTCGGCGTCGGGTACAGGCGCGCGAAGTCCATGCGGGTGCTGATGCTGAGCCACTACGGGGTCGCCGAGTGGGCGGCGCTGAAGGACCGGCACGAGATCGCCACGTCCCTGACGAACGTCCGCGGCGTCCCCGTCTCCATGAAGCCCGTCAAGGTCAGCGTCCGCCTCGGACACAGCAACTACGCTCCGTTCGACGTGTACATGCGCGACACGATCCTGGTCGCGCCCACGTCGAAGCGGAGCCTGAAGGATCTCTCGACGATCACCCGGAACAAGAAGCTGGAGCTTGCCGAGGGCGAGATCGCGGCCATGGACCGGCTGCTGGCCGAGGACCGGGAGCGGTTCATCGCCTACGCGATCAACGACTGCCGCGTGGCGATGGAATACTACCTGCGCTTCATGCGCGAGTACCAGGACCTCTTCGGCACCGACGCGCACCCGGTCACGCTCGGGGACGCCGCCGTGCGGGCCTACCGGCGTTGGCTGGAGGTCCACCCAACTATGAGCCTGGAGCAGGTGTTCGGCTTCGAGAACCGCGAGGTGCTGGACGACAAGGGGCGCGAACGGACGATCCAGGCTAAGAAGGACTCCCGACGCTTCACCGAGACGCTGGCCGCCACGTCCTACCTGGGCGGCATGAACATCGCCTACGTGACGGGCGAGCGCGCCAGCCCCGACCAGACGATCCTCGACATCGACTTCTCCGGCGCCTACCCGGCGGCCCTGGCGGCGCTGCCCGTCATCGACTGGTCGCAGCAGGCCCAGCCGCTCACGCACACCGGGCATGTCACGGCCTACCACGTCGCAACCGGCGGGCTGGGCGTCCAGTCCGGCTCCGTGGGGATCTCGTTCCTGCACGTCCGCTTCGCCTTCCCCCGGGACTGCCTGTACCCGTGCCTGCCTGTGCCGTCGAAATACGGCCTGCTGTTCCCTCTGGAGGGCGTGACCACCTGCACCGGCATCGAGGTGGCGTCGGCGCTCCAGATGGGGGCGAAGGTCGAGATCCTGCGCGGGGAGTGGCTGCCGCCCCTGGTCGGCGCCATGCACAAGCCGGTCCTGGCCTTCGCAGGGTTCCTGGCCGACATCACGCAGCGCCGCGCCAAGGAGGCCAAGGACAGCCTGCGCAACCTGATGCTGAAGGAGATCGCCAACAGCTTCTACGGCAAGCTGGCCCAGGGGATCGACGAGCGGAACGTCTACAACCTTCTCGGCGTGTCGGAGCGCCTGCGCGCCTCGTCGATCACCACGCCGCACTACGCCGCCATGTGTACGGGGATCGTCAGGGCCGCCCTGGGGGCTGTGGTCGCCGAAGTGGCCCGGCATCCGGGCTGCGAGGTGCTGAGCGCCACGACGGACGGCTGCATGATCGCGATCCCGCGCCGCCTGGACCTGGCGGTGGACAAGGACGGCAAGGTGATCGTGCCGACGGTCGCCCAGGCGATCCCCGACCTCTACGCCCTCCTGAAGGCGCACTACCCTGTCATGGCGCTCGAGCAGGGCCGCCTGAACATGGGGCTGGAGCCGGACACCTGGCTGGAGGTCAAGCACGCCGGGGACCGCGCCCTGACGCTGAGGACGCGCGGGAACGTCCTCTACCACAAGGGCGTCCCCCAGCACGTCGCCCGGGCGGGCCACAAGGTGGTGTCCGCCGACGAGCTCTTGGAGATCCACGAGAACCCCGACATTGTCACTCGGGACGTGCCGACGCTGGCGTCAATCCGAGACATCCAGGACCGCACGCACCGCGACCTGGTGCCGGTCACGATCCAGCGCAAGGCCAACACCGACTACGACTTCAAGCGCATCCCGCTCCTCGACGGCTCCGGGCGCACCCGGCCGCCGCTGACGGTGGACGAGGTGCTGACGGCCCGCGTCGCCGCGAAGAACATCCGCAGCGCCGGGCGCCGGGCCACGCCCGAGGCGGTGGCGCTGGCGCGGAACGGCGTCCGTCTCCACGGCGGGCCCGAGGCGGCGGTCCGGCGGGTGGTCCACCGGGCCATCGCCCAGGGCATGGGCGGCTGGCGCCAGACCGGCCTGACCGACCGCCAGATCGCCGCCGCGCTGGGCGTGACCGAGGACGACTTCCGCAACCAGAAGCGCCGGAAGTTCGAGCCGCAGAGCCTGCCGGACAGCCCGGAGGTCCGCGACCTCGTCCGGGCCGAAGCGCGCAAGCTCGGGCGACTGATGGTGTCCGACGGCATGTGGGCCGT
Organism: Pseudomonadota bacterium; assembly: GCA_023423695.1. Lineage (GTDB taxonomy): Bacteria > Pseudomonadota > Alphaproteobacteria > Azospirillales > Azospirillaceae > Azospirillum. The sequence continues at coordinate 16,973 of JAFAFA010000146.1, read as the reverse complement.
GCTGCTGAGCAACGGCGGCACCGGCGCGACCCGGGCCTGAGAGGGGGCAGACGACGATGACCGACACCACCGACACCCCCGCCTCCACGGTCGTCCACGTCGCCTTCCGGGGCGCGCAGCGGGGCGAGGCCAGGACGGTCGAGACGAGACCCGTCCGGCACGAGGACGGGAACCCGCCGACCGACTTCTTCCTGGCCGCCGACGCCCTGTGGTGGTTGGAGAAGCACTGGCCGGACACCGGGTGGGACCGCGAGGCGATGGAGGTCGCTGTCGACTCCAACAAGCTCCGCGAGGTCGTCGCCGTGATGGGCGCCTGCGAGCATCCGGCGCTGCGGGAGGCCGCTGGACACCTGCGGGCGCTGCTGGCGGAGTCGGCGAGGCTGCCCATGCTGACCAGGTCGTCGCCGTCATCGCTCCGATCCACCACCTCCACCATCGCTGCCTCCAAACCACAAGACACGTCAGTGTATCTTGCCATTTTCGCATCAGAGAAGGACACCTTCTGAGCGGGAGGATGGAATGGCTCAAGCGTCGGGTGGCATCGACAGAACGGACAAAGCGGAACTGCTCAGGTTCCGTGCCGAGGTGGAGCACGCCTTCCCTGGGCGGCTTCGTGGTGCCGTACTTTTTGGCTCGCGCGCCCGTGGTGAGGCGCGGGAGGACAGCGATTGGGACATTGCCCTGTTTATCGATGGCTTTGACCGCGGTCGGGAGAACCGCCGTCTCAACTTCCTGGCCGTCCCATTCCAACTCCGCGGTGTGCGGATCTCGCCATTGGGTGTTCCAACGGACCGTCATGGCGTCAGCCCCGAACTCCTCTGGAACATCGACAACGAGGGAGTGCATCTCTGATCAAACCGACCGGTGGACAGAAGCCGCTCCCGCCAGCACCAGAGGGACCGGAGCGGGACGCGCTAGTTGCACAACTCCTCGACAGCGCCGAGGACATCCTGCGCGAAGCCGACAGCCTCTCTCCGGACGGCGGGCCTGGACGGCCTGTGGGGAGGCCGCCGCCAGCGCGGACGTGATCCCCCGGAACGGCTCGCGGAGCGGCGGGGGACACCCGCTCGCTCCGCGAGCCGTTCCGGTAGCAGGCGTCCTTGCGGCCAAGGGACTCACCGGCGGAGGACCGACGCCTCCTCGGAGACGTCCTGGGACACCTCGCGGGCGCGCTGCATGGCGACGGGCGCGGCCCCCGGGTCCATAATGTCGAAGTTGTAGCGGCGGGACGAGACGCCGTACCGAGAATTTCCGCGCCAGTGGCTCCTCACCACCTGAAGCTGCCCGAGGCGATAGCGCCAGAACGCCCGGACCTGGTGGAGCGCCGTGCCGTGGCGGCCCTCGCCGTCCCCAGGGACCGCCGGTCCGCCCTCGCCGCGGAGGGCCGGGGCGTCGAGGTTCAGGTGGATGTCCCTGACGGCGCCGAGCGAGGCCATGCCGCGCTTGGAGCGGGCGCGGTTGGCCGCCTGCAGGCGATGCTCGCGCTGGCGGTCCTGACGATCGACGACGAGCTTGGGCTGCGTCAGGAACGTCAGGGCGGCGGTGATGAACCTCTCGAACACGGCCGGGTCGGCGACCCGGAACTGCGGGTTCGAGGAGGTGATCTCGACCAGCGGCCTGTCGGGATCCTGGATGTTGAGCCGGAAGGACGCGTGGGGTAGCTCGCGCTCCGGGTCGTGCCCGAAGATTTCGTGGTGGTCCTCGGGCAGCGCGTAGAGGACGCCGTGGCCGTCGCTGCGGGCCTCCTCGCCGGTCGATTGGACGAGCATCAGGAAGCGGTCCCCGGCAAGGCCGCAGCCGACGCCCCGCCATTCGCAGGTGAAAAGCGGAAAGGGGAGGGCCAGCAGCCTGCGGACGTCGGCCATACCCTTCCGCTCCTCGGCAGCCAGCGCCGCGACGCTGTCGGCCAGGGCGGGGCTGAGGGAGATCCTCTGCGCCTCGCCGATGGCCGCCGCGGCGTCGCGGAGGCCGCGCAGAGCCCGCGCCCGGGCGCCGGGCTCGTTGAACCAGCGCCGTCCGGCGAGGAACATGCCGATCATGACGTTCGCGGCGTCGAGCACCTCGTCGACGACCCGTTCGGGACGCCCCTCGCGCGGCGTGACCGGGACGCCGTTTTTGTCGGTCTGGTCGAACGGCGGGACCATGCGGGCCGATCCGACGGCCACGCCGCCGCGGCGGGCCGGAACCTTGGGCGGCTCGAACACGGACAATTCCGGGGCGGTCAGGACCGACAGCATGTCCATGAGCAGGGCGCCGTGCTCGGCCATGTACAGGCGCCACCTCATGTCCCCGCCGCGCCCGTCGTCGGAGCGCAGGTCGAAGCGCGGCCGCCCGTCGTCGAAGCGCAGCGTCAAGCGACGGGACTCGGCCCCGAAGGTCGTGCTGGTCTCGAAAATCAATGTCGCGGCGATCCGGCCACCCTCAGCGCCCTCCAGCAGCCAGCCCTGGCGCAACAGTTCTGATTCGGGGATGCCGGTCTCGTATTCGATCCAGCAGGGCAGCCTCGGCAGCCTCGACGGGTCGATGGAGGACCAGCACTCCTCGCGGGCCGACGGAGGCAGGTAGGAATACCGCCACGACACCTTGGCCGCATTCGGTGACACGCGGAAGGCGGACAGCCCCCGCCGGTCCAGACCGGTGAACTGGCCGTAGGCCGCGCGCATGTCGTCGGACGCCGCCGGATCGGGGGCCTCGCACTCGAACAGGAAGGACTCGATCAGGGAGTCGTGAGAGTAGGTGGCCATCCTGGGTCTCCTTGTTGGCCCGCGGCGTCAGAGCGGCTTGCTCAGTTCGGCCTCGCGCTCCTCGATGGCCTGGCGGCACGCCTTGGCGATCCGGCGGGCCAGCGTGGGTGAGACGGCGGTCTCGCCCTTTTCCAACCGAACGACATGACGCTTCGAGACGCCGATCGCCTCCGCCAGATCCTCCTGGGTCAGGCCGCCGCGCTTGCGCATGTCGGCGATGTCCTTGCCCTCCATGCGCTCCAGGATGCGGGTGGCGACCCAGAAGTCCAGGGAGCGGGTGAGCGCCTTAAGCAGGGGCGGCGCCCCGGCCGCCTTGAGGTGGCGGTACAGGAGGTGGACCACCGCCTGGGCCTCCTGGGGGTTCTCTAGCGCCGCCGCCGCGATGATGTCGGTCCACGCGCCGGGGATGACTTCGCCCGGGTATCCGGCCTTCGCCATGGCCTCCTGGACGTCGCAGGCGATCTCCTCGGCGCCTTCGTCGCTCATGCCGAACCAATCCTGCCGTCCAGCCAGAAAGGCCAGCGCCTCGTCGGGGGGCGGCAGCTTGTGATCGAGTGCGAGGCCGTTGACGGCCAGCGGACGGTCCCAGGGCGCGCCCTCAGCAAGGATTAGCAGTGCAGCCTTGTCGCGGACCTCCGGGTCGGCGGCGCCCCAGGCTGCTACGAAGCCCTCGTGGTCGGCGATGTCGCGCTCGGGCAGCGGGCCGGGGGCGGTGTTCTCCGCGCGGTACTGCAGCCCCTGATACCAGATCATCAGTTCGTCAGGGTTCGCGATCGTCCTTGGCTTGTCCATGTCGCCCTTCGCTCATCACGGTTTCTTCATGGCTCTTCTTACGCCTAAGTCGGCAAGGGCGCAATAGGAAAGTGGCATGCAATGTCATTAACAGGTGTCAGTCCATGTCCCTTCTTGTGCGGTAGTGAGCGTCCGGGGTGCTGAGCGTCGAAGCGCCCACTAGGCTGCCACCGGAGCCGTTCAGACGCATCCGACGGCCTCTCAGAGGCACTCGGTCAGCCGGGGGAGAGATGCCGCGACACCTACGAAGTCCCTGTACGAGCGATTAGTGCTCCAAGGGATGCAGATGTTTTTGGACTGGTCGATGCACCAGCAGGCGGAGGCGGTGAAGGAGGCGGCGGCACGCCTCGGCAGGAGCATTTCGCAGTCCGCCCGAGGCGACCTCAACCTGGTCGCCCAGCGTTCCGTGCCGTCTTCCGCCGGTACTTTGGTCTCCATTGCGGGTTGGCGCAGGTCGCGGCTCTCACCCACCGAGCGACGTATTCTCCTTGGCAGGGGCGGCGCTAAAAAACTGTCCTTATCTCTCCTTTGTCTTTCAATTTAGGTGTCGGCGGGTGTATAATCCCGGTGTCGGTGCGAAGCCTTTCCTACGGCGGCGCGTTGCGGGTTGACTTGGCTCATGGAGCCAGGGTCCAAAGGAGAGATCGCCGACGTCGATAGCGGCGGAACCGGATTCATGGAGATCCGACATGAAGAGCAGCGACCAGAACACCCAAGGCACCCCGTCCGTCGTCATCGCAACGCTGACCAAGCCCGTCACCGCCGTTGTCCACATCGACCGCGAGACTGCGATCCGCGCGGGCAAGCCCAACTGGGGCGACGTGGTCGTGGCGGTGGACACCGCGAGCCTGGCCGGGGCCCAGCGCGAACTCCTCGCCAACTGCAAAACCACCTTCGTCGGCGGCGAGCACCACATCGACCTCAAGCGGCCCCCGTTCAACGGCGCCGCGTCGGCGGCCAAGACGCCGTCATTCGCCGAGGTCGACGACGGCACCGTGGCCGCGATCCTCGACGCGTGGAGCGAGCAGCGCGACAGGATCGAGGCCGACGAGGCCCGCAAGGCGAAAGAAGCCGAGGCGGCCAGGGCGCGGGCGGTCGCCGAAGCCATCTCCGAGATCAGCGAGTATGTTGCCTCCCTCAACGCCAGCGACATGCTCATCGCCAACACAAGGCGCGGGATGGTCCATTGGACCTGGTTCGAGGATCTCGCCAAGGCAATCGTCGCCGATCGCCGGGAGTCGGTGGATTTCCGGATCGATCTCGACTTCAATTCAAACACGCCGCCTTTCCTGCGCAATCTCGGTGATTGCAAAGTCTTGAGAGGGGTCGCCGCCGACCCGCGCGTCGTCGCCAAGATCAAGGCCGCCGCCAATGAGATCGCCCGCAGGATTGCGCAGAAGGCCGAGGCCGAGACGGCGAAGCTGGCCGAGCGGCAGGCCCAGGACCGGCAGATCGCCGAGTTCATCGCCCAGCACGGCACGGCCAGCCAGAAGGCCCGCCTCAAGGCCAACGTCATGCCCCGGGAAGAGGCCGTAACCGCCCTGCGCGACCACGTCTTCGCCCCGTTCGACGGGTTCGATCGCTACAAGAAGATCACGCGCTCGGACATTGAGGACGCGACGGACACCGACAACTACAGCTACGACGAGGACGAGGCGCTCCAGTTCGACACGGAACCGCTCTCCGAGATGAACGCGGAGACCTGGGACCGCTACGAGGCCGGGCTGCAGGCCGCGGCCGAGGCATTCGGCGACGCCGCCAAGGTCGAGGCCCGCCTGCACCTCGGCGGCTTCGAGTACCACAACGAGTGGGCTGTCAAGATCCCGTCGGCCCTGGTGACCGCCACCGTCGGCGCCTTCACCTTCTCCCGCGAGTACGCGATCTGAGGCAGGCGGGGGCGGTCGAAGCCGCCCCCGCCCCGTGTCGACCGTTTTCCTACGCCGACACCCTCGGGATTTGTCCGCGCCTTGCCCATGCCCGCCGGGGAGCACGGAAGGGGAAGCGCCATGAGCGACGACGCCGACAACGATACCTTCTGCTTCGCAGTCGAAGACGGGGTTCTTGTCGAGGCTCCGGTCTGGCAGAGCCGCAAGCGCGGCAAGATGCCTGGGCTGGTAGGGGGCGTGGCTGCCGCCTACGCCGCGCGCGCTTGGTCTCCGCAGCGTCGTCTGGACATGGGCATCGCAGTGCCCGTCGGCTTTCTCTCCTTGAGGCTCCTTCGTCTCCTGGACATCTGGAAAGAGGCGGAGTCCATGAAGGGGAGGACGACCATGGAGAGGATCAGGAAGAAGAAGGCCGAGGGGCCGCTGGCGTGGTACGAGGCTGGAGCCGAGGCATGGCGCACGCGCGGGGGGCCTGCGTTCGAGGACTGCGTCGCGGCCGACCACGATTGGACGGGAGGCAGCAGACCGGACGAGGAAATACACGACATCTCGGTGTGGCCGCTGGCCGACGCCGGATACGGAGTGCTGTACCGGCGTGGCGCCTTCTCGAGCCATGAGGACACCTACGCGGCCGATCTGGTGTCCCGCCATGACAGCCTGGAGGAGGCCGTCGCCGACGCCAAGGAGCGCATGGCCGAGATCCGCGCGACCGTCTCCCGCCGATCCGCCGAGGCTGACGACGAGGCCGCCGCGTGGGAGGACCGGCAGATCGCCGAGTTCGTGTCCCACCAGCGCCGCCTGGAGGCCGCCCATGAGGCGTACAGGACGCGGAGCGTCGTTTCCCCCGACGCGGGCGCGCCGGGCTACTGGACCGCCCTCAAGGACGCCTGGAAGGCCGTCGGCGCGCTGGGGGAGAGCGTCCGGCTCGGTCACGGCCACCGCTTCCACCAGGACGCGGTCGAGCGCGTGGTCCTGGACCCGCTGGCCCTGCGGATCGTGATCTCCCGGCCCGACCTGAAGGCCGCCAAGGCGGTCGAGCGGTGGGCCGAGGACATCCGCCCGATCCCGGAGGCGGAGCCGGAGGAGGGTGCGGCGTGGAGACGCTGACCTCAAGGCTGGAGTCCCTTGCCGCCGACCCCAGGAGGGCGTTCTTCCTGGGGCGCGGCGTGCGATTGACGACGGACGGGGAGATCTGGTTCGCCGACTGCCTGCCGAAGTGGCTGAACGACGCCGAGCACGTGCGTTCCGGGCGCACCGGGGAGGCGTGGGCGGTCCGGTTCTGGCACGACCCCCTCGCGGACCAGGAGGCCGTGGAGTTCACCACGGGGACGCTGGACGCTGCCGTGGACCATCTGCTGGGCCTGTGTGGCGTCGTGGGGCGTGAGGCCACCGACGGCGAAGCGGACCCCGTCGCAGACGCCGTAGCAGCCCTCACCGAGGCGGCCGCGCCGGGGGCCGTTCCGAAGTTCGGGCTGCTCTTCAACCATCATCGACGCGCCCTCGTGGATGTCCGCACAGGCGCAATCATGTGTGACGGCGATCCCGAGGAGTGCTTCGGCGTCCGGCGCTTCTAGGAGGACGATTGGGTCGGTGGCGCCGAGCGCGAAATGGCCGTCGCCGATGGGCCGGTGTGGCAGGTCGCCAGCGCGGTCTCCGAACACGACTTCGTCCTGTGCGCCGCGCGCCGTCCGGAGGCGGCGTTGCTCGCCGCCGCGTCGCTCGACATCGGGGACGATGACGAGATCGACGACATCCAACTGGTCGGTGCGCCCCTGTTCCAGGACCAGGTGTACGCCGAATACGACATGGCGGGACATTGCCAGGACCATGAGACCGTTGTCGTCGACGTTTGGCCGATGGAGCTCGGCGGATATGGGGTGATCGCAACCCATTCCCGCCACGAGCAGGGCCAGGAGGAGGTCGTCCGCTGGGTGGAGTCGAGGCACGACGACCTGGAGGTCGCCTTCGGCGGCGCCCGAGTGCTCGTGGCAAAGGCCCGGACGCTCATGCATGGACGGATGCGGGAGGCCGCCGCCCTTCTGTAGTGGCGCTGGGAGGCCCGCTGCTGAACAGCGCGTCTCCGTCGGGACGAAGACGCGGAGCGGCGTGGGATACATCACTCGCTCCGCTCGCCCGCCCTTTGGGTCAGTCGACTGCGTCCGCGGCTTCACAAGCCTGGAACACGATGCCTGCGGCGGTCCACCGGGCCTCGGGCGTGTCGAACAGGCGCGAGCGGAACCGCGCGTTGAGGCGCCGGTCCTCCTCGATCGTGATCACGGCGAGCTTCCAACGCCGCGCGACGAGCAGGCGCATGTTCTCGTCGTCCAGGCGTCCGGTCTCGAATAGGTCCAGGACGAGGCGCGCGAACTGCCTGCGCGGTGTCCCGTGCTCGACGCGGAAGTGGCGCTGCGGCTCGGCTGTCGGGTTGACGGACCGGAACTGCGCCGCGGCGACCGACCACAGGGTGACCTGATCGACATGGTTCGGCGTGGCGGACCCACCGCACAGCAGCTTGGCGTATATATCGGCGAACTGTTCCAGACTGCGGATCGCCAGGTTCTCCGTCATGCCAGCCGCCATCAACTCCTTAACATGGCGGCAGGCCAAGGCCAGTTGGGGGATGGTGATGCGGTTCTTGGACATGGGGGCGGATCCGGTCGATGAGGCCGTCAGAATGTCCCGCGCCATCCACACCAGCAAGGACCGGCACGAGGACCGCGCGAACAAACGTCAAAGGCAGGGAAAAGTCTTCCCGTCCTGCGCGCCATTGGTAGTCTGCCGTCCTGTTCCACACGGCAGGATCACGGATGGAAGCCTCAGATTTCCTGGCGTCGCTCGAACGGCTTCGCCGCCATTCCGGCAAAGGCGTGCGCGCGCCCCACAAGCCGCTGCTCCTGCTGTACGCGCTCGCCCGCTTCAAGGATGGGCGGGAGGCGATTCGCTACCGCGACGCCGAGACCGTGCTGCCGACGTTGCTGCGGACATACGGTCCGCAAGGGACCAAGGCCCGGGTGGCCGATCCCTTCGTCCGCCTGCGCTCGGACGGCATATGGCGCCTGGACGCCGCGCCCAACCTGTTCGACGCCAGCGGCCAAGGCAGGCCAGCGGCCATGTCGGCCGCCGATCCCGAGGCGGGCTTCACGGCGGAGGTGCTGGGGCTGCTGCGCCGTCACCCCGGCCTTGCCGACAGGGCGGCGCGGCGCCTGCTGGAGGCCAACTTCGCGCCCGGTCTCCATGACGACATCGCCGCGGCCGTGGGTCTCTACCTGGAGGGCGGCGAGCGCGGCCCCCGCGACTCCCGTTTCCGCGACGCGGTCCTCCGGGCATACCTGAGCGAGTGCGCCATCTGCCGGTTCCAGCTGCGTTGCGGGGACGGCCTGGTCGGCCTGGAGGCCGCGCACATGCGCTGGCACGCCTTCGGCGGCGCCTGCGATGTCGGAAACGGCCTCGCCCTGTGCGTGCTGCACCACCGGCTGCTGGACCTGGGCGTGCTGACGCTCACGGACGACCTGCGCGTCGAGGTCAGCCGCTCGGTCAGCGGGCAATCGGCCCGGCAGGTGTTGGAGCTCGACGGTGCCGAGATCGCTCTGCCGCCGGGAGCGATGGACCGCCCCAGGGCAGAGAACATCACCTGGCACCGCCGCAACGTATTCCGTGGCTAAGAAGGTGGCGAGCATGTTGGACGAAGACGAGACAACTGACTGCGAGATCCTGGTGCGGTCGTCCCACCGCGTGATGGAGGCGCTGGTCAAGCGGCATCCGCATGACGTGATCATCTCCTCTCCGTATCTGAGCGCACCTGTGGCGCCCTCAGTTGTCAAGCGGGCGAGCCGTCGCACCGCCGTCGTGTTGACGACGTTCGACGCTGAAACCTTCCTGTCCCGCGCCTCGTCCCTGGAGATCGTGCGCGAACTGGTCGCCGACGGCTACGATGTGCGGGGGGTGGACGGACTCCATGCCAAGTTGGTGCTGGCCGGGGACTCCGTCGCGTTGGGCAGCCAGAACTTGACATTGGGTGGCATCCACAATCTTGAGGCCACCGTCCTAATCCGGGACGCGGAGGTTGTGGGAAGGCTCCGCAACGACTTGACGGCATGGATCGGGCAGTCGTTCCCGATCACGCTGATGATTGTCGACACAATGGAGGCGGCGCTCGAAGCTCTGCGGGAACAAGCCGAGGTGCTGGGCCGCATCCGCGAGAAAGGCCGGGAGATCGACCGGTTGGTCCGGAGCATGGGCGGGAACCAGGCTGATGTACCGGAACCCTGGCCGCCGCGGTCGGGAGCGGTCCTGCCGTCGGAAGCGCCAGGTTCTGTCCCCCCTGAACCCGGGGCCGGAGCGCTTGAGCGATCACCGCCACTCCCGGAACCCGCCTTGTCCAACGGTGATCCGCCCGCGCCACCGCTGCCTGAGCCGCCCCCTCCGTCTGCTGGGACTCCCGTGTCTCCGAACATCGGGTCCGGGCATGGGGCGGGATCGCCGTCGGAGCGGCAGGGGGGACGTGACCTTAGAACGGCGGTCAGGGAGTCGCGTCCAGTGCGCGAGGCCGTCGCCGTGCGCGTGGTCCGGGGCAAGGGCGAGAAGGCTACCCTTGCTCCGCGCAACCCGCTGTTCGACCTTACCAAGTGGGAATTGCGGTCCAACGACGAGGCGCAGCCGCGGGAGTTCGTACGCGGCATCCGGTGTCTGGTCGTCGCGCCCGAGACACGGCGTATCGCATGGCCGACCTTGTACAAGACGCGTCTCTCGAACTTCAGCAACTGGACTCCGCCTACCGACGACATCCGTCTGTTGCCGGTGAACCATCGGATCAGAGTGGAAACGAGACAGGAGGATGGTTCGCCCTGGAACGTGCAGTTCAAACTCGTGCGGCCGGACGGCAGGTGGCCGATAACCGTACTGGCTGACTTCGCTCCCAATCGCCTTGACATCGTCGATGTGGTCGGCGCCGACGATTCTCCGATCCTTAGAGAACATATCCGGCGAGAAGCGTCCGATCCGGAGAGCACCACCCGTAGGGCGCTACTCGATGCGGTCTTCCGTCAGTTCGAGCACGACTCTCAGCGTATGGGCGACGGTGCCGCAGAGTTCTGCCGCGGCCTTCCCGACGACTTGGTGCTGCGGATCCGACGAGCGGGTGACCGCATGTTCTTCTCTGTCGAGACACCGGAGTTCGACCGCGAGCACCGCGAGGTGATCGATTAAACCCAGCGCATGGTGCGTAGATCGGCGCCGCGCACCGGCAGGCGTCGGAGATCTCATACCTGGGAGTGGGCATCCCGTCCCCTCGGTGGTGACGGATCTGGCTGAATATGGGCAGAGGAAATTCCGGCAGAGCCTTTGACAGGCCCGTGGCGGCCATTCAAGGATCGCTGGAACAGGAGGGGGAGCGGGAACGTATGAGCATTCGGAATTCCACAGACGCCGACCTGGCCGAGGTCGGGCGCTGGCTGAAGGCGGAGCACGAGCGCGACGGCGAGGGTTTCTGGAACAACCTGAACATCATCGAGGGCGCGCACGCCAAGGGGCGTCTGTTCGTGCTGCCGGACGAGGTGACCGACCTGCCGATCGGCTTCATCGCCAACGGCGAGGACGGGCCGGACGTCCTCGCCGTGCGCACCGACCGTCGCGGGGAGAGCGTCGGGCGCAGGCTGGCCCAGCACATGATCCAGATGTTCACGGACCAGGATGAGGTCAGCGTGATCGAGCTCCAGTGCGAGCCGGAGACGTCGATCCCGTTCTGGCGGAAAATGGGCTTCACGCATTACCGCAGTCAGGGCAGAGACAGGGCGTACAGGGTCGTGGAGAAGACCTGGCCGGTCGATCCGGACGCTCCGGTGGTTGACGTGCGGATCGCGTTCTTCCCGGAGTCGGCCAAGTGTAGGCCGGACACGGAGCCGCTGCTGGTGGTGACGGCCAAGGCGGTTTGGGAGACGGAGTTCTCAATTGGGTTGACCAAGCGCGTTGTGTTCCACACGGGGACTCGCTCGGGGGCAAACGACACCGTGGTGTCGATCACGGTCGACGGGGTCGAGTTGTACAAGGACAAGGCCAAGTACGAACGGGCCAACGATCTCGGCGTGGAAGCCGACAGCTACGCCTACTACCTCGACGAGGTGGTCGTGACCGAGGAGGAGATCGCGTCCGCGCGCGCCGCGACGGCTTGACCACCGAGCGGCGGCTGGAGCGAATCGGCGAAACCGAAATCAACGCGCAACTAATCCGCGCCTAGAATCTTGTCAGTCATCAATTTGACAGGACAACTCGCCATGACCTCTACCGTTATCGAGACCCCGACCGCCAAGATCCTCGCCGAGATGCGCCGCGAGTTCCCCAGGGAGGCGAATCGCATCCTGGTCGTGGACCGCCACCGGGGCGGTCGACTGGGTGCCATGATCGGCCTGCTGCTGGACTCGCATAACCCTGTCCAACTGGCCGAGGCGCTGCTCTACGGCCTGTTCAGCGTCTCGATCGAGTGGAACACGAGGGATGCGGGACAAACTCAGGTCGTGCGGCACCAGTTCATCCGGCCGCGGCCGCTGGACGACCAGGAATATCCCGAAATTCCAGCCAGGGAGAGGGCGTACCACGGTGCGCTGTGGCACGAGGTCCACCACGCCGTCGTGAAGGCCCGGAAACTCAAGCCGAATGCTAAGCGGAAAGTGGACAAGGACAACTGGATGGAGGCCGGAGCCAAGGCTTTCGACATGGCGATGACCGCTCGTCGCGACATCATGGACGAGGGCGTAACGGACTTGGTCGCCGTCATCCGCAAGGTGGAGCGCGAGCGGGTGCTGGACAACGTCGTCCGCGCAAAGGAGGAGGATACCTACACGCACTACGCTCCTGATGCGATCCGGGCGATGGGCGAGCACTTGGCAGCGCGCGCCGACAAACTCGCCACAATGCCCCTCGAAACCATCTTCAAGGCATCCTTGGAGTTCGCTGACCGGCACGCGCTGGACAAGGGCGCCAACGACGATCCGGAGGGTCGCAAGCGGCTCCGCGAAGAGTGCGAGCGCATCACCCGGGAACTCGACGGCGAATAGAGGCACTGGCGTCCAACGCCTGCGGCAAGGTGCGGAGCGCCGGGATGCCCCCGCTCGCTCCGCTCGCCCGTCCTCAGTTCGTCCCAAACATCGCCTGTTCGTGCTGGCGGCGTCGGGACGGGGGAATTCCCAGCCGCAAGGGCGAGGAGGTCGTTCGTGGAGCCCCGACTACTCGGACTCGCCCCCACCATCATCGGCTCCCTCAGCAAAGGAGGCGCCGGTCGCCTTGGTGAGCTCGAAGATGCGCTTGCGGACGTTCGGGTCGGCGATCCGATAGTAGGCCCGAACCAGCTCGAGCGTCTCGCGGCGGGCTAGTAGGTTATCCTGGCTGGAGACCGGGACATCTGGTAGCGTACTGTTCTCTGTCACATCGACCTGCAGGTCGTCGAAAAAGAAGCTGACCGGAACGTCCAGGATTTCGGCCAGACGCCACAGCTTCGACGAGGAGATACGGTTCGCGCCGCGCTCGTATTTCTGCACCTGCTGGAAGGTCAAGCCGATTTGTTGTCCAAGCACGGACTGGCTCATACCAAGCAGCGTACGACGCAGCCGAAGCTGTGCTCCAACATGAATATCCACCGCGTTTGTGCCGTTTTCCTCTGTGGACGCGTCCTTACGCTTCCTGCCGCGTGTCACAACTGACTCCCTGATGATCTGTGCGGACCCTACTGACGCCGAACGCCCAGGTCCAGCCATGACTACCTGGAGCGCAGTTGAAACTGCCTACGTAGAGCTAGTGCCCCGCGCCGAACAGGCAGTTAAGTTCTACAAAGATTGGTGGCAGGCTGCGGGGCATGGATGTCTCTCAGGGGGCCGTTGACCTGAAGCTGGCTCCTGCCGACAGGGAGCGATTGTAGGGCCACGCTTGCAGCTGCAGCGTGCCTGGAGCTCTTTACTGAGCGACGGCACGCGTCTGAGTGGCACCATTGCCCGGGAGGTCTGCGTAGCCTTGCTAGACCATGCACCGCTGGCAGTTGCGCGCCCAGAAACTGGGCGTGGACGGCCTGCTGCGCGACAAGACGCGCCCGTCGCGCATCCCACCTATGGTGCCGGAGGTGTCGAGCGCGTGGTGGAGATGACGCTCCAGGAGCCGCCCGGCGAAGCTGCGCACTGGAGTAGCCGCACGATGGCGGTCGTCAGCGGGGCGAGTGGTATCAGCGTGCGCTGCATCCGGCACGCTCACGGCCTCACACCGCATCGGGTGCGCGCCTTCAAGATGAGAAATCGCAAATCCAAGCCCCCGAGCGCACCCAGCCGAGGTTGCCGCTGGCAAAGGGCCAACCCGCCACGCAGACCCTCGGCTACCTCCGCCATGGCACGACGACGCTGTTCGCGGCGCTCAACGTGCTGGACGGTACCGTGCTCGGCCAATGCACGGCGCGGCACCGGCATCAGGAATTCCACCGCTTCCTCAACGCCGTCGAGGCTGCGGTGCCGGTCGGCAAGGTGGTGCATGTCATCCTCGACAACTATGCCACCCACAAGCACCCGAAGGTCCGCGCCCGGTTGGAAAAGCACCTGCGGTGGGTCTTCCATTTCACGCCCACCTCGGCGTCGTGTCTGAACGCGGTGGAGGGCTTCTTCGCCAAGCCGACAACCAGACGCCTGCGGCGAGCCAGCTTCCGCGGTATCGTGGATCTGCAAGCTGCCATCCACCGCTTCATCGCTGAGCACAACAAGACGGCCAAGCGCTTCGTCTGGACCGCCGATCCTGACCGTATTATCGCCAGCATCAACAAAGCTAAACAGGCGTCAGGCGCGGACCATTAGGACGGCACCGATGGGTCGCTAAGCGAACTCAGAGTGGTTTGCACCCTTCCGCCGTATCGCTGTCCGCTATGGGCGCCGTGCCGACACCATCACCGCCTTCCAACACATCGCCGCCAGCCTCATCTGCTGGCACTTCGTTCAGAAATAGTTCTATTAGGCACTCCAACTTCTTCTCAAACGGGCTCTTAGCCAAGCCTTGGCGTTATAAATATATATAGGTAGACTAGAGAAAACACCGACCGGAAGGGGCATGGGTTGTATTCTCCTGATGTGTTCACTGGAAGCGCAAGTCAGAGCAGTCTTGGATTGAACTAAGAGGTGCAACATGAACCGTCGTGGCCTCCTATCAGCAATCGGTGCTTCTCTATATATGCTTCCATCATGGAGCGCTTGGTCCCTGCCCGAAGACGACGTTGTTCAGCTAGGCACCCTGCCGCCGCTTCCGTCCGATCTTGCAACCAATGCAGCCGACCCACCTGCTCCTTATGAGGAGGTAGGTGTTGTCGGAACTGCACGGCCTTCTCGTGATGAGATAGACATGGCCTATGAGATACTACTTGAGTCCCCGTGGGGTAAAAACGTGCGCCCCATTGATGTCGCTTTCTACTTCCTTTCAGTTGCAAATGGAGCATATGGCGAGGCTTGGCGGCCCTTTGCCCGTGAGTGGCCAATCAGAGCAAATCCGGTTATCTTCCATTTCTTCTCGTCGACTCAAACAAAGCCAGAAGGGGACACCACCGCTTGGTGCGCCGCGTTCTTGAACTGGTGCATACTTCGCTCGCGAGCAAATAGCAGAGATCAAATAGGAACGTCACCAGGAGATTTCTCAAAGCCAGGAACAGCCTTCGATCCAGAAGCTATTAAATCTTTCACTACCTTTAATGCTAGCTCGGGCTCTTTTCGCTGCTGGAAGGAAAATACTATACCACAACGCGGAGACATAGCAGTTTTCGCGAACAAGGGCACTGAAGAGTTGACCGCTGCTTGCCGTGGGCAAGGGCATGTTGCATTTGTAATTAATGTGCCCCGCTCGGGTTGGGTAAGAGTAATTGGAGGAAACCAAAGTTCTCCTGGAAGCAGTGGAGCCGTAACGGTGAGCGACATGAGGACCGGATCAGACGGGCGTTTCATGAAGTTCGTTTCATTGAAGGGCGAAGCGTGAGGACACAAGGTGATGAAAGCGCTACTCACATTTTATTATATTATTTTTCTAGCGCATGCGGCATGTGCGCAAGACGCGGCGATGATTGCAATCGAGAACACCTATCGGAATGCGATAGTGAAAATTGACGTAAGTTCGAATACCCGGGTTGTTGTAAATGAAAAGAATATCTGCAGATCAGAGGGCACTGGCTTTTTGGTAAGCCACACCAGAATTGTTACCGCAGCACATGTTTTGGAGCTAGACCCCTCTTGCGGAGAGCGAATAATAATAGTGAAGTCGCGGAAACATGGCGTTCAAAAACTAGGAAAAGTTATACTTGCGCAAGAAGATGTTGCCGTTATCGAGACGTCGCCATTTGACAACTTCAGCATGTGCTCTCTAGTTGTGTCGCCAACCAGTAGTTACGAGACGCGAGGTTACCGCTATGGCATTCCGGATGGCCTTGAGGATCCAGACCCAGAATCATTGACAATTGGGGAAGAGCATAACCAGTTTTCTCCTCTTGTTCGTCTGCGCCCTGTAGCAACACACCGAGGTGACAGCGGCGGTCCAGTTCTTGAAATCTTCAGGGTAGTTGGCATTACAAAAGCTCGTCACGAGATATATACCGATCTCAGTCTCATGATACCTTCACGCGTCATCTATAATATCCTTGTTAAAACTGGTACACCCGTTACCTCTGCGGGCGATAGTTTTGAGTGCAATCCAGCTACATACGAAGTGAGAACTCGTTTTTCGCAAATACCTGCTCCACCCTCAAGCGTCTCCCATGACAATGACGCGGGTTCGGCGCAATCGAATAGTGAAAGCTCTGGACAATCTAGCAGTGGTTCGCGCCCCCTAGAAACACCATCTCCATCTCCCATGTTCCCACCACAAGCCCCAGGTACATCAGGAGCGATTGGATCATCGCGAGATAGATTCGTTACCTTGAGGGAAGCGCATGTTTATGTGAGAGTTGCACCAGAAGTACGAGCATCTGGAAAAGATAGTGAGCAAATTATTCGCTCAGATATTGTCGAAAATTCGAAGATGCTGCTGAATCAAACGGCCAGGTCTCGTAATCTTGAGCTTTTCGCATATGAAGTACCGGGAGGATTAGGTGTAAATGAAGCTCAGATATACAGTCCAATTCCTTCAGAGGGTCTTCTAATTAGTGCGATAGAAAGCAACGTTAAACAGCGTTGGTGGGCTGAATACATATCTGAACTCGACAAAAAGCGCCTAAAGAAGTGCGAGGAAGGGTTAAGCGAGTGTGGAGATATTGCTCCACCATAATGGCCAAATCTGCTACGATATTTATATCTATATACAGTAACTATTTAAATGGCGGTCAAATTTACCTTTCGATATGTGAGAGATTGTCTATAGCGTGGCCCCGCCGCCCCATATTTTCCAAAATGCTACTTTATGGTGAACAGAGGATTTGCGCTGGGTAGACATTCTAGCCGGAAAAATTCATGAGGGTTGGCGGGTGTAGCGGCATCCGTTGAGCGGCCGTAGGATTTGGGTGCTGAAGCCAATCCCCGCCGTTTTCGGAGCGCTCACCCGCCATGGTTGATCCTACGCT
>JAFAFA010000138.1 GCA_023423695.1 Pseudomonadota bacterium | reverse complement strand
GGGGGGGCGCCCGTCCTGTGGATGACGCGGGAAATCGCCCATGCCGTCCCACGCCGGACCATCCGATTGGGCGGCAGGGGGGCAAAAGGGTGCCGCCATGGGGGCGCATGGGATCATGTGCCCCGGTCGGCCACCCGAACTGGGATGGAATGGGCAGTGGTGTGGGAAAAGCGCCAGATGGCCTGTAAGCCGGGTTCTGTATCCCGCCCCGAAGGGCAGGCGATGGCCATTCGTCTGGGACGCCGGTTGCCCGGACGCCTCGCGCGACCAACCCGAGCGGCGGCGCGGAAACGCGCTTGACCCACGCCCGTCCCGTTGCGGGGACGGTGGTCGGGCCGCTCCTATTCGGTCTTGCTCCCGGTGGGGTTTACCGTGCCGTCCCCGTTGCCGGGTCCGCGGTGCGCTCTTACCGCACCCTTTCACCCTTACCTGCGTCGAAACGCCGGCGGTTTGCTTTCTGTGGCACTTTCCCTAGGGTCGCCCCCGCCGGCCGTTAGCCGGCACCGTGTTTCCGTGGAGCCCGGACTTTCCTCCCCCGGTCGAAACCGAAGGCGGCCATCCGGCCATCTGGCACGGTCGTTCATATAGGGAAGCGGCCGTGGGGGCAAATCCCAAATCAAGCGGCGGTTCAATCGATCAGAGGAACCGCGCGTGCCGTCACCGGCCGGTCAGCCGCAGCAGCGCGCGCAGGCGCCGCACCGTCTCGGCATTCGCGGTGCCGCTCAGGCAGTCGGGGTGGAAATGGCGCTGGAAGGCCAGCAGCGCCCGCGGTTCGGCCGGGTCGTACCCGTAGCGTCCCAGCAGCGTGGAGACCTCGGCATCGGTGAAGGGGCCGTCGTCGGCCTGGGACGGTGTGGGCCAAAGCCCGATCCCCTGGGCGGCAAGACCCGGCCAGTCGAACAACTCGCCCGGATCCTCCTTGCGGGCGGGCGCCACGTCGCTGTGGCCCAGCACGTCGGCGGGGGCGATGGCGTGACGCTCCATGATCCCGCGGCAAAGCTCCGCCACTGCCGCCATCTGCATGGGCGGGAAGGGACGGTAGCCGAACTCGTGGCCGGGGTTGACGATTTCGACACCGATGGAGCGGCTGTTGACGTCTTCCGCCCCGCGCCAGCTCGACCGGCCGGCATGCCAGGCGCGCCGGTCCTCGTCGACATGGGCATAAATGGTGCCGTCCTCGTCCACCGTGTAATGGGCGCTGACCTGCGCCGCCGGGTTGCAGAGACGGTCAAGCGCATGGGCGGAGGTCGGCATGCCGGTATAGTGCAGGATCAGCAGTTCCACCCGAGCGCCATCGGCCCGAGGGCCGTGGTTGGGGGAGGGGCGGTCGATCCGGCGGAAGGCGTTCATGTCGGATTCGTGACCGTCTCGTTGACCGCCTTCGGGCCGCGCCGGACGATCACCGCGACGCCGCCGATGGTCAGCAGCCCGCCGATGGCGAGGTTGATCGTCAGCGGATCGCCCATCAGCAGCGCGCCCGACGCCACGCCGAAGATCGGCACCGTCAGCAGGTAGGGCATGGTCTGGTTGACGGAGTAGCGGCCGAGCAGCGGATACCACAGCCCATAGGCGATGATGGTGACGGCGACCGCCATGTAGACGATCGATGCCCATCCCACCCAGGTGGAGTTGGCGAGCGCCTCCATCTGTCCATGCTCCAGCAACAGCGACAGGACCAGCAGCTGCGGCATGGCGAACAGCGCCATCCAGCCGTTGACGGCGAAGCCGTTCACCGCGCCGATCAGCTTCATCTGAACGCTCGCCACTGCGAAGGCAAAGCTTGCCGCCAGGATCAGCAACAGCGAGTAGAGCGCATTCCCCAGCCGCGGCTCGCCCGCGATCACCGCCACCCCGGCGAAGGCGGCGGCCATGCCGATGCCGCGGCGCCAGCCCAGCTTGTCCTTGAAGACCACCGCCGCCAGAAGCGAGGAGAAGGGCACCTGCGCCTGCGCCGCCAGCGAGGCGGTGGCGGCGTCGATCCCCTGCAGCCCGGTGAACATCATCGGGAAATGGATGCTGCCGAGCGTCACCGACAGCAGCCCGATCTTCCACAGCTTGTCCCGCGGCACGCGGAAGAAGGGGATGATCAGCACCGCCACCAGGGCGAAGCGTATGAACATGACGAACAGCGGTGGGAATTCCGCCAGCGCCCATTTCGCCACGACGAAGTTCAGTCCCCACAGCGCCATCACCACCAGCGCCTGGAGCGTATGGGCGAAACTCATGCCCGGCCGCCTTCCAGCTCCTCGCGCATCGCCTCCAGCTCCAGCCAGCGCTCTTCCGCCGCGGCAAGGCCGGCCTGTTTGGCGTGCAGCTGCTCGCTGGTCTTCTGGAATTTGGCGGGATCGCGGGTGAACAGGTCAGGGTCGGCCAGAGCCTTCTCCAGCTTGGCGATCTCGGCCCCCAGCCCGTCCATGCGGGCCGGCAGTTCGTCGAGTTCGCGCTGGTCCTTGTAGCTCAGCTTGCCGCGCGGCTTGGCTGCGGCGGCCGGTGCCTGGGCGGCGGGCTTCGGCTTGGCCGCGGCGGCGGGGGCCGCCTTGGCCGGGCGCTGTACCAGATAGTCGGAATAGCCGCCGGCATATTCGGTGGCGGTGCCGTCACCCTCCAGGGCGATGGTGGCGGTCACCAGCCGGTCTAGGAAGTCGCGGTCGTGGCTGACCAGCAGCAGCGTGCCCTGATAGTCGCCCAGCACGTCCTCCAGCAGGTCCAGCGTGTCCATGTCGAGGTCGTTTGTCGGCTCGTCGAGGATCATCATGTTGCTGGGCTTGGCGAACAGCCGGGCCAGCAGCAGCCGGTTGCGCTCGCCGCCCGACAGCGCCTTGACCGGGCTGTCCAGCTGGCGGGTGTCGAACAGGAAGTCCTTGATGTAGCCGGCGACGTGGCGCGACACGCCGTTGACCATCACCGCGTCGCCGCCGAAGGGGCACAGCACCTTGCGGATGGTGTCCTCCGGGTCCAGCCCCTCGCGCCGCTGGTCGAAATAGGCGGTGTCCAGGTTGGTGCCCAGCTTCACCGTGCCCTCGTCGGGCTCAAGCTGGCCGGTCAGCATCTTCAGCAGGGTGGATTTGCCGGCGCCGTTCGGCCCGATCAGACCCACCCGATCACCGCGCAGGATGCGGGTGGAGAAGTTCTTCACGATGGTCTTGCGGCCGTCGGGCGTGTCGAAGCCCTTGGAGATGCCGGTCGCCTCGATCACCAGCCTGCCGCCGCGCTCAGCCTCGGCGATGGCGAGCTTGGCCTGCTGGCCGCCCTTGATCTGCTCCGCGCGCCCGGCGCGCAGGTCCAGCAGGTTGCGCACGCGCCCCATGTTGCGGGTGCGCCGGGCGGAAATGCCCTCGCGCAGCCACTTCATCTCGCTTTCGATCTTGCGGTCCAGCTTGTGGGCCGCGGCCTCCTCCGTCTCGAACACCTCCGCCTGCCAAGTCTCGAACTCGGCAAAGCCGCGGTCGGTGGCGCGCACCGTGCCGCGGTCGAGCCACAGCGTACGCTTGGCCAGCCGGTTCAGGAAGGCACGGTCGTGGCTGATCAGCAGCAGCCCGCCGCGGAAGGACAGCAATTCCTCCTCAAGCCACTCGATGGTGGGGAGGTCGAGGTGGTTGGTCGGCTCGTCCAGCAGCATGACGTCGGGGTTGCCGACCAGCGTGCGGGCCAGCGCGGTGCGGCGCGACTCGCCGCCCGACAGGGTGCGGGGGTCGAGGCTGCCGTCCACCTGCAGCCTGTCCAGCACGGCGTCGACGCGGTGCGCCTCGTCCTGTTCGTCGGCGGGCAGGCCCTGCACGACATAGTCCTGCACGGTGGCGCAGCCGGTGAAGTCCGGTTCCTGCGGCAGATAGGCGATGCGGGCACCCGGCTGGACGAAGACGGTGCCGCCGTCGGGGTGGATCATCCCGGCCAGCACCTTCATCAGCGTCGACTTGCCCGACCCGTTGCGGCCGACCAGACAGGCACGGTCGCCACGGGCGATGGACAGGTCGATGCCGTCGAACAGCGGACGGCCGCCGAAGGTGACGGAGACGCCCTGGAGCGCCGTGATGGGTGCGGGAGGAGCCATGGACCGTTCGTGCGCCGGAAAATCGAGGGAAGGGGATGGGTTATAGCGCGCCGTCCCCCTCCACTGCGACCCGGAAAAACGGTTGGGCGGGTTGCGTCCGTGGAACCGGCTTCCGTCACACCGCCGCCGCAACCGGACCGGTCGGCGTCGCCACCTGCTGCTCCTGCATCTTGAAGCCGAAATAGGTGCCGTTGCTGATGCCGGTCAGGGCCAGCAGGTTGGCCGACAGCTCCGGCATGCCCAGCGTACGGGTGACCTCGTAGAGGAAGGTGACACCCAGCACCATGGTCCAGGCCAGCAGTTGGAGGCGGTGGATGTTGTAGCCGGCGGCATCGCTCAAGAGGTCGGTCAGCCATCCCCGCGTCGGCGGATAGATCTGGTTCAGGCTCGCGGCCATCGTCGCATGATCGGGCGGGTTGGCCGCGGCAGCGGTCCGGTAGGCGGTGGCATGCTGCTGGCGCCGCGTCTCGTCGTCGCCCAGCCGGCGGTCCTGGAAGGCGGCCAGCACGGAGGTGCCGCCGACGATCCCCATCAGCGCCATGGTGCCGGTGGTGATGGTGTCCATCGACCCGGTGATGGTCAGGATGGCGACGTAGGAAGCGGTGACGATCCCGCTCCACCACAGAAGCTGGAAGCGGGCGAGGCTGTAGGGCGCCCGGTAACCGGCCGGCATCGGCACGCCGGGAATCGGGGTGATCGAATCGGTGCGGCCGAAATGGTGGAAGAAGGCGAACAGGAATCCCGCCGCCACAAGGGCGAACCACAGGCCGGCCAGCCCCAGATCACGATCACTCGCCCCCTGGATGGCGACCAGCTTCGGCGAGGTGCTCATGCCGCCGGTGATCGGACCGAAGGCGATCGGCAGGGTCTTGGTCCCGGAAAGGCTGAAGAAGCCGCTGAAGGCGGTCTGCCATGCCGCCCGCCGCTGGGCCGCGACGTCGCCGTTGCCGGCGATGGAGGTGGAGGCCGTGCCCACCAGTTCCCCCTTGGCGGAGCAGCCGAAACTGGCACGGGCGCCCGGGATGGTCTGGCCGTTGGCGACCAGGACCAGCCCCTGCGCGTTCAGCGCCGCGGCCTGTGTCGGGCAGTCGCTGCCGGACGGCGGCGCCCCCAGGTTCAGCGTCAGCGGTTGGCCCAACACCACCGGGCTGTCGATGGATGCGGTCTGCGCCTGCGCGGTGTAGAGCGTACCTGCCGCCAGTGCCGTTCCCAAAGCCGCAGCGAAGATCGTCCGGATGATCGTGCGTTGCATGTCGTGTCGTTCCCAAATCCTGCGGGCAACCGCTCGCCCGCCCCGCCGGGGACGATACGTCAGGAAACGGGACAAAGCCCATGACAAAGCAATTTAAAATCCGATTGCATCGTGACGAATCGCGGCTTGCTAGAGCAGAGCGGCGCTTCCTTCCCGCTCGCGGCGGATACGATCATAGGCTGCGTTGACGAGCGCGAGCTTCTGCGTCGCCAGATCCACGAACTCCTGCGGCATGCCCTGGGCGATCAGCCGGTCGGGATGATGCTCGCGCACCAGCGCACGGTGGGCGGCCTTGATCGCGTCGTCGTCGTCGGTGCGCGCCACGCCCAGCACCGCATAGGGATCCGAATCGGTCGGGCCGCCGGCGATATGGTGCCCGGCGACGATGCGGCGGAATTCCGCCTCGTCGAAGCCGAAGATCACGGCGACGGCGCGCAGATACTCCACCTCCGTCTCGTGCAGTTCGTCGTCGGCCTCGGCGATCATCAGCAGGCTGTCGAGGAGTTCCTCCAAGACCGCATGCCTGTCCTCGAACAGGTTGGCGATCTGGCGCGCGTACTCTTCGAAGCCATGGGTGTCGCGGCGGGCGAGGTCGAAGACGCGGCCGACATTCGCCAGTTCGTCGGCGGGAACGCGGAACAACCGCTTGAAGGTATCGACCTCCACCCGTTTCACCACCCCGTCGGCCCGTGCCATCTTCGCCGCGAGGGCGATGACGCCGATGGTGAAGGCGACGGTCTGCTTGGCCTCCTCGGCTTCCGCATCGCTCATGGGCTTGCGCTGGTCGCCGGGGCCGCAGGGCGACCACAGGTCCACCGCCTGCCCGGCAAGCCCGCCCAGAAGGCTGCCCAGCGGCCCGCCGCTGAACAGGCTGGCCGCGCTGCCCAGGATCCTGCCCCAAATGCTCATGCTCCGCCTTCCGCGTTCCGCTCGCCCGTCGTCCTGATGGGCGGCAGCATAGCCGCCGTATGGTTGTCGGCCAACTGTTGCGCGACGGCAACAGGCCAGCATTGTTCGCATTGCGAATTTCTAATAAGCGCTTGCGAAATCCGTTCGAGGCGCCATGTTGCACTGCAATAAAGGGCGCCGCGGAGAGCGCCGGTTTCGATAAAAACGGCATCCGCCAAGCGCGTGTCATAAGCTTGCGGGTGCCTGCTCCTGGGGAAAAACGTTCTGCGTGAATGCGTTTTCGAATTTCGAGAACCGTGAGCAGAGCCATGCCTGTCATCCGCAAGATCATGCCGACCGAACTGCCGCAGTATCGGGCGCATCTCCTCCGTCTGGACAATGCCGACCGCTATGCCCGCTTCACCGGAACGCTGTCGGACGAGGCGGTGGAGCGGCATTGCCGGTCCATCGACTGGGGACGGACGGTGCTGCTGGGAGCGTTCGAGGATGGCGTGCTGCGCGGCGCGGTGGAGCTGTGCGGCGACCGCCTCCTCTGGCCCGATCAGGCCGAATTCGGCATCAGCATCGAATCGGGGCTGCAGGGCAGGGGTGTCGGCAGCACGCTGGTCCGCCGCATCCTGACGGTCGCCCGCAACCGCGGCATCCGCCATGTCCACATGATGTGCCTGGCCGGCAATGTCCGGATGCGTGCCCTGGCCCGCCGTTTCGGTGGGAGGCTGGCGCTGGATGGCGGCGAGGTCGCCGCCCAGTTCGAACTGCCGCCGCCCAACCAGTTTTCGCTTGCCCTGGAAGCGCTGGAGGACGGCAGCGGCGCCTTCAACAGCATCCTGTCCGGCAATGCCATCCTGGCCCGCCTGCCCGGCATCCGGCCCGAGCGGCTCGCCGCTTGAGAGGATTGCGGCTCGCCGCCTGACCGGAGGGCCGCCGCATCGGTGATCCTGTGTTCTTTCCGCCGCGGCCGCCTGTCTCGATGGCTGCCCTGATGGGCGTAGGGCACGCTGGCAGTTGAAATTCGCTGCCGGATCGCGAAACTCCGGCCCACGCGCGGTGCGGTTGCCGCGCATGGAATTCGGCGGGTGCGGCGACGATGGCTGAGAATCAAGGCGCGGCGATGGGCGGGGCGGCAGAGGTCAAGCCCGCCCAATGGCAGTTCTGGATCGATCGCGGCGGCACCTTCACCGACATCGTCGGCCGGCGGCCGGACGGGTCGGTCGTCACCCACAAGCTGCTGTCGGAGAATCCGGAGCGCTATGCCGACGCGGCCGTCCAGGGCATTCGCGAGCTGCTGGGCCTGAAGCCCGGCCAGCCGATCCCGCCGGACACGGTGGAGGTGGTCAAGATGGGCACCACCGTCGCCACCAACGCCCTGCTGGAGCGCAAGGGCGAGCCGACCGTCCTGCTGATCACCGAGGGGCTGGGCGACCAGCTGCGCATCGGCCATCAGGCCCGGCCGAAGATCTTCGCCCGCCACATCCATCTGCCCGACCAGCTCTATTCCCATGTGGTGGAGGTGCCGGAACGGGTGATGGCCGACGGCCGGGTGCTGAAGCCGGTCGATCTGCACGCCGTCCGCCGCGGGCTTGAGGAGGCCTATCGCCAGGGCTTCCGCGCCGCCGCCATCGCGCTGATGCACGGCTACCGCTATCCCGAGCATGAGCGGCAGGTCGCCTCGCTGGCCCGCGCTGTCGGCTTCACCCAGGTCTCGGTCAGCCATCTGGTCAGCCCGCTGATGAAGCTGGTCGGCCGCGGCGACACCACGGTGGCCGACGCCTATCTCTCGCCCGTGCTGCGCCGCTACGTCGACCGCGTCGCCAACGACCTCAGCGTCGACGGCACGCCGGTGCCGCTGATGTTCATGCAGTCCAACGGCGGTCTGACCGACGCCCGCCGCTTCCAGGGCAAGGACGCCATCCTGTCGGGCCCGGCCGGCGGCGTGGTGGGCGCGGTGCGCACCGCCGGCATGGCCGGTTTCGACCGGGTCATCGGCTTCGACATGGGCGGCACCTCCACCGACGTGTCGCATTATGCCGGCGAGTATGAGCGCGCCTTCGACGCGGTGGTGGCCGGCGTCCGGGTGCGCGCGCCGATGATGCACATCCACACCGTGGCGGCCGGCGGCGGTTCGCTCTGCGTCTTCGACGGCACCCGCTTCCGCGTCGGGCCGGACAGCGCCGGCGCCAATCCGGGGCCGGCCTGCTACCGCCGCGGCGGGCCGCTGACCGTCACCGACTGCAACGTGATGGTCGGCAAGATCCAGCCGCGCTTCTTCCCGCATGTCTTCGGGCCCAACGGCGACCAGCCGCTGGACGCCGAGGTGGTGAAGGCCCGCTTCACCGAACTGGCCGCCACGGTCAACGAGAAGCTCGGCACGACGATGACCCCGCAGGAGGTCGCGGAAGGCTTC
This sequence comes from Pseudomonadota bacterium, assembly GCA_023423695.1. Lineage (GTDB taxonomy): Bacteria > Pseudomonadota > Alphaproteobacteria > Azospirillales > Azospirillaceae > Azospirillum. Next base: position 85,793 of record JAFAFA010000138.1, on the reverse strand, counting down.
CTGCGCATCGCCGTCGACAACATGGCCAACGCCATCAAGAAGATCTCGGTGGAGCGCGGCTATGACGTCACCGGCTACACGCTGAACGGCTTCGGCGGCGCGGCGGGCCAGCATGTCTGCGCCGTCGCCGACGCGCTGGGCATGACGCGGGTGTTCCTGCACCCGCAGGCCGGCGTGCTGTCCGCCTACGGGATCGGCCTGGCCGACACCGTCGCCATCCGCGAGCGCGCGGTCGAAGGCCCGTTGAGCGACCCCGTGGTCGACCGGCTGACCATGCTGTTCACCGACCTGGAGACCGAGGGGCGGGCGGAGCTGGCCCGCCAGGGCGTCGCCGCCGACCGTCAGGCGATCAACCGCCGCGTACACCTGAAGGCCGCGGGGTCCGACACCACCCTGACCGTCGCTTTCGGGTCGAAGGTGGCGATGACCAAGTCCTTCGAGGAGGCGCACCGCCGCCGCTACGGCTTCCTCACCCCCGGCACCGCGCTGGAGGTGGAGTCGGTGACTCTGGAGGCGGTCGGCCTGACCGACGTGCTTGAGGATCCGGAGCTTCCCGCCACCTCCGCGGTGCTGCCGCGCCGGCTCGCCACCGTTGCCATCCATAGCGGCGGCCAGCGCCGCGAGGCGCCGCTCTACGACCGCCGGCAGCTCCAGCCCGGCAACCGCGTCGTCGGTCCCGCCATCCTGGCAGAAGCCGTTTCCACCACTGTGGTCGAGCCGGGCTGGATGGCGGAGGTCACCCGCAAGAACCATCTAGTGCTGACCCGGCTGGAGCCGGCGACCCAGCGTCAGGCCGCCGGCATCAAGGGCGGGGCGAAGGTCGATCCGGTGATGCTGGAGGTCTTCAACAACCTGTTCATGTCCATTGCCGAACGGATGGGAGTGACGCTGGAGAAGACCGCCCGCTCGGTGAACATCAAGGAGCGGCTGGACTTCTCCTGTGCCCTGTTCGACCGCGACGGCGGGCTGATCGCCAATGCCCCGCATATGCCGGTGCATCTGGGGTCGATGGGCGAGAGCGTTCGTGCGGTCATCGAGCGGCGCGGCGGGACCTTCGCTGCGGGCGAGAGCTTCGCGCTGAACGACCCCTACCATGGTGGCACCCATCTGCCGGACATCACCGTGGTTTCACCGGTGTTCGACGAGGCGGGCAAGGAGCTGCTGTTCTTCGTCGCGTCGCGCGGCCATCATGCCGATGTCGGCGGCATCACCCCCGGTTCCATGCCGCCCGACAGCAAGACCATCGCCGACGAAGGCGTGCTGCTGGATTGCGTGCCGCTGGTGGAGAACGGCCAGTTCCTCGAAGAGGCAATGGTGGAGCTTCTGCGCTCCGGCCCGCATCCTGCGCGCAACCCGGCGCAGAACATCGGCGACCTCAAGGCGCAGGTCGCCGCTAACGAGCAGGGCACCCGCGAGTTGCACCGCGTCGTCCGCCTGCACGGCCTGTCCACCGTCATCGCCTATATGCGCCACGTCCAGGACAATGCCGAGGAGCAGGTCCGTCGCGCCATCGGCGTGCTGAGCGACGGCGATTTCGCGGTGACGCTGGACAATGGAGCGGTGATCAAGCTGCGGGTGTCGATCGACCATGACGCCCGTTCGGCGATCGTCGACTTCTCCGGGACCAGCACGCAGCTGACCAACAACTTCAACGCCCCGTCGGCGGTTTGCCGGGCGGCGGTGCTCTATGTCTTCCGCTGTCTGGTGGACGACGAGATCCCGATGAACGAGGGCTGCCTGCGCCCCATCGAGATCGTCATCCCGCCCGGCTCCATGCTGGCCCCCAATCCGCCCGCCGCGGTGGTCGCCGGCAATGTGGAGACCAGCCAGTGCATCGTCGATGCGCTGTTCGGTGCGCTGGGAGTGATGGCATCGGCTCAAGGCACGATGAACAACACGACCTTCGGCAACGAGCGGCACCAGTATTACGAGACGGTCTGCGGCGGGTCCGGCGCCGGAGACGGCTTCAACGGCACCGATGCGGTGCAGACCCACATGACCAACTCCCGCCTGACCGACCCGGAGGTGCTGGAATGGCGCTTTCCGGTGCTGGTGGAGGGCTTCCACATCCGCCGCGGCTCGGGCGGGGCGGGGCGCTGGCGCGGCGGTGACGGCGTGATCCGCCGCCTGCGCTTCCTGGAGCCGATGACCGCCGCCATCCTCGCCAACCACCGCAAGGTCGCCCCCTTCGGCCTGAAGGGCGGCGCCGACGGCGCGCTCGGCCGCACCTGGGTCCAACGCACCGACGGCAGCGTGCAGGAACTGGCCTCTCAGGACAGCGCCGCGATGCGGCCGGGCGACGCCCTGGTGGTGGAGACGCCCGGCGGCGGCGGGTTCGGGGCGGTGGGGTAAGGGGAGGTCTTTTGGGAGCGTTTTGCCCCCTCTCCCGCGAAGCGGGGGAGGGATGGGGAGGGGGCACCAGCCGTAAGACTCCCCCTCACTCCGCCCGATGCGGCGCCACGACGCCGAAGCGGTGCATCTGCCGGTGGATGGTCGATCGGTCGACCCCCAGCGCCCGCGCCGTCGCCGACACGTTCCAGTGGTGCCGCCGCAGCGTCTCGCGCAGCCGGGCGGCGGGGTCCTCCTCCGCGACCACCATCCCCGGCGCCTCCGCCGGCCAAGCCTGGAACAGGCCGCTGTGCTGCACCGGCTCCGGAATGTCGGCAAGGTCGATCAGCCCGCCGTCGCTGACCGCGCAGGCATAGTCCAGCGCATTCACCAGTTCCCGCACATTGCCCGGCCAGCTGTGGCCGCGCAGGGCCGCCAGCGCCGCCGGAGTAAGGCGGTAGCCAACGCCGTCGCGCTCCGCCCGCTCGGCCAGCAACCGTTCGATCAGCCAATCGAGATCGCCGCGCTGGCGCAGCGGCGGCACGGTGAACACCGCGCCGTTGAGACGAAAGTACAAGTCGTCGCGGAAGCGGCCAGCCTTGACCAGTTCCACCAGATCGCGGTGGGTGGCGCCGATGACGCGGACGTCCACCGATACCGCCTTGGTGCGGCCGATCGGCGTCACCTCCCGCTCGGCAAGCACGCGAAGCAGGCGGGTCTGCGACGACAGGGGCATGTCGCCGATCTCGTCCAGGAACAGGGTGCCGCCGTCAGCCTCCAGGATCAGACCCTTCTTGCCGCGCGCCGTCGCCCCGGTGAAGGAGCCGGGTTCATAACCGAACAGCTCGCTCTCGATCAGGTTTTCCGGCAACGCGGCGCAGTTGACGGCGACGAAGGGCTTGCTGCGGCGGATGCTGGACTTGTGCAGGGCCTTGGCCAGATGCTCCTTGCCCGTGCCGGTCTCGCCATGGATCAGCAGGCTCATGCGGGTGTTGACCAGCTTCGCCGCCCGCGTCAGCACCGCCTTCAGCGCCGGGTCGCCGCCTGACACCACGCGCAGCGGCTCCGGCAACGGATCGTTCCCCTGGTCGTGGGGATGGTTGCGGGGCAGGGACACCGCCGGCGGCGGCATCGCCTGGGCGAACAGCGGCAGGCCGGTGCGACGAAGGCGCAACGTGCGCTGCTCGGTCGGGAGCGCGCGGACGAAGCGGACCAGATCGTCCACCTCGCAGTCGAACAGTTCGGCGAAGGAGCGGCCGAGCGGCGAGGCCCCATCCTCCGCCAGCAGGTCGTGGGCCTTGTGGTTGAAACCGATCACCCTGCCGCCTCCGTCCAGCGCCAGGACGAAATCGGGATCGACCTCGGCGAATTCCTGCGATGCGGACAGCTTCACCACCCAGTTGCGGCGGAAATTGTTGTAGAGGTTGGCGGTTTCGATCTTGTGGACATAAGCCTTCACCATCTGGAGCGCCAGATACTGGCTGATCTTCGGTTCCGGCGAATGCAGGGCGGAGATGTCCAGCACGGCGGCGAGTTCGCCCCCGCTGTCGAAGACGGGGGCGGCCGTGCAGGTCAGCGGAATGTGGGTGGTGTCGAAATGATCGGTCTGATGGACCGTCAGAGCCTGGGCAGTGGCAATGCAGGTGCCGACCGCGCAGGTGCCGGCATGCCCTTCGTTCCAGTCGGACCCCAGATACAACCCGGCCCGGCGCAGATGGTTGTCGAAGGTCGGATCGCCGATGAAGTCCACGGTGACGCCGTTGCTGTCGGTCAGCAGCAGGACATAGCCCATGCCGGCGACCTGCCGGTACAGCGCCTCCAGTCCGAAGCGGGCCATGCGCAGGAATTCGTCCATCGCGTCGCGGTGCTCGCGCAGCCGCTCCTGAGGCAGGATATGGGCCTCGCGCCCGATGGTGGGGTCCAGCTTGTGGTCGGCGACGCAGCGGCGCCAGGAACTTTCGATGATCGGATCGCGGGCGGACGGCACACCGGCGGAGACACGGACGAGTTCATCGATGTGGGCCGCGCGCGCGCTGTCCATGGTCGTGCCTCCCGCTATATCGTTAGCTTGTCCCGCGAACAAATTTGAAAGAAACATTACCAACCGGGCGGCCCGGTAGGCAACATGTGCAAAAGCATCAGAGAGAGAGCGCACCTCCAAGCTGTCTCGTGACGCCGGCTTCGCCGAGAGGGTCCAAGAGGTGTTTTCTTCTTCACCACGACGCCGGCCCGGCAGGCATGCGAATGGGGTGCGTCAGACGGATGGAACTGTTTGTAGACGAGTCCGATGCCTCTGGTTCAAACTTCTCTCTTCGACTTCGGAACAATCAATGTCGAGGGGGGTATGAACAACCGTTACGGCAGTCTGGCTGCTCTCGTCTACGATCTCGACAAGCCCATAGGCCGCTTCTTCGGAACGGAGATGGAGTTCTATCTGAACCGGTTGTCGGATTGCCGCGGGCCCATTCTGGAGCCGGGTGTCGGAAACGGGCGCCTGCTGATTCCGTTGCTTGAAGCTGGACTGCCCGTCGAGGGCTTCGATGCGTCCGAGGAAATGCTTGAGCGTTGCCGCGCGCATTGCCAAGCGCGGAATTTGTCTCCTCGCCTCGACCGGATGCGGTTTCAGGATTTCGCCTATGACCACGCGTTCGACGCGATCATCGTTCCGCTCGGCTCTTTCCAACTGATCGGTGATTTCAATGAATCACTGATGGTGCTCAGACGCTTCCACGACCACCTCGCACCCGGTGGGCGGTTGATCCTGGACCTCGATCCCATCAGCGACTTTTTCGGAGATGGCGCCCGGCTTCGGAGCTGGCCAACCGAGGACGGCGAGCTGATTACCTTGCAGGAGCAGCTGGTCACCATCGACCACATCGCCCAGCGCAAGGTGTCGCACCTGCGCTACGAGCGATGGCGCGACAGCCGCCTGGTCGAGACCGAGCTCGAGTTGTTCACGCTTCGCTGGTGGGGAGTCAACGAGCTCGAACTGGCTCTCAAGACCGTGGGCTTCAGCGATGTCACCATCTCAGGGAACCATGAGCACGGCCGCGCCCCGACCTGCGAGGATTGGATAATCACCCTCGAGGGGCGGCGTTCCTGACCGTCACGCACTGGCGCGGGGCGTCGGGCATGCCCCGGCTTTTCGTTATCGTTCTGCGACTTGACGTTAAGGACATTTGCACAACTCGGGCGTCATGTTCCATAAACGAGAAGGGATCGCCGGGAGCTTTCGATTTGCGAATTCTGATCGTCGACGATTCACCGCGTCACCTGACCATGATGGTGTATGAGCTGACGAAGCTGGGCTACGCGACCAGCGTGGTCGAGACCGGGGCCGCCGCCATCGAGGCGGTGGCGAGCGAGCGGTTCGACGTGGTGATGGCCGACATCCGCCTTGCCGACATGACGGGGATCGAGCTGTGCTGGCACCTGCGCACCGCCCAGGGGCTGCGCCACCTCTACCTGATCCTGATGATCCCCGGCAGCATGACCGACCAGTTCCACGAACTGGTGGAGGCCGGTGCCGACGAGTTCCTGCGCAAGCCGCTGGATTGGAAATGGACAGCGGCGCGCCTGCTGGCCGCCTCGCGTGTCGTGGCGATGCAGCGCGACCTGGAACGGCTGGCGACCACCGACGCCCTGACCGGCGCCCTGAACCGTCGCCGCTTCCTGGAACGGGGGGATGAGGAGTTCGGCCGCTCGCGACGATACCAGCGTCCGCTGTCGGTGGTGATGCTGGACATCGACCACTTCAAGCGGGTCAACGACACCCATGGTCACGCCACCGGCGACGAGGCGATCCGCAGCACGGTGCGCGCCTGCAAGGAGAGCTTGCGCAACAGCGACATCATCGGCCGCCTGGGCGGCGAGGAATTCGCCGTGGTGATGCCTGAAACCCCGCCGGTCAACGCCTACGCCGTCGCCCAGCGCCTGCGCCAGGCCGTCGCCGCCATGCCGGTCCGGCTGGAGACCGGCGGCGAGATGACGGTGACCGTCAGCCTGGGCCTCAGCTGGCTCAACGCGACCGACACCGGCATCGAACCCCTGCTGGCCCGTGCCGACGCCGCCCTCTACCGCGCCAAGCACGCGGGCCGTAACCGGGTCGAGGTGGAACCGCGGATCGCACTGCCCAAGTCGATGATGGGGTAGGGGAGACCGCCGTCGGCGTTCCGCATTGGTCGAGCCGCAATCGACGCCGCGTCAGCCCGATGGCGCGCAAAGAAAAACCCCCTGGCCTCCGTTCGGAAGCCAGGGGGTTTTCTATGATGGTAGCAGCGGAGGGATTTGAACCCCCGACCAAGGGATTATGATTCCCCTGCTCTACCACTGAGCTACGCTGCCATCGTGTTCGCCTTTGTCGGCGTTTCCGCCGCCGTTGGCTACCATCGTGTCCCGTCGTTGCCGCCGGGAGCCGCTATATAGGATAGGGCGACTTGGCCTGTCAACGCGGAATTTTCGGGGGGTGCGATTTTTTTCGGCCGGCCGGCGGAAAGTCGCCTAACCCACTGATTCAAGCCGCCGTTTCACTCACGTCAACGCCCGCGTCCACAGCCCCGGCGGTGCCGGAAATCCAACCGCCGCCCAGCACGCGGTCGCCCTGGTAGACGACGCAGGCCTGACCGGGGGCGATGCCGTGCTGGGGCTCAATCAACTCCACCCGCGCGCTGCCGTCCGGTCCGGCACGCCAGATGGCGGGAGCGGCGGGCTGGGCGGAGCGGAGCTTCACCGACACCTCGGTGCCGGCGCCATCCGCCAGATCGGGACCCAGCCAGTTCACGTCGCGCACCATCACCAGTGAGCGGGCGAGGTCGCGGCGCGGGCCGACGACGACGCGGCGGCGGGCTGGCTCCAGGCGGACGACGTAGAGCGCCTCCTCCTCCTGGCCGCGGATGCCGCCGATGCCGAGCCCCTTGCGCTGGCCGACCGTGTAATGGACGACGCCCTTGTGGCGGCCCAGCACGCGGCCGTCGACATGGACGATGTCGCCGGGCTCGACGGAGCCGGGGCGCAGCTTCGCCACCACCTCGGCGTAGTTGCCGTTGGGGACGAAGCAGATGTCCTGGCTGTCGGGCTTGGCCGCCACCTCCAGCCCATGGCGCTCGGCAAGTGCGCGGGTTTCCGGCTTGGTCAAGCCGCCCAGCGGGAAGCGCAGGAATTCCAGCTGTTCGCGCGTGGTGGCGAACAGGAAATAGCTCTGGTCCTTGGCGGGATCGACGGCGCGGTGCAGCTCGGCGCCCTGCGGGCCGGCGATGCGACGGACGTAATGGCCGGTGGCGAGCGCGTCGGCTCCCAGGTCGCGGGCGGTGTTCAGCAGGTCGCGGAACTTGACGCGCTGGTTGCAGCGCACGCAGGGGATCGGCGTCTCGCCACGCAGATAGCTGTCGGCGAAATCATCCATCACGTCCTGGCTGAAGCGGCCTTCGTAATCCAGGACGTAATGCGGGATGCCGATGCGGTCGGCGACCTGGCGGGCGTCGTAGATGTCCTGGCCGGCGCAGCAGGCGCCCGGCTTCTGCAGGGCGAGGCCGTGATCGTAAAGCTGCAGCGTGATGCCGACGACGTCATAGCCCTCCTCCCGCAGCACGGCGGCGGTGACGGAGGAATCCACCCCTCCGGACATCGCGACGACGACGCGGGTGTCCTGGGGGCGCTTCGATAGACCGAGGGAGTTCATGGCGCCCTATATGGTACGGGCAGGCGCCCGGGAAAGTAGGAAATCGGAACACAGGACGGGGAGGGGGAAAGAGGCCGCCGGGTATCGCGTCGCCTGACGCAGTCTCCGGCGGCCGGAACAGGGTTCCCCCGCGCCGTTACTTCATCGCGTTGTTGCTGCCGCCCGGGAGGCGGACGACCAGACCGTCCAGCTCTTCCGTCATGATGATCTGGCAGCCCAGGCGCGAGGTCTTGGTCAGGCCGAAGGCGAGGTCCAGCATGTCCTCCTCGTCCTCCTGCGCTTCCGGCAGGACATCGAACCACTCCGGCTCGATCACGACATGGCAGGTGGAGCAGGCCAGCGAGCCCTCGCAGGCGCCTTCCAGGTCCAGGCTGTTCTTGTGCGCGATCTCCAGCACGGACAGGCCGAGCGGGGCGTCCACCTCGCGGCGGCTGCCATCGGGCTCGATGAAGGTCATCTTGGGCATGGGGTCCTCGTTCTTCTAAGGTTGCCTAGCGATTGAAAGGGCGGGTTTTGGTAACGGGTTGGCCGGATCAGGTCCGCGGCGGTGTCCGGGCGGCGCGGCGGTCGCGGACATCGGCGGCCAGCGCCTCCAGCCGTTCCAGCCGGGCCAGGATGCGGGCGGCGCCGTCGAAGGTCGGCGGGCTGTCCGGGCCGGATGCCGTTTGCGCCTTGCGGAAGGCGGGGGTGAGATACTTGATGCAGGCCTCGATCCGCTGGCCGAGGTCCAGGCCGATGCGGTCCAACTCCAGCGCGTCGTCGGCGCGGCTCAGCCGGGCGGCGAGATCGGCGATCTCCTCATCCCCATTTTCGGACCCAGTCCCAGCCTCGTCGCTCGCGGCCGGCGTGCCGCCCAACAGGGACAGCAGTGCGTGGGCGCGGCGGATGGGATCGCGCAGGACCTCATACGCCTCGCGCAGGGCTTCGACCTGGGCCTTGGCATTGGCCTGCTGGCGCGGGCCGCGGGCGGCGAAGCGCTCCGGGTCCATGGCGCGGGTGAAGCCGGCATGCTGCTTCGACAGCTGCTCCAGATCGATGTCGAAGCGCCGCTCCAACCCCAGCCGGGTGAAGGGGTCGAGGGGACGCGGCGGCTGCGCCGCACCGCAGGCGTGGCAGAACAGGGCGCGCGGCGCAACCGAGCGGCCGCAGGTGCCGCAGGGCTCCAGATCGCCGGCGATGGCGCCGGATATACCGCCGCTGTTGTTGCCGGGCGGGCCGGATTTGGAACGGGTCATGCGCGCAGTCCGTCAAAACGCCGAAAGGCTCGGCCGATAGGTTGGTTTACCCGACATCATGCCTCCGCCGCCATCCGGCCCGACATCATAGGGGCCTTCCGCGGCGTCATACCCAGAAGCCGCATCCGGCGCAATGCGCGAATGCAGGCTTTCCGGATGGGAGACAGATGGTCGCGCAGCCATGCCGGCGGTTGGGAAACGTCGGCGGATGAAGCTCAGCCATCGGTAGGCGCGCTTCGCCGCGCCATCGCGGTCCAGGCCGCCAGGAAGCGGTCGACCGCCTCGTCGTCGCTGGTCCAGCCCAGGCTGACGCGGATGGCGCTGGCGGCGGAGCGGTCGTCCTCGCCCATCGCCGCCAGCACATGGGACGGTTTCACCTTGCCGCTGGAACATGCCGAACCGGCGCTGACCGCCACCCCGGCGAGGTCGAGCGTCATCACCTGGGTCTCTCCGGGCAGGCCGGGCAGCATCACGCAGCTGGTGTTGGCGACGCGTGCCGCACCGGCGCCCATCACGCGGGCGCGCGGCATGGCGGCCAGCGCCTCGCGCTCCAGCCGGTCGCGCAGGGCCGCGAGGTCGGCGGCTTCCGCCAGCCTGTCCAGCGCCAGACGCGCCGCGGCGCCGAAACCGACGATGCCCAGCAGGTTCTCGGTGCCCGCCCGCTTTCGCCGCTCCTGTCCACCGCCGCGGATCAGCGCCTCGGGCTCCAGCCCTTCGGCGAGGATCAGGGCGCCGACGCCGGTCGGACCGCCCAGCTTGTGGGCCGACAGCGTCATCAGGTCGACGCCGAGGCCGGACAGCGACAGGGGCAGCCGCCCGGCCGCCTGCACCGCATCGCAATGGACCAGCGCGCCGTGGGCGTGCGCGATCCGGGCGCATTCCGCCACCGGCTGGATCACCCCGGTCTCGTTGTTGACGAGCATCAGCGAGACCAGCGCCGGATCGGCCCCGTCGGTCAGCCGGCGTTCCAGATCCTCCAGGTCGGCGACGCCATCACGGGTCACGCCGAAGCGCTCCGCGTCGGGCCGGGCGGCCAGCACCGACTCATGCTCGACGGCCGAGGTCAGCACCCGGCGGCCGGCAAAGCCGCGCAACGCGAAGTTGTTGGCCTCCGTCCCGCTGCCGGTGAACAGTACCTGGGCCGGCTTGACCCCGGCGAGCGCGGCCACGGCGGTGCGCGCCTCCTCCACCGCGCGCCGGGCGCTGCGGCCGAAGGCATGCACGGAGGACGGATTGCCGACCAGGTCCATCGCCTGACCCATCGCCGCCTTCACCTCCGGCTTCAGCGGAGAGGTGGCGTTGTGGTCGAGATAGACTCCGGTCCGCCGGAACGGGCTGACGGGCGGAATGGTCACTTTTCAGGCGTGCTCGCGTCCGGAATGGGTCGTCTTCACTCGGCGGCCGCCGCCGCGGCGCTGTCGGCGGCCGGGGCCGGGCGCAGCAGGTTCAGGCCGCTGGTGCCGATGATCCGCCGCTCCACCACGTCGGCCACGGTGACCGAGCTGAGATACATGTGGATCTGGTTGCCCAGCTCTTCCCACAGGTCGTGGGTCAGGCAGCGCGAGCGGTTGGTGCGGCAACCCTGCGGCGTGCCGTTGGCGCAGCGGGTGGTGCGGATCGGCTCGTCCACCGCCAGGATGATGTCGGACACCCGGGTGGCGTCGGCCGGGTGGGCCAGCAGATAGCCGCCGCCGGGACCGCGCACGCTCTTGACCAGCCCGCCCTTGCGCAGCTTGGCGAACAGCTGCTCCAAGTAGGAGAGCGAGATCTCCTGCCGTTCCGCGATGTCCGCCAGCGCGACCGGGCTGCCTTGGCTGGTGGCGGCCAGATCGACCATCGCCATCACGGCATAGCGTCCCTTGGTGCTGAGTCTCATCGCGGATCTCCTTGGGCTTCGTGCATCCCGACGGGGTGGGACGCCACCGCTTCCAGCGGTGTGGGTGTTGAACGGGGAAGTACGGTTGCGGCCGATGACGGGTTCGCCTCAAGCTCGCCGACGCGGGCCTGCAGCGCCGTCACCTGATCGAGCAGGCCGGACAGCGCACGGGCCACCGGATCGGGGATCTCGCCGCAGGGGGTGCCGTAGGGCATGAACTTGCGCGTTTCCGCCCGGTCGCGCGGGACGACCGGTTTGGCCGGGATGCCGACGACCGCGGTGTCGGCCGGCACGTCGGCCACCACGACGGCATTGGCGCCGATGCGCGCACCGCGCCCGATGGTGATGGCGCCCAGGATCTTGGCGCCCGCGCCGACGATCACGCCATCGCCCAACGTCGGATGGCGCTTGCCGGGATTGAGCGAGGTGCCGCCCAGCGTGACCCCATGATAGAGCATGACGTCGTCGCCGATCTCCGCCGTCTCGCCGATCACGACGCCCATGCCGTGGTCGATGAAGAAGCGGCGGCCGATGGTGGCGCCGGGATGGATTTCGATGCCCGTCAGCGAGCGGGCGATCTGCGAGACGAGGCGGGCGGTCAGGTGCCAGCCGGCGTCGCGGGCGCGCCGGGCAAGACGGTGAAGCACGATCGCATGAAACCCGGGGTAGCAGATCGCCACCTCCAGCCGGGACCGCGCGGCGGGGTCGCGCGCCATGATCCCGTCGATCTCTTCGCGAAGATGCTTGAACACGCCATCACCCGCCGTGGTATAGTCCGCCACTCTCATCGGCCGCCCGCGCCCGGCTTCGGCCAGTCGGAACCTTGCGGTTCAGGACCTTCCGGTCCGGAACCCGATGGAACCGACCGGCTATGGATCCGGTCTTTCGGCCGGTCCCGCTAGCGCTGGGCCGATCGGGCGGGTCAGGCGGGTTGCCCCGGAGGACGTTACGACGCATATATGATGACCAAGCAAAACGGTCAAGAATTGTGTGCGAAAAACCCCACTCCATTGCGGGAAAATCCGTGACGGGCTCGTAAGGCCCCGTGCGCTGGGGCGGCAGGCTGGATCATCTCCGGTCGGTCGCTGCGGCGGTTCCAACAACCCTTTGTCCGCGTCAGGAACGTCGTTCCCATGCCTGAAGTGCTCTTCAACGGTCCCGCCGGTCGCCTGGAAGGCCGTTACACCCACGGCAAGCAGCCGAACGCCCCGGTTGCGCTGCTGTTGCACCCGCACCCGCAGCACAATGGGACGATGAACAACAAGGTGGTCTTCACCCTGTTCCAGTCCTTCACCAAGCGCGGCTATTCGGCGCTCCGCTTCAACTTCCGTGGCGTCGGGCGCAGCCAGGGCACCTATGACAAGGGGGAGGGGGAACTGGCCGACGCCGCAGCGGCGCTGGACTGGCTGCAGACCTACAATCCGAATGCGCCGCTCTGCTGGATCGGTGGCGTGTCGTTCGGCGCCTGGATCGGCATGCAGCTGCTGATGCGCCGCCCGGAGATCGACGGCTTCGTTTCCGTCTCGCCGCCGGCCAACCTGTTCGACTTCTCCTTCCTGGCGCCGTGCCCGTCCTCCGGCCTGATCATCCACGGCGACAAGGACGAGGTGGTGCCCCAGGCCGCGGTGACCAAGCTGGTGACCAAGCTGTCGCACCAGAAGGACATCCGCATCGATCACCGGGTGGTGCCCGGAGCCAGCCACTTCTTCGTCAACCGCACCGACGATCTGGCAACGCAGGTCGACGACTATCTGGACAAGGCGCTGGGCAATCCCATCGCGGCGGTGGCGGAGTAAGTCAAACCCTCACCCTGATCCTCTCCTGCTGAAGGCGGGGGAGGGATGGGGAGAGGGCAATAGACCGGCCCCCTCCACACACCTCACTGCTCGCAGCCCAGAACCCACACGTCGTAGATCGGGTTCTCCATCGCCGACAGGGCGGGGCTGGAGGCGAACATCCAGCCGCTGAAGACCTGTTCCGCCTGCTCGCCGGGCTTGATTTCCGTCACCTCAAGAAAGGCGGCGGATTCCGGGGTCTCGATCGGCGGGTTCTCGCGGCAGGCGCGCAGGGTGATGCGCAGGCTGCTCATCGCCTTCGTCTCCCCCACCTTCATGGTGAAGGTGGAGGTGCGGGCGGTCACCTTGTCCAGCCATTGCAGCTTTGCCGCCGGCCGCTCCATCATCTGGTTCGGCACCGGGGCGGCCTGGACGGCCAGCGGGACCAGCACCGCGGCGGCACCCATCAGCCGGGCGGCCGGACGGATAAATCTTGAGAGTCGCGTCACGTCGGATCGCTTCCGTTATTGCGGACGGCGCCCATGCGGCCGGCCCTGCCTGTCGGCGTGGACTCTGCCGGGGGCACTCCGCCTTCTAGCCCGGAAGCGGGTCAGCGTCCAGTGGCGGGGACGCCGGGATGGGTTGTCGGTACAGGATGGATCAGCGCGTGACGCTGCTGCGCGACGCAGGAGCGCTGTAGGTGGAGCCGGTACCGCTCTGCGTTTCGTCTCGGTCTTCGATCTTCTGGGTCGCCGCCCCGGCTCCGGCGCCGGCCGCAGCGCCGACGACCGCACCCACCGGTCCGCCGACCACGGCCCCCGCGGCGGCACCGCCAAGTCCGCCGCTGGCGGATTTCTCTTCCATGTTGGCGCCGCAGGCTGCGGTCGCCAGGGCCAGACCGAACACGGCCAAGTGGGAGAGACGCATCGCATTTCCTCCTGCTTCGTGATCCGGCGGCGCCTGTCTGATGGCCGCCATCCGGATACGGGGAGGAACGCTTGAGCGTGGCCGCTGGTTCCGGCCACGCCCCTGCTTCGTATCAGAGCCTGGTATCAGAGCTTGGTATCAGAGCTTCGGCGGTTGGGCCGGCGCCTGTGCCGGCGCCTGGGAGGACTGGCCATTGGCCTGATCGCCCGGCTTGCTCATGCTCTGCAGAGAGAAGATGACCTGACCCAGCAACTGCTCCAGGCCCGGCGTGCTCTGCGTGAATTCGATCTTGCCGTTCGGCTTGATCATGTCGGGATCGCCGCCCGGCTCCAGCGACAGGAACTTGCCGCCCAGCAGGCTTTCCGACGCGATGACCGCGGCGGTGTCCTTCGGCAGCTTGACCGAATTGTCGACCGACAGGTGGACCACCGCCTGATAGCTGGCGGGGTCGAGGGACAGCCCGGTGACCGTGCCGACCTTCACGCCACTGATACGGACGTCGGCGCCGCCCTGCAGGCCGGTGATGCTGGTGAAGTTGGCGGTGATGTCATAGCCCTGCACCTTGCGCAGATCGGCGCTTTTGTAGGCGAAGGCAAGGAACACGGCGGCCACGGCGAGCACGACGCCGCCCAGCACGGTTTCGATCACATTCCGGCGCATAGAGCTATCCTGCTGCGAGTTCCAGAAACGAAACCCGGCCCGAAATGGGGCCGGGCTTTCCGCTCTGACGTGAGGGTCAGTGCTTGGCAGGGATCAGCTCGGAGTCCAGGGCTCGTAGTCGCCGGTGGCCGGCACCCGCTTCCCGCCGGCCAGCGCATGGCCGGGCGGACGATAGGCCTGGACCGAGCCCGACATGTTGGGCAGATGCTCCTTCTGCCACGGCTTGTGGAAGGCGCTCGACCCCTCGGGCAGCGGCTCCTTGGTGGTGTGGTGCAGCCACGCATGCCATTCCGGCGGGATCTTGGAGGCGTCGGGCTCACCGGCATACAGGACCCAGCGGCGCTCGCGCGTGCCGGCCTTGGTGTCCTTGCTGCGGTAATAGACGTTGCCGAAGCGGTCGCTGCCGACCTTGGCGCCCCGACGCCACGTGACGTAACGGATGTGGATGTTCGCCAGTTTGGTGAACAGGGAGATCGGCTCGCTCATCGTCGCTCACGAATTCCGGAGTCTGGCCCCGCGGACACGGGGCTGGTCGAATGCGGGCCGCACTATGACACCGCAGGGGGCGCCCGTCCACCGTTGGTGAGGCCCAAGCTGTCCGCAGGGCGGAAAGAAGAGCCTATTGCAGGCGGGTGGCGGCGATCTTGGCGGCGTCGACCGGGGTGGCGGTGCAGCCGCCCAGCGTCGGACCGACCGGAAGCTCGCCGAAGGCCGCAATGGCCCCCTCCGCCTTCAGCCGGCCGACGAATCCGGGTTCCGTTCCGCGGGCGACCCAGGCGAATCCGAGCCAGGTGGAGCGCACCGGCTCTCCTCCCGCCCGGACCATCGCCGCCAGCGCCTCCGCGTCGCTGGTGCCGGGGGAGAAAACTGCAAGCATCATGCCGTCGGTCGCATCCGGCAGGGCGGCGCGTTGCAGCGACAGCCCCATCAGCCCCGCCCAGACCAGCAGAACGCCGCCGAACAGCGCCGCGGCAAGGCCGTGGCCGATGGGGAGTCCGGCGGAAGAGGGGGCGGGGCTGTCGCTCATGGCGCTTACCTTACGCCTTCGCCTCGGCCGCCGCCAGCGACGGGGCGGGCTTCTCGGCGATCGGCCAGTGGACGATGGTCGCGAACATGGCCAACGCCACGCCCAGCCACCAGACGACGTCGTAGGACCCCGTGCGCTCGTACAGCACGCCGCCCAGCCAGACGCCCAGGAAGCCGCCGACCTGATGGCTGAAGAAGGCGAAGCCGTAGAGCGTGCCCATGTAGCGGGTGCCGAACATCAGCGCGACGAGGCCGGAGGTCGGCGGCACCGTGGACAGCCACAGCAGCCCCATCACCGCGGCGTAGACGATCACCGTCACCGACGAGATCGGCAGCAGGATGAAGATCGCCGTGGCGATGCCGCGCGAGAAGTAGTTGGCGCACAGCAGGTAGCGCTTGCTGACCTTGCCCGCCAGCACGCCGGACGCATAGGAGCCGATGACGTTGAACAGGCCGATCAGCGCCAGCGCCCAGGCGGCCAGCGACGCGCTGATGCCGGCCTCGGTCAGGTAGGGCGGCAGGTGGGTGGTGATGAAGGCCAGCTGGAAGCCGCAGACGAAGAAGCCGGCGACCAGCAGCACATAGCTGCGGTGCTGGAAGGCCTGCCGGACCGCGGCGACGTAGCCGATGTTGGCGCCGGTCACCGCCGGCGTACCGCTCGCCGTCATGCCCTTCGGGCCGGGGAAGACGCCGGCCAGCAGCGGCACCGCGATCATCGACGCCGCCAGCAGGAGCAGGGCGGTCTGCCAGCCGAAGCCGGCTATGAAGGCCTGACCCATCGGCGCGAACAGGAACTGTCCCATCGATCCGGCCGCGGTGGCGATGCCGACCGACCAGCTGCGCTGTTCCGGCGGCAGCAGCCGGGTGAATCCGGCGATGATGATGCCGAAGGACGCACCGGACAGACCGAGCCCGATCAGCACACCGGCCGTCAGGTACAGCTCGACGCTGGTCGTCGCATAGGGCATCAGCGCCAGCCCGGCGGCGTAGAGAATGCCGCCGCCCGCCAGGACCGGGGCAGGGCCGTAGCGGTCGGTCAGCGCCCCGGCGAAGGGGCCGCCGGCTCCCCACAGGATGTTCTGGATCGCCATCGCCAGTGCGAAGACGTCGCGGCCCCAGCCGCGGGTTTCCGAAAGCGGCCCGATGAACAGGCCCATGCTCGATCGCGGTCCGAAGGCCAGCATCGAGATCAGGCAGCCGCAGACGACGACGAGTGCTGGCGTCCTCCAGGAGGGCGCCGTGGCGGGGGTGGCGGTGGTCAAGGCGTCCTCCGGGGGTGGTGCGTCGATGCGCGCCGTTGTTGCGGAACTGTGTGCCGCGGGGTTGCGCATCGTGGTGTTGTGCTGTCACCGACGATAGGCGGGCATCAACAGTTCGGCAAATTCATAATCGGCAACCGGGTCATTCCGCGGCGGAATGCAGAAGAACGAATGGCTCCGTCACGGGGCTCTCTGGTTGACCGGCAAGCATCTCGCGCCGCAACGACTCCTCCAGCCGGTCGAACACCGGGGCGATGCGTCCGGTCGTCCGCGACTGGACCAGCCAGATGGTCACGGCCATCCGGAAATCCGGCAGAGTGATCGGCCGCAGCATGGCGGAACCGGGGACCGGTGCGATAAGGCCCATCGGGGCAAGCCCGAACCCGACGCCGCGCGCCACCAGCGACACCAGCAGGCTCTGGTCGTAGGCCTCCACCGTCACGTTCGGCCGCAGTCCGAGCGGCGTCAGCGCCTGATGGAGCGCCTCCCGGTACCGGCAGCCGTTGGGCTGCAGCACCCATCCACGTTCGTTCATTGCGGCGAGATCGGCGCCGGCGGCGTTTTCGGGAGAGGCGACGATGCTGACGGATTCCGTTCGGATCAGGCGGGCCGGCAGATCGTCGGGCGGGGTCTGCTCCTCGCACATCAGGATCAGCGCACCGTCGAGCGTTCCGGCGCGGACCTGTTCGATCAGCGGGTTGCTCCAATCGGAATGCAGCCGCAACGTCAGGCTGGGAAAGCCGGCGCGCAGGTCGTCCAGTGGCCGCCCGGCTGCGAGCGCGGTCAGCACATGCGCCACGCCGAGCCGCAGCAACCCGCTCGGCTCCGCCGATCCGGCGAAGGCGTCGGCGAAGTCGCTGGCTGCCGCCAGGATGCGCCGCGCGTGGGCAAGCGCCAGTTCCCCGTCGCGGGTCAGCGCCAGCGGCTTGGTCTGGCGGTCGAACAGCACGATGCCGAGTTCCGCCTC
The DNA here is from genome assembly GCA_023423695.1 of Pseudomonadota bacterium. Lineage (GTDB taxonomy): Bacteria > Pseudomonadota > Alphaproteobacteria > Azospirillales > Azospirillaceae > Azospirillum. Next base: position 68,063 of record JAFAFA010000138.1, on the reverse strand, counting down.
CAGCCGCTGGATCAGCCGCGACACCGCCGATTGGGTCAGCCCCAGCCGGTTGCCGGCTTCCTGCACCGACTGCGCATCGGCCACGGCGATGAAGGTGCGGATTTCGTTGAACTTCATGGGGCGGCCATGGGGCAGTGGTGTGAGCCGGCGGACGGTGCGATGCGTCTTCGCGTCTGGTGTACCAGTGTCGGATCGCGTTAACGTCGGGTCAAGCCATCGATAGGGATTCGAACATGTCCGCCACCCTGCCCGACCGTTCCAGCCGCGAGTATCCCGACCGTCCCTGGGTGGGAGTGGGGGTCGTCGTCTGGCGCGGCGACCGTGTTCTGCTGATCCGGCGGGGCAAGGCGCCGCGGCTGGGGCAATGGAGCCTGCCGGGCGGCGCGCAGTCGGTGGGCGAGACGGTGTTCGAAACGGCCGTCCGCGAAGTGCGGGAGGAAACCGGGCTGGAGGTGGTGCCGACGGGCATCGTCACCGTGGTCGACGCCATCACCCCCGACGCCGAGGGGCGCGTCCATTACCACTACACGCTGGTGGAGGTCGCCGCCGAAAGCGCGGCGGGCGATCCGATCTGCGCCGACGATGCGCTGGAAGCCTGCTGGGCCACCGCCGACGAGGCCGGCGACCTGACGGAGTGGGACGAGACCCGGCGGGTCATTTCGATGTCGGCGGAGCAGCGGCAGGCCCGGACGGCTTGAGGCCGACGACCACGTTGCGTTCGGCCAGGAACTCCGACACCCCGTCGGCGGTCAGCGGGCGCGACAGCCAATAGCCCTGCAGCGTGTCGCAGCGGTAGGCCTGGAGGTACAGGCGCTGTTCAGCCGTCTCCACCCCCTCCGCCACCACGCCGAGGTCGAGGGCATGGGCGAGCGCCACCACCGCCTGGACGATGGCGGCGGCGTCGCGGTCCTCCACCATCGCCTGGACGAACTGCTTGTCGATCTTCAGCGCCTCCACCGGCACCCGGCGCAGGGTGGCGAGCGATGACCAGCCGGTGCCGAAATCGTCCAGCACCATCCGGATCCCGGCGCCACGCAGTTGCAGCAGGGCCTCCCGCGCGTCGGCGGTATGGCTGAACATCGCGGTCTCGGTCAGCTCCAGCTTGAGGTTGGCGGCGGGCAGGCCGGTTTCGGTCAGGATCCCCAGCACCTTCAGCACCAGGCCGGGATCGTCGAGCTGACGGGCCGACAGATTCACCGAGATTGGAACGTCGACGATACCGGCGCGAAGCCAGCCGGCCGCCGCCGTGCAGGCGGTGCGCAAAGTCCATTCGCCCAGCAGGTGGATCGCATCCCCCTGTTCGGCCATCGGCACGAAGACGTCGGGGGGCAGCATGGTGCCGTCGGACAGGCGCCAGCGCGACAGCGCCTCGAACCCGGTCAGGCGGCTGGTGAAGACGTCGGCCTGCGGCTGGAAGACCAGAGAAAGCTCCTGCCGGTCGATGGCGTCGCGGACCCGCTCGACGAATCCGGCGTCGGATGTCCCCGGCGTGTCGGGCCCGTTCGACGTCGCGTGCGTGTTCGCCACCGTCCGCTCCATTCCGCCAACCTTTGCCGGCTGCTGCCCGGCTCTCCCTGGCATAACAACCACAGCAACGGTTTGTTAACCATGTCGCGAAAGAGCTTGGCGAATTTTATATGGTTACGAAAGAGTTAACGTGGCTGGGTTGGTGACAAGAAAGAGGCGAAGCGGGAGCCGCGCCGCTCCCCATCCTTGAGCCAGTCGATCACCCATGGGCTGCCCCATGTTTGAGGCGGCTGGGCAGCAGTTCCCCCGATTGATCGAGCACCGGGTAGGCGGCGGCGACCAGATGGGCATTGATGCGGCGCAGGTCGCGCAGGATGTCCAGATGCAGGGCGCTGGTCTCCACGCTTTCGGTCCGTCCGGCGCGCAGCCGGGCGAAATGTGCCTCTGTGGCGCTGGTCTCCAGGTCGCGAATCACCTCCTTCTCGCGCATCAGCGCACGGGCGGAACGGATGTCGCCGGACACGAAGACGGCGGCGGCCAGCCGCTGGGTCTCGCTCAGCCGTTCCAGCATACCGGCGATCTCCGCCGCGCCTTCGGTGGAGAAGCGCAGCTTGCGCCGGATCTTCTTCGATGCCGCCTCCATCAGGTTGCGGTCGACGATATCGCCGACATGCTCGAGGTTGATGGTGAAGGTCAGCACATCCGACACCCGGCGGGCGTCCTGCTCGTCGAGATCCTCGACGTTGATCTGGGTGAGGTAGCGCTTGATCGCGTCGTGCAGCCGGTCCAGCACATCGTCCATCCGCCGGATCTCCTGCACCCGCTTGCGGTCGTCGCTGTGCAGCACATCCAGGGCGCCGCGAAGCATGCCGTCCACCGTGTCGGCCATGCGCAGCGCCTCGCGCGCCGCGTTGGCGATGGCGAGATGGGGAACGCGGAGCGCGCTGCGGTCGAGATAGAGCGGCATCGCCGGGTCGGCGACCGCCACACGCTCCGGGAACAGCCGGGTCAGTGCCCGCGCGAACCAGGGCAGCGGGCCGATGAACAGAGCGGCCATCGCCAGATTGAAGGCGAGGTGGAAGTTGGCAGCCAGCCGCGTAGCATCCGGCGACAGCGCCTGCAGTCCGGCGGTGACCGGTTCCAGCAGCGGCACGACGATCAGGCATCCGACGATGCGGTTGATCAGATTGCCCACCGGCAGGCGCCGGGCCGCCGGGTTTTGGCCGTCGCCGCCCGGTCCCTCGATGATCGGATTGATGGCGCTGCCCAGGTTGGCGCCGGCCACCATGGCGACCGCCGCCTCCGGCGCGATCACCCCGCCGCCGGCCAGCGAGGCGATCAGCAGGATCGCGGCGACGCTGGAATGGGCGGCCCAGGACAGGATGGCGGCCAGCAGCACCGCCACCACCGGATCGGCGGTGAGCATGCCCAGCATCCGCTGCAGCATCGGTGCGTTCTCCGCCGGGGCGATGGTCGCCAGCAGCAGGTGCAGCGACAGCAGCATCAGCCCCAGCCCGATGGCGACCCGGCCCAGGTCGCGGCTGCGCGTGCGGGCGCCGCGGCGGAAGGCGAGGAAGCCGCCCAGAAGCAGCACCGGCGCCACATGGGCGACGTCGAAGGCGAGGACCTGGACGATCAGGGTGGAGCCGACATTGGCCCCCAGCATCACTGCCAGCGCCGGCATCAGCGACACCAGCCCGGTGGCGGTGAAGCCGGTCGCCATCAGGCCGGTGGCGGTGCTGCTCTGCAGCAGCATGGTGATGCCCATGCCGGACAGGAAGGCGGTCCAGCGGTTGCGCAGCCCGGCCCCCAGGATGCGGCGCAGATCGCCGCCCAGTGCGCGGGTCAGCCCGCTCTGCACCATGTGCAGCCCCCACAGGAGCAGCACGACGTTCCCGGCCAGTTCCAGCAGCACCCGCGTCGCCTGCATCGCACCCCCTGTGTCGGATCGGGGACGGTCAGGCCGCACCCCTAACTGAAGGGTGGGGTGTGCGGATTGTTACGACAATATGACAGTTGGGTGACAGCGGAGGTGGAAAGGGGGCTGTTACGCCCCCGTCGCCTCAAACCCCGTCTGATCAGACGTTGAAGCGGAAGTGGAAGATGTCGCCGTCCTGGACGACGTATTCCTTGCCTTCCTGGCGCATCTTGCCGGCGTCCTTCGCCCCCTGCTCACCACCCAGCGTAACATAGCTGGTGTAGTCGATGGTTTCGGCGCGGATGAAGCCGCGTTCGAAGTCGGTGTGGATGACGCCCGCCGCTTCCGGCGCCTTGGCGTTGCGGCGCACGGTCCAGGCGCGCGTCTCCTTGGGGCCGACGGTGAAGAAGGTGATCAGGTCCAGCAGCTTGAAGCCGGCGCGGATCAGCTTGTTCAGGCCGGTTTCCTCCAGCCCCATCGATGCCAGGAACTCCGCCTTTTCGGCCGGGTCGGTGAGCTGGGCGACCTCGGACTCGATGGCGGCGGAGATCACGACGACCTCGGCATTCTCGGCCTTAGCCTTCTCGGCGACCTTGGCGGAGAAGCTGTTGCCGGTTGCGGCCGACGCCTCTTCGACGTTGCAGACATAGAGGACCGGCTTGTCGGTCAGCAGCATGAACTGCTTGAACACCGGCCGCTCCTCGTCCGAGATCTCGACCACGCGGGCTGGCTTGCCGTCCTGGAGCACCTTGAGGGCGCGCTCCATCAGGTCGGCCTTGATCTTGCTGTCCTTGTCGCCGCCCTTGGCCTTTTTCTGCAGGCTGGTCAGCTGGCGTTCCAGGCTTTCCATGTCGGCGAGCATCAGCTCGGTCTCGACCACCTCGGCGTCGCGCAGGGGATCGACATTGCCCTCGACATGGGTGATGTCGTCGTCCTCGAAGCAGCGCAGCACGTGGACGATGGCGTCGACCTCGCGGATGTTGGCGAGGAACTGGTTGCCCAGCCCTTCACCCTTCGACGCGCCGCGGATCAGGCCGGCGATGTCCACGAACTCCAACTGGGTCGGGATGACCTTCTGCGACTTGGCGATCTCCGCCAGCTTGTCCTGCCGCGGGTCGGGCACGCTGACGCGACCGACGTTCGGCTCCTTGGTGCAGAAGGGGAAATTCGCCGCCTCGGCCGCCTGGGTGGCGGTCAGCGCGTTGAAAAGGGTCGACTTGCCGACGTTCGGCAGGCCGACGATGCCGCAATTGAAGCCCATGGGTGGGTGCTCGCCGTCGGAAATGCTGGAATTGAGGCGCTTTATCCTACGATGGGGGACAAAGCGCAAACGCGAAGTGGGGGAGGGGACGGGCAGGCCGCGGCTTATCGCGCCTGCGTCGCCACCGTCACCTTGTTCATGAACAGCTCCGGCTGGCCTTCCACCATCAGGGGGAGGTTGTCGGACACGGCGTCGAGCAGCGGGTCGATCCAGGTCTGGTCGGCCTTGGCGAAGTCGTGCAGGACATAGCCGCTGACCAGATCCTTGTTGCCGGGATGGCCGATGCCCAGCCGGATGCGCCAGTATTCCTTGCCGATATGCGCGTCGATGGAGCGCAGGCCGTTATGGCCGCCATGGCCGCCGCCCTTCTTCACCCGGATTTTGCCGGGGGGCAGGTCCAGCTCGTCATGGATGACGACGACGTTCTCGGGCTTCAACTTGTAGAATTGCAGGGCCGCCACCACCGACTGGCCGGACAGATTCATGAAGGTGGCGGGTTCGAGCGCCAGCACCTTGTCGCCGGCGACGGTGCCCTCGGCGGTCTGGCCCTGGAAGCGCTTCTTCCACGGGGTGAAGCGATGGCGCTGGGCGATGGTCTCCACCGCCATGAAACCGATGTTGTGGCGGTTGCGGGCATACTCGTTGCCGGGGTTGCCCAGTCCGACCAGAAGCAGCATGTCCCTCAACCCTCCAGAAAACACACCCCACAAAACGAAGCGGGGGGCCGAAGCCCCCCACTGTACCCATCGTCGAAGAACGAACGCTCCGGATCAGGAAGCGGCGCCCTCTTCCGACTTCAGGCCCGACGGAGCAACGATGGTCGCGATGGTGAAATCGCGGTCGGTGATCGTCGAGGTCACACCCTCCGGCAGCTTGACCGAAGAGATGTGGATCGAGTCGCCGACGTCGAAGCCCTCGCACGAGATCGTGATGCTCTCGGGGATGCTGTCGGCCGGGCAGCTCAGCTCCAGCTCGTGACGGACGATGTTCAGCACGCCGCCGCGCTTCAGGCCGGCCGACTTGTCCTGGTCGACGAACTCGACCGGAACCTGCACGTTGGTGCGGGTGTCGGCCGAAACGCGCAGGAAGTCGACATGCAGCGGGACGTCGGTCACCGGGTGGAACTGCACGTCGCGCGGCAGGACGCGATGGGCGGCGCCGTCGACGGTCACCTCGAACAGGTGCGTGAAGAAGCCCGGCTGATGCAGGACGCGGGTGAACTCGAACTTCTCGAGCGAAATGGTCAGGGGAGCCTGCTTGCCACCGTAGATGACGGCCGGAATGCGGCCGTCACGGCGGGTCTGGCGGGCGGTCCCCTTGCCGGCCCGTTCGCGCGTCTCAGCGCCGAGCGGAATGATCTTGGTCATGACGATGCTCCAAAACGAAAAGGGCGCCGGCCTCCAGGGGTGCCGACGCGTGCGCGGCGTGCTTACGGCAATCGGACCGGCACGTCAAGGGTCGTGGCGGGATTTCGTGGCAACCGGCGGCCAATGGAACGTTTGGAACAGCATGAAACGGTTTTGGCACCCCTGTTCAGTGTTCACTCGGCATATCCCGCCGCATGGCCGTGACAGACCTGCCCTTGACCTGTCCATTCTGCCACGGTCGGCGGGGCGGCTTAAGCACCCGCTGCAAAAACGGCGCTCAATGCCGCCGCAGGCCGCGATATGCGGCAAAGGCGACGGCCGCGGCGCCGGCCATCAGCACCGGCGAAAGCCAGGCGGGCGGCGGGGCGTAGAAGCCGCCGGTGACGTCCCGCCCCCTCTCCACCGGCTGGAACAGGTTGCCGTCGCTGTGCGGCGCCGGGGGCTGGCGGTCGAAATGCCGGTGGGCGCCATAGCCCGCCACCTTCTCCACCAGACGCGGCGCCACGGCGTGACCGAGCCGGGCCAGCGGCGTCAGCGCCCCGACCATGGCCTTGGCACGTGGACGGCGGGCTACCGCCACCATCGTCGCCGCCACGTCCTCCGGATCGTCGTAGATCGGGCCTTCCGGCGACAGCTCGTGCCCGGTGTAGTTGGCACCGTGCATCATGCCGGGCGTGTCGGTGAAGGCGGGATAGACGCCGCAGACATGCAGGTCCGGGCTGTCGACCAGCTCCGCCCGCAGGCTCTCCAGCAATCCGTCCAGCCCGTATTTGCTGGCGGCGTAGGCGGCAGCATAGGGCGCCGGCGCGAAGGCGCCGACCGACACGGTGGCGATGAAGGTGCCGTGGCCCTGGCGACGGAAGAGGGGCAGCACGGCATGGGCGCCGTGGAGCGGTCCCAGCAGGTTGGTCTCGATCACCCGGCGGTGCGCCTCGACCGGGGTGTCTTCGAAGCGGCCGACCGCGCCGACGCCGGCATTGGCGATCCAGATGTCGATGGAGCCGAATTCCTGCACCGTCCGCTCGGCGAGGCGCTTCACCGCGTCGGCATCGGTGACGTCGGTGGGGATGACGACGGCGCTGGCGCCCAGGCCGCGGCACTCCTCCGCCACCTCCTCCAGCAGTTCCTCCCGGCGGGCGGCCAGCGCCAGCCGGGCGCCCTCGCGGGCGAAGGCCAACGCGGTGGCCCGCCCGATTCCGCTCGAAGCTCCGGCCACCACGACGGCGGCGCCTTGCAGATCCCGCATCTTTTCTCCCCCCGGCTTGCGCTGTTTCGACAGCCTCAACAGGAGGGGGCGGCGGTTGTCGCGGCCCTTATAAACCGGCCGGCGCCGGGCGGGTATCGGCGGTGCGGGTGGCGCCCTGGTCGACCAGCGGCTGGAGCGCCGGGGCAAGGCTTTTCAGAAGCTGGGCGGGCAGGGCGCTGGTGAAGCGGTAGTCGTCGGCCTCCGGTCCCTGGACGAAGGCGGTCATGGTGCCGAAGAAGCGGTCGCCGATGTAGAAGACGAAGGTCGCGGTGCGGGCCACCGCCTTCGATTCCAGCAGAACGCCGCCCGGACCCCAGCGTTCCAGCCGGTGGTCGCCGGTGCCGGTCTTGCCGCCCATCGGGACCGCGGCACCGGACGGATCCTTGAAGGAGCCCCAGACCCGCTTCGCGGTGCCGTTCTGCGCCACGTCCATCAGGGCGCGGCGCAGGGTCGCGGTGACCTCCGGATGCAGCACGCGCTCGCCCTTCAGCGGACCGAGCCCCAGCTTCGTCTCGTAGGGCGTGCCGGCGGCGAAATGCAGCGAGCGGATCCGCACGGTGGGCTGGCGCACCCCGTCGTTGAGGATCAGCCCCATCAGCTCGGCCAGTGCCGCCGGGCGGTCGGCCGAACTGCCGATGGAGGTCGCCAGCGACGGAACCAGCGTGTCGAAGGGATAGCCGACGCTGCGCCATTGGGCGGTGATGCGCTTGAACGCCTCCTCCTCCAGCCCGATGCGGATGCGGGTGTTCTGGGCGGCCATGCCCTTCTTGAACAGCCAGCGGTAGCTTTCCTGGCGCTGGTCGGCGCTGGCGGCCAGGATCTCGGCCCGCGTGGCGTTCGGATTGTTCTGGAGATGGGCGACCAGCCACAGCTCCAGCGGATGGACGCGGGCGAGATAGCCGAGGTCGTTCAGCGGGAAGCGGTCCGGCCCGTATTTGACGTAGAGTGCCGACAGCTCGCCGTCGGACAGCGCCTTGTCCGGCAGCCGGCCCCGCAGGAAGGCAGAGAACTCGGCAAGCCCGGCCTTGGGCCGCACGGTGCGGAAGACCACCGCCAGCCGGTAGGGCACCGGTCGCGAGCGGGTCGCCAGCCGGGCCAGCGCCTCGTCGGGCGTGCGCTTGCGGTAATCGTTGTAGAAGCGGTTGAGGAAGTCCGAGCCCTCGCGGTCGGCGAAGCGGGCCAGATAGGCCTGACGGGCGGGATGGTCGGGCGTGCGCAGGATCTCGGCGCCGTCGTCGGCCCCCTCGTCCATGTAGAACTGGACGATGTCGCGCATCAGCCGGATGAAGGGCAGGTTGACGCTGCTGCGCAGCGCTTCCTGCACGGTCAGGATGCGGCCGTTATCGTCCTTGTTGAAGTTCACGAAGCTGTGCTGGCCGCCGCCGGTGAAGAACACCTCGCCCGGGCTGGCGGAATAGCGCCGCTCCATCGCCGCATCCAGCATGACCGGCAGGCGCCGGTCGGGCGCGGTCGTCAGCCAGGAGGCCGCCCAGCGCGTCAGGTTGTCCGACGCCTCGTCCTGGACGTCGGCCAGGAAGTCCTTTGGCAGATGGGCGTAGCGGCTGTGCAGTTCCGCCACGATCTGCAGATATGTCACCAGAGTGCGCAGCTTGGCGGTGGAACCGAGGTCGAGCTTCGCGCCTTCGTTGATGTCCAGCGGCTGGTCGAGGTTGTCGGCCTGGACGCGCAGGTAGTTGGCCTCGGGGCCGCGCTCGTACAGGGTGATCGAATAGACCAGCTTGGACAGGTCGTTGTTGCGGGCGTCGAGCAGCCGTTCGCCGGTCAGCCCCAGCGTGCGGGCATAATCGGGATCGTTCAGCTTGCCCAGCACCTCGACCACGCGGGCCTGGGTTTCCGCATCCAGGGTCGATTGCGCCGTCAGGTCGAGCCGGTCGAGTTGATAGAGGCTGGGCACCCCCAGCATGCCGAGCAGCCGGGCGCGGACGGCGTTGGCCGCCTTCTGCTCGATGAAGGAGGTGGCCGGGGGCGATGGCGCCTCCTCGCGGAAGGCCAGCCGGATGGCGAGCGCGGCGTCGCGCAGCGCCGGGTCGATGACGCCGGCCTGGGCCAGCGCCCGCAGATGGGCGTCGGCCAGCCGGTCGAGCGCCACGCGGTCCTGAATCAGGTAGTAGGATGGCCGCCGCTGGGCCAGCAGCAGACCCAGAACCTGCTTGTAGGCCAGCGCCTTCAGCCGCAGGGCGCGCGGTTCCGCCGCGGGTTCGGCCAGGACGCGCTTGGCGATCGACAGGTCGGTGCCGAACCAGGCCCACAGCCCGTCGCCCAGCCCGTTCACCTCGCCGAAGCCCTGCCTTGCGGTCAGCGGCGTCGAGTTCAGGTAATCGACCAGGACGCGCCGGCGCGCCTCGGTGGTGTCCTCGCCGTCGCGATAGGCGCGGACGCTGGCCGACGCCATCTGGCGCAGCTTCTCCACGCTGCCGGTGGTCTGGCCGTCCGGCGAATGGCGGTACTTCTCGATCTGGGTGGCGAGCGTCGAGCCGCCGGGGGAGCGCTGGCCCGGCCGGATCATCTGCAAGGGCAGCATCGCCACCGCCGCGCCGAAGCGGTCCCACTCCACCGCCGGGTTGCGGCGCGGCTCGTCCTCGTCCAGCAGTTCGCGGTTCTCGATGAACAGCAGGGTGTCGGCGACCAGTGCCGGCACATCCTCGAACCCCTCGAACACCCGCTCGGGGAAGCGCGCGGCGTACATCGGCACGCCGTTGCGGTCGAGCAGGGTCAGGCCGGCCTGGGTCTTTTCCCGGTAGATCGGAAAGCCGCCGCCGGCCATGAAGCGGTCGAGCGCCGGGGACAGCACCGCCTGCTGCTCCACCGCGTAGAGGTCGCGGGTCAGCGTGTCGAGATAGCCGGGCAGGGCGGTATAGCCGAGTCGCTCGTTATAGGGCCCATGCGCGGGATGGCGCGCCGCCGGGTTGGGGCCTTCGCGCAAGGACACGGTCATCGACTGGGCGACGCCGGACAGCAGCCGCGCCTGGAGCCGCGACGTCTCCATCTCGCGCCACCCGGCATAGCCGGCCGCGGCCACGGTGGTCGTCAAAGCGACCCCGATCACCGCCCGCCGCGCCCAGCGCCCCGCCTGCACCCACGCCTTTGCCATACCGGATGCGTGTCCCCTGCCGCCCGACCCACATGATCGGTGTAGACCGGAACGGTAGGGGATTCATGGTTAATAGGGCTTTAAGGGCGGAGCGTCCTCACCCCTCCAGCAGCGCCTTTGCGCGCACCGCCAACTCCGCCAGCGGGATCTCGACCTGTTCGCCCTTGACCAGATGCTTCAGGGTCGCGGTGCCGCGGGCCTTCTCGTCGGAGCCCATCAGCAGGACGACGGGAATGCCGGCGCGGTCGGCGTATTTCATCTGCTTGGCGATCTTGCCGCCGTCCAGCTGGATTTCCGTGTTGATGCCGGCGGCGCGCAGCTCGCTGGCCATGCGGAAATAATCCGCGGACAGGGCCGGGTCCATCTGCGTCACCAGCACCTGGGCGGTGGGCGCGGCATCCTTGATCAGGCCGGCCTCCATCAGCTGGTAGAACAGGCGGGTGGCGCCGATGGAGATGCCGACGCCCGGCAGCTTCGACTTGGTGTAGTGGCTGGCCAGATTCTCGTAGCGCCCGCCCGAGCAGACCGAACCGATGCCGGGATGGTCGTTCAGGAAGGTCTCGTAGACGGTGCCGGTGTAGTAATCCAGCCCGCGCGCGATGGCGAGGTTGATGCGCACCGTGCCCTCCGGCACCTGGAAGGCGTTCAGCCCCTCGATGACGGTGTTCAGCTCGCCGACGCCTTCGCGGAAGACGGCGTTCTCGATGTCGAGCGCGCCCAGCGCGGCCAGAGTCTCGGCGTTCGTGCCCTTCATGTCGATCAGCGACAGGATGGTGTCGGCGGCATGCTCCGTCACGCCGAGGCCGAGCAGGTTCTCGCGCACCTTGTCGCGGCCGATCTTGTCCAGCTTGTCGATCTCGCGCAGCACCAGCACGCGGGTGTCGGCGTCGGCGACACCCAGACCGTCGAGCAGGCCCAGCAGGATCTTGCGGTTGTTCACGTTGATGGTGAAGCCGCCGAAATTCAGCTCGGTGAAGACATGGTGGATGACCGCCGGGATCTCGGCGTCGTAATGGGCGGACAGGCTGTCCTTGCCGATCACGTCGATGTCGCACTGGTAGAATTCGCGGAAGCGCCCGCGCTGCGCCCGCTCGCCGCGGTAGACCCGCTGGATCTGGTAGCGGCGGAAGGGGAAGGCGAGGTCGCGCTCATGCTCCGCCACATAGCGGGCGAGCGGCACCGTCAGGTCGAAGCGCAGCGCCAGCTCCGGCTTGTTGCCCTGCTGGATGGCGCCGGTCGACTGGACGAAATAGACCTGCTTCTCCGTCTCGCCACCCGACTTGGTCAGCAGCGTGTCCACCGTCTCGAACACCGGGGTTTCGACGGGGACGAAACCGAACCGCTCGTAGCCGCGGCGGATGGTGTCCAGCATGCGCTGGAAGGCCACCTGCTGGCGCGGCAGCAGCTCCATCGTTCCGGGCGGGGTGCGGGGCGTGATCAGGCTCATCGGAGAAGGTCCGCGCTTGGATAGGAAAAGCGTGCGTTTTCTAGCCCCTTTCGCCGGCCCCGTCACCTGCAGCGGAAAATTTTTCGGGGGGCAGGAAAATTTTTTGGAAGGGCGTGGAATGAAGGGCAGCGAAGCCGCGTTCATCTAAGCACGATCCCGCAGCGCGGATCGCTCACCGAAATGGAGAAACCAAATGTCCGGCACCGTCTTTGGGTCGCGTATCCGCACGTCCGTTTCGACCTTTGCGTTTGCCGCCATGGTGGCGGCTGCCCCCGTGCTGAGTGCGGGTGCGGCAACGGTTGCTCCGGCCGCGCCGGCCCCCGCCGCGACGACCGACTCCACCACGACGGCTCCTGCCCCGGCCCCGAAGGCCGAGCAGAAGGCTGTCACCAAGAGCGAGGCCACCAAGAGCGAGGCCACCAAGACCGAAGCCCAGAAGACCGACGCCACCAAGGCCGATGCCGGCAAGACCAAGCATGAGCAGGTCGCGGCCACCCCGAAGGCCGAAGTGACCAAGACCCAGGCCGACGCCGTCGCCAAGGAGCTGGGCGCCAAGCCGACCGACCAGTTGACCGTCCAACTCGGCAAGTATCACGAGCAGATGCTGGCCGCCCACGCGCTGAAGGACAGCGCCGCCCGTGACAAGGCCGTGGCCGACGCCCGCCAGCAGTTGGCCGGCATCGGCGGCAAGCCGGTGACCGCGGAGCAGGCCGCGAAGATCGACGGCATCCTCGGCCTGAAGACCTCGACCACCGTCCAGTAAAGTCTCGGCAGAACGGTCAGCCCCTCGCCAACGCCGGCCGGCGGGGGGCTGACGGTTTCGCCTTGTGTTTCCCGTCCGTGTTTCCAGCCGGGGGGACCGCCTCTGTTGAGATGCCGCGGCGATGGCGATAGAACGTCGTCCAAGCTCACCGCCCCTCGACACCAGCGCCGGGACCCGATCCATGCCCAACGAACGCCTTGTCATCCGCCGTCCCGACGACTGGCATGTCCATCTGCGCGACGGCGCCATGCTGAAGGCGGTGCTGCCCTTCACCGCACGCCAGTTCGGCCGCGCCATCGTGATGCCGAACCTGAAGCCGCCGGTTGCGACAACCGCGGATGCGGTGGCCTACCGCGAGCGCATCCTGGCGGCCCTGCCCGACGGTGTCGCCTTCACCCCGCTGATGACCGCCTATCTGACTGACGGCACCGATGCCGCCGATCTGGCGCAGGGCTTCAAGGACGGAGTGTTCGCCGCCGCCAAGCTCTATCCGGCCAACGCCACCACCAACAGCGCCCATGGCGTCACCGACATCGCCCGCATCGCTCAGGTGCTGGAGCGGATGGCGGAGATCGGCATGCCGCTGCTGATCCATGGCGAGGTGACCGACCAGTCGGTCGACATCTTCGACCGCGAGGCGGTGTTCATCGACACCATCCTGGCTCCGCTGGTGGAGCGGCACCCGAGCTTGCGCGTCGTGCTGGAGCATGTGACGACGGCGGACGCGGTGCAGTTCGTGCGGGCGCATGCCGCCAGCGGCCGGATCGGCGCCACCATCACCGCGCATCATCTGCTGATCAACCGCAGCCATATCTTCCAGGGCGGCATCCGTCCGCACCTGTACTGCCTGCCGATCGCCAAGCGTGAGACGCACCGCGTGGCCCTGGTCGAGGCGGCGATCTCCGGCGAGGGGCCGTTCTTCCTGGGCACCGACACCGCGCCGCACACGGTGACCGCCAAGGAATCCGCCTGCGGCTGCGCCGGCTGCTTCACCGCCGCCAATGCGCTGGAACTCTATGCCGAAGCCTTCGACGAGGCCGGTGCGCTGGACAAGCTGGAGGCTTTCGCCAGCCTGAACGGCCCGCGTTTCTACAACATGCCGGTCAGCGAGGAGCGCGTGGCGCTGGAGCGCCGCCCGTCGGTCGCCCCCGACCTGATCCTGGTCAGCGAGGGCGACGCGGTCCTGCCCTTCCGCAGCGGCGAGACCCTGCGCTGGAGCTTCGCCGGTCCGGTTTGAGGCAGGAGCGCACCGGTCGCCCTGTCCTTCAGGCGGGTGGCCGGTTGCGGGCCTCGACCTGCCGTTCCATCGCCGCCCGCAACAGGGCGGCGACGCGGAACGGCGCGTGCAGGAACTTGCCGTAGGGCAACGTCGCGAACAGGCCGAGCACGATGCCGAGATGGACCAGAAGCACCGGTCCCATCGCCGCCGTCTCGCGCAACGCCAGCAGGGCGAAGCCGCTGGCCGCCGTCAGGAACAGCAGCACCAGCAGCGCATAATCGGCGCCGGTCACGCTCGCCGCCACCGGACCGGGATCGGCCCGGCGTTTCAGCAGGGCGAGCCCGACCGTGCCCGCCAGCATCCCGGCTCCGCCCAGGCTTCCCAGCAGGACCGGCAGGCTGAAGACCGGGTAGGGCGCCTGCCATCCCAGCAGATGGTCGTACAGCGTGGCGACGGCGGTGGCGGCGAAGCAGAGCGCCACGCCGTAGAACAGCGCATGGTGGCAGCGCCGCCGTGCCTGGGACGATCCGCCGTCCTGTCCGTCGCAGCCGGCTCCGCCGCCGCCGAGGTTGCGCAGGGTGGCGGCATCGCGCAGCGTCTCCCGCAACACCGGCAGCAGCGCTACGCCTGAGGGCACCGGCCCCATGCTGCGCCAGAAGGCGGCGACGCTGAAGCCGATGGCGAGCAGGGACCACAGCATCACGATCCCGGCCAGTCCGGCCATGATCTCCCACGGCATCACGCGGTAGAAGGCGCCGGGGCCGGAATGGCGTCCGAACAGCATCTCCGGTGGAACCGCCCAGGCCGCGAACAGCAGCAGGGCCGCAACCGCCAGCAGGGCGGCGGCGATGACCGTCCGTCCCGAATACCGCAGGCGCCCCCGCAGGAGCGGCGGCCAGGCATGGTCGCGGTAGGAGTCCTGCCGGACCAGGCTGAGGCTCTTCGGCAGGTTGACGGCGAAGGCGTGCGGCGGCGCGAACTGGCAGGCGTGATAGCAGGACCGGCAGCTATGGCAGAGGTTCGCCAGGAAGACCATGTCGGCCGTCGCCACCTGCCGCCGCGATTTCAGCGCCCGGAACACGACGCAATAGCCGTTGCAGTACTGGCAGGCATTGCAGATCTCCAGCGCCCGCCGCGCCTTGGCCGCGATCCGCTCCGGACTCTCGTCAGTGCCGGGCATGGGCGGCGGCCTCCCGTCCGGCGATGCGCCCGAACACCGCGCCGATGGACATGGCGCTCCCGGCCAGATAGCCACGGCCGAGGATGTTGGGCGCCATGATCACGCCCGCGGCGAAGACCCCGTCGATGGTCTCGCCGTCCTCCCGCAGGACCCGCGTCTGCCCGTCGACCTGCACGCCGAGGCAGGTGGAGGTGACGCCGGCCCGCATCGGGTAGGCACCGAAGGGCGGAACCAGGATCGGTGCGGCAAGACGCGTCTTCGGCGGCTGGATGCCCATGGTGGAGCCGTCGCCTCCGACCGCAGCGTTGAAGCCGGTCACCGTGGCTTCCAGCACTTCCGGATCGATGCCCAGCTTCACCGCCAACTCACCAATGCTGTTCGCCCGGATCGCCGGGAAGATGGACGGGCGGAAGCGCTGCTCAATGGCCGCGTCGAAGATCGCGAAGGCGACGGCGCCCGGACAGCGCGCCACGCGCTCCCCCCACACCGAGAAGCGCGTCGGCCCGGTGTGGGATCCCTCGTCGGCGAAGCGCCGGCCGTCGCGGTCCACCACGATGCCATGGGCGATCCCGTCCAGCCGGGTGACAATGCCGGCGTCGAAGCCGGGCGAGCGGCCGTCCACCGCGACCATGTGGCAATGGCCGGCGGCACCCACCGGCTGTGCCCCGTCCTCCAGCAATGCCTTCAACATGGCGCTGGTCGCATGGGGCGTGCCGCGGATCACGAAGCCATCGGCCGCGTCGCCCCACTGGTCGCGCAGCCAGTCGCGGTCGGCCTGGAACCCGCCAGAGGCGACGACGACCGCCCGCGCCCGGATCACCCGCATGGCCCGGGGATGGCGAACGGTGACCGAGGGCAGCCCGCCCATCCTATGGAGCGCGCAGGCCTCGCTGTCATAGTGGATTGTGACGCCCAGCGCCTGCGCCGTGGTGTAGAGCGCATTCACCAGCGCCTTGCCGCCGCCGAGGAAGAAGGCGGTTTTTCGGGAGTAGGGAAGGGCGTCGTCGTCCCCGCTCTGGAACCGCACGCCGTTTTCGCCCATCCAGTCGATAATTCCGGCGGAATCGGCAATCAGCAGCCGCGCCAGCCTCTCGTCGGCCGCGCCGTCCGTCACCGCTTCCAGGTCGGACCAGTAATCCCGCGCGGGATAGCTGCCCTGGAGCCAGGGTGTCGGCCCGTCATGCATGACGCGGAAATTGCGGGAATGGCGGGCGTTCCCGCCGCGCAACGCCTTGGGTGCACTTTCCAGCAGGGTGACGGCGGCACCGGAGCGGCGGGCGGAAATGGCGGCGCAGAGCCCTGCGTTCCCGCCCCCGATCACCAGGACGTCGCAGTCGCGCGGGACAATCGTCATCGATCAGCCATCGGAGGGCGGCTCGCCCCGGTGTGTCCGGAGCGGGCCTGTGAAGCCGATGGCTTTAGTCCCGGCGGATGCCGCCTGGGAAGGGTTGCCGCCTGCGACGCCCTGCGACAGATGGCAGCGGCCAACGGGGCAGCGGCCGACAGGGCGACGCCGTCAGAACAGCGTGCCCTGCACCGGCGCCACCCGCGGCTTGGCCTTCTTCTCCGGCTTCGGCTCGGGCTTCGGTTCCGCCTTCACCTCCGGCTTCGCCTCCGCCTTGGGCGCGCCGCCGTCGATGGTTGCAGCAACTTTGGCGTCATCGGCGAAGACGATGTTGACCGCCAGCCCGGGCGTCGCCTGATCGGCGCGGGTGACGGGACGGCCGTCGCGGTCCTCGACCAGGGCGAAGCCGCGGGCCAGCACGCCCTTGTAGCTGTAGCTCTCCAGCAACTGGCCGAGCGACGCCAGCTTCGCCGCCTTGTCGGCGACGCCCTTGCCATAGCTGCGGTCGAGGCGCGGTGTCAGATCGGCGACGCGGCGGGTGCCTTCATCCAGCTTTACCCGTGCCGGAGTCAGCGACAGCCGGCCGGCGACGCGGTCGAAGCGTCCACCAGCGGTGGTCAGGGCATGGCGCAAGCCTGAGTCGAGCGCCCGGCTCTCCGACGCCAGCTTCTGCCCGGCCTGGGCCAGCTTCTCGCGCGGGTGGCGCAGCTTGGCCGCCAGTTCGCCGACGCGGGTGCGGCGGCGTTCCAGCAGGGCCGCTGCCGCGAGGTTCAGGCGTTCGGCCCGGTCGTCCAGCCGTTGGGCATGGCCCTCCAGCAGGGCGCGGGGGTCGCCCAGGCCACGGGCCAGCCCTTCCACCCGGTTGCGGCGGTCCTCCACCGCGCGGGACGCGCAGGCGAGCAGGCGGCGCTCGTCGTCGAGGATCTGGGCCATCAGCTCGCCGCGCACCGGCACCGCCATCTCGGCGGCGGCGGTCGGGGTGGGCGCGCGCAGGTCGGACGCGAAGTCGATCAGGGTGGTGTCGGTTTCGTGCCCGACGGCGGAGATCAGCGGGATGGCGCTTGCCGCCGCGGCGCGGACGACATTCTCCTCGTTGAAGGCCATCAGGTCTTCGAGCGAGCCGCCGCCGCGCGCCACGATGATCAGGTCGGGACGCGGAACCCGTCCACCCGGCTGGATGCGGTTGAAGCCCTCGATCGCCGCCGTCACCTCGGCCGCCGCGCGCTCGCCCTGGACGGCGACCGGCCACAGCAGGACATGGCGGGGGAAACGGTCGTTCAGCCGGTGCAGGATGTCGCGGATGACCGCCCCGGTGGGGGAGGTGACGACGCCGATCACGTCGGGCAGGAAGGGAATGCGCTTCTTGCGGGCGGGGTCGAACAGCCCCTCCGCCGCCAGCCGCCGCTTGCGTTCCTCCAGCATCTTCAGGAGGGCGCCCTCGCCGGCCAGCTCCATCGACTCGACGATCAGCTGGTACTGCGAGCGGCCGGGGTAGGTGGTCATGCGCCCGGTGACGATGACCTCCAGCCCTTCCTCCGGCCGGACGGCCAGCTTCGCCATGGTGCCGCGCCAGCACACCGCCTCGATCACCGCGGTGTCGTCCTTCAGGCGCATGTAGCAGTGGCCGGAGCTGTGCTTCTTCGGCTGGCTGATCTCGCCGCGGACGCGGACGAAGCCGAATTCCTCCTCGATGCTGCGCTTCAGCCGGCGGGCGAGGTCGCCGACGGTGAATTCCGGAAGGTTGGAGCCGGGGCGCGGTTCCGGAGCGATGATCGGAGAGGAGTCTGAATCGTAGGTCATGGCGCTCTTGAGTTGGGGCGCCGCCATGATACAAGGCGCGCAGATCGCAACAAGGCGGAAGGAGCGCCTCCCCATGAAAGTCCTCGTCGTCGGATCGGGCGGTCGTGAGCACGCGCTCTGCTGGGCCATTTCCAACTCGCCGCTGTGTGACGCGCTCTATTGCGCGCCGGGCAATGCCGGCATCGCCGATGTCGCCACGCTGGTGCCCATCGGGTCGGAGGATGTCGACGCGCTGGTGCGCTTCGTCCAGGACACCGCCATCGACTTCGTCGTCGTCGGTCCGGAAGGCCCGCTGGTGCTGGGGCTGGTGGACAAGCTGACCGCGCTGGGCGTCAAGGCCTTCGGGCCGAGCGCGGCGGCGGCGGAGCTAGAGGGCTCTAAGGGCTTCATGAAGGACATCCTGGCGAAATACGGGGTGCCGACCGCCTTCTACGAACGCTTCAAGGACCCGGAAGCCGCCAAGGCCTATGTCCGCAGGCATGGCGCCCCCATCGTGGTGAAGGCGGACGGGCTCGCCGCCGGCAAGGGCGTCACCGTCGCCCGCACCGAGCAGGAGGCGTTCGAGGCCATCGACGACGCGCTGGTCGGCGGCCGTTTCGGCGCCGCCGGTGCCGAGGTGGTGGTGGAGGAGTTCCTGGACGGTGAGGAGGTCAGCTTCTTCGCCCTGTGCGACGGCGAGAACGCGCTGCCGCTGGCCTCTGCCCAGGATCACAAGGCGGTCGGCGACGGCGACACCGGCCCCAACACTGGCGGCATGGGTGCCTATTCCCCGGCTCCGGTGCTGACCCCCGACCTGCAGGACCGCGTGATGCGCGAGATCATCCTGCCGACGGTCAAGGGCATGGCGGCGGAAGGCAAGCCGTTCAAGGGCGTGCTGTTCGCCGGCCTGATGATCATGCAGACGCCGGACGGCCCGGTGCCGAAGACCTTGGAGTTCAACGTCCGCTTCGGCGACCCGGAATGCCAGACGCTGATGATGCGGCTGAAGTCCGACGCGCTGGCGGCGCTGGTGGCCGCGGCCGACGGCGTGCTGGACAGCATCGACCTGCGCTGGCACGACCAGACCGCGCTGTGCGTGGTGATGGCGGCCAACGGCTATCCGGGCGATTACGCCAAGAACACCGAGATCCGCGGGCTGGACAAGGCCGGGGCCGTCGATGGTGTGACCGTATTCCATGCCGGGACCAAGCGCGCCGAGGACGACCGGGTGCTGTCGGTCGGCGGCCGGGTGCTGGGCGTCACCGCCCTGGCGCCGACGGTGGCGGAGGCTCAGGCGGCGGCCTACAAGGCGGTCGACGCGCTCGACTGGCCGGGCGGATTCTGCCGCCGCGACATCGGTTGGCGGGCGGTGGGGCGGTAAAGCGGCTACAAAAATAGTCCTGAAAGGCTTATTTTGGAGTTCGGTCCCAACGAACGCCGTTAGCCTCCGGAATGGACACCGCTCCCCAGACCCGCGCGGCTATTGCCGCATTCCGCCAGGGAGCCGAAACCGTGTTCGGCTCCCGACTGGATTCGATTCTTCTGTTCGGGTCGCGCTCCCGCGACGACTACACGAATGATTCCGATTTGGATTTGGCGGTCATCCTGAAGGACGAGCCTGAGGATCCGTTGGAAGAGGCTGACCGCATCATGGACATCGCCTTCGTGCCGACAATGGAAGCCGGCAGGATCGTTCAGCCCTTCGTCTGGTCGGTGCGGACATTGCGCACCTCCCAGCACCCGCTGATCAGGACGGTGCGGGAACAGGGAGTGCCGGTGTGACCGGAAACGTCGATCCTTTTGCGCGGCTGGCCCGGGCCGAGGAGGCTCTGAATGCGGCAAGACTGCTTTATTCAGGCGGCTTCCCGCGTGACAGCGTCAATCGTGCGCATCTTGCGATGGAACTGGCTGCATTGGCGATTCTGACCCGGTACGGCTTCGGTTCGAAGTCGCATCGCGGCGTCCAGGCGCTTTTCTTCGAGCATGTCGCCAAGCCCGGCCTGATGCCGATGGAGCATGCGCAGGCACTGGCCGCAGCGTTGCGTGACCGTCTGCTGACCGATTACGAGGAACCTGCGGTCGATGTAACGCGCGACCGTGCGGCCAAGCATCTTGCCAATGCTGAGCGGCTCATTACCGATATCCGCTCCCTCCTCGCCGCAGCTCCCTGACAGAAACCGCGGTATTCCTGCTCGATAGGAGATGGGGGGCGCATCGCTGCGCCCCCTTTTCATTTCCGCATCACGCCCGCAGACGTTCCGACGCGGTGGCGATGTTCTGCGACACCACTTCGATATCGCGGACCACGCGGGTGACGCTGTGGGCGATCTCCTTGGTCGCCGACTCCTGCTGCGACACGGCGGCGGCGATGGTGGTGGAGATTTGCTGGACGTCGGAGACGATCGAGCCGATGCGGCGGATCGCGTCGACCGCGTGCAGCGCCTCCTGCTGGACCGACGCGATCTGCGCCGCGATGTCGTCGGCGGCGCTGCCGCTCTGCTGAGCCAGCGACTTCACCTCGTTGGCCACGACGGCGAATCCGCGGCCCGCCTCGCCGGCTCGGGCGGCCTCGATGGTGGCGTTGAGCGCCAGCAGGTTGGTCTGCGAGGCGATGCTGTTGATCAGCTTGGTGATGGCGCCGATGCGCTCGGCCGAGGTGACGAGCGCCTCAACCGCGGCGTTGGTGCGCGTCGCCTCCTCCGAGGCCTTCAGCGAGGCGCCGGATGCCTCGTTGGCGCGGGTGCTGATGTCGGAGATCGAGGCCGACAGCTCCTCCGTCGCGGCGGCGACGGTCTGCGCGTTGGCGGTGGCCCGGTCGGCGGCGGTGCCGACTTCGCTGTCCAGGGTTTCGGCAAGGGTGGTGACGCTGCGGCGGCGCTCGCCGTCCATCTCCGCCTGCCGCAGCTCGGCCTGCTTCTGGTCCTCGATGTCGATCAGCGACCCGCAGGCGCGCAACGCCAGACCGTTGCTGTCGCGGGCGACGCCGCCGATGGCGCGGAACCAGCGATAGCTGCCGTTCTTCAGCCTCATGCGGTAATCGACGTCATAGCCGGTGCGGCCGCTGCGGTCGTTCAGGCAGGCCATGAAGGCGTCGAAGGTCGGCTTGGCGTCATCCGGATGCAGCCGGTCACCCCAGGAACTGACTCCGTCGGGGAAGCCCACCTTGTCGTCGCGGTCGAAGCCGGCAAGGCGGCGGAACTCCGGCGACCAGTGCCAGCGGCTCTGCGTATGCATCGGGTCGCCGTTGTGGAAGACCGCGTCCCAGAGGCCGACGCCGGCGTGGCGGTCGAGCAGCTTTGCCCGCTCCAGCTCCCGACGCTCCGCGTCGATGTCGATCAGGGAGCCGCAGGCACGCAGCGCCAGCCCGCTGCCGTCACGCGCGACGCCGCCGATGGCGCGGAACCAGCGATAGCTGCCGTCCTTCACCTTCAGCCGGTAGTTCACGTCATAGCCTGTGCGGCCGCTGCGGTCGTTCAGGCAGGCCATGAAGGCGTCGAAGGTCGGCTTGGCATCGTCCGGATGCAGCCGGTCGGCCCAGGAGCCGACCTTGTCGGGAAAACCCGCCTTGTCGTCGCGGTCGAAGCCGGCGAGGCGGCGAAACTCCGGCGACCAGTGCCACTGGCTCTGCGCGTGCATCGGATCGCCGTTGTGGATCACCGCATCCCACAGCCCGACGCCCGCATGGCGGCCCAGCAGGGCCAACTCTTCGGCCGCCTGATTGTCCTGCGGCTTGCGGAACGACAACATTCATGACTCCTGATGGCTGGAAGCGGTCAGCACATCACTGGCATATATTCGCTGAACAAACACTTAACAGAGTATAGGGTATTTACACGAATGGGTTTCGCGGTTGTTGAGGGTTGGAGATCTTCACTCCATATTTCCGGAGAGGAATTGGTTTGCACGCGGAAGATCCCCGACATCTATATTTCTCGGCGCAGAAACAATGTTGCGCGGCAAAGGCGGGGCGCTGGCGGCCGGGTTGCGGCCGGGCGGGGTCTCATCGCCGTTCCCTGAAGAAGTCCCGCAGCAAAGCGCCCGCCCGCGTCTCGCCGATGCCGCTGTAGACCTCCGGCGCGTGGTGGCAGGTGGGCTGAGTGAAGAAGCGCGGGCCGTGGTCCACCGCGCCGCCCTTCGGATCATAGGCGCCGTAATAGATCCGCCTGATGCGGGCGAAGCTGATCGCGGCGGCGCACAGCGCGCAGGGCTCCAGCGTCACATACAGGTCGCAGCCGGGCAGGCGGGGCTGGCCGCGCTGCGCGCAGGCCTCACGGATCGCCAGCAGTTCGGCATGGGCCGACGGGTCGCACAGCTCTTCCGTCCGGTTGCCGGCGGTGGCGAGGACGGCGCCCGTCACAGGATCAACGATGACGGCGCCGACCGGCACCTCGCCGCGCGCGGCGGCGGCCTCGGCGGCGGCGAAGGCGAGGTCCATATAGCGGGGAGACGGCATGGCCGGGCAGGGTGCCAACCGCCCGCCGAGCCCGTCAACCGGATTCCGGTGTCCAGGCGCCGGACTCGTGTTGCGGGCGGCGCGTCCAGGCCCTATGGTCCGGCCATGGACCGCTCCGATACTGCCAAGAAATCCGATTCCGCCGATAATGGCGGTGAACGCATCGCCAAGCGACTGGCGCGCGCCGGGCTCTGCTCGCGCCGCGACGCCGAACGCTGGATCGCCGAGGGCCGCGTCGCGGTCAACAGCCGCGTGCTCGACAGCCCCGCCTGCGTGGTGCGCCCCGGCGATGTCGTCCAGGTCGACGGCAAGGTCATTCCGGAGCCGGAACCCGCCCGCCTGTGGCGCTATCACAAGCCGTCGGGGCTGGTCACCACCGCCCGCGACGAGAAGGGCCGCGAAACCGTCTTCGACCGGCTGCCCGTGGACCTGCCGCGCGTGGTCTCCATCGGCCGTCTCGACCTGACGACCGAAGGGCTGCTTCTGCTGACCAACGATGGCGAACTGGCCCGCTTCCTGGAACTGCCGGCCACCGGCTGGACCCGCCGCTATCGCGTGCGCGTCTTCGGCGAGGTGGACGAGCGGCAACTGGCGGCGCTGGAGAAGGGCCCGACCATCGAAGGCGTGAAGTACGGCCCGATCGAGGCCGTTCTGGATCGCGTCCAGGGCCGCAACGCCTGGCTGACGGTCAGCCTGAAGGAAGGCAAGAACCGCGAGATCCGCAAGGTGATGGAGTCGCTCGGCCTCCAGGTGAACCGGCTGATCCGCGTCGCCTACGGTCCCTTCCAGCTCGGCAAGCTGGAGGAGGGCGCCGTCGAGGAGGTGCCGAAGCGCGTCGTCCGCGAACAGATCGCTCCCTTCTTCGGCACCCCCGAAGGGGCAGAGCCTGCCGAGTCCGGCACCAAGCAGCGCGCCAAGGCGAGAGCCGACGCGGCGGTGAAGGCCGCTCCGGCGAAGACGGCGCCCGGCGGCCGGCCGGCCGGCAAGGCCGACGCCCGGGTGGACGCCAGGGCGGACGCGAAGACGGATGCCAGGGCTGCGCCGAAGCGTGCGCCGCGGTCCGCCACCAAGCGGCACGAGGCCGAAGCCGCCCGCGTAGAGGAAGCCAAGCCCGCCCGGCGCGGAGCCTCGTCGCGCGGCACGCTGTCGCTCGGCGGAGCGGCGGCCAAATCCGGCCGCCCCGGCAAGCCGGAAGGCCGCGACGCCGCCAAGCCGGCCGGTGCGGCCGGTCCGCGGGGGCCGAAGTCCGGCGGGTTCAAGGCGGGTGCCGCGAAGTCGGACGGCCCGCGTTCCGAGGGCGCCCGTTCCGAGACATCAAGGTCCCGGGATGCGAAGCCCAGGGATGACAAGCCGAGGGACGCCAAGCCGAGGGACGCCAAGTTTGCCGGTCCGAAGCCGGCCGGTTCCAGGTCTGCCGGCCCCAAGGGCGCCGGTCCGGCGCCGAAGGGTGGGCCGAAGGCCGGCGGTGCCGGCGACAGGTCGGGCGGCGGTGCCGGCGGACGGACGGAGCGCCCGCGTGCGGATCGTCGGCGGTAAGCACCGCGGCCGCAGCCTGGTGGCGCCGGGCGGGCGAGACACCCGCCCCACCACCGACCGCACCCGGCAAGCCATCTTCAACATCCTGGCCCATGCCGACTGGGCGCCCGAGTTCGAGGGCGTCGCGGTCGTCGATGCTTTTTGCGGAACCGGCGCGCTGGGGCTGGAGGCCCTGTCGCGCGGGGCCGCCTGGTGCGGTTTCCTCGACATGGGCCGGCCGGCCCTGGATGCCGTGCGCGCCAATGTCGATGCCCTGCACGAAACCGACAATGCGCGGATTCTGCGCACCGACGCCACCAAACCGCCGGCGGCCCCGCGGGCCTGCATGCTGGCCTTCCTCGATCCGCCCTATGGCCAGGATCTGGCGCCACGTGCGCTGGACGGGTTGCTGAAGGCCGGCTGGTTGGCCGACGGCGCTCTCGCCGTGGTCGAGGTGGCCGACCGTGATCCCCTGCCTCTGCCCGACGGCTTCAGCGCCGTCGATGAACGCCGCTACGGCGACACCCGCGTCGCTTTCCTGACGGTCCGCCGCCCGGCGTGACGCCGTGGCGGCTTGGCCCGCCCTTTCCCGGTCTTCCCAACCTGGCCGCCCGGTCCACCGCTCCAAACCCGAGTTCCATTTTTCGCGCCCGCGGCCATAGGCCGGGTGAGGCGGAGCCCTGCATGTCCCAAGGGCCTCTCCGGTGTTTTTCCATGATGCGGAAAGCACGAATGGACTGTTGAGTTCCAAAACAATCCGAGCAAAAGATTATGTGTCGCCGATGCGGTTCCTCTATGGAAACGGCGGCATCTATCTATCTCCTAAGACTGCACACCCTCGTTCGAGGGGGCCGTGCAGGTACCGGCACGGCTTCTTTTTACAGGATGTGCGTCGCACTGAGTAACCGGACACAAGAACCGATGTGGACCGGACATTCGGAGCGGCACGGAGCGTAAGTTTTACTTGGTCAGTATGTGTGCATACGGCGTCGGACCGTCCGTCCGGGTCTTTCTGTCCCCGGTTTTGGCATACCAGATTTCATATCTGGCATGCCAAAACCGGGACAATCGAACTCCGAGCGATTGTCGGCATCCGCGCCGAGTTCCGGAATGGAACCGTCAGCAAGAGCGGTCCGTCCGGGTCATTCCGCAATCGTGATTGGTGTGCCGGTCCCCGGGAGAGGGGCCGCGCCACCGGCTCAGGCAAGATCATTGGGAGGCACGATGGCTCATATGAATTCACAACCGGCGGCGGCTCAGGCGCCGGTGTCCGATACAGTCCGCTGGATGCAGATCGTCGTCGGCATCGTTTGCATGGTGGCTGCGGCCAACATCCAGTACGCCTGGACGCTGTTCGTCCCGGAAATCCAGGCGACCCATGGCTGGACGCGCGCTTCGATCCAGACCGCCTTCACCATCTTCGTCGTCGTGCAGACTTGGCTGACGCCGATCGAGGGTTACTTCATCGACAAGTACGGCCCCCGCGTGATCGTCGGCGCCGGCGGCTTCTTCACCGGCCTGTCCTGGGTCATCGACAGCTATGCCGGCTCGCTCAGCATGCTGTATGTCGGCTCGGCCATCGGCGGCATCGGCGTCGGCTGCGTCTATGCCACCTGCGTCAACAACGCGCTGAAGTGGTTCCCGGAAAAGCGCGGTCTGGCGGTCGGCCTGACGGCGGGCGGCTATGGTGCCGGTTCGGCCCTCACCATCCTGCCGATTTCCGCGATGATCCACAGCAGCGGTTATCAGACCACCTTCTTCTGGTTCGGCCTGCTGCAGGGCGCGATCATCATCGCCGCCGCGTTCTTCCTGCGCATGCCGCAGAAGGAGCACGTCAAGGCCTCCACCAAGGTCGCCCAGACCCGTCGCGACTACACGCTTGGCGAAGCCATCCGCACCCCGGTGTTCTGGGTGATGTGGGCGATGTTCATCGGTACCGTCACCGGCGGCCTGATGGCCGTGGCGCAGCTGGGCGTCATCGCCCATGATCTGGGCGTGAAGGAAGCGCCGGTCAGCGTCCTTGGCATCACCATGGCGGCTCTGCCCTTCGCCCTGATGCTGGACCGCGTGATGAACGGCATCTCCCGTCCGCTGTTCGGCTTCATCTCGGATCACATCGGCCGTGAGGCGACCATGTTCGTCGCCTTCACCCTGGAAGGCCTGGGCATCATCATGCTCAGCAAGTTCGGCCACGATCCGATGATGTTCCTGATCCTCAGCGGCATGGTCTTCCTGGCCTGGGGTGAAGTGTACAGCCTGTTCAGCGCCACCTCGGCCGACACCTTCGGCACCAAGCATGCCGGCAAGATCTACGGCGTCCTGTACTGCGCCAAGGGTGTCGCCGCTCTGCTGGTCCCGCTGGGCAACCTGCTGATGGAAGCCACCGGCACCTGGGCGACCGTGCTGTACGTCACCGCCACAATGGACCTCACCGCCGCGGCCTGTGCGCTGCTGGTCCTCAAGCCGATGTTGGCCCGCCACCATGCCCGCAACGAAGAACTGGCACGTCGGGAAGAGCAGAGCGCAGCCGCCCGCACGGTCCCGGTCGGAGCGGCAGCGGGTACCGCCAACGGCTGAAGGGCCGAAGGCCAGGAGCACAAGCGTAAGGGATCGGCCTGAGGGGTCGACTTAGGAGAAGAAAAAGACAGGCGACGGGCCGGGGACGCGACAAGCGGTCCCGGCCCGTCCGTCATTCAAGCCAGAAGGGACGATCCTCGCCCTTTTCGGTCCCGGGCTTCTTCTGGGGCGTCTGCTGGAAGCGGTCGGAGGTGAACAGGATGGTCTCCTCCTCCGTTTCTTCCTTCTCCGGCTCGATCACGGTGAAGCCGCCCCGGCCGCTGGCAGCCATGTAGACGGCGTGGCCGATCATGCCGGTCAGCGCGAGGAACAGAAGGGCCTGGGTCTCGATCATGGCGGGGAATCCTTATCGTAAGGGAGGGGCCAGGGGAGGGCCAAGGGAGAAGGGTTCGACAAGGGACAACAGCGCATGACGCCGAAAAGCATCGGTCGCGGACGATGGTGTCCGGCGGCCAAGCCAGGGCCATGCTGTAACGCAACATAAGCAAACTGGCATACCTTCGCAAAAAGTTTTGCATGCCAGATACCGGGTGCCTGACCTGCAACTTTGCTGCAGTGCTACCGCCCCAAATGGTCAGTCCCTTCCGCAACATTGCCCCGCAACCAAAGTGGCCTTGCCGCTGTTGCCCGCCTGTCGATCCCGCATTGGGACGGCGATCGCCACCGGCACGACGCGGGACGGAACGGCCATGATCGGGGACCTCTGGTACAAGAATGCGGTGATCTACAATCTGTCGCTGGCGACCTTCATGGATGCCAACGGCGACGGCATCGGCGATTTCCAGGGGTTGCTGCGTCGGCTGGACTATCTGCACGGGCTGGGCGTGACCTGCCTTTGGCTGGGGCCGTTCCAGACCTCGCCGATGAAGGACGACGGCTATGACGTCGCCGACTACTACACGGTCGATCCGCGATACGGCACGCTGGGCGACTTCGTGGAATTCACCCATGCCTGCGAGCAGCGCGGCATCCGGGTGATCATCGATCTGGTGATCAACCACACCTCCGACGAGCATCCCTGGTTCAAAGCGGCCCGCAGCGATCCGAACAGCAAGTATCGCGACTGGTACGTCTGGTCGGACAAGAAGCCGGCGAATGCCGACACCGGCATGGTCTTTCCCGGCGTGCAGAAATCGACCTGGACCTATGACCGCGAGGCGAAGGCCTGGTACTTCCACCGCTTCTACAAATTCCAGCCCGACCTGAACACCGCCCACCCGGAGGTGCATGCCGAGCTGCTGAAGATCATGGGCTTCTGGATTCAGCTGGGCGTCGCCGGGTTCCGCATGGACGCCGTTCCCTTCATCATCGCAGAGAAGGGGGCGGACGTGACCGAGCCCCGGGAACAGTTCGGCATGCTGCGCAGCTTCCGCGAATATGTGCAGTGGCGCCGCGGCGATGCCGTTCTGCTGGCGGAGGCGAACATCCTGCCGGAGGACGACTTGCATTACTTCGGCGACGACGGCGACCGCTGCCACATGATGTTCAATTTCCAGGTCAACCAGAACCTGTTCTATGCGCTGGCCACCGCCGATACCGCGCCGCTGGTGAAGGCGCTGAAGGTGACGAAGCCGCGCCCGGCCACCGCCCAATGGGGCTGCTTCCTGCGCAACCACGACGAACTGGATCTCGGCCGCCTTACCGAGGAGCAGCGGCAGACCGTCTTCGCCGCCTTCGGGCCTGAGAAATGCATGCAGCTCTACGACCGCGGCATCCGGCGGCGGCTGGCGCCGATGCTGCACGACGACCGGCGGCGGATCGAACTGGCCTACAGTCTGATGTTCACCCTGCCGGGGACGCCGGTCATCCGCTACGGCGACGAGATCGGCATGGGCGACGACCTGTCGCTGCCCGAGCGCAACTGCGCCCGCACGCCGATGCAGTGGTCGGACGAACCGCATGGCGGCTTCACCAAGTCGGACGAGCCGGAAATCCCGGTGATCAGCGGCGGGGTCTTCGGCTATGAGCGGATCAACGCGGCGGTGCAGCGCCGCGACCCCGAATCGATGCTGAACTGGACCGAGCGCATCATCCGCATGCGCAAGGAATGCCCGGAGATCGGATGGGGAGACTTCCAAATCCTGAAGACCGGCCGGCCGGAGGTGCTGGCGCTGCGCTATGACTGGCGCAACAACGGCTTGGTCGTCCTGCACAACCTGTCGGACAAGCCCTGCGAGATCGTGCTGGACGTGGAGGGCCACGGCGAGACCTGCCGGCTGGTCAACCTGCTGTCGGAGGAGCACAGCGAGCCCGACGGCGAGGGCCGCCACCATCTGGTGCTGGAGGCCTACGGCTATCGCTGGTTCCGCGTCGGCGGGCTGGATTACCTGCTGCGCCGGACGGAGGCGGAGGAGAAGCCCCGGAAGTGACGGGCGCCGGAGTCAGGTGACAGAAATTCAGGCGACGTCGAGCCGGGCCGGGGCGTCGCCCTCGTCCCGGTCGTAGGCGGCGCGCGACTCCAACACCTGGGCGATGTGGGTCTCGGCCCACACCCGCAGCGGCACCAGCGTTTCGGCCAGCGTGGCGCCCAGCGGGGTGATGGCGTATTCGACGGTGACCGGCACGGTGGCGAACGCCTTGCGGCTGACCAGCCCGTCGCGCTCCAGGCTTTTCAGCGTCTGCGACAGCATCTTCTGCGAGATGCCCTCGATCTCCCGCCGCAACTGGTTGAAGCGCATCGGCCTGCCTTCCAGCAATCCCAGGATCAGCACCGTCCATTTGTCGGCGATGCGGTCGAGCGCCTGCCGCGTCGGACAACCGGAGGCATAGGCGTTGCCATCCTGATCGGTTGCGCAGTGATGCATGTGACATCCCCCGACAGAAGGCCGCCCGCGGTTACGCGCAAGTGACCATGTAACGAAAAGGTGCCTTCTTTACACCAGATTTCCAAAGAGGCATCAAGTCACCATTGGAAACCTAGTGAGAGGACACCCGCCATGAACGTCGCCATCATCGGTGCCGCCGGCCGCGCCGGTAGCCGCATCCAGGCCGAACTGCTCCGCCGCGGCCACAGTGTCACTGCCATTGTCCGCGATCCCGCCAAGGTCGCCGCCGCCCCCGGCCTGACCGTGAAGGCCGGCGACGCCAACGACGCCGAGTCCCTGGCCCCGCTGCTGGCCGGCCATGACGCGGTGGTCAGCGCCGTGATGTTCCTGATGGGGGATGCCGACAGCCTGATCGGTGCGGTGAAGCGGTCGGGCGTGCCGCGCTATCTGGTGGTCGGCGGCGCCGGCAGCCTGGAGGTCGCGCCGGGCGTGCGCGTTCTCGACCTGCCGGAATTCCCCGAGGCCTACCGCGCCGAGGCCACCAAGGGCGCCGAGTTCCTCGACCGCCTGAAGGCTGAGCCCGACCTGAACTGGACCTTCCTGTCGCCGTCGGCCGACTTCGTTCTTGGCGAGCGGACGGGCAGGTTCCGGTTGGGCGACGACGCGCTGCTGTCCGATGCGACCGGCCGCAGCTGGATTTCCTACGAGGATTTTGCCGTGGCGCTGGCCGACGAGATCGAGACGCCGAAGCACGAGCGTATGCGGTTCACGGTGGGGTACTGAGGGCCGACCGGGGTATCTCTCCGGTAGGTTGTTCCAAGCAGGGGGCTGCAATCATCTGTTCCCTCTCCCATGTCATCGGCAAGGGCAAATACAGCCCGGCAAGACATTGGCCTGCAAGATATTGGCCTTCAAGATATTGGAAGGAACGGAATGGCTCTGATTCCCTGCGCCGCTTGCGGCCACAAGATCTCCATCGAAGCTCTGTCCTGCCCATCCTGCGGTCACCCTGGGGCGAACATGCCGCGGGGTGGCCGCGAGGGGATGGCGCGGGTCGCCGGGACTGTCGCCGGTTCCTACATCTCGGCGCAGATGCTGGCTAGCATCATCGTCGGCTCGGTCGCTATCATCAGCTTTGCCGCCATCATGATCGCGGTGATCCTGAAGGGCTAGTCCCGGCAGCCAGGACCGGCAGCGGAACTGCCGGTCTACCTCCGCCCGAACAGCCTCTCGATATCCGCCAGCTTCAGTTCCACATAGGTCGGCCGGCCGTGGTTGCACTGCCCGCTATGCGGCGTCGCCTCCATCTGGCGCAGCAGAGCGTTCATCTCGTCGACGCTCAGGGTGCGGCCGGCGCGGACGCTGCCGTGGCAGGCCATCGTCGCGCAGACCTCCTCCAGCCGCTCCTTCAGCGACAGGGCGTCGCCCAGTTCGGACAGTTCCTCGGCGAGGTCGCGGATCAGGTTCTTCACGTCGGACTGGCCGAGCAGGGCCGGGACCTCGCGCACCATGACGCAGCCGTGACCGAAACCCTCGATCACCAAGCCAAGCTCAGCCAATTCGGCGCTGCGGGCCAGCAGGCGGTTGGCGGAGGGCTCGTCCAGCTCGATCAGTTCGGGGATCAGCAGGGCCTGGCGCTTCACGCCACCCTCCAACAGCGCGGACTTCATCCGCTCGTAAACCAGCCGTTCATGTGCGGCGTGCTGGTCGACGATGACGATGCCCTCGCGGGTCTGGGCCACGATGTAGGTGGTGTGGACCTGCGCCCGCGCCGCGCCCAGCGGGTGGCTGTCGAGTGGCGGCTCCGGCTTGTGGGCGGCAGGGTCGGGCGCGCGGTATTCCGGCGGGCGGGCCGAGGGGGCGAAGCCGTTGCCGAAGCCGCTGAGACGGCCCTGCAGCGGCGGCAGGCCGGTCTGGGTCGGCGCCTGGAAGGCGGCGGAGCGCTCCGCCAGACCGCGCGGCACCGCGGCCGGCGTGTAGGAACCTCCCCAACCCGCGCCCGACCCGCCGCCGGAGCGGCCGTAGGGGAGGGGAGATGGGGTGAAACCGCTGTCGGCAGGTCCGTCGGCAGAGGGCTCCGGCCGCAGGGCGCCCAGCGTGGCGAGGCCGACGGTGGTGGAGGCGCGGTGGCCGGCCTCGGCCAGCGCGTGCTTCAGCGATCCGACGATCAGGCCGCGCACCAGACCCTGGTCGCGGAAGCGCACCTCGGCCTTGGCCGGGTGGACGTTCACGTCGACCTCCTGCGGGTCGATCTCCAGGAACAGCGCCAGCATCGGATGGCGGTCACGCGGCAGGAAATCGGCGTAGGCGGCACGCACGGCGCCGACCATCAGCTTGTCGCGCACCGGGCGGCCGTTGACGAACAGGTGCTGGTGCTTGGCGGTCGGGCGGTGCAGGGTCGGCAGGCCGATCCAGCCGGCCAGAGTCACGCCCTCGCGCGCCGCCGTCACCGGCACGGCGTTCTCCTGGAAATCGCGACCCATCAGCGCGCCCAGCCGGATCAGCCGGGCGTCCAGCAACTCGCCCTGCGCCGCGCTCAGCCGCAGGCCGCCGCGCCCGCCGTCGCTGAGCGTGAAGGCGACGCCGGGATGGGCCATCGCCAGCCGTTCCAGGCAATCGGCGATGTGGTCGTATTCGGTGCGCGATGCCTTGAGGAACTTCAGCCGGGCGGGGACGGCGGCGAACAGGTCGCGCACCTCGATCCGCGTGCCCTGGGCCAGCGCCGCCGGCTGCGGCGTCCCCTTGGCGCCGGCATCGACGGTCAGGCTCCAGGCGCTGTCGGCGCCGCGGGCGCGGCTGGTGATGGTCAGGCAGCTGACGGCGCCGATGGACGGCAGCGCCTCCCCCCGGAAACCGAGGGAGCGGATGTCGAGCAGGTCGTCGCCCGGCAGCTTGGAGGTGGCATGGCGTTCGACCGCCAGCGCCAGTTCGTCCGCGGTCATGCCGCAGCCGTCGTCGGTGACGGCGATCAGCGACTTGCCGCCGTCGCGCGCGACCACGTCGATGCGGGTGGCGCCGGCATCGATGGCGTTCTCCACCAGCTCCTTGACGGCGGCGGCGGGACGTTCGACCACCTCGCCGGCGGCGATGCGGTTGACCAGTGTTTCGGGAAGCAGACGGATCGGCATGCCCATAGATATAGTGGCAGCCGGCGCGCGGCACCACCATCTTCGGGCATATTCGCGCGCTTACAGGCCCTTCAGGGCCTTCATGTACTCGATCAGCTTCCGTTCGTAGAAGGGCTGGGGCGACTGGAAGCGGGCAACGAGACCGGCCTCCTCCGTCAGCTTCACCACCATGCCGATGCAGGAGACGTCCACCGGATCGCCGCCAAGGTCGAACTGCAGGCGGAAATCGAACTTCTGCTTGGCGATCAGGTCGCCGTCATAAGGTCGGATGCGGAAGGAGCCGAGGACGAATTCCTCCGGCACATACTCGTGGTGGTCGATGACGATCGTCGGCGGGGCGGACGGACGCTCCTTCTGCGGCCCGGCGCTGGGTTTCGCGTCGCCGGACGCCTTGTTGCCCCCGGAAAAGATCGACAGCCAAGACATGAAGAGCGATGTCCCCTCGTTCCGGAAGCCTGAAACCACCCCGACATATTCCGACAGTTTCGGGGGCATATCCTTTAGCAACGGTTAATGGCCTAAGCATCGGTTACGGGGGCGTAACTTTGCCGCCGCCAGGACGGCCGCCCCCAATCAACCGGCGAAGCGTCAGATCCGGCCCGGCATGCGGCGGTCGGCGTTGTCGGCCGGCACGATCTCGGTCCCGACCGGCCAGAGCGCCAGCAGGGCCAGCTTCAGATGCGCCCAGGCGAAGGGCAGGCCGATGATGGTGATGGCGAGCCCCACCGCGGCAATCAGATGGCCGGCAGCCAGCCACCAGCCGGCCAGCACGAACCACACCACGTTGCCGATGAAGCCCAGCGCGCCGGTGCCCATGTCTTCGCGTCCGCGGAACTCATCCCGGCGTACGGCGGTTTGTCCAAAGGGAAGCAAGGTGTAATGGGCGATGGTCAGGGCGGACCGGGCCCAGGGCAGGCCGATGATGGACAGGGCCATCAGGACCGCGGCCAGAACCCAGCCGAGCGCCATCCAGATGCCGCCCGTGATCAACCACAGCGCATTGAGGAGAAGACTGAGCAGAGGCATGACAAGAACCCTCCCTTTCGCCGCAGATGTGGGGACGGTCCCGGCCGTGGACCAGAGGGGCGGCTTTCGATTGCAGGACCAGCCGCAACGATGGGGCACCCCGTCCGGCGGCGCGAAAGAGGGGGAGGTTCACGCAATCCATGCCTTGAACCGGATCCGCAGGGTCCACAGATCCGGTAGAGGCATCATGACGACGCGTCCGGACGGGTCCACCGCCGACAGCACCGCCGGCGGGCCGCCCGTTTCCGGACCATACGGATCGGAGGCCGCATGAACGAGGCTTTGAACACCGACGCCGGCGCCGATGCGCCGAACGTGCCGCGCGAGGGCGAATCGCTGTCGCCGGTGGTCGCCGCCATCCTCGGCACCGCCGTCGCGGCGGCAACCAAGCGCGGCAGCGGCGGCGACGTCGTCCGCGGGCTGATCGCCGGCCTGCGCGTCCTGCGCGCCACCGTCGAGGAAGAGGCCGGGTACACCATGGCCGCTGCGGTCGACAACGCCATCCGCACCCGCCTGCTGGCCGACAACCTGTCGCGCCTGCGCGTCAGCGGGGAAAAGCCGAAGGCCATCCCGCTGCCCGATCCCGGGCCCGGCACCAGCGCCGCCGCCGCCATCTTCGAGAGCGCGGCCGAGTCCTGCCTGACCGTCAACGCCCACGCCGAGGACAACGGGCCGCTGGAGCATGCCGTCTTCGCCTTCACCGCGCAGTTGCTGCAACAGCTGGGTGGGGCGCCGGAATGGCGGAGCCTGGCGGGCGAGCTGCGCCGCCCGATGGCGGTGGCGCCGGATGGCGAGGAGATCGAGGTGACGCTGCATTGAGCAGCCGTCGACTGCACCGGCCGAGAACAGCACCGGCAAGTAATGGAATTTGGTTTGCTTTTAAGCCGTTTCGGCGGCGGCTGAAACCTTTTGCGGGCAAGGCGGCTTTCCGGGCCGCATTAAGGGTTTTGCCCGATTTATCGTACGGGACGACTTGCGTTCGGCTTCGTTAGGGTTGGCTTCGGCGGTGGGAACGTCCCATCGCGGAATGCCAGCACCGGGGAACCCGAACGTGTTCTTTCACACCCAGCCCTCCACCGTCCGCACCGGACGGGCAGAGTCCGTCCGCTTCGCGGTGAACGGCACGGCGTCGGACCGGATGGATGCCGGCATCGGTGTTGGCACGGCCGGCGACCGCACGGCAGACCGGGCGGGCGATCCGTTGGGCAGGCGGGTGATCTTTCTCCATCCCGGCAAGGGTGCCTGGTGGCGCCTGCTCGACCATGTCCCGTCGGGCCAGGAATGGCTGACCTTGCCCGCCTCCGCCGCGGCGCGGCTATCGTCGATGCTGGTCGAGCGGGGCGGGCGGCGGCCGGTGCTGGTGGCGAGCGCGGTGACCGCGCCGCTCGCCATCGTGGCGGCGCTGGATTATCCGGATCAGGTCGGCGGCGTGATGATCGTCGACGATGTCGGGGCCGATTCGCCGCTGCGGCGGCGCTGGAACGCCCTGTCCGCCTGTTTCGGCCGGCCGCGGCCCCTGGACCTGTCCGACCGCCTCGGCGAATTGGAGGCGGAATTGCCGGCGGTTCGGGTGCCGGTGACCCTGATGCAGGGAAGCGAACCGGCGGAGTTGTTCGCCCGGCTGGAATGCCGGCTGACCGGCTGCCGGACGCTGACCGTCGTCGCGGTGCCCGATGCCGCCGCCATCCGCCCGCGCACCCATGCCGCCGAACTGCGCGGCGCTTTGCTGGCCCTGGTCTCCGCGGTGGAGCGGGCGCAGCGGTAGAGGCCGCTTGCGCCACGACCTGCGTGATGCACGCCTCTCGGCCGTCATTCCCGCGAAGGCGGGAATGACATAGAGTTCTTTCGATTCGAGAGATTTATCGTGGGGAGAGTGTCGCCTGACGGCTCACAGGCTCTGCGCCGTCAGCGCGGCCTGGGTTCGGTTGCGCACGCCCAGATGCCGCAGGATGGCGGTGACATGGACCTTCACCGTGCCCTCCGTCAGCCCCAACTCGTGGGCGATCTGCTTGTTGGACTTGCCGTCGCGCAGACGGGCCAGAACATCACGCTGGCGCGGCGTCAGCTGGTCGCCGTTGCCGTTGCCCAGTGCCGCGGAGTCGTCCATCTGGTCGCCCGCAGCGCCGCCGCCATAGCCGCCCTGCATCTGATCGACGCGGTCGCCGCCGCGGATCGCCTGTTCGGGAAGATAGATGCCGCCGGCAAGCACCAGCTGCAGCGCACCGAGCAGCACCTTGGCGCTGGAGGATTTCGGGATGTAGCCGGCCGCACCGTTCTCCAGCGCGGCCAGGAGGTCGGAACGCTTCTCCGATCCCGACACCACCACCAGCAGGGCCTTGGGCAGGTTGACATGGATGTCGCCCAGTGCAGAGAAGCCGGTCCAGCCCGGCATTCCGAGATCGAGCAGGATCAGGTCGAAGGGTCTCGTCCCATCGCAGAGCGCCCGCACCTCGTCATAGGTGCTGGCCTCGAAAAACGTCATGTCGGCATCGAATTGCGCCAGCAGGCGGCGCAGACCGTCTCGGAACAACAGGTGATCGTCGGCGATCAGCACGTTCATCGCGGGCATTTCCAGGAAGGTTGCGGCGATGGAACACCGGAATGGCGTCATCGGCCCGGACGTTCACATAAGCACGGTCATTATGACGCTGTAGTTCGCTTTTGGTCTTAGACCGCTTCCTCTATGCCCGTGCCTTTCGCGTCCGACCCCGAGGCGTCCGATGCGGCATGGAATCGGAAAACGGCACCGCGCCGCTCCGCCGACCGCCGGCCCCGGATGGAAGGGGCGGGCAGCCGGAGCGGATAGCGGGCGAAACCTTGCGAAACGCTGGACTGTGAGGAGATCGGATGGCGGCGGTCAGACGGTGGCGGCGACGCCGGTCTCGGCAGCCTGGTCGCCGATGCCGTTGTTCAGCGCCCAGATGGCGGCCTGGGTGCGGTTGGACGCGTTGATCTTGCGCAGCAGGCTCTTCAGGTGAACCTTCACGGTGGCTTCGGTGATGTTCAGGTGGTTGGCGATCATCTTGTTGCTGTTGCCGTTCAGCAGGCAGCGCAGGATCTGCACCTCGCGCTGCGACAGGCCCTTGCGGCGGGTCGGCAGCTCGGCGCCCATGTCCTCGGTGCGGCCGTTGACCAGCAACTCGGCCAGATGGGTCGGGAACACCTTCTCGCCCATCATCACCAGCTTCAGCGACTGCATCAGCGCCTCGCAGGCGATGTCCTTCAGCAGGTAGCCACCGGCGCCGGCGCCCAGCGCGGCCGACAGGCGGCGGGTTTCCAGGTCGTTGGTCAGAATGACGATCCGGATCGACGGGTGGCCTTCGCGCAGCGTGCGCATCGCCTCGACTTCCTCGTCGGCACCGCTCGGCAGATCGATCAGGATCAGGTCGGGGGTGGTGCCGGTGCCGAGCGCCGTCAGGCCCTCGCGCAGGCTGCCGGCCTCGCCGACGACGTTGAAGGACGTGCCCTCGAATAGGCGCTTCATGCCTTCACGGAAAAGCTTGTTGGCATCGATGAGGAAAACGTTGATGGCATCCATGGTCTCAGCCCGCCTTTTGTTCCGTTCCGATCAAAGTTGCGCCGAATGGCGCTTCCGGGGCATCCCCGACCGCCCGCTCCCGCGTCCGGCCCGCTCCCCCCTCAGGGTGTGGGGTGCCTCGTTGTGATCCATAGATACCCCCGATTTGCGCGTCGCAAAATTTCGCTTAGGTAAATTTCGCGTCGAGCAATGGGCATATGCCGTAAGACCGCATAAGACAAGATGCGGACATAATTCGAACTTTGATGGTGTGGTCGAATAACGGCCTGTGACAGAAAAGGGGAAATCGTTAACCACCGGTCTCTGACTTGGGCGGCTTTCTCGGTTGCAATAGGGGGTGACTTCAATACTGGTCGGCATAGGCCCCGCGAAGATTGCTTACCCACCCGATAGTCGGAGTCCTATGTCCTGAACGCCCGCCCTTCGGCCTAGGTTCGGCCGCGCAACCGCGCAATCCCGAATGGGGGGACGGTGCCTGTCGCGGGGTTCGTGCCGGGACGCTCTGTGCTATATACGTTCCAACCGCAAGACAGCATTCCCATGCTTGAGCCGATTTTTCTTCTTTTCCCCAAGCCGGGCCGCCCATGTCAGACGCGTACGACGACGATCCGTTGAGCCATGCCGCTCCCCCCGCAGCCGCTTCGGCCACGGGATTTCCAAGCGCGGCGCAGCGCTTCGCCTATCTGGACGGGCTGAACCCGACCCAGCGGGCGGCGGTGGAGGCGCTGGACGGGCCGGTGCTGGTTCTGGCAGGCGCCGGCACCGGCAAGACGCGGGTGCTGACCACCCGGCTGGCCCATCTGCTGATGACGCGCCGCGCCGCCGCCTTCCAGATCCTGGCGGTGACCTTCACCAACAAGGCCGCGCGCGAGATGCGTGAGCGTGTCGCCCATCTGGTGGGGATCGAGCCCGAGGGCTGGTGGCTCGGCACCTTCCACGCGCTGGCCGCGCGCATCCTGCGCCGCCATGCCGAGTTGGTCGGGCTGAAGTCGAACTTCACCATCCTCGACACCGACGATCAGGTGCGCCTGATCAAGCAGCTTCTGGCAGCGGAGAACATCGATTCCAAGAAATGGCCGCCCCGGCAGGTCCTGGGCGCCATCGAACGCTGGAAGGACCGCGGCCTGACCCCCGACCGTCTCGGCGATGCCGACGGCGGCGATGTGGCCGGCGGCCGCGTGGTGGCGATCTACCGTGCCTATCAGGAGCGGCTGCGCACCCTGAACGCCTGCGACTTCGGCGACCTGCTGCTGCACAACCTCGCCATCTTCCAGAACCATCCGGATGTGCTGGCGGAGTATCACCGCAAGTTCAAGTATCTGCTGGTGGACGAGTATCAGGACACCAACGTCGCGCAGTATCTGTGGCTGCGCATCCTGTCGCAGGCGCACAAGAATATCTGCTGCGTCGGTGACGAGGATCAATCGATTTATGCCTGGAGAGGAGCAGAAATCGGGAATATCCTCAGATTTGAAACCGATTTTCCTGGCGCTACTATAATTAAACTTGAGCAAAACTACCGCTCCACCGGCCATATCCTGGCGGCGGCATCGGGACTGATCGCCAACAACCAGGGCCGCCTCGGCAAGACCTTGTGGACCGAGGCCGACGGTGGCGAGCCGGTCAAGGTCAAGGCGGTGTGGGACGGCGAGGAGGAGGCGCGCTGGGTCGGCGAGGAGATCGAGGCGTTGCAGCGCAAGGGCACGTCCCTGGCGCAGATCGCGGTGCTGGTCCGCGCCGGCTTCCAGACCCGCGAGTTCGAAGAGCGCTTCATCACGCTCGGCCTGCCCTACAAGGTGCTGGGCGGTCCGCGCTTCTACGAGCGGCAGGAAATCCGCGACGCGATGGCCTATTTCCGCGTCGTCAATTCCGGCGACGACGATCTTGCCTTCGAACGCATCATCAACCTGCCCAAGCGTGGCGTCGGTCCGGCGGCGATGCAGTGCCTCTATACCGCGGCCCGCGCGCAAGGGCTGTCGCTGACCGAGGCCGGCTGGGCGCTGACCGAGACGGACGAGTTGAAGCCGAAGCTGCGCGCCACCCTGCGCGGGCTGCTGCAGGACTTCTTCCGCTGGCGGACTCTGATGGCGACGGTGCCGCACACCGAGCTTGCCCGCACCATCCTCGACGAATCCGGCTACACCCGCATGTGGCAGGAGGACAAGACGCCCGAGGCCCCCGGCCGGCTGGAGAACCTGAAGGAACTGATCACCGCCATGGCGGAGTTCGAGAACCTGCCGGGCTTCCTGGAGCATGTGGCGCTGGTGATGGAGAATGCCGAGGCTGCGGGGATCGAGCAGGTCACGGTGATGACGCTGCACGGCGCCAAGGGGCTGGAGTTCGACCATGTCTTCCTGCCGGGTTGGGAGGAGGGCGTGTTCCCCAACCAGCGCGCGCTGGACGAGACCGGCATCGCCGGGCTGGAGGAGGAGCGGCGGCTGGCCTATGTCGGCCTGACCCGCGCGCGCCGCCGCGCCTATGTCAGCCATGCCGCCAACCGCCGGCTCTACGGCAACTGGGTCAGCGCCGTGCCGTCCCGCTTTGTCGAGGAAATCCCGCAGGACAACATCGAGGCCGAGGCCGCCAACGGCCTGTTCGCCGGCAGCGGCGGGCGCGGCGGTTTCGGCGGCGGGGCAGGGGCCTACGGGTCCGGCGGCTTCGGCGGCGGTTCGGGCGGCTTCCAGTTCCGCGGCTCCAACCGGCAGGCGCCAGCGCCCAAGACGATCACCCTGGACCAGGGCGCCTATGCCGTGGCGCCGCGGCCGCGGCCCGATGCACCCTTCGCCAAGGGCGCGCGCGTGTTCCACCAGAAATTCGGTTACGGCACGGTCACCGCGGTGGCGGAGGACAAGCTGGAGATCGATTTCGACCATTCCGGCAGCAAGAAAGTGATGGACAGCTTCGTCGTGCCCGCAGACAAGGCCGGCTGAGCGAGGCGGCTGACGGTTTGCCGCACTGTGACGGCCGTCACAGCCGCGTCTCCCGCCGCCGGCCAGTATTGCAGCATTGCAACGGAGCCGGAGGTCTTCCGCCGTGTTCGGAACGGGCAGCGTCAGTTACGAGGTGCAGAGCCGCCGCGAGGGACGCTGGCTCATCGAGGGCGCCTACACCGACCAGGAGGCGGCCCTGTCGGCCGCCCGTTCCCAACTGGCCGCGTCCGGGGTGGAGGAGGCGAAGGTGGTGAAGTTCCGCACCATCGCCGGCCTGTCGCTGGAAACGGTGATCCTGCACAAGACCGTTCCTCAGGTCGCGCGCAAGAGCCTGACCCTGGGCGGCACGGCGGACGGGGCGCCGTTCTGCCGCAAGCCGGACGACCTGCGCGGTTTCGACAGCCGGGTGGTCATCGGCCGGCTGCTGCGACCCTATCTTGATGCCCAGCGCATCACCCCGACCGAACTGCTGCATTCCTGGCCGTTGTTCCGCCGTTTGGAGGAACAGGGCGGGCTGCTGGGAGCCGCCATCCATGCCGTGGCCCGCCACCATGCCGACCTCCACGGCGTGCCGCATGCCGCCCGCGCCCGCGAACTGCGCCAGATGGTGGAGGCGGTCGCCGGGACCGCGCGGGACGCATTGGCCGAACGGCGCCGGCTGCCGCGCTTCGATGCCGCCGACCTCCCCGGCACCAGCAACAGGATCGAGGAGTCGGTAGGGGAGGCGGGCCACGACACGCTGTTCCTGATCCTGCTGTGCCAGCATCTGGAAGGCGGCTGGCCGTTGGCCGGCAAGCTGGACCTGCTGCTGGCGATGATCGACGACGATGTCTGGCCGCGGCATCTGGCCCTGCTGGACGGGGTGATCGCCGACGTCATAGGCTCCGCCGACACGATGAAGGAGCTGCTGGGCGCACAGCCCAGCCTGCATGCCGGGCTTTGCGCGCTGGCCGACGCTCTGTTCGACCGCGACCCCGACCCGGCACTGGCGCCGATGGCAGCGTCGCTGCGCCGGGTCTGCCGTCTCGCCCTGCAGGGGCGCGCGCCGCAGAGCCGGGCCGTCCTGCTGGAACGGCTGCGCCAGAGCATCGTCGGCGACCAGCCGCTCGACCGCCGCGATGCGAAGGCCGAAGGGGTGCTGACCCGCGACCTTGCCGACCGGCTGACGGGGGCGGACGGCGCGCTGCTGGGCGGGGCGGCGATGGAAAAGGCGCTGGAGCGGCGTCTGCTGCGCCACCGCCAGTCGGTCCTCCGCGCCCAGGGTATGCACGACATCGCCGACCGGCTGTCGGGACGGTAGGGGCTTTCATCGACGCGAGAGGGCATCCGATATCCTTGGTGTCTTTCCGGCTTGATGCTAAAAACGCCGCTTCTTCTCGCGTCGTCGTCGGAAAGCCCCTGTCATGTCGCAAACCCCGCTCTGGCGCATCGCGCTGGTCGTCCCCGAAGCCCATGCGCCCGCCTTCGCCGAGGCGGTGGGGGACCATGCCGATGCGGTATCGACCTTCGAACTGGAGGAGGGCGGCAACTGGCTGGTCGAGGCGACGCTGTACGGCGCCCCGGACGAGGCGCGGCTGCAGTCGCGCGTCGCCGTGCTGGCCAAGGCGCTGGGGATCGAGGAGCCGCGGCTGGCGGTCGAGAACCTGCCGCCCATCGACTGGGTGTCGCACAGCTACCAGGGCTTTCCGCCGATTCGCGCCGGCCGTTTCTTCGTCCACGGCTCCCACCATGAGGGCATCGTGCCGGCCGGCAGCATCCCGCTGCTGGTGGACGCCGCCACCGCCTTCGGCACGGGCGAGCATGGCTCGACCAACGGCTGCCTGCAGGCGCTCGACCGACTGTCGCGCCATCTGAAGCTGCCGCGCGGCGGCCGGCGCGGCGCGCTCGACATGGGCTGCGGCTCCGGCATCCTGGCGCTGGCGGTGGCCAAGCGCTGGCGCGTGCCGGTGACCGCCGTCGACATCGACCCGGAGGCCGTGCGCGTCACCCGCATCAATGCGGCGCTGAACGGGCAGAAGGGCATGATCCGCGCCCAGGGCGGCGACGGCTATCACACCCGCATCGTCGGCCGGCACAAGCCCTACACCCTGATCACCGCGAACATCCTGGCCCGCCCGCTGTCGCGCATGGCGCCGCAGTTGCGCCGCCACCTGAAGAAGGGCGGCTATGCCGTGCTGGCCGGCCTGCTGAACCGGCAGGAGCGCCACGTCATCCAGGCCCACCGCAACCAGGGCCTTCGGCTTGTCGCGCGCATCCCGGTCGGGGAATGGACCACTCTTGTGGTGAAGCGTTGAAACCTTAGGGCCGGGTTGCGACTTCCCTAGGGACGATGTCCCGACATTCACCTGGGGAGCCACCATGCTGAACCGCATCCGGTCCTTGTTCGCAGGCGATGACGACGGCGCCGAGCCGGGCGAGGACGCCCTGCAGGCCGCCGCCGCCGCCCTGATGGTCGAGGCCGCGCGCACCGACGACACCATCACCCAGGCGGAGCGCGACCGCATCATCGCCGTCGCGCAACGCCACTTCCACCTGAACGAGGAAGAGGCGCAGGACCTGCTGTCCGCCGCCGTCTTCGACACCGAGGACGTGTCGCCCTACCACCACTATGTCAGCATCATCATGAACCGCTGCCCGCCCGGCCGCCGTGTCTGGATCATCGAGATGCTGTGGGAGGTCGCCTACGCCGACGGCGTGCTGAACGACCTGGAGGCCAGCCTGCTGCGCCGCATCGGCGGCCTGCTGCACGTGTCCGACATCGAGCGCGGCGAGGCGCGCAAGCGCGTGCTGGAGCGGCTGGGGCTGCCGGACGACGCGGGGTTGCCGGTTTAGGGACGGGTTCCTGTGAGGCTGGACCCCCACCCCAACCGGCATAGCCGCCACCCCGCCGCTTGCGCCGGGCCGGTCGGGTGCCTAGCCTGGGGCCACAGGCTTCACCCTTCCGAGGAACACGTTCCGTGTCCAGCGCGATCCCCTCCGGCGCTTACCGTGGCGACGACGCCCTTGCGACCCTGTTGACCGAGGCCGGGACCGGCCGCTCCCCCGCGGATGTCCGCGCGCTGCTGGCCGGCGTGCTGGCGGCGCCGGAGGGGGAGGACCCGGCGGCATGGCTGGTGCTGGTGGGCGAGACCCTGCCGCCGGCCTTGGCCGAACAGCTCCAGGCGCTGAAGGCCGTCCTCGCGGCGGAGGCACCGGCGGCCCGGCCCGCTCCCGCCCAGCGGCTGGCCGACCTGCGCGCCGTGCTGAAGCGCCGGGAACTGGACGGCTTCATCATTCCGCGCGGCGACGAGCATCAGGGCGAATATGTGCCGTCGCGCGCTCAGCGGCTGGGCTGGCTGACCGGCTTCACCGGGTCCGCCGGCAACGCGGTGGTGACATCCGACCGCGCCGCGATCTTCGTCGACGGCCGCTACACCCTGCAGGTCCGCGGCGAGGTGCCGTCCGACCTGTACGAGTACAAGCATCTGGTCGAGGATCCGCTGACCGACTGGATCGTCGCG
Source organism: Pseudomonadota bacterium (assembly GCA_023423695.1). Classification (GTDB taxonomy): domain Bacteria; phylum Pseudomonadota; class Alphaproteobacteria; order Azospirillales; family Azospirillaceae; genus Azospirillum. Next base: position 24,527 of record JAFAFA010000138.1, on the reverse strand, counting down.
GCATTGCCGGACGGCGGGCGTTTCGGCTTCGATCCCTGGCTGCACACCATCGGCTGGGTGGAGAAGACCCGCGCCGCCCTGGAACGCGCCGGAGTCCTGCTGATCGCCTGCGAGGACAATCCGCTCGATTCGGTTTGGCAGGGCCAGCCGCCGGCCCCTCTCACCCCTGTGGTGCCGCAGGACGATGCCTTCGCCGGCGAAAGCTCCGCCGACAAGCGCGCCCGGCTGGCCGACGAGCTGGGGCAATCGGGCATCGCCGCCGCGGTGCTGACCCAGCCGGACAGCATCGCCTGGCTGCTGAACATCCGCGGCGCCGACGTGCCCTGCACGCCGCTGCCGCTGTCCTTCGCTATTCTGTCCGCCGACGCGTCGGTGGACCTGTTCCTCGACCCGCGCAAGCTGGCGCCGCAGACCCGCGCCCATCTGGGCAACCGGGTGCGGGTGCGGCCTGTGGAGGAGTTCGGACCGGCGCTGGACGCCGTCGCCCGCGGCTCCGCCCGCGTGCTGGCCGACCCGTCCTGCACCTCGGCCTGGATCGTCGACCGGTTGCATCTGGCCGGTGCGAAGGTGGAGCGCGACGGCGACCCCTGCGCGCTGCCGAAAGCCTGCAAGAATGCGGCGGAGCTGGCCGGCACCCGGGCCGCCCACACCCGCGACGGCGCCGCCATCGTCCGTTTCCTGCACTGGTTCTCGGAGGAGGCGCCGAAGGGCGGACTGACCGAGCTGGTGGTGGTGGAGCGGCTGCTGGCCTTCCGGCGGGAGAACGAGCGGTTCCGCGGCGTCAGCTTCGACACCATCGCCGGGGCCGGGCCGAACGGCGCCATCGTCCATTACCGTGTGACGCCGGAGACGGACCGCCGGCTGGAGCCGGGCAGCCTGTTCCTGCTGGACAGCGGCGCGCAGTATCTGGACGGCACCACCGACGTCACCCGCACGCTGGCGGTCGGCGAGCTCGATCCGGCAATGGCCGCGGAGATGCGCGACCGCTTCACCCGCGTGCTGAAGGGCCACATCGCGCTGTCCACCGCGCGCTTTCCGCGCGGCACCACCGGTTCGCAGCTGGACGCGCTGGCGCGGCTGCCGCTATGGCAGGCGGGGCTGGACTACGACCATGGCACCGGCCACGGCGTCGGCAGCTTCCTGTCGGTGCATGAGGGGCCGCAGCGCATCTCCAAGGTCGGCAATACCGTGGCGCTCCAGCCGGGCATGATCCTGTCCAACGAGCCCGGCTATTACAAGACCGGCGCCTACGGCATCCGCATCGAGAACCTGATCGTCGTCCAGCCGGTGGAGCCGCAGGGCGCGCTGGCCGGTGCGGAGCGCCAGATGCCGCCCGGCGCGGAGCGCCCGATGATGGAGTTCGAGCCGCTGACCCTGGTGCCGATCGACCGCTCGCTGATCGATCGCGCGCTGCTGTCGGATGCCGAGGCGGCCTGGGTCGATGCCTACCATGCGCGGGTGCGCGAGTCGCTGTCCTCCCTGCTGGACGAGGCGGCCCGCCGCTGGCTCGCCGGAGCAACGGCGCCGCTGTGACGGAAGCCGGCGGCTGCATCAAAACCATGGCGAAATGCTGGGGACGACCCTGATTCGGCAAGATGATGTCCTGCGTGGTAACACGTTCTTTACCAGGCTGATGCAGTGTGTCCCAAGGGGATGACTTTTGGCGGCAGTTAGGGCACTACAGTCGGCATCATTTCCCGGATTACGGCGCAGCCCCCGCGCCGGGTGGGCGTAACGGCCGGACAGACACCGGCAACGGATTATTGCGGAGACGTCTAGATGAAGATCCTCGTCGTCGATGATTACGCCACCATGCGGCGCATCGTGCGGAACCTGTTGACCCAGATCGGCTACACCGACATCGACGAGGCCGGCGACGGTGTGTCGGCGCTGGCGAAGCTGCGTGAGAGCAAGTTCGGCCTCATCATTTCCGACTGGAACATGGAGCCGATGACCGGCCTCCAGCTGCTGAAGGAAATCCGCGCCGACGCGAAGCTGGCGCCGACGCCCTTCATCATGGTCACCGCCGAAAGCAAGACCGAGAACGTGATCGCCGCCAAGCAGGCCGGCGTGAACAACTACATCGTCAAGCCTTTCAACGCCGACACGCTGAAGCAGAAGATCCAGGCCGTCATCGGCGGCTGATCCCGCAAGGGCAGAACCCGCAAGGGACGATCGGAGCTTATCGTGACCGGTCCGGGTGGGCGGCGGCACATGCCGCCCGGCGCCCGGTCCTTGGGGCGGCTGGCGAATCCAGTTTGGGGAGTGGACCGGTTTGGAGCAGCTTCCGCAGCTGTCCGATGAGGAATTCGAGCAGATCGAGGACGCCATCGCCCGATCGGCGAAGGGACGGGCGTTCCTGCGGCGGCTCCACCGGCGGTCCCTCGGGGCTGCGACGGAGGAAGTTCGCGCTATGCTCCAGGAGTTCCGCGACTCCTGGAACCGGCAGAACGATGCGGTGGAGGCCGGCAAGCATGTCGGGGTCCTGCGCCGCGAGCTGATGGAAATGGCGGCGTCGATCGAACAGGCGCGGCGGGAGGTTGCGGCTTTGCGCCCTCCCGACGGCTCCGGCGATAAGATTCTCTCCGCCACCAACGAACTCGATGCCATCGTCATCTCGACCGAACGCGCGTCCTTCGAAATTTTGAATGCGGCCGAACGGCTGATGGATTTGGCGGGAAAGCTGCGCTCGAGCGGTGCCGATCCGGCGATGTGCGGCGAGATCGACACGCAGGTGAACGACATCTTCACCGCCTGTTCCTTCCAGGATCTGACCGGCCAGCGCACCAGCAAGGTGGTCAACGCGCTCCGCTACATCGAGCAGCGCGTCATGGCGATGATCAGCATCTGGGGCGAGGATGGGCTGGCCGGCATCGTCGTCAAGGAAGAGCAGACCGACAGCCGGCCCGACGCGCATTTGCTGAACGGTCCGCAGCTGGACGGCCACGGCGTCAGCCAGGCCGATGTCGACAGCATGTTCGACAGCCCGGCCGCCGCTCCGGCGCCCGCTCCCGCGGCTCCGCCGCCTCCGCCGCCCGCCCCGGCGAAGGCCAGCCAAGCCGACATCGACAGCATGTTCGGCGCCCCGGCGCCTGCCGCCGCACCGGTTCAGTCGAGCCAAGCCGACATCGACAGCATGTTCGACACCCCGGCGGCGCCTGCCGCTGCGCCGGTAAAGGCGAGCCAAGCCGACATCGACAGCATGTTCGACGCCCCGGCACCTGCCGCCGCGCCGGTGCAGGCGAGTCAGGCCGACATCGACAGCATGTTCGACACCCCGGCTCCGGCCCCCGCTCCGGCGAAGAAGCCGGTGCCGAAGCCGCCCGGCGCGACGCCGAAGGCCAAGGCCGCTCCCAAACCCGCAACACCGCCCCCGCCGCCCGCGGCGGCGGAGCCCCCGGCGCCGCTCGATCAGGCGGCCATCGACGCTCTCTTCGGATAAGGCGGGGAAACCGCGCCGGCTCGTCCGGCCGACCTCTCCCCCCTAGGTTTTCCCTGATTGACCCGTCCGGCCGGCCGATGGCCCCATGCGGCGCGGTCGACCGCTCCAGAACGCAGATTTCGCATACAACCAAACATTCCACCACCCCACATATTCACCACCCAGGCCACAGGCGGCCGTTTCCGAGAGGCGGGACCGAGGATGAAGCAGATGACCAAGCCCTTCATGGCCGAGCTTCAGAAAGCCCGCAAATCCGGGCACCCGTTCCAGGCGCTGATCGAAGACGGTGCCGCCGCAGCGGCGCTTCCGGTGCCGGCCCAGGTGGTCCAGGCCGACAACACCGAGGTGCTGCGCGCCATCGGCGATCTTGGCGCCAAGCTGGACCGTTTCCTGACCATGGACGCGGCGCAGATCGACCAGATCCAGGTGGAGATCGCCGACATCTCCGGCCGCATCAAGGCGACCAAGGTGGAAATGGCCGCCATCCGCCACCCGCTTGCCGGCGACGACAAGTTCCAGCAGGCCAGCCAGGAGCTGAGCGCCGTCGTCGCCGCGACGGAGGCCGCGACCAACACCATCATGGCCTGCGCCGAAGAGCTTGAAGAGGTGGTGTCGGAGCTGAAGTCGTCCCTGCCGGAGGGCTATCACAACGACCGCGTCAACGACATGGTCGACGTCATCGTCCGCATCTACGAGGCCTGCAACTTCCAGGATCTGACCGGCCAGCGCATCACCAAGGTCGTCCGCGCCATGTCCTTCATCGAGGAGCGCGTCGACGCCATGATGGGCCTGTGGAACAAGCGGGAGTTCGAGGCGATGCCGCTGCCGCCGTCCGTCACCAAGAAGGACGAGGATCTGGATCTGCACGGCCCGGCAGAAGCCACCCCCGACAGCGGCAACATCAGCCAGGCCGACATCGACGCCTTGTTCGGGTAAGGCGCTTTCCGTGCATTTTCCGCGAGGGGCGGGGAGGGGCATATCGCCCACCCCCGCGTTACCGCTTGCGGCGCCCTCACCCTGGCGTGCTATACAGGGGCAACTTCGAAAGCGCCCAAGACGACGATGCTTCCTCGCCCGTACCGCCTGCCGCTGACGGCCATCCTCCTGTCGGCCGCCCTGACCGCCTGCTCCTCCACCAAGGAGGACGCGTATGTCGAACGTCCGGCCGACCAGCTTCTGTCGGAAGCCGACGCGGCAATGCGCGAGGAGTCCTTCAAGAAGGCCGCGAAGCTCTACGACGAGGTGGAGCGGCAGCATCCCTATTCGGATTCGGCCAGCAAGGCGCAGCTTCTCGCCGCCTACGCCCATTATCAGGATCTTAAGTACGACGACGCCATCCTGGCGCTCGACCGCTTCATCCAGCTTCATCCGGGCAGCCCGGATGTCGACTACGCCTATTACATGCGGGCGCTGTGCTATTACGAGCAGATCACCGACGTGCGCCGCGACCAGCGGATGACCCGGCAGGCGCTCGACGCCCTGTCGGAGGTGGTGCGCCGTTTCCCGGACAGCAAATACGCCCGCGACGCGAAGCTGAAGATCGACCTGACCAACGACCACCTTGCCGGCAAGGAAATGGAGGTCGGTCGCTTCTACCTGCGTCAGCATCAGTACACCGCCGCGATCAACCGCTTCCGCGTCGTCGTTGAAAACTACCAGACCACGTCCCATGTGGCGGAGGCGCTGCACCGGCTGGTGGAGTGCTATCTGGCGCTGGGCGTGACCGACGAGGCGAAGGCCGCCGCGGCCGTGCTCGGCCACAACTTCCCCGGCAGCGAATGGTACACGGACAGCTACGCACTGCTGGTGGACGCCAATCTGCGTCCCGAGCGAAACGAGAAGTCGTGGATCAGCAAAGCCTGGAGCTCCCTGTTCTAGGACGCTCCATGCTCGTGTCGCTGACGATCCGGGACGTTGTCCTGATCGAGCGGCTGAGCCTGTCCTTCCGCAAGGGCCTGTGCGCCCTGACCGGCGAGACCGGCGCCGGCAAGTCGATCCTGCTCGACGCGCTGGGGCTGGCCCTTGGCGCGCGTGCCGATTCCGGTCTGGTCCGCCATGGCGCCGATCAGGCCGCCGTCACCGCGGAATTCGAGCTGTCGGGCGACCATCCGGCTTTCGCCATCCTCAAGGAACAGGGTCTCGACGGCGATTCCGGCGATGGCACGCTGGTGATCCGCCGCACCGTCAACACCGACGGCCGCAGCCGCGCCTGGGTCAACGACCAGCCGGTCGGCGTCGGCCTGCTGAAGATGCTGGGCGCCGAGCTGGTCGAGGTTCATGGCCAGTTCGACACCCATGGCCTGCTGAACCCGCAGACCCATCGTGGCGTGCTGGACGCCTATGCCGGTCTGTCGGCCCAGGCGGCGCAGGTCGCAGCGGCGCATCGCGCCTGGAGACAGGTCGAGGACGCGCGCCATTCCGCCGCCGCCGACATCGCCCGCGCCCGGTCGGAGGAGGAATATCTCCGCCACGCCGTGGCCGAGCTGGACGCGCTCGCCCCCAAGCCCGGCGAGGAGGAGGAGCTGTCGGAGACCCGCGCGGTGCTGATGCATCGGGAAAAGCTGGTCGACGGCATGAACGCCGCCTATGCGGAGCTGTCCGGCGACCGTGGCGTGGAGCGGGCGCTTGCCTCCGCCATCCGCACGCTGAGCCGCATCGCCGACCGAGCCGGCGGCACGCTGGACCCGGTGATCGCCGCGCTCGACCGTGCCGCGACCGAGGCGGGGGAGGCCATCGCCGCCCTGCAGACCGCCTCCAGCAGCGTCGATATGGATCCCCGCGCGCTGGAAAAGCTGGAGGAGCGGCTGTTCGCGCTCCGCGCCGCCGCCCGCAAGCATGGCGTGGATGTAGACGCCCTAGCCGCTCTGCGCGAGGAGATGGCCGGCCGCCTGCTGCTGATCGAGGATCAGGGCGACCTGCTGGCCAAGCTGGCGAAGGAGGCCGAACAGGCCCGCACCACCTTCCACAAGGCCGCCGAGACGCTGAGCGCCGCCCGCCGTGAGGCCGCCGGCCGGCTCGACGTCGCGGTCGCAGGCGAACTGGCGCCGCTGAAGATGGAAAAGGCCAAGTTCCGCACGCTGGTCGAGCCGCTCGACGAGGCGGAATGGAACGCGTCCGGCATCGACCGCGTCGCCTTCCAGGTCGCGACCAACCCCGGCTCCCCGCCGGGCGCCCTGAACAAGATCGCGTCGGGCGGCGAACTGGCGCGCTTCATGCTGGCGCTGAAGGTGGTGCTGGCCCAGACCTCCACCGTCGGCACGCTGGTGTTCGACGAGGTGGACACCGGTATCGGCGGCGCCGTCGCCGCCGCGGTGGGCGAGCGGCTGGAAACGCTGGGCCATGGCTTGCAGGTCCTGGTCGTCACACACAGCCCGCAGGTCGCGGCGCGTGGTGCCGTCCACCTGAAGGTCCAGAAGTCGCAGAAGGACGAGCAGGTCACCACCGGCGTCGCCGAACTGGACGGCGACGAGCGGCGCGAGGAGATCGCCCGCATGCTGTCCGGCGCCACGGTCACCGCCGAAGCCCGCGCCGCGGCCGACAGCCTGATCGCCGGCCGCGGCTGATCCTCTTTTTCCAGTCCGATCATCTGCAAGCCGGGAGTCCGCCGTCAGGTCCGGGCTCCCGGCTTGCTCGCTTGCGCCTTCTCGCCGTCATCTCGTCGAACCGCTGCGCGATTCACGATCCGGGGTTGCGGCAGCGTGGTAAGAAATCTGAAACACATTCTACAAAATGACTATTTGCTGAGCAAAATCATGCGCAGGCCGCTGCTTAGATTATCCTATGTTAAGTTAAAGCGACTTAATAAGAGAATAGGTATAGCCATTTTGGAGCGTTGCGGCGCTCCATAGTCCTGCCTAAATTGTTATCCATATCCCTTGTCAGGGCGTGACAAGCGCCTCTGCTCCAGCTTCCGCTCGAGGTCGCGTTTGTCCGAAGTCTATGCTCGATGAGCGGCCCGGTTCCTTCGGGGTCTGTCGACCTCACCGATTGTGACCGGGAGCCCATCCACCAGTTGGGTCTCATCCAGCCCACTGGTTTCCTGATCGCCGTCACGGCCGATTGGATCGTCCTGCACGCCTCCGCCAACACCGGCCGCTGGCTTGGGGTGGAGCCCGAGGATTTGCTCGGCACGCCGCTGTCGCGCGTGATCAACGCGGAGGCGCTGCACACCATCCGCGGCAGGCTGCAGGTCTCCCACATCAACGGCAGCGTCGAACGCGCCTTCGGTGTCCAGCTGTCGGAAACCGCCCCGGTCTGCGACGTCGCCGTCCATCTCTCCGGCTCGACCATCGTGATCGAGGCCGAGCCCAGCGAGGGCGAGGGGCCGCAGGATTCCGGGTCGCTGCTGCGCTCCATGATCGGCCGGGTCCAGAACACCCGCGGCTTCGACGCCTTCTGCCGTGAGGCGGCGCGCCAGATGCGGGCGCTGACCGGCTTCGACCGGGTGATGGTCTACCGCTTCGACGCCGACGGGGCGGGGGAGGTGATCGCGGAATCGGCGGTGCACGGCATCGGCAGCTTCGTCGGCCAGCGCTATCCGGCCTCAGACATCCCGCAGCAGGCCCGGCGGCTGTACGAGCGCAGCTGGCTGCGCTGCATCGCCGACGTGAACGCGCCGCCGGTGCCGGTGGTCCCGGCGCTCGACCCCACCGGCCAGCCGCTGGACCTGTCGCTCAGCCTGCTGCGCAGCGTCTCGCTGATCCATGTCGAGTATCTGCGCAACATGGGCGTCGGCGCTTCGCTGTCGGTGTCGATCCTGCGGCATGGCAAGCTGTGGGGCCTGTTCGCCTGCCACCACCGGCAGGCCCGCTCGCTGTCCTTCGAACGGCGCACCACCGCCGAACTGTTCGGACAGATGGTCTCGCTCCTGCTTGAAGGACGGGAGCGCGAGCAGGAGGACCAGCGCGAGGCGCAGGTGCGCCGTGCCCATGTCCGCATCATGTCGATGCTGGCCGATAGCGAATCGCCGCTGGACAGTCTGGTCACCTTCGCCACCGAACTGCGCACGCTGATCCAGTGCGACGGCTTCGCCTGCTGCATCGACGGCCAGCTGCAGATGGAGGGCGAGACGCCGACGCGGGAGGAGACGCTGGGCGTCATGCGCTTCCTGCACCGGACGCCGCCCAGCAAGGTCTATCTCACCGACCAGTTGGGAACCGTCCATCCGCCGGCCCGCGACTTCACCGAACGCGCAAGCGGCCTGCTCGCCATCCCGGTGTCGCGCACGCCGCGCGACTATCTGGTTTTCTTCCGCAAGGAGCTGGTCCGCACCGTCACCTGGGGCGGCGACCCGTCCAAGCCGGCGCAGTATGGCCCCAACGGTCCGCGTCTGACCCCGCGCAAGAGCTTCGAGGCCTGGAAGGAGACCGTGCGCGGCCGGTCGCAGCCCTGGAGCGATCTGGACCAACGCAGTGCCGAATCCTTGCGGGTGACGCTGCTGGAGGTGGTTCTGCGGCTGGCCGACGTTGCCGGCCGCACCCGTAAGGAGGCGACCGAGCGGCAGGAGCTGCTGATCGCCGAACTGAACCACCGCGTCCGCAACATCCTCAGCCTTGTCCGCGCGCTGGTGCGCCAGAGCGAGAGCGGGGCGGAGACGGTGCAGCAGTTCGCCGCCATCGTCGCCGGCCGCATCGAGGCGCTGGCCCGCGCCCATGACCAGATCACCGCCGACAATTGGGGGCCGGCTGCGCTGCGCGCCCTGATCGCAGCGGAGATCGGCGCCTATCTGTCGGCCAAGAGCGAACGGGTGCGGCTGACCGGCCCCGACGTTCTGCTGGCGCCGCAGGCATTTTCCGTCTTTGCGCTGGTGGTGCATGAACTGACGACCAATTCGGCGAAGTATGGCGCGCTCAGCGACAGCGGCGGCTGGGTCGAGGCCGACTGGTCGGTCGACGAGGGCGGGCGGCTGCTGATCGACTGGCAGGAGAATGGCGGGCCGCCGGTGCGCGCGCCCTCCCGCACCGGTTTCGGCACCACGGTGATCGAGCGCTCCGTTCCGCACGACCTGCGGGGCGAGGCCGAGGTGACCTATGCGCTGTCCGGCCTGCGGGCGCGCTTCATGATCCCGGCCCAGTATGTGACCGTCGCCGACAGCCTGCCCGAGGGTGGGCGGAACAGCCTGCCGGTGCCGGCCGCCGACTTCTCCATCGACGGTCCGGTGCTGCTGCTGGAAGACAACATGATCATCGCCATGGCGACGGAGGACGTGCTGCTGAGCTTCGGCGCCAGCCGCGTCAACACCGCCGCCGGCGTCCGCCACGCCCTGCGCCTGCTGGCCGACGATCCGCCGGTGGTCGGCGTTCTGGACATCAACCTCGGCAACGAGACCTCGGTCGCTGTCGCCGACCGGCTGCGGGAGCTGGGCATCCCCTTCGTCTTTGCGACCGGCTACGGCGAGTCCGCCGCGGTGCCGGAACGGTTTGCCGATGTACCGGTGCTGAAGAAGCCCTATGGGTCGGATCAGGTGGTGCAGGTGCTGGCGTCGGTGATGGGGTAGAGAGGCGTCGGCTGACGATTGCCCCCTCCCCAACCCTCCCCCGCTTTGCGGGAGAGGGAGTTGAGCGCAAGGGCGGCGGAGTTCCCTCTCCCACGATCGGACCGGCCTTCGGCCAGCCGAGGGCGGGGGAGGGTTAGGGAGGGGGCATCCGAAGCCTACCCCTTAATCACCCCATACCGCGCGAACAGCGCCACGCTGACCGCCACGGTGGCGTTCAGCGACTCCACCGCGCCCGTCGTCGGCACCGACAGCCGCGTCGCCGGACAGTCCGCCGGAACGCCCTGGCCTTCCTCGCCCAGGATCAGCCGCATGTCCGCCGGCCAGTCGAAGCGGGTCAGATCCTCGCCACCGCCGTCCAGCGCATAGAGCGGCCCCGCCGCTTCGTTCACCGCGCTCCAGCGCGGGCCGCGGAGCAGGGTCAGCGCGAACTGCGCGTTCGACGCCGCGCGCAGGCATTTGGGGTGGAAGGGATGCGCCGCACCCTCCAGCAGCACGATCCGCGACACGCCGAAGGATGCCGCACTGCGCAGCAGGGCGCCCAGGTTGCTGGGATCGCCCAGGGCGCACAGCAGCTCCAAGCCCTGCGGCGGCTGCGACAGGTCGATGGTCGGCATCTTCGGCACCGCGCCGACCAGCAGCGGGAAGCCGGTGCCCGACACGTCCAGCGTCCGGAACAGGGCCGGCGCGAGCTGTACCGGCTCCACCCCGGGCGGCAGGCGCCAGCCCGCGATCTGGGCGGGGTCGGTGAACAGGATGCGCTCGAAGCGGTCGGGATGATGGCGCAGCGCCTCAGGCACCGTCTTCAGGCCGGCCAGCAGGAACTTGCCGTTCTTCTTCAGCCCGCGGCTTTCCAGCGCCGATTCCCACAGCTTGAACTGCGGGTTCTGCGGGCTTTCGATCAGCAGGGGCGGGCGGGTCATGGCAACGGGCTTTCCGGGAAGGGGATGCCCCTGCCTAGCACAGCCATGCTGCGGAAGTCAGGTCTTCAGGGGCCGGCCGAGGAACAGCAGCGGTCCGCGCTGGCAGGCGTCGGTGAAGCCGGCGCGCTGGTAGAACTCGACATTGCGGGCGAAGACGGCGGTGACCAGATGCACGCCGGGCAAGCCGTCGGCCCGGCAGTCCTCGGCGAAGCGGTCGATCAGCCGGCGGCCCAGCCCGTGCTCCCGCCAGCCCGGCCGGACATTCACATGGAAGTGGGCGGGGTAGGCGGCGAAATGGTCGGCGAAGACCTCGTATTTCGGGATGCGGCGGGCAAGCTCCGGCGTGCCTGCGCTGTCCTTGCAGCCGGTGAGGTAGCCCACCACCAACCCGTCCGCCGTCACCGCCATCCAGATGTCCCGCTGTGCCTCCGCCACATACCAGCCGGTCCAAGTGGCGAGGAAGGCGGTGCGGTCGGCATCCGACGCGAACTCCGTCCGGGCGGTGGAGGCGAAGAAGATCTCCTCCAGCGCGGCCAGCGCCGCCCCGCGGTCGGGTAGGGCGGTCAGCCGTTCCAGCCGGATGTCGCCGCCAGCCGTCATCGCATCCGCGGTCATCGCCGCTGGGCGGTTTCGACCGACAGGTTGCGCGGAGCCAGCATGGTGTAGCGGCCGCGCGCCTTCATCACGCCGGCCCCTTCCTCCGCCTGCCGGCCGTGGCCCCAGAACAGGTCGCCGCGCACCGGCCCCTTGATGGCGCCGCCGGTGTCCTGCGCCACCACCAGCCGGTTAATGGCGCCGCCCGGCACCGGAGCGTCGCGCACCTCAAGCCACAGCGGCACGCCCAGCGGGATATGCTCCGCATCCACCGCAAGGCTGCGGCCGGGCGTCAGCTCCATGTTGCGGGCGCCGCGGGCGCCGACTTCGGACTTCACCTTGAAGAAGACGTAGGAGGGATTAAGGTTCATCACCCGCTGGGCCTCGGCCGGATGGTCCTTCAGCCAGCGGCGGATCAGCTGCAAGGACATCTGTTCCGGCGTGGCGTCGCCGCGGTCGATGATATGGCGGCCGATGGGGTAATAGCTATGGCCGTTCTGCCCGCCGTAATGGATGCCGACCACAGACCCGTCGGCCATGATCGCCCGGCCGGAGCCCTGGATTTCCAGGAAGAAGGCGTCGACCGGGTCGTCCACCCACATCAGCTCCAGCCCCTTGCCCTTCAGCGCGCCGGCTTCGATCCGGGCGCGGCTGGGCAGCCCGTGCTTGCCGCGCGGCGGCATGCGGTAGAGCGGGACGTTGTAGCGCTCGGTGCGCGTCCAGCTGCCGCGCAGTTCGATTTCGTAATAGCCGGTGAACAGGCCGTCCTCGCCGTTGGCGACATCGCGCGGGGCGAAGAAGGCCTCGAAGAAGCGGCGCGCCGCCTCGCTGTCGCCGGGGGCCAGATCGCGGGCGGCGGCGCAGATGGCGCGCCAGTCGTCGGTGGTGCCGGCGGCGCGCAACTGCCCCAGCGGCTTGCCGGGCGGCTGGTTCTTCACCCAGCCGCAGGTTCGCTGCACGGCGGGCACCGCCAGGGCGTGGTCGTCGTCGATCCAGCCGGCAAGATGGCGGAAGTCGGGCGCCACCTGCTCCAATGTCGGCCGTTGCGAGGTCCGGCGCTGGCCCTCGACCGTCGGGGTGGTGCCGGCGCAGGCCGCCAGCGTCGCCAGCAGGCCGGCGACCAGCGACAGCCTTCCGGCTTGCTTCAAGACACGCGCACACGCCACCCCAGCCGCAGCCGCCATCGCGCAACTCCGCCGCAAAATCCGTCATGTCGGTCGAAGACCCGGCCGGCCGCCGGCCACAGGGCCGGTCCGGTCACGACAAGGTCACATCACCCCATCGTTTGTGCCGGTGGTTACCTCGAGTCGTCAATCCCCAACCTGCACTTTCGGATAGGTCGCGGTCGGTTGTCACGGGGAGCGAGAGCGGAGCGGCATCCCGAGTCGCCGTCTGGGCAGCCGCGCGGCGGCGAAGCGTGACAGCGCGGGCCAAACGCGGTATCGACAGCCCATACGCGAAGGACCGTCCGAACTCCGGATCATCGACCCGGAACATGCCGGCCCCGGCCCTGTTCGCCGCCATGAGACACCCCAAGGGACCAGACGCCATGACACCCGCCGCCCGCCTCCAGGCGGTCATCGATCTGCTGACCGAGATCGACGAGACCCCTCGCCCCGCCGACGCGGTGATGAGCGCCTATTTCCGCAACCGTCGTTACATCGGGTCGAAGGACCGCACCGCCGTCGCCCAGATGGCCTACGCGATTCTGCGTCGCCATGCGCGGCTCGGCTGGTGGATCGAGTGGGCCGGTTACGAGCGTCCCACCCCCCGCGCGCGCGTGCTGGCCTATCTGCTGCTGGAAGAGAACCGCAACGCCGGCGTGGTGCTGGAGATGTTCAGCGGTGGCAAGTTCGCCCCCGCCCGCCTGACCGACGATGAACTGGCGATGGTCGGCAAGCTGGAAAGCCACACGATGGACCATCCCGACATGCCGGAGACGGTGCGGGTGGAGTGTCCGGAGTGGGCGGAAGCGGCGATGCGCGCCTCGCTGGGCGACCGGTTCGGGGTGGAGATGGAGAAGCTGCTGGAGGCGGCGCCGCTCGACCTGCGCATCAACCCGCTGAAGGCCAACCAGCAGAGCGCCATCAAGGCGCTGGCCAAGGCGCAGATCACGGCGGAGACCACGCGCTGGTCGCCGCTGGGCCTGCGGGTGAAGGGCCGTCCGCCGCTGGGCAGCGTCGATGCCTTCAAGGACGGTCTGGTCGAGATCCAGGACGAGGGCTCGCAGCTGGTGGCTCTGGCCGTCGCGCCGAAGCCCGGCCATCAGGTGGTCGATTTCTGCGCCGGCGCCGGCGGCAAGACGCTGGCGGTCGCCGCGCTGATGAAGAACAAGGGCCGCGTGGTGGCCTGCGACGTGCTGGACAAGCGCCTGAAGCGCGCCGCCGAGCGGTTCCGCCGCGCCGGCCTGCACAACATCGAGGCGCACCCGCTGACCAGCGAGCGCGACCCCTGGGTGAAGCGCCACAAGCGCAAGTTCGACCGCGTGCTGGTCGATGCCCCCTGCTCCGGCACCGGCACCTGGCGCCGCAACCCGGATGCCCGCTGGCGCCAGCTGGGGCCGGGGCTGGAGCAGCTGCTGCCCTTGCAGGCCAACATCCTGGACAGCGCCGCGCGTCTGGTGAAGCCGGGCGGGCGGCTGATCTACGCCACCTGCTCCATGCTGCATGACGAGAACGAGGCGCAGGTCGAAGCCTTCCTGCAGACCCACCACGACTTCATCGTCAAGCCGGTCGCCGAGGTGTGGGCGGAGGAGGAGGCCGGCGCCCCGCCGCCGGTCGATGGTCCGTATCTGCGCCTGACGCCGGCCAAGCACGACACCGACGGCTTCTTCGCCGCCGTTCTGGAACGCCGCGCGGAAGAGAGCGTGTCGGAAGAGAGCGTGTCCGAGGTTGGGTTGGAGCAGGGCGAGGTCGATCCGGTCGAGCTGGGCAAGGCGATCGATGCGTGAGTGATTGGGGGCGGAGTTAGACCCCCACCTAACCTCCCCCGCCCAGCGGGGGAGGGTTAGGGTGGGGGTCTCGCTCCGCAAAGCGCCAACATCCCCCACCTTGACAGCCGGGGTGGCGCGCTCCTTATCGGTGGGGTAGGCTTTCCGCCGCCGAATTCGTCCGGGCATGTCCGCCCCACCTCCCAAGAGGACCAGATGAAGTTCTCCTTCGCCAAGCCGTCCCTGCCTGCCTCCGGCGTGCTCGCCGTGACCGTTGCCGCCGACCGCGGCCTCGGTCCCCTCGGGCGCGAGCTCGATCAGAAGACCGGCGGGGCGCTGGCCCGCGCCATGGCCGCCGCCCGCTTCAACGGCAAGAAGGACGAGACGCTGACGCTCCTCGCCCCGGCCGGGACCGAGTTGGACCGCATCCTGCTGGTCGGCCTCGGCAAGGGGGCCGATCTGACCGACCTGATCCTGCAGTCCGCCGGCGGCGCCATCGCGGTGGCGCTGGACAAGGCCACCGAAGAGGCGGCGCTGCTGGTCGAACTGCCGGAAGGCGCCACGCAGTCGCCGGCCGCCGCCGCGGCCGAGATCGCCTTCGGAGCGCAGCTGCGCTCTTACAAGTTCGACAAGTACCGCACCAACGATCGCAAGTCCGATAAGAAGGAGCCGAAGCCCAGCCTGCGCAGGCTGACGCTGCTGGTCCAGGACGACGGCGCCGCCAAGGCCGCCTTCAAGAAGCTGGACACGCTGGCCGACGCCATCCGCTTCACCCGCGATCTGGTGTCGGAGCCGGCCAACGTCATCTATCCGGAATCCCTCGCCGAGAAGACGAAGGAACTGGAGCAGTTCGGCGTCGAGGTCGAGATCCTCGACCAGAAGCGGCTGCGCAAGATCGGCATGGGCGCGCTGCTGGGCGTTGCGCAAGGCAGCGCCTGTGAGCCGCGCGTGGTCGTCATGCGCTGGAACGGCAACCCGGATGCCGACGACAAGCGTCCGGTCGCCTTCATCGGCAAGGGCGTGACCTTCGACAGCGGCGGCATCTCGATCAAGGGTGCGGCCGGCATGGAAGACATGAAGTGGGACATGGGCGGCTCCGCCACCGTGATCGGCACCATGTACGCGCTCGCCGCCCGCAAGGCGAAGGTGAATGCCATCGGCATCGTCGGACTGGTGGAGAACATGCCGTCCGGCACGGCGCAGCGTCCGGGCGACATCGTCACCTCGCTGTCGGGCCAGACCATCGAGGTCATCAACACCGACGCCGAAGGCCGTCTGGTGCTGGCCGACTGCCTGTGGTACGCGCAGGACGTCTACAAGCCCAAGCTGATGATCGACCTCGCCACCCTGACCGGCGCCGTCATCGTCGCGCTGGGGCACGAGCATGCCGGCCTGTTCGCCAACAACGACGATCTCGCCATGAACCTGACGGCCGCCGGCCTGAAGGTGGGCCAGCCGGTGTGGCGCATGCCGCTGGGCGACGGCTACGATAAGGAGATCGACTCGCCGGCCGCCGACATGAAGAACACCGGGTCGGGCGGCGGCGCCGGCAGCATCGTCGGCGCGCAGTTCCTGAAGCGCTTCGTCAATGACCTGCCCTGGGCTCACATCGACATCGCCGGCGTGGCCTGGGCGAAGAAGGACAGCGCCACGGTGCCGAAGGGCGCCACCGCCTTCGGCGTGCGTCTGCTCGACCGCTTCGTGGCGGATTTCCACGAGGGTTGATCGCAGGAGGTAATGTTTGCGTGCGTGAAGGGGCCATGACCGAAGTCCGCTTCTACCACCTGCAACGGCGCACGATGGAGCAGGCGCTGCCCAAGATCCTGGAAAAGGTTCTTGAGCGGAACTGGCGCGCCGTCGTGCTCGCCGGTTCGCCGGAGCGGGTGGACATGCTGAATCAGCATCTGTGGACCTACGATCCCGGCTCCTTCCTGCCGCACGGGGCGGCGCGCGACGGCTTCGCCGACAAGCAGCCGGTGTGGCTGACCGATGCCGACGAGAACCCCAACGGCGCCACCGTGCTGGTCACGGTGGACGGCTGCGTCAGCGACCGGATGGACGGCTACGACCTTGTCTGCGACCTGTTCGACGGCAACGACGACGAGGCGGTGCTGGCCGCCCGCCAGCGCTGGAAGGCGTGCAAGGCGGCCGGCCATGCCCTGACCTATTGGCAGCAGAACGAGCGCGGCGGCTGGGAAAAGCGCGCCTGACCACGGCAGTGCCGCAGGCCGCCATTCCTGATCATTTCGATTGCATTTGATCCGTTCAGAGGCAAATCTAATTGCCCGTGTGGATGGTCAAAGGTGCAAGCTCCCCAATGAACAGGAGCCAGTTCGACCCGGCGCTCGCCCAGCAGGTCAGGGACGCCAGCATCCTCATCGTGGACGACAACCAGTCCAACGTGGACCTTCTGCGCGAGATCCTGAGCCATGACGGCTACAGCCGCGTGCTTGGCGAGACCGATCCGCGCAAGGTGCCGGACCTCTGCGCGGCCGAGGCGTTCGACCTGCTGTTGATCGACATCCGCATGCCGCACATGAGCGGCTTCGAACTGATGGAGCGGCTGAAGCCGGTCTTCGGCGACGATTACGTGCCGGTGCTGGTGCTGACCGCGCAGACCGACCAGGAAACCCGGCGCAAGTCGCTGGAACTGGGCGCCAACGACTTCCTGACCAAGCCCTTCATCGCCTGGGAACTGCTGCACCGGGTCCGGAACATGGTGGAGATCCGCAAGCTCTACCGCCGCGCCGCGGAGCAGAACCGCGAACTCGAACACCGGGTGTCGGAGCGCACGGCCGAACTGTCGGACGCGCTGGAGGCGGCGCGCAAGGCGGACCGCGCCAAGCTGGATTTCCTGGCGGTGGTGAGCCACGAGCTGCGCACGCCGCTGAACTCCATCATCGGCTTCGCCGACGTGCTGGCGGGGGAGGGGATGGGCAAGCTGGGCCACCCCGACTATCTGGAATACGTGAAGCTGATCGAGGACAGCGGCCGCTCGCTGCTGACCATGGTCAACAACATCCTGGACTACACGCGCGGCTCGACCGGCTCGATCGAGATCCAGGAGAGCGACGTCGATATCCCCCAACTGCTGACCGGCTGCGCCGACCTGCTGGAGTCGAAGGCGTCGGCCAAGCGGCTGACGGTGACGGTGCAGCCCTGTCCGGCCTTCCGCATGCGGATCGACCGCCGCCGACTGCGCGAGATGGTGCTGAACCTGCTGGACAATGCGGTGAAGTTCACCCAACCCGACGGCGATGTCCGAGTGGCGGTGGAGGACCGCGACGGCTTCGTCGGCGTGACCGTGCGCGACGACGGCCCCGGCATCCCGGCCGAGTTGATGGGCCGCCTCTTCAACCCCTTCACCCAGGCCGAACGCTCGCTGGTCCGCCAGCACGAGGGCGTCGGGCTGGGCCTGCCCATCGTCCGGCGTTTCGCCGAGTTGCATGGCGGCGGGGTGGAGGTGGACAGCGCGCCGGGCCGTGGGACGGCGGTGACGATCCTGCTGCCGAAGGGGCGGTTGCTGGGGGGAAGTTAACCCCCCTCAATGAAAGGTGAACATTTCCGGCGCCGCCCCGATGCGCGCGACCAGCCCGCCGCCGGGCGGGACCGGGCGCCATTGGTCGCGCTGGGCGTCGACCGGCTCCGACACCACGATCAGGCCGTTGTCGCCGCGCCGCCAATAGAGGCTGGGCGGCTTGTCGTCCGATGCCCAGCGCACGGCCCACACCCGCTCGCCGTCGGTCCAGGTCGCGGTGAAACGCAGGGGGGACGTGATGCCCAGCGCCCGCATCTCGTCGCGGATGGCATGCAGGACGCGCTGGAAGGCGCCGACCGAATCCCGCTCCAATCCCTGGCCAAGCGCGGCGAGGAAGATCGCCTCGCTGTCGGTGGTGCCGGTGCGGGCGCCGTACAGCTCGTCCGGGATCATCGCCTCCACCTTGCGGCGCAGGCGGGGCCAGTCGCCGACCTGCCCATTGTGCATGAACAGGAAACGCCCGGCCTTGAAGGGATGGCAGTTGGCGCGGCTGACCGCGGTGCCGGTGGCCGCCCGCACATGGGCGAAGAACAGGTGCGAGCGGACATGGCTGCAAATCGACTGCAGGTTCTCGTCCGACCAGGCCGGGCGGATCTCGCAGTAACGGCCGGGCTCGGTCCGCTCGCTGTACCAGCCGACGCCGAAACCGTCGCCATTGGTCTCGGTCTTCGCCTCCGCGGCGTGCATCGACTGTTCGATCAGGGAATGGCAGGGCGTGCAGACCAGCGTTTCCAGGAACACGGGCTCGCCGCAATAGGCAAGAAACCGACACATCGACCGACGCACCATGGCAGCTGCGACAGGAGCTGCGTCAATTTGACCCCATGCGGGGTGTGAAACAAGGGGGCGGAGTCACGGTTCCGTCACGCCGCCCGGCTGGTGTGGCATTTTCGCCGGTTCGGCGCAGGCGTGCCCCGCTTTCGTCACCACACGACCCTGGGCAGGGCCGCGACGCGTAGGGGGCCGACGAACAGGGCACGGTCCTGCACGGTGACGGGGGCGGTGACCACCGGCTCGCCGTTCGGGCCGGTGGGGCGGGCCAGCATGGTCAGGATGGTGCGGGCGACGGCGGCCTCGTTCGGGCGCATCATCGGCTTCACCGCGTCGAGAATGGCGGGGGCGCCACGGATCTCGGCGGTCAGCGCCGCCTGCGGCTGAAGCTGTGCGTCCAGCGCCAGCGTGCCCGACAGCACCGCCCCCAGCGGTCCCCAGTCCAGCGCCAGCCGGTCCACTTCGACCGTGCCGCCGTCGCGGCTCCAGGCCGACAGGCTAGCCGGCTCCGGACGGGGCGGAGTGCCCATGATGCGCAGGGTCATCTCAGTCCGCTTCACCTCGCGGCCCAGCGTCGGCAGCATGCCGTCCGGCAGGGTCAGTCCATCGGCGGAGAGCGTCAGGGTCAGGCCGGCGACGGTTCGTTCGGCCGGCGGCTGGTCCGGCTGGGCGGCGGCGACATCCAATGCCGCGACCGGCACCGCCTGTCCGGCGACCTGTGCGGTCAGGCCGGTGAAGCGCAGGGCGAGCCGCTCCAGCGTGCCCGACATCCGCATGGTCAGGTCGCCGGCACCGCCCTGCGGAGCCAGGATGTCGATCGGCGGCTGTCCGGGCTGCACCACGGACAGCCGCTGTTCGCCGGGAAAGGTCAGGGCGATCCGGGTGGGGGTCCAGGGGGCCGCCTCCGCCACCAGCCGCGTGCCCTGCCATTCGGCGCCACGGGTGGCGAGATGCGGCCTGTCCAGTTCCGCCCGCAGGGCGAAGGGGAAGCCGCCGACGGTCAGGCCGCCATGCTCGACCACCGCCCCGTTGTCGCGCTGTGCGGCGACCCAGTCCTCCAGACCGCCACGCACGGCACGGGCCGCCTGCCACCACCACAGGGTATAGACGACGGTCGGCAGCAGCAGGACCATCAGCACGAGGATCATGGCGATCCTGCGCCCGGTCAGCAGGCGGCGCGGCGCGGAAGTGGTGGGGGTGGGTCGCATCGGTGGCATGTCCGTTCCATCTCTGTACCCTTATAGCGACCCCGGAAGGCGCATGCTAGGTTTGGGCATCGCCGATTCGCTCCCGGACACCCTTCATTCTCCATGGCTCCCGATCAGCAGCTTCCGCATCCCGCCTGGTCCGCCGACATCGCGGTCGAACCCGGCAGCGACCTCTGGGTGTTCGGTTATGGCTCCCTGATGTGGAATCCCGGCTTTCCCTTTGCCGAGCGGCATTCGGCGACGCTGCCTGGCTATCATCGCAGCTTCTGCGTCGCCTCCCACCGCTACCGCGGCACGCCGGAGCGGCCGGGGCTGGTGTTGGGGCTCGACCGTGGGGGATCCTGCCGCGGCATCGTCTTCCGGGTGGCGGCGCCGGACGTGCCCATGGCGCTCGACTATCTGTGGGAGCGGGAGATGGACAACCGCGTCTATCTGCCGAAGATGCTGCACGTGCGGCTGCGCGGCGGCCGGTCGGCCGAGGGGGTGGAGACGGTGCGCGCCTGCTGTTTCATCGTCGACCGCAACCATCCGCAATATTGCCGGGATTTGGACGAGGCTGCGGTCGTTTGTCGCATCGCGGGCTGTCACGGCCAGCGCGGACCCAACATCGATTACTTGGCTAACACAGTCCGGCATCTGGAGGAGCTGGGGATTCGCGACGAAAGGTTGTCAAAGTTGTATGATTTGGCGCGGTATTATCCGGGTTGACCTATGCCTGAGTAAGCGTGAACGGAGTCTTTACAGAAAATGTGATCATTTGCTCCAAACTTTATGTCGTCTTGTAACGCGGCGCCGAACTTTGTCCGCGAATTATGTCCGAATTGTACGGTTTTGACACTGACCAACCGGTTCCATAGACTTCGAACTGTCTTTCCGGGAGGTCGTTTGAATGCAAAACATCAGCATAAGAAAAAAGTTTCTCATTATTTCCGCAGTCATGCTCTGCGCAATCATTGGTGTCGTAACGATCCTTTTGTCATCTCTTCGCAGCACCCAAGAGGAAAGCAGCCGGGAACGCGTTCAGTCCATCGTCGAAGTGGCGATCGGAACCATCAAGGATTTCGAAGCACGCACCGCCAAGGGGGAAATGACGCTGGACGCCGCCCGTCAGGCGGCCCGGAACGCGGTGCGTGCGATGCGGTATGATGGAGATGAATATCTGTTCGTCACAGACTTGGAGTCGCGGATCGAAGTTCACGGCGGGCAGCCGCAGATCGAAGGGCAGAACCTCGGAGGATTCAAGGACCCGAACGGCATCCCCTTTGCACAGCTTCTGGTGGAGGCGGCGCGCAAGGGCGGCGGTTACGTCTCCTACTCCTGGCCCAAGGCCGGGCAGACGGTGCCCAGTCCCAAGATCGCCTATGCGCAGATGACGCCGGGCTGGAAGTGGGTGGTCGGCACCGGCGTCTATGTCGACGACATCGAGGCCGATTTCCGCCGCCATGCGATCGAGGCGATCCTGTTCGGCGGCGGGTTCGGCATCGGCGCGCTGCTGCTGTCGCTGTGGATCGCCCGCTCGATCACGCAGCCGCTGTCGCGGCTGACCGCGGCGATGCGCCGGCTGAGCAAGGACGACCTGGATGTGGAGGTCACCGATGCCGGCAGGCGCGACGAGATCGGCCAGATCGCGGTGACGGTCGGCGTCTTCAAGGAGCGCGGCCTGGAAAACCGCCGGCTGCGCGCCGAGCAGGAGGAGATGCGCGTGAAGACGGAGGCGGAGCGGGTCGCCCTGCTGTCGAAGCTGGCCGACGGGTTCGAGCGGTCGATCGGCGAGGTGGTGCGGCAGGTGACGGTGTCGGCCGGGACCATGCGGCAGACCGCCCAGGCGCTGACCGCCAGCGCCGCCACCGCGGCGACCCGCAGCACCGCCGCCGCCCAGGCCGCGGAAGAGGCGGCGGTCAGCGTCAACACCGTCGCCGGCGCGACCGAGGAACTGTCCAGTTCCATCGGCGAGATCGGGCGGCAGGTCAGCGCCTCCAACGAGGTGGCCAACCAGGCGGTGTCGGAGGCGACCAAGACCAACGAGGTGATGAACGGGCTGGTCCGTGCCGCCAACGAGGTGGGCGAGGTGGTGAACCTCATCAACTCCATCGCCGGGCAGACCAACCTGCTGGCGCTGAACGCCACCATCGAGGCCGCGCGCGCCGGCGAGCATGGCAAGGGCTTCGCGGTCGTGGCGAGCGAGGTGAAGGGGCTGGCCAACCAGACCGCCCGCGCCACCGAGGACATCCAGCGCAAGATCGCGGAAATCCAGCAGGCCACCAACGTGGCGGTGGTGGCGATCCGCGACATCGGCCATGTCATCGGCGAGATGACCAGCATCTCCAGCGCCATCGCCGCCGCGGTGGAGCAGCAGGGCGCCGCGACCCGCGACATCTCCGCCAACGTCCATCAGGCGGCGCAGGGGGCACAGGCGGTCTCCGCCAACGTCGCCGTGGCCAGCGAAGCGACGACCGATGCCGGCACCAAGGCCGACCAGATGCTGGGCGAATCCGGCCGCCTCACCGGCGTCGCCGACCGGCTGCGCGGCGAGGTCGACGGCTTCCTGGCAAGCATCCGCGCCGCGTAAGGCGGCGCTGGCGCAGCGGTAGGCCGTGACCCATCTTGAGGGGCATGACGACCCTGCGCATCTGGGCCAAGGCCCTGGCGGGGGCGGCGCTGATCCTGGGCGTGGTCGCCCCGGCCGCCGCCGCACCGCTTCACCACGACATCGACCTGACACTGGATCCCGCCGCCGGCCGGCTGGAGGTGGTGGACCGGCTGACCCTTCCGGCCGGGGCGCAGTCGCTGCAACTCGACCCCGCCCTGACCCTGCATGAGGTGCGGGTTGGTGATCGCGTGGTTCCGGCCGACCGGCGCGGCGACCGGCTGAGGCTGGTGGTGCCGGACGGCGAGGGACCGGTGACCATCCGCTATGGCGGCCGTCTGCCGGGCTTCACCGCCGGGACCGGGGTGGCCTTGGATGGGGAGGGGGCTTTCCTGCCGGGGCAGGGCGGCTGGTTGCCGGGTCCGGCGGGCAATGGCGACGAACCGCCCAGCTGGCGGTTGTCGGTGCGGGTGCCGGCGCCCTATGTCGCGGTCGCCACGGGACGGCTGGTGGAGGAGGGGCGCGATGCCGCCGGCTACCGCGCCGTGTTCGAGGAAACCCGCAGCGTCGAGGAGCCGTCCATCTTTGCCGGCCCCTGGACGGTGGAGGAGCGGATGGCCGGGGCTTTGCGCCTGCGGCTCTACCGCCATTCGGAGCAGACCGGGCTGGCCGACGGCTATCTCGCCCTGTCGGAGCAGGCGATCGCCGCCGGGGCCGCCCGCATCGGCACCTATCCGTTCGATGGCTTCAGCATCGTGTCGGTTCCGCCGCCGGTCGGCTTGGGCTTTCCGGGGCTGACCGCCATCGGCCGGTCCGTCCTGCCGCTGCCCTTCATCCGCAGCCAGTCGCTGACCCACGAGATCATGCACAACTGGTGGGGCAATGGCGTGCGCGTCGGGAACGGCGGCAACTGGGCGGAGGGGCTGACCACCTACATGGCCGATTATGCCGCCGCGCGCGACCGCGGCGCCGACGCGGCGCGGGCGATGCGGCTGGACTGGCTGCGCGACTACGCCGCCCTGCCGGCCGAGCGCGACCGTCCACTGACGGAGTTCCTCTCCAAGACGCACGATGCGTCGCAGATCGTCGGCTACGGCAAGGCGGCGATGCTCTTCCACATGCTGGAGGCGGAAATCGGCCGCGACGCCTTCGATGCCGGCATCCGGCGGTTCTGGAGCGACCATGCCTTCCGCGATGCCGGCTGGTCCGACCTGTGCCGCGCCTTCGAGAAGGCTTCCGGCCGCGACCTCGGCGGGCTGTTCGCCCAATGGCTGGAGCGGCGGGGCGCGCCGCTGCTGACGCTGGCGGAGGCCCGTGCCGATGGCGACGGCGTGCTGCTGACGCTGCGGCAGGAGGCCGACAAGCCCTATGCGCTGACCGTGCCGGTGCGGCTGGAGACGGAGGCGGGGGTGGAGAACCGCAGCGTCCGTTTCGACGCGAAGGAGGCGACGCTGCGCGTGCCGGCCGGGGCGGCGGTGCGGGCGGTGGCGGTCGATCCCGATTTCGATCTGTTCCGCCGGCTGGCTCCGGGCGAGGCGCCGCCGATCCTGCGCGACGTCACCCTGCGCCCCGGCGCCGAGCGGGTGATCGCCGCCGACGGAGACGCGGCGGAGGCCGCGCGGGCGCTGGCGGGACGGCTGATGGACGGCGCGGGTCGGGGGAGCGGCGGCGGGAGTGCGCCGGTGCTGCTGGTCGGGACCGACGCGGCAGTGGCGCGGGAGCTGGAGCGGCGCGGGTTGTCGCCGGTGCCGGCTGATCTGGCCGGGCGGGGCAGCGCGCGGGTGTGGGTGTCGCGCGCGGCGGATGGGCGGACGGCACTGGTGGTGTCGGGTGCCGATGCCGCGGCGCTGCAGGCGCTGGTCCGGCCGCTGCCGCATTACGGGCGGCAGAGCTGGTTGGTGTTCGACGGAGCGAAGGCGACCGACCGCGGGGTTTGGTCGGTCGGCGACAGTCCGTTGCGGCGGGTGGTGGGGCGGTGAGGGTGGGGCGGTGTCGGCTTCGGATGCCCCCACCCCAACCCTCCCCCGCTGGGCGGGGGAGGG
>JAFAFA010000109.1 GCA_023423695.1 Pseudomonadota bacterium | reverse complement strand
ACGGCGCCATCCGGCTCCGGCCGCTGCAACGGGGCCGTTCCCAGCACCACGGCGCCGTTGCTGCCGTCTATGGTCAGCAGATCGCCGGTGCGGACCGTCACCTCACCCGCCTGCATCACCCCCGCCTCGACGTCGATCCGCAAGCTGCGGGCTCCACAGACGCAAGGGCGTCCCATGCCGCGGGCAACGGTGGCGGCGTGGCTGGTGAAGCCGCCGCGCGCGGTGACGATGCCGGCCGCAGCCTGCATGCCGTGGATGTCCTCCGGCGAGGTCTCCGGCCGGCACAGCACCACCGGTGCACCGCCGCGGGCCAGGCGAATGGCGTCCTCGGTCGTGAAGGCGGCACGGCCGGTCACCGCGCCGGGCGATGCCGGCAGTCCCATGGCGAGGGCGCCGGCAAGGGCGTCGGGTGCCAGAGTGGGACGCAGCAACTCGTCCAGCGCCTGGGGATCGACGCGGCGCACCGCCTCGTCCCGGCTGATGATCCCCTCCTCCGCCATATCGACGGCGATGCGCACCGCGGCTTCCGACGAGCGCTTGCCGCTGCGGGACTGCAGGATGAACAGGCACCCGGATTCGACGGTGAATTCGATGTCCTGCATGTCGCCGAAGGCGCGCTCCAGCCGTTCCGCCACCGCGCACAGCTCGGCATAGACCGTGGGCTGCCGGCGTTCCATCGACCGGTCCGGGTGCGGCTGGGCCGCACTGAGCGGGTCTGGGTCGCGGGTTCCGGACACCACGTCCTCCCCCTGGGCATTGGCCAGGAACTCGCCACACAGGCCGGGGGCGCCGGTGGAGGGATCGCGGGTGAACAGCACGCCGGTGCCGGAGTCCTGCCCGCGGTTGCCGAACACCATCGCCTGCACCGTCACCGCCGTGCCCATATCCTCCGGGATGCCGTGCAGGGTGCGGAAGGCGACCGCCCGCGGATTCATCCAGGAACGGAAAACCGCCGCCACAGCCATGCGCAGCTGTTCCGCCGGGTCCTGCGGGAAAGGCCGGCCGCAGCGCGTCTCCACCAGGTGCAGGAAGCGCGGCAGCAGGCTCTGCCAGTCCTCCACCGTCAGGTCGCCGTCGCGCTGAAGCCCCCGCTCCTCCTTGTGCTCCTCCAGCAGATCCTCGAAACGATGGCCGGGCACGCCCATGACGACGCAGCCGAAGGACTGGACCAGCCGCCGATAGCAGTCATGGGCGAAGCGGGCATCCCCCGATGCCGCCGTCAGCCCCGCCACCGTGTGGTCGTTGAGCCCCAGATTCAGGATGCTGTCCATCATGCCGGGCATCGACACCGCCGCGCCTGAGCGGACCGACAGCAGAAGCGGCCGGCCGGCATCGCCGAAACGCCCGCCCGCCCGGTCCTCCAGCGACGCGATCGCCTCGTCGATGCTCGCGCACAGGGTGGCCGGCAGCGGCTCCCCGGCGGTCAGCCCCTGCCCAGCCTCCGCCGCAATGACGAAGCCCGGCGGCACCGGAATGCCGAGCCCGGCCATCTCCACCAGCCGCGCGCCCTTGTTGCCCAGGCGATCAACGTCGGCCACCCGGGAGAGACCGGGCCCGAAGGGCACGATCACCTCCGGCGGGGTCGCGCAGAGCGGCACGGCGACGGCCGGGGTGGGAAGACGGGTGGAGGTGATGTCGGACATCATGGCTGTGGTCATCCTGCGCTCAACGCACAATCGGCCTCGTCGAAGGCCATCAGGCGCAGCAGCCGGTGCAGCCCATCCGGGTCGTCGCCGGTATGGCCGGCGGTCCGCCCTGCGCTCCGCGCCAGACGGGTCCGCTGCCCTGCCCCCGGACCACCGGCCCGCTCGACTGTGGAGGTAAACACCCGTAGCAGCGATTCCGCCCACGCGCTGGCCGCATCGCTGCCGCCAAGGTCGATCCGGTACCCTTTCGCGCCGCCGCTGACCGGCGCATCGACCAGTTGCCCACCCAAATCCGCGATGCGGGCGGCGTTGGCCGCAGCCGACTCCGGCGACAGGCAGGACAGGTCGATCAGCAGTTCGCCGCCGGACAGATCTGCGGCAAGGCCGTCTTCGGCGAACAGCACCCTTTCCACGGCGCGGACATCGGGCAGCAGCATCATGACGACGTCGCAGCGTTCTGCGAGGGCACGGATCGACCCGCGGGCATGGGTATAGGGATGGACGTCGGGATAGTGATGGAGCCGGTGCCCCACCTCCCGCAGCCTGTCCATGATCGCGTCGGCCACATCCCCACCTCCGATGAACCCGATATCCATTCCGCGATGCTCCCGCTTCCACCCGGACGTCCTGCCGGAAGGCAGGGTGTCGGAAGAGAGCTTCGTTGTGCGCATCGCATCGCACAACAGGACCATCGCGCAATTTTCACATCGCGGAAACCCGTCTGGGCTTACCTATTCTTACCCGAGCCTAACATGTTCGGCCAATGTCTCCAGTGGCAAAAAGCCGCATGCAGCCGGAATCCGCCAGACCGGTCCGGCCGCCGTCTCAACCAGAAGCGGCAGGATCGGTGGCGGCAACCCGTCAGCAGCCATCGCGCCGTCCTTCGCACAGGCCATCGCTGCCGCCATGTCGGCACAGCCCGCCAGCCGCAGCAGGGTCATCCGTGTCGCGTAGACCAGCCGCCGACGCCCGGCCCTCTCCTCTTCCAGCAGACGGTGCGGGGTGGCCCACAGCGCGCCGACCGCCTCGCCGCCATCGCACAGCGGGTCCTGTCCCGACGGCGCTGGAGCCAGGAAGAACAGAGTGTCGAAACGGCGCGGCAGACTCTCGGGCGTCACCCAGCGCGCCAGCGGTGCCATGCGCTCCAGCGCCGGGACCAGCCCCGCCCGTGCCAACGCCGCCCCGAACCCCTCCCCTGCCGCCATCGCCTTGCGCAAGCCTGCAAGTGTCGCGGCCTGCACCGGGTCACGGGACAGCAGAACGCCACTTTCTTCCACGCATTCCCGGACGGCGGCGACGCGGTGGGCCAAATCTGCGGGCGTACCGGCACCCGGCCAATGGTCGCGCCAGGGAGGATCATGGTCCGCCGCCTCCAGCCGGCCGCCGGGAAACACGGTGGCGCCGGGGGCGAAACGCAGCCCGGCATGCCGCTCGATCGCCAGCAGTTCCAGGCCGTCCAGCCCGTCACGCAGCAGGATCAGGGTGGCGGCGGGATGGGGAGGAACGGGGGTATCGGGGACGGTGTCAACCATGCCCCAGTGTCGCCGACCGCCCCATCGCCTGTCCATGCGCGGCGGAAAGAACCACTCTCACGATGCGGAATACAAGGCGGGCGGCGTTTGACCGTCCGGCCTATCCCTTCCAGCATCCGCCCATCACCGCCATTCAGCGCACCATCATTCGCCAGTCCCGCCCCTCCATGCCGAGGGCCGGGCGGAGGAAGGCTGTCGTCATGCCGTTTCACCGCAGCACCAAGATCGTCGCCACGCTGGGACCCGCCAGCTCGTCGGAAAGCCAGATCACCGCCCTGGCCCAGGCCGGCGTGAATGTCTTCCGCCTGAACGCCAGCCACGGCACCCAGGCCGAACATGCGGAGCGCTATGCCCGCATCCGGGCCACCGAGGAGCGGCTGGGCCGGCCGATCGGCGTGCTGCTCGACCTCCAGGGGCCGAAGCTGCGGGTCGGGACCTTCGGCTTCGGGCCGGTGGATCTCGCCATCGGTGACCGATTCCGCCTGGACCTCGACCGTCGGCCGGGCGACAGCCGCCGCGTCTGCCTGCCCCATGCCGAGGTGTTCGCCAGCCTGGAGCCCGGGCTGGACCTGCTGCTGAACGACGGGCGCATCCGGCTGCGCGTTCTCGACTGCGGACCCGACTTCGCGGAGACGGAGGTGGTGGCCGGCGGCGCCCTGTCCGACCGCAAGGGCGTCAATGTGCCGGGCGCCGCGCTGGCGCTCAGCGCCCTGTCGGAGAAGGACCGCAGCGACCTCGCCTTCGGGCTGGAACTGGGGGTGGACTGGATCGGCCTCAGCTTCGTCCAGCGCCCGGAGGACATTCTGGAGGCGCGCGAGCTGATCGGCGGGCGGGCCCATGTGATGACCAAGATCGAGAAGCCGGCGGCGCTGCCCACCTTGGACCGCATCATCGAGCTGTCCGATGCGGTGATGGTCGCGCGCGGCGACTTGGGCGTGGAGTTGCCGCCCGAAGACGTGCCGGGCCTGCAGAAGAAGATGATCCGCCTCAGCCGCGCCATGGGCAAGCCGGTGATCGTCGCCACCCAGATGCTGGAATCGATGGTGTCGGAACCGACCCCGACCCGCGCCGAGGCGTCGGATGTCGCCAATGCCGTCTATGACGGGGCGGATGCGGTGATGCTGTCGGCCGAATCGGCCTCCGGCCGCTATCCGGTTGAAGCGGTTGCAATGATGGAGCGCATCGTCCGCCGGGTGGAGGGCGACCCGCTCTACCGCCGCATCATGGACGCCGACCACCCGACGCCGGAGGCGACCGCCCCCGACGCGCTGACCGCCGCCGCCCGGCAGGTGGCCGAGACCATCAGCGCCGCCGCCATCGTCACCTACACCACCACCGGCTCGACCACGCTGCGCGCCTCGCGCGAACGTCCCAGCGTGCCGATCCTCGGCCTCAGCGCCCAGCGCGAGACCGCGCGGCGGCTGTCGCTGGCCTGGGGCGTCCACGCGGTGCTGACCGACGACGTGGCGAATTTCTCGGAGATGGTCGGCCGCGCCCTGACCGCCGCGGCGGATGCCGGCATCGGCAAGCCGGGCCAGTCGCTGGTGGTGACGGCGGGCGTTCCGTTCGGCACGCCGGGCAAGACCAACTCCCTGCGCGTGGTGACCATCGATGGGGAGGACGCGCCCAAGGCGGAGGCGGCGCAGCGGGAGGTGGTGAGGGCTTGAAGCGGATTGCAATCCGCTTTGGACCGCGACGGCGGTCCCGGCCGCTCATGCGGCCGAAGCCCGACCGGCGAATGAGGTCATGTGAACTCAAAGCGAAAGCAGATTCGCTTTAAGGTTTGGGAGCGCCAGACCGCCACCTATCCGATCCCCTCCCCCGCCCAGCGGGGGAGGGTCAGGGTGGGGATAGTCGGCAAGGACTTACGCGCTCACTCCAGAAAATCGCAGTGCTTCTGCACATGCGCAGCCAGCCCGATGGTGTGCTCGCGCACCAGCCGTTCGGCGAGGTCGGCGTTGCGGTCCTCCAGGGCCTTGATGATGGCGCGGTGGTCGTGGATCGAGCGTTCGGCCCGGTCCTCCTGGCCGATGGTCAGCTTGCGGATCGCCCGCATGTGGATGAACAGGTTGTCGGTGACGTCCTGGATCAGCTTCGACCCGCTCAACTGGATGATGCTCTTGTGGAAGGCGATGTTGGCGTCGGAATATTCGCTGACATGGTCCTTCGGGCTGCGCTGCTCGAAGCTGCCGAACAGGTCCCACAGCTTGTGGATCTCCGCCGCCGGGGCATGTTCGGCGGCCATGCGGGCCGCCATGCTTTCCAGCGCCGCCCAGACCTGGATCATCTCGATGATCTCGGTCTTGGTCTTGCGCACCACGAAGATGCCGCGGCGCGGCTGCAGGCGGATGAAGCCCTCCTGCTCCAGCAGGGTCAGCGCCTCGCGGATCGGGGTGCGGCTGACGCCGAGTTTGTCGCTGAGCTGCCGTTCGTCCAGCCTAATCTCGCGGTCGTGGTCGTAGATGTCCATCTCCGTGATCGCCTGCTTCAGCGCGTGATAGACCTGACTGCGGAAGGTCGTTCCGGTGTCGAGGGGCTGAACGTTGAGAGCGGGAACGGTCATGAAATGGATGTCCTTATGTCTCGCCGGGTATTGCGGCGCGCCCGGTCAGGCTCCGGCTGGTCAGGCGCGGGCACTGGTCCTTTGGTCTTTTCGTATCCTACATACCAGATGCTTGCAAGGCGCTGAAATGTCCAGGGGGACGCGGCGGAATACCGCTTGATCTCAACCGTGGGACGGCGGCGCGGCTCCGCCCGCCGATGCCGCAAGCAGCGGGCCCAGCGCCTGCGGATCGCGCATCGCCAGCCCCATCACCGCGACGCCGGCCGCACCGGCGGCAAGGCAGTCCGCCACCGCCTGCGCCCCGTCGATGCCGCCCAGCGCGACCACAGGCAGGCCTAGTCCCGCCCATCGCTGCAACCCCGAGGTGCCCAGGCACGGCCCATAGCCCGGCTTGCTGGCCGACGGGAAGATCGGTGACAGGGTGAGGTAATCCACCTGCCCGCGCACCCGTTCCACCAGATCGGCACCGTCCGAGTCGTGCCCCGACAGCCCGATCAGCGCCGCCGGTCCCAGCAGGGCACGCGCCGCCGCCGGATCGGAGCCCGCCGGCAGATGCACCCCGTCCACCCCCGCTTCCGCCGCCAACGCCGGGTCCCCGTGCAGAGTGATCCTGGCCCCCCAGGGTCGGGCGCGCAGGAGCAGCGTACGGGCCAGGTCCAAACGGTCCGCATCGGCCAAGTCCTTGTCGCGCAAGGACAGCCAGCGCACTCCTGACGCGAAGAGCCGGTCGGCCAGTTGCGGCAGCGGCAGGGATGACAAGTGCCGGTCGGTGATCACCAGCAACGGCGGCGCGGGCATGGGCATAGGTCTACCCCCTTCCAGTTCGGTCGATCACAACCATAAGGCCTAATTCCTTTGGTGATATATTGGATCCAGATCCTTCCAAGCTGCGGAAATTAAACGGAGTTCATTGGACAAAAAGCGGACTGCCGCGTTGGGGCGAATTGCTTTGTATTGACACTGTTCGTCAAACTGATGATCGTTAAGGCGGGCATGGGGCATTTGGCATGCCAGCAACCATAAGTTGGTCCCAAACCGCCCCGTCCCGTGGCCTTTTTCCGGACCAGACACCAGAAGCGCAGGGCAAAGCCACGAAAAAGCAAACGGTCCGGACGTCCGAACAGAATTTGTCGGGTGGAAACGGGGAGGAAGGACATGGTGCGTGAGACGCACGGCAACACCGCTCAGGTCGCACCCTGGGGCGGGCGCTGGATGCAGCTGGCCATCGGCATCGTCTGCATGTCGATGATCGCCAACCTGCAATATGGCTGGACCCTGTTCGTCGAACCGATCGACGACAAGCATGGCTGGGGTCGTACCGCGATCCAGGTGGCCTTCACCATCTTCATCGTCACCGAAACTTGGCTGGTGCCGGTGGAGGGCTGGTTCGTCGACAAATTCGGCCCGCGCATCGTCGTGCTGGTCGGCGGCGTGCTGTGCGCCCTGTCCTGGGCGCTGAACGCGGCGGCGGACTCGCTGGCGCTGCTCTACCTCGCCGCGGTGATCGGCGGCATCGGCGCCGGCGGCGTCTACGGCACCTGTGTCGGCA
Organism: Pseudomonadota bacterium; assembly: GCA_023423695.1. Taxonomy (GTDB): domain Bacteria; phylum Pseudomonadota; class Alphaproteobacteria; order Azospirillales; family Azospirillaceae; genus Azospirillum. The sequence goes on along the minus strand of JAFAFA010000109.1, from coordinate 14,653 downwards.
ACGCGCTGAAGTGGTTTCCCGACCGCCGCGGCCTCGCCGCCGGCCTGACCGCAGCGGGTTTCGGCGCCGGCTCCGCGCTGACTGTGGTGCCGATCGCCACCATGATCGAGACCTCCGGCTTCGAGCAGACCTTCCTGGTGTTCGGGCTGGGCCAGGGGCTGGTGATCCTGGTGCTGGCATGGTTCCTGGCCGACCCGCCGAAGACGGGCTATGGCCGCTCCACTGCGACTGCCGCAGCCGAGCGCCGCCACTTTACCCCGCAGGAGATGCTGCGCACCCCCGTCTTCTGGATCATGTACGCCATGTTCACCATGGTCGCCGCCGGCGGGCTGATGGTGACGGCGCAGCTCGGCCCCATCGCCGCCGATATGGGTCTGGTCGATGCGCCGGTCAGCATCCTGGGCCTGACCCTGCCGGCGCTGACCTTCGCCCTGTCCATCGACCGGGTGATGAACGGCATCACGCGGCCCTTCTTCGGCTGGGTGTCCGACCATATCGGCCGCGAGAACACCATGTTCATCGCCTTCGCCATCGAGGCGGCCGGCGTGATGGCGCTCAGCGCCTATGGTGCCGACCCGGTGGCCTTCGTGATCCTGACCGGTCTGGTGTTCTTCGCCTGGGGCGAGATCTTCAGCCTGTTCCCGGCCTGCTGCGGCGACACCTTCGGCTCGCGCTTCGCCGCGACCAATGCCGGGCTTCTCTACACCGCCAAGGGCACGGCGGCCCTGCTGGTCCCCATCGGCAACCTGATGGTCGAGGCGACCGGCAGCTGGCAGACCGTCTTCTACAGCGTCGCCATCGTCAACGCGCTGGCAGCCTTCCTCGCCCTGTTCATCCTGAAGCCGCGACGCGCCCGCTACATCGCCGCCGCCACCGGCACGGCACCGCGCCTGACCACCCGACTGGCCGATTGACCGGCAACAAGCGGACGCCGAAGCGACGCACCTGCCCCCCGGCGGGCGCGTCGCTCAGCGCGGCTTCACCCACCGCCCGCCGCGGAGAAATAGCCGGTCGCCTGTTCCAACGCGCCTGTTCCAACGCGCCTGTTCCAACGTCTTCTGACAGGCCGGGTTGGACGGCACGAGCTTATCGACGAGATTCTCGGCCAGCCATGCAGAACAGCCATGCCGACGGTTAAGTGGCCTGCTGGAGATCACTGATTCGACGGGCAGGCTCGAACGATGAATGAGGAATGTGATGAACACGCGCCCACAGGCCGTTTCAGTGACGCATGTCGAAGGTGAACGCACCCGTGTCACCGAATGGCGTCTGGTGCCGGAGGCCGAGACCGGATCTCATGTCCACGGCTATGACTACGTGATCGTGCCGATCACCTCGGGTGCTTTCACCATCGTGGATCCGGACGGATCGGAGCGCCAGTTCCCCTTGGAGCCGGGACGGTCCTATTTCCGCAAGGCCGGCGTCAGCCACAACGTGATCAACAACGGCACCACGGATATCGTGTTCGTCGAGGTCGAACTGCTCCAGGAAGGTTGAAGTCGGCAAATGGCCGTCGCGGACTTACCTTTCGCGACGGCGCTACGGCCATCCGGCGACGGTGCGCGGACTGCGCGGGAACCGAAGCTGTTCGCGCATCCATGAAGGTCGGCACAGTACACCCAAATCCATTTGTTCCTGCTCTCGCTGCTCGGAAGCTTTCCCAGCGGAATTCCCCGACATGTCTGTGGCATCCATTCCAGATCAGATATGTGGAGGAGTAAGAGGCTATAATTCGGCAGGAGATGGTCTACCCAATGCTCCACAACCAGCAAAGACGCGCGGACGACTGGATTTTCTATTTAATAAAGCGCATTTATATTCGAACAAGCTTAAGTAATGCGGCTGTGACTTCACACGTTTCGTAACGCTTTCTTGAGGAACTCGGGGAATATGCTAACTGGCATATCAGTTTGGCCATAGGCGGACCATGTCATGGGCAGGTTTCTCGCACGCTTCAGCATCAGCACCAAGATCACCACCGCTGTAATCTGGCTGGCCCTGACGGCCGCCCTCCTCGGCGGTATCGGCTTCCGCGGAATGGCAACATACGACGCCAGCGTCGATGACATCCAAAACTCATCCCGGCGCGCTCTGTTGGGCGAGCAGATCAACGGACTCGTCCTTAAAGTCGTTATGGAAAGCCGCGGCCTCTATGCCAGCGAATCGAAGGCGGAGATCGAGACATTCGCAAAGTCGGTTTGGAAGACGACAGAGCTGATGGGGAAGCGGATGGCCGAATGGAAGGCTCTTCTTCCTCCGGATCGACATGCGGCTTTTCTGCCTTTGGAGCAGAGTGTGGCCGAATTCATCAAGCTTCGCAACGAAGCGGCTCGTCTGGGGGTCGAGGTCAGCCCCGATGAAGCGAGCAATTACGGAAACACCGACGTCACTCGTGCCAATCGCAAGGCTTTGGGCGAGGAACTGGAACGGCGGGCGCAGCAGAACTTCGACAGCATTCAACGAGCGAACGATGATCTGGAGGCATACGGCGCGCTTATGCTCATGGTGATGATCGTCGTCGGCATCGTGGGCATTGGCGCTGCGCTGATCGGAGCCATCCTCATTGCTCGCTCCGGCATCGCCCGCCCCATCGCCAGCATCACCGACACGATGTCACGCCTGGCACAAGGCGATCTGACGGTTGAGGTGAAGGGGGCCGAGCGTGGCGACGAGATCGGCGGCATGGCTCGCGCGGTGGAGGTCTTCAAGCTCAATGCTCTTGATCGGCAACGGCTGGCCGCAACTGAAGAGGCCGAGCGCAAGTCAAAGGAGCAACGCACCACTGCGGTCGAGCAGTTGATTGCGGGATTCGACAACAGCATGTCCAGCATCCTGCGCACGGTCAGCGCTGCCGCAACTGAACTGGATGCCACCGCGCAGAGCATGTCGCACACGGCTGAACTGACCAACAGCCAGGCGGCCAGCACTGCGGCTGCGGCTGAACAGGCTTCGGTCAACGTGCAGACCGTCGCTTCGGCGACCGACGAATTGTCGGCCTCGATCCGGGAGATCAGTTCGCAAGTCGCCCGCTCCACCAAGATTGCCGGCCAAGCCGTCGAGGAAGCGCAGGCCACCAATGATCGCGTTCGTGGCTTGGTCGACGCTGCCCAGCGCATCGGCGATGTGGTGAAGCTCATCACCGACATTGCCAGCCAGACGAACCTGCTCGCGCTGAACGCCACCATCGAGGCGGCCCGTGCCGGCGAAGCTGGCAAAGGCTTTGCCGTGGTCGCCAGCGAGGTGAAGAATCTCGCCAACCAGACAGCGAAGGCGACCGAGGAAATCGCCACCCAGATCGCGTCGATGCAGCAGGCCACCAGCGAAGCTGCAACGGCGATCACCGGCATCGGCTCCACGATCGGCAGCATCAATGAGATTGCCACCTCCATCGCCTCGGCGATCGAGGAGCAGGGCGCGGCAACCGGCGAGATCGCCCGCAACGTTCAGGAAGCGGCGCGCGGCACCGAGGTGGTGACCATCAACATCACCGACGTCAGCCGTGGGGCCACGCAAACCGGCTCAGCTGCCACCCAAGTTCTGGGAGCGGCAGGCGAACTCTCCCACCAATCAGAGATGATGAAGTCGGAAGTGGAACGGTTCCTGACCGGCATCCGCGCCGCCTGAGTTTCCGGAGGTCGCGGCGTGGCATCAGCAAGAGGTTATCGGCCCAAGGCCGGTAACCTCTCTGGTTGGACCTGTTCAGAAAAAGTGGGGAATTGCCGCGCCGACATTGCGTGACGATCTCATTGAAGGCTTTAATGATGTGGTCCTGAATGGACCTGAGGACCGGCAACCTTGCCTTCACCATACCCAGTCGGCCGCACATAGCTCACCTGGAACCATCAAAGGTCCAGTTGTCGGAAGCGCTGCCGAGCCTCCTGAACGACGAGTTTATATTTTGGTTTGATAACGGAAACCGGTATCCGACAGTCAGCGCCCGCTTCGACAAGATTGGGCAGGCGATACAATGGTCGCGACGAACATAGGGGCTCGCCAAGATCGGCATACTGCCCGGAACAACAAGGCAGTTGCGAAAGCTCTGTATTTTTCTGGAAACCAACAAGGTGGCGGAGGGGATGGGATTCGAACCCACGATAGGGCTTTAAACCCTATGACGGTTTAGCAAACCGTTGCCTTCAGCCACTCGGCCACCCCTCCAGCCAGTGCGGCGTCCCGTGGGGCACCGCTGGCGTGGGGAGGTTTCTAATGGCCAGCCGTACCCTTGTCAACGCTTACGGAGGCCAAAATCCGCTTTTCCTGAAAACAAAAGAATGAGACAAATCTGCATAAAATTTTAGATACTTTTTAACGGTGGGCGGTTATGATGCGACCGTGAGCAACAAAAAACCCAACTGGAAGCCTGGGTGACGCACAACTCAGTCATGCGAGGCCGATTCCGAAAGGCCCGCCCCGCCGGACAGTGACGCCGCACCCCGATGCCGTGGAGGATTCGATGACCCTGTCACGCCGCTGCGCCGAAACGCTGATCGATCTCGTCGAGATCAAGCTGAGCTGCCTGGAAATCACCGACCGCGAAGACCAGCGGGAGAAGGAACTGCTGCAACGCTGCGTTCAGGAACTGAATGCCGAACTGCGCGGCGAAAACGGGGCGCTCGCCAACTTCGCGGCACCCAAGCGCCGCGGTCGGCGGCCCAAGCATCTCCAGTTCCGCGAACTGCACGTCGCCTGATCCGTCTCGCCTTCCGACCCCGGCCCGTTACCGCCGGTTCAGGTCAGTGCCGGTTCCTCGGCCGGCATAGGCTGAATCGCCGGCGCTTCGCGGGGCAGCAGGATGGTGAAGCGGGTCCCCTGCCCCGGCCAGGACTGGACGGACACCGTTCCGCCCAGCGGGCCGGTGACGGTGTTGAACACGATGTGCAGGCCAAGACCCGAACCGCCCTGCCCCCGCTTGGTGGTGAAGAAGGGGTCGAACACCTTTGACAGATGTTCCGGTGCGATGCCGGCGCCGTCGTCGATGAAGTCGATTCGCACCCGTTCGGTCCCATTCGGCTGCGCGGTGATCCGGATCGTGCCGGCCTGCTTGTCGCCCGTCCGGTCGCCGTCCTCATAGGCGTGGACGACGGCATTGATCACCAGATTAGTCAGCACCTGCCCCAGGGCGCCGGGAAAGCTGTCCATCGTAAGTTCGTCGTCGCACTCCACCGTCACCTTCAGGTTGGTGCGCTTCAGCCGCGGGCGGAGCGAGAACAGCAGTTCGCGGATATAGCTGCCCAGTTCGAACACCCGCCGGTCGCCGGAGGACTGGTCGACCGCCACCTGCTTGAAGCTCTGCACCAGCGATGCGGCGCGGTCGATGTTGGCCATCAGCAGGCGGCTGCTCTCGCTCAACCCGTCCAGGAATTCCAGGAATTCCGACCGGCGCAACGTGTTGCCGGTGAAGCGGTCGCGCAGGATCTGCGCCTGTTCGCCGATATGGCTGGCCGCCGTCAGACCGATGCCGATGGGCGTGTTGATCTCGTGCGCGACGCCTGCCACCAGTTGGCCGAGCGAGGCCATCGTTTCGGCCTGGATCAAGCTTTCCTGCGCCTCGCGCAGGTCGGCCAGCGCCTGTTCCGCCTCCTCCCGCGCCTGGACCATCGCCGATTCGGCGGCCTTGCGATCGGTGATGTCGTAAAGCCAGGTCAACAGGGCCGATTCGCCATCCAGTTCGATGCTGTTCCAGGACGACAGGACCCAGACGATGCTGCCGTCCGGCCGGCGGAACCGGATTTCAGCGTTGCGGAAAGGACCTTCGCTGTCGAATCGCGCGATCAGCGCTTCGCGGTCGGCGGAATCGGCATACAGATCGGTCACCGGCGTACGCATCAGATCGGACCGGTTGCGCCCCATCAGCCGCACGGATTGCGCATTGCAGAACAGCCAGCGACCATCCCGGGTGGTGACGTTGACCGCGATCGGGGCGGCTTCCATGATCTTCAGCAGCCGTTCCTCGCTGGCGCGCAGCCGCTCCTCCTGCCGGCGGGCTTCGGTGATGTCGGTCATGATGCCGGCATAGCGCACCGCCCGGCCGCCCTCATCGCGAAAGGCACGGCCCTTGGCGGCGATCCACACCCAGCCGCCGCCTTCGTGCCGCAGACGGTAGGAGTAGGCGTAGCTGGTGGTCTCCCCCGCCAGATGCGAGGTGATGTGGGCCAGCACCCGCTCACGGTCGTCCGGGTGCAGCCGCTTTTCCCAGAAGTCCGGCGGCATTGGCGGCCGGGTGCGGTAGCCCAACATGCGCGGGAAGGTGTCCGACCACCAGCAGGTGCCGGCCACCAGATCGGCATCCCAAACGGCGGCGCCGGTCGCCTCCAGCGCCATCTCCAGCCGTTCGCCGACTTCCGGTTCATGGATGGACGGTCCCGGCGCGCTGTGCCGGCGGGCGGCCCGGCGCCCGGTGACGAGGCCCAGCAGCATCCCCAGCAGACCACCGGCGGCAACACCCGCCAGCGCCACAATCTCCGGTTCTGCCGCCATGGAACCTCCGCCGTTTCCAGCACTGTGGCGATAGTAACCGGGAAAATTCAACTGGGGCCTTGCCGCACCGCTGCGCGTCACCCAAGAAAAAAGCCTCTCCCGCAGGGGAGAGGCTTTCTTTCGGACAGTATGGCGTTTGCGGACTGCCGAATGGGTGCGGCGATTACCCCTTCAGCTTCTTGGTCAGGATTTCATTGACCATCGCCGGGTTGGCTTTGCCCTGCGTTGCTTTCATCACCTGACCGACGAAGAAGCCGAACAGCTTGTCCTTGCCGCTGCGGAATTCCGCCACCTTGTCGGGGTTGGCGGCCAGGACGGCGTCGATCGACCCTTCGATGGCGCTGGTGTCGGTGACCTGCCGCAGACCCTTCTTCTCGACGATATCGGCGGCCTTCTCGCCGGTCTCGAACATCGTCTCGAACACTTCCTTGGCGATCCGGCCGGAGATGGTGTTGTCGGCGATCAGGTCGATCAGCCCGCCGAGATTTTCGGCGGACACCGGGCTTTCCTCGATCTCCTTGCCGGCCTTGTTCAGATAGCCGAACAACTCGCCGGTGACCCAGTTGGAGGCCAGCTTCGGATCTCGGCCCTTGGCGACCGCCTCGAAATAGTCGGCCTTCGACTTCTCCGAAACCAGCACGCCGGCGTCATAGACCGACAGCTTGTAGTCTTCGATGAAGCGGGCCTTCTTGTCGTCCGGCAGTTCGGGCAGCGTCTTCTTGATATCCTCCACCCAGTCCGCATCGAGTTCGAGCGGAAGCAAGTCGGGATCGGGGAAATAGCGGTAGTCGTGCGCCTCTTCCTTCGACCGCATGGAGCGGGTCACGAACTTCGTCGTGTCCCACAGCCGGGTCTCCTGGTCGATCTTGCCGCCTTCCTCGATGATCTCGATCTGGCGGCGCGCCTCATACTCGATGGCCTGCATGACGAAGCGGATCGAGTTCACGTTCTTGATCTCGCAGCGGGTGCCGAAGGGGTCGCCCGGCTTGCGCACCGACACGTTGACGTCGCAGCGCATGGAGCCTTCCTCCATGTTGCCGTCGCAGGTGCCGAGATAGCGCAGGATGGAGCGCAGCTTGCGCACGTAGGCGCCCGCTTCCTCCGAACTCCGCATGTCGGGTTCCGACACGATCTCCATCAGCGCCACGCCCGACCGGTTCAGGTCGATGTAGGTCTTGGACGGGTGCTGGTCATGCAGAGACTTGCCGGCGTCCTGTTCCAGATGCAGGCGCGTGACGCCGACGGTGCGGCTGGTGCCGTCCGGCAGGTCCAGCACGATCTCGCCCTTGCCGACGATCGGCTGCAGGAACTGGCTGATCTGGTAGCCCTGCGGCAGGTCGGCATAGAAGTAGTTCTTGCGGTCGAAGACCGAGTTCAGGTTGATCTGCGCCTTCAGGCCCAGGCCCGTGCGGACCGCCTGCTCGACGCAAAATTCGTTGATGACGGGCAGCATGCCGGGGAACGCGGCGTCGACGAAGCTGACCTGGCTGTTCGGCGCGGCCCCGAATTCGGTGGCGGAGCCGGAAAACAGCTTCGCGTTCGAAATCACCTGGGCATGGACCTCAAGCCCGATCACCACTTCCCAATCGCCCGTTTCACCCTGGATGTACGACATCGTTCCGCTCTTCGACGTTCACGGCACGGGACAGGCCATGAGGCGCCGCGAAAACGGACACCCCGGCCATACCCTTGGAATCCTGTTTCTTCTAACGCCCTTTGCGCCCGCGCGCACGCTTTATCGCGCCGCGGCCTTCCTACCTCCATTGTGCGGCACGCCACTGACGCGCCGTTAACACTCGCGCAAGCTTTGCCCGCCACGCTGAGCGTGTCGAGCGGGGAGGTCGTGATGTCGGTTCAAGCGCTGGTGCGGAAGATCGGGTTCGGTGTGGCTCTGGGCGGGCTGCTGGTTGCGGGCGCCGCGTTCAGCCATGCCGCCACCCAGCCGGCCGCCACCCGCCCTGCCAACGTCTCACTCGCCCCGGTGACCGTCAACCCGGCCCCCGCGGCTCCGGCCTCCGCCGAGTTCCCCGACGCCACCCTGTCGCGCAGCGACCAGGAGGAGGCCACGGTCCTGCGTCTGGACGGCATCATCACGCCGGGGGCGGAGCGACGCTTCGTCGACGCCCTGCACGCCTTGCCCGCCCGCCGTCCGGTGGTGGTCGAACTGTCGAGCCCCGGCGGCTTCACGGCCGCTGGATATCGCATGATCGACGCGGTGCTGGCAGAGCGCCAGGGCGGGCGGGCGGTCGCCACCCGGGTGCGCGACGGCGACTCCTGCGAAAGCATGTGCGTCGGCCTCTATCTGGCCGGCTATCCCCGCTATGCGGCTCCCCGTGCGGAGTTCATGGTCCATGCCCCGCGCATGGCGGAAAACGGCCGGATGACCATGCGCTCCACCCAGGCGATGGTGCAGCGGCTGGTATCGCTGGGCGCCTCCCCGGCCTGGATCCAGCGCGTGACGGCGGCGGGCGGCTTCTCCGGCGCCCGCGATTATCGCGAGACCGCCGACCGCCTGACCGCCGACGGCGCCAACATCGTTACCGACCTGCTGCGCTGACCGGCTCCTCCGCCACCATCTCCGGCGAGCGGCCGACGATCCGCTCATAGACCTCCGGGTCGGTCGCCCCCTCGGTCCCGAACACCAGAACGCGGGCGTCGGGCGCAAGGCCGAGCGCGAGCCGCACATCCTCATGCGCCGCGGCGCAGAGCAGCCCGGCCAGACCGGCCACACCCGACTCGCCCGCCACGATCGGCCGGCCGCCATGCTTGCCATCGGCCAGCTTGCGCATGGCGGTGACGGCCCCTTCGTCGGGAATGGTCAGGAAATCGTCGGCGCCGCGTTCCAGGATCGCCCAGGCCAGAAGCGAGACCTCGCCGCAGGCGAGGCCGGCCATCACGGTGTCCAGGTTGCCCTCCGACCGCATCGGACGGCCGGCGACGGCGCTCTGGTACAGGCAGTCGGCGTTGTGCGGTTCCACCACCACGAAGCGCGGGCGCTGGCGCCCCCAACTTTCCCACAGATGGCCGCAGACCGCCGCCGGCAGGCTGCCGACGCCGCCCTGGACGAAGACATGGGTCGGCCTTTCGCTGGCGGGAAGCTGGGAGATCGCCTCCTCCACCATCACGGTGTAGCCCTGCATCACGTCGCGCGGGACATCCATATAGCCGGTATAGGAGGTGTCGGAGACGACGAACCAGCCCTGCTCCGCCGCATCGGCGGCGGCCCGGCGCACCGCGTCGTCGTACGACCCATCGACCACCACGACCCGCGCCCCATACGCCCCGATGGCCGCACGGCGGCCGGGCGAGCAGGCGGCCGGCACGTACACCACACAGCTGCAGCCGAACACCTGCGCGCCCCAGGCCACCGACCGGCCGTGGTTGCCGTCGGTCGCGGTGGCCACGGTCAGCGTACGCGTCACCCGGGCGTAGCGGCCGACGACGAGATCCAGCGCCGTCACCGGTACGCCCGGCACCCGCGCCGTCACCTCCCGCGCCAGCAGCCGCAGCACGGCGTACGCTCCACCCAGTGCCTTGAAGCTGCCCATTGCGAAGCGGGCGCTTTCATCCTTGTACCAAAGCCGGTCGATCCCGGCCTCCCGCGCCAGTCCCGGCAGGGAGCGCAGCGGCGTCGGAGCATAGCCGGGCCAAGCGCCGATCTCCGCCATCGCCTCTTCGAAGGCGGCGCGGCTCAGGATCGCGCGTTCGGACGGGCCGTAGGCCCGCTCATGGTCGGCACGCGGGTTCGAATGGAGGCGCGGCAGGCAGGAGGATGGGGAGTCCGCTTGGTGGGGCATGGCTTCGCTCTCCGGGCCGGCCGGTGGGCGACGCCGTCCGCGACGGCACATTCCGCGACCGCACACAACGAGACCAGATGCCATCGCCCGCCGTCAAGACTCCAGCGTAAGCGCGGCTGCTACCGAATGAAGCATCGGCAAAACAAACGGCGGCGAGGATGAAACGCCGCGGTCAGCGCTTCCATTCGCGGCTGGACTTGATGAAGTCGGTCAAGGTGACGCCGATCTTGTCGTCGATGATCGCCACTTCGCCACGGGCGACCAGAACGCCTTCGACATAGACGTCGGTCGGGTCCTTCAGATGGCGGTCGAGCTCGACGACGGCGCCGCGGCCCAGCTTCAGCAGGTCGCGGACGCGGAGCATGGCGGTGCCGATGACGACCTTGATCTCCACCGGCGCGTCTCCGATGGCGAAGGACGAGGCGTCGCCGTCATTGGGATCGGCCGCGCCGAGCAGGTCGTCGATGTTGGCCATGGATGTCCAAGCTCCCGCGCCGTAAGGGGCGCCATTTACACGAACGGTATACTCTACACCCCGGATGGGTGGGTGGGCAACGGCACCGGCCGCCGGGCTTTGCGACAAGATTGGGCTTCCCCAGCCCCGGCGCTTCGCCCACACTGTCAGCCTGCCCGCAGCGGCGGGCATCCGCCATCTTGCCGGATCGTTCGTTACGATTTGGGTAACGACGGCTGCCGGGCAAGGGCACCGACCAACCGGAACCGGGTTCACCGTGATGACCGACAGCAGCATTTCCCCGCTTGTGGACGTTTCCTGGCTGAAAAGCCGGCTCGACAGCCCCGGCATCGTCGTTTTGGACGTACGGACCCCGCCAAACGGCGGCTTCATTCCGGGATCGGTTCATTCCGACTACGCAACGGCTGGCTGGCGGGCTGTGGTCGGCGGCGGGGCCGGGATGCTGCCGGAACCGGCGGTGCTGGAGGGGCTGATCGGCGGTCTCGGCATCGGCAATGGCGACCATGTGGTGCTTGTGGCGGCCGGCGCCAACGCGTCGGACATGGGCAACGCCACCCGCGTTTACTGGACCTTCAAGATGCTGGGGCATGACGCGGTGTCGGTTCTGGATGGCGGTTTCGCCGCCTGGACCGCGGCCGGCGCTGCGGTGGTTCCGCAGCCGGCGGTGCGCAAGCCGACCAGCTTCACCGCCCATCCGCGCAGCGGCCTGCGCGCCACCGTGGCGGAAGTCGAGGCGGCGGTGAAGGCCGGCGGCACGCCGCTGCACGATGCCCGCTCCGCCGAGCAGTTCGCCGGCAAGGCCAAGAGCCCGCAGGCCCGCGCCGCCGGCACCATCCCCGGTTCGGTGAACCTGGACATCGCCCCGCTCTTCTCCGCGGTGGAGCATCGCTTCGCTTCGGCCGAGACGGTGAAGGCGATGGCCGGGCAGGCCGGACTGCCGCTGCAGGACCAGCCCATCACCTTCTGCAACACCGGCCACCTCGCGTCGGTGTCCTGGTTCGCGCTGAGCGAGATCGCCGGCGTGCCGGGGGTGCGGCTCTATGACGGTTCCATGTCGGAATGGAGCGCCGACCCGGAACGCCCGCTGCAGACCGAGGGCTGAGTCAGGTCTTCGCGCGACGGCGGCGCAGACGGCTGAGGTCGCTGCGCCGCACCAGCCCCAGCAGCACGGACGCGATGGCGTAGACCGCCAGCCCGACCACCGCCAGCACCAGCAGCCCGCCCAGCCGCTCGAACAGCCCGGTGGCCCCCAGCCAAAGCGCCAGCCGCTCGGTCGCCAGCCACAGGGCGCAGGCCATGGCCGCGGCGGCGAGCACCATGCGCGGCAGGTTGCGGGTCAGGCGCGCATCGGCCCGGAACAGCCCGCGCCGGTGCAGCAGCAGCGCCAGCAGCCCGGCATTCACCCAGGCGCCGACGGAGGTGGCGACCGCAAGCCCGACCTGGGCCAGCGGCCCCATCAGCGCCAGCTTCAACGCGACGTTGATGCCGACCGCCACCAGAGCCACCCGCACCGGCGTCGCCGTGTCCTGGCGGGCGTAGAAGCCGTTGACCAGACTGCGGATCACCACGAAGGCCGGCAGACCCAGCGCATAGGCCTGCAGGGTGAGGGCGGAGGCCGCGGCGTCCGACGGGCCGAACGCGCCGCGCTGAAACAGCACCGACAGGATCGGCGTGCCCGCCACCAGGAAGGCGATGGCCGCCGGCAGGGTCAGCACCAGCGACAGCTCGATGGCGCGGTTCTGACTGTCGACCGCGCCGGCCTCGTCACCGCTCTTGATCCGCCTGGACATTTCCGGAAGCAGAACGGTTCCCACGGCGATGCCGATCACCCCCAGCGGCAACTGGTTCAGCCGGTCGGCGTAATAGAGGTAGGACACCGCCCCCGTCGGCAGGGCCGAGGCGATCAGCGTGTCGGCGAACAGGCTGATCTGCGTCAGGCCCGACCCCAATGCCGCCGGCCCCAGCACGGTCAGGAAGCGCTTTACGTCGGCCGACAGGCGCGGCATCACCGGCCGCAGGGTCATGCCCGCCCGCCGCGCATCCCAGGCGAGATAGAGATACTGCGCCACGCCGGCGGCCAGAACGCCCCAGGACAGCGCATGGCCGGCACTGGGCATCAGCGGGGTTCCCACCACCAGCGCCGCGATCAGGCAGAGGTTCATCAGGATCGGTGCTGCGGCAGCAGCCCCGAAGCGACTCATGCTGTTCAGCACGCCGCCATAGAGCGACACCAGCGAGATCAGCAGCAGATAGGGAAAGGTGATGCTGGTGAACAGCACCGCCAGCCGGAACTTCTCCGGGTCGTCGGCGAATCCGGGAGCGAAGACCGTCATGAACTGCGGCATGAAGGCCAGCACCGCCAGCAGCAGCACCATCTGCACGATGACCAGCAGGGTCATCACCTCGTCGGCGAAGCGGCGGGCCGCGTCGGCGCCGTCCTGCACCAGCTTGCCCGAGAACAGCGGCACGAAGGCGGAGTTGAAGGCGCCTTCCGCGAACAGGGCGCGGAAGTGGTTCGGCAGCCGGAAGGCGACGAAGAAGGCGTCGGCCACCGGCCCGGCGCCGAGCAGCGCCGCGGTCAGCACGTCGCGCAGGAAACCGAGCACCCGGCTGGCCAAGGTCAGGCCGCCGACAGACAGGATATGACGGAACACGATGGCTGGGTCGCTCTTGTGGTGCAGAATTGGCCGGGCGGCATCCTAGCGATGCGTCCGCGTTCGTCATAGGATCGCCGCCCGCATCCGTCCAGAACGCATCTCCAGTCGCCCAATTGGTCAAAGGTCCCCGACATGCCGCAGCAGCAAGCCCTCCCCCTGACCTATCTGGAAGCCGGCGAAGCCAATGGCGGAACGCCGATGCTGGTCCTGCACGGCCTGTTCGGCTCGGCCCGCAACTGGCAGACGTTGGCCCGCCGCTTCGGCGAATCGCGCCGGGTCTATGCGCTGGATCTGCGCAACCACGGCGGCGCGCCCTGGGCCGAGGGCATGAGCTATCCGGAGATGGCGGCCGACGTGCTGCGTTTCCTTGACGACCGCGGCTTCGCCCGCGCCACCATTGTCGGACATTCCATGGGCGGCAAGACCGCCATGGCTCTGTCCCTTGCTCATCCGGAGCGGGTGGAGCGTCTGGTGGTGGCCGACATCGCCCCCGTCGCCTACACCCACACCCACGCCCCTTATGTCGCCGCCATGAAGGCCGCCAAGCTGGAGGGGGTCTCCCGCCGGCCGGAGGTGGAGGCCCAACTGTCCGACGCCGTGCCGGAGGCGCCGCTGCGCTCCTTCCTGATGCAGAATCTGGTGCTGGAGAACGGCGCCTTCTCCTGGCGAATCAACCTCGATTCCATCGGCGCGAACATGGAAGGGCTGATCGGCTTCCCCGATTTCGGCGGCGCCCGCTATGAAGGCCCTGCCCTGTTCATCGGCGGCGGTGCCTCCGACTACATCCGGCCGGAGCATCACGACGCCATCCGCCGCTATTTCCCCAAGGCGGAAATCCGCATGATCGAGGGGGTCGGTCACTGGCTGCATGCCGAACGCCCGGCCGAATTCGCGGCGATGGTGGAGGGATTCCTCTGATTTCCGCGACAAAACTCCGCATTTTCGCGGGGTTGTAAGCCGAAGCAGATATTGCATCGCCCGGACGTCGGGGCTATCAAGCCAGCGCGCCCCAAAACGCGGCCCGCGACCATAACGCGGCTGCCTTTCCTCGAAGGATCGACCCACCATGAGCGTCATCACCGAGATTCACGCCCGCGAAATCCTGGACAGCCGCGGCAATCCGACCGTGGAAGTGGACGTTGCGCTGGACAGCGGCGCCTTCGGCCGCGCCGCGGTGCCGTCGGGCGCCTCCACCGGCGCGCATGAAGCGGTCGAGCTGCGCGACGGCGACAAGTCCCGCTTCGGCG
>JAFAFA010000081.1 GCA_023423695.1 Pseudomonadota bacterium | reverse complement strand
TAGCCGCCTTTATTCACCAGGGTAACGAGCGGTCTGGTCGCCGAGCGGAGGTGCTCAGCGTAGGGTTGTATTGGCGCACGCCGTCCGCCGCCGCGCTGATGGCGGCGTGACGCGGGCGGAGTTGGTGGTGGACGGGATCGGGTGACGGCGGGGGCATGCTGCCCCGGTGCTCAGCAGATGAGCCGCGGCAGGCGCCCGAGGGCGAGGTGGATGATCGCCTGATCAGGCGCGCTGGTCGGCAGGTGCACCTTGATCTGGGTCTTCATCTCCACGATGCGCGCGGCGATCTTCACCAGGCGCAGCCGCAAGGTGTCGAACTGGACCGAGCGCCAGCGGGAGCGCTTTGGCATCAGCGAGCGCAGGCTCCACAGCAGCCAGTACGCCCCGGCGTGCAGGAAGAGGCGGAACTGATTGGCCGTGGCCTTGGTGCAGGAGGTGCGGTCGGCGGCGAGGTGGGATTTCCAGGCTTTTATATGATTTTCCGCCTGTCCCCTCGCGCAGTACAGGTCCGCATACAGCCAGCGTCCGGTGCCATGGCGCAGATTGGTGACGATAAAGCGCGTGTCGGTGCCCTGATCTCCCGCCTCGACGCGCGCGACGATGCGCCTCACCCGGCTCCAGGTGCTGGCGCCATCGTAGAACTCCTTGAAGCGGCGCACCTTGTCGGCTCCGGGTGTGGCCTGGAAGCGGGCGGCGGTGCTGGCCTCCAGGGTGGTCACATGACGACGCAGCGTGCGGCTGGTCGGCAGACCGAACACGTAGTCGATGCCCGCGGCCTCACACCAGTCGAGCACCTCCGGGCAGGCGTAATGGCCGTCACCACGGAGCAGGATCTCGGTGTGCGGCCAGTTCGCCCGGATGGCGCGGAGCAGGCGGCGCAGGAAAGCCCGGATTTCCGTGCCTTTGGGCCGCTTGGCCGGGCGCAGCACGGCGGTGACGAAGCGGCCGTCGCCGTCGAAGACGACGATGGGCTGGAAGCCGTACTCGTCGTAATGCGCGTTGAACAGGCGCAACTGCTGGCCGCCATGCACCGCATCGAAGGTGTCGTCCACGTCCAAAACGATGCGCTTGGGCACCTGGCGGAAGGAGGCGCAGTAGAGATCGACCATGGCCCGGCCCATGCGCAGCAAGGCGCGGGTATCCGGCAGGTTTTCCAGCCGCGAGATGGTGGCCTGCGAGCACAGGTCGCGCTCGGACGGCAGGCGCTCCAGGGCCATCTTGAACAGTGGGTCGGAGCGCAGGCTGGCGGCGTCGTTGGCGTCCTCGTAGCCCGCCGCGATCGCCAGCAGGCGGAAGCCGATGATGTCGGCCAACGAATGCGTGGTGCGGGTGGGATCGCGCGGGTCCTCAATGCAGGCGGCCAGACGATCGGCAACCCCCAGCCGCTTCGCCACCTCCCGCAGCACCAGCAGTCCGCCATCGGAGGACAAGCGGCCGCCATCAAAGCGCCCGATCACCGGCTTTCCAGCAACGGGTGACAGCCCGGGCAGTGGCAGCGTAGGATCAACCATGGCGGGTGAGCGCTCCGAAAACGGCGGGGATTGGCTTCAGCACCCAAATCCTACGGCCGCTCAACGGATGCCGCTACACCCGCCAACCCTCATGAATTTTTCCGGTTAGGTCATCCTGGACAGCACCGGACTATGGCTCACCCATACCTCACGATGTTTCGATTGGCAGGCCAAACGCGAGCGTGGCCAGCGAGGCTGGCTGAAGTGGGCGCTGGCCATGTGGGTGGGTCCGCAAATGCTCTTGGCACAGCGTGTCGTCCCGGACCCGCAGGCGACTTTCCTAACCTGGTTCCGCTGGCGACTGATGCCTCCGCCGTGATGGTCTTCGACGAGGTGATCGCGGATGCCGGATACAACAGTGAGGTATTGGCCGTCCACTCTACTCATCCCGGCGAAGAAGCGGCCCTCGATCAAGGTCATCGTAACCAACCCATATCAGCAGGAGATGTACCGACTGTTAAATGACTCAGGGGATGCTGTCAGCAAGCATGCTTACCGGCAGCGCTGGAAAGTCGAAACGGTTATGTCGGTTGCGAAGCGGAGGTGGGGCGAAGCTCTATCCGCCCGCACCGACCTCATGCAACGGTCTCAAGCATTGCTCAGAGGTGTCGTCTACAACGTCAACCGCCTTGTTCTTCTTGATATTTCTGCCTGAGGCTTTCGACAGAGCAAGAGCGTCTATCAAAACCTGGATCTGATGCGCACTCTTAAACGAATGCCGATACACTCACCATTTCTCATAAATTATCCTGACTAATCCAAATCTATTTCACGATCGCGCAAACCAAGGTCAGGAGTAAATGACGCACCACTTTCCAAAGAGCCAAGAATATCAAGTGGACCCTTTGGCGTTGATATCGAAAATCCACCTAGCAATTTCTCTTTCACTAACCAAAGCCGCGCAGCAAATGGGATGGGTTCAGGATATTTGATCACAAGGCCACTTTCGCTCGAAGAAGTTGTGTCAACTCCGGCGCTTATTGATACAGTTGCCGCTAGATCAGTGTCTACGGCCAAGCGGGCACCACCCTCGCCATTGAGTTTTATTGAAAAATCAGAAACGGAGGCTACCGCAACAATAATTACTGCTTTATCATTCCTCTGAAAGGGTCCATCTTTTCTCTTTTTTGCAGACATCAATGCCCTATTGAGAGCACCTTCGTCTATCTCTTGGATCGTTCCGCCTGTTGAGGTGATCTGAATTTCGCGCGCTCCTTTTCTTTTAATATCTGCTTTAGCATTTCCAATCCCGATCGCAGGGCCGGATACCCCAACCTGACCATCTACCGAGTAAGCAATTGAAACTGCTCGTGATAGCCCTGACATTTCAGCAGGAGGCAATGGCTTTACGTTTGCGAAATCACCATCAAACACATCATTGAGAGAAAACCGCCCTAGCGGCCTCCCGTCACGACGTATTTGAACTTGCCCCGGCACAACTAATTTACTTGAATTTGTTATATGATGAAGTTTTAATTCATCATAAATTATTTTTTCGTAACTTGCCATGGTTTTACCCTCCCTGCTTAACTGAATGGAGGTATTATACCTTACTTAACAGCAGTGAAAAGCACTTTACCATTTGGCAAGACCATAACAATTGAGTTCGCAAGGTAAGATCGATTCTCCCAATTACCATTTCCGCTTTATCCCATCCATGAGGTAGTTTTCGTGCAATATTTTGATAGTATAATGCACATCTATAGAGATAAACCACAGCATAGATTTTCATAATCCGAGAGGTTTTAGGAGTCTTTAGCGTTCTGTGATGATATCTACTAACGTATGTTTTGGTTGGAAGCGGATTCATGCTGCCGATCTAAATAATATTTCTGCAACTTTGTTCCCAGGGATTATATGCGCCAGCACAAGCGCACCGGAGGAGATGTCAGATTTTCCTTGGAAACGAACCGGACGTGCCAGCCTAAATCCGCTTAGGGTCCAGACTCAGTCCCCCTTCTGCGGCTTGATACTGGACCCGAGCCGCAGATCGGGGTCGTACATCTCCTTTGCCTGCGGCATCTGCCGACCGGCTATCCCTGTTCCGACCTCATCGGACCGGCACGGCCGCGACGGCATCGGCTCCCCTCGGTCGCCGATGGAACGCAGCAGGTCCGTCTGATTGGTCAACCTCTCAGCGATCAGGTGGATGACCTCCCCCTCGACCTGCACGCGGCCCTTCACCGCCATCATGCTGGCGCTCAGGACGACACGGCGCTGTTGCTCGAACAGCTGTCGCCAGATGATGACGTTGGCGACGCCCGTCTCGTCCTCGATCGTCACGAACAGAACCCCATTGGCGCTTCCCGGCCGCTGCCTGACCAGCACCAGGCCGGACACCGTGACCCGGCGTCCGTCGCGCGTGCGAGCGAGGTCGGTGCAGGGAATGATGCCCTGGCGGCGGAGATCCTGGCGCAGGAACGACACCGGATGGCTGCGCAGGCTCAAGCCCGTCGTCGAATAGTCCTCGACCACCTCGCTGCCCGCGCTCATGGGCCTGAGGGCGACCTCCGGCTCCTCGGCCTCCCGCTCGGCCCCGGCGGCCGCGAAGAGCGGCAGGGACTCATCCCGGAGCGCCCGGATGGCCCAGACCGCCTCC
The DNA here is from genome assembly GCA_023423695.1 of Pseudomonadota bacterium. Lineage (GTDB taxonomy): Bacteria > Pseudomonadota > Alphaproteobacteria > Azospirillales > Azospirillaceae > Azospirillum. The sequence continues at coordinate 26,982 of JAFAFA010000081.1, read as the reverse complement.
CGGCGTCTCAGGCCAAGGCCAGCGAAGCCATCGGCGGCCGCCAACTGGCGAAGAGCCGCCACCGGCACACCTGCCCGGCGCCACAGGTCCTCGACGCTGCCATAAGGCCGGTCCTCGCGGGCGGCAACGATCCCGGCCCCGGCGGCGTTGGTCAGCCCTTTGACCATCCGGAAGCCGAGCCGGACCGCCAGTCTGCCGTCCGCCATCGGCTCCAAGGTGCAGTCCCAGCGCGAGGCGCGGACGTCGACCGGCCGGACCTCGACGCCATGCTCGCGCGCGTCCCTCACGATCTGGGCAGGCGCGTAAAATCCCATGGGCTGCGCGTTCAGCAGGGCGGCGCAGAACACCTCGGGATGGTGGCACTTCATCCAGCTGCTGGCGTAAGCGATCAGCGCGAAGGAAGCCGCATGGCTTTCCGGGAAGCCGTAGCTGCCGAAGCCTTCCAGCTGCTTGAAAGTCGCCTCAGCGAATTCCTGGGTGTACCCGCGCGCCACCATGCCGTTGACCAGCTTGTCGCGGAAAGCCGAGACGCCGCCGGTGAACTTGAAGGTGGCCATCGACTTGCGCAGCCTGTCGGCTTCGCCGGGGGTGAAGCCCGCGCATTCGATGGCGACCCGCATCGCCTGCTCCTGGAAGAGCGGGACGCCCAGCGTCGGTCCGAGGACCGCCTCGAGTTCCGGCTTCGGGTACTCGACCGGCTCCAGCCCTTCGCGACGGCGTAGATACGGATGCACCATGTCACCCTGGATCGGACCCGGCCGGACGATGGCCACCTCGATGACCAGGTCGTAGAAGGTCCGCGGCTTGATCCGCGGCAGCATGGCCATCTGCGCCCGGCTCTCGATCTGGAAGACACCCAATGTGTCGGCCCGCTGGATCATCGCGTAGGTCGCCGGGTCCTCAGCCGGGATGTTCGCCAAGCTCAGGCAGATGCCTTTGTACTCATTGAGGAATTCGAAGGCTCTGCGCATGCAGCCCAGCATGCCGAGGCCGAGGACATCGACCTTCATGATGCGGAGGATGTCGATGTCGTCCTTGTCCCATTCGATGACCTGCCGGTCCTCCATGGCGGCGGGTTCAATGGGGACGAGTTCGTCGAGCCTGTCTCGTGTCAACACGAAGCCGCCCGGGTGCTGAGACAGATGCCTCGGTGTGCCCATCAGCTGTCGGGCAAGCTCCAGGGTCAATCTGAGGCGCCGGTCTCCCAGGTTGAGCTTCAGTTCCGCTGCATGCTGCTCGTCGACGCCTTCGTCGGACCAAGCCCATATCTGTCCGGCCAGCGCGGCGGTGACGTCCTCGGTGAGCCCCATGACCTTCCCGACGTCGCGGATGGCGCCACGAGCCCGGTACCGGCTGACCACTGCCGTCAGAGCGGCGCGGTGCCTTCCGTAGGTCTCGTAGATCCATTGGATCACGATCTCGCGGCGATCGTGCTCGAAGTCGACGTCGATGTCGGGCGGCTCTCTGCGTTCTGCCGAGACGAACCTCTCGAAGAGGAGGTTGTGGCGCTCGGGATCGATGCTGGTGATGCCCAATACGAAGCAGACGGCCGAGTTCGCCGCCGAGCCCCGCCCCTGGCACAGGATGCCGCGCGACCGGGCGAACCGGACAATGCTGTGGACGGTCAGGAAATAAGGCGCGTAGCCCAGCTGGCCGATGAGCCGCAACTCATGCCGGAGCCCCGCCTGGACCTTTTCCGGTACGCCATCGGGATAGCGGTCGGCAACGGCCGACCAGGTCAGCTGCTCCAACGACTGCTGTGCCGTCAGGCCTGGAATTACCACCTCCTCAGGATATTGGTACTGGAGTTCGGACAGGCAGAAGCGGCAGCGGTCGACGATCTCCAGCGTGCGGGCCACCGCCTCCGGGTATTTGGCGAACAGGCGCGCCATCTCAGCTGGTGGCTTGAGGTGTCGGTCGGTGAAGCGCTCTCGCCTGAAGCCCACGCTGTCGATGGTGCAGCCTTCTCGGATGCAGGTAACGACGTCCTGCATGATCCGGCGCTCCGGGGCGTGGTAGAGGACGTCGTTGGTCGCCACCGTCGGCACGCGCAACGCGGCGGCCATTGCCGTCAAACGATGCAGGCGCATGGCATCTCCTGGCCGCCGCCGGAGGGTCAGCGCCATGTAGCAACGGCCGGGATAGATCCGGCGCAGCCGCTCCAGCTGCCGGGCGCAGCGGTCGTCGGCGTCATCCGACACCAGGATGGCGAGCAGTCCCTCAGCCCAATCTGCCAAGTCCTCCCAGGTGAGCTCGCAGCCTCCTTTGCCAGCCCGGGCCTTGCCGATTGTCAGCAGGCGGCAAAGGTGCCCGTAACCCGTCCGGTCCATGGGATACAGCAGCAACGCGGTGCCGTCGCTCAGTTCAACCCGGGAGCCGACCACCAGCCGCACGCCGGTTTGCCGTGCCGCCTCGTAGGCGCGCACGATTCCCGCCAGCGAATTCCGGTCGGCAATCCCGAGCGCTGGGATCCCCAGGGCCGCGGCCTGCGCGAACAACTCCTCCGCGGATGAGGCGCCGCGCAGGAAGCTGAAGTGGGTGGTCACCTGGAGCTCGGCGTATGCCGTGCTCGAGGAGCCAGGACGGGAATCCGCCGCCGTCATCCAAACAGCCCATGGATGAACCAACGCATCGGACCGATATCCGGGGATCCTTCCCAGGACCTGTAGAGCCAGAAGCGCTCGCCCGCATGGTCCTCGACGGCATAGTAGTCGCGCGCGGCTGCCATCTCGCGGTCCCGGCGCCACCATTCACCGTGGATGCGCTCTGGACCGTCGGCTCGCTTGATGAGCCGCCGAACTCCCCGCCAGGTGAAAGCCATCGGCGGGTGATCAGGCATTAGGGCCATCGTCTCGATGGGCTCCGGCGGCGTCAGCAGCCGTCCCGGCCGTGGCCACTGGGACGGCCAACCGGCCGGGATCGGCGGCGCCAGGGCGGGGATGCGCGTGACCGACCTTTCAGGCACATCGCTCTCCACCGGTGCGCACCGATAGAGCCGGTCATGGCCGATCCGGTTGCCCAGGACATCGACCAGTCCGGCGATGGTGGCCGCGTCGTCGGGGGCGGCAAGGTCGGTTCCAGCGCCGACCAGGCTGCCGACTTCCTCGGCCGTCAGGGGCTCGGCAAGCGTGGCCGTCAAGATGGCGTTTTCGATGCCGAACCCAGGGTCGACCTTATCGACACGCTCGACCAGTAGGCGGGTGAGGTGCGCCGCGCTACGGACCGGCTTGGCCGTCCCGACCCGGATGGCCTGCATCGTGCCGTCAACCCGATGCCAGAGCAGGTCCAGCGTTCTGGCGCCCAGCCCCCGTTGCTCCAGCTGTCCGCAGAGGTCCGTCACCAGCGCCCCGATGACGGCCTGGAGTGCTTCTGCGGTGCTGATGGGTTCGACCAGGCTGCGACGCGCCTGGACGGCCTCGGTCGGGACAACGGGCATGATCGGTTCGGCGACGCGGCCGAAGATCTGGTCCAGCCGTCGGCCCGGGAGCGAGCCGAACCGATGGGCCAGCGGCGCGCGGGGCGTTGCCTCCAGTTCACCGATGGTCTCGAAGCCCAGACGTCGGAGTTCCATCGTCATCTCTGGCGGCAGCCGCAGGGCGGCGAGCGGCAAGGCGGGCACGGTCTCCAGCGCATCGTCCATCACACACACAGGCCGGTGGCCAAAACGCGCGATGGCATTGGCGGCGCCCGGCGTACCGGCGACCGCGGCCCGTGAGGCGACGCCCATTGCAGCAAGGCGGCCGACCAGGTCGTCAAGCAGCTGGCGTTCGCCGCCCATCAGGTGGCTGGCGCCGGTGATGTCGATCCACAGGCCGTCCGGCAGGTCGACGGACACCATCGGGCTATAGCGGAGCGCCCACAGCGCCAGCCGGTGCAGACCCTCGGCGTCAGCCTCAGGATCGGCGTCGGCGACCATCAGGTCTGGTACCATTGCCCGCGCCTGGGCGAGCGGGATGCCCCGGCGCAAGCCGAGCCGATGGGCGGCCATGTCTACGGACATGATGACGCGCTGCGCACCGGTCGACGCGACGACGAAGGGCTTGTCGGTCGGCTCGTCGGCGTCAGGCGCCGAGCCGGAGTCCGGCCTCCTGGAGCGTCCTCTCGACGAGCGTGTCCTGGCGCGAATCCGATCGGTCGGCCAGGTTGGAAAGTAGACCGAGACGACCCTCCTCATCGCAGCCCTCCAAATCCCACTCACCCGTCCCACCACCACGGCACCGCACCAGTTCCGCCCGCCATCGCCTTCGGCCGATCCCCGGTGCTGGCAGCGGGCTGGACGGCAGGGCCGAAATACGCCATCGGGTGACGGCGGCCGTGGGCTGGCCTAGCTCGGCGGCAGCGGCGGCCGGGCTGCGCCACCGGCGCAGGATGATGGCTGTGACCCCAGAGTGCTCGGCGGCGATCTGCATGCGTCTGGACGCCACCATGGGCAGCTTGGCGAGTTCGCTGACGACGGCGGTCAGCCCGCGGTGGCGCAGGCCCTCCTCGACCAGCAGGGGCAGCGTTTTTTCGTCCGGCGCCTCGGCGTAGATGACCCGGTTTGGATTCAAGCCGACCTGAGACAGCGCCGGGGCGAACAGGTCCGACGCCCGCAGGCACCAGAGCACTGGCCCTGTCATCCTAGCCAGGATGCCCGCGACGAACAGTGTGGCCGCCGCAGCGTGGATCACTCCCAGTTCGCCGCCCTCGGCCACCTCATGCACGGCCCCTAACGCCAGTCCGCCGCTTGGCAGCCGATCGTCAACCGCAGCGAGCCCGAACGGCAGCACGCGCATGACGCGCTGCTCGCCTCGTTCCAGCTGGCGGATGCGGTTACGCAGGTCCTGAAGGGCAGGTTGAGGGGGCTGGTCAGGATACATGTCTCTTGAGACAGGCCGGGAAGGATTATGTTCCCTTTTTGTTCCCCAGAAGCCGGAGATATGTCAAGACCAAGCCTGCCTCGGCCAAGTTTCAGGCAACCGCGTCAGACTCTCCCGCATCACTGGAGATGAACATGGAGCCAGCTTCAGGAGCGGAATCCCGGCGCGAACCTCCAGATATCGAGCAGGAAGCCGGTGGACAGGCGTCCACGGCGGATGCGGGAGAGTCATCTCACGCCACGATGCAAGGCGAAGAGGGAGCTTGGATCATCGCGGACCGGTTGCCGGGTACCGAGCGACTCGGATCCAGCCTTCTCGGCGGTCAGCTTTTCCTTCCATGCGGCCTTCGCGGCTGCTTCATGCCTGTTCTTAGGGTGCGCTGCCGACCATGGTTCTGCTCGTTGGCGGTGAACTCGTGCGAAAAGGGTGCAACCGTCTAAGAGGGTAGGGCGGCTGAAATGCCACAGTGTGTCGCCGCCTCCCGGTGAGTGGGGGCAATTCCGTCATCGAACCGCCATGTGAGTTGGGATCGCATTGACGGGAGGAAGGAATGGCCGACTACCTGGACATCCTGGTTGCCGAGGACGATCCCTGCATCGCCGCGATGCTGGCCGATATCCTGGACGACCTGGGGCATCGCGTCGTCGGTGTCGTGGACACCGCCGAGGGTGCGATCGACTTCACCGCCGGGAAAGGCGTTGACGTGGCGGTGATCGACGTCTGGCTGGCCAATGGTTCTAACGGTCTGACCGCCGTACGGCACCTGACCAGCCGGAACGGCATTCCCGTGATCGTGTGCAGCGGGCATGCGGCCGCCCAGGACGCTTTGGCCGCCGGTGCCATCGCCTTTCTGGAGAAGCCGTTCCGGATCGCCGACCTGGAGCGCGCGTTGGAACTGGCGATGGAGCCCGGTGTGCTGGCGGACGCCACGGCGACCGCTGCGAAGGCAAGGATGCCATTAGCCCACGCGCTGTCGCCTGCCGGTCGGTAGTCACGTCACAGGTTTATCGGTGATTGGTCGCCGGTCAAACCTGGGCCGGATCGCGTCTCCCTGGGATCGAGCAGGCCTTCATGGAGTTGGTGCGGGTCAAATTCAGCCGGTGATTGAACCGGGCATACGCCCCAAGCGTTCTACAGGTCCTCCTCCGGCTCAGGAGACAATGATTGCAGACAGATCTGAACCCGTCCGCGCCCTCTGTGGAAAGTGCTGACCGCCGAACCCAGTTGGCTGCTGACTAAACCGTCTCGCGGCGGAGCGGACCTACGCCGCGTGGGTCCGCACGGGTCCGGCGGGCTTGGTCAGCGGCGTCGGGGCCAAGAAGCCGCTGGAAGGTGTCGTCCCTGAATGGATGGTTGGGGGAACCGGCTCCATCCTCGTCGCCTTCAGCGCGTTCTGTTTTGGCGCGGCCGTATGGCGGCAACTGTTTGCAGGGCCGCCACCGCACCCTGACACCGTCGGTACCCATCGAGGGGCAAACCGAACATCCAGCAAACCCCGGTGCGGCAGCGCGCTCCACCATGCTATACAAGCTCAACGCGCGCTTGTGGAGATGATGCATCGTGTTCTGTACCGGCAAACACACTTTACTGAAAACAACCTTCTGCGCACTCTCGTTTGCCGCGGCGGTCCTCCTCCCCGTCGGCGCCCACGCCGAACTGAAGGAGATCAACGCGCAGAAATGGGGAATGCGGCTGGAGTTCGAGGAGCGGACGGTGAACCTCTCCGGCACCTGCGGCGACGCCCGTGTGAACATGAACGGCATCACCGAGATCTCCGAGCCCGGCGACATCGGCGGCAACAACGTCCACTTCAGCCAGCCCATGGGCCACATCGAGGTCATCAACACGGTCAACGGGAAGTACAAGACCATCACGCACCAGGCCAGCGACCACAACATGTTCGCTTGCCTCAAGGCCAAGCCGGGCTTGGTGTTGGTCATCAACTCGAACTGCGGCGGGTCCGCTTGCGGCGACGAAGGCGTCTACACGATCATCGATGTCACCCGCATGACCCAGTTGACCGGCGACCCGCGGAAGAACCTCTGCGGCGATGAGTGCGCCAACAGGATGCTGGGCATCAACGCCCGGGCATATCTGGAGAATGGCCCGCAGGCGGCCACGCGCCGCTGATGACACTGGCGGGCGCATGAACTCCAGCCTCACCTCGTTTCCGGCGGCCCTGTCGTGCCAGACTACGCCAATCGGGCGGCTGACAAGCTGCGGGCCGGGGGCTTGTTCGCGTCTCACTTCCAGGTGTTCATGCACACGTCCCCGTTCCGCGGGGACGCGCCCTACAGCAACGTGGCGAGCGCCGAGCTTCAGCCACCCAGGTCCGACACCATAGAACTCGTTGTCCGGGCCACCGAAGGCGCCCGGCGCATCTGGCGCTACGTCTACCGCTACTCCAGCGCGGGCGTGATCCTGTCTGGCCTGGTGCAGGAGACGAAGCTGCAGCAGTCCTTCCTGGCCGCCCGCGACTCGGTGAGGTCGGCGAAGCTGATGGCGGGCATGGACGCCATCAACCAGCGGCACGGTAGAGGAACGCTTCAGGTCGCCTCGGTGGGGATCGACCGGGGGTGGGGAATGAGGCAGGACCGACGTTCGCCGAACTACACCACACGCCTGGAGGACATCCCCGTCGTGAAAGCGTGAGCCGGTCGCAGGGTAAGGAGGCCCGCGCTGCCTCCGGTCGACGAGGCGAGAATGTCCAGCGACTGGGCCGACAACTCTCAGTTCTTCTTATGACCCTCAACATATTGTCATCCGGTGACAGCGATAGACTCAATAGGTTGAATTTCCGCGCAACAAGTGGCATAAGATATCACAGAAACAAGTGTGGCGGGTGACGAACTCCGCTGTCCTCTGAAGAGAGGCTTCAGTCCGGCCAGTGCCTCGCGTCGCCTGAGCGGCGAGTGTCCGTGTGGTCTATCTAAAAGGAGAGACACGCTTGACTGTCCACCAGCATCTTTCCGACGACGAGATCCTCGGTCGCAAACTCGAAATCGAAGATCCTCACGCCGAGTTCGACCTGCTCGGACAAGGCCAGGTTCCGAAGGACGCAATCATGGCGGCGATAGTCGCGTCCTACCGGGTTCCCGAGAAAATCCAGTGTTCCAAGCCCGGCTGCGGCGTGCCGCACAACTGGGGTTTCGTTGTCCGCCTCGCGGACGAGCGGCACATCGTCGTGGGCAACGTCTGCGGTCGTCAGCTATTCCCGGACGAGTGGGACAAGCTGGAGAGCAGCCACAAATATGACGTCCGCCGTCAGCAGCTGATCCGGCGGAAGCGTGAGTTCTTGGAAGACCATCAGCGCATCGCCACGTTTCTGCGGACCCTGCGGGCGCCGTTCTTGGCGGTGTCCGCCGCCCGCAAGGAGTGGCGCGAGGACATGCGTGCCCTGTATCTCCAACTGGAGGCGGCGGCTCGCCGCGACGGCGGCGTCCTGAAGGTCGCGGTGCGTGGCGGCGGCAGTGCCATGAACGAGACCATCCGCGAGATCGAGCGCGATATCGGGCGCCGCGGGCGCTCGTCCATCGCCGACGAGCAGCTTGAGACGGTCCACGTCCTGTCCGGAGCCGAGTTCTTCGTCGGTGGTGACCCCCGGCGGATGGTCGAGGACGCCTTGGAGACGCTCGACGACATGGCCCGGGCGCTGGCCGCGCCGAATCAGACGAACACCGTGATGGAGCGCCATCTGCGCAGACGCGACGACGTCCGCAAACTGGTCGGCAACGCCGTGGACATCTACCGGGCCTGCAAGGACGCGATGTCTCCGGACAACCTCGCCGGAATCGCGCGCTGGACCGAGCGGCTGGGCCACCTGCCCGGGTGCTACGCCATGTCGAAGGACGGTCGGCGGCTGACCTTGACGACGGATCGCGCGGACCGATACGAGATCGCGGCGCCGCGACTTCCGGTCGTTGACGAGGCGGCGCTGGCGACCCTGTGGGACGGTCCGCTTTCGGCGGAGACGTTGGCGGCCTAGCCAGGCTCCCTCCGCCGCCTCACTTGCCCTCGGTAAGGCGCTGATAAACGGCTTGGTAGCGGGCGTCCAGCGCCTCGCCCGCCTTAACGTAGTCCTGCTGGGCGGCGATGTTGTCCTGCAACGCCTTGGCGACATCGTTGTAGCCCTGGACAGCGCCATGATTGGCGAAGATCACCCGACCGGAGGGCTCGACCTTGTAGCGACCATGTTCTTTTGCGAGAATTGCGAAGTAACGGGCGGTCGTGCGGAACTCCTCCGCCTTAAGGGCGAACAGGCGTTTAAAGTAGTGCCGGTAGTCGGCGAGGCGATTGTCCATCCCCTCCAGCCCGCTGCGACGAAAGCCGTCGCCTAAACCGCTCTTGTTCAGGTACTCGGCCACGCGCTTCCGCTCCTTGTCGAAGAGGACGTCGACCGTCCCCTCCGCTGCGGTCGCGTTTCCCTCGGCGATCTTGGTCGCCTTGTAGAGCGCCTGGAGTTCGTCGCGGGAGGCCGTCGCGGGATCGAACGGAGCGTCGAGCTCGGGCGGCGCCATCCCGGCGATTAGGGCATCCATTTCGCGCGTGCTTGCTTGGAACGCCTCGGCCGCGAACTTGAAGAAGGCGGCCATATTATTGTCCTTGCTCCCCTCGAGCTTTAGCATTAGGTCTGCGGGTCCGGCCGAGTCCTTGATGAGGGAGACGACCTGCTTGGCCTCGTGGGTCTCGACAACCCGCTTGATGTTCAGGGTGAATACCAAAGCGAGCGCCAGCGTCAGAGTGGTCGCAGCCCGCAGGGGCCTGCGCGAGCCGCGGGTGAACGGCATCGAGAGCAGCCAGCCGAGCAGGAGGCTCCCCAACGCGGAGCCGAACATGTAGGCGATGCCGTCAGCGGGATTGCTGTACGAGTAGGTTCCGAACCCGGCGATGGTGGCGGCGATCAGCAGAACCATGCCCTGCTTGTACCAACGCATCCGTTTCGTTTCGGATGCCCCGACATCCGTGTCCTGCACTTCGATCATCGCGCCCTCCGCCGCCATTACAGGCCGCTACATTACACTATCGATAGTGGTAGTGTCTGTGGCTGGCGACGATGAGGCCGCTTCTTGTGATGGGCGACCGCCCGTTTGAAGTGCGACGCGCTGGCCGTACGAAGACAGTTTCACGCACGCGGAGTGTTCCAATTTACGATTTACAAGATTGTTGGACACGCCCGATTGATGGTTGCTCTGCGCCCGCCCCCAGGAGCCGGAACATGCTGGAGTCGGTGCTGCAGCGCTCCTACTCAACATGGTGAGACGCCATTCGCGGGAGGGCAGCAGCATGGGCGACAGCTGTTACGAAGACTACTCGGAGGGCGCGTTCTAGAGCCTGATGGCAGAGTACGAGGCAAACCCGTCGTCGGTCCCCTTGGTCGATGTCGTGTGCCGCGACATCGGGAAGGCGGGCCAGGTCACGTTCGGTATTTGGAACTGGGGAAGGAAGGCGTCCCCGCCGAGGAGAACGAGGTCTACCTGGATGCTCTGTGGGCGCAGTGCGTCAACAGGACGGTCTTCAAGGAGCACCTTCTGAGGTGGAAAGGCCCGAAGGGACGTCGCCACACCTATTTCCGCTCGGTGTCCGTGGAGGAGTTCGTCCGGGGAGTGTCCGGAGGGCCAGATTCTCGCAATGGATCGTTCAGCCTAAAGGAACCTCAGTCACCTACCCCCGGTCGATCCAGCTTCCGCCTCTGCCAATGCTCACGCCGTCTCCCAGGTATGCCTCATCCTCGCCGTCGTCAGGGGAGAACTCTTCATAAATATCGCGCAGTTCCCTTTGCGCCTCGCTGTCGACGTCCTGGTTGGCGTTCATGTGCTCGAGGAACAGGCGGCGGAAGACCCCGAATACCTGGGAGGCGTCCTCTTCATTGTCGCAGCGATAGATATTCACGAAGTCGCGACCGTAGTTGTCGCGGCACATCAAAGCCTTCACTCCGAGCGCCTCGGCCGTCCTAAGAGCCAGGTCAATGAATAGCGCCTGGTTGGTTGGCGCCAGGAACTGCTTGTCGTCCTCGTCCGCTGTCGCGGTCACCACCGCGTACTTTTCGCCGTCCTTAAGGATGCGCAGGACGATGATGTTCCCAAATGTGATGATGTATTTCTCGTCGCTGCATAATCCCGCCTTGCGGGATGGGCGGATGGCGATCGTGTCGTTCATGCCGAGCCTAATGCTAATGCTTATGCGTGAGGCCGCCGACCTTATCATGTCGCGGACCTCCCGCACACTCAGAGCAGGTCGGCACCACGGTTGTTGAGGACCGCGCCGGACTGGTAATATTCGCGCGCCTGCTGGATGCTGGCGTGACCCGTGAGCTCCATAAGTTCGGGCAGCGGCACGCCGTCGGCGCCGCCCGTCGTGACGAAGCCCGAGCGGAGCGAGTGGCCCGAATACAGCGACGGGTCCAGCCCCGCCAGCGCGGCCCGTTTCTTGACGATGTCGGCGACGGCCCTGGGGTTCAGGCCGACGACGACCATCTCGCCGTCGATGATCTTAGTCCGCCGGATAACTTTCGCCTTCTTGCGCCGAGGCGGGCGCTGACCGGTCGGGTCGGCGTAGTCGCCCTCGTCCGAGACGGCGCGGAACAGGGGGCCGCCGGTGATCCCGTGCTCCGCCAGCGTCTTCAACCAGCGGCGCAGCGCCTCGGCGGCCATGTTCTTCACCGGCAGGTCGCGCCCGATGCCGGACTGGTCGGTCTTCGACCTGCGGAGCCGGAGGACGTAGTTGCGGCCCCGGGCCTCGACATCCTCGATCATGAAGGAGACGATCTCGCTCCGGCGGCGGCCGCCCGAGGCGAAGCCGACGCACAGTAGGGCGCGGTCGCGGATGCCCTCCAGGGTGTCGCCGCAGGTGTCGAGCATGAGGCCCAGCACCTCGTCGCGAGTGGCAGCCTTCTTCCGGTTCGGGGAGCGCGGGACACCGCGCGCGGCCAGCGCCTTGCGGGATTTGATCAGCAACTCGCGCACCCGGTAGTCCAGCGTCGGACTAGCTTTCCCAGCCTTGCGGTGCAGGGTGGCGAGCGTCGCCAAACGGCGCTCGATGGTGGCGATGGCGTGCGGTCCTTCGGACCGGCGGACCTCCTCGGCGAGCATCGCGGCCTCGACGGCGGGGTCCAGTCCCTCGACGTGGTCGAGGATGAATCGTTCGACCGCCTCCACCGGCAGCGGGTAGGCGCCGGGGGTCGCAAGATCGATCCCGAAGGCGATGCGGTAGTAGGCTTCGAGGTACCGGAAGTCGCTGGCGTAGCCGCGGCGGGTGTTCTCGGCGGTCCCGTCGAAGACGACCTTGCGGCGGCGCTGGCGGGCCCGCTCGTCCAGGAAGACGACCTCTGGCGAGGGCAGGGCGGCTCCGTCGAATGGCGCCAGGGCGCCCGAGGTGTCGGGCAGAAGGATCTCGGCTTCGCTGGCTTCGGTGTCGCATTCCATGGGCGGATTCTACCTCAAAATCCAGCGAGGAGCACGCGCCGCACAAGCGCTGGCGGAAGAGGGCAGGGCGCCGTTGCGCGGCACCCTCAGACCAAATCCCATAGGGCAGTAAAGCCATTAGCACGGATGGTTTCAGTTCGGATTGACACTGTTGGCAGCTTCGTGCTTGTCGAAGTATGCCCAAAGATCACACATGGACTATTCGTCTTCCGTTCAAGCCTTGCCATGTAGAGCGGAATGCGCCAGCCGCGCAGTCAGCTTCTCCTTAACCGCGGCGATGATCCAAATGCTCACCGAACAGTGGGCAGCTTTAGCGGCCACTTTCGGCTCCGCGGCCATAAGCCGCAGAAGCACTCGAAGCAGGTAGGTCAAAGACATAATTCTACTGCGGTGGGCTTCGATAAAAAACACGAAGCCCGGAAAATCGGCAAACGTTACCTCTTTGTAAAAAAATCGAAAACTTTTTTTGCAAGGAATTTAATTGCATCCTCTGAATGTGAGGTAATAATCTTCTCTATAGAATTCTTCACCACGCTCAAGATTGCCGAAAAAAAACCTTCCTTTGCTTCCTCCTTTGCAGCGGCCGATACATGCTCCTCGTTCACAGTTTCAGAAAAAGCCATCTTTTTTTCATTCGGCAAGAAAGTTACGATAGACTCAACTAGGTTGTGTAATCCGTACTTCTCTTCTGCTGAAACCGGAACAATTTTGGCCGTAGAGACATCAAATTGCCGAGATATAGCATCTGCTTTCGCTAAAATATTGCTTTTCTGTTTATCGCCTGGGAGACCTAGGTCACGATTCCACTCCTTATCAGGAGAAATTTTGTTCACTTGGCTTACAACAAAAACAATCGGCAAGTCATCGTTAGCTGCTGGACGAACAACTTCCTTGTGAAATTTTTCATCAATCGCCATTGCGCGGTCGTCGGATTTAATAACCCAAAGAATTAGGTCGAGATTGGGAAGAGTATTTTGGTACATTTCACGATATTCTAAATCGCGCTCGTCGCTTTCCCCCACACCAGGAAGATCAATTAGAACAATGTTTCTGGCGCCAACGCCAATGTTAATCTCTTGCGCTTCCCGCGTGCATGCTTCTACGCTCGCGGTCTCGGCAATGTCTTTGCCGAAAAGTGCATTGCAGAGGCTAGACTTTCCTGCTCCCGTCTTCCCCATTACACCAACTCTTGGAACATAGCTCGTAATTTTATTGATCTTCCTTCTTATTTCTTCAATTTTTTCCTTAGGGATATCCTGCCCTGCCGCACGAAGTAGATCAAGAACATCATCTGCGTCTTTCACCACAGGCTCCAATTTAAGGTTTAACAAGAAGTGATTTACTATCCTTTATATTTGCGAACGTCAACAAGCATTGGGCCTACAGTTGCGTAACATTGGAACAAAATGTGACATCAAACGCCAACAGGAAAGCTCCGAGTCATGGAATTGTCGCCCTGATGATAGAAAAGCTGAGATAGTAGGCGATGCACCTCTCATGAGGACGGCTTCGAGAATGCACCGGTGATCGAGTGAGGGGCGCCCGGACCGGGGCTTCTGGGGCGGCAACATTGGCGAGAGCCGACGCCACATCGCGTTGCTCAGCATGGTTCTGATAGGCACCCTAAGTCCGGTCAACTCGCCACCGTGCTTGGCCCATTCTGAGCAGCTGTAGACCACGATGTCCCTTGCTGCAGCGTCGGGGGTCGAAGCGCACCATGCGGACAAGGACGGCGTGAACCCACCGAAGCAACGCGATCCTGTGATAATCATCCGGACGGCGGCGCAGGGTCGAGCCCGAGGCGCGCCCGTCGGCCGCCCGCAGCTCGCGCCATTGGACGCCCTCGCGCAAGAAGAAGCGGTGTGTTTCGATGAGCTCCATAGTGGACATCTGCGGACGCCCAAAGCCGACAGACCGAACCTCAAAACGGTCGATAATCCCCGCCAGCAAGTCCGCAACTGCCGGTCTCATACCCGCCTCTCCGTGCCAAAGGCACAGGAAACCTACAGCAGATCAGCGGGTTTCCGGAGGGGTGGTCATCGCATCAAAGTTCTGGAGACTGCCTATAGCAATAATTGTAGAGAAATGAAGGACCAACAAGGAGTATCCGTATCCCAACGCGTCCGATAGCCCTTGTCGTCGATTACCAGCCAGCCCTTGGGGAAGGCATGGAATCCGTCTCTGTCTCAGGCGTGCGGTCAGCGATCAGACGCTCGGCATCCTGGTTCTCTGCGCCGAGGGAACGCTGCTTTACGGAGTCCATCCGGGCCTGAGCTAGACTGAACGCGGTGCCCTTGGGCTCCCGTTGGACGAGGCTCGTTTCGGTTGCCGCGCCGCTGCAGGAGAACAGCCGAGTGGTGGCCAGCTAGGGGGTATTGTCCACGATGGCCGCCGAATGGCGTCGAGGGGGCGTTCGGACGATCGGGCGGGACAGATCGCGCTCGGGCGAGCCGTCTTGTCGGTTATGCGATGTCGCATCCCCTGCTCTGAAATCCGTCCGATATCCGGCTCCGACAAGGGTTGGTTATCGGAACCACATCTCAGCGCGACCCGTCGGCGCTGACACGCTGGAGCGCGGGCAGACCAAAGAGCTGAACGTCCGCAAGTTGGTTCGTTCGTAAGTTCGTTTGTATGTTTGTTCGTTGTTTTGTTGAATAGACGCTGCTGCAGATGTCCTGTAGGATCGCTGGCGAGTTGACGACGGAGGACGCGATGGCAAGGGCGGCTGAGATCGACGACGAGGCGATCCGGGCGGAGGTGGTCCGGCAGTGGGACGCCACCGGCCGGGTGCCCCGGCCCTTCCACATCCAGGTCGCCCTGCTGGAGACGACCGGGGGGCGCCCGAACATGGAGCGGGTCAAGCGGACCATCGCCGCGGTCCAAGAAGAGCGTAGGACAGAGGCTGACCGGCGGGACGAGGCTGTCCCGGTGCCGGGTGAGCTCGTCCAGGCCGCTGCCGCCCTGCAGGACCAGTTCGGCGAGGCCGTCGACCGGCTGCTGGTCCGCGCCGTCCAGGCCGCCGAGACCGCCGCACAGGAGCGTATCGCCGAGGCTGACCGGCGCCATGCCGCCGCCCTCCAAGTGGAGAGGGACGAATACGCCAAGCTGGAGCGGGCTTCGGCCGCGCAGGACGAGGAGATCGCCAAGCTGGGCGTCGACAACGACGCCCTGGAGGAGCGCGTCGACGCCCTGGAGGCCGCCAACGCCGACCTGGCCCGCCGCCTTCAGGCCGCCGAGGTGGAGCGCGACACGCACCGAGCGACCGCGGAGCGGGCGCAGGAGGAGGCGTCCCGCCTCTCCGCCCGCCTGGGCGAGGCCACGGCCCGGGCCAACGACGCGGAGACCGCCCGCGACGAGGCGGTCAGCGACCTTCAAGGGGAGCGCGCCCGCCACGCCGACACCGAGAAGGCCAGGGCGGTCGCCGAGGCCCGCATGGAGGAGCTTCGGGAGGCCCGCGCAAAGTTGGAGCGGCAGGCCGAGGCGCTGGAGGTCGACATGAGGGCTCTGCGCGAGGAGGCCCGGCGCGAACGCGACGACCGCCTGGCGGCCGAGGCCCGTGCCGCCGCCGCTGACAAGGCGCTGGCCGAGGCCCGCGGCAAGTCCGCCGACGGCCCGGAGACGCCCGTCCCCGCGGGAACCGGGAAGCCCGGCAAGGCGCGCGGCGGGCGTGCCAGGACGGTGCCGGTGACAGCGGGCGGATGACGCCGTCCGTTCCCCTGGCGTTCCGGCCGAAGACCGGATTACGAAGTCAGATCGTAATTGGTCGTAAACGGGACGGATCGCGGCACACGGGGGCTTGGCGGCCCGATCAGGCGGCGGCTTCTGTGTCCTGCTGCGCCAGGTGCTATTCACCAGGATGCGTTACCGATCGTCCGTCAGAAGTCGCCTGAGGGTTTCGCCAAGTTGCCGGGCGGTGACCGGCTTGTACACGACATGCAGTCCATGCGCCGCCGCGTCGTACTCGGCCTCGCTTCCGGTCTCGCCGGTCAGGATGATGCCCGGCACGCCGGTGCCGTATGCCTCACGCACCCGCAGGATCGCTTCGGTCCCGGTCCGCCCCTCGCGAAGACGGTAGTCGGCGACCACAACGTCTGGTCGGCGCCCCGCCACCTTCAGCGCGGACAGAGCCTGGTCGGCGGAACTGGCGGCCATCACTTGGTAGCCCCACGCCTCGAAGGTGGCTTTCAGCCCCAGCAGCACGATGGCGTCATCGTCCACCAGCACGGCAAGGCGGCCGTTGCCCGCCACCGCAACCGCGGTCACGGCGGCTTGGCGTGGCTCGGCTCGGCTACGCGGCACCTCGATGGAGAACACCGAGCCTTGCCCCGGCGTTGAGTGTACGTCTACCGGATGCTCCAGCAGGTCCGAGAGGCGCTGCACGATGGCGAGGCCGAGGCCTAGCCCGCGGTTGCGGTCGCGCTCGGAATTGCCGACCTGATGAAACTCCTCCCAAATCCGTTCCAGCTGGTCCGGCGGGATGCCGATGCCGGTGTCCTGCACCTCGATGCGCAGCCGGTCCCCGACCTGACGGCATTCGATGGCGATCCGCCCGGACTCGGTGTAGCGCAGCGCGTTCTCGACAAGGTTGCGCACCATTCGACCGAGCAGCGTGCGGTCACTGCGCACGACGGCGGCACAGGTCGAAACTTGAAAGTCGATCCCCTTGGCCGCGGCGACCGGCATGTAGGCGGCGCTGATGTGCTCGACGAAGTCCTGGATGGCGAAGTCCTGGACGACGGGCTCCACGATGCCCGCGTCAAGGCGCGAGATATCGAGCAGGCTGTCCAGCAGGTCCCTCAGTGCGTCCAACCCGCGCCCCAGGTGCTTCAATGCTTCCTGCCCTGTGGCCGTGACATGCGGTCTTAGGACCTCCAGGAACAGAAGCAGGGACTGCATGGGCTGGCGCAGGTCGTGGCTGGCCGCGGCGAGGAACTTGGACTTGGTCAGGTTCGCCTGCTCCGCCGCGTCGCGCATCGCCCGGACATCCTCTTCGGCACGCTTGCGCTCGGTGATGTCGATGACTGATCCGACATAACCCAGAAAGCGGCCGTCCTCGCTGAACCGGGGAGCCGCCGCATCGATCGCCCAGCGATACTCACCGTCGGCGCGGCGGAGCCGGTAGTCGACACGGAACGGCGCCCGGTTGGCGGTGGCGTCCCGGAACTGGCGCTCCGCCTCTCCCCGATCATCAGGGTGCGTCGCCTCCAGCCAGCCGAATCCCAGGCCAGTTTCTGGGGTCTGGCCGGTGAAGGCGTACCAGGTCTGTGACAGATAGCTGCACTGGCCATCGGGTTCGGTGGCCCAGACCATGACCGGCGCGTTGTCGGCGAGGTGGCGGAAGCGCGCCTCACTCTCCCGAAGCTCTTCCTCGATCCGTTTGCGGGCGGTGATGTCGGTGAAGAGGATCGCGACACGGTGCCGCTCGGCGTCGGCTCGGAAGGCGTACACGGCGTACCAGCGGCCCAACGCGGCGGCCTGGTGCTCGAAGCGCTCCGGCTGACCGGTCATGGCAATCCGGCCGTAGGTCTGGAACCAATAATCCTCATGGTCGGACCGCATCGCGCGCATGCTCTTGCCGACCGCATCCCGCAGGCCCGTCAACGCCTCGAAAGCCGGGTTAACCTCGACGAAGACAAAGTCGATCGGTCGGTTCTGCTCGTCGAAGACGAGGTCCACCGTGCAGAACCCTTGATCGAACGCCTCGACCAGGGTCCGGTAACGCTCCTCACTCTCGCGCCGGGAGACGACCGCCTGGGTGGTCTCCGTGCAGAGGACCAGGATGCCGCCGACGCCGTTTGCCGCGGCGGCGTCGTGGATGGGGCCGTAACTGTAGGTCCAGTAGACGTCTTCGCACCGGCCGTGATGGGAGATGGGGACCAGGTGCTGCTCGTGCCAGGTCGGTTCGCCGCCCGCCATGACCTGCTCGATCTGCGGGCCGATGATGGGCCACGCCTCCGGGAACGCCTCACGGCCTGGAACCCCTAAGATGGAAGGGTGCTTCTCGGGCCCAAGCGACACGGCAAAGGCGTCGTTGTAGAGGCAGACGTGTTCGGAGCCCCAAAAGATGAACATCGGGTGCCGGGTGCTGAACATCATGCCGACCGCGGTCTTCAAGCTCTGTGGCCAGTTCCCGATCGGGCCAAGGGGGGTGCGGAACCAATCGTTCGTCCGCACCAGCGCTCTCATGCTGCCGCCCCCGATGGGCCAAGTGCTCTCCGCGCGTCCAGCATCAGCGTTCACAGCTGCCCTCCGGGATGGCGCCGCCGATCCCGAACCGGGATTGGGCCGAGCTTCGCTCCTGAAGCAGACGCAACCCGTCGCGGATGACCTCGCTGGCCGTCTGGTAGCGGCCGGAGGCTATCTGCGCTTGGACAAACTGGCCGAGCTCCGGCGTGAGGGACACTATTTGGCTAAGGCGTCTGAGCATGGAGCCACCGCGGCACGAAGGGGGCTGTATCACACTGTGTAACAACCTAGCCAGTGCAGAGACGTTTCATAGCAGCCGGGTACCCATCTGGACAGGGGCGACCCCGGTCGCCAGGCGGCGTTGGTTAGCAGCCGGAGAGAGGGTCGATCCACGATCTCGCCGCATTTGGAACCCACTCGGGCTTGAACGCCCGTGGTCAACACCATTTGGCGGAAGAGTTTTTCGAAAAACGGCGAGGTTGCAACGGCCCGGACGAGCGACCCGACGGTGTTCCAGAAACACCCTGATAGTAATGGGAACTGTAGGGTTCCAGCTGAGCGATGTTTCACAGGCATGGCCCCAAGTAAGAAATTAACAAACGCGCAACCAATTTGTCGAAATAATTATATTTCAAAACGGCACCAGAAAACAGCAGCTGATGGGGGCTGATATGCGCATCTCCGCAATCACCAAAGCGTCCTATGCCGCGACGATCGCCCTGTCTGTGGTCTCAGGGGCGTGCCTCGGCCTCGCGAACCGAGCGGCAGATGCGGAGCGGCAAGCGACGCTGGAGCGGGCGGAATACAAGCAGTTGGCCTTCGACCTCGCTAATGCCTCCGATTATTTGACCAACGAGGCGCGCCGCTTCACCGTGTTTGGCGACAAGCGCCACTTTGATGCCTATTGGCATGAGGTGAAGGAGACCAAGACCCGCGACCGTGTCGTGCAGCGGCTCACGGAACTCGGCGCCCCACAGAGTGAGCTCAACCTGATTGAGGAGGCGAAGCGAAAGTCGGACACGCTGATCGGCTTGGAAGAGGCCTCGATGAAGGCGGTCGCCGCGGGTGATCTGCGCAAGGGTCAGGAACTCATGTTCGGGGCCGACTACGACCGCGGCAAGGCGGAAATCATGGTGCCCGTCTCCCGGTTCCAAGAGATGCTGACCGAACGGACCAGGGGTGCGGTCGAGCGCGCACGCAGCCGGGCGCAGATGTTGAACCTTGTCGCCGAAGCCTCTATCGCCCTGACGGCGCTCAGCTTCCTGGCCATCCTATATGGTGTGTTCAGCCGCCGTGCCGTCGCGCCACTGGTGCGCATGAGTGGTGTCGTGACCGAGCTTGCCAACCAGAACTACGGTATTGAGGTGCCGGAGCATCAGCGCAAGGATGAAATCGGCGACATTGCGCGCGCGGTCCAGGTGCTGAAGGAGAACGGCATCGCCCGGCAGCGGCTTGAGGCCGAGCAGGTGGCGCAGCGGGAGGCCAAGGAACGCCACAGCACCAGGGTCGAAGCGCTGATCCACGACTTTGAAGGTACGGTTATGCGCAGCTTGCGCACGGTGGCGTCCGCCGCCACCGAGTTGGACTCCACGGCACACAGCATGTCCTCTCTGGCCGAGCAGGCGAACCATCAGGCAACGGCGTCGTCGGCAGCGGCGGAGCAGACCTCAGCCAACGTGCAGACCGTCGCGGCGGCCACCGAGGAGATGGCCGTCTCAATTCAGGAGATCAGCCGCCAAGTTGCCACATCCAACGAGATCGCGTCCAAGGCGGCTCGTCAGGCCCACGACACCACCGGCTCAGTACGCCACCTTGCCGACGCTGCTAGTCGAATTGGCGAAGTGGTCAAGCTGATCCAGGACATCGCCAGCCAGACCAACCTGCTGGCGCTGAACGCCACCATCGAGGCGGCACGCGCGGGAGAGGCGGGCAAGGGTTTCGCCGTGGTTGCGTCCGAGGTGAAGGCGCTGGCCAATCAGACCGGCAAGGCCACTGAGGAGATTGCGGCGCAGATTGCCGCCGTACAAACTGCCACCCAGAACACTGTTGGGGCGATTGAGGGGGTTGGGCAGACGATCACAACGATCAACGAGATCGCATCGACCATCGCCGCCGCGATTGAGGAGCAGGACGCCACCACCAGCGAAATCACCCGCAATATCCAACAGGCCGCCCGCGGCACTGAGATGGTCAGTGGGAACATCGTCGAGGTGAAGCAGGCCGCCACGCAAACGGGTGCCGCAGCCAGCCAAGTCCTCGGCGCCTCCAGGGAGCTCTCGCAGCAGTCTGAGGCTCTGCGTCGAGACGTCGAGGTCTTCCTGGCCAACATTCGAGCGGCTTAGGGGCGGTTCTCAGAATGCCCTGAGGCGGTTTGAGACGATGACGGTGGCGACGGCAGTGAGCAAGGAGAGGACGATCCGTCCGAGCCTATCCTGCCGTCGATCGGTTGCGAGAAGCCTCAGCGGTTGTAGGTCTTGCCGCCGGTGCTGAAGGTGTAGAGCGTCTCGGAATAGGGCAAACGGGCGAGAATCGCGCCCTCGGAGGCGACGCGGCCCAGGACGCCCATGCGGCAGAGAAGGTTGACGCCGCCTTGCTGCCGTTCGCACCAGGCGTCGGCGCTGTCGACGAAGTTCAGGGTCGTCATCCGCCCAATGATCATGGTCAGCCCCTCCGGAACCGCGCCGATGGGCTGAATGACGAAGATGGTGATGAACTGCGACGCGACACCGAGCAGGAGCGCGGCGCCGAGCGCGACGGCGGCAGCGACCTTCATTGTCCGCATCCGATCACCTGGCCGGTGCGCGTGATGGTGCAACGGTTGCCCATGCTGTCGATCGAGTGCGTCCCAGTGGAATCGCTCCACGACTTCACCGAGTAGGAGTTCCCCATGCTGTCGCGGCTGGTGATCTCGTGGCCGTTGCCGCGGTAGGACCGGGTCTCGGTGTCCACGGAATAGGTGTTGCCCATGGTGTCGTGGCTGCGGATGTGGGTGTCGTCGCGCGAATCCGTGTAGCTCTCCGTGCAAACCCGGTAGTCCCCCTCGCCGATGCACTCGGCCTCTGCGGCCACGGGCAGGGCAAGCAGGGCAACGAGAATAGGCAGCAGTCTTCTCATGTTCGTATCCCTTCCTCGGTTTGCGCAGACTTCAAGCCGCAGCCCGGTCACTTCGCGGTCAGTGCCGCCCGCACATCGGGAGGGGGGTTGCCGAACACCTGGACCTTGCCGCCCTTGGCGTAGGCGGACCAGACGGTGCCGCTCTGGTCGAAGGCGATGGTCACGCTGTCGGTGTCGCAGTAATGCGGCTTGCAAGCGAAGGCCGTGCGCAGGGCGCCGCTCTGCGTCAGCGGCGTGTTCACACCGGAGGTGGCGTAGGTCTTGGCCGCCTTCATCGCTTCAGCCGAAAGCTGCTGCTTGAGCGCACTGGCGACCTCAGGCTTCCGGATGAGGTCGTTAAAGTAGACCATCGGCTGCGCGGGGTGCGCAGACTGAGCCAGCACCGGGGAGGCGACGAGCAGAGCAGCAATGGCGAGCAGACCGGACTGGCGCATATCGGAAACCTTGCAGATGGATACACCAGAGCTCTAGGACCGATAATTTTTGTTCGTCAACGGGTATTACAACTTCCGCCAGCTCATAGGTCAGCCGATGCACGCTGCACGCCGGAACGGATGAGTGAGGCACAGGCGGCAACAGCCGCCGGGTTGGTGTTCGGGATGGGCGAAGACGATCTGGCATAAAAAGGCCGACCCCAAGGGCATCCGCAACCTGTTCCACATCGCCGTCTCCGATGAACGCGTCGGCGTCGCCCATACGTTGGACGATGTGGGAATGCCGAGGCTATGAGCGGGTGTTCCGCGCGGCAGGCTACAGCACCAGAATCGGGTCGGCGCCGCTCGGACGCAGGTGCGGCCAGAGCCAATGCAGAAGGCGAGCGAGTGGGCTGGTCTCATGACGAAGCATCGTTACCGTTCCGACCGCAAGGCCAACGAGACGTAGTCATCGCGCGCGGTCGGTTTTCGTTGCGGTTGCGGATGCTTCTTGAAGTGCCGCAATTGCTAATGCAGGCTGGCTAACCGATCTATCGAGGTATGCCATGCAGTTGCCACGTTTTCTTGCTCCCCTGCTGCTGACCGCGTCTGTCGGCGCACTGTCCCTTTCGGCGGCCGCCCAAGATCCAACACCGGCGTCATCGAGTTCCGCTCCCGCAGTTGCTCCGGTTCCGGTCACTCCCGCCGCTTCGTCCGCGCCGACAGATCCCCGCGTCGAGCAGTTGGAAAAGCGCGTGGACATGCTGGAGATGCAGGTCAAGCTACTGCTGGAGCGCATCGTCGGCACGTCCGGGCGTCCGGCACCCCAGGCGGCGCCGTCAGGCGACGTCGCCACGACGGACGACGGTGGTCAGAGGAGTGGTACCAAGCCGGACGAGGCGTGGCAGAACGAGCTCCCGCTGAAGCTCGTGAAGTGGTCCTACGTCACTAGGAAGGGCGACTACTCCGACTACTACCAGATCACCTACACGCTGCGGAATGACTACGACAAGCCGATCAAGCTCATCGACGGCTCCATCGGCTTCCACGACCTGTTGGGTGAACGTATTTACGGGATCAAGATGGACAAGGACGTGAAGATCGCGCCCAAGAAGGAAGCGACTTTCAAGGGCGACTACTCCATCAACCAGTTCATCAACCAACAAAACCGCATGCGTGAAATGGCGAGAGACGATGTCGTCGCGAAAGTGGACATCCGGAAGATTGTCTTTGCAGACAATAGTATTAAGAGTTTCAGCAACTGAGGGCGCACCATGCGAACAAGGACGGGGTGAACTCACCGAAGCAACACCATCGTGTGGCACTCATCCAGACGGCGGCGCAGGGGTGAGTCCCAGGCACGCCCGTCCGCTGCCCGCAGCGCGCGCCATTGAACGCCCTCGCGCAGGAAAAAGCGGAGTGTTTCGATGACCGCCACGGTGGACATCGGCGGACGCCCGGGGCCGACAGACCGAACCTCGATCCGGTCGATGATCCCCGCCACCAAGTCCGCAACTGTCGGTCCCATGCCTGCCTCTCGGTGAAGGCACAGGAAACCGACCGCAGATCAGCGGACTTCCGGAGGGTTGATCATAGGATGAAGGTTTTGGAAACCGCCTCCAAGTAGCCAAGGGCTCAATCATGCTCCCCCGTCTGACAACTTGACTGCGCTCAACCCGTCCCTAACCGAGCTCTCAGCACTATAACGGTCGGGGAAAAAGGGGTAGACATACGGGGTGTTACGTCTGGGGATTCAGATAATTTTGAACACCTACTGAGGACCAGGAGAACAAACATGATGGTGCGAATCTCAGAACGGGTATTCGACGCTGCTGGTCGAGACGCAGGAGAATTGAATGCCACACTTGAATGGATCTTAGGATATTTTTCTAAGAAATCTCCCAATATCGGCTTACTGACACATCTCGCAGAAAAAGATGGCACAACTGTCGCAGTCGAAATCTCAGATGATATTATCGAAAAGATCCAAAGAAAATTTGGCGATTGTAACGAAGTCCTCATCTCTACGTTATTGAGTGTTGCTTATAGTCTTGGGGGAATGGAATAATGCAAATTGCTACATGCTGTGATATATCCCTGCGGCAAATAGATACCTTATCTAATGGCCTGAATGAAGAGATCGATGCTATAGGACAGGTACTCTCAGGAATCGCCAAGGCCCAGCCCCCAGCGAGCCATCCGGCTAATTTTGTACTCCCAGTTCTATACGGAGGCCTCAGTGCGGGGTTTGCCTCCTCGGATTTTGTGAACGATTTCTTGAACGAAATTCACAAGATGGCATCCAAGACGACGGAACCTAAGAGCGTCTTCGAGACGATGATCCGCTCTTTGTTCGGTCACAGTGGCGATCACATTGATCAGTTCGACCCCGGCGACGGAGACAGCCGATTCATCAATCGAATGAAGACTGTGCTGGAGGACGGATCGTCAATATGGGCAGGGCAAAATGCTGAATGCTTAGCTCATCGCCTGTTCTGGGGGCATGACATATTTTCAATGTCTGGGGACAATCCATTCCATCTCTTGTGTAAACAGTATGGCCTTCTGAAAGGTATCACTCAAGTCTTCCGGCACCTCCTTGGCGACACATTTTCGAAAGCTGGCCTTCCGATCCCTTTTCATTCCTATTTTGATTACGTGAAAGACAGCGGGAGGATGGGTAACCGGCTATTGGACTTCGCCAAATCAACGGCTGCTGAGGCATCAGGCGACCTAACCGGTTACGAAGCCTTCAATCAGATGTTCACCATTCGCGCTGCGGACATTGGAACAACTGCTCTAAATTCGGTTGCGTGCGGCGTCCACAACATGATCATAAACAGGAATGACGAAGCTGCAGCTACCCAGGTTCGAGCTATTGCCTATTCGTCCCAGTTCTTCAGCAAAGCAGCCATTGGCGCAATTAGAAGCGGAGGCGTGCCATTTATTAGTTGGCCGACCGCATTAATGGCGGCAAAAGAAATATTCAACATGTATCAAGTCAGTTACAGAGAAATCTCGGCTCTCGAACGGATAACGGCAGAACTGGTGCCGAAAACAGACCGGCTGGAGACGATGGTTTTCGCGTCAGGCACATCGCTGGTTAGCTATAGTAATGCCTGTGGATACATTAAAGAGTTAAAACACTCCGAAGCATGCATGGACGCAATGGTCGATTTTTTTGAGGAGAATTGAGGCATGGCTGTTCCGTTAGTTATTGCGGTTCTGATCGGCGCTGGTGGGGCAGTGGCAGGCGCACTATCCCGACAGCCGGAAATCAATCGGCTGAAAGAACAAGTACGCATCCTGCAAGCTCAGGTCACCAGGCTTCAGGCTACTATTCGAGAGCAACAGCGTCAGATTGACGAACTAAAAATCCGTGTCTCCACTCTAAAAGCGTGGAACTTCGTTGAAAAGCGCAAGACCGTTGGGATTACACGTGGCTACCTGATCATGCAATACGGCTTCAAGGAATATGTTGAGCTAACAATAGTACAATCCAGAGGGCAAAAGATCAGCGCGGATGAGCAACGCTTTTTCAATACTTTCAATCTGATGATGACCGGGGAACATGTCAATTCTGAAGATCAAATATTTGTTAAGCAATTCATTTTAACTAGATATAAATATCAAATAGACAATCTTATTTCTATGAACGATGAAGCGCAGGAAGAGCTGATTCGCAAAGTGGAGGCTGCATGATGTTCCTCAAGCTATTTTGGTTCTTTTTATATATTTTTAAGAATATGGCAGTTGCGCTCATCGGTGCGTTAGTCGTAGGCGTTATATTCCCGCCCGCTGGCGGTATAATTTTCCTCCTTGCCATTATAGGAGGACTTTCTAATGCCTGGGAAGAAGCTGGAAATAAGTATTTAGAACACGAAACGCAAGGATTTGATGAGGCTCTACGAAAGGTTAGGCGAAATATAATCTAGTGCAGTGACACAAACATAGGATTCACATGCGCTGGCGGACGTGCGATTCTGTCGGATATGGCCCAGACTGTCAGCACGGCACCGGCGCTGCGGGCAAAAGAAAACCCCCCGCCGTGAAGCGGCGGGGGATTCTGATGGACCGGGGCAAACGGCTGTCTGGCCGACGCCCTTAGCACCCGCCTTGGTATCCCGCTGGTTTGACCCCTCTGGCGGTGGCTCGCTTTATGACATCATAAAAATTGAATGCAGAACGTGTGGGCTCGATCGTAAACGGCGTCTCCCCTCTATATGAGCAGAAATTGCGGGGCAGCGTGAAAGTAAAACTATCAATGGTAGTTCCCGCAGCATTCTGGAACTTGATCGTCCATTCCGCACGAATCCAGGTTTTGTCATCCTGAGTTCTATTAAAATATGTTCCTGACGCTGCATAAAAGGTTGTTATGTCGCCGCCGACCGTTTCTCTCTGTTCGATGACCGAAACCGCGAGGTTTGATACTCTTTGCGAAAACGGCCATTCTCTCCTCCCGCTTGGAATAGCTATAGGATTCCAATATAAAGTCATATCGCGCGATGTTTCCTTGGTCGAGATATCGCTAATTTGGAAATGCACTTCCACAGAGGAGCTTGCTTCGTCAGTAAAGCCGGAATCCATGCCGCCGTCCTGAGCATTTTCCATGATGCCTCCCTTTCCCTGTTATAAAATATTATCTTAGGCTGCCTCTTGTGTGGGGTAACTACTGCCTAGAGTGGCTGGGCCTGCTTATAAATGATGAGCTTCTGTCCCACTCCACTTGAGAGCAAGCGTATCTGAGATAATCTTGAGCGTTCAGCTGAAAAAAAGCAGTATCCACGCCTCACCTTGAAGGGGGTATCGCACCTAGTGCAGCGACTCATTGAAGGGATGCAGCGGGAAAGCGCCTGAGCTTCTCTAGCCGGAAAAATTCATGAGGGTTGGCGGGTGTAGCGGCATCCGTTGAGCGGCCGTAGGATTTGGGTGCTGAAGCCAATCCCCGCCGTTTTCGGAGCGCTCACCCGCCATGGTTGATCCTACGCT
>JAFAFA010000156.1 GCA_023423695.1 Pseudomonadota bacterium | reverse complement strand
GGCTTGGGCGGCGTCGGCTCGCGCGGGGGCGGCGGCACCTGGGCGACCTTCGGCGGCTCCGGCGTCTTGGCGGGCGGCGGGGGCGGAGGCGGCGGTTCGTCCTCCTCGTCCGGCGGTTCCGGCGCCGGCGGGGCCGGCTTCGCTTCGGGCACGGGCGGACGCGGCGCGGCGTTGGCGGCCGGCTTCGGTTCGCCCTTCTCGACGCGGGCGGCCTCGGTGACCTCGCCGACGTCGACGATCTCGATCGGGATCGAGGAGGCGATTTCGAGCTTGCGATCGCTGGGCGGCATGCCGAGCACCATCAGCGCGACCAGCGCGACGTGCAGCACCGCCGAGGCGATCAGGGGCTTGCGCATGGGAGTTCCGCCCGCCTCAACGCGCCGGCTTGGGTGCGCCGACCCGCGCACTGGACGCGGTCGGGCCGTTCGGCATTTCGGCGACCAGACCGACCTTCTTGAAGCCGGCGGCGCTCATGGTGCCCATCACCTCCAGCATCTTGCCGTAGGCGATCTTGGCGTCGCCGCGGACCAGGATGCGGGCTTCGGGGTTGTTGTTGGTCACCGCGATCAGCAGCGGCACCATGTTGCCCAGATCGACCGGCGTCTCCTGCACGAAGACGCGGCCGTCGGTCTGCACGGTGACGAACAGCGGATCCTTCTGCTGCTCCAGCGGGGCGGCGTTGGTCTTGGGCAGGTCGACCGGCACGCCGACGGTCAGCATCGGGGCGGCCACCATGAAGACGATCAGCAGGACCAGCATGACGTCGATGAACGGCGTCATGTTGATCTCGGCCATCGCGCGATAGCCCCGGCGCTTGCCGCGCCCGTGGGTCTTGCCTGCGAGTTGTCCGGCCATGGTTCAGGCGGCTCCCCGCTCCTCGAGGTGGCGGGACAGGATCGCCGAGAACTCGCCCGAGAAGGTGTCCAGCCGGTCGGCGTAGCGGCCGAGGTCGGTGGAGAACTTGTTGTAGGACAGCACCGCCGGGATGGCGGCCAGCAGGCCCATGGCGGTGGCGAACAGCGCCTCGGCGATGCCGGGCGCCACCACGGCGAGGCTGGTGTTGCCCGATCCGGCGATGGAGGTGAAGGAGTTCATGATGCCCCACACCGTGCCGAACAGGCCGATGAACGGGGCGGTCGAGCCGACCGAGGCCAGGAAGGTCATGTAGCGTTCGGCCCGCGCCATCTCGCGGCCGATGGTCACCGCCATCACCCGCTCCACCCGCTGCTGCAGCGAGCCCTTCATGGTGCCGGCGATACCGCGGTCGGCGGCGTGGCGCCACTCGCGCATGCCGGCGGCGAAGGTCGCGGCCATCGGGTCGGCCGGCGACTGGCCGATGCGGTCGTACAGCGCATCCAGCGAGCCGCCGGACCAGAACGCCTCCTCGAAGGCGTCGGCCTGGGCGTTCAGGCGGCGGATGCGCATCAGCTTCTCGATGATGATCGCCCAGCACCAGACCGAGGCGACGATGAGCATCAGCATCACGATCTTGACGACCGCATCCGCCTGCCAGAACAGGCCAAGGATGGTGATCTCATGTGCCGTCGTGGCGGCGGCGTTGCCGGCCAGTTGGGCGGTTTGCAGGGCGTCCATCGCAGTCAGTCTCGCGTTTGCGCTGTTGGCACGGGGTGGGGAGGAAGAAGGGGCGAACGGTCAGGCGGGCGGTGAAGAGGTTTGCTTCGCATGCAGAGTCTCCATCGCCGCTTTCACCGCATCGGGCAGGCGCACGGCCCGCCCGGCCCGGTTGATCGTCACCAGCTGCAGGTCGGCGCGCGCCAGCACGCGACCGTCGCGGCGGACGACTTGTGCAACTGCGAAGGAGGCACCGCGGATATCGACGATTCGGGTTTCCACTTCAAGGGTGTCCTCCAGCTTGGCCGGGGCGTCAAAATCAATGGTCAGACGCCGTACCGCAAATGACACACCTGTGACATCGCTCGACCCCTCCGCCATCTCCTTCTGACGGAAGCCCATCAGGTACAGCATCTCCGTCCGCGCCCGCTCCGCAAAGCGGAGGTAGTTGGCGTGATAAACGATGCCGCCTGCGTCGGTGTCCTCGTAATAGACCCGCAGCGGATAGCGGTGCGTCCCGTCCTCCGCGAACCGGCCGGACAAGGAGGGAGCGGCGTTACTCATCGCCATCCTCGTCCGTGATGCCTTCCGTCGGATCGGGAACCCGATCCAGCAGGTCGAGCTGCCGGAGCGGCGCGTTGGGCGGGTTGAGGCCGAGATAGCGGAAGCCCTGGTCGGTCAGCATGCGCCCGCGCGGGGTGCGCTGCAGGAAGCCCTGCTGGATCAGGTAGGGTTCCACCACCTCCTCCAGCACATCGCGCTGTTCGCCCAGCGCCGCGCCCAGCGTCTCCACGCCCACCGGCCCGCCGCCATAGTTGTTGGCGACAAGCCCGAGATAGCGGCGGTCCATACTGTCCAGCCCCAGCCGGTCGACCTCAAGCCGGGTCAGGGCGGCGTCGGCGACTCGCTTGTCGACCTCCTCCACCCCGGCGACCGCGGCGAAATCACGCACCCGGCGCAGCAGGCGGCCCGACACGCGCGGCGTGCCGCGCGCCCGGTTGGCGATCTCGCGGGCACCCTCGGGTGTGATGCCCATGCCGAGCACGCCTGCGGCGCGGCGCACGATCAGCTCCAGCTCGTCCGGCTCGTAGAATTGCAGGCGCACCGGAATGCCGAAGCGTTCGCGCAAGGGGCGCGTGATCAGGCCGCTGCGCGTCGTGGCACCGACAAGGGTGAAGGGCGGCAGGTCGATCCGGATGGACCGTGCCGACGGGCCTTCGCCGATGATGAGGTCGAGCTGGAAATCCTCCATCGCGGGATAGAGCACTTCTTCCACGGCGGGATTAAGGCGATGAATCTCGTCGATGAAGAGAACGTCGTGCGGTTGCAGGTTGGTCAGCAGAGCCGCCAGATCGCCGGCCCGCGCGATGACCGGCCCGGAGGTGGCGCGGAATCCGACTCCCAGCTCGCGCGCCACGATTTGCGCCAGCGTGGTCTTGCCCAGTCCCGGCGGGCCGAACAGCAGCACATGGTCCAGCGCCTCGTTGCGGGAACGGGCGGCCTGGATGAAGATCGACAGGTTCTCGCGCGCCTGGCGCTGGCCGATGAACTCGGCGAGCGACAGCGGACGGATCGACGCCTCGGCCGAATCGCCGTGGCCCTGGCCCGGCTGGACCAGACGATCGTTGTGGGGGTCGCTCATTGGCTCAGTTCCTTGAGGCCCTGGCGGATCAGATCGGACACGCCGGCGTCATCGCCCAGCACCCGCCCGGCGGCGACGACCGCGCCGAAGGCCTCCGACCGGCCATAGCCGAGATTGACCAGCGCCGACACCGCGTCGGCCAGCGCCGGGGTGGCGCCCGGAACGGCGGCGGGGGCACCCTTGCCGGCCGGCGCGCCCGCGGTCGCCGCGGGACCGAGTGCCAGATTGCCGACCTTGTCCTTGAGTTCGTTGAGGATGCGCGCCGCCACCTTCGGCCCGACGCCGTCGGCGCGCACCAGCGCGGTCTTGTCCTGGGACGCAATGGCGCGGGTCAGCTGGTCGGGGTCGAGCACGCCCAGGATCGACAGCGCCAGCCGGGCGCCGACGCCCTGGATGGTGGTCAGCAGCTTGAACCACTCCCGGTCCGCCTGGTCGCCGAAGCCGTGCAGGACGATGCGTTCCTCGCGGATGAAGGTCTCCACCACCAGCGAAGCCCGCTCCCCCACCGCCAGACGCGACAGCGTGCGGTTGGAACAGGACAGCAGGTAACCGACGCCATTCACGTCGAGCACCACCCAGTCGGTGCCGGTGGAATCGACGATGCCGGTCAACTTGGCGATCATGGATCAGGACTCCGAGTCCCTCTCCCGCCCCGGGAGAGGGTGGCCCGCAGGGCCGGGTGAGGGATTCGCCACGGCGACCGGCCGCCGCAGGACGGAGGTCTCGTCCAGTCGCGCCTTGATCGTCGTCAGGACACCGTCGAGGTTGTCGCCAACATCCGTATTCCAGAACCGCATGATGCGAAAACCGGCCTGCTCCAGCATTTTGGTGCGCCGTTCGTCATGGGCGGCGCGCTGCTCCGCATGCTGGCCGCCATCCAGTTCGATGATCAGCCGGTGATCGTGCGAGACGAAGTCGACGGTGAAACCAAATATAGGTTCCCGGCGCCGGAATTTCGCCCCCAACTGGCCGTTCCGCAGCTTCTGCCACAGCATTTTTTCCACCTCGGTGGAATCGCGGCGAAGCACGGGGGCGCGTTCGGTTTCCTGGGGGCTGGGTAGGCGTTTGGCTTGTTTGGCGAGTGGCGCGACGGATAGCCCCTCACCCTCCCCGCCTGCGGCGGGTCCCCTCCCTCTCCCGGGACGTGAGAGGGCGCTTTGCACCGGCGGCGAAACGTCCGCACCCCGCCGCCACATCGTCCAGCTGGCGCGGTGGTGCGCGTGGCAGATCGCCACGGCCAGCGCGTCGGCGGCGTCCGGGCTGCCGATCTCGCAGCCGGGCAGCAGCAGGCGCACCATCGTCTGGACCTGCGCCTTCTCGGCGCGGCCCTGACCGACGACCGCCTTCTTGACCATGTTGTTGGCGTATTCCGCCACCGCCAGCCCGGCCTGGGCCGGCACCAGCAGGGCCACGGCGCGCGCCTGCCCCAGCTTCAGCGTCGAGACGGCGTTGCTGTTGACGAAGGTCTCCTCCACCGCCGCCTCGTCGGGACGGTAGCGCTCCACCACCGCCGACAGGGCGTCGTGGAGCTGCACCAGCCGCTCGGCCAGCGGGCAGCGGTCGTCGGAATGCACCGCGCCGTCGGCGACGTGGCTCAGGCGGTTGCCCGCCACGTCGATGATGCCCCAGCCGGTGTGGCGCAGGCCGGGGTCGATTCCCAGCAGCCGCACCGGCGAAGGCACCCCCGCCTCACTTCGTCCTGCCCGCGCAAACACGGCACCCGCACTCCGCCTGCAAGACCCGCGTCGATGTTACGCAGTCAGCTTCTGCATCAGCTCGTCGGAAATGTCGAAGTTGCCTTCGACCGCCTGGACGTCGTCATTGTCCTCCAGCACGTCCAGCAGCTTCAGCAGGCTGGCCGCGGCTTCCTCGCTGGGGGCGACGGTGTTCAGCGGACGCCAGGTCAGGCGCGCGCTCTCAGCACCGCCGAACTTGGCCTCCAGCGCGTCGCGCACGGTGCCGAAATTCTCGACCGTGCTCGTCACCTCGTGCCCCTGCTCGTCGGACTCGACGTTGTCGGCACCGGCCTCCAACGCCACCTCGAACACGGTGTCGGCATCCGCGGCCGAGGCCGGGTAATAGATGGCGCCGACGCGGTTGAACATGAAGCTGACCGAGTTGGTCTCGCCCAGGCTGCCGCCATACTTGGTGAAGCTGGAGCGCACCTCCGCGGCGGTGCGGTTGCGGTTGTCGGTGAGCGCTTCGACGATCAGGGCGACGCCGCCCGGGCCATAGCCCTCGTACCGCACCTCTTCATAGTTCGCGTCGTCGCCACCACCGGGCGTGCCCTGCTTGATGGCGCGGTCGATGCGGTCGCGCGGCATGTTCTGCGCGCGTCCGGCCAGGATGGCGGCACGCAGGCGCGGGTTGGCCGCCGGGTCCGGCAGGCCGCTCTTGGCGGCGACGGTGATCTCGCGGGCGAGCTTGTTGAAGATCTTGGACCGCTTGGCGTCCTGCGCGCCCTTGCGGTGCATGATGTTCTTGAACTGGGAATGACCGGCCATGGGTCGAACGAGCCTCGAAACGGAAGATGGTCAAACGGGCGGGGTGAGCGCACGACACATGTAACAGGTCTGCCGCCCCACCGCACCTTTTCGGCGCGGGAGACGACACCCACGGGATTAGAAAGTCAATATGGCGAGATTGCGGCGCGGCCGGGGTCGAGCTGTGAACGCCCTATTGCATCCGTTCCGGCAGAGTCTGGCTCAGCCGCCCGCCGATGCGCAACGGCTCGATGCGGACCGCCAGCCCGGTGCGGTCGTCGGTCTCGACGTAGCAGCCGCAGACGGTGCCCTCCCCTTCCGCCGGGGACAGCCGTTCGGTCGGCAGCTTGCGCACCATCTTGGCGAGCGCCACCTCCTTCTTCATGCCGATGGCGCTGTCGTAGTCGCCGCACATGCCGGCGTCCGACTGATAGGCGGTGCCCTTCGGCAGCACCATGTGGTCGGCGGTCGGCACATGGCTGTGGGTGCCCACCACCAGCGAGGCGCGGCCGTCGCAGAAATGGCCCATGATCATCTTCTCGCTGGTCGCCTCGCCATGCATGTCGATCAGCACGGCATCGACGCCGCCCGGCCCGAGGCGATGGGCCTTCAGCACGCGGTCGACCGCGGCGAAGGGGTCGTCCATCGGCTCCATGAACAGGCGGAGCAGCACGTTCACGACCAGCACCTTGCGCCCGCCGCGCGCCTGCAACAGAACGAAGCCGCGGCCGGGGGTGCCTTCGGGATAATTCACCGGACGGACGATGCGCGGCTGCTGTTCGATGGTGCCGACCAGTTCCTTCTGGTCCCAGGTGTGGTTGCCCAGCGTCACCACGTCGATGCCGGCAGCGAAGAATTCCTCGGCGATCTTGACCGTGACGCCATAACCGCCGGCGGAATTCTCGCCGTTCACCACGGTCAGGTCGGGGTCCAGCCGCTCGCGCAGCATCGGCATGTGCGCCAGCACCGCATCGCGCCCGGCCCGGCCCACCACGTCGCCGAAGAACAGAATCCGCATCGCCCCAACCTTCCCGATAATCTCACTTACGAATGCGGAGCGTTTCCCGCTCCGTCACGATCCAGTCCAGCCGCTCGTCATGGCCGTCCACCGGCACCGCCGGCATCTCCTGCGCGGCGAAGGCCACGCCCACCGCCAGAACCGCCCCGCCCGCCCGCAGGCCGTCCAGCGTCCGGTCGTAATAGCCGGCGCCATAGCCCAGGCGATGCCCGGAGCGGTCGAAGGCGAGCAGCGGCACCAGCAGCAGCGAGGGGCGCAGCACCGCTCGCCCCTCCCCCGGTTCGTGGATGCCATAGCGGCCAGCGGCCATCGGCGCTTCCGGGTCCCAGTCGCGGAAGACCAGCGCGGTGCCGCGCGGCCCCGACACCGGCAGGGAAACCGGACGGCCGAGCTGTTTAAGATGGAGCAAAGCCGGCCGCGCGTCGAGTTCCGAGCCGAGCGGCCAATAGCCGCCGACGCTCCCCGGCGGCAGATGCCCGTCCGCCGCAAGTTCTGCGATGCGGCGGCACACGGCGGCGGAGGCTGTGGGGCGGTCGCGGTCGGCGATGGCATCGCGCCGGGCGCGCGCCTCGCGGCGGGCGGCGTCCTTGGCTTGCGGATCGGTCATCGCGGACTGCGGGCGGGGAGGAAGGAAAGAGGGTGGAAGGTGCCGCCTCGGTCGATGGCCATGTGCCTATCCTCCATGGCCTGCATGAGCAGGTGGGCGCCGTGTACCCGGCCCAATGGGCCGGACAGGGACAGCTCCCTAGAGATCAAGGTTATCGGCCCTGGGGATTATTGCAGCCTGTCGAGCCAGGCAGCGGTCCTTCCGTGTACCAATCTAGGCGCGCTCGAGCCGCGCGGCAACCTCTTCGATGCGTTTTGCGACACGATCGAGTTCGCCGACCACCGCGCCCTCGTCCACGGCGGGGGCGATCCCCTTGCCGGACATCACGTCCTGCAGTTCGTCGGCCAGCACCAGACAGGTCATCAGCATCATCTGCGCCTCCGAGCCGCTGCGGCCGCCGCCGGTCAGACGGCGCAGCCGGTCGTCGACGTAAGCCGCCAGTTCCCGGAGCCGCGCCTCCTGCCCGTCCTCGCACAGCATGCGATAGAAACGGCCGTTCACTTCGATGTCGACCTGGGCCATGGCGTCAGCTCTCCAGCACTTGTTGCAGCCGGGCGATGGCGACCTCCAGCCGCTGTGACACCGCCTCGGCGGTCGCCTGGGCGGTCGCGCGATCGGCCCGCGCGGTTTCCAGCGCCTGCGACAGGTCCTGCTCGCGCCGGACGACCCGCTCGTCGCGCGCCGCCGCGGCATGTTCCAGCCGGTCCACGGCACGGCCGAGACGGTCGAGAGCGGCTTTCAGGGAATCCATGGACGTCAACCTCGACCTGTGGGCACGTCATGTTCGAGGGGCAGCGGAACCCGGCCAAGGACTGCGCCAAGCCAAGCCGCTGCCGTTCGGAGCGCCTAGAGTTGGGCCGGCACGCCGACCGCGTCAACCGTCACGACGGATTGTTTCACCGAAAGCCCATACGGAATCCCGAAACGTGACGGAAGGCCGCAGCGGATGGATCGGTGACGAAACCGCACCGCATCAGAACCCTTCCGACTCTCGACTTCCTCATTTCCGAACCTTCCCCTCCCGCAATAAGGGCCACTGCCATACCATTTCCTACCCCATTCCCATGTTGACCTGCGGACGGCGGTTCTGCATGGTGCGCCCGTTTCGCGGCGTCTGGAAAGACGACCGCGCCACACCCGTTGACTTGGCATCGTCGCCGACGCCGCAACCGCGCCCGACCCCGCAGGAAACGCCAGATGTCCGCTGCCTCCGCCCAGCCCTCCCTCCACACGATGGCCAGCGCGATCCGCGCGCTCTCCATGGACGCGGTCGAGGCCGCGAAGTCCGGCCACCCCGGCATGCCGATGGGCATGGCCGACGTCGCCACGGTCCTGTTCACCCAGTTCCTGAAGTTCGATCCGAAGAACCCGACCTGGGCGGACCGCGACCGCTTCGTGCTGTCGGCCGGCCACGGCTCGATGCTGATCTACTCGCTGGCCTACCTGACCGGCTACGAGCGGATGACCATCGACGAGATCAAGCGCTTCCGTCAGCTGGGCAGCCTGACTCCCGGCCACCCGGAAGTCGATCCCAGCCTGGGCATCGAGATGACCACCGGTCCGCTGGGCCAGGGCGTCTCCACCGCCGTCGGCATGGCGCTGGCGGAGCGGATCACCAACGCCCGCTTCGGCGACGAATTGATCGACCACTACACCTACGTCATCGCCTCGGACGGCGACCTGATGGAGGGCGTCAGCCACGAGGCCTGCTCGCTGGCCGGCCATCTCGGACTCAACCGCCTGATCGTGCTGTGGGACGACAACCACATCTCCATCGACGGCTCGACCGACCTCAGCTTCACCGACGACACCCAGGCGCGCTTCCGCTCCTACGGCTGGAACACCATCGCCGTCGACGGCCACGACACCGACGCGGTGTCGAAGGCCATCGCCCAGGCCCGCACCTCCACCGACAAGCCGACGCTGATCGCCTGCCGCACCATCATCGGCAAGGGCGCGCCGAACAAGGCCAACACCCACGGCTGCCACGGCTCGCCGCTGGGCGCCGACGAGGTCGCCGCAACCCGCGAGGCCATCGGCTGGACCCATAAGCCCTTCGTCATTCCGGACGAGGTCCTGGCCGCCTGGCGCGCCGCGGGCACCCGCAGCGCCGATGCCTACGCCGCCTGGACCGGCCGCCGCGCCGGCCTGACCGAGGCCGCCAGCAAGGCGTTCGACGAGGCCTTCGGCCGCGGCGTTCCCTCCGCCCTGACCGACGCCATCGTCGCCTTCAAGGAGAAGGTCAGCGCCGACAAGCCGAGCTGGGCGACCCGCGTCGCCTCCGGCAATACGCTGGAGGTGCTGGTCCCGGCGATCCCGGAGATGATCGGCGGCTCCGCCGACCTGACTCCGTCGAACAACACCAAGGTCAAGAACACCGCCGACGTGAAGGGCAAGGGCGAGTTCGCCGGCCGTTACGTCCGCTACGGCGTGCGCGAGCACGGCATGGCGACGCTGATGAACGGCATGGCGCTGCATGGCGGCGTCATCCCTTACGGCGGCACCTTCATGCAGTTCGCCGACTATTGCCGCCCGTCGATCCGTCTGGCCGCGCTGATGAAGCAGCGCTCGATCTTCGTGATGACCCACGATTCGATCGGCCTCGGCGAGGACGGCCCGACGCACCAGCCGGTGGAGCATCTGGCGGCGCTGCGCGCCATTCCGAACCTGCTGGTCCTGCGCCCGGCCGACGCGGTCGAGACTGCCGAATGCTGGCAGATCGCGCTGGAGGCCACCGGCGCCCCGTCGGTCCTGGCGCTGACCCGCCAGAACGTTCCGACCCTGCGCACCGAGCACACGGCCGAGAACCTGTCCGCCCGCGGCGCCTATGTCCTGGCCGAGGCCGAGGGCGAGCGCAAGGCGACCATCCTCGCCACCGGTTCGGAAGTGTCGCTGGCGATGGAGGCCCGCAAGGCCCTGCAGGCCCAGGGCATCGGCACCGCCGTTGTGTCTATGCCGAGTTGGGAACTGTTCGAGCGGCAGGACGATGCGTACAAGGCGTCGGTGCTCGGCACCGGCGTGCGCGTCGGCGTCGAGGCGGCGATCCGTCTGGGCTGGGACCGCTGGCTGGGCGCGAACGGCGCCTTCGTCGGCATGGCCGGCTTCGGCGAATCGGCCCCCTACCAGGAACTGTACAAGCACTTCGGCATCACCGCCGAAGCGGTCGTGGACGCCGTAAAGGCGCGTCTCTGAGAGAAGCCGAAGGGGCGTCCAGCCGAATTCGGGCGCCCCATATCCAACTGGAGGAAGTCATGGCTGTACGGGTAGCGATCAACGGTTTTGGCCGCATCGGCCGTCTGGTTCTGCGCGCCATCTACGAGAGCGGCCGCAAGGACGTGGAGGTCGTGGCGATCAACGACCTGGCCGATCTGAAGGC
>JAFAFA010000098.1 GCA_023423695.1 Pseudomonadota bacterium | reverse complement strand
GCTGCGCTCGAGGCCGAGGGCCGGACCGCGATCGAGGTGCGCAGCGCGGGCGAGCTCGCGCGCTGCGAGGGGCTCGTGCTGCCGGGCGGCGAGAGCACCGCGCAGCTCCGCCTGCTCGATCGCGATCCGGCGCTGCGCGAGGCCCTCGACGCGTTCGTGCGCGCCGGTAAGCCGGTGGTGGCCACGTGCGCGGGGCTGATCCTCGCGGCGCGCGAGGTGCGCGATCCGGCGCAGCCCAGCTTCGGGTGGATCGACGTCTGCGTGCGCCGCAACGCGTACGGGCGGCAGCGCGAGAGCGCCGAGGCGATCGCCGATGACGGGCAGACCTCGCTGGTCCTCATCCGCGCGCCGCGCATCGAGCACGTCGGGCCTCGCGCGTCGGTCGAGCTCACGCTCGGCGGAGAGCCGGTGCTCGTGCGCGAGGGCGCCCTCTTCGGCGCGACCTACCACCCCGAGCTCAGCGCGGCGCGCCCCTCGCTCTACGAGCGCGCCTTCGGCCCGGCGTAGGCGCGCTCGGGCGGAGCCTCTTCGATCGCGCCGCTCGCGCTCTGGCCGTCGGCGGCGACCCGGACCCGGGGGGCGGCGAGCTCTCTCGCGCGCTCCTGGCGCCGCTTCTTCTCCACCCGCAGCTCGAGCGCCCCGACGATGCCCGGCAGCTTGAGCAGGACCACGCTGACCACGAGGAGCAACGGGAAGAGCGCGCACATCAGGCCGGGCCCGAGGTCGCCGCCGATCATCATCAGCAGCGCCGTGGCGAACATCGGCAGCACGGCCAGGGCGACCCCGAAGCCGCCCACGATCCGCAGCGCGGCGTAGAGCGACGAGCGGCTCTGGTTCATGCTGCGCAGGCGCGCGATCGCCTTGGGGTCGCGGGTGAGCTCGGCGAGCTCGGCCAGGAGCGCGTCCCGCTCCTCGGTGAGCAGCATCGTGCGCCCCGCCGCCTTCGCGAGCGAGAGCTCGAGCCGCTCGATGCGCTCGCGGAGCACCACGTCGTCGTCCCGGTAGGTCATCGCGCCGAGCGCCAAGGATGCGCCCGGGCGCGATCGCCGACAAGCGAGCCGTGAGGCCAGGTGAGCCGCCCGGCCTCCTCAGGTCCGACCGAGGGGCTCGTCCCGTCAGGCGCTCGCGCTCGCGCGGGCTCGATCGGGCGGCTGGCGAGGGAGGATGCGCAGCGAGCCGTCGGGCGGGGCGAGGAGCGCGCTGGCGTCCGGTAGGCCGAGGGCGGCCTGCGCGGCGAAGAGGCCCGAGATGCCGGCGCCGGCCACGCCGTGGCTGACGGTGCTGGCGCCGGCCAGGTAGAGGTTCTTCACCGGCGCGCGGGTCTGGAACGCGAAGGGGCCGACCTGCCAGGGGGTCTTGGCGATGCCGTAGCAGGCGCCTCGCCAGCTCGCGCAATAGAAGTCGTTGGTGAGCGGCGTGCCGAGCTCGGCGAAGGTGAGCCGGCGCGAGAGCCCGGGGATCACCTGGTCGGCCGCGCGCAGCATCGCGCTCATCAGGCGGCGCTTGAGGCGCTCGTAGCCCGCCTCGCGCGTCCCGCTCTCGCTCGCCGCCCACGTCGAGAACGCGTGGTGCGGCACGAACGTGAACATCTCGAGCGTGTGCTCGCGGCGAGGTCGCGGATCTTTCAGCGAGCTGATCGACACGAAGAGCCCCTCGAGCTCGCGGGCCGGCAGTTGCTGCTCCATGCGCCGGTAGACGCCGGCGACGTCGGCGTGGCGGTACCACCAGTAGTTGCCGGAGTCGTAGGCGGAGAGATCCATGTCGGTCGCGGCGAAGAGGCTGATCGCGCTGGTCGACGGACGCATGCGGCGCGCGCGCTGGCGCTGAAAGCTCGCGCCCGAGGGGAGCAAGGTCTCGTAGGTGAGCGCGGCGTCGGCGTTCGAGATGACGTTCTTTGCGCGGATCGTGTCGCCGCTCTCGAGCCGCACGCCGTTCGCGCGGCCGCGCTCGACGAGGATCTCGCGCACCCGGGTGCGCAGCGCGATGGTGCCGCCGTGGGCGCGCAGCTCCTTGAGGAACGCGGCCGGGATGCGCTTGGCGCCGCCGACCGGGTAATACGCGCCGTGCATGTAGTGCTGGATCATCACGGCGTGCGCGGGCAGCGAGACGTGCTCGGGCGCCAGGCCGTGGTTGCCGCACTGCGCGGAGAGGAACGCGCGCGCCAGCGCGTCGTCGATGCCGCACGCGTCGAAGAGCGCGTCGAGCTTGGCCAAGCCCCAGCGGGTCAGCGTCGGCAGGCGGAAGGGCGCGCGGATCAACGCGGGCAACGACAGCAGATCGCCCGCGCCGTCGAGCTCCTCGGCGATCGCGCGGCAGGTCGCGAAGTAGCGCTCGATGCCGCCGGCGATCCGCGGGAAGCGCCGCTTCATGCGCTCGGTGTGGCGCTCGGGACCCTTGGGCACGTCGTAGCGCTCGCCGCCGACGAGGAGGTGGTCGTAGCCCTCGGGCGGGAGCTCGTGGAACGCGAGGTGACGCCCGACGCCGAGCCCCTCGAAGAAGCGTCGCAGGTTGGCGCCCTCCTCGAGCTCGCCGAGGTAGTGCACGCCGGGGCTGAACGTGTGCCCCCCGAGGGTGAAGCTGTGCGTCCACCCGCCCGGCAGGTAGTGCTGCTCGAGGACGACCACGCGCTGACCGGATCGCGCCAAGGCGAGCGCCGCCGACAGGCCGCCGATCCCGCTGCCGATCACGACCGTGTCGCAGTCCATCGCGCCTCCTCCGTGCACGCCGCGATCCCAGCAGTGGATCGTGTCCCTCCCCCCGAGGTGCGCGCGCGCCGGTTCGTTACGCGCGGCTCGACGCTCCCGTGATGCGTACGCGGTACGGAGCGCGGCGCGCAGACTGCGACAGGTTGGAGCGAGGCGGCTCGTCTCGGGCGAGCGCCAAGGCTCAATCCCGGTCGCGGCGCGCGTTGTCGTCGTCTTGGCCGTCGCGGCGCGGCGCGTCCGGCAGCATGGCGGCGGCGCTCTGGCCCTCGTCGTCACAGAACTCGCGCCACGAGGCCAGGCTGTGGGCCGGGGCGGCGGCGGCGGCGCTGGCGCAGCTGCCGAAGGCGTCGAGGGCGCGCTGCCAGAGCGGGGTGGTCGCGCCGTGCAAGGCCGCTTGGAACGCGCGCGAGCGCTCCGCGTCGGAGGCGAAGACCTCGGGCACGGGGATGCCGCGCAGATCGAGCGCGAAGCGCGAGTAGGCGAGCCCGAGGATCGCCGAGGCCACCACGCTGATGTCCGGGCGACCCATGCGCGCGGTCTCGAGCGCCCGCTGCGCCGCGCCGACCGCCTCGGCCCGCCGGTGCATCCAGCCGGTGAGCTCCTCGTCGGCCCACGCCTCGACCTCCCAGAGCTCGCCGCGCGGAGGGCGCGGCGTCGGCATCGAGAGCGCGAGCTCGGCGCGGCGCCAGCCCTCCTCGATCGCGACGTCATCGATCTCGACGTCGAGCGGCAGCGGCGGGAGCACGATGCCGGCGATGCTCGCGCGAGGCGCGTCGTCGTCGTCGTCGAGCGGGGGCGGCGCCACCGGCGGCGGACGCCCGCCGCACCCGAGCGCAGAGGTGACGAGCGCGAAGGTGACGAGCGCGAAGGTGACGAGGAGGAGCGCCGCGAGACGACGAGGCATCGATCGCGACATAGCAGCACGAGACGTGCGCGGCGTCGCCATCGATCGATCCCGTGGGTCGCGCCGCGGCGCGGCGAGCGATCGACCGCGGCGCCGACGGCGGCGACCGGTCATCTCGCCGCGACGCCATCGATCGCGCGGCAGAGCCGATCGTGGAAGGCCGGGCGCAGCGCGCGGAGGGGCTCCACGTGCTGACGTCCCGGGTAGGTGCGGTTGGTCAGCAGCGCGACCGAGAGGCGGCGGTCGAGATCGATCCAGAGCGAGCAGCCGGTGAAGCCGAGGTGGCCGATCGCGCCTCGGGGGCCGGCCTGACCGAGGCGCGCGCCGGCGCTCGAGCCCTGGGCGGCGGGGCGATCGAAGCCGAGGCCGCGGGCCGGGCCGTGGGCGGGATCGATCGCGGCGAAGGCCCGCAGGGTGTCGCCGACGCCGAGGCGATCGTCGCCGTCGATGGAGCGCGCGATGAGCGCGCCGAGCTGGGCGAGCGCGCGCGCGGTGCCGAAGAGGCCGGCGTGCCCGGCGACCCCGCCCATCGCGAACGCGTTGTCGTCGTCGACCTCGCCGGTGTGGTCGCGGGGGGGCTGCGGGGGGACGGAGTAGAGGTGCTCTTGCCCCGGCGCCGGCTCGCGCGGCCGGGTCCGCCCGGTGGGCAACACGTGACGATCGGCGAGCCAGCGCGGCGGGCGCGCGAGATCGACGAAGCCGAGGTCGAGCCCGAGCGGGTCGTAGAGGCTCGCGCGGACCAGCGCGTCGAGCCGGGCGCCGGCGGCCGCCTCGAGCAGCGCGCCGAGGGCGATGAAGCCGAGGTCGCTGTAGACGCGCTGGCCCGGCGGGCCGAGCGGGGCGTCGAGCGCCGCGCCGATGACCTGCGCGCGCGCCGCGGTGAAGTCGCCGCGCGCGAGGGGCTCGCGGGCGTCGAGGAAGAGCGGCGCCCAGGCGGGCAGCCCGCTCCGATGCCCGAGCAGCTCGCGCACCGTGACCCGCTCCTTGCCTCGCGCGCCGAAGGCCGGGAGCCAGCGCGCGACCGCGCCGTCGAGCTCGAGCGCGCCCTCGTTCAGCAGGCGCGCCACCGCGAGGGTGGTCGCCGCGACCTTGGTCACGCTCGCCACGTCGAAGACGCTCTCGACGCGGGTCGGCGCCCCGTCGGGCGAGGCGCCGTGCGCGCTCTCGTGCACGACCTCGCGGTCGACGATCGCGCAGGCGCTGGCGGCGGGCGGATGAGCGCGCTCGCAGGCGCGATCGAGCAGCTCGCGCAGATCGGCCAGCTCCGGCACGCTGGGAGCGTAGCGGGGCGGCGCCGCGCGGGGAACGCTTGCCGTGCGGCGCCAGCGAGCGGAACCTTCCCCCCGACCGCGCGTCGGAAGCATCCGTGCTCACCGAACGTTCGCGCTCCACGTCGATGCTCCAACGTC
Organism: Pseudomonadota bacterium; assembly: GCA_023423695.1. GTDB lineage: Bacteria > Pseudomonadota > Alphaproteobacteria > Azospirillales > Azospirillaceae > Azospirillum. The sequence goes on along the minus strand of JAFAFA010000098.1, from coordinate 2,500 downwards.
GCGCCACACTCCCGGTGCTCCTCGTCTTGCTCGCGTTCCTCGCCGGCTCGAGCTACCTGCTCTACTCGGCGCAGCGCGGACCCGAGCGCGAGCGCGAGCCCGCGACCGACTCGCTGGCCGGCCCGATCGACCCCGCCGACGCCGCCGATGCTGCCGGCCAGCGAGGCCGCGGCGAGTGGCGCCACCATGACTGGACGGGCGGCGCGGCCCCTGCGCGGCGCGACGGCCTCATCCCGCCGGGCCCGACCGACGACCACGTGTGGGACCCGCAGATGGACGCGATGCGCCGCTCGTATCGCTTCGAGGGCGACGCCGGCGGCGCGTCTCTCCCCTTCGACCCCACCCAGCGCGGCGCGCGGATGATCGCCTCGGAGGGCGCGCTCCCGGTCTCTCCCGACGCCCGCTGCCAGGTCCGTGTCCTGCCGGTGCAAGCGGGCGGCTTCAACTGCCTGGTCCGCGTGGTCTGCGACGGCCACGTCCTCTACCCGAACCCGACCCAGACCGCCGGCTACGCGCCGTGCGAGGTCGAGGGCGGCCAGCCGATCAGCGCGATCGACGACGGCCACACCGCGGCCGACGGCGACCCGCTGGTCCGCCTCGATCTGCGCGCCGGCACCCTCACCGTCGAAGATCGCGGCGACGGCGTAGACGCCTACAGCGCCACCCTGCGCATCGGCGGCTGAGCCGGGCCGGGCTCCGGCGCCGTCACCATCGCGTCGAGCTCCGTGTGTGAGGCGCGCACCATCTCGGCGTCTGCCATGTCGGCGTCTGCCATGTCGGCGTCTGCCACGTTGGCGTCGGCAACGCGCCCACGCCGCACTCATCGAGTGGTGAGCGCCGCATTAGAGAGGCTCGCGACCGGCTGCCCGCTGGCGCCTGACGCCCTCGGGAGTTGCTCCATCGCAATCCACGTCGGTCCCGATGCTCTCGCTCCGGTACCGCTCTGGATCGGGTCCCTGCGCATCATCATGGGTCCATCCAGAGCCTCGTTTCGGGTCAGCTGCGGGCGAGATCGTACGGCATCGGCGAGAGCCGATCTCGCTGGATGGACCACTGTGCTCGGTACCGCACGGCCCATCGGAGCGGTGGTGCTCTCAATTAGGCGGGTTGCGCGCCCTTGATCGGGTTCGTCATGAGTGGCAGCCTGTTTCACTGAGCGCGGGGCGTCGCATGGGGCGATGAGTCATCCGCGCAAGGAGGATGATTGTCATGCCCCCCCCCCCTACAGTCGCGGCCGCTCCTCACCGGCGCTGCCCTCTTCTTGGTGGCGAGTTGCGCTGAGCCGATGCTGCCTGCATCGACGGAACAGCCGCTCGGCGCTGCGGATCTCGAGGCGGTCGCCGTCGACGCGACCGAGATCGAGGAGCCGGAGCTCCACGAGCAGTATGTGGAGGTGCTCGCGGACACAGACCTCAGAATCCACGTCTTCACGTTCGTCAACGATCAGGGCGCGCGCGAGACCGTGGCGGTCGACGCGGAGCGCGGCGTCGCGATCGATCTCGCTGACGCACGTGTCGCCGAGGCTGCGGCCCTCGCTGCGCGCTGCGGTCGCATCGACCGCGCGCTCTGCGACGCGATGGTCGCGGCGGGGACCTCAACTCTCCCGGTGGTCATCTGGTTGGTACACCCGGAGCAGGATGAGGATCGCGGGCTCGCTCAGCGTGATGCCGCGGCGTTCGCGCGCGCTCGCGACGCGGCGATCGCCGCGCGCAGGGCGACGGTGGCGCGCGGTGCCACCCGGCTGGAGTCGGCGCTGGGGCGCTCGGGGCTCGGGCGCTCCCGCTTCGCGCCCGTGCTCACCGGCGACCTGACGGTGGCGGAGATCCAGGCTGTGGCCTCTGATCCGGAGGTCGGTGCGGTGATGTTGGGCGGACGCGACGTGAGCCAAGATCTCGCGGGCTCGCTCTCGATGTCGAATTGGTCCAACGCGCCGACCTATGACGGCACCGGAGTCCCGGTGGGGATCCTCGAGCTCGGCCGGCCGGACGTGGTGACCGATCTCCCGACCCTGGTCATCCGTGATCCAATGGGAACGACTGACGCCCACGCCCGCCTCGTCGCGGGCGTCATCGCCAACACCACCGCCACGCCCGGCTACGCCAACGCGGTGACACCGCTGTACATCGCGAACCGCATGAGCACGGACACGGAGATCGATGATCTCGACTGGGCGCTCGGCGCGGTGAGCGGGAGCCCGACGCTCGTGAACAACCAGAGCTGGCACTTCACCTACGAGCGCACGCTCACCACGCTATCACCCCGCGACCGGTACCTGGACTACCTGACGCGGGGCTACGCGCTCTTCTACTCGACGGCCGCCAGTAACGCCGATAACCGATATGTGGTCCACAAGGGCTACAACATCGTCACGGTGGGGGCGGTCTACTCGAACGGGCTCATCGTGGACGGGAACGCTCCGGCCGCTGAGGTGACGCCGACCGGATGTCTCCCGCCCGGCTCCCCGTACGTGAGCACATGGCAGAACGGCGTCCCGCAGGAG
>JAFAFA010000148.1 GCA_023423695.1 Pseudomonadota bacterium | reverse complement strand
GATGGGCGGCATCGCCGACCGCTCGAAGGAAATCCTCGGCGCCAGCGACGTCGCCATCGTGCAGTTCCGCCGCATGATGGTCGAGGCCGTCCGCGCCTTCCGCGACGGCGATCCCCCCATCGGCTCCGCCGACGCCGTGCCGCGCACCGGCATCCGCGCCTTCGAGGGCATCGTGCCCAAATCCACCGACTGGCGCGACCTCGCCCGACCCGATGAGGGGCCGGCGTCCCTTCAGGTTTCCGAACTGGCGGACAGCCCGGTGTCCTGACCCCCTTTTGAAAAGACTGGAGACACTCCATGGCCAAGATCGTTCTGGGGCTGGGCACCGCGCACAGCACGCAGTGCAGCGTCAAACCCGAATGGTGGGCCGAGCACGCCAAGCTCGACCGCAAGCGCACCCCCTATGAAAGGCTGGAGGCCGACGCCCCCGCCTGGATGCCCGAGCAGTTGACCGACGAGGTGTGGACCCGCAAGTACGAGGCGACGCAGTCGGCCATCGCCACGCTGGGCCGCGCCCTGAAGGACGTGGCGCCCGACGTGCTGGTGGTGGTCGGCGATGACCAGCACGAGCTGTTCCTCGACGATTGCCTGCCCGCCTTCTCGGTCTTCATGGGGCCGGAGATCTGGGATCTGCCGGGCTCGCCCGAGAACCTCGCGCCGTCGCACCGCGCCGGCCGCTGGGCGGTCCACGCCGACGAACCCGACCGCTACGCCTGCGAACCGGCGCTGGCCCGCTGGATGGTGCGTCACCTGATCGACGCCGAATTCGACGTCGCGCAGTTCACCCGCCAGCCGGAAGGCCGCTCGCTCGGCCACGCCTGGACCTTCGTGAAGCGCCGGCTGATGACCGACATGGCCCCGATCCCGATGGTGCCGGTGTTGATCAACACCTATTTCCCGCCGAACCAGCCGACGCCCAAGCGCTGCTACGCGTTGGGACAGGCGATCCGCGCGGCGGTGGAAAGCTGGCCCGACGACCGGCGGGTCGCCATCGTCGCGTCGGGCGGTCTCAGTCATTTCGTGATCGACGAGGATCTCGACCGCGCCGTCATCAAGGCGATGGCCGACAAGGACGCCGACACCCTGCGCGGCCTGCCGATGGACAAGCTTCAATCCGGGTCGTCGGAAATCCTGAACTGGGTCGTCGCGGCCGGCGCGCTGGAGGATAAGCGGATGGAGCTGGTGGACTATGTTCCCGGCTACCGCTCCAGCGCCGGGACCGGCTGCGGCATGACCTTCGCCACCTGGTCGTGAGGGGCGGGACGATGCTGACCCCCGACCTTCTGGGCGAGGCGGCGGCGACCGGCACCGCCAGCCTGCACGAGGCCGCCGGCCGGATCGGCGCCCTGCCCTCCGCGATCAAGCCGCTGTCGCCCGCCATGCGCGTGGTGGGCCGCGCCTATCCGGTGCGCTCGCCCGGCGGCGACAATCTGTGGCTCCACCGCGCGATCTGTGCGGCGGCGGCCGGCGATGTGCTGGTCGTCGCGACCGGCGGCGCCACCGAATTCGGCTATTGGGGCGAGGTCATGACCCGCGCTGCGCAGCAACGCCAACTCGGCGGGCTGGTGATCGAGGGCGGGGTGCGCGACGCCGCCGCGCTGATCGAGGCCGGCTTCCCGGTCTTCGCGGCGGCCGTCTGCATCCGCGGCACGGTCAAGGACCCGCAGGGCGACGGCGCCCTGGGCGAGCCGGCGACCATCGGCGGCGTCACCGTGCGCGCCGGCGATCTGGTGATGGGAGACGCCGACGGCGTGTGCGTCGTCCCCGCCGCCGGGGCCGGAGCCGCCGTCCGCTCCGCCCACGACCGCGACCGCGCCGAACAGGACATCTTCGCCCGTCTTGCCCGTGGCGAGACAACCATCGACATCTACAAGCTGCCCCGGCAGCCGGGAGCCGCGTCATGACCGCAACCCTGGTTGAACGCCTGTCCAGGCTCGACACCTGCGCCGTGTCCGACGCGCTGGACCGGCTGGGCAAGAGCGGCCTAGCCGCCGGGCTGACACCGCTCAGCGGATCCCGGCTGGTCGTCGGCGAGGCTATCACCGTCCAGCTCGGCCCCGTCGACGGCACCGCCAGCCCACGCCATCTCTGCACGGCGGCGGTCGACGCCAGCGGTCCCGGCAAGGTCATCGTCATCGCCCACGGCGCGCGCACCGACGTCGCCGGCTGGGGCGGCATCCTGTCTCTGGGCGCGGTGACGCGCGGGGCGGAAGGCGTGGTGATCGACGGCGCCTGCCGCGACCTGGACGAGACGCGGCAGTACGGCCTGCCGCTATGGGGCCGCAACGCCGTCCCCACCACCGCGCGCGGCCGCATTCGCGAAGTTGCCTGGAACGAGCCGGTGACGCTGTGCGGCGTGCCGGTCGCCCCCGGCGACCTCGTCATCGCCGACGCCAGCGGCGTCCTGTTCATCGCCCGGGCCGACGCTGCCGAGGTCGTCGCCACCGCCGAGACCATCGCGCGGCGCGAGCGGCTGATCGCCGACGCGGTGCGGGGCGGCCGGTCGATGGCCGAGGCGATGGGCGCCAACTATGAAACCATGCTGACCGAACACACCGGGGTCAGCGTCAACGAAGGCAGGGAAACGGTATGAGCGACGACAAGAGCCGCCTCGACGCCATCACGGGGTTGAGCTGCACCGACATCAGCGACGCGCTGGACCGGCTGGGCATTCCCGGCCAATGTTTCGGCATCATGCCGCTGGACCGGAGTTTCCGCCTTGCCGGACGCGCCTGGACACTGCGTTACGGGCCGGTCGGGCAGGATCGCGGCACGGTCGGCGACTACATCGACGATCTCGGCCCCGCCGACGTGGTGGTGCTCGACAACGCCGGGCGCCTCGACGCCACCGTGTGGGGCGATCTGCTGACCTCCACCGCGTCGCGGCGCGGCATCGCGGGTACCGTCATCGACGGCATCTGCCGCGACATGGACCGCAGCATCGAACTGAACTACCCGCTCTACAGCCGGGGCAACTGGATGCGCACCGGCAAGGACCGGGTGCGGGTCGAACAGACCGCCGTGCCGGTCTCCATCGGCGGCATCCGGGTCGAGCCGGGCGACTGGCTGAAGGGCGACGGCGACGGCCTCGTCTCGGTGCCAGCGTCGCGCATCGACGAGGTTCTGGCCATCGCCCACGAGGTCCATGACGCCGAGGAGCGGATCCGCGCCGCCATTTTCGACGGTGCTTCGCTGCGCGAGGCGCGGGCTTCGGTCGGCTACCACACCCTGCAAACCCGCCGCGCCTGACGCCGGAACCGAAGCCTGAAAGGGAGGACACCCGCCATGACCAAGCGCCGGCAATCGCTGGAGCTTCCCAACGCCAAGCACAGCGCGCCGATTCCGATGGGGGCCCGCGTCGGCAACATGATCTTCTCGTCCGGCATCATGGGCCAGAACCCGACCAACGGCGACCTGCCCGATGATCCGGCGCTCCAGGCCCGCTACGCCTTCCAGAACATGAAGGCGCTGGTCGAGGCCGGAGGCGGCACGCTGGACGACATCGGCCGCATCACCGTCTTCATCAAGGACAATTCCATGCGCGCCCACGTCAACACCCAGTGGGCCGAATATTTCCCGGACGAGCACAGCCGTCCGGCCCGTCACGCCATCGTGCTCGACCTTCCCGGCGGCATGCTGGTCCAACTCGAAATAGTCGCCGTCGTGCCCGACGCTGGACAGGAGACCTGACACCATGATCATCGACAGCCACGCCCACATCGTGATGCCCGACGTCGCGTACCGTTACATGGCCGACATCGTGTCGAGCCGGACGAACCCGAACTTCCGTTTCAATCCCGACCATGATCTTCTGCGCGAGACGGCGGAGAAGCTGGTCTCGATGATGGACAAGGTCGGCACTGACATCCAATTCCTCTCCCCCCGCCCCTTCGCGCAGTTGCATTCGATCAAGCCGGCGGCGGTGACGCGGGATTGGACCAGCGCCGTCAACGACATGATCGACGTCCAGTGCAAGATGTTCCCCGACCGCTTCCGCGCCGTCGCCGGCCTGCCGCAATATCGCGACAGCAGCCCGGAGAACTGCCTAGAGGAGATGGAGCGCTGCGTCCGCGATCTGGGCTTCGTCGGTTGCCTGCTGAACCCCGACCCGACCGAGGGCGACGGCGCGCCGCCTCCGGGATTGGGCGACCGCTTCTGGTACCCGCTGTACGAGAAGCTGGTCGAGCTGGACGTGCCGGCGCTGGTCCATTCGGCGAGCTGCTGCCAGCCACGTGAATCCTATACGCTGAAATTCATCAACGAGGAGAGCATCGCGATCATCTCGCTGCTGGACTCCCAGGTGCTGGAGGATTTCCCGACGCTGAAGATCGTCATCTCCCACGGCGGCGGCGCCATCCCCTATCACATGGGCCGTTTCCGCGCCTGGAACTTCCGCCGCAAGGAGACGATGACCTTCGACGAGAAGATGCGAAAGCTGTATTACGATACCTGCAACTATTCGAAGGAGGCGCTGAACTTCCTGTTCAGCGTCATCGGTACCGACAATGTCATGTTCGGCACCGAGCGCCCGGGCACCGGCACCGTCCAGGATCCCAGCACCGGCCTCGACTTCGACGATCTGAAGCCGGTGATTGAAAGCATCGACTGGCTGAATGCCGATGATCGCTACAAGATCTTTGAGGGCAACTGCCGCAAGGTCTACACCAGCGCCTTCCCGGCCTGAAGACGCTTTCGACAAACATGGGAGCGGGCGGGTGCACCGGGTGAAAGCGCGCCGGAGTTCCCGCCCAAGCCTGAACGGCACAATCAGAAGCTGCCGCGACCAGGCGGAGATTGCGGGTGGCGGGGCGGCATCGTAGAAGAGGTACCCTCGGACTTTGTTGCAGCGAGATTAAGTGGCTGTTCGTGGACGTCATGGGGGAATTTCCTGGGTGACCTTCCCCCGGCAGAAAGGACACCGGGTTAAGCGGCTCGAAGCTCGGCCTGGTCCGGGGTGATGTAGCCGAGAGCCGAGTGCAGTCGCTGGCGATTGTAATAGCCTTCGATGTAGGCGAACAGATCTCTGCGAGCGGCGTCGCGCGTTGCATAGCGGGCGCCATGGACGAGTTCCGCTTTCAAACTGCCGAAGAAACTTTCCATCGGGGCGTTATCCCAGCAGTTGCCTTTGCGGCTCATTGACTGCACGATGCCATTGTTTTTCAAAGATTTTCGGTAATCTCCAGCGGCGTATTGACTACCACGATCCGAGTGGTGCAGGAGGCCGGGCCGTTGCCGCTGGACCGCCATGGTCAGGGCCGCCAGCGGCAGTTCGGTGCGCATGTGGTCGCGCATTGCCCAGCCCACGGCCTTGCGGCTGAACAGATCCAGGACGACGGCGAGATACAGGCAGCCCTCGTCCGTCGGGAGTGGAGTAGGAAGCGCTGAAGCGCTTCCCCTCCCCGAACCGTACGTGCACCTTTCAGCGCATACGGCTCTCCATTCAACCTTGGCCCAAGGCCATGGCGACATCATGATATCGGGAGGTGACGGTACTTCGAGGTTCGTCCCTGAAGATGTAGGGGTTTCGCTCCGGGTTGCGCCACCGGAACTGAGCCTTGGAGCTGGTGACCAGCCGGCGCAGTCCTTTACCGACAGGGTCGCCCTTTGCATTCCGACCATAGACCAGCCAGGTTTTTGACTGGCCGGTAGCCGGAGCGCGATACCATTTCCGCATCAAAGGTTTGATGCGAGAGCGGTATTTGTGCGCCAGCCAGTGCGCCAATTTCCAGAACACGACGGTGTCGATGCGCCGGAACGTGCGCGCTGTGAAGTCGGTGAACTTGTAGAACGCGGCCCAACCCGTCAGTTGCCGGTTCAGGCTGTCGATCATGTCCACCGAGGCGACCTCATGATTGCCGGAGAGTGCCTCGACCAAGCGATGAGCGAAGGTCTTGGCTTTCTCCTTGGGTATGGTGGTGACCACGGACATACGCCCGCTCGATCCCCGCTTACGAATGATCCGGTGTCCCAGGAAGACGAACCCGTCATCGACGTGGGTGATATGGGTTTTGCCCATATTCAGCGTCAATTTCAGGCGGTCTTCCAGAAAGGCTCGGCATTCTTCGCGGATGGTTTCGGCATGTGCCTTGGTGCCTTTGACGATGACGACAAAGTCATCGGCATATCGGCAGTAGGCGACAGCGGGCTTCCATTGCCGGTTCTCTCGAACCGCGATGGGACGCCCTTGCTGGATGCCGAAGTTCCAGGCCCAGCGGTCCTTGCGGGCTTTCACGCTCAGGTATTTCGCCTCCAGCCACGCATCAAACTCATGGAGCATGATGTTGGACAGGAGCGGCGACAGGACGCCGCCTTGCGGAACCCCTTCGCTCGACGCCACGAACAGGCCACGATCAACGTGACCTGCTTTCAGCAGCCGCCAGAGCAGATCGATGAACCGATCATCCCGTATCCGCCGCCGGACGCACCGAACCAGCAGCCGGTGGTGAACCGTGTCGAAGTAGCTCGCCAGATCGCCTTCGACGACCCAGCGGCCCCTTGTTTCGGCCTCACCATCCTGCAACTGGAGCTTTACGGTCCGGACAGCGTGATGCACGCTGCGTTCGGGTCTGAAGCCGTAGGAGAGGCGATGGAAGTCGCTTTCCCAAATCGGCTCCATGGCCATCAGCATCGCACGCTGGACGATGCGGTCTCTCAGGGTCGGGATACCCAGTGGTCGTTTCTTGCCGTTGGCTTTGGGGATATAGATGCGCTTGACCGGCTGCGGGCGGTAGTTCCCCGTCAGCAAGTCCGTCCGCAGGCTGGCCAGATGTTCCGCCAACTCAGCCTGCATCCGCCGCTTGTCCATTCCGTCAATGCCCGGTGTCTTGGCGCCACTCGACGCCAGGACGATCCGGGCAGCTTCGGCAAGCCATTCCCGGTCGGCCATGAGCCGGAGAAGGCGATCGAACCGGCGGTTCGGGTCGCTCTCGGCCCATGTCGCGAGCTTGTGCTGCATTTCCCTGATTATCAAAGGTCTTCACCTCATTGGGTCAGATAGTCTGCACTCCAAGCTGATTGAACTGTCCTCCTTCGCCATGTGACAGGCTTTCCCTGTCGCGGACTACTACGAAGACTCCGCCAGCATGATGGGCATCGGGGCCAACTCCCTTGGCATTCCATCATGCCTTCCCTCGTTCGTGTGCCGGACGTCCACGCGCTGGAGAGGTTGCCAGTCGCAGTCCTTGTCCTTGCGTCCTGCAAGTCGATGCCGATGCCATGGTCTGGCTGCGTTCTCCCCATGGCCCCCTCAGGTCGCCTTACATTTGCGCCTGAATTCGGACGCCGCCGACTTACGTGTCCGGTGGCGACATCGGCATTCCGCCTGTTAAGCCGTGTAGGCGAAGGCGACATTTCAGCCCTCGGATGCGGTTTAACCGGTTCGTGTTCCTCAACCTTCCAGCACTTCAGCCTCGGGGACCATCTTGGCGTAACGGCTTCGCCTCAACCCCCTTTTCCCGCGGGCTACGTCACCCTGCCAGTTGACGGCAGGTCACCGCCGCTTGGGCTCATGCCCTCTCACAGCAGAGGGCAAGGCGTTCGTTTAGTTCCTCCTTTCTCTTCAGCATTCCAGACACACGCACCCCGGACCATCCGGGTCGAGGCGCACTGTAGGTGATGTCGCTGCACCACACCTGATCGGGGTGGTCGATGGTCAGGTCGCGCAGCAGGTACGGCCAGATCTTGTGTTCGGGATGCGGCACGGTCGTCTTCGGGCGCTGGTAAACCGCCTGCAAGCCTATCCGTACCATCAGGCGGCGAACCCGCTTGCGGTTGACCTGGTAGCCGTGCCGGCGCAGATGCCGGGTCATCTGCCGGCTGCCGTACCAGGGCGTTTCCAGGAACTGCTCGTCGATCAGCCGCATCAACTCCAGATTCGCGGCCGGCTCGCCTTTGGCCGGTCCGTAGTAGCTGGACCGGCTGATCGAAACCAGCTCGCACTGTCGGGTGATCGACAGACGCGGATGATCCGCCTCGACCAGCTCCCGCCTCCGACCGATGCTCATCGACCGGAGGCCTTGCGCAAAAAATCCCGCTCCACGACCAACTGGCCAATCATTGCGTGCAGCTTCTCCACCTCGCCCTGATGGCTGGTTTCAGCGGCTTCCGCCTTGCCGGAGAACACACCAGCCATCCCCTCCATCGCCTGCTTCTTCCAGGCGTTGATCAGCGTCTGGTGTACGCCGTGCTTGGCCACCAACTGCGACACCGTCAGCTCACCCCGGATCGCCTCCAGCGCCACCTTCGCCTTGAAATCTGCCGAATACCGCTTCCGTTTCCCCGTCATCGGGTCCGTCCTTCTTCCTGGGCGAACCAAGCTTAGCCCACTGTCCGGGAAACGGGGACCACCTCAGGCACCTTCATGCTAATATCCGGCGGCGGTTGGATTGTTGAGGCCCTTGTCGATGTGTTCCTATTCTCTTGAATCGGCTGAGATTAAATTCGCGAAAGCTCCCGATCCCGCAGCACGGTGGTTCGTTCGCCTCCGGACACCCGACGACGAAGCCATCGTCCTGGAGGTGCGCGAGCGGGAGCACGTCAACGGCTCGAAGCACTTCTTTCGGGCCGAAGCGCGGCCGATTTGGAGGGCATGGGGCGAGTGGCTGTCTTTCGAGAAGGGGGAGTTCCACCCCCTGCACAACGCCGTCCAGGTGACTGTCGACACGGTCGAGGGAGCCGCCAAGTTCGGCCCCAAGGGCAACATCATCATGATCCCGCCCGGCTGCGGCCTCGGCTCCTACCTGATGAGCCGCGTCATTCGCTGGCTCAAGGAGAAATACCCCGATTTTCAAGTCCTGTATGGTCATCTCTCCGGAAATGACGCCCGCGATGAGGAGAACCGGAAGTGCCGGAACCGCTTCTATGAAAAGCACAATTTCGACTTCGATTGGTACGAGGACGGCGTGTCAGGTTCGTTTTTCAAGACACGGGCTGGCGACCTCACAGAGTGCGCTACCGACATTAAGGAATTTACTGTGGATGGCCTCGCCAGCGACTACTGCGATGCAGCCGGGAAAATCCGCGAACTATCCCAGAATATTGCCTCCACCAGAAGGAGCCAAAGCGAGTTGGAGGCCGTGATCACCCGGCGCAACCGTTCCCTCCTGGTCATCGCGGCCGTTCTCGTCCTCTGCGTCGTGTTCCCCTCCCTGCCAAGCACGCTCCACCACTTCTTCGTGGCTCTGGCGACTCGATAAGAAGATATTGCATCGTTCCGAGATTTTTCGTTACTGTCCCAGGGCATGATAGCGCTTCAGCCTCAAGCTATGAGGGAGGGCCCTACGCCTTTGCAGCCCGTGCCCGGCCATCAGTTTAGGTCGGGCTTCTTACGGCGGAAGAGGCGTTCAGTCGGGTTGTCTCGCCAGCGGTCGGCGTGGCGGATGTAGCGCAGCGCAACGTCGCTGCTCTGGTGCCCGGTCTGCTCCATGATCTTCTTCAGGCTGGCCTCCTCCTCGGCGGCGGCGGTGGCGAAGCCGCTGCGCAAGGAGTGGGCGGAGAAGCGGCTGCCCAGGCGCTGCGCCACCTCGGGGCCCTCGGTCCAGCGGATCAGATCGGCGTCGGTTTCCCCGATGGCCTGGCTGGTCTCGCGCACCAGCCGGTCCACGCTGCGGTCGGAGAGCCGGCCGCCGAACGCCCCGCCCTTGTTGATCGCCACGAACAGCGGCGCGTCGGCGTCCGTCGTGTCGTAGACGGCGCGCCAGCGGCGCAGCGCCTCGACCGGACAGACCGCCGGGTCGTCGGCGGCCCAGATGGCGGCGGTGCGGCCGCGCTTGGTCTTGCCGCCGCGGATCGTCACCTCGAGCCCGCGCCCCGGCACCACCACCACATCGCCGACGTCCAGCCCAACCAGCTCGCTGCGCCGGGTGGCGGCGCCGAAGCCGAGGGTGAGCAAAAGGGCGTTCCGGCGGCCGATGGCGCTGTCTGGCTGGGCCGTCACCAGCCGCCGCAGCAGATCCGGCAGGATGGGAGCGGCCTGTTTGACCTTGCGCCGGGCCTGCAGGGCGGCGACGCCGGCGAGCTGGTCGGCGATCAGGGGGTGTTTGGCGTCGAGCGAGCGGCCGGCGAGGCGGTGGGCGAGCAGAATGGCGGAGAGGTGGACCTTGAGCGTGGGGAGTGCCAGGCGTTCGGAGGCTTTGGCGAGGTACATGCCGACCACCCGCGGGTCGGCGCCGAGCGGCGGCAGGGCGAGGCTGACCGCCCAGGTCCGGTAGGCGGCCCAGGCGGCGCGGTAGGCGCGTTCGGTGTTGCGGCTGTAGCGGGCGGCGACGGTGCGGGCGGCGGCCTTGGCGAGCCGGGTGATCTCGACGATCTGCTCGGACGTGTGCGTGCCGGGCAGGAGGAGGTCGTCGAGGATCTTAGACGTGATCACCACGCCGGTGTCGTCGGCGGCGGACTTTACGGCGACCGAACTGACGAGGTCGAAGACACGGTCATCGGCGGACGGGCTGGGCGGCATCAGAGCGGATTCTCCTTTAAGAAGAAGATAAGCCATTACTCACTCTTTTTTCAAGACCGACAACCGACAGGCCCGGAAGGTGGTGACGCTGTTGCGCGCCCTGGAGACCTACGTCGTCGGCCAGGGCGAACTGATCATCGACTACGCCGCGGCCCGGTGCCGGGGCGAGCCCATCTCCACGGCGACGACCGAAAGCACAGTGCAGCGCCTGCTGCACCGGCGCATGGGCGCCAATCAGCAGATGCGCTGGTCGCCGCGTGGTGCTCACCAAATGCTAAAGGTCCGCTCCGTGGTGATGAACGGCACACTTGCCGCCGATCACGCCGTCGCCGAACCATACACCCGCCGACCATTTCGCCGCGCGGCGTGAAGGCCCCCAGGTTTGCGACGGTCTCAAGGCGATTGGTCGAACGATGTTCTGTGTGTGCGGCAGATGGCGGCATGGGTGCCTCCCTTCGCGTCTTGGTGCGGGCTATGCTTCGCATGTTGAGAGAATAATGAATTATCGTTCATTTTTCCGCGAAGCGATGTTGTTGCGGAATGGTCGTGCTTGCGGTTCTTTTCCACACCGGCCTCGTTTCGGCCAGACCCGAAGACTCCTTGTTTCTAATGGAATTTATTACCCTTGCAGAATCAGCAAAGGGTGAGTGCCTGGGTGAAACGCTAGGCGAATGCATTTATGTCGTTGCGCCCGCAGTTTGCTCCAGCTACATTAAATATGAAAAATGACTCATAATTCATTTTGGAAGGCGGTACGTTACGATCCGCCGTTCATGGGAGGGGAAAGCGTCATGCACCGTTGTTCCGTCATTGGCCTTATCGGGGCCGCCACCCTGACCGCCACCATCGCCCTATCGACCACTACGAACGGTTGCCGATGCTGACAGCGCGCCTTCGCACCTCGGCCGGCACGCTGTCGGGCGGGCAGCGGCAGATGGTGATCCTATCGGCGGCGCTGATCCACGAGCCGCGCTACCTGTTGCTCGACGAACCATCGCTGGGGCTGGCCCCGGTGATAGTCCAGCAGATCTTCAGCTTCATCGAGTCCGTCTGCCGCAAGCGCGGCACCACCATCCTGCTGTGTGGGGAGGTGGTGCGCAGCGGCGGGGCGGGTGAGCGGCCGCGGGCTTCAGACTGAGGAACAGACATGAGCCTTCACTCTTACGACGTCATCATCATCGGCGGTGGGCCGGGCGGTTACGTGGCGGCGATCCGTGCCGCCCAGTTGGGCCTGCATACCGCCGTCGTCGAGCGTGAAAATCTCGGCGGCATTTGCCTGAACTGGGGCTGCATCCCGACCAAGGCGCTGCTGCGCTCGGCCGAGGTGCTGCGCAACGCCAAGCATGCCAACGACTACGGCTTGGTCATCCAGAACCCGGGCTTCGACCTCGACAAGGTCGTCCAGCGCTCGCGCAAGGTCGCCAACCAGCTCAACGACGGCGTCAAGCACTTGCTGAAGAAGAACAAGGTCACCGTCATCGAGGGCGCCGCCAAGTTGGCCGGCAAGGGCCTCGTCGCCGTGACCAAGGGCGAAGCCCCGGTCAACACCTTCGGCGCCAAGCACATCATCATCGCCACCGGCGCCCGCGCCCGCGCCCTGCCGGGGCTGGAGGACGACGGCAAGCTGGTCTGGACCTACCGCAAGGCGATGACCCCGGACGTCATGCCAAAGTCGCTGCTGGTCATCGGCTCCGGCGCCATCGGCATCGAGTTCGCCAGCTTCTACAACGAGATGGGCGCCAAGGTGACGGTGGTCGAGGTGATGGACCGCATCCTCCCGGTGGAGGATGAGGAGATCTCGGCGATGGCCCACAAGTCCTTCGAGAAGCAGGGCATGCGCATCATCACCGGTGGCAAGGCCGGCAACCTGCGCAAGACCGCAGACAGCGTCACCGTCGCGGTTGAGGCCGGTGGCAAGACCGAGGACATCACGGTCGACCGCGCCATCGTCGCCGTTGGCATAACGCCGAACACTGAGAACCTGGGGCTGGAAGGCACCAAGGTGAAGCTGGACCGCGGCCACATCCAGACCAACGCGATGTGCGAGACCGATGAGCCTGGCGTGTATGCCATCGGCGATGTGACCGGCGCCCCCTGGCTCGCCCACAAGGCCAGCCACGAGGGTGTGATCGTGGCCGAGCACATCGCCGGCAAGCACCCGAATGGGCTGAACATCCTCGGTATCCCTAGCTGCACCTACTCGCACCCGCAGATCGCCTCTGTCGGCCTGACGGAAAAGAAGGCCAAGGAGAAGGGCTACGAGGTTAAGGTCGGCCGCTTCCCCTTCATCGGCAACGGCAAGGCCATCGCGCTGGGCGAGACGGAAGGCATGGTCAAGACCGTATTCAATGCCAATACCGGCGAACTGCTCGGGGCCCACATGATCGGTGCGGAAGTCACAGAACTGATCCAGGGCTACACCGTCGCCAAGACCATGGAGACGACGGAGGCCGAGCTAATGCATACGGTGTTCCCGCACCCGACTCTATCGGAAATGATGCACGAGTCGGTACTCGCCGCAGCCGGCCGGGCGATTCACATCTGACAAACTCTCTGGTCGCACCTGAACGGAACAAGTCAATGAAGATCCTGGTGCCCGTGAAGCGGGTCGTCGACTACAATGTGAAGATCCGCGTCAAGGCGGATGGCAGCGGCGTCGAGACCGTCGAGTGGCAGTGCGGACAGCGCATGCATCTCCTCCAAAAGGGAGGGGGTCCTCTACGGCGGCACTGCCGCAATAATCAAGCTGGCGCGAAAGCTGACGAAATTGAAGTTCACCCCCCGCCCACCGCTGATCATGTGACTCGGACGGAGTTCGAGCGCCGAAAATCGATCATGCGGTCAAGTACCCTGACACAGACGGCAACCTCCGTTGTCTGCCCCGCGTCGGAGTGGAGGCGCAGCGCCAGTCCGAGTCCGCTATTTATTGTTTCTTGAAGCGTCGCAATCTTCGCAAGTATGTCATCAAATGATAGAGGACCTTCATCAAAATCATTGATGTCATTGCTCTGTAGTCCGCGCGGAGGTCCTTGATCCTCGTCTCGCGCGGCAAGAGCTGCGGCGTTCCCGGACGGGTGATGTCGTAATTGGCCCAGCCGGAACGAAAGAACGTGGTCTTGTGTTTAGCAGCCTGCACAAAAAGATCGAAGTCCGTAGCGGCGATCTTGCCGTCGTCAGTGTCGAGGAGCATCGCGAGATCGTAGTAGTGCCGTGAGAAGCTGTTCGCCACCCTAACCCGGACCATCCACGCAAAGTGCGCAAGAGCCACCAAACCGGGGCAAGATCATCACACCTTATCCGGCTTGGCGCTCGCGGTCCCAGACACGGTCGTTCGGCAACTCCCGCAGTTTGTGGCGTTCGATCTCGCGCTTGGTGACGGAACGCGGGAACTCGTCTACGAAGGCGATGAAGCGCGGGATCTTGAAGGCCGCCATGCGGCCCTCGCACCACGCAGCGATGGTGGCAGGCGCCACATCGCTGCCGACCTCACGGATGACGAAGGCCTTCACGTCCTCCTCCCCCTTCTCGGAGGGTGCGCCGACCACCACTACCTCGCGCACGCCGGGGCAATGGCTGAGCACGCTTTCCACCTCGTAGGCCGAGATGTTCTCGCCTCGACGGCGCAGCCAATGGGCCTGACGGCCGGTGAAGAAGAGGAAGCCGTCCTCGTCCAGATATCCCAGATCGCCCGTGTGTAGCCACTGGTTCGACAGGCACTCCAGCGTACGTTCCGGCGCGCTGAAATAGCCCGACATGAAGATGTGCGGGTAGCGCGGGCGCAATGCGATCTGGCCGATGGCGCCCGGCGGCATGGGCTGGTCGCCCTCGTCCAGAATGGCAACGTCGGCCCAGCCATGAGGCAAGCCGTTGGCCCGCGGCTTGGGCGAGTCCATCCGGTTGTTGACGATCAGCACGCCGCCGGTCTCGGTCAGCGAATAGACGCTGACGAAGCCGACACCATACCGCTCGACGAAACGGTCGGCCACGGTGGGCGGGATCTGCCCGGTCACTCCCAGCGAGACCCGCACCCGGTGATCGCGGTCGCCCGGCCCCTCCGGCTGCTCGACCAGCACGGTGATCATGGTGCCGATCAGATCGACGATAGTCGCCCCGGTCTCGCGCGCTCGTGCCCAGAAATTGCTGCCGCTGAAGCGGCGGTCGATGACGGTCGGGATGTCGGCGACCATCGGACCTACCACCCCCAGCATCAGCCCGCCGACGTGGAACAGCGTCAGGATCGAGTAATGCACGTCGTCCGGCCGGGTTTCGAAGGCCTCCACATAGCGCATCCCCGCCGCGATCCAGGCGAAATGCGGCAGCAGGGCACCCTTGGGCAGGCCGGTGGTACCGCCGGTGTAAATGATCACCGCCGGATCGCCGCCGGATATCTCGACCATCGGCAATGCCGCTCCCGGTTCCAGCAATTCGGCGAAGGCGGGACGGTCCCTGCCCTCCCCTGTCTGAAAGATCCGCATCGGCGGTAGCCTTTCTTCGACCGCCGCGACCCGGTACGCCAGTTCCTCGTCCACGACCAGCACGGCGGGCACGGCGTTGGCCAGGGTATGGACGAGATCCTCGCCGACCAGACCGGCGTTCAGCGGCACCCAGATCGCCCCCAGCTTTCCGGCAGCGACCCAGGTCACGAGATGCTCTGGCGAGTTGCGCAGGAAACAGGCGATCCGGTCGCCCCGGCGCACCCCCAGCCGGTGCAGGTTGGCGGCCACCAGGGAGGACTCGTCGTCCAGTTCCCGGTAGCTCATCGCCTGCCCGGCGACGGTCAACCGGGGAAGGTCCCCGTGCTGCGCCGCGCGGGCCGCAACCAGCGCCGGCAGAGTCTCCCACTCCACCGGAACGCCGTGAACGCTGCGCTTGGTCGTCATGGCGGCGGTCCTCCTCATTCCGGCAGAATGCGCCGCTTCTGCAGCTCTTGCAGGAGATCGACGAACATCTCCTCAGTGTCGACGCACTCGTGGAAGCCCAGCTTACGCGCCTTGATCGTGCTCATGTGGTGCGGGTTGGGACGCTGGCCGTAGCCGAACAGGAAGTCGGCGAACTGCCAGGACGGCACCACTTCGCTGTATTTGTAGGGCTTCAACTGGTGCTTGGCGACCACGCGGTCCCAGATCGGCTCGTTCTGCGGCATGATGCGGGCGAGCGAAAAGGGCTGCGCCGGTTCCAGCTCCATGTGGAACAGCTCGGCCACCTTGGGGAAGACGTTCTCCCAGACATAGACGTCGCCGTTGGCGATGTTGAAGACTTGGTTGGCGCATTGCGGGCTGGTGCCGGCCCATTCGGCGGCCTTGGCGATCAGCCGCGCGTCGGTCGCCTCCCCGATGCGCGACGCGCCGCCGGGGAAGCGCAACGGCAGGCCGTATTCGCGCGACACGGCGGCGAAGACGCCGATGGCGGTGATGATGTTCAGCGGGCTGCCGATGGCGAGGCCGCAGACGATCTGCGGGCGCAGCACGCTCCAGCTCCACTCCTTGCCCTGCTGGCGCTCACTGATCCAGTCCTGCTGGTCGTAGTAGAAATTCGGACGCATGTAGCGCTTGTCGCTCTCGCGCGCCGGCTGGCGGAAGGGGCCGAGATGGCCGCCATAGGCCTTGGTGCCCTGCAGCAGCGTGATGTGGCGCAGGTTGGGCGACACTGCCTCGACGTTCTCGACCACGTTCTTCAACATGGCGAGGTTGGTCTCGACATGATCCCACTCCGACCAGCCGCGCGTCACGTCGGGCTTCTCGTAGACGGCAGTGTAGCAGATGTTGGTGACACCCTTGATCTCGCGCAGCTTGCGGCAGTCGTCGGGGTTGCGCAGGTCGATGGCGGCCCATTCGGCCGTGGTCTCGAAATCGGGGGTGCGGCGCGACACGCCGCAGACGTCCCAATCGGGCGACGCCTCGAAATATTCCAGCATCGGGCGGCCGACGGTGCCGAGAGCGCCGACGATCAGCATCTTCTGACGGGTCATGAAGTCGATCCTTGTGTGGGAATTTTCTTAGAAAAGGGTCATCAAGTACTGGCGGTCGCCCAGCGGTTCGGGCGCGCCCTCGTAGATCTTGCGGCCGGTGCGCAGTACGGTGACGCTCTGCGCGATCGGCAGGGCGTGGACGACGTTCTGCTCGACCATCAGCACGGCCATGCGCAGCGCGCGGTTCACCTCGGCGATCGCCTCCATGACACGCTGAACAAGGTTGGGGGCGAGGCCGATGGAGGGTTCGTCGAGGATCATGACGTCGGGGCGGTGCATCAGCGCCATCCCCATGGCGAGCATCTGCTGCTGCCCGCCCGACATGGTGCCGGCGATCTGGCTGGCGCGCTCGCGCAGGATGGGAAAGAGGTCCATCACCGCGTCGCGGTTGGTCCGCGCGGCGGCCGGGTCGTCGGCAGTGTAGGCGCCGAGTTCCAGGTTCTCGCGCACCGTCAGGCTGCGGAAGATGCCGTGCCCCTGCGGCACCAGCGCGATCCCCGCCTTGACGTTGTCGGCGCAGCGCCGCTTGGTGATGTCCTCGCCACGGTAGCGGACGCTGCCGGAGGACGGCCGGATCAGCCCGAAGACCGAGCGCACCAGCGTCGTCTTGCCGGCCCCGTTGTGGCCCAACAGCACGCGGATCTCCCCGGCCCGCACCGTCAGGTCCACGTCATGGACCACAGCCCGCTTGCCGTATCCGGCGCTCAAGCCCCGCACCTCAAGCAGAGGTTCGGCAATCGGCATCGCGTGAATCTCGGTCATCCGAAGTACCTCTCGGCCAGTTCGCGGTCGCGCATCAGCGTGTCCGGCGGTCCCTTGGTCAGCACGCGGCCCTCGTCGATGAAGACGATCTCGTCGCAGACGCCGCGGATGACCTCCAGATTGTGTTCGATGATGCAGATGGCCTTGTTGGCCCGCGCCAGATCGCGCAGCACACCGCAGATGCGCTCCACCGTGCCGGTGTCGAGGCCCGACAGCGGTTCGTCGAGCAGCAGCACGTCGGCCCCGGTCGCCAGCAGCCGGGCGATGACCAGCAGCTTCTCCTCGGCGTAGGACAGGTTGGCGGCGACCTCGTCGGCCTTGGCGAGCAGCCCGACGAAGGAGGCGATCTCCAGCGCGCGGGCGACGTTCTCCCGCTCGGCCCGGCGGACGCGGCCGGGCCGCAAATAGACGTCGAACAGGCGGTCGCCCTGCTGTTTGGGCAGCGAGACCAGGATGTTCTCGACGACGCTGAGCCTGGTGAACAGCTTGAGATCTTGGAAGGAGCGCGCCAGCCCGGCGGCGACGACCTCGTGCGGCTTCAGCGCGGTCAGGTCGCGGCCCCGGTAGAGGATGGTGCCGCTCGTCGGCCGCAGGAAGCCGGAGAGCAGGTTGAAGGCGGTCGTCTTGCCAGCGCCGTTGGGACCGATCAGCCCGACGATCTGGCCGCGCCGCAGGTCGATGGTCAGATCCTTGACCGCCTTGATGCCGCCAAAGCTCTTGGCCAGCGCCTTGGCGGAGACCACCACCTCGCCCGGCGTGCCCTCGGCGCGGACCAGCGCCGACGCGGGACCGTTGGCGGGAACCGTCGGCAGAACCGCGCCGGTCGGCGGACGGAATACCGTCTCGGGGAACAGCCCCTCAGGACGCAGCCGCAGGATGACGATCAGGACCACGCCGTAGATCACCTGCCGCACCATGTCGGCGATGTCGCCAGGCACATGCACGAACTTCAGCCCCTCGGGCAGCAGCACCAGGATCGCGGCACCGGCCAGCGAGCCCCACAGATTGCCCATGCCGCCGAGGATCACCATGGCGAGGATGAGGATGGTCTCCTCGATGGTGAAGGATTCCGGGTTGACGAAGGCGATGTAGTGGGCGACCAGCGATCCCGCGACCGACGCCAATCCGGCCGACAGGGCGAAGACCACCAACTTCATGCGGACGAGGTTCTTGCCGACCGCCTGGGCCGCCGCCTCGTTCTCGCGCATGGCGCGTAGCGAGCGGCCGAAAGGCGAGGCGCCGAGCCTCCAGGCCACCGCGCAGCACAGCGCCGCCATCACCGCCGCCAGCGGCAGGAAGGCCACCGGATTGTTCAGCGCGGTGCCGAACAGCGACACCGGGGGAATGCCGCCGATGCCGTCCGGCCCGCCGGTGATCGGCTTGCTGTTCATCAGCACGTCGATGGTGATGGCCTGGAGCGCCAGCGTGACGACGACCAGATAATGGCTGCCCACCCGCATGGCGGGGAAGGCGACCAGCAGGCCGATCGCGGCGGTGACGGTCATCCCGGCCAGCATGGTGAAGGGAAAGCCGATGCCGAGCTTCGTCGCCAGGATGCCGGCGGCGTAGGCCCCGCTGGCGTAGAAGGTGGCGTGCGCCAGGGCGAAGATGCCGCCGAAGCCGATCAGCAGGTTGAAGGAGGTCGCCAGGATGCCGTAGAGGCAGACCATGACGAAGACGTGGGCAAGGTATTCCATGGTTTCCGGGCCTCCTCACGCCCGCCGGACGATGCCGGACGGCCGGGCCAGCAGGAACCCGAACAGCACGACGAAGACGATGGTGTTCTGCCACTCGGTCGGGATCTGCCACATGCCCAGGCTCTGCACGAAAGCCAGCAGGAAACCGGCGACGACCGCGCCGCGCAGCGAGCCGACCCCGCCGACGATCACCGCGACGAAGGCGACGAAGACGGCGCCGAAGCCCATGTTGGGGTTGAGCCCGTCGCGCAGCAGCACCAGCGCCCCGGCGACCGCCGACACCGCCGAGCCCAGCGCGAAGACCAGGATGGACAGCCGCGTGGTGTCGATGCCGATGACGGTCGCCATCTCGCGGTTGTCGGCCATGGCACGGATGGCCTTGCCGTAGCGGCTGGTCCGCAGGAACAGCGCAATGCCGCCGCCGACCAGCAGCGCCGCCAGCACCTGGCCTACCTGCACCGTGGTGAAGAAGGCGTTGCCGACGAAATGGACGTCGTAGGTGACGTCGACCGTCTTGACGTCGGTGCCGAAGACGATGCCGATCAGGTTCTTGATGACGATGAACAGGCCGAGCGAGGCGACCAGCACGACGAAGGGGGGGCTGCCGCCGATCTCGAACGGGCGGTAGATGAAAAGATAGCTCGCAACCCCCAGCGCCGCCGTGGCGGCGACGCCGAGCCCCACCGCCACCCAGAAGGGCAGCCCGGCCAGCGCCACCAGCGCCCAGATGACGTAGGCGCCGACCGCGTAGACCGGCCCGTAGGCGAAATGCACGACCCCGGTGGTGCCGAAGATCAACGCGAAGCCCATAGCCAGCAGGGCGAAATGCGCGCCGTTGAACAGGCCGTTCAGGGTCAGTTGAATGAGCAGATCCATGGGATGGGCTCCTGGGCGAAGTCGCCCCCTTGCGGGCGCTCGAGGCACCGGCGGAAACCCTCTCCCCCCTTGGGGAGAGGGTTGAAAAAGAGGGCGCATCGGAACGGCGATCACTCGGCCAACGTGAACTTCACGAATTTCGGTGCGCCGTTCTCAAGGCGGAAGACCGCGACCGGCTTCTGCGCCACACCGTTCTTGCGGAAGGTCAGCGTCTTACCGTAGACGCTGTCGAAGGTCGGATTCTCCCACAGCGCCTCCACCAGACGCTCGCCGGTGTAGTAGTCGCCGCCCTTGGCCTTCGACCGCCGGATCAGCTCGGCGATCACGTAGACGCCCTCGTAGTAGTTCGCGGCGTAGAAGTCTGGCATGTCGCCGAATTTCGCCTTGTAGGCTTCGGCGAAGCGCTTGGACCACGGGTTCTCGTCGGTGGCGGCGAAATAGTCTGTAACCACCTCGACACCCTCCGCGTGCTTGCCGGCGACCTTGGTGTCCTCGGCGGTCCATTCCATGCAGTAGACCGGCTGCTTCATGCCCAGTTCGCGCAGGCGCTTGACCGCCAGACCGGCCTGCGGGGTCGTCGGCCAGTTGGCGATGGCGTCGGGCTGCGAGGCGCGCAGCTTGGCGACCTGGGTGTCGATGTTGGCGGCGTCGGCCTGGAACTGCTCGGCGGCGACCATCTTCAGCCCCATGCCTTCCCAGGCTTTGGTGGTGGCGGCGATGGTGGCGTCGCCGAACTCCGATTTGATGGCGATCTGGGCGAGCTTCTTGGCGCCCTGCTCCGCCGCGCGGTGGGCGATGCCGCCGGCCAGATCCGACGCCATGGAGCGGATGTTGAACATGTAGGGCGAGGTGCCGACCGTCTGGGCGCTGACCCCGCCGCCGTTCAGCATCAGGATCTTCTTCTGGTCGCCGATCGGCATGGTGGCGAGCGTCACCGTGGAGAAGGACGGCAGCACCGCCTTCACCCCCTCGACGTCGATCAGCCGGTTCATCCCGGCGACGGCGGCCTGGGCGCTGCCGCTCTTGTGGTCCTCGATGACCAGTTGCAGCTTGGTGCCGTCGATACCGCCCTTGGCGTTGATCTCGTCCACCGCGAGCTGCGCGCCGCCGCTCATCACCTTGCCGTAATGGGGCGAGGCGCCGGTCATCGCGAAGATGCCGCCGATCTTGTAGACCTCCGGGTCGGCGGCCAAGGCGCTGCCGGCGAAGACGGTGCCCAGAGCCAAAACGGCGAAACTGGTGCGTATCGACATCGTTCCCTCCCAGGAATCGGGTGTTGGGGGTGACGCGGTCCCGTTGGCGGGACTCGTTGTCGTTTCGAGGCCCGCGCCTCAGCGGGCGAAGGACAGATCGGCCAGAAGCCGCCGGACGGACGGGGCCGCGTGGTTCTCGGCCAGCAGCGGTGCCAGCCGCCGGGTCTTCTCCGCCATCGACGGGCGGTCCTCCATCCGCAGGATGCGGCGGCCGATGACAAGCGCGTCGATCCGCTCGCGGTAATGGGCGATGCGCGCCTCGGCCGACTCGGCGAACCCGCCGTACGGCAGGATTTCGGTCAGGAAACCGAAGCCGTAGGCCTCGGCCGCCGTCATCATCCGCCCGCCCGCCAGGATCTGGAAGGCGAGCGCCGCCGGCAGCCGTTCGGTCAGCGCGGCGTGGACGAAGGCCGGGTAGAGACCGAAGCGCATCTCGGGAAAGCCGAACTGCACGCTGTCGGCGCCCAGCACCAAATCGCTGAGGCACGCCACGATGCAGCCGGCCCCCAGTGTGCGCCCATGCACCACGCTGACGACCGGCACCGCCGACCCGTGCAGCGCCTGCATCGCCGCGCGCAGCGCCTCCTCCTGCGCGGCGAAGACGTCTGGGCCGCGTCCCATTTCGGCGACGTCGCCACCGGCGCAGAAGCCGCGCGGGCCGGCGCCGTCGATCACCACCAGGGCGGCTCCGGCGGCCGGCGCGCCCGCGATGGCGTCGGCCAGCGCCCGCAGCATCGCGGTGTCGAGCGCGTTGATCTTCTCCGGCCGGTTCAGCGTC
The DNA here is from genome assembly GCA_023423695.1 of Pseudomonadota bacterium. Lineage (GTDB taxonomy): Bacteria > Pseudomonadota > Alphaproteobacteria > Azospirillales > Azospirillaceae > Azospirillum. The sequence continues at coordinate 22,973 of JAFAFA010000148.1, read as the reverse complement.
ACCCGGCGCAGGTCGCCGTCGTCGCGGACGAGCACGGCCCCGGTCATGACGCGGCCCGTCCGTCGGCCGGGTGCGCCATGCGGCCGGCGATCACCGTCTCGCCATGCTGGTTGGCGATCCACACGTCGTAGCCGTCGCCGTCCGCCCGCCGCGTCCCGCCCGCCGTCACGACGTCGTCCTCGCGGACCGGGCGCAGGAAGCGGATGTCGAGCGTCGCGTCGGACACCGCCTCGTCGCCCAGGGTCTGGCGCACCGACTGCCACAGCAGGTTCACCGACAGCAGGCCGTGGGCAATGATGCCCTTCATCGGCGTCGTCGCCGCGAAATCGGGGTCGAGGTGGATCGGGTTGAAATCGTCGGTCAGCTCGGCGTAGAGCCGGATCGCCGCCCGGTCGATGCGCTTGGAGACGTGAGCGAGGGTTTCCGTCATCGTCATGCCGCCCACAGCACGGTCATCCGGCCGCGAAAGCAGGGCGTGCCGTCCTCCCCCACCGTCTCGGTGTCGAAATGGACCCAGCGGCGGTCGCGCTTCACCTCCTTGCCGGCGCAGGCGATGGTGGTGGTCAGCCGCTCGCCCAGCGCCGGGCGCCGCAGCATCTCGTAATGTTGCGAACCGTGGACGTTTCCCGGCGGGCGCGGCGCCACCAGATCGGAATAGGCCCGCATGGAGGCCACCGCGATCATCCCGGCGGGCATCCGCCCGTCCGGCCGGTCGTCGGGGTAGAGGCTGGTCCAGCGCGCCATCAACGCGTCGGACAGGTGAAGCTCCTGGGCGCCGAAGGCGGTGCCCACGGGAAGCGTGTCGAACACATACATGGATGTCCCTCCAGCAGGGTTCACTCCAGTGGCCGGACCTGCGGCAAGGCGCCGCCGTCGGCCATCGGCTCGAAGAGGACGCGGACCCGCAAGCCGATGCGGAGGTCCGCGAGGGGGCAATCGCGCAGGTTCGCCATCAGGCGGAAGCCCTCGTCGAGATCGACCAGCGCGATGACATAGGGCACCTCGTCCCGGAAGGCCGGTGTCGGCGCCCGGTGGACGATGGTGTGGCTGTGGATGGTGCCGAGACCGGTGGAGCGTTCCTCCACCGGGCCGGCGGCGCGGCAGCGGGTGCAGAAGGGCCGCGCCGGAAACTGGACATGGTCGCAGGCCGGACAGCGCTGGTAGGTCAGCACCCCCCGCGCGCAGGCGTCCCAGAAGGACCGGGTGTCGGCGGTGATCAGCGGAGCCGGTTTGGCGGCGTTCATCTCAGGCCCTCCCCAGGATCAGCGAGCAGTGGGCCGACAGGATGCCGCCGTCGCCGTGGACGAAGGCGGTCTCCGCCCCCGCCACCTGCCGCAGGTCGGCCTCGCCGCGCAGTTGCCGCACCGCCTCGACGATGTGGAACATCCCCCCGGCGGCGCCGGAATGGGCGTAGGACAGCAGCCCGCCATGGGTGTTGCAGGGCAGGATCCCGTCCAGCTCCAGCGCACCGCCGAGGATCGCCGGTCCGGCCTCCCCCTTCGGGAAGAAACCGATGGATTCCAGCTCGGCCAGCAGGGTGATGGTGAAGCTGTCGTAGATCTCGGCGACGTCGATGTCGGACGGACCCAACCCGGCCATGGCGAAGGCCTGCGCCGCCGATTGCCGGCAGCCGAAATCGGTCAGGGACGGCATGGCGAAGACATGCTCGTGGGTGTTCATCTGGCCGTAACCGAGGATCGACACGGACCGGTCGCCGTGGTCGGCGGCGACATCGGCGGCGCTGACCACGATGGCGGCCCCGCCGTCCGACACCAGACAGCAGTCGAACAGCCGCAGCGGGTCGGCGATCATGCGGGCGGACAGCGCCTGTTCCATGGTCAGCGGGTCGCGGGCCTGCGCCTTGGGGTGGCGGCGGGCGTGGCCGCGCTGGGTCACAGCGATGGCAGCAAGCTGCTCGGCGAAGACGTCGGGAGCGACGCCGCGCTCGTGCATGCAGCGGCGAGCAACCAGCGCGTAGGCCGCCGGGATCGACAGGCCATAGGGGCGCTCGAACTGCGGGTGCCCGACCTCGGCCAGCGCCGCCACCGCCCCACCCCGGCCCATGCCACTCAGGCGGTTGTCAGCGCAGACCGCCAGCACGTTGCGGCAGATCCCCGCCCGCACCAAGGCGGCAGCCTGCATCACCAGCGCGCAGGCGGTCGCCCCGCCGGCCTGGACGGCGGCGCTGTAGGCCGGAGTGATGCCGAAATACTCGTTGAAGACCGAGGACAGCATCAGATGCGGCTCGGCCAGCGAATAGGCGCAGAGCACGCCGTCCACCTCGTTCGCCCGCAGGCCGGCGTCGGCCAGCGCCGCCGTTGCGGCCTCGGCGTGGAGCGCCATGCAGCTCCTGCCGTCGAGCCGGCCGACGGCGGTGTCGGCGACCCCGGATATGACGGGTGTCATTGCGTGCTCTCCCGGTGATGAGGGGTGCCGCGGAAGGAGCCGGCGAGCTGCCGGCCGATCCGCCCCGTGGTGTCGCGCAGGTCGGCGGCCATCGCCGCGACCCGTTCGTCGGAGAATTGCGCCGTCAGCCCGACCGCCGACAGCGCCAGGAAGGGCGTGCCCCCGGCATCAAGCACCGGACTGGAGACCGTCGTCACGCCGCGCGCGAAGCCGTCGCGGTCCACCGCGTAGCCGGCGGCCCGCGCCGTCTCGACCTCCTCCAGGAACCGGTCGAAGGAGTGCGGGTTGTCCTGCCGGATGGCGGCGTACTGCCGTTTCATCTCGTCCAACGGAAGCCCGGCGTGCGCCGCCATGCAGCGCCCGAGCGCGCCGACCAGCAGCGGCAGGCGGTGGCCGATCCGCATGTGGATCTGGATGGTCGAGGTGCTCTCCGCCCGGTCCACCAGCATGACGCGGGCGTTGCTGACGCGCAGCCACGCCGTCATCGGCGTCTGCCACGCGGCGGCGAGCCGCTCCAGTTCCGGGTGGATGAGCCGGGTGTAGCCGACCTGATCGAGCGCGCTGCCCGCCAGTTCCACCAGCCCGGATCCCAGCCGGTAGGCCTTGCCGGCCTCCTCGAAATGGACGACCCGTTCGGCAACCAGCGTCTTGAGGATATTGAAGCAGGTGCTGGGGTTCAGCCCCAGGGCGCGGGCGGTCTGGATGCTCGACACCGCGCCGTCCTGGGACGCCAGATAACGCAGGATCGCCAGAGCGCTGACCACCGCGCCGACCGGCTTGCCGGTGTTGAGCGCCACGCTGTCCTTGTCCTGATCATCCATCAGCATGGCGCGCCTTCAATCTCTATGGAGAATTCTATTTTCTATAAAGATTGTGGCGGTCTTTTTATTGTTGGTCAAACGAATCATCCGTCGTCAGGATTGCTGAAAACGCATGCCCCCATAGTCATTTCACAGGGCTGGACCCGGAACGGCAAAAGGCCCCGCCGGGGAGGCGGGGCCTTCTGAAGCTTGCGGATCGGAGTTGGGCCGCCGTCGCCGACGGCTACCAGGCCAGTTCGAGGATCTCCCGGATGTCGGCCTCGCCGGTGATCGGGCGCGGGTTGCTGCGGACCATCATGTTCTGCATGGCGCCGGCGGCGATGGCGGCGAAATGGTCGCGCGTCACCCCGACCGCGCGCAGGCTGTCCGGCTGCCCCAGCGCGCGGACCAGCTCCGCGACCGCCGCCGCCGTGTCGCCGTCCTCGCGCCCGAGCGCCCGCGCCACCAGCGCCTGACGGTCGGCGTTCACCGCCCGGTTCCAGCGCAGCACGCTCGGCAGCATGACGCAGGAGCAATGGCCGTGCGGCACGTTGGCAACCGCGCCAAGCTGGTGGCCGATGCCGTGGCTGGCCCCCCACTCCACCCGCCCCAGCCCGGTCGAGGCCAGCCAGACGCCGAGCTGGCTGTCCAGCCGGGCGTCGAGGTTGTCCGGACTGGACTGGTTGAGGGGCAGGGAGCGCGCCAGCATGGCCAGCCCGTGCAGGCACGTCGCGTCGGTGAAGGGCTGGGGCTTGCGCGAGCACACCGTCTCCACCGCGTGATCGACAGCGCGGATGCCGGTGGACAGCCACAGCCGGTCCGGCGTGTGGACCGTCACGGCGGGGTCGAGGATGACCACCTGCCCGCCGATGTACCGCCCGGTGTAGAGATCCTTCACCTGCCGGGTGGGATCGGTGGCGCCGCCGAGGTTGGAGAATTCGGCCCCCGACAGGGTGGTCGGCACGATGATCTGGCGCAGCGGCGGATCCTTCACCATCGGGACGATGCGGGTGCCGTCCTCGGCGACGCGGATGCGCGCGGCATCGAAGCCGGCCTCGTCGGTGATGCCCTGGGCCAGCGCCACCAGCGCCACCTTCACCGTGTCCATCGGGGTGCCGCCGCCGACCGTGACGATCAGGTCCGGCTCCAGCCGCCGCACCTCCTCGGCCAAAGCGAGGACCGAGGCGCGCGGGACATGCTCGATGCAGGAATCGAACACCCCGACGCACCGGGCGCCCAGCGCGTCGCGGATGGCGGCGACGACGCCGGTCGAGCGGCTGAGCGTCCGGCTCGCCACGATCAGCAGCCGGTCCTTGCCCAGCCGCCCGGCGGTCTCCGTCACGGCCTCGGCCGCCGGGCGGCCATAGATGACGCGATCCTGCGCCAGGAACTCGTAGACACCCGATTGCATGGCCGTTCCTCCCGGTTTTCGTTGCTTTTCAGGCGGGCAGAGCCTCCGCCCCGCCCCTCACCCGCCCAGATAGGCGGCGGACAAGGCCGGGTCGGCGGCAAGCTCGGCCGCCGCGCCGCTGCGCACCACCTGCCCCCGCCGCAGCACGCAGCCGGCGTGGGCGACGCGGAGCGCGATGGCCGCCACCTGTTCGCACAGGATGATGGTGGTACGGCGCTCGCGGCAAACCGATTCGATGAAGCCGAAGATCTGCTGCACGATGACCGGCGCCAGCCCCAGCGACGGCTCGTCGAGCAGGAGGTAGCGCGGTTCGTGGATCAGCGCCGCCGACAGGATCACCATCTGCTGCTGCCCGCCCGACAGCATGCCGGCCGGCGTGTTGCGCCGTGCCGTCAGCATCGGGAACTGGTCGTAGACCCGGTCGGCCACGGTCTTGAAGCTGCCGCCCCGGTTGCGGAAGTCCCAGGCGACCCGCAGATTCTCCTCGACCGACATGCGGTGGAACAGCCGGCGGCCCTCCAGCGCGTGGGACAGGCCGCGCCGCGCCCGCTCGTGCGGGGACAGCCGGGTGATGTCCTCGCCGTCGAGCCGGATGCTGCCCGCCACCGCCGGCGCCAGCCCGGAGATCGCCTTCATCAACGACGATTTGCCGGCCCCGTTGGCGCCGAGAATCGCGGTGATGGTTCCCGGCTCGGCCCGCAGTGAGACGCCGCGCACCGCCTGGACCGGGCCGTAGCGGACCTCCAGCCCGTGGATTTCGAGACCCGTGTTCTCAGGCATGAACAGCCTCCCCCGGATGGGTTTCGGTGCCGAGATAGGCGGCGACCACGGCCGGGTCGCGGTACATGCCGGCCATGGCGCCCTGATAGATGACCTTTCCGCTGTCCAGCACGACGACGCGGTCGACCAGTTCGTTGAGGAAGTCCATGTGATGCTCGATCAGGATCACGCCGACGCCCTGCTCCTTCAGATGACGGACCAGCCCGCCCAGCTTGAGGAGTTCGCCTTCCGACAGGCCGGCGGCGGGTTCGTCGAGCATGACGAGGCGCGGGTTCGCCAGGATGACGCGCGACAGCTCGGTCATGCGCTGGTCGCCGTAGGGCAGATCGCGCACGGGCGTGTCGGCGAGGTGCGACAGCCCGGCCATCGCCATGATCGCCTCGGCCCGGCCGAGCATCTCGGCGTCCTCCCGCAGCGCGCCCGGCAGGTTCAGCGACGCCGCCAGCGGGTTCTGCCGGTAGAGCCGGTGGCCGCCGAGCAGCACATTCTCCCGCACCGTGAAGGACGGCACCAGACGCGGGTCCTGGAAGGTGCGCAGCACGCCACGCCGCGCCACCGCGTGGTCGGCCAAGCCGGTGATGACGCCGCCGTCGAACCGCACCACGCCGTCGCCCGGCCGGTAGATGCCGCTGATGATGTTGACCAGCGTGCTCTTGCCCGAACCGTTGGGCCCGACGAGCCCGAGGATCTCGCCCGGTTGCAGCGTCACCGACGCGTTGTCCAGCGCCCGCAGGCCGAGGAAACTGATGGAGACGCCCTCGGCGTTCAGCAGCGGCCCGGTTCCGGTCACGGCATGGGGCACCGGCGGCGGAGGCGGCAGCGCCTCAACGTCCTTGGAGAAGCGCGGACGCGGCAGCAGCAGCCCGGCCAGACCGCGCGGCAGCAGCACGAAGGACAGCAGCAGGATCAGGCCGTAGACCATGAACTGGTACTCGGCGAAGACCTGAAGTTTTTCCGGCAGATAGGTGAAGACGATGGCGCCCAGGATCGGGCCGGTCAGCGTGCCGAGGCCCCCGACCACCGCCATGACCAGCGCCTCGACCGAGCGGTGCAGGCCGAAGGTCTCCGGTCCCAGATAGCCGACGAGATGCGCATAGAAGCCGCCCGCCAGTCCGGCCAGCGCCGCGCTGAGGGTGTAGGCATTGCGCTTGGTCCGGGCGCGGGCGACGCCGATGCTGCCGGCGGCGACCTCGCTGACGTGGATGGCGAAGAAGGCGCGGCCGTAGGGGCTGGTGATGAAGTTGCGCAGCAGCCACACCACCGCGGCGACCACCGCCAGCATGATCTGGAAATAGGCGACCGGGTCGATCCGCCAGCCGAACAGGCTCAGCGTGCGGAGCGAGGGCGACGCCACGCCGCTGAGGCCCACGACGCCGCCGGTCACCGAGGTCCACTCACGCACCACCTCGTAGAAGATCATGCCGAAGCCGAGCGTCATCATGGCGAGGTAGAACTCGCGGACCCGGCCGGCGGCGAAGGACAGCAGCCAGCCGCCGGCCCCGCCCATCGCCGCCCCGGCGACCAGCGCCAGCGGCAGGGGAAGCCCCAGGTTCTTCATCAGCAGGGCCGACCCGTAGGCGCCGATGCCGAGAAAGCCCGCGTGCCCCAGCGAGATCTGCCCGGCGACGCCGGTCAGCACGTTGATGCTCTGGGCCAGCAGGATGTTGACCAGAAGAAAGGACCAGACCTGCACGGTGGAGCCGCTGGCGAATTCCGCCGCGACGCCGAGCGCCACGAGGAGAGCCGCGACCACCGGAGTCCGGGTGAGAAACGTGAGGGAGTTCCGCATCGCTGGCGCCTTACACCTTCGTAAATTCCTTGCGGCCGAACAGGCCCTGCGGGCGGATGGCGAGGATCACCATCAGAATGGCGAATGCCATGCCATGTTCGGCCGCGGTGGAAACGTAGCCGCCGACCAGCTTCTCGATGACGCCGAGCGAAATGCCACCGACCAGCGCGCCGGCCGTGTTGCCCATGCCGCCGAACACCGCCGCGACGAAGCCCAGCACCATCAGGTTGAAGCCGAAACCGGGATCGACGGTGCCGGTGATCTGGGCGACCATCACCCCGGCGATGCCGGCGAGCACGCCGCTGGCGACGAAGGACAGCACGATCACCCGGCGCACCGGGATGCCGGCCAGCGCCGCCGCGTCGGCGTCGTGCGACACCGCCCGCACCGCGCGGCCCCAAGCCGACCGGCGCAGGAACAGCTCCATCGCTACCATCAGGGTCAGCGACAGGCCGAGCACGGCGAGATACTGGGAAGACACCTGGACGCCGGCCAGATCGACGAAATCCATGCTGTCGAAGACCAGCGACGGAAAGGCGATGGCCTGTGACCCGAAGACGGTCGACACGAAGCCCTGGAGGAAGATCCCCAGCCCCAGCGTCGAGACCACCCAGCCCATGCTGTCACCGGCCTTGAGCAGCGGGCGGATGGCGATCCGCTCCGCCACGATCATCAGCCCGCCGGCCAGCAGCACGCCGAGCAGAACCGCCAGCGCGATCGGCATTCCCGCGCCCAGCAGCGCCACCGTGGCGACCGAGGCGGTCATCAGCAGCGATCCCTGGCCGAAATTCAGCGTGCGCGTGGTCCAGAAGGTCAGCGACAGTCCCATCGCGATGAGCGCGTAGACCGCGCCGACGCAGAACCCTGAGAAGATGAGTTGCAGCACGAAATGCATGGCGTCGTCCTTGTCCTGCGCGCCCTTGAAAAGCCCTCTCCCCTGACGGGAGAGGGGCTTTCTCAATCCTTGACGATCTTTAGCGCGATCTTGTCGGCCACCTTGGCATACTCGAAGATCGCAACGTCCTCCGGCGCGATGGCATGGTGCTTGATGGCCGAGAAGGAATAGGCCGCGTTCACCCCGCGCAGGCCCTGGATGCCCTCAATGGCCGTCGCGATGGCCTTGGGGTCGGTCGAGTTGGCGCGCTTGATGCCCTCGAACAGCACGTCGGCGGCGTCGTAGGCGTTGCTGACCGACAGCGACATGAAGATCTGCGGGCGCTGCGGGTCGTTGCCCCACCAGCGGTCGGTGCCGTATTTCGCCTTGTAGGCGTCGGCGAAGCCCTGCGCCGCCGGGTTCAGCGTGTCCTCGCCGAAGACGTAGACCATCGAGCCGCGCGTGCCGACCACCAGATCGCCGGCCGCCTCCTGGTAGGGGATCGACAGGGCGCCGTTCGACGCCACCAGCGGCACGTTGTAGTTCAGCCGCGCCATGGTGCGGCGGATCACCGCCAGATCGGCGCCCAGCCCGACGCAGACCACCACGTCGGCCCCGGCACGTTGCAGGCGGGCGACCTGGGCCGTCATGTCCTGGGTGCGTTGGTTGTAGGTTTCCACCGCGACGGGGGCGGCGCTGCCGGCCGCTTTCAGCTCCTTGCCGATCATGTCGGCGCCGGACACGCCGTAGGCGGTGCTTTCGTGGACCAGCCCCGGCTTCTTGAAATTCTTGGCGACGTATCGGCCGAGCACCATCGACTCGACGTCGTTCTGGAGCGCAAAGGAGAAGACATTCGGGCGCGGCTTGCCGCCGTCGGGGTAGGTGACGGTCGGGGTCTGCGCCACCGGGTTCATGTAGGGGCGCCCGTCGGCGGCGGCCATCTCGATCACCGCCAGGGTCGGACCGCTGCCCGCCGGGCCGATGAAGGCGATCAGATCCTTGTTGTCGAGCAGGCGGCGCATGTTCTGCACCGCGCGGTCGGGCACCAGTTGGTCGTCGAGCAGCATCGCCAGCTCGATCTTCTTTCCGTTGATGCCGCCCTTGGCGTTCCACTTCTCGATGGCGAGTTCGACGCCGCGCCGCCCGCCCTCGCCGTACTCGTTGTAGGGGCCGGTGAGGGCCGAGGTCATGCCGATCTTGATGCTGTCTTGCGCGGCGGCGGAGCCGGCCGACAGGGCGATGGTGGCGGTCAGGGCGGCGGCCCCGATCAGGCCAATGACGGAACGGCGGTGCATGGCGGTCCTTTCCTCCCATGAGCGGCGAGCCGTGCGGGGCACGCCTTGCGAAATGAACTATGAGTCATTTTTCATGGAGAATGTATCTTGGGCGAACTGTGGGTGCAACGGCATAATTGAGGAATTTGCACGTACCCCCTCCCCGCCCTTCCCCACCGATCAGGGGAAAGGGCATTCACAGCTCTGTCGATCAAGTCTTTAGCCAGCCAAGCGCCTCCCTTCCTCCTCTCCCACCCGGCAGGGGGAGGGTCGGAGCGGGAGCAAGACCCTTCCCAAAACACCCGCTTGACTGAAACATGAATCATGGTTCATTGTTTGCTCAACAAGCGAAGCATCGTCTCCGCGACAAGACGCGAAGGGAGGCACCCATGCCGTCATCCGCCGCACGCAACGACCGTTTCCCGCCCGACCGGCTGCTGGCGCTCCACCGCACCATGCAGCTGATCCGCGCGACCGAAACCGCCCTGGCCAAGCTGTTCGCGGACAGCGAGATTCCCGGCTTCATCCATCTCAGCGTCGGCCAGGAAGCGGTGGCCGCCGGGGTGATCGGCGCTTTGGGCCCCCGCGACACCTTCGCCACCACCCATCGCGGCCACGGCCACGTCCTGGCGCGCGGCGTGGCGCTCGACCTCTTCTTCAAGGAGATCATGGGACGGGCCGGCGGCATCTGCGGCGGACGCGGCGGCTCCATGCACGTCGCCGATCTGACGCTCGGCGTGTTGGGCGCCAACGGCATCGTCGGCGCCGGGCTGCCGCTCGCCACCGGCAGCGCGCTGGCCCACCAGACGCGGCGCAGCGGCGGCGTGGCGGTCGCTTTCTTCGGCGACGGCGCCATGGCGGAAGGCGCGCTGCACGAATGCCTGAACATGGCGGCGCTGTGGCGGTTGCCGATGGTCTTCGTCTGCGAAAACAATGGCTGGTCGGAATTCTCGCCGACCTCGCGCCAGTTCGCGGCCACCCTCGACAAGCTCGGCGCCGCCTTCGGCATTCCGCACCGCCAAATCGACGGCAACGACCTCGGCGCCGTCGCCGAGGCCGCGACCGAGGTGGTGGAAGCCGCCCGCACCGGCGGCCCGCGCATCCTGGAATGCATCACCACCCGCTGGCACGGCCATTTCGAGGGCGACCCGCAGCGATACCGCAACGCCGACGAGATCGCCGCCCTGCCGGAGAACGACCCGCTGCGCCGCTCCGCCGAGGCGCTGCTCGCCGCTGGGATCGAAGAGGAGGCGCTGGCCGCCCTGGTCGCTTCCGTGGACGCCGACATCGCCACGGCCCTGGAGGCCGCCCGCGCCGACGTCCTGCCCGACTTCGACGCCGCCTTCCGCGACGTCTACACGCCAACCACGCTCACCGCCGGGGCCTGAAGTCTCATGTCGAAGCCGTTGCGCTATGTGAACGCCATCGCCCAGGCCCTGTCCGACGCAATGACGGACGACCCCTCGGTGATGCTCTTCGGCGAGGACGTCGCCGCCGCCGGCGGACCGTTCAAGGCGACCCGCGGCCTGCTGGACACCCACGGTCCCGAACGGGTCCGCGATACGCCGATTTCCGAGGCCTCCATCGTCGGCGCCGCCGTCGGCGCCGCGTTAACCGGCATGAAGCCGGTGGTCGAGATCATGTTCATGGATTTCGTGGCGCTCGCCATGGACGCCGTGGTGAATCAGGCCGCCAAGGCGCGCTTCATGTTCGGCGGGCAATGCAGCGTGCCGATGGTGCTGCGCACGCCACACGGCGGAGGCTTGAACGCAGGGCCGCAGCATTCGCAATGCCTGGAGGCGTGGTTCGCACACATCCCCGGCTTGCGCGTGGTCTGCCCGGCGACCGTCGCCGACGCCTACTCCCTGCTCCGCGCGTCCATCGAGGCGCCCGACCCGGTGGTGTTCGTCGAGAACAAGGCGCTCTACGCCCTCCAGGGCGACATCGACGTGAACGCCCCGCGCGAGATCGGCAAAGCAAGGATCGACCGGCCGGGGCGCCACGTCACCATCGTCACCTACGGCGCCACCCTCTACGCCGCCCGCGCCGCCGCCGACCGGCTGGCGCAGGACGGCGTCGAGGCGGAGATCATCGATCTGCGCTGGATCCAGCCTTGGGACGAGGAGGCCGTCTTCGCCTCGGTCGCCAAGACCCACCGCGTGGTGATCGCGCACGAGGCGGTGCAGGCCTTCGGCGTGGGCGCGGAGATCGCCGCGCGCATCGCGTCGGACCTGTTCGATGAACTGGACGCCCCCGTTCTGCGCGTGGGCGCGCCCTTCATGCCCATCCCCTTCGCCAAATCGCTCGAGGCGGCCTATCTGCCCGACGCCGACCGGATCGTCGCGGCGGTCAAAGACACGCTTGCCTGACGGACCCACGGGAGGAACCAAGACCATGACCGCTGAGACCACCGCCGGTAACAACGCCATCCTGACGACCCACGACGGCGCCGTGGGGACCATCACCATCAACCGTCCGGACACGCTCAACGCGCTGAACATCCCGACGCTGCTGGAGCTGGAACGGGCGCTGACCGAACTGGAAGCAGACGACGGCGTCCATGTCATCGTCGTGACCGGGGCCGGCGAGCGCGCCTTCGTGGCCGGTGGCGATATCGCCGACCTCGACAGCCGCCAGGGCCTCGCCCATTACCTGGACTTCGCCGAGGTCATCCACCGGGTGTTCCGCCGCTTCGAGACCTGCGACAAGCCGACCATCGCCGCCGTCAACGGCTGGGCGCTGGGCGGCGGGACCGAGCTGCTGCTGTCGCTCGACATCCGCATCGCCGCCGAGACCGCCAAGTTCGGCCTGCCCGAGATCAACCTCGGCCTGTTCCCCGGCGCCGGCGGCACCCAACGCATCCTGCGCCAGATCCCGTCCTGCCGGGCGCGCGAGCTGGTCTTCACCGGTGACCAGTTCACCGCCGCCGAGGCGGTGACCTGGGGCCTGATCAACCGCGCCGTGCCCAAGGCCGATCTGATGGCCGAAGCGATGGCGACCGCCGGCAAGATCGCGGCCAAGTCGCCGCTGATCCTCAAGATGATCAAGCGCACGCTGCGCCATGGCGCGGAGATGCCGCTGGGCGCCGCGCTGGCCTACGAGCAGGCGATGATCGGCCTCGTGCTCGACACCGAGGATTCGCACGAGGGGTGCAAGGCCTTCCTGGAGAAGCGCAAGGCCGCCTTCACGGGGCGCTGACCGATGGTCCGTGATCTGATGATGCCCAAACTGGGGCTGACGATGACCGAGGGGGTACTTGCCGAATGGCGAGTGCTGCCGGGCCAGCCCTTCAAGACCGGCGACGTGCTGGTCGTGGTCGAGACCGACAAGATCGCCTCAGAGGTCGAGGCCGACAGTGACGGCGTGCTGATCGAAACCACCATCCCCGCCGGCGAGACGGTGGCGGTCGGCACCCTCATCGCCCGCTGGTCTGCGGATGGATCGGGCGCGGCGCCCGCGCCGGCGGACGGCACCGCTCCGCAGACGGCAGAGACACCCGCGCCTCCCGCGAAGAGCGGCACCACAGCGGGTACGAGGAGCGGCCCCCCGCCCGTCCCGGTCCGAGACGGCGAACGCGTCCTCTCGACACCGCTGGCCCGCCGCCGCGCCCAGGCTCTCGGCGTCGATCTGACAACCGTGACCGGCAGCGGCCCGCGCGGCCGCATCAAGATGGCCGACGTCGAGGCGGCGGCGCAACGGCAGGCGTCCGCGCCCGCCGCGACGCCGGAAGCGGTCCGCACGCCGGCGGCCGCCCCGATCACCACACCGGCGGGCGGGCGGTCGAAGCCCAGCGCCACGCAGGCGACCATCGCCCGCCGCCTGACCGCCGCCAAGCGCGATGTGCCGCATTTCTACCTCGCCGCCGAGGCTGAGGTGTCGGAACTGATGGCCCTGCGCGAAAGGCTAAACGCCGACGCCGAACCCGGCCTGCCGCGCGTCTCGATGACCCATCTCGTGCTTGCCGCCGTTGGGCGGGCGCTCGCCGCGACGCCCGACATGGATCGCGTGTGGGACGATGCCACCCCCGGCGGCGAGATCCTCTCGCTCGGCCAGGGCGACATCGGCATGGCGGTTGACACCCCGCGCGGGCTGGTCGCCCCGGTGCTGCGCGGCGCCGCCCATCTGCCGCTCGACCAGCTGGCGCGGGAAGCCGCGGCGCTGACCGAGCGCGCCCGCAACGGACGGCTGACCGGCGAGGACCTCCAGGGCGGCGCCATCACCGTGTCGAACGCCGGCATGCACAACGTCACCTTCATGTCCTCGATCATCAACCCAGGCCAGTCGAGCATCCTCGGCGTCGGCAGCGTGCGCTCCGTGTTCCGCCCCGACGAGTCGGGTGCCCCGGTGTTGAAACGTGAGCTCGGCCTCGTGCTGTCGGCGGACCACCGGCTGTTCGACGGCGTCGCCGCACTGGCCTTCCTCAACCGCATCATCGCCGGGCTGGAGCGGCCGTTGCGCCTGCTTCGCGCTCCCTGACCCGACGCCGCCTGACCTGGAGAAGAGACTCCCATGGATTTCCAGCTTTCCGAAGAACAGCGCCTGATGATTGAGACGGCGTCGCGCATCGGCACTGAGTTCGGCCTCGACTATTGGCGCGAGCAGGACGCGAAGAAGAGCTTTCCCACCGAGGCCTGGATCGCCTTCTGCGAGGCCGGCCTCGGCGGCGTCGCCCTGCCCGAGGAGTATGGCGGCTCGGGGCTGGGCATGCTCGACATGGCCCTGGTGATCGAGGCGCTGTCGGCGGCCGGCGGCGGCTCCACCCTGGCGCAGCTCTTCATGATCAACCCGATCTTCGGCGGCGTGGCGCTGGCGAAGTTCGGCACGAGTGCGCAGAAGGACGCGATGTTGCCCGCCCTGATCCAGGGCAGGATGAACTTCTGTATGGCGCTGACCGAGCCCAACGCCGGCTCCAACAGCCTGGAAATCCGCACCTTCGCCCACGCCGACGGACCGGGGTGGCGCCTCAAGGGTCAGAAGATCTGGATCACCGCCGTGCCCGACGCCCACAAGATGCTGGTCGTCGCCCGCACCACCCGCCTTGAGGATGCCGGGCGCCGCACCGCCGGCATCAGCCTGTTCCTGATCGACGTGGATCGCGCGGGCCTCGACCATCAGGCCATCGACAAGGTCGGCACCAACACGCTGGCGTCGAGCACCGTCTATTTCGACGACGTGCGGGTCGAGCCGGACGAGCTGATCGGCACGCTTGACCAGGGTTGGCACCAACTGCTCGACGTCCTGAACACCGAGCGGATCGTCACCACCGCCGGTCTGGTCGGCGCCGGCACCCTGGCGATCCGGCTGGGCGTCGATTACGCCAAGGACCGCAAGGTGTTCGGCGATAGGCCGGTGGCGTCCTACCAGGGCGTCCAGTTCCCGCTGGCCCAGGCCCACGCCGAGCTGCAATGCGCCCGGCTGATGAACCTGAAGGCCGCGACGCTGTGCGACCAGGGGCAGCCCTATGGCAGCGAAGCCAACATCGCCAAGCTGATCGCGGCGCAGGCGGCGGGCCAAGCCATCGAACGCTCGATGCAGGCGATGGGCGGCATGGGCTACGCCAAGGAATACCACGTCGAGCGACTGTGGCGCGACGCAAGGCTGTTCCGCTTCGCGCCGGTGTCGGAAGAGATGGTGCTGAACTTCATCGCCATGCACGATCTCGGCATGCCGAAATCCTATTGAGCGGAAAACTTCCGAACGGCGCTGGCGGCCAACGCCGGCCGAACATCCCGAGGGAGGGTGACATCGTGGTGAATCTCAGCGCCTTCATCCGTTTCCACGCGCTGCGCACGCCCGACCGGCTGGCGCTGGTCTACGGCGACCAGCGGATCACCTACGCCGGCTTCCTCGACCGCATCGAACGCATGGCCGGCTTCCTGCACGGGCGCGGCGTGCGCGAGGGCGACGTGGTGGCCGTGCTGATGAAGAACAGCGCGGCCTTCCTGGAGATCGCCTTCGCGGCCAGCCACATCGGTGCGGTGTTCCTACCGATCAACTACCGGCTGGCCGCCGCCGAGGTGTCCTTCATCACCGGCAACGCCGGGGCCAAGCTGATCTTCGCCGACGCCGAACTGGCGCCGGCGGTGGCCGACGACCCGCGCGCGGTTCTGGTCGACACGGCGGCCCAGTCGGACGGGCGCGTCCTTGCCGGAACCGCCGGCGCCGGCAAGGATGCTCCGGTCCCGCCGATGCGGGTGCGCGGCACGCAGGATCTGTTCCGGCTGATGTACACGTCGGGCACCACCGACCGCCCCAAGGGGGTCATGCATTCCTATGAGAACTTCTACTGGAAATGCATGGACCACGTGACGGCGCTGGGGCTGTCGGCGCAGGACCGGCTGCTGGCGGTCGGGCCGATGTACCATGTCGGCGCCTTCGACCTGCCGGGCGTGGCGGTGTTGTGGCAGGGCGGCATGATCTGCGTCCTGCGCGACTTCGACCCCGACACCGTGCTGGCGGCCATCGAGCGGGAAAAGCTGACCGGCGCATGGTTCGCCCCGGTCATGGTGGGCCGCGTGCTGTCCCATCCGGGCCGCGAGCGCTACGACGTCTCCAGCCTGCGATGGGCGGTCGGCGGAGGTGAGCGCACGCCCGAACAGCGCATCCGCGACTTCACCGGACTGTTCACCAACGCGCGTTACGTGGACGGCTACGGTCTGACCGAGAGTTGCAGCGGCGACACCCTCATGGAGGCGGGCCGCGAGATCGAGAAGATCGGCTCGACCGGCCGGGCGCTCGCTCATGTCGAGATCGGGATCCGCGACGAATCCGGCACCCCCCTTCCCCCAGGCGAGGCGGGGGAGATCTGCCTGCGCGGTCCGAAGATCACCAAGGGCTACTGGAAGGATCCGGAAAAGACCGCGCGCAGCTTCTTCGGCGACTGGTTCCGCACCGGCGACGTGGGGTATCTGGACACGGACGGATTCCTATTCCTGACCGACCGCAAGAAGGACATGATTATCAGCGGCGGCGAGAACATCGCCTCCTCGGAGATCGAGCGCGTCATCTTTCTGCTGCCCCAGGTCGTCGAGGTCGCCGTCATCGCCGTCCCGGACGAGCGCTGGGGCGAGGTTCCCGCCGCCGTGGTGGTCCTAAAGGAGGGCGAAAGCCTGGACGCCGAAGCGCTGGACCGCCACTGCCGCCAACACCTCGCCGGCTTCAAGCTCCCCAAACGCCTGCTGATCCGCGAGTCCCTGCCGCGCAACCCGTCAGGCAAAGTGCTGAAGCGGGTCCTGCGCGACGAACTGATCCCCACCTCCCAGGAGGACACGCCGTGACCGCTTCCGACGACCCTGCGATCATTCCCCTGGCCTCCGCCATCGCCCGCTTCGTCGCCGACCTGACCCTGGACTCCCTGCCGCCCGACGTGGTGGAGAAGGCGCGGGTCTGCCTGCTGAACGGCTACGGCATCGCGCTCGGCGGGCACGACACGCCCTACGCCCCGGTGGCGCGGGCGGCGGCGCTGGCCATGCACGGGGAACGCCATGACGGCGGTGGTGGTGGCGCCACCATGCTCGGCGATGGGCGCAGGACCGGCGTGCCCGGCGCGGCGCTGGCCGGTTCGGCGCTGTTCCACGGCCGCGCCCAGGAGGACACCTGCGGCGCCGCCCACATCGGCGCCATCCTGATCCCGCTGCTGACCGCCATGGTCGAGGCCGGACAGGGGCCGGTGGAACGGCTACTGCCGGCGCTGGTCGCCGGCTACGAGGCGGGCGGCCTGCTGGAGACCGCCTATTCGCCGCTGACCACGCCGGCCGGGCTGCGCGCCTCGCCGCTCTATGGCACGGTCGCGGCGGCCGCGGCGGCGGCCTATCTGCTGGCTCTGTCAGAGGAGCGCATCGCGGCGGCACTCGCCAACGCTGCGTCCTTCACCGGCGGCGTTCTGCAATCCTTCGACGACGGCACCGACGAATGGCGCTATCAGGTCGGCGTCGCCGCCATGAACGGGCTGACGGCGGCGCAACTGTCGGCGAACGGCTCGGTGTCCGCTCCGGGCGCGTTCGAGGGGCGGGCCGGCTTCGTCCGCGCCTTCGCCCGCACTGGCTGCGACGTCACGGCGCTGGCGGCAAAGCTCGGAACAGTCTGGTCGATCCGCCGGGTGACCTTCAAGCCCTACCCAGTCTGCGCTTTCAACCAGACACCGGTCACCGCCGCCCTGGCCTTGCGGGCCGAACTGGCGGGACGCGCCGTCCGCGCCGTGACCGTGCGAATGAATCCCTTTGAGACCGGTTATGCCGGGATGGATTCCAAAGGGCCCTTCGCCAGCATCTCCGCCACGCTGATGAGCATCCCCTTCTGCATCGCGCTGACGCTGCTGCGCGGAGTGCCGACCATGAGGACGATGACCCGCTACGACGACACGGCGGTCAACGCCCTAGTCTCCCGCGTCGATCTGGTCGCGGACGAGAGCGTCGCCCGCCTGTGCTGCGCCATCGAGGCAAGGCTGGACGACGGCACCACCCTGGCCCGACGGCAGGACATGACGACCGACGATTTCTCCTTCTCCTGGGACGAAGTCAGCGCGCTGGTCCGCCGCATCGGGGGCGAGACCGGGGTGCCATCCGAGGCCTACGACCGGATCGAAGGCTTCGCCCGTGCCTTGCCCCGCGCGAACATCGGAGATCCCTTGGCGGCCTTCTCCTATTTGCCGCACTCCGCACGCTAGTTTCTCTCGTTAAGCGGGCGGAGAACAGCTAGATCCGGATCAGGAACCAAGAGGTAGGAACGAGGATGGCAATGGCCCGGACGGCGACAGGAAAGAAGACCAGGGTGCAGCGTTCGGAAGAGGTGCGCGATGCGTTGTTCCAGGCCGCAGCCGAAGTGGTCGGCGAATATGGCTACGTCGACGCATCAATCACCCGGATAACCCAGCGGGCCAATCTGGCACAGGGCACATTCTACAACTACTTCGCCTCGCGTCAGGAAATCTTCGACGAGTTGCTGCCGGTGCTCGGCGCCAAGATGCTGGCCCACATCCGCCAGCAGGCCGGCGGCGCCAGAACCTTCCTGGAGAAGGAGGAGCTGTCGTTCCGTGCCTTCTTCTCCTTTCTCAAGCGGATGCCTTATTTCCTGCGCATCCTCAACGAAGCCGAAATCTTTGCGCCCAAGGCGCACCGCCAGCATTTCCGCAACATCACCGCCAGCTACCTGCGCTTCCTGCAGAAGGCCCGCGCCGCCGGCGAGATCGCCGATCTCAGCGACGATTCCCTGGAGCCGCTCATCTATATGCTGGTCGCCACGCGCGGTTATCTTGCCTTGCGTTACACCAACGAGAATGGTGTGGTCAATCTGCCGGAGGAGGCGGTCACGGTCTATCTCCAGCTTCTGTCGAACGGGTTGATTGCGCCAAGTCTCGTGCCCATCAACATTGAGGGCAGAAAAGAGCCTTGATTTCGGGGCGGCCGTGTCCCGCCAGGTGGTGTCCGAGACGTGAGGCCGCCCCGCCGGTGTGCTCTCCATAGCTGTCGCAGGCGGGCCGTCCGTCCTGGCCAGCGCTGACGCGCCCTCCAGATTGGCGCTGCGCCGGGAGAGAGTCGTGTGATCCGGGACTGGCAGTTCCAGGCCGAGCAGACGCATGAGGGAGCCCAGCAGGCCTTCGGTCTGCCGCTACGGACGACCAAAGGCCAAGCGCAGCAGCAACCCGGCCTCGATGGCCAAGTCCGAATAGCGAGCCGGTCGGCCGCGCCGCCCTGTCGCGGGCGGCGTCCACGCGGCGATCGCCTCCGGCGTCACCCAGATTGTCAGGTCACCGCGTCGGCGCAGCGCCGCATCGTAGGCCGCCCAGTTCTCCACGCGATAGCGGGCGCGCGGGATCTTGTGACGGCGGCTCTCGTTGGCTTTGTATGGCATCGGGGTCTCGGCTTCAGCAGGGTCTCCTTGATCGTGCCCCAGGACGTGGTGTCTGAGAGGGCCTGTGTGCTCTTCGGCGCGCTGAAGCTGCCGGTCTACTCGGCTGCGATGTGCAGCGGGTCAGTGGCTGAAGGGTGGCACAGCTCGTTCAGGCTTTCCATGGTCATGTAGCGTCTGCACACTGCCCACTCATCATGCTGTTCCAGCAGCAAGGCGCCGACAAGGCGGACAACCGCGCCTTCCCCAGGGAAGATGCCGACGACGTTGGTGCGCCGCTTGATCTCGCCGTTCAGGCGCTCTAGCAGGCTGCGGAAAAAGTCGGGCAAAGGAGGTAGGGGGTCTTTATGTTGCGGCCGGCCTACAAAGGCGAACACCGCATACTGTAGCTCTTGGCCTCCGACGAGACTTTTTCCGCACACTGCTAGAGGGTTTGTGCTGTGTAGCTTGGTGCGCAGGTCCTTGGGGTAGGCCATCTAGGCCAACACGTCGAACTCCGCCTCGTCCATCAGCGCCGCCAGCTTGGAGAAGCGCGGCCGCAGGCTGTCGGCGACCCGGCGCCATTGCTCATGCGCCGCCTCGGCGGTCTCCTGGGCAAAGACGGTGCGAATGGTGGCGGCGACCATCGTCTGGTGCGCTTTGCCGACGCAGGCCAGTAGGTTCCTCATGCAATGAACCCGGCACCGCTGGAGTGTCGCCCGCAGCACCTTGGAAGCGGCAGCCTTCAGCCCGAGATGCGCGTCGGCGATCACCAGTTTCACCCCGCGCAGCCCCCGGCGCGTCAGCGAGCGCAGGAAATCGGTCCAGAAGGTTTCGGCCTCCGACAGCCCCAGCCCGAGGCCCAGCACCTCGCGCCGGCCGTCGGTGTTGACGCCGATCGCCAGTATGGCGGCCAGCGAGACGATGCGGCCGTCCTGACGCACCTTCACGTAGGTCGCGTCCAGCCACACAAACGGCCAGTCGCCCTCCAGCGGGCGGTTCAGAAAGGCGTGGACTCGCTGATCGATCTCCTCGCACAAGCGACTGACCTGGCTCTTGGAGATGCCGG
Organism: Pseudomonadota bacterium; assembly: GCA_023423695.1. GTDB lineage: Bacteria > Pseudomonadota > Alphaproteobacteria > Azospirillales > Azospirillaceae > Azospirillum. The sequence goes on along the minus strand of JAFAFA010000148.1, from coordinate 2,745 downwards.
TCATGCCCATTGCCTTGACCAGATCATCGACGTTGCGCGTCGAGATGCCCTGCACGTAGGCCTCCTGGATCACCGCAATCAGCGCCTTCTCCGCCGTGCGCCGCGGCTCCAGGAAGGCCGGAAAGTAGGAACCGCGCCGCAGCTTGGGGATGCGCAGGTCGATGGCGCCGGCACGCGTTTCCCAGGTCCGCTCGCGGTAACCGTTGCGTTCGGTCAACCGCTCGTCACTGCGCTCGCCATAGCCGGCGCCGCACAGGCTCTCGACCTCCAACTCCATCAGGCGCTGGGCGGCGAAGCCGACCATCTCGCGCAAGAAGTCGGCGTCAGCACTCTTCCCAATCAGCTCCTGAAGAGCGATCCTATTCTCGGTCATCGTGGTCTCCGTTACAGTTGATGGTCGTCAAGCAACCTCAACTTAGCCGAAGAACACGGTGACCGCCTGCTCTCGAACGGCTGGCCCGCCTGCGCCAGCTATGGGGGAGCGCTCCGGCGGGCCAGCCTCACGTCTCAGACACCACCCGGCGGGACACGGCCGTCTCCTTCCTACCCCGCTGTACTGCCGTAGCCAATCTCCCGCCGATTTATGCGCCAAGGTCGCTCGCCGCGACACCGCTGCTCGGTCCGGCCCGGCTGGCCAGCCTGCTCGGCTGCAGCGTCCGTGGTGCCGGCCTGATGATGGAGGAGTTGGTGGCCTGCGGCGGCGCTGTCGAGGTGTCCGGCCGCGGCTCGCACCGGCTGTTCGGCCTGCCCGGCACCGAGGGCATCCGCGGCGAAACGGCCGGGCCGCGCCGCTACGGGCACCGGCGGGGACGGCCGCCGAAGATCGTGGTGCCGGAGCCGCTGGCCGTGACCGAGCCGCCGCCGCCCGCCCCGGCGGTGCCCGCCCGCCTCGACCGCCTGGAGGTCGATTACACGGCGCTCGACGCCCTGCTCGCCGACACCAACCGGGTCGTCGAGCGCGTCCAGGCGATGCTGAAGAAACGGTAGGGCGAGACCGGATTGTGCGACTGCCGGTACAATCTGCGTGCCCACCGTGCGCGCGCATGATCTGTATGCGCTCTGTTCTATGGGTTCTTGTTCTGATCTGTTCTTAGGGTGCCACTCCCGACAAAGGCCCCGTTGTCGGCCAGAACCCACGCGGCGCCAGTCCGCCGATACAGAGACCGACCAGCGATGGGCGCCGCTCCGAACCGAGCCGGCGCCCATCCCTCAGCCGATCCGCACCTAAACCGACATGACTGACTCATGCAGAATCGGTTCGGCAACCCGCCACGTCGCGTAATCAAGCACACCGTACGTCTCGGTCGCTGCCAGCACGCGGCAGGTCACCGTGGCATCAAGCGCGACACCGAAGTAGGCGGTCCGTTCGGGCGTCCGCCACGTGGGGTCCACCACCGTCCCGGACTCCGTCACGCACCACGCGTGCTCGAGCGGGACGCCACCGTCCTTCTCCAGGGCATAGCCCTCCGCATAACGGTAGCGACGGGGGTTGGACATCATCAGCTGGAAGGCGTTATGGAAGCACATCTTCCGCGTGCCGAAGGGGATGTCGGGCGGCAGCGGCGCCGGCGTCCAGAAACGGCCCTTGCCGAACAGAAAGGCGGTCGGGAACGGCAGACCCGGACGGCGCTGCCCGGGCATCTTGGAAGGATCGATCAGTGCGAGGAACTCGCGGAGCTTCGTCTCAGCGTCCATGTGTTGATACTCCCAGACATTCCCCCCAAGACGAAGGTACCACCCGCCCCTCTCAGGCGCCCCGGTCAGCGCACCGCGCCGGCGTGTCAGCACGCAAAAATTTCGGCCGTCCGCAGCACGCGGCTGCAGATCAATCCCATCGCGAGCAGTGCGTTCGGGAGCTCGGCTTCGCCCTGCGCCGTCAACCCGCCGTGATCGTGTACGAGGTCGTCCTGAGCCACGCGACCGAGCTGCCCCGGCGGTGCCGACCGTACGCGGCCGCGATCGCGAATTGCTAGGCGGCCATGGCCTGCGCCCGGACGGTGCGCAGGGTGCGGCGGGAGACCAGGTGGCGCTGAGGGGTGGAGGTGTTGTTGACGGCAGCGTGCAGAGAGACGAAGCGCTGGGCTAAGCCTGGAGATTTGAAGCGCTGCATCTTCCTTGCGCGTCGCCGGAGCGGCTGGTGCGAAACTTCGGCCCAGTTGTTCTGGCGCCGGCCTCGTTCATGGTGCGTCATCAGGCCGATCTCACGAAACGCGGCCCCAGAGGAGCGCAGCGTGTCGGCGGAAACCCGGGCCGGGGCAAAGCCCTGCTTCTTGAGCAGCGTACGCATCAGCTTGCCGGCGGCGGCCTTGTCCCGTCGGCGTTGGATGAAAACCTTCAGCACCTCGCCCTCATCATCGACGGCCCTCCACAGGTACCTGTACTGGCCCCGGTGAAACTGCGCCGGGCTTCCCGAGTGGGAAGTTTTCGGTCCTCGACTCTGTCAAACCGGGCACTCCTTCCCGCTCGGTAAGATACTGTCTTGACCCAGGCGAGAGAAGGCATCATCTTCCCGAGCGGGAAGAACGGTGCATGCCATGGAATTCATCGACACGCCGGGCCGCTTCGGCAGCCTCATCCGCTCGCGACGGCAGGCCCTCGGCATCACCCAGCGCGACCTCGGGCTCTGTTGCAAAGTTAGCTGGCATGCGGCGGAATGGCTGGACGCTGTAGGGAGCCAAGCCGTGTCGGACTTCAAGGGGCGCCACTTCGAGGGTGAGATCGTGCTCTGGGCGGTGCGCTGGTACT
>JAFAFA010000036.1 GCA_023423695.1 Pseudomonadota bacterium | reverse complement strand
ATTCCAGGTTGGCGTCGATCACCTTGTTGAAGGCGATGGTCGCCCGGTAGGTCGCGTCGCTGCCGTCCGTCTGCACCGAGCCGACGGCGATGGCCTTCTCCGGCGAATTCTCGATCTGGTTGTGGGTAATCTTGACGTCGGAGCTGCCGTTGACCCAGATGCCGGCGTCGCCGCGGTCGGCGGCGTTCGGATGCCTGATTAGGTTGTCGGACACCACTGTGGCGTTCGAGCCGGCCTTGACGAAGATGGCCTCGGCGCCGGTGCGGTCGAACTGGTTGCCGATCACCTTGCTGTTGGCGCTGTTCTGCACCGTGATGCCATAGCCGCCGCCCGTCACGGTGTTGTTGGCGAAGGTCAGGCCGGCCGCGTTGTCGGCGAAGACATAATGGCCGCTCGCGACGCCGTCGGTGAAGGTCAGGCCTTCGATGGTGACGTTCTTGGCGCCGCCCAGACCGAAGGACACGGACGCCTGCGCGCTGCCGTGGATCACCGCCTTCTCGTTGCCGTAGCCGGAGAAGGTGACGCCGGAATCCTGGCCGTCCAGCCAGACCACATTCTTCAGGTAATAGTCGCCGCCGCGCACATAGGTGGTGTCGATGTTGGGATCGGCGCGCATGGCGGCCTGCGCCTTCTGCAGCGAGGCGAAGGGGCCGTCGGTGCCGGCGGCGTTGGGAGCCGCCAGCTTGCCCGACCAGCTGTCGTTGCCGTTCTTGGCGACGTAGAAGCCGGGTTCGGTCGGCGCCGGCACCGTGGGGGTGGGCGTCGGAGTGGGGGTCGGCGTGGGCGTCGGCGCCGGCGTGGTCGTGCCGGCCGGGAAGTCGGAGGCCGGGGCGTTCACCACCAGCGTGCCGTTCCACCACATCCCCTTCTGGCCGGCGATCACGTCCTTGCCGTCGAGCGCGCCCTTGTCATAGGTGACGGCGCTGCTGGTCGGGGCATAGCTGTGGCCGTTGATGGTGATGCTGTTGACGTTCAGGCTGCGGTCCTGGCCATTGATGACGGCGTCGTTGTCGTACTGGATCTGCACCTTGTGCGCCACGCGGTCGGCGGCGTCGGTGGTGAAGCTGAAATCCCTGGCGGTGGTGCCGGCTGTTCCCTCGCCGATCTGCTTGCCGTCGACCAGCACCTTGAAATGGGCGTTCACGCCGCCCGCCGGGGTGCCGGACGCGTTCACGACGATGGTGTCCTTGGCGCCGGTGCCGGCCACGGGAGTTGCGGTGGCGGGGAAATAGCTCTTGTCGGCGTTGACCACCAGCGTGCCGTTCCACCACATGTTCGGCTGGCCGGCGACGACGTCCCGGCCGTCGAGCGCGCCCTTGTCGTAGCTGACGATTCCGGCGGTCGGGGCGATCGTCTTGCCGCCGATGCTGATGCTGTTGACGGTCAGGCTGCGGTCCTGGCCGTTGATGACGGCGTCGTTGTCGTAGCGGATCTGCACCTTGTGCGCGGCGTCGGCCGTCAGCACGGGGGTGAAGACGAAATCCTTCGCCGTCGTGCCGGCGGTGCCCTCACCCACCTTCTGGCCGTCGACCAGCAGGGTGAAATGGGCGTTCACGCCACCGGCGGCCTTGCCTTGGGCGTTCACGACGATCTTGGAAGTGGAGGTGGCCATCGGTTCGGTGTCCTTGCCTGATGGGTCCGACGGTTCCTTCGCGGATCTGTCGGGCCTGATGTCCGTTTTGGGCCTGAACCCGGGATGTGCGCGGAGGATGGCGATGTCATGGGGGATCTTTGTGTGATGTTTGCGCTAAAAGCCGCGGAGTCTGCGACAAATTGCGGGCAGTGATACCGAATGCGGATTCCCGGCATCGTAGTGATTGCACTGCAGCATTTCCGCAACAGCAAGCGGAGCGAATATTGCGGCTTTCCCCTATTCCTGCAGGAACCCATTGAACAAAAGGTGCTTTTCCCGGATTGTTTGGGATAGCTACAACTGTTTGCCGCCGGAAGAGACGCGGCTACCGCAACGGCCCGGCCACCCCATATGTCCGAAGCCTGAGCGGAACAAGGATTGATCGAGAGATGCACGAGTACAGCGAGCGGTCGCGCCGCCCCGAACAGAACCCCAGCCACCGGCCTCTGCCGCCGGGCTGTTTCCGGATTCAGCGGCCCATTCGCTTTTCCCACTGCGATCCCGCCGGAATCGTCTATTTTCCGGTCTATTTCGACATGTTCAACGGGACGGTGGAGGACTGGTTCACCCAGGGTCTGGACATCGACTATGCGACGATGATCCTGCAGCGGCGGCTGGGGCTGCCGATCGTGCATGCCGAATGCGATTTCGTGATTCCCAGCCGCATGGGCGACACCCTGACGCTGGGCGTCCTGCTGGAGCGGCTCGGCCGCAGTTCCGTCAAGCTGCGCATCAACGGCGAGCATGAGGGGCAGGTCCGGCTATCGGGCAGCCTGACGCTGGTCACCACCTCGCTGGACGATTTCGCCTCGGTGCCGATCCCCGACGACATCCGCGCCGCGATGGAGCGCTATCAGGCGGGCTGCGCAGGGTAAGGGGGCTGGCCCTCTCCCCCCTCTTCCCCCGCGACGGACCTCCATGGACGACCTCGACCGCCGGCTGATCGACCTGTTGACGGTGAATGCGCGCACCAGCACGGCGGCGCTGGGCCGGGCGCTGGGGCTGTCGCGGTCCACCGTGCAGGACCGCATCGCCCGGCTGGAGCGGCAGGGGGTGATCGCCGGCTACACGGTGAGGCTGGGCGACCCGGCGCCGCGCCGCGGCGTGTCGGCCCTGGTGATGATCAGCGTGAACGCCAAACTGGCCGACCGTGCCGTCCACGCCCTGCGCAAGATGCCGGAAGTGATCCGGCTGCACAGCATCAGCGGCCAGTACGACCTGTGCGCCACCGTCGGCACCGAAACCCATGATGCGATGGACGCGGCGCTCGACACCATCGGCCGCCTGCCGGGGGTGGAGCGGACGATGTCGTCGATCGTGCTGTCCACCAAGATGGAGCGGTAGGGGAAAACGGAGCGGCGGCCGCGCCGCCGCTCCGCCCTGCCCGAGGGGTCGCCCTCAGGCCGTCGTTTCCATCTGGATGACGCGCAGGTTGTTGGTGGTGCCGGCCCGGGCGAAGGGGATGCCGGCGACCACCACCATGGTGCCGGTCTTGCCGGCGAACTCCTCCGCCCGCGCGGTGGCGATGGCGCGGTCGACCATCTCCTCGTAGGTGCGGATGTCGTCCGACAGGATGCTGTGGGCGCCCCACAGCAGGCAGAGCCGGCGCGACACCGCCTTATCCGGGGTGATCGCCAGGATCGGCACCTCCGGCCGCTTGCGGGCGATGCGCGCCGCGGTGGTGCCGCTGGAGGTGAAGGCGACGATGGCCGAGGAGTGGAGGGTGTCGGCCAGATCGGCGGCGGCGGCGGCCACGGCGTGGGGCGGGCTGTGCTCCTCGCCCGGATGGGTCGCCTGGATCAGCGAGTGATAGAGCTTGTGCTGCTCGGTGGAGCGGATGATGCGGTCCATCATCGCCACCGCTTCGACCGGATACTGGCCGGACGCAGATTCGGCCGACAGCATCACCGCGTCGGCGCCGTCATAGATGGCGGTCGCCACGTCCGAGGCCTCGGCCCGCGTCGGCGTGGGTGCGGAAACCATCGAATCGAGCATCTGCGTCGCGACGATCACCGGCTTCACCGCCAGACGGCAGGCGCGCACCAGTTCCTTCTGGCGGCCGGGGACGTCCTCGTGCGGGATTTCGACGCCGAGGTCGCCGCGCGCCACCATCACCGCATCGGACAGGCGGATGATGTCGTCGATCCGCTCCAGCGCCTGCGGCTTCTCGATCTTCGCCATGATGCCGGCGCGGTCGCCGATCAGGCCGCGGCCCTCGATGATGTCGCCCGGCTTCTGCACGAAGGACATGGCGACCCAGTCGACGCCCAGCTCCAGCCCGAAGGCGAGGTCGGCGCGGTCCTTGGCTGTGAGCGGCGACAGATCCAGGATGGTGCCCGGCAGGTTGACGCCCTTGCGGTTGGAGATGGTGCCGCCGACGACCACCCGGGCCTCGATCCAGTCGTCGCCCAGTTCGGTGACCTCGACGCGGACCCGGCCGTCGTCGATCAGCAGGTGATGGCCCGGCATGATGGCGGCGAAGATTTCCGGGTGCGGCAGCGGAATCGAGCGCTTGTCGCCGTCGCTGCCCTGCAGGACGAAGCGGATCTGCTCGCCGGTGGCGACGGCGATCTTGCCGTCGCGGATGGTGCCGACGCGGATCTTCGGACCCTGCAGGTCCTGCAGGATGCCGATGGGACGGCCGACCTCGGCCTCCAGTTCGCGGATGGCGCGGTGGACCTTGGCGTGGTCGTCGTGGGTGCCATGGCTGAAGTTCAGCCGGAAGGTGTCGACACCGGCCAGGAACAGGGTCTTCAGCATCTCGGGCGAGTTGCTGGCCGGTCCGACGGTGGCGACGATCTTGGCGCGGCGATGACGGCGCATATGGTTCCGGCCGCGGGGGCCGTCCTCTCTTGGCTGGGCCGTCCGGTGAGCCGGCAGGGCGGCTGCCACCTTTGAAGGACGGCGGGGTGACTGGTCCGCAATGCAACAGCCGGGGCGGGCAACCGTTCGGGTGGCGCCTGACGACCATTCGCGTGCCATACCAAGGTGTCGCCATTGCCGCCGGAAAGCAAGGCGGCTGGCTGGGACGGCGGATGGAACGCGGAGAAACACCGACCGGCTTGCCGTTCCATCGTCCGGGGCGCCTCCCGGTGGCGGAAGACCGCGCCCGCTGATCGAGTCGGTGCCGAAGGGCCGGTGGCAGAGCCTCGCCATGACCTTCGCCGAGCAGATGCGCCACGTCATCCTGCCCTGCCCCGTAGGCCCCTGTGTGCGGATAATAGGAATATTATCAGTTAAAAAATCCGTTAACGCTGCTTCCGGGACGATCTGCGGGATCACGACCATTAACCTTTTTGCATGCGCAGAAGGTCGTTCACGATATTGAGTTAACCCTACAGCCGTACCCCAGCGCGTCAGAGTGAAGGCCAATCGCGCATCCAAGCGGATAAGTATTCTCGACAATGATCGGTCGATATCCGGCTGGCGCGTGAAACAATAATTCCGAAAGCCCACTTGGCTTCCTAGTAGATGGATCTATGTCTTTCGAGATCATCTTACCATAATTTTGTATTGCGAAGACTATAGTGAGGAGACGAAGGGAAGACTGACAGACAGCTGACAATACCTGTGACCATGATGGGGTATAGTTGCCGAACCTGGCCCGCCCCCCTTGAAGGACCCTGTGATCGGACGAGCCAAATTTGCCACAAGCTTGGAGAAAACTTAACCGGATTTGGAAAGGTTTCGTTAACCATTGGAGCGCCAGCATGGCTTCAACGAAACGGACATAGGATCGAAGTCATGAGCACGACCACCACGCCGAGCAAGATCGTCGTCAACGCCTACGGCCAGTCCGCGGACAGCGTCGCGCCGAATTTCAAGCTGCTGGTGGATGGTCAGGAGGTCGGGACGGCCAGTGCGGCGACCGCCTCGTCGAAGGCCTACAGCTTCACCGCCGATCTTGCGGCCAATACGGCGCACACCGTCCAGGTCGTTTACGACAACGACACGGCCAACAGTGCCAATCGCGACCTCTACGTCCAGTCGATTGAGGTGAACGGCCACACGCTGCAGCCGACCGACGCCATCTACGAACGTCATGACGATGCCGCCCCGGCGCCGACCCAGGCCGGCCAGGAAGCCATGTGGTGGGACGGCGCGCTGACCTTCAGCACCCCCGCCAGCTATTACGCCGGTGCCCAGACCGCCGCTCCCGCCGCGCCGATCACCGCGCCGGCCGCCGGCACCGCGCAGAACGTCATCGCCGTGAACGCCGCCGCCAGCTCGGCCGGCGGCGAAGGCGCCCGCTTCTCCGTTCTGGTCGACGGCAAGGAGATCGGCAAGGCCATCGCCGACAGCGCCGACGCCAAGGAATTCAAGTTCACCGCCGATCTGGCCCAGGGCGCGGCCCATTCGGTGCAGGTGAAGTACGAGAACGACGGCATCGTCGACGGCGCCGACCGCAACCTGTACGTCCACAGCGTCAGCGTCGACGGCAAGGCCGTCGCGGCGACCGACGATGTGGTGTCGGTCCAGCGCGAAGCCGACGGAGCCGATCTCGGCGCCACCAGCGACCTCTTCTGGAACTCCACGCTGACCGCGAAGCTGGACGCCAGCCACTTCGGCGCCTCGACCGGCGACGCCGGCGGCGACACCGGCAGCACCGGTGGCGGCAGCGCCGACAGCGGCAAGGACGGCAGCGCCGGCGGCTCCACCGGGGGCTCCACCGGCAGCACGCCGTCGGTCAAGGTCGAGAACGTCACCGTCGCCGATCCGGGCATGGTGGAGAGCCAGAGCAGCGGTTCGATCAACGGCTTCCTGAGCACCAAGGGCAACCAGATCGTCGACGAAAGCGGCAACAACGTCCGCCTGACCGGCGTCAACTGGTTCGGCGGCGAGGGCTATAACTACGTGCCCGCCGGCCTGTGGGCCGACAGCTACCAGGGCCACATCGACAGCATGAAGGGCCTGGGCTTCAACGTCATTCGCCTGACCTGGGCGGACGACATGTTCGAGAGCGAGGCCGTCACCAACGGCATCGACTATTCGAAGAACCCGGACCTGAAGGGCCTGACCCGGCTGGAGGTCTATGACAAGGTCATCGATTATGCCGGCAAGGTCGGCATGAAGGTGATCCTCGACCACCACCGCAACGACGGCGGCGCCGGCACCAACGAACACGGGCTGTGGTACACCGACAAGAACCCGGAATCGAAGGTCATCGAAAACTGGAAGATGCTGGCCAAGCACTATGCCGGCAACGAGGCGGTGGTCGGCGCCGATCTGCACAACGAGCCGAGCGTGTCCGCCACCTGGGGCGGCAACCCCGCCACCGACTGGGCCTCGGCCGCCGAGCGCATCGGCAACGCCATCCAGTCGGTGAACAAGGACTGGCTGATGCTGGTCGAAGGCACGGAGTGGAGCAGCACGCTGGCCGGCGTGAAGGACCGTCCGATCGAGTTCGACGTGCCGAACAAGCTGGTCTATTCGCCGCACGCCTACGGCCAGAGCGTCGGCAACTTCAGCTGGCTGCAGGACTCCAACTTCCCCAACAACCTGCCGGCCCAGTACGACGGCATGTGGGGCTTCATCTACAAGAACAACATCGCGCCGGTGCTGATCGGCGAGTTCGGCGGCCAGATGAACAGCGCCGCCGAGCAGACCTGGGCCAACGCCTTCGTCAAGTATCTGAACGGCGACTGGGATCTGGACGGCAAGAGCGACCTGCCGGCCGGCCAGCAGGGCATGAACTGGACCTACTGGGCCTGGACGCCGGAATCGGGTGACGTCGGCGGCCTGCTGCAGGACGACTACAAGACCATCGACTCCAACAAGATGAACATCATCAAGGCGGGCCTGGCTCACAGCACCGGCAGCTCCGGCACCGTGGCTGGCAGCGACGAGGCGGTCTTCACCGTGCAGCTGGCCAACGCGGTCACGACCGCCACCACCATCGACTATGCGACCAAGGACGGCACGGCCAAGGCCGGGTCCGACTACACCGCCACCCACGGCAGCCTGACCTTCCAGCCGGGCGAGACCACCAAGACGGTCACCGTCCACATCAACGGCGACAATGCCGGCAATGAAGGAACGGAGAACTTCCTGCTGAACCTGACCCACGGCAACACCAGCATCGGCAGCGCCATGGGCTACATCACCGACCACGCGGCGTAAGCTCTCCCGCGAGGACACCACTGCAGTATGGGGCCGATCCGCGTCGCCAAGGGCGCGGGTCGGCCCCATTGCGTTTTCGGGCCTCCTTCGGGCGGACGGCGCGAAATCAAATAGACAGCTCATTCTAAAACGTGCATTCTAATTGGCATGGTCAGAACGGCACGTTTTTTCGAGAACGACTTCATCGACGCAGCGATGGCTCTGGTCGCGGAAGGCGGCCCCGCCGCCGCGACGATGCAGGCGATTGCCCGACGGGTGGGAGCGCCGACCGGGTCGATCTATCATCGCTTCGAATCCCGGGCCGCCGTCCTCGGCACGGCCTGGAATACGGCCTACGCATCTTTCGTCGGGACCCTGGCCCCTCTGCTGCGCGATGGCCGTCCATGCGAGGCGGCCATGGCCATCCTTCCCTGGTGCGGGGAGAACGAACATCGCGCCCGCTTCCTTCTCCTGAATGAGCCGGTCGCCCTGTTCGAGGACAGTCCGCCTCCGGAACCGCTGCGGAAGATGCTGCAGGATCTGGAGGACGAGTTCGACAGCGCCTTCCAGGCCTGCGTCGCGGCCTGCGGAGACGGGACGGTCGGCGATGAGCCGCTGGCGCGGGCCAAGTTCCTGATCTTCGACGCGCCGATCGCCATTCTCCGCCCTCACCTCTCCAGGGGGGCTCCCCTGCCGTCCTTCGTCGGGCAGATGATCGCCGACCTTCATGCCGGGATGCCGATCGCCGGCATGCCGAAGGCCGTCAGGCGGTCGCCGCAGGACGCCGATGCCCCCTCCCCAGTGATCCAGAACAGCCAATGACCGAAGCGACCGAACACAGAAGCATAAAGCTCCACGCTCCGGAGGATTTCGCCGGGATGCGTGCCGCCGGTCGGCTGGCCGCATCGACGTTGGACATGATCACCGGGCATGTCAGGGTGGGGATCACCACGGCGGAGCTTGACCGCCTCTGCCACGAGTACATCGTCGACCACGGCGGGACGCCTGCCTCGCTGGGCTATCGCGGCTATTCCCATGCGACCTGCATCTCGGTCAACCATGTCGTCTGCCACGGCATACCCGGCGACCGCAGGTTGGCGGAGGGCGATATCCTCAACATCGACCTGGCGGTGATCGTCGACGGCTGGCATGGCGACAGCAGCCGCATGTATGGGGTCGGCAAGCTCGGCCTGCGCGCCACGCGCCTCATCGATGTGACGTACGAAGCGATGATGCGCGGCATCGAGGCCATCCGACCCGGTGCGACGGTGGGAGACATCGGCTTCGCCATGCAGCGCTGCGTGGAGGCGGAGCGCTTCACCGTCGTTCGGGATTTCTGCGGACATGGCCTGGGCCGCATCTACCACGACGCGCCGGACGTGCTGAATTACGGCCGGCCTGGGGAGGGAGCGGAACTGCGGCCGGGGATGTTCCTGACGGTCGAACCGATGGTCAATGCAGGACGGCCGGATGTGAAGATCCTCGGCGACGGGTGGACGGCCGTCAGCCGGGACCGAAGCCTCTCCGCACAGTTCGAGCACAGCGTCGGCGTCACCGAAACCGGCTATGAGATCTTCACGCTCTCACCGGCGCAGTTCACCAAGCCGCCCTACCTGCCCGCGGCGTGAAGAACCCGTTCACCGTCCTGTGGTCATGGCAAGGCTGCCGACAGCCGGCCACTCCACCGCCGGATGCCCGGCCAGCCGGTCGAGCAGGCGGTCCAGCAGGCCCCAAATGGCTTCGTCATGGACCCGGTGGTGCGTCAGCAGGCCGATGGGCTCATGCGGGTCGCGTTGGCCCTCCCGCCGCTCGCGCAACTCGCGGCACAGCGTGTCGAGCAGGGTATCGAGCGGCACTGCCGAGCGGCTGTCGCGCCAGTCGATCAGGTCGAGATGGGTGTTGATCCAGGCAAGTCCCCCCCGTTCCCGCGGCGGCGCGCCGAAGGCGGAGACGGCGCGATAGCCGGCGGCGGCCAGCCGGTCGGGCATGTCGGCGGCCATCCGGTTCCAGGGTGGGACGAACAGCGGCAAAAGACGGTCGCCGAACAGGCCGCGCAGGACGGACAGGCCGCGTTCGGCCTCCGCCTGCCGGAGGCCGGCGGGACGCTCCGGCCCGAATTCGCATTTCTTGGCGCCGGGGGCGGCATGGTCGGCGTGGGACCAGCCATGGACCAGCACGGCCGCATGGGGCTGGTCGGCGAGCGCGTCGGCGAGCGAGCGCCCGGCATCCGCCGGGATGACGGCGAGGCCGAGCGGGATGCCGGCCTGCGCACAGCGGCTCAACAGCCGGTCGAGCTGCGGACCGGCCGCCACGGCGTCGTCGTCGCGCAGCCAGAGGGCGCAGCGCCGGCCGAGGCCGGTCCAGCGGGCCAGCTCCTCTTCCACCGCGGTCCAGTTCGTGGCGCTCCGGCCGCTCATGATCTCTTCTCCGCCAGCATGGCCTCGACGATCTCGACGCTGCGCGCCGCCCCGGCCAGCGATGCCGGGTCGAGCGGCGGGATGCGCACGCCGAGGACGGAGCGCAGCGCGTCCGCGAGGCTGTCGGGGGTCAGCGCCGCCTCGCGCAGCATGGCGATGCCGGGGCGGCGGGCCAGGATGGCGGCGCGGATCGTCTGCTCGACCTCTTTGCCGTCCTCGAATGGGCAGAAGACGCTGGGCACCCCCACCGTCAGGCAATCGAGCGCGGTATTGTAGCCGCAGCGCCCGACCGAAGCGGATGCCTGGCCCAGCAGGGCGCGGAAATCGTGGCGCACCGGCTCCACCACCAGCCGGTCCGCCGGGGCCATCGCGCGCAGCCGGTCGGCCAGCGCCGCGTCGCCCTTCGCCACCAGCAGGCGCCAGCGCTGCGGCAGAACGCCGGAGGCGGCGCAAAGGGCGGCGGCCTCGAAGACCGGACGCCCGACCGGGCCGCCGCCTGCCGTGACCAGGATCTCGCCCTGCCCGTCCGTGCCGCCGTCGCCAACGGCCGGCGGCGGCACGACGAAGCCGGTGTAGCGCAGCAGCGTATGCATCGCGGGGGTCAGCGGCCAGCTGTCCTCCAGCGGCACCACGGCCGCGTCGGAATGGACCAGCACGCCGTCATAGAAGCCGAGCAGCCGGCGCTCCGTCTCCGCCACCCGCGCCGGTTTCGACGGCGGGGCCAGGATGTCGCGGACCGAGGCGAGAGTCAGCGGCGGGGCCGGCAGGCTGCGGGCGCGTTCCAGCAGGGCGTCGAATTCGGCGGCGAGCGCGCGGCGGCCGAAGGGGAACAGTTCGGTGACCAGCACGTCGGGGCGGAGGCTGTCGAGCAGTCCGGTCAGCATCTTGCGGCGCGCGGCGAAGGTCTCCGCATCGGCGGGACGCCCGTCGGCGGTCAGCAGCGTGGCGAAATCGGCGCCGTCGCTCGCCAGCGGCGGCAACTGGTGCAGGGTGGCGCCGCCGCTGCCGAGATGGGGAGCCGGGCGCCCGCCGCTGACCACATCGACGCTCCAGCCGGGGGCGGCGAAGGCCTCCGCCAGGGCGAAGGCGCGGCTGAGATGGCCGGTGCCCAGCAGGTGGGTGACGACGATCATGAGCTTCACGACAGGCGCTCCCCCTCGCGGTTGCCGGCCGGGCGCAGGACGCCGTCATCGGTGAGCGTCATGGCGTAGAGGCGGTCGCGCTTCACCGGCACCGGCGGCGGGCCGCGGAAGTCCCAGCCCCAGGCGAGCGCCAGGGCGACGCGCATCACGCCGATGTGGGTGACGACGAGGTGTGTGCGGGGCACATGCTGGATTTTTGGGGGAGGGCCGCCATGCGTCCCCCTCACCCTAACCCTCTCCCCGGGGGGGAGAGGGGATTCTTGCGGTGTTGAGAGGGAGTCTAGCCAGCCGGTCAGGCGCTCGCGGACGTCGGCCGGGCTTTCGCCGCCGGGGGGGCGGAAGTCCCAGCCCCAGTCTTCGAGGTCGCGGTAGCCGCTGGCGGGGTCGGCGCGCAGGTCGATGCCGCGCATCCCCTCCCAGGCGCCCCAGTCCATTTCGATCAGGCGGGCGTCGGTGCGGACGGGGCGGTTATTGCCCAGCAGGCGGGCGGTCTCGACGGCGCGGGACAGCGGGCTGGCGTGCAGGGTGGCGTCGCACCACTCCTCCGGCAGGGTCAGGCGGGACAGGCGGTCGCGGCCTTCCGCGTCGAGCGGGATGTCGGTGCGGCCCTGGATGCGCCCTTCGCGGTTCCAGCCGGTGATGCCGTGGCGCAGGAAAGCGAGCCGGATCATGCCGCCACCCGCCCGGTCAGGGCGGTCAGCAGGCCGCGCAGACGCTCCGCCGCAGCGGGCAGGCCGTGATGCGCCTCGACATGGGCGCGGGCGCTTCGGCCGAGGGACCGCCGGGCCGCCGGGTCGGCGAGCAGACCGGCCAGCGTTGTGGCGAAGTCCCGTGGCGCCGGGCCGGTCAGCCGTCCGCCGACGCCGTCGCGGATGACGGTGCCGGTGCCGGCATTGTCGACGGCGAGCACGGGGAGCCCATGGGCCTGCGCCTCCAGATAGACCATGCCGAAAGCCTCGTTCAGGCCGGGCCAGACCAGCAGGTCGGCAGCGCGGTAATGGCCGGCGAGATCCGTGGGAGGGCTGGCGCCAAGGAGCCGCACGCGCGGACCGAAGGGGGCGAACAGGGCCGACACCGCCGCCGCCGCCGGGCCGTCCCCGACGATGTCGAGCGTCCAGGGATGGGCGGCCAGGAGATGAAAGGCCTCGGCCAGCAGGCGGTAGGAGGCGAGCTTGTCGCCCGGCCGCATCATGGCGACGGTCAGCAGGCGGGGCGGCGGGGCCGGCGCCCTGCGTTCGGCGGCACGTTCGGCGGCGGGCGGCAGGTCGAGGAAGGGGGGCAGCATCTCCACGCGCTGGCCGGGCGGGCCGTAGGCCTCCACCGCCTGCCGGTCGCGGGCGCTGACGCAGAGCACGAGGTCGGCCGCTTCGATGGCGGCTTCGGCGGCGGCGGCGAAGGCGGACCAGGGGCCGGTCAGCCGCTTGCGGGCGCGGGTCGCCTCCACCACGACATAGGGAATGCCGAGCGTCCTTGCGATGTGCGGCCCGATCAGGTCGGGCGCCTTGTAGTAGACATGGTAGCTCAGCCACTGCGACGGGCGCCGCTCCGGTGCGGTGGCATAGAGGGACAGCAGGCGCTCGCGCTCGGCTTCGGCGGCGGCCGTCAGACGGGCCTGGACCGTGGCATCGCCGCTGCCGTCATAGACGCGCAGGCCGCTCGCCACCTCGACCGGGCCGGTCGCCTCCAGCGCGCGCAGGATCAGCCGCGCCATCTGGCGGTCGCCGGAGGGCACGGGGTGGTCGACCGGCTTCAGCGGGGCGTAGAAGGCGATCCGCGGCAGGGACTGGGCGCTCACGCCGCGGCCTCCTCCAGCCGGCGGACAAGGCGGTCGATGCCGGCGGTCATGCCGAACTCGGCGCGCAGTCGGGCATGGGCGGCCTCGCCCAGCCGCAGGCGCAGCGCGGGGTCGGCGGCCAGACGTTCCAGCGCGGCGGCGATGGCAGGCGGGGTGCCGTCGGTCAGCAGGCCGTGGACACCGTCGGTGATGAATTCGGGAATGGCCGACACCGCGGTCGACAGGATGGCGAGGCGCTGGCTCGCCGCCTCCATCAGCACGTTGGGCAGTCCGTCGCGGTCGCCGTCGCCCGCCACCACGCTGGTCAGCACGAACAGGTCGGCGCGGCGCAGAGCCTCGATCACCGTCGCCTGGTCCTGCGCGCCGCGCCAGTCGATGCGGTCCGACAGACCCAGCCGTTCGGCCTGGGCGCGCAAGGCGTGCTTACACTCGCCGGAGCCGATATGGACCAGCCGCCAGTGCAGGCGGTCCGGCAGCATCGCCAAAGCGTCGAGCAGCCGGTCATAGCCCTTCTTCTCAACCAGCCGGCCGACCGACAGGATCTCCACCGCAAGGGTAGGGGCGGAGCCGTCGCGATTCAGGGCCTCTGTGCGATCCGGCGGGGCGGGAAAGCGGCCGAGGTCCAGCCCGTGGTAAACGAGGTCGATCCGCTCCGGCTCCGCCGCCAGCCCGCGCAGATGCGCCGCCCCCACCGCGGTGCAGGTGACGCCGAAGCGGGCGTCGGCCAGCTTTTCGCGCTTCTCCCACTCCGGCGAGGTCCAGATGTCCTTGGCATGCGCGGAAAAACCCCAGCCGATGCCGCGGATGGCGGCGGCATAGCGCCCGACCGAGGCGGGGGTGTGCAGGAAATGGACGTAGACGAAGGGAACATCCGCCGGCAGTTCCGCCGCCAGCACCAGCGCCTGCCCGAAGCGGCGGCCCCGGTTGGCGGTGCGGTCGCGCCTCAGGTCGCGCAGCCAGCCCAGCGCGGTGCGGGCCAGCCCGGCCGGATGGCGGAGCAGCAGCCGGCCGAGCGCGCGCAGCACCCGTCGCGGCTCGTCGCGCAGATATTCCGGCAGGTAATGGACCGGGGCGGTGATGCGGTCGTGCAGGGCATGGCGGCGGCTGTCGGTGGGATGGCGCAGCGACCAGATCGCCAGATCGACGCCGCGCTCCTGCAGGGCCAGGATCTCCTGCGCGATGAAGGTTTCCGACAGGCGGGGGTATCCCTTGACCACCACGGCCAGCTTGATCGGCACGGCTTTCGAAATCATGAGGGACGGCAGATGGCCGTCCTTCCCCAATTCGGACGTCATGCGCGCTTGCCTGCCATGGCGCGGGACAGCCGTTCCGCCGCGCGCCGGATCGGGGTGACGGGGGTGGCGCGGGCGACCGCCGAGTCCGCCTCCAGCACCTCGCGCGTCAGCTCGACGATGCGGTCCAGCCCGCCGAGCAGGCCGGGCAGCGGGCTGGCGGAGGGCGGCGGCTGGGCAGGCAGCGCGCGGATGGCGTCGGCCATCGCCCGCGGGTTGCCGCAGTCGCGGTCGCTGTCCAGCATGCGCAGCAGGCCCAGCGCCTCCGCCGCCTCCGCCCGGATGCGCTGCTCCAGCCGCGGGCGGGTGCGCGGGGCCAGCACCGACGGCTTGTCGAAGGACAGGATCTCGCAGAAGGTGTTGTAGCCGCCCATCGCCACCACGCCGACGGCGCCGGCATAGAGGTCTTCCATGCGGGAATGGAAATCCAGCGTCTCCACCCGGCCCTTCAGCCGGCGGATGCGGCGGGCGAACTCCTTGCGGCGCGAATCGTCCAGGAAGGGGCCGTAGACGATCAGGGCGCGGGGGCTGAGATCGGGATCGGCCTCATAGGCGGCGATGGTCCAGTCGACCAGCGCGGCACCGTCGCCGCCGCCGCCGGGCGTCACCAGCACATAGAGCCCACCCGGACGGACGGCCGCGCCCTCCGTCGGTTCGCGGCGGAGATAGCCGGTGTAGCGCACCCGCGAGGCCACCTCCGGCGGCAGGTCCAGCCCGTCGAGCGGGCGGTAGACCTGCGGCAGGCCGTAGACCCAGAGCTGGTCGTAATAGCGCTCCACGGCGGCCACCGCCTCCTTGCGCTCCCATTCCGGCTGCAGCGCCTCGGGCGCGTCCAGCACGTCGCGCAGGCCCAGCACCACGCGGGTGTTGCCGCCGGCCCGCATCTCCTCCAGAGCCGGCAGGAACTCGCCGTGCAGGCCGGTCGGCTCCTTGTCGACGATGGCCAGCGTCGGGCGGAAGGCGCGGGCGGTGGCGCGGATGATCTCCGCCCGGATGGCGGTGGTTTCCTCGATCGGCAGGCCGAGGTTGCGGGCGGTGTAGCCGCCGTCCGGCTGCTTCACCACGCCGGGCAGGCGCACATGGTCGACCCGCTCCGGAAAATCGAAGCGGCCGGCGACCGGCGAGCCGGTGATGATCAGCGCCGAGGCATCGGGAAAGGCCGACACCAGAGCTTGGGCAATCGTCCGCGACCGCCGCAGATGTCCCAGCCCGAAGGTGTCGTGGCTGTACAGCAGGATGCGCGGCGGTGTCCGGTCGGGGTGGATGGACCGAAAGGGGGCCAGGGGCTGGTGCATGCTCGGACACTCCGCGTCAGCAAGGAGTCGGAACCGGAAAGCCGTAGCAGATCAAATCGTTATGCTCGTCTGAGGACCGGCTTGGCCCCGTTGGTTGCGCGTCTGGTCCAGGTGCCGGCGGCAGCGCTCCAGCCTGGATAAAACCCCTCACATGGATTTCGCCGCGCATCAAGCCGACTTCCGGCCGAACGGCGACAACCCACCTATGCAGTGTGATATATGAGTGGCGGACATGCTTGCAGGGCTTGCTGGCCGCCGGGGAAAGGGCTCAATCGCCATGATAGGGGTCCAGGGCGTCACGCAGTCCGTCGCCGAAGAAGTTGAAGGACAAGACTACCAGGATCACCGGCAGCATCGGCAACGACACCCATGGATAGGTTTCCACGGCCATAAGGTTCTGGGCGTCGTTCAGCATCACCCCCCAGCTGGTCGCCGGCGGGCGCAGGCCCAGCCCCAGGAAGGACAGCGCCGTTTCGCCGAGGATCATCGCCGGGATCGACAGGGTGGCGCTGGCGAGCAGGTGGCTGGCGAAGTTGGGCAGCAGGTGGCGGCGGATGATCCGCGCCGGGCTTGCCCCCATCAGCTCCGCCGCCATGACGAAATCCTCCTCGCGCAAGGCCAGGAAGCGGGAGCGCACGGCGCGGGCCAGCGACGGCCAGTCGAGCAGGCCGAGGATGACGGAGATGCACAGGAACACCGTCACCGGAGACCATTGCGCCGGCACCGCGGCGGAGAGCGCCAGCCACAGCGGCAGCTCCGGCAGGGATTTCAGGATTTCCGACAGGCGCTGGACCCCGGCATCGATCCAGCCGCCGAAATATCCGGCCATGCCGCCCAGCGTGACGCCGATGGCGAAGGACACGGCGATGCCCAGCAGGCCGACGGTCAGCGACAGCTGCGCCCCGATGGCCAGCCGCGACAGCATGTCCCGGCCCAGCCGGTCGGTGCCCAGCAGATGCAGCGTCGCCCCCGGCGGCGGGCAGACCAGCCGCATCCGCATCTCCGCCAGCCCCAGGAAGCGATAGGGCCTGCCGGGGCAGAAGAACTCCAGCGGCATCGGCCGGCTCTCGTCCGCCTCGTAACGCCAGCGATAGTCCTTCAGGTCGGGCTGGCCGGTGGTCGGGTAGACGAAGGGGCCGATGAACTGCCCCTCGTGGAACAGGTGGATGCCCTGCGGCGGGGCGTAGAGATGCTCCACGTCGCGTTCGTTGGCGCCGTAGGGAACCAGGAAATCGACGAAGGGCAGGCTGAGGTATGACAGCCCCAGGAACAGCGCCCCCAATACCGCCAGCCGGTGGCGCAGGAACCGCCGCAGCATCAGCCGCCCGGTCGAGGCGCCCGGATCGAAGCGGGTGGCCGGGGCGTCCGGCGACTCCGGATCGGGATAGGGCCGGCTGTCGACGTAATGGTTCCAGCCGCCGCCCCCGCCTTCCATGCCCTGGTCCTTCATGACTGGGCCTTCCTTCCCTTGCCCAGCCTGATGCGGGGATCGAGCAGCGCCAGCGCGATGTCGGAGATCAGCATGCCGACCAGCACCAGCAGCGAGATGAACATCAGGATGAAGCCCGACAGGAAGATGTCCTGCGCCCGCAGCGCTTCCAGCAGGGCCGGCCCGATGGTGGGCAGGCTGAGCACGACGGAGATCAGCACCGACCCCGACACCAGCGACGGCAGCAGCGACCCGATGTCGGAGACGAAGGGGTTCAGCGCCATGCGCAGAGGGTAGCGGGTCAGCCGGCGCAGCGGCGGCACGCCCTTGGCCTTGGCGGTGACGACATAGGGCTTGCCCAGTTCGTCCAGCAGGTTGGCGCGCAGGCGGCGCACCATGGCGGCGGTGCCGGACAGTCCGATGACAATGGTCGGCACGATCAGGTGCTGCAGGATCGAGCCGAGCTTGGCCCAGCTCATCGGCTGGTTCTCGTATTGGACGTCGACCAGCCCGCCGATCGGCAGGCCCAACCATTTCTGGCCGTAATAGAGCAGGATCAGCGCAAGCAGGAAGTTTGGCGTCGCCAAGCCGACATAGCCGATGGTGGCGGCGAGGTAATCGACCCAGCTGTTGGCGCGGATCGCCGCCAGCGCCCCCAGCGGGAAGGAGACCAGATAGACGAACAGCACGGCGGCGACGTTGAGGACGACGGTGAACCACAGGGTTTCGCCCACCACCTCCGCCACCGGCTTGTTGAACTCGAACGACCAGCCGAGGTCGCCCTGCAGCAGGCCGTTGAAGCCGTTCGGCCCCGGCCAGACGCCGATCCACACCAGATATTGCTCGGGCAGCGGCCGGTCCAGCGCGTATTCGCGGCGCAGGAACTCCGCCTTCGCAAGACCGGCTTCCTGGCCGGTGGCGCGCAGCTCGGCGATCTGGTTGGACAGATAGTCGCCGGGCGGCAGGTTGATGACGATGAAGATCACGATCGACACCACGATCAGTGTCGGGATCATCACCAGCAGCCGGTGCAGGATGAAGCGCAGCATGGGCGGTCAATCCCCCCTGCGGTGGAGGCCGGCCGGCTCCGGGTCGGCCGGGCGGGCGTCGGCGAAATAGAACTCGTCGGGCCGGTAGATGCCGAGATAGGCGCCGGGATCCCACAGCCACAGCCCCTTCTCCGGGACGTTGCGCAGGCGGTTGGCCACGGTGATCGGCTGCGGCGTCTTCGACACCACGCCGATGGCGAAGATCTGGTCGGCGTGGATGTCGAGCATCGCCGACCACAGGGCGCGCCGTTCGGTCTCGTCTGTGGTGTGGCGCCAGCGGCGGGCGAACTCCATCAGCTCCTGCGCGACCGGCATGTCGATGGGCTCGCCGGCACCGCCGGAGGTCTGGTAATGCTGTCCCCATTTCGGCCAGCTGAAATTCTCCTGCGTCATCGGGGCCAGCTCCTCCGGACTGCTGTCGGGATCGGGGACGCCGTTGTCCCAGCCGCCCCACACCGCCATCATCGTCTGGCCGGCATAGACGCGGTTGCGCAGCACGTCGCGGTCCACCGTGCGCACCAGCAGCCGGACGCCGATGTCGCGCCAGGTCTCCGCGATGATCTGCAGGGCATCGGCGACCTCCGGCTTCTCTCCGGCCGACTCCACGATCACCTCCAGCGGGCGGCCGTCGGGCAGGTCGCGGTACAGTTCGCCGCGCTGGCGCTTCAGCCCGAGCTCGTCCAGCAGCGCCGCGGCCCGTTTGGGGTCGTAGCCGGTCCAGACGCCGGTGCGTTCCTGCTTGTAGAGCGGGCTTCCCTGCAGCACGTCCACGCCGCTTTCCCGCGCCAGCCCGAAGAAGAGCGAGCGGTTGATGATGCGCCGGTCGATGCCCATCGACAGGGCGCGGCGGAAGCGGGGATCGCGCAGCAGGGCGCGCCAGACCGGGTCGTTGTAGTTCAGGTTGGGATAGAGCGCGATCTCCGCCGCCTTGCCTTCCGGCCACAGCAGGGTGCGGTAGTCGCCGGCCTCCTCCCCCGCCACCAGCACCGGCACCTGGGAGAAGGTCAGCCCTTCGGCCTGGAGGTCGGCCTTGCCGGTGGCGACCTGCGCCGGGATCAGCCCGCCGGCCATCACGGTCACGTCCAGCCCGTCGGTGTAGGGCAGCTGCATGCCGCGGTTGTCGAAGCGGTGGTAATAGGGATTGCGCTGGAACAGCAGATGGCTGCCGGTGCCCTTCGACAGCGCCATCCAGGGCTGGAGGGTCGGCTCGTCCGGGTTTTCCATGCGGAACATGTCGTCGCGCGCGTTGTGCAGGGCCGCCCAGTTGCGGACCTTGTGCTTGGCGATCAGCGGCGCCAGCTCCGCCTCTCCGGTATAGCGGGCGTGGAAGCGCTTCAGGTAATGGGCCGGCCGGTAGATGAAGGGCGGCCGGGCGGCGGCGAGCGTGGGCAGGAAATAGGGGTTCGGCTCCTCCCAGCGGAAGCGGGCGGTGACCGCGTCGGGGAAGCTGACCTGCGGCGGCTTGCCGTCCACCAGCATGAAGCGCGGCGGGCCGGACGGCGACAGCATCGGATCGTTGGCGATGTCCTCCCACCAGTAGCGGATGTCGTCGCTGGTGAAGGGGGCCCCGTCGGACCAGCGGTGGCCGGCCCGCAGGGTCAGGGTGAAGTCGCGGCCGTCGACGACCGTCACGTCCTTCAGGATGTCGGGCACCAGCTCCCGCTTCTCGTTGTAGCCGACCAGCCGGGCGTAGCCGTAGAGCACGGCGATGCGGCTGTTGCGCCGCTGGGTGATGAAGGTGCGGATCCAGCCGCCGGAGCGGCCGAGGTCGCGGCCCTTGGCTTCCACGTCGACGATCAGCGGCTCGTCCGGCATGCGCTGGCGGACGGGGGGCAGCAGGCCGTAGCGCACCTCGTCGCGCAGGAGCGCGGGTTCCTGCGGGGTGAAGGCGACGGCGGGGGTGGCGAGGAGGAGGATTGACGCTATCGCCGCCCACTTCCCTCTCCCCCCCGCTCTCGCGCAAACTTCGTTTGCGCTGACGCGACAGGCGGACCAGAGGTCCGCCGAAAGCGGGGAGAGGGTCAGGGTGAGGGGGATGCGCGGCAGGATCTTCGCGAGCATCCCGCCGCGCGTCCCCCTCACCCTTCCCACCGCAGAGCGGTGGGCCCCTTCCCTCTCCCCGGGGGGGAGAGGGTGATTCGAGCCGGTGGGGTGAAGGAACGTCCTCATGCCGCCCGCCTCACGAAATGACCTGGGGCCGCTTCCACCAAGGGAGGGGGCGCGCCTTCGGGGGTGGGGCGGAAGGGTTCGGGCCACAGGTCGGGGGCGCCGGCGCCGAGCGCCACGGTGGCGACGTCGATCGGGCGATTGACATCCGGCTCGGGCGAAGCGGCGATCAGCGCGCGGGTGTAGGGATGCAGCGGGGCGGAGAACAGGACGGCGGGCGGCGCCTGCTCCATCACCCGGCCGGCGCGCATCACCGCGACCCGGTCGGCCAGCCGCGCCACCACCGCCAGATCGTGCGAGATGAACATCAGGCTGAGGCCGAGCCGTTGCTTGATCGATTCCAGCAGGTCGAGAACCTGCGCCTGCACCGACACGTCGAGCGCCGAGGTCGGCTCGTCGCAGATCAGCAGTTGGGGATCGAGGGCGAGCGCGCGGGCGATGCCGATGCGCTGGCGCTGGCCGCCGGAGAAGGCGTGGGGATAGCGGTTGGCCCAGGCGGGATCGAGCCCGACCTGCGCCATCAGCGCCCGCACGCGCTCGCGCCCCTCGCCGCGGCCGCAGACGCCGTGGATCGCCAGCGGCTCCGCGATGATCTCGCCGACGCTCATGCGGGGACTGAGGGAGGCATAGGGATCCTGGAACACCATCTGGGCACGGCGGCGGTAGGCGGTCAGCTCCGGCCCCGCGGCGGAAAGGAGGTCGAGCGGCGGCTGCCCGGCGGAGGGCCGGAACAGCAGGCGGCCGCCGGGGTCGGGCCGCTCCGCCAGCATGGCAAGGCGCGCCATCGTCGTCTTGCCTGATCCTGACTCGCCGACGATGGCCAGCGTCTCCCCCCGGCGCACGGACAGGTCGATCCCGTCCAGCGCCCGCACGTGGGTGGAGCCGCGCTCGTAGGTCTTGGCGACGGCGTGGAACTCCAGGATGGCGTCCTCCGCGCCGACGGCGGCCGGGGCGCAGGTCATCTCGGGGATGGAGGGGGCGGCGGCCATCAGCTTGCGGGTGTAGCCGTGCAGCGGCCGGCCCAGCACGTCGGCGCAACAGCCCGATTCCATCACCCGGCCGGCGCGCATCACCACCACGGCGTCGGCCATGTTGGCGACCACGCCCAGGTCGTGGGTGACCAGCAGCACCGCCATGCCGGTCTCCGCCTGCAGCTCCTTGATCAGCGCCAGCACCTGGGCCTGCAGTGTGACGTCCAGCGCCGTGGTGGGCTCGTCGGCAATCAGCAGCTGCGGGCGCGCCACCATCGCCATGGCGATCATCGCCCGCTGGCGCAGGCCGCCCGACAGCTGGAACGGGTAGGAGCGGAAGGCGCGCAGCGGATCGGGGAAGCCCACCCGCTCGAACATGGCGAGGCACTGGTCGCGGGCGCTTCGGCGGTTGCAGTTGCCGTGCAGCCGCAGCACCTCCATGGTCTGGTCGCCGATGCTGTGGAGCGGCGACAGCGCGCTCATCGGCTCCTGGAAGATCATCGAGATGCGGCTGCCGCGGATGTCGCGCAGGCCGGCGCGCGACAGGCGCAGCAGGTCGACCGCCTCCGCCCCCCGGCCGAACAGGATGGAGCCGCCCGTCACCTCCGCCCCCCGGGGCAGGATGTTCAGGATGCTGCGGCAGGTCAGCGTCTTGCCGGAGCCGGATTCGCCGACCAGCGCCACGCTCTGCCCCGCCCCGACCGAGAAGCCGACGCCGTCGACGACCGGACGGTCGACCGGCGCATTGCGGAAACGGATCGTCAGGCCCTCGACCTTCAGCATCGTTGCGTCTCCCTGCCCGTTCTCCGGGGCGCTTCCGGTTCGGTGAAGTCCCCTCTCCCTGGGGGGAGAGGGGATGCCTCGCGCCCCTGCCCCATCGCGATCATTCCATCATGGTTGCGTTGCGGATTCACTGCTGTCGGTGGTTTCGGTCGGTGCGGGGGCTGGCGGGGTGGGAGCCGAGCCGGCCGGTGCCTCGCTGGTCAGGCGCTTGCCGACCTGCTGGATCACCCGCATCGGCAGGTCCGGCACCGATGGAAGCATGCGCAGCATTGTCGCCCCGTCCAGCCGCAGCAGCCGCAGGTCGGTGCGCGCCCGGATGGTGGAGAAGCGGCGCACGCCGGCCAGAAGCTCCAGTTCGCCGATCACCTCCGGCGGCTTGATGTAGGCGATGTGCAGCGGCGGCTGGTTGTCGGGCATCAGGCGGACCAGCTCCGCCTCGCCTTCCGCCAGGACGAAGACGAATTCCGACGGCTCGCCGCTGCGGTAGATGAAGTCGCCGGCCGACACCGTCCGCCATTCCGACGCCGACAGCAGGCGGCGCAGCACCGATTCCGGCAGATCCGAGAAGACGGAGGAGCGGGAGAGCAGGCGGAGCGCCGGCTCGTCGGTACCCTCGGCGTCGCCGGGCATGGTCTCGTCTTCGGCGTCGGCGCCGCTCTGGCCGCGCCGGACCAGCCGGCCATCCTCCAGGTCGTAGAGCGCGTCGAAGGCCGGGTCGTCGGTGATCCGCTCCTCCAGCACGATCATCGTCATGGTCGGCAGGAGTTCCTTCATGCGCAGGAAGATGCGCAGCCTCTCATCCGGGTCGTAGCTGTTGAGCGCCTGATAGATGACGAAGATGTCGGGTTTCTTCATCAGGCCGCGGATCAGCTGCACCCGCTGCCGCACGCTGATCGGCAGCAGCGAGCCGCCGATGCCGACCTCGCCCAGCGCCACCAGGATCAGCACGAAGGCGCGGGCGTCCGTCCGCTCCAGCGCCTCGTCCACCAATGCCCGCAGCTGGGTGATCGCGCGGGGATCCTCCGTGGTGATGCGTCCGAACAGCAGGTTGTCCATCACGTTCAGGCGCGGGTGGTAGAGATCCGGGTCGAAGACCGCGACCTTGTCGCTCAGCTCGTGCGGCATGTCGTCGAGCAGGCGGCGGCGGATCGCCATGATCGCCTCGCGCTCCGGCTGCGGGGCGAAGTCCATGCCGTCGCGCTTGGGCACGATCATCAGGAACATGGTGGCGAACAGCAGCGTGTCCGCCTCGTGGTGGCGGCGCTGGGGCCGCTCGGACCGGCGCTTCAGGCGGGTGACCGCCTCCACCAGCTCCTCGAACAGGGCGTCGTCGATGTGCGGGTAGCGCATGATCATGACGTCGCCGTCGTCGCTGTCGCGGTAGACGCTCACCACCCGCATGGCGAAACGGCGGCCGAGACGCACCGCGGAGTCCCACAGCCCGTGCGCCTCCATCAGGTCGCGGATGGTGGGATCGCTGACCATGCGGGCGACGGTCAGCCGTTTGCCGTCCGGCAGGCCGAACAGCAGGTTCTCCGCCAAGCTGGCATAGGGGTTGAAGCGGTCGCGGTCGAAGCGGGCCAGCAGCTTGTCCATCCCGCGCTCGCCGATGGCGTCGCGCAGCCAGTGGCGGGCGCGCAGCAGCGGCTGGGCGACGAAGGGGTAATCGTCGGGATCGAACACCTCGCGCAGGCCGCGCTGGTAGACGGCGCTCTCGCCGCCGGTCGCCTCCAGGCATTGCATGAACCAGGGCCGCAGGCTGGCCCAGTCGGTCGCGCCGATCATGGCGAAGTCGGTCCAGATGCCCTCCATGCTGTCGGCGGAGTTGCCGGACGCCTCGGCCTCCACGATCTCGCGCCGACGGGCGGGGCTCATCGTCTCCGGATCGTCGGGCGGCGGGCGATGGCGCAGCCCATAGGTGATGTTCTGCATCATGCTGCCGGTGAACATTCGCGGTTCCGGACCGGCATAGGCCATGCGGCGCCCCAGCAGGTCGAGCGGCAGCTGGTCCAGGGTCTGGTCGCCGATGGTGATCCGGCCGGAGGTCGGCGGTGACAGGCGCACCAGCACTTCGGCCAAGCGGCGCAGCGCCAGCGCGTTGGTGCCGGCGATGCCGACCAGCGCGCCCGGCGGCACGTCCAGCGACAGCCGCTGCAGCATGCGGTCGCCGTATTCGTTGGCCCAGGTCACCGCCTCCAGCCGCAGCGGGGCCTTCAGATCGGTGGGCGTGGCGGGCGTCGACGGGGTCCAATTGAACAGGAAGGGGGGAGAGAACTGGTCGGCGATCTGCTCGTACTTGATCTGGGCGTCGATCATGTTCTGGTAATAGTCGAGCAGCTCCTTCCAGGGAGCGGTCAGGTCCTTGAAGGCCGACAGCGCCGCCACCAGAGCGCCGATGGTCAGGTCGCCGTGCAGGACCAGATAGCCGCCGATCGAGAACAGGAAGAAGGGTGTGATCTGATTGATGAAGTTGTTCAGGAACTTGACGAAATACTTTCGCTTGTAGATCTCCAGCCTGATCCAGTAGATACTGCCGAGATACTGCGAGAACTCGGCCAGAACGTAGCGGATGGTGCCGTTGACGCGGACCTCGCGGACATTCTCCACGCTTTCGCCGATGCGCTCGGACAGCTGCCGGACCTTGCGCACCCGCTCCTTCCCCAGCAGCTTCACCTTGATCTGCAATTTGGGGATGATGTAGGCCTGCACCGGGATCAGCGCGATCGACACCAGCCCGATGGTCGGCTGCTGGATGAACAGGAACAGCAGGATCGTCAGCATCGTGCCGCCCTGGTAGAGCGGCTGGGCGAAGGCGTCGCCGATGAAGCCGGCCAGCGGTTCGGTTTCCGCCGCGACGGTGGAGATCAGCTCTCCCTGGCTGACCTTGGAGAAATGCGGCAGCGGGAAGCGCAGCATGCGGTCCAGCAGCATGAAGCGCAGGCGCCGCACCTGCCGTTCGCCGACCACCCCCTTGAAGGTGTTGATGCGCATCTTGAAGGCGCCGTTGGCGAGCACCAGCGCCAGGAAGGTGAAGCACAGCACCAGCAGATAGGTCACCGGACCCATGGTGACGCCCAGGATCTCGCGTTCCGGCTGGGGATCGGACAAGGCCCGGTTGATGATGATCTTCGGCAGTTCCAGCGATGCGTAGAGCACCGGGAACGAGGCGATCGTCAACAGGGCGAGCAGGATCTGCTGTCGGCCGCTGTACTTCCAAATGAACTGAAAAATGTTGCGGTCCATCAAAGGCCTTCAGCGTGGCGACCGTCGTCCGCCCCGGCGAAGCCCGGCATGGGTGCCGGGTTCCTTTCGGGCGGAAGGGACAGAAGATTGGCGTCGGCCGGGCCGTTTTCCACTGCCGACCTTACGCCTGCCCCCGGCATGGGCGCCCCCGGCCTGGGCGCCACTCCGCTCAGCCTTCCACCCGCCAGGCATGATAGGGCCAGCGCTCGTCCGCCGGCAGGGGAAGCGGGGTCCAGTTGGGACGCTCCAGCGGCCGGTCGGACAGCACGACGCCGCCCGGCAGCATCAGCGCGTCGATCAGCGGCGCCAGCCATGCCGCCTGTCTGGCGTCGTGGCTGCGGTCGGTGCTGCCGAAATCGGCATGGGCCAGCCGGGCGCAACGGCCGAACCGCTCCGCCGCCGCCGGCATGGTTTCCTTGAAATCGCCGACGAACAGGCGGTCCTCGTCCGGCGTCAGTTCCGGCGGCACGCGGACCCACATGTCGAAGACCAGGATGTCGCGGGGCGGGAACAGGTGGCGCAGATGGTCGAAGGTGCGGCCCTTGCCCAGCCCCACCTCCAGCACCATGCCGTCCCGCCCGGCGACGGCACGCTCGGCCCAGCCCAGGGCGTTGCGCTGAACGGTCAGCCGGTCGATCATGCGGTCGAGCAGCGACCGGGATTCCATCTCATTGCCCATAGCGGCCCGCATCGGCCCCTCCCCTGCGCTTCACGGATCGGCAAGGGCGCAGTGTGAAAGGCCGCGCGCGTGCCGTCGAGACAAATTGTCGCATGGGCGGGGCCGGCGGCTGCTCCCGCCCTGCCCTCTTACGGACGGCCCGGGTCGAAGCGCTTCGCCAGCCCCTGCCAGCAGCGGTGATAATCGGGCTGAAGCTCGGCGGTTTCCAGTGCGTGCCGCGTCGGACGGATGACGGCGCGGGTTTCGAACATGAAGGCCATGGTGTCGCCGACCCGCTGCGGCCGGGTGGTGTCGGCGGCGGTGGCCTTGGCGAAGGTCTCGGCATCCGGGCCGTGGCCGCTCATGCAGTTGTGCAAGCTTGCCCCGCCGGGCAGGAACCCTTCCTCCTTGGCGTCGTAGACGCCATGGATGAGGCCCATGAACTCGCTGGCAACGTTGCGGTGGAACCAGGGCGGGCGGAAGGTGTCCTCCTGCACCAGCCAGCGCGGCGGGAAGATGACGAAGTCGATGCTGTCGACGCCGGGCGTGTCGCTGGGCGATTGCAGCACCAGGAAGATCGACGGGTCGGGATGGTCGAAGCTGATCGAGCCGATGGTGTTGAAGCGGCGCAGGTCGTATTTGCAGGGCGCGTGGTTGCCGTGCCACGCCACCACGTCCAGCGGCGAGTGGCCGATGGGGGCGCTCCACAGATGGCCGTCGAACTTCGCCACCAGTTCGAAGGCGCCCTCGACATCCTCGTACCAGGCGTCGGGCGTCAGGAAGTCGCGCGGGTTGGCCAGCCCGTTGGAGCCGATGGGGCCCAGGTCCGGCAGGCGGAAGGGCGCGCCGAAATTCTCGCAGACATAGCCGCGTGCCGTCCCGTCCGGCAGCTCGACGCGGAAGCGCAGGCCGCGGGGGATCAGCGCGATCTCCTGCGGTTCGACCTCCAGCACGCCCAGTTCGGTGAACAGGCGCAGCCGGCCCTGCTGCGGCACGATCAGCAACTCGCCGTCGGCATCGTAGAAGAAGCGGCCCTCCATCGACCGGTTGGCGGCGTAGAGATGGATGCCGCAGCCGGCCTGCGCCTGCGGTCCGCCATTGCCGCCCATGGTGACGAGCCCGGCGACGAAGTCGGTGGGCGCGTCCGGCATCGGCGGCGGGTTCCAGCGCAGCTGCGTCGGCGGGGCCGGCACCTCGTCGAAGCGGCTGGTCAGCCGGCCGGACTCCATCGGCCGGAACGGCTCGTGCACCACCGCCGGGCGGATGCGGTACAGCCAGGAGCGGCGGTTGTGGGCGCGGGGAGCGGTGAAGGCGGTTCCGCTGATCTGTTCGGCATAGAGGCCGTAGGGCGGGCGCTGCGGCGAGTTGCGGCCGATGGGCAAGGCGCCGGGCAACGCCTCCGTCGCGAATTCGTTGCCGAAGCCGGACTGATAGGTGAAGGCGGGGGACGTCATGCGGGCTGCTCCCTTTTCCCGAGGGGACGCGGCCGGCGCGGGGCCGGGCGCGACCATTTGCCGCTGATATAGTTTCTTTTGAAACTATGCGCCAGGGGAAAATGGGGGAGGTTGCTGCACGTGCCTCTCCCCATCCCCCCTCAGTTCATGGCGGCGTTCGGCAGGTCCAGCAGGAAGTCGCCGCCTTCGTCGTAGCCGGCGGTGCGGATCACGCCGTATTGCGGGGTCTGGGGGGCGTCGCGGGTCACGTCCTCGCGGACCTCCTGGTAGAGCGCGTAGCCGTTGCTGTCCTTCGGCAGCGCCAGCACCCGCTTCTTCAGCGCGGCGGCGAAGGGGGAGTTCACCTCGCCGTCGGCCACCGGTTCGTCGCCCCCCGACGACAGCGCCATCACCGACCGGCGTTGGCGGATCTCCTGTTCGCTGGCGAGGCGGGTTGCATCGACCTTCTGTTCCTTGGTGAAGGCGCCGGAATAGCAGCTGTCCGACACCACCATCACATGCTTGGCCGGCATGCGGCTGAGGAAGCGGCCGATGTCGTTGTTCGACACCCAGTTGCGGGCGCTGGTCGTCTCCGCATCCGCCGGCAGCCAATAGCCGGCACCGGTCTCCGCCAGCTCATAACCGTGGCCGGCGTAATAGACCATGACCTGGTCCTGCTCGCCCACCTCGCGGCCGAGCTTGCGCAGCGCCTCGCCGATCTGTGCCTTGGTCGGGTTGCGCAGCACCCGCGTCTCGTAGCCGAGATGGTCGTTCAGCGCCTTGCCCACCGCCTTGATGTCGGCGTCGGGCGTGGTCAGGGCGGGAATGCCGGTGTCGCGGTAGCTGTCGACCGCGATCATCAGGGCGATCTTGCGCGGCTTCGGCGGAGCGGCCGGGTCGGCTGTGGCGGCGGCGTCAATGGCGATGCGCTGCTCGGTCGTCTTGCCCGTCTCGTCGGTCATGGTCAGCGTGGCTTCGGTCGCCCCCGGCTCCACCGGGATGCTGGTGCGGAACTGCCCTTGCTCGTCGATGAAGACCCAGCGGCCGTTCACCCGCGCTTCGGCCAGATTGGCGCTGTCGGCGACGATGCCGCGCAGGGTCATGCTGCCGCCGCGGGTGCGCCCGCCGCGTGCCTGTTGCAGGCTGGGCGGTGCCGAGGAGGCGTTGGGCCAGCCGAACATGTCCGCCGCCGCCGGGTTGGCCACCAGCTGGCGGAGCGCGCCTGAGAAGGCCTGGGTGCGCTGTTCGCGCTCCACCCGCTGCACCATGGCGAGGTAGGTGCGGGCGACCTGGGGCGGCAGGTTGGCCTGGGTCACCGTGGCGCGCACCTGGGCATAGCCGCCGGGCTGGCCGGCGGCGCTGTTCTGCAGGATGCCGCCGACGCGCACCGCCACCGGATCGCTGCTGGCGGTCAGACCGCCGATCAGGGTGGGCACCGGGACGCTGGCCAGCACGGCACGCTGTTCCGGCAGCGACAGCCCGCCGGTCGAAAGATTCGTCACCGCCTGCACCATGCCGCCGCTGCTCGCTGCCTGGATGATGGAGCCGGCCGCCGCCTGGACCTGGGGCGAGGCGAGCATCTGCGGACCCGGCTGCGACAGGGTGGCGCCGGAGGCGTAGGCCTGCGTCGCCTCCGCCGTGAAGGTGACGGAGCGGCCGGACGGCAACACCACCGTCGACGGGCCGGGGGGCGGCGGCGGAGAGGTCGGGCCATTGCCGGACGACGAACTGCCGCCCGCCGCCTGGGTGCCCTGCCCTTCCCCGGTTCGGGTGGCCGTGCCCTGGGTAGCCGTGTCTTGCGTGGCCGTGCCCTGTTCCAGCGCCGACAGGAAGGTCTGCGGGGTGGTTGCGCGGTTCGGGACCCCGGTTGTCGGAGTGGTCGTGCCGGTGGTCGTGGCCGCGGTTGTGATCGTGGTCGCGTTCGCTGCGATCTGCGCCACCGTTTGCAGCACCGTCTGCACGGAGCTGTTGCCGGCCAAGGCGGATTGGCTGTTCGAAGCCGAAGTGCCCGGGGAGGTGTTTCCTGTCGTTCCGGTCCCGGTTCCTTCCGGGGGGGTGCCGGAGGTATCCGTTCCGGTCGTGCCGGTGGATGGAGTGCCGGTTCCACCCCCGTCTCCACCGCCGGTTTCAGGCGCAGTGGGAGTGGTGGGAGTGGTGGGTGTCGGAGGTGTGGTCGGTGTGGTGGGCGTCACCGGCGGCAATACCGGCGGCGGAGGAGGTGGCGGAGGTGGCGGAGGCGGTGCCGGCGTCGCGCTGATCACCACGTTTCCGTTCCTGTACACGTCCAATGGCTTGTCGCCGATTCCGGCGGTGCCCTGGAGGGTCACCTCTCCGGCGGCGGCCACGATCTGGATGTTGCCGGTGGCTTCGGCATCCAGGCCGATGCCGGCGACCTCATAGGTAACCGCGGATGCGCCGGCCTTGCCGGTGATGGCAACGCCGCCGGACGAACGGATCGCCGCAGAGCCCTGGATCCTGACTCCCCAGGCTTCCTCCGCGTCCCCCTCGGAGGCGTCGCCGTCGATCCGAATGGCGTCGGCGGCCATGGAGGCGGATTGGAGGGTCGGCCCCTCGGCGGCATCGGAGGCGATCATGACGCCGGCCCCCCAGCCGCCATAGGGGATGGCCTTGCCACGGATGGCGATCTTTCCGGTGCCGGAGTCGATCCTGGTTTGCCCGGTGATGGCCACGCCGTGACCGTCGTCGCCATAGTGCGATCCCTGTCCGGTGATGGCGATCATACCCCCATCGGACCGCAGCTCGCTCGAGTCGATGGTGACGCCGGCGGCACTCTCGTCGTTGCCTGTCGCCGGCGAATTCATGGGATCGTTCCCGCCGCCCAGGGTGATGGCGCCGCCATGGGTGTGGATCGTGCTGCCGGCAATCAGGATCGGGCCGCTGGAGGACGCGCTGCTGTTTACGACCACCGGAGTTCCGGACGAAGTGATGGTGGTGGACATCAGCGAGACGCTGTTTCCAGCCTTGAGTGTCGTCGTGCCCCCAGCGGTCAGGGCCAGGGTTGATGCTTTCAGGTCGCGCGCCGCATCGACATGGATGGCTCCGGACTGGGTGGACAGGGTCGACGAGTCCAGCACGATGTCGTCGTTCCACCCGCCGCCGCTTCTCAGGCTGATCGATGTGCTGCCCAGCCCGATCAATCGGGAAGACGCCTCGATCAGGATTGCCTGGTTACCGACGCCACGCTCGCTTCGGTCGGTTCCTCCGGCGCCCGCGACGATGATGGCGCCATTGTCGCTCTCGAGCCTCGAATCTCTCAGTCGAACGCCGAAGGAATTGCCGTATGGACGGCCGAAGGAATATTCCTGATCGTTGTGTCCGGCGGTGCCCGTGACCGTGACGATGCCGCTCAAGCTGTGCACCGTCGCCGTGTCGAGCAGAACACCGAGGTTGTCGCCGGCGTACAGATCCTGATCGCAGGTCGGTTCCGGGCAGGTGCTGATTCCGCCTGCGCCGGTGAGCGTGACGGCCCCGCTGGTGGTCAGCAACTGGCTGTTGCGGAGTGCGATGCCGTGGTTTCCGCCACCGTCGTAGCGTCCACCTTCCCCATTGATGGTGATGGAGCCGGCACCGGTATCGACGGTGGCGTTGAGGAAATTGACGCCTGCCGCATAGCCGGCGAGCGGCAGTCCGGTTGCTGCGAAGGTCGAGGGATCGATACCACCGCCCACCAGAAACGAGCCGCCGCGGGTGTTGATCGAAATGGGAGCGCTTTCCTTACCGATCCGAACGGCACCGTCGCGCTTATTCTCCTCTCCGGTGTTTCCAGCGTTCAGGACGAGGGTGAGCGCCCCGGAGTCCGACCGGATGCCTTCATTGACGATGATGTTCCGGTAGGCGTTCAACGTCAGCGAAGTGTCTCCGCCGAACGATTTGACGATCGCCTCGTCGACGGTGATGTCGCCGTTTCCACCGACGGCACTGTCTGTCTGCAGCGTGACGGCGGTTCCGGTATTGAGCGACGATTCGATCGTGCCGGCGCTGATGGTCCCGCCGTTCGACGACACTCTGATGTCGGTCGGATCGAGCAGCCAGGACCCGCCCTTCGACCCGCCCTTACCTGCCGACGCTCCGGCATCGACCCGGCCGCGCACCTGCAGCGACAGCTTGCCGGACGTCTCCACGAAGCCGCCATTGCCGCCGGCCGCACCGCCACGGGTGGAGATGGCGCCGTCGAAGCGGGTGCTGCCGTCGGCCCACACCACGACCTTGCCGCCCTTGCCATTCTCCGCGGCGTCGGCGGCAATGGTCGCCCCCTGCGCCACGACGGTTTCGGTGGACGGCGGCACCGGTTTGCGCGCCGGGCGGATGTTGTAGCCGGCCAGCGTGGCGGCGGACGCCTTGCCGCCCTGCACATCGCCGCCGATCATCACCTCCCCTCCCCCGGCGGCGCCGGAGGCTTTGACGCGCGCCGATGCCGCCAGTGCCGTCCGGTTGCCCGACACGGTGACGGAGCCGCCGGTCTGGCCGGCACCGTTGCCGCTGGCGTCCAGCGTGCCCGACACCTCCACCTCGCCGCCATCGCCGAGCAGGACGATGTCGCCGCCCTGCTGTTCCACCCGCCGGGCCTGGACGGTGCCGGACATGTTGACGACGCGGTCGACCAGCCCCTTGGCGGCCGACGCCGTCATCTGCACCCGGCCGCCATCGGCGAAGATCTTGCCGCTGTTGCTGACCAGGGCATCCACCGGCTTGCCGTCGGCGCCGACGGGCCGGGCATCGGTCTTGGCGTCCACCGCGATGTTGATCTTCTGGTCGCCGAACAGGTCGACGACGAAGCGGCGGCCGGAGGCCAGCGTCACCTCGCCCATGCGGGCCTGGATGGTGCCGCGGTTGGCGACGCCGGGGGCGACCAGCGCCGCCAGCCCGGCCTGGGCCACCGTGATGGTGCCCTCATTCTCCACCGTCGCGGTGGAGCCGCCCCGCCCCTCGAAGCTGTAGCGGCCGGCCATGAAGTCTTCGTTGCGGATGTCGTGGGTGGTGGCGACCAGCCCGCCGACATCGACGCTGGCGTTCGGGCCGAACAGGATGCCGTTCGGATTGACGAGCCAGACCTGCCCGTTGGCGGTCAGCCGTCCCATGATGGCGGAGGGATCGGGGCCGGTGACGCGGTTCAGCGTGATGGAGTTGGCGTCGGGTTGCCGGAAATTGGTGTGCTCGCCCTCGGCGATGCCGAAGCGCTGCCAGTCGATCACCGCCTTCGAGGTGGATTGGAGGATGTCGAGCCGGCCGGGGCCGGTGTGCTGGATGGTGGCGCTGCCGTCGGTGACCACGCCGCCTTCGGGATTGGCGAAGGCGGGCAGGGCCGGCAGGCCGAGGGCGGCCACCGCGGTGATGACAACCAGACGCGCTGCCCCGGCCAATGCGGTGGTGCGGCGCAGGGCCTGCCTCAGTCCGGTCCCGCCATGTCCCTTGTGGGCGTCCTGAGCCTGTCCCACCGATCCGTCCTTCACACCCGATCCCCGCATCACCGATCCACTCCCCAGCCCAAGCCCCCGATGCTCGCGGGAAGGCGATACCCTGTCCGGTTTCTTGGAATGCGAAACATTTTAGCGACGCAGGGCCGAGGCGGAAATGCTGAAAGTGGTGACGGAATGTTTCGTTGCCGCAATGCGGGACGGCCTGCGTGTCGTGCCGGAAGCGTTACCGGTAACAGAAACATCCGGGAAAGCGTTACCGGTAACGCCTTGCCGGTACAGAAACGCCCTATTTCGATGGTTCAGGTCCCGCCTTTGCCCTTTCGAGCCGACCGTCGATCCGCTAATAAGGAGGCCATCCAGAAGACGGGCACGCGATGCAGGGGGAACAGATGGCCGATCCGACCGCCGTCGCCACACGGAAATCTGCAGGCAGACCGGCAGGTAAATCAACCGGCAGGCAGGCGGACCAGAATGCCGCCGAGACGGTACAGAAGGCTGCGCAGAAGCCCGCCCGCTGGGTGGTCTACAGCGCGCCGAAGGGCGGCACCGGAAAGACCACCAGCTGCAAGAACACCGCGGTCGCGGCGGCCAAGGACGGCATGCGCGTGGCGACGCTGGACTTCGATCCGCAGCGCACGCTGGGCCAGTGGCATGAACTGCGCCGTCCGCACGAGGTTGCCCCCATCGACCATTATGAAGGCACGCTGGAGGAGATCGACGCGGCGCTGTCCCAGATCGACCCCACGCGCTACGACGTGGTCTTCATCGACACGCCGCCGTCGGTAGAACTCTATCCCGAGGCGACCAAGATCCTGCTGCGCCGTGCCGATCTCGTGCTGGTGCCGACCGGGGTCGGGCGGTTCGACAAGATGAGCGTCATTCCCTGGATGGAGTTCCTGCGCGATTACGGCCGCCCCGCCGCCTTCCTGCTGAACCGGGTCAAGCGGCGGTCGGTCAGCCTGCGGGAAGCGAAGCTGGAGCTGGGCCGGGTCGGCCGGCTGGTCCCGCATGAGGTGCCGGACATCGAGGACATGCACCGCGTCGACGACATCGGCTGTTCCATCGTCGATGTCGGCGCGGTGAACGGCGCCGACGAATGCCTGGGCGCCTGGTACTTCATCCGGCACGAGTTGGGGATCTGACCATGGCCAACGTGAAGTCCTTCATGAAAAAGGTGGCGGAGCAGGGCAAGGCCGCTCCCCAGCATGCCGCCCAGCCCGCGGCGCCCACCGTGCCGGCCCGCACCGCCGCGGCGGTGGCGCCGTCCAAGGCCGACCGCCGGGCGTCGGACATCAGCGACGCCATCGTGCCCTGCCACACCCGGCAGGAATTCGCCCAGGAAATCCGCTACCACTGGAACCGCAGCCGCAAGGAATTCCTGTCGATCGGCCGCTATCTGAACCGCGCCAAGGAGATCCTGCCCCATGGCGACTTCGAGGCAATGATCGAGAGCGACATGCCGTTTTCGGTCGAGACCGCCTTCCGCTTCCGCGCGGTGGCGGAGGCCGTGGACACCGGGCGGCTGTCGCTGGACGTTCTGCCGGGTGCGGAAAGCGTTGCTTACCAGATCGTCACCATGACACCGGACGAGCTGGAGCGCGCAAAGGCGGAGGGGCTGATCCGTCCCGACGTGACCCGCCGCCAGCTGATCGACTTCAAGCGCTCGCTGCGCCCGCCGAAAGATGTGACGCCGAACGACAGGCGCCGCCAGCTTCTGGCCGAATATGTCCGGCTGCGCGCCCGCATGGCGGAGGTCCGCGACGAACTGCGCCGCGACCATGGCATCGATCCGGAGCATGACCATGGCCGGCCGGGGCGCACCGGCGTCACCATCGACGTCGTTGCCGAGGATATGGGGGCGGAGGATGTCGGCACGGCACCGGGCGACGCGCCGTGAATCGGGCTCAGTTCCGGTTCGACATGTGAGAACCGGGGACGCCGCCGCCGTCGCTCCGGCGCGGCGACGACCCGCCGCCCAGCAGGTCGCCCAGCGCGCGGAAATCGCGCTGGAAGTTGCTGAAGAAATCGCCGTTGCCGCTGCTGCCGCCGCCGCGGGACACCTGGGCAGCCGACGTGCCCATCGCCTGGGTTTGGCTGTGGCTGGAACCCCGGTTCGACGCGCGGATGCGCCGTTCCTGGAACTTCGGCTTGCGCGGCGGCGTCAATGCGGGCAGGGGAGGGGCTTCGGGCAGGGAGGCGATCTCCGGCGCGCGGGCGAAGGCATCGCCGCATAGACCTTTGTCGGCCGCCTGCTCCAGCCGGTTCGGGTCCAGAAGCCAGCAGTCGAAGGCGTCGGTCTGGGGCGTGGCCGGGGCCTGAACCGGTACAGGGGCCTGAACCGTTACCGGGACTGCCGCCGGGGCGGGCGTGGACGGAACGGGGGAGGGCAGGGGGGCTTCCGACTCCGGTGCGGACAGCAGCGGTTCGGCGGCGGCCGGCAGTGCCGCAGCCGCGACAAGGACGGCGAGCGCCGCCGCTACGGTCCTTGCCATCGCCGACCCGTTCCAGTCCCCAGTCCGGCCCTCGCCCGGCATCGCCCGTCCTTTCGTTCTTCGCAGTCGTCAGGAACGCCGCATCCCTCAACAGATAAACGCAACAGGCGGGCGGTTCGTCCACGCGAAATGGGGGCGGTGGCCGGAAGATGCGGTACTCCTTCGGGGCAGGCTCTTTCGGTGCGCCCAATCGAACCGGGTGCGGCGTTGTCGCAGGGATGGCTTGGCGCTCTTGTCAGGGGGGCGGGTTGATGGGACAGTTCGGCCCCTGCTTCACCAGCGAGAACGGACGGCGGCGCCGGCGGATATGGCCGATTTCAACTGGAACGACCTGCGATTCTTCCTGGCGGTGGCCCGTGCCGGCACGCTGACCACTGCGGCCCAGCGGCTGCGTGCCGACCACACCACGGTCAGCCGCCGCATTTCGGCGCTGGAAGATGCGCTGCGCGTCACCCTGTTCGAACGCCGCCCCAGCGGTTTCACCCTGACGCCGCAGGGCGAGCGGCTGAAGCAGACCGCCGAGGTGATGGAGAGCGCGGCCTTCCTCGCCCAGGGCATGGTGGCGGACGGCGATCTGGCGCTCGCCGGTGCAGTGCGCATCGGCGCGCCGGACGGGTTCGGCAGCTGTTTCCTGGCGCCGCGCATCGGGAGCTTGTGCGAACGCCATCCGGAGCTGGAGGTGCAGCTGGTCGCGATGCCGCGCGTCTTCAGCCTGTCGAAGCGCGAGGCCGACATCGCCATCAGCCTGTCGCGTCCGCAGGAGGGGCGGCTCTATGCCCGGAAGCTGACCGATTACCGGCTGGGTCTGTACGGCACCGCCGCCTATCTGGACGCCCGGCCGCCGATCCGCAGCCGCGCCGATCTGCGCGGCCATTCCTTCATCGGCTATATCGACGACCTGATCTTCGCGCCCGAACTGGACTATGTCGAGGCCATCGGGGAGGTGGCGCCGCGCATCAAGAGCAGCAGCCTCGTCGCCCAGTTGAAGGCGACGCTGGCCGGTGCGGGGCTGTGCATGCTGCCCGCCTTCATCGCCGGCGGAGAGCCCGATCTGGTGCCGGTCCTGCCGGAGGAGCTGACGATCACCCGGTCCTTCTGGCTGATCGTGCATGAGGATCTGCGCTCGCTGGCGCGGATATCCATGACCGCCGACCACATCGCCGATCTGGTGCGGCGGGAGCAGGCGCTGTTCCTGCCCCCGTCGCCAGTGGCCTGATATGTTCCGGCTTACCCTTCGCCGCGCAGCATGCGGATGATGCCGGAGAAGTCGGTGCCGCCCTCTCCTTGCGCGTTCATCATGGCGTAGAGCTGCGCCGCCGCGGCACCCAGCGGGGTGGGGGCACCGGCGCTCTGCGCCGCTTCCTGGGCCAGCTTCAGGTCCTTCAGCATCAGCGCGGCGGCGAAACCGGGCTGGTAGTCGCGGTTGGCCGGGCTGGCCGGGACCGGGCCGGGAACCGGGCAATAGCTGGTCAGCGACCAGCACTGGCCCGACGAGGTGGACGACACGTCGAACAGCGCCTGATGCGACAGCCCGAGCTTCTCCGCCAGGACGAAGGCCTCGCAGACGCCGATCATCGAGATGCCGAGGATCATGTTGTTGCAGATCTTCGCCGCCTGACCGGCGCCGGGGCCGCCGCAATGGACGATCTTCTTGCCCATCGCCTCCAGGATCGGGCGGGCGCGTTCGAAGGCCTCGGCCTCGCCGCCGGCCATGAAGGTCAGCGTGCCGGCCGCAGCGCCGCCGACGCCGCCCGACACCGGCGCGTCGAGCGAGGCCGCACCCTTGGCCGCGGCCAGCGCATGGGCCTTGCGGGCGGAGTCGACGTCGATGGTCGAGCAGTCGATCAGCAGCGTGCCCGGGCGCGCCACCGCGACGATGCCCGTGTCGCCGTCATAGACGCCGAGAACATGCTTGCCGCCCGGCAGCATGGTGACGACCACCTCCGCCGCGGCGGCGATTGCCGCCGGGGACTCGCCGATGGTGACGCCGGCCGCCTTGGCCGCGTCGATGGCGGCGGGCACAAGGTCGTAGCCCACCACCTGATGCCCCGCCTTCACGAGGTTCGCGGCCATCGGGCCGCCCATGTTGCCCAATCCGATGAAACCGATCACCGCCATCGTCGCGTCTCCCGTCGTTTGTTTTTGGTTTGCCGTTACGACATCCGCCCGATCTCGCTGCGCGAGACGATCAGGCGCATGATCTCGTTGGTGCCTTCCAAGATCTGGTGCACCCGCAGGTCGCGGACGATCTTCTCCACGCCGTAATCGGCCAGATAGCCGTAGCCGCCGAACAGCTGCAGGGCGTTGTTCGCCACCTCGAAGCCGGTGTCGGTGGCGAAGCGCTTCGCCATGGCGCAGAGGCGGGTGGCGTCCTTGCTCTTGGCGTCCAGCGCCGAGGCGGCGCGGTGGACGAAGGTCCGGGCGGCCTCAAGCTCCGTCGCCATGTCGGCGATGCGGAACTGCAGCGCCTGGAAACGGTCGAGCGACTGGCCGAAGGCCTTGCGCTCGGACATGTAGGTCAGCGCCTTGTCGAGCGCGGCCTGGGCGCCGCCGATGGAGCAGGCGGCGATGTTGATGCGGCCGCCGTCCAGCCCCTTCATGGCGAACTTGAAGCCCATCCCTTCCTGCCCCAGCAGGGCGGAGGTGGGAACGCGGGCGTCCTCCATGATGACGGCGCGGGTCGGCTGGGCATTCCAGCCCATCTTGTGCTCGTTGGCGCCGAAGGAGAGACCGGGGGTGTCCTTGGGCACCAGGAAGGCACTGATGCCGCCGGGGCCGTCCTCGCCGGTGCGGGCCATGACGAGGTAGAGGTCGGAGCTGCCGGCGCCGGAAATGAACTGCTTGGCGCCGTTCAGGACGTAGCTGTCGCCGTCACGCACCGCCTTGGTGCGCAATGCTGCGGCGTCGGAGCCGGCGTTGGCCTCGGTCAGGCAATAGCTGGCCAGCCATTCCATGGTGCAGAGCTTCGGCAGCCAATGGGCCTTCTGCTCGTCGCTGCCGAAATTGTCCACCATCCCCGCCACCATGTTGTGGATGGAGATGTAGGAGGCGATGGTCGGGCAGCCCTGGCTCAGTGCCTCGAAGATCACCACGGCGTCGAAGCGGCTCAGCGCCGACCCGCCATGGTCTTCCGACACATAGATGCCGCCCATGCCGAGCTCGCCGGCGGCGCGTAGCGTGTCGACAGGAAAATGCTTCTTCTGGTCCCACTCGACGGCGTTCGGCGCCAGCTCGTCGCGGGCGAAGGACAGCGCCATGTCGCGGATGGCGGCCTGGTCTTCGGTCAGTTCAAAGGACATGCGTCACCTCGTGTAACCCCCCTCCCGCCGGAAGCGGGAGGGGGAATGTTACGCCCATCACTCCATGGTCGGAATGACGAAGCTGGCGCCTTCCTTGACGCCCGAGGGCCAGCGGGAGGTGACGGTCTTGGTCTTGGTGTAGAAGCGCACCGCGTCGGGGCCGTGCTGGTTCAGGTCGCCGAAGCCCGAACGCTTCCAGCCGCCGAAGGTGTAGTAGGCGAGCGGAACCGGGATCGGAACGTTGATGCCGACCATGCCGACATCGACGCGGGAGGCGAAGTCGCGGGCGGCGTCACCGTCGCGGGTGAAGATCGCCACGCCGTTGCCGTACTCGTGATCGTTCGGCAGGGCCAGCGCCTCTTCATAGGAGTCGGCGCGGACGACGGAGAGGACCGGGCCGAAGATCTCCTCCTTGTAGATGCGCATGTCCGGCTTCACCTCGTCGAACAGGCAGCCGCCCATGTAGAAGCCGTTCTCGTAGCCCTGCATGCTGAACTCGCGGCCATCGACCGCCAGCTTGGCGCCTTCCTTGACGCCGATATCGACGTAGGACTTCACGCGCTCCAGATGTTCGCGGGTCACCAGCGGGCCGAAATCGGCGCTGCTGTCGGTGGAGGGGCCGACCTTCAGGCCTTCCACCCGCGGGATCAGCCGCTCCATCAGGGCATCGGCGGTCTTCTTTCCGACCGGCACGACGACGGAGATCGCCATGCAGCGCTCGCCCGCCGCGCCATAGCCGGCGCCGATCAGCGCGTCGGTCGCCTGGTCGAGGTCGGCGTCCGGCATCACCAGCGCATGGTTCTTGGCGCCGCCGAAGCACTGGACGCGCTTACCGTTGGCGCAGCCGCGGTTGTAGATGTATTCGGCGATCGGGGTGGAGCCGACGAAGCCCACCGCCTTGATGTCGCGGTCGTCGAGGATGGCGTCCACCGCCACCTTGTCGCCGTGGACGACGTTGAGGATGCCCGCCGGCAGCCCGGCCTCCAGCATCAGCTCGGCCAGCTTCACCGGCACGCCGGGCGTGCGCTCCGACGGCTTCAGGATGAAGGCGTTGCCGCAGGCGATGGCCGGGGCGAACTTCCACATCGGGATCATGGCCGGGAAGTTGAACGGCGTGATGCCGGCGACCACGCCCAGCGGCTGGCGCATCGAGTAGATGTCGATGCCGGGGCCGGCGCCGTCGGTGAACTCGCCCTTCAGCAGGTGCGGGATGCCGCAGGCGAACTCCACCACCTCGAGCCCGCGCTGGATGTCGCCCTTGGCGTCGACGATGGTCTTGCCATGCTCCAGCGACAGCAGCAGCGCCAGCTCGTCGTAGTCGCGCTGGACGAGGTCAAGGAAGCGCATCAGCACGCGGGCGCGACGCTGCGGGTTGGTGGCGGCCCAGCCGCGCTGCGCCTCCTTGGCGTTCTCCACCGCGGCGCGCATCTCCTCCACGCTCGCCAGCGGCACGCGGGCGCGCACCTCGCCGGTCATCGGG
Source organism: Pseudomonadota bacterium (assembly GCA_023423695.1). Classification (GTDB taxonomy): domain Bacteria; phylum Pseudomonadota; class Alphaproteobacteria; order Azospirillales; family Azospirillaceae; genus Azospirillum. The sequence goes on along the minus strand of JAFAFA010000036.1, from coordinate 83,684 downwards.
GAGTAGACGTCGGCGAACCGCCCCGACTTTCCGGAAACCAGCTTGCCGCCGATCAGGTGCTGAAGTTCGGTGGTCATCCTATTGTCCTCCCATGGGATTGTTTGTCACCATGTGGACCTGAGCGGCCTCGCGGATCGACCCGAAACTTTGCGCAACGGTTGTGCAGGAATGCGGCAAGGGTCCCGGCGGCGGGCCGGGACCGCGGTGCCATTGGATCAGTCCGCCGGGCTCCCACTGGACTTCTGCCCGCTCATCGCCGCCGCGGCGAGGGCCTGCGCCTCGCTCGCCTCCTTCAGCCCGGCTTCGCGGCGTTCGCTGTAGCGGCTGGTCAGATAATCGCTGCGGTCGCGCACCAGCAGGGTGAACTTGACCAACTCCTCCAGCACGTCGACCACGCGGTCGTAATAGGACGACGGCTTCATCCGCCCGGCCTCGTCGAACTCCTGATAGGCCTTGGCGACGGAGGACTGGTTGGGGATGGTCACCATCCGCATCCAGCGGCCGAGAACGCGCATGGCGTTGACCGCGTTGAAGGACTGCGAGCCGCCGGAGACCTGCATCACCGCCAGCGTCCGCCCCTGCGTCGGCCGGACGCCGCCGCTCTCCAGCGGCAGCCAGTCGATCTGGCATTTCAGGATGCCGGTGACGGTGCCGTGGCGTTCCGGGCTGACCCACACCTGGCCTTCCGACCATTGCGACAGGGCGCGCAGCTCCGCCACCTTGGGATGGTCGGCCGGCACGCTGTCGGGCAGCGGCAGGCCGTGGGGGTCGAAGATGCGCGTTTCCGCCCCCATGCGGCGGAGCAGCCGGGCCGACTCCTCGGCCAGGAAACGGCTGTAGGAGCGCTCCCGCAGCGAGCCGTAGAGCAGCAGGATGCGCGGCGGATGGGTCGAGGGCCGCTCCGGCGTCAACCCGCCGAGGTCGGGCACCTCGAAATAGGGCTCGTCCAGGCTCGGGAAGGTGTCGTGTTCGACGTGTCGGACATCATGCATGGGTGCGTCCCTCGTACCAGGGTTTGGTCGCCTTGACGATCTTCACCACCGACAGCATCACCGGCACCTCGACCAGCACGCCGACCACGGTGGCGAGCGCGGCGCCGGAGCCGAGGCCGAACAGGCTGATGGCGGCGGCGACCGCCAGCTCGAAGAAGTTGGACGCGCCGATCAGCGCCGCCGGCGCCGCCACGCACCACGCCACCCCGAACCGGCGCGACAGCCAATAGGCCAGCCCGGCGTTGAAATAGACCTGGATCAGGATCGGCACCGCCAGCAGCAGGATGACCAGCGGCTGGGCCAGGATCTGCTCCCCCTGGAAGCCGAACAGCAGCACCAGCGTGGTCAGCAGCGCCACCAGCGACACCGGCTGGATTAGGTCCAGCGTCCGCTTCAGCGCGGGCTCGCCGCCGGTCCCCAGCAGGCTGCGGCGCCACAGCTGGGCGGCGACCACCGGGATGACGATGTAGAGCAGCACCGACAGCAGCAGCGTGTCCCACGGAACCGTGATCGATGCGACGCCCAGCAGCAACCCGACCAGCGGCGCGAAGGCGAAGACCATGATGATGTCGTTCAGCGCCACCTGGCTCAGCGTGTAGTGCGGCTCGCCCTCGCACAGGTTCGACCAGACGAAGACCATGGCGGTGCAGGGGGCGGCGGCCAGCAGGATCAGGCCGGCGATGTAGGAGGAAATCTGGTCCTGCGGCAGCAGCGGGGCGAACAGGTTGCCGATGAACAGCGTGCCCAGCAGCGCCATCGAGAAGGGCTTGACCGCCCAGTTGATGAACAGCGTCACGCCGACGCCGCGCCAATGCTCTTTCACCCGTCCCAGCGCGCCGAGGTCGATCTTCAGCAGCATCGGGACGATCATCAGCCAGATCAGCACCGCCACTGGCAGGTTGACCTTGGCGATCTCCGCCGCGGCAATGCCCTGGAAGACGCCGGGCACCAGATGGCCGAGCGCGATGCCGGCGACGATGCACAGAGCGACCCAGACGCTGAGATAGCGCTCGAACAGCCCCATGGCGGGGCGGTCCGCCGGGGCGTCATGGATGTCGGTTGTCATGATCGCTTGTCCGTCAGGAGGCCTTGCCGATGCGCTGCCCGGCGGCATCGACGATCTGCTCGCCGTCCTCCTTGGCGAAGGCGCCGCGCTGGGCATCGGGGAGGATGTCGAGCACCGCCTCGGACGGGCGGCACAGCCGCACGCCGAGCGGCGTCACCACGATCGGCCGGTTGATCAGGATCGGGTGGGCCGTCATGGCGTCGAGCAGCCGGTCGTCGGTCAACGCCGGGTCGCCGAGCCCGAGTTCGGCAAAGGGCGTGCCCTTCTCGCGCAGCACGGCGCGCACCGGCACGCCCATGCGGCGGATCAGGTCGGCCAGCTCGGCGCGTGTCGGCGGCGTCTTCAGATACTCGATCACCGTCGGCTCGACGCCGCTGTTGCGGATCAGCGCCAATGTGTTGCGCGAGGTGCCGCAGGCCGGGTTGTGATAGATGGTGACGGGCGTCATCGCGGGGTCGCCTTTCCGGGCCGCGGAAATGCGCGGCGGTTGGGGTCGGGGTGTCAGGCGTCGTGGCCGCATCCGGTGGGGCCACAGGGGACGGCCTGGGTCAGGTCGGTGGAGCAGAGTTCGGGACGGCCCTGGCAGCAGTCCTCCATCAGGAAGGCGATCAGCCGGCGGGTGCCCTCATAGTCGGACGCGTAGAAGATCTGCCGCTGCACCCGCCAGGAGCGGAGCAGGCCGGCACGTTCCAGCGTCGCCAGATGATGGGACAGGGTGGAGGCGGGGACCCCCACCTGCTGGGCGAGATCGCCGGCCGTCAGCCCGTTCGGCCCCACCGTGATCAGCAGGCGGAACACCGCTAGGCGGGTTTCCTGGGCGAGAGCGGCGAAGGCGTTGGTGGCTTCTTTCATTTCCATGATTCTACGATAATCGAAATATGGAGCGTGGGCAAGTGACAGTCCTGTGAAGGCTGCGGTATTGCGCGGGTGGGGGGCCGCTTGGGGAACCCCCGAACGTGTGGGAAGACTTGAGGCGCCGCGGCGCTTATAGTGCGCCCTCGCTTCCGGTCCGGGGCCTCCGGTCCGGGGCGGGGGGATTGCCGCAGAACGGCGAAGCGGAACAAACATGACCAGTCACGAAGACGTCTTCGACACGCCGCAGGCACGGCAGCCGACCATCCTGTCGGTCTACAACCAGAAGGGCGGCGTCGGGAAAACGACCACCTCGGTCAATCTCGCCCTGACGCTGGCAGCGCTGGGCAAGAGCGTCGTCCTGATCGATTTCGACCCGCAGAGCAGCGCCACCAGCAACTTCCTGCTGCGCGACAAGGCCAAGGTCGGCATCAACGACCTGCTGCGGCAGGAGACCTTCGTCGAGGACGCCATCACCCCGACCGCCTTCGACGGGCTGTCGATGATCGTCGGCGCGCGTAAGCTCTATTCGCTGGAACATGCGCTGGACAGCCGCGGCGGGTCGCAGCGCGGCCTGCGCAAGGCGCTGCATTTCTCGCGCAACCCGCCCGACTATGTCGTGATCGACTGCCCGCCGGCACTCGGCCATCTGGCCGCCGGCGCGCTGGCGGCGTCGGACCGGCTGGTCGTGCCGGTGTTCCCCGGCCGCTACGCGCTGGACGGGCTGCGGCGCACCCTGCAGGTGGTGGAGCATATCCAGAACGGGCTGAACCCCAACCTGTCGCTGGCCGGCATCCTGATGCTGTCGATCACCAACGACGAGGTCGGACGCGAATCGCTGACCCAGCTGCGCAACGAGTTCCCCGACCTGATGTTCCGCACCGCCTTCCCCTATGACGTGGACGTGGTGAAGGCCACCTACCGCCGCATGCCGGCGGCGATCTTCACGCCGGAGGGGCGGACCACCGCCCGTTTCGCGGCGCTGGCCTGGGAGATTATCCACGGCCGCGGCAAGACGCCCGACGACGCCCAGCTGAAGCCGGCGCTGGAGCGCATCCGGTCGTGGCACGAGGCGACCGATACCTCCTACAGCGCGCGGCGCGCGTCCTCCATCGACGAGGGGGACGAGCCGTCGGGCGGTGGAGGCAACGGCGCCCGGCAGGCGGAACGCGCGGGGGCGCGGTCCGGTGGCGGGATGGGGGCCGGGCTTGTGGGGCTGGTGATCGGGCTGGTCGGCGGCTTCGCGCTCGGCGCCGTCCTGGGGCAGCCGGTTCTGGGCAGGCTGCTTGGTCTGGGGGGGTGAGTTTTCCCCTCTCCCGGGGCGGAAGAGGGCGCTTGGGCGCATCTACAATCAACAAGAGGGCCGTGTCATGCTTCCTGTCGATGCCGTGCTGCGCAAGGTGGACTCCTCCTTCAAGGAGTCGGTCGGCCGGCTTTGCGAGCTGCTGCGCATTCCCTCGGTCAGCACCGACCCCGCCTATGCCGGCGATGTCCGCCGTGCCGCCCAATGGTGCGCCGACAGGCTGGCGGCGATGGGCTTCACGGTGACGATCAACGAGACGCCGGGCCACCCCATCCTGGTCGCCCAGCATCCGGGGCCGCCGGGGCCAGCGGGGGCGAAGACGCCGCATGTGCTGTATTACGGCCATTACGACGTCCAGCCCGCCGATCCGGTCGAGCTGTGGAACAGCCCGCCCTTCGAGCCGGCGATCGTCGAGGCCGAGCGCGGCCGCCGCGTCGTCGCCCGCGGGGCCGCCGACGACAAGGGCCAGACCATGACCTTCATGGAAGCCTTCGAGGCCTGGCACGCCGTCCACGGCTCCATCCCCATCCGCGCCACCGTGCTGCTGGAGGGCGAGGAGGAGACGGGCAGCCCGTCGCTGCCGCGCTTCCTGAAGGAGCATGCGGCGGAGCTGCAGGCCGACTTCTGCCTCGTCACCGACACCAATGCCTGGGACGTCGACACCCCGGCGATCACCACGCGCCTGCGCGGGCTGCTCTATCTGGAGGCCACCGTCACGGGTCCCAGCCACGACCTGCATTCCGGCCTGTTCGGCGGCGCCGTGCCCAACCCGCTGAATGTGCTGAGCGGCATCCTCGGCCAGATCCACGATGCCGACGGGCGGGTGCGCTTCGACGGCTTCTATGACGGCGTGCGCGAACTGCCGGACGACCTGCTGGCGCAGATCCGCGGCCTGCCGCTGGACGAGGCGCAGTTCCTCGGCGCGCTCGGCCTGACCCGCAGCCAGGGCGAGGCGGGGCGGACCCTGCTGGAGCGCATCTGGACCCGGCCGACCTGCGACATCAACGGCATCTGGGGCGGCTACACCGGCGAGGGGTCGAAGACGGTCATCCCGGCCAAGGCGTCGTGCAAGCTCAGCTGCCGCTTGGTGCCCGGCCAGGACCCCGCGGCCATCGAGGCGTCGGTCCAGCGCTTCTTCGAGGACCGGCTGCCGGCCGACTGCACGGTCAGCTTCCGCCGCTTCAGCTCCTCGCCGGGCATCGAGGTGCCGACCGACACGCCGTGGATGCAGGCGGTGCGCGGCGGGTTGAAGGATGCGACGGAGCGCGACGGCGTGCTGATCGGCGGCGGCGGGTCGATCCCCATCGTCGGCTGGTTCCGCGAGCATCTGGGGCTGGACACCATCCTGGTCGGCTTCGGCCTGGACGACGACCGCATCCATTCGCCGAACGAGAAGTTCGAGCTGAAATGCCTGCGCAACGGCATCCGCAGCCATGCGGCGATCCTGGGGCGTCTGGCGGCCGGGCAGATTGGCCGGGGCTGAGCCGTCCTGGAGGCCGCGGCGCGCGCGGCGTCGCCTGACCGCGCCCGCGTGCCCCGGCACGGCGGCCTACCGGCCGCCGCGCGCCTTGATGTTGGTGGCGTTCATCTCGTCCAGGATCAGGCCGCGCGTCGGCGCCGATCCGGCTTCGCCATAGCGCTGCACCTGGACCGACGAGCCGAGCTGCCTGGCGATTGCGTCTGCGATGGCGTCGCGGCGGCGGTCGTCGGTCATGCCGGAGGTGCGTTCCTGGAGCGAGGGCCAGTCGATGCCCGTGGCGATGCCGTTGGTCATCAGTGTCTGGCCGTCCCGCCACACCGCGGCGACCACACGCCCGCCCTCGCGAAACACCGTGTGCGCCTGAACGGCGCGGTTTCTGCGGGCGATGTCCGGATCGACTGCATCCGGATCGCTGGACGTCTTCATCTGCTGTTGGAAGGCGGTGTCCTGAGCGCGGACCTGCGCCGTCAATTCGGCGGGCGCCCTGACCGCGCCGGCCGGGGCGAAGAATGTCCCGCCGGTCAGCCGATAGGCGTTCACCGGCGAGGAGCCGGAGGCGGCGATGCTGGTCATGGTGAGCTCCTTCCGGTTGTGGACAACCGGGGGTTAGCAATCTCCATGCCACACTTGCGGTGACGGGACAGGCGCATCCCCTGCGGAATCGCGATGGATGAGCGTTGCGTCCGGGCACAAAGCGCCCACCCGGCGCGGTCGGAGTTTCCCCGTGAAAAATATGCCGATGGAAGCGAAGTATCCGGTCGGCCTCCGGCTGGGCGGAACCGCTGGAAACGGCCTGCGATTTCCCCGCAGGCCGTTTCCAGTCTGGGATCAGCCCGCTTCGGCGGCGGAGGAGGCGCTCCACAGGTTGATGCCGGCGTCGGCGACGGCGTGGGTGTCGACCTCCGCCAGCTCCTCCGCCGAGAAGGACAGGTTCTTCAGCGCGTCCAGCGAGTTGTCGAGCTGCTCCACGTTGCGGGCACCGATCAGGGCGGAGGTCACGCGCGGGTCGCGCAGCACCCAGGCGACGGCCATCTGCGCCAGCGTCTGGCCGCGCCGCTGGGCGATGGCGTCGAGCGCGCGGATGCGCTCCAGATTTTCCGGCGACAGGAAATGCGCCCGCAGGGTGCCGCCCTTGGCGGCGCGGGCGTCGGTCGGCTGGCCGCCGAGATATTTGTTGGTCAGCATGCCCTGGGCCATCGGCGAGAAGGCGATGCAGCCCATGCCGAGATCGTCCAGCGTGTCGAGCAAGCCGCCTTCGACCCAGCGGTTCAGCATGGAGTAGGAGGGCTGGTGGATCAGGCAGGGGGTGCCCAGCTGCTTCAGGATCCCGGCCGCCCGCCGCGTCATCTCCGGCGAGTAGGAGGAGATGCCGACATACAGCGCCTTGCCCTGGCGGACGATGTGGTCGAGCGTGCCCATCGTCTCCTCCAGCGGCGTGCGGGGATCGACGCGGTGCGAATAGAAGATGTCGACATAGTCGAGGCCCATCCGCTTCAGGCTTTGGTCCAGGCTGGAGACCAGATATTTGCGGGAGCCCCAGTTGCCGTAGGGGCCGGGCCACATCTCGTAGCCGGCCTTGGTCGAGATCACCATCTGGTCGCGGTAGGGGCGGAAATCGGTGGCGAGGATGCGGCCGAAATTCTCCTCCGCCGAGCCCGGCGGCGGACCGTAGTTGTTGGCGAGGTCGAAATGGGTGACGCCGCGGTCGAAGGCCCGGCGCAGCACGGCGCGCCCGGTCGCGAACACGTCGGTGCCGCCGAAATTCTGCCACAGCCCCAGCGAAATGGCCGGCAGGTCGAGCCCGCTGCGGCCGGTGCGGCGATAGCTCATGCCCTCGTAGCGCTGGTCGGCGGCAAGGTAGGGCGGCTGCATGGCGTTCTCCCGATGTGAGTCCAAGTGATATATCAGCATAGGGCGCCGGTGGGACGCTGCGCAATGGCGCGGCGGGTCATATCACTCCCGGTCTTCCGGTCCGGACGGCGCGGCGCAGACCTTGCGCACGCAGCCGCGTAGCCAACGATGGGCCGCGTCGGCGTCCAGCCGCGGGTGCCACAGCAGCGAGACGGTGACCTCCGGGGCGGGGAGGGGCAGGGCGAAGCTGTGGAGGCCGGCGCGAAGGCCGGCCGTGTGCCGTTCGGGGACGCTGACGATCAAGTCGGTGCCGCGCACCAGCGCCAGCGCCGCGGCGAAGCCGCCGACGGTGGCGACCACGCGGCGCCGCAGGTCCAGCCGGTCCAGCGCCTCGTCCACCAGCCCGCGGTCCTCGCCGCGCCGCGACACCAGCACATGGCGGCCGGCGGCATAGCGGGCCGCAGTGATTTCGCCTTCGCACAGCGGGTGGCCGGCGCGCACGACGCCGATGAAGCGGTCGTGGAACAGCGCCTGGGCGCGCAGCTCCGGGCCGCTGTCCTTGACGACCACCCCGGTTTCCAGATCGACCGAGCCGTCGCGCAAGGGGCCGCTGTCCTTGTCCGGCTTCGACAGGAAGCGGATGCGGACGCCGGGAGCCTCCCCGGCGATGCGGGTGAGCAGGGCGGCGCCGTAGCTTTCGACGAAGCCGTCGCTGGTCCGCAGGGTGAAGGTCCGGGTGAGTTGGCCAAGGTCGAGGTTCTCGGCCGGCCGCAGCGCCGCCTCCGCCTCCTGCACCAGCAGGCGCACGCGGTCGCGCAGGTCGAGCGCGCGCGGCGTGGGGACGAGGCCGCGTCCGGCCCTGACCAGCAGCGGGTCGCCGGTCGCCGCGCGCAACCGCGCCAGCGCCCGGCTCATCGCCGACGGGCTGAGGCGCAGCCGCCGCGCCGCGCCGGCGACGCTGCCCTCCGCCAACAGGGCGTCCAGCGTGATGAGCATGTTGAAGTCGGGCGTGGTCATGCGCCGGATCGTATCACGACTTGTCCCGATCGCCGCTGCCGGGACATGGCGTCCGATGCACGAATACACTGCATATGCTGCGCGTTCCGCCATGTCACCCCGCGTCCTAGCCTTGGCGCCTGTCTAGGAAGAAGGAGGGCGTCATGAGACAAGCGCTTGCGCAGGGGGATGAGGTCGCCGCGGCAGGCGGGGCGATCCGTTGGGGGCTGGCCGGGCTGGCGCTGGCGATGCTGCTGTCCTCGCTCGGCACCAGCATCGCCAATGTCGGTCTGCCGGCGCTGGCGTCGGCGTTCGAGGTGCCGTTCCGCGAGGTGCAGTGGGTGGTGCTGGCCTATCTGCTGTCGATCACCACGCTGATCGTCGGGGTGGGGCGGCTGGGGGACATGGTCGGGCGGCGGCGCCTGCTGCTGGCCGGGATCGCCCTGTTCACGGCGGCGTCCGCCGTGGCCGGTGCGGCGTCCGGCCTGTGGATGCTGGTCGCCGCGAGGGCGGTGCAGGGGCTGGGGGCGGCGGTGATGATGGCGCTCGCCACCGCCTTCGTCGGCGACACGGTGCCCAAGGCGCGGATCGGCCGGGTCATGGGGCTGATGGGAACCATGTCGGCGCTGGGAACCGCGCTCGGCCCGTCGCTGGGCGGTGTGCTGATCGCGGCGTTCGGTTGGCCGGCCATTTTCCTGATCACCGTGCCGCCGGGGGTGGCGGCCTTCCTGCTGGTGCGGCGGCACCTGCCGGCCGACCGGGTGGAGACGGGAAGCGGGCAGGGTAGGTTCGACATCGCCGGCACGCTGATCCTCGCGCTGACGCTCGCGGCCTATGGGCTGGCGATGACCGGCGGGCACGGCTGGCTCGATTCCGTGCTGCTGCTGGCGGCGGTGGGTGGGGTGGGGCTGTTCCTCGTGGTGGAGAGAGCGGTGGAGAAGAGGACGGCGTCGCCGCTGCTGCGGATCGGCATGCTGCGCGACCGGGCGCTGTGTGGCCGGCTGTCGATGAGCATGCTGGTGGCGACGGTGCTGATGGCGACGCTGGTGGTGGGGCCGTTCCACCTCGCCCGCGCCCTGGGGCTGGGAGCGGCGGTGGTGGGGATCGTCATGTCGGCGGGACCGCTGGTGGCGGCGCTGACCGGCGTGCCGGCCGGCCGGATGGTCGACCGGTTCGGTGCGGAAAGGATGACGATCCTGGGACTGAGTGCGGTGGCGGGAGGCTGCGTCCTGCTGGCGCTGCTGCCGGCGACGCTCGGGGTGGCCGGGTACATTGTACCGATTGCCGTCGTCACCGCCGGTTACGCGCTGTTCCAGACCGCCAACAACACGGCGGTGATGGCGGATGTGGAGAAGGACCGGCGCGGCGTGGTGTCGGGGCTGCTCAATCTCTCGCGCAATCTGGGGCTCGTCACCGGCGCTTCGGCGATGGGGGCCGTGTTCACGCTGGGGGTGGGGGTCGAGGTGGCAGCCGCGGCGCCGGACGCCGTTGCGGCGGGAACCCGGGCGACCTTCGCCGTCGCGGGCGGGCTGATCGCCGTGGCGCTCGCCATCGCTGTCGGGATGGTGCGGCGGCGATAGGCGCCGGTTCGGAAGCCCCGATGATCGGGACAATGCCACCATGACAATCCCGCTGATGGGTCGTGGCTTGTCATGCAGACCATCCGCAGACGCGAACCAATTCCGACCGGACCGGTGGAATCCTTCGTATCTCAAGGGTTTCTTCGGTCCGGTGCCAATCCGATGCCCTCCTGTGGCCGAAAAGATACATCCGATATCGGAAATGTAATGGTGACAATGTTCCGTTTGACCCCGCCGATTACGTCTCCATAATCCTGATTGTCTCGATTGTTCGAGCGATGTGCGCCAGATTATGGAGGATCCGATGCGCCACACCGACGTGACCCGTAGTTCCGGCACTTTCACGGCAGCCCCGGGCGCCGTCCCGGCCGCCGACCGTGTCACCCGTGTCGCCTCGCGCCCCGTCTGGCGGTTGCTCGACGTGTTGTTTTCCGCGCTGGAACGGCGCAAACAACGCCATGCACTGATGGGGCTCGACGACCATCTGCTGAAGGACATCGGCGTCAGCCGGGCCGAGGTGGAGCAGGAGGTGTCGAAGCCGTTCTGGCGGGGATGAGACGATGGCCAATGAATCCATTCACGGCGACTCCGTTCGGATCGACTATGCGGTCGAACCGGACCTGACCGCGGACGATTTCATCGACGTTCTGGAACGCTCCGGGCTGGCCGAACGCCGGCCCGTGGGCGACCGCCCTCGGGTGGAGGCGATGCTGCGCAACGCCGGTCTGATCGTCACCGCAAGGGACCAGGGCCGGCTGGTCGGCGTCGCCCGGTCGATCACCGACTTCGTCTATTGCTGCTATCTGTCCGACCTCGCCGTCGACCGCGCCCTGCAGGGGCGCGGCATCGGCAAGGAACTGATGCGCCGCACCCGCGATGCGATGGGGCCGGGCACCATGTGCCTGCTGCTGTCGGCGCCCAAGGCCATCAGCTTCTACGAGCAGGCCGGGCTGAAGCGGCACGAACAGGCCTTCCTGTTCACAGATCTGGAATAAGGCCCTGGACCAAGGCCCTGGTATCAGACAAGGGGGGAACATCGCCGCCATGCCCGACATGATCACCGCAAGCGGAACCGATACCACCGGCCTCGCCATCACCTACGCCGACGTGGCGGGTGCGGCGGAGCGGATCGCCGGCGTCGCCCACCGCACGCCGGTGCTGACCAGCCGCACCGCCGACACGCAGACCGGCGGCGAGCTGCTGTTCAAGTGCGAGAATTTCCAGCGCACCGGCGCCTTCAAGATCCGCGGCGCCTACAACGCCATCGCCCGATTCACGCCGGTGCAGCGCGCAGTCGGCGTCGTCGCCTATTCGTCCGGCAACCATGCCCAGGCCATCGCGCTGGCCGCGTCGATGCTGCGGGTGAAGGCGACCATCGTCATGCCGATGGACGCCCCGGCGGCCAAGCTGGAGGCGACTCGCGGCTATGGCGCCGACGTGGTGCTGTACGACCGCTACGCCGAGCCGCCGGACGCCGCCGTCGCCCGCGTGCTGGAGGAGCGGGGCGGCACCTTCATCCCGCCCTTCGACCACCCGCATGTGATGGCCGGCCAGGGCACCGTCGCCAAGGAGCTGATCGAGGAGGTTCTGGCGGGGGGCGGTGCACCGCTGGACCTGCTGGTGGTGCCGACCAGCGGCGGCGGGCTGCTGGCCGGCTGCGCCGTGGCGGCGAAGACGCTGAACCCCGGCTGCCGCGTGATCGGCATCGAGCCGGAGGCCGGCAACGACGCCCAGCAGAGCCTGCGCAGCGGCGGCATCGTCCGCATCGAACCGCCGAAGACCATCGCCGACGGCGCCCAGAGCCGCAATGTCGGCCAGCTGACCTTCCCGGTGATGCAGCGGCTGGTCGACGACATCGACACCGTCACCGACGACCAGCTGGTCGATGCCATGCGCTTCTTCGCCAGCCGGATGAAGATGCTGGTGGAGCCGACCGGCTGCCTTGCCGCCGCCGCGGTGCTGTCCGGCAAGCTGGATGTGCGCGGCAAGCGCGTCGGAATCGTCGTCACCGGCGGCAACGTCGATCTCGCCCGCTTCGCCTCGCTGGTGCAGGCGGGCTGAGGGTTTTTCGCCGAGTTCCCCCAAGACGTAAGGGATCATCTTCATGACCGGGCCAACGAACGGGAACGCCATGCGCCTGCCCATCTATCAGGTCGATGCCTTCACCGACCGCGTCTTCGCCGGCAACCCGGCGGCGGTCGTGCCGCTGGAGTCCTGGCTGCCCGATGCGCAGCTCCAGGCCATCGCGGCGGAGAACAATCTGGCGGAGACCGCCTTCTTCATCCGCAGCGGCGATGGCTACGAGCTGCGCTGGTTCACCCCGGCGGTGGAGGTCGATCTGTGCGGCCACGCGACGCTGGCGACCGCCTTCGTCATCTCCACGATTCTGGAGCCCGGCCGCGCCCATATGGATTTCGCCACCCGGCAGGCCGGCACGCTGACCGTTACCCGCGACGGCGACCGCTACACGCTGGACTTCCCCTGCCGCCCCGCCAGCCCGGCGGAGCAGCCCGATCCCAACCTGCTGGCGGCGCTGGGCGGACCGGCGCCGGTCGCGGTGTTGAGCGGGCGCGATTATCTGGTGGTCTACGAGTCGGCCGACGCGGTGCGGGCGCTGGCGCCGGACATGGCGCTGCTGTCGAAGCTCGACCTGTGGGCCGTCTGCGTCACCGCGCCGGGGGAGGGGGGTGTCGATTTCGTCTCGCGCCTGTTCGCCCCGGCCCAGGGCATTCCGGAGGATCCGGTCACCGGTTCCACCCACTGCATGCTGACTCCCTATTGGGCGGAGCGGCTGGGCAAAACGGTGCTGAAGGCCCGTCAGGTCTCGGCCCGCGGCGGCGACCTGCTGTGCGAACTGGCCGGCGACCGCGTGAAGATCGGCGGGCAGGCGGTGCTGTATCTGGAAGGCTCGATCCTGGTGTGAGGCGGCCATGAACGTTCGGTTCGAGCGGGTGGCGCCGATCCTGCCGGTCCGCGACGTGCGCGCCGCACTGGCCCATTACTGGAGCCTCGGCTTCAAGGTGACGGCTTACGATGAGGCCGCCCAGGATCCCGTCTATGGGTTCCTCGATTGGGGCGGGGTGAGCCTGCATCTGACCAGGATTCCGGCCCTCGATCCGGAACGCTCGGTCGTCGCCTTCTATCTCTATGTCAGCGACGCCGATGCGCTGCATGCGGCATGGCAGGCGGCCGGAGTTGGCGGACGCCTGACCGCGGTGACCGACACGCCCTATGGCTTGCGCGAGTTCGCCCACATCGACCCGGACGGCAACCTGCTGCGCGTCGGGGCGGAGGCACGGAGGGATGGCGATGGCTGAGGACAGGGTCCTTCTGTTCTCGTACGGCACCTTGCAGCAGGAGAATGTGCAGATGGCGTCCTTCGGCCGGCTGTTGGCCGGGCGGGCGGACGCCATGCCGGGATTCCGCCGCGACATGCTGGAGATCACCGATCCGGACGTGATCCGCACCAGCGGCAAACGCTTCCACCCCGTGGTCAGCGAAAGCGGCGACCCGGCCGACGAGGTGGCCGGTACCCTGTTCGAGATCACCGCCGGCGAACTGGCCGCAGCCGATTCCTACGAAGTCTCGGATTACAGGCGGGTCATGGTCCGGCTGAAGTCGGGGGCGGAGGCCTGGGTCTACATAAAGGCGTGAGGGGGGAGGGAGGCGCCTTACGCCTCCGTCTCCATCTTCTGTTCCACCGCGGCGGTCTTGATCGCCTTCTGCAGCTTTTCGAAGGCGCGGACCTCGATCTGACGGACGCGCTCGCGGCTGATGCCGTATTTCTGCGACAGGTCCTCCAGCGTCGTCGGCGTCTCGCGCAGGCGTCGTTCGGTCAGGATGTCGCGCTCGCGGTCGTTCAGCGCGGTCATGGCGTTCGCCAGCAGCGTGCGCCGCTTGCCCAGTTCCTCGCGGTCGGCCAGCGTGATTTCCTGGCTGGCGGTCTCGTCGACAAGGAAGTCCTGCCATTCGCCCTCGCTCTCCGCCCGCAGCGGGGCGTTCAGCGAATGGTCGGGGCTGGCGAGGCGCCGGTTCATGTTGACGACGTCCTGTTCCGGCACGTCCAGCTTGGTGGCGATGGCCTGGACCTGCTCCGGCGACAGGTCGCCCTCCTCGATCGCCTGCATCTGGCCCTTCAGCCGGCGCAGGTTGAAGAACAGCTTCTTCTGCGCGGCGGTGGTGCCCATCTTCACCAGCGACCAGCTGTGCAGGATGTATTCCTGGATCGCCGCGCGAATCCACCACATGGCGTAGGTCGCCAGACGGAATCCGCGGTCGGGATCGAAGCGCTTCACCGCCTGCATCATGCCGACATTGCCTTCGGAGATCAGCTCCGACAAAGGCAGGCCGTAGCCGCGGTAGCCCATGGCGATCTTGGCGACCAGCCGCAGGTGGCTGGTGACGAGTTGGTGGGCGGCGCCGGAATCCTCATGCTCCTGCCAACGCTTGGCCAGCATGTATTCACGCTGCGGCTCCAGCATCGGGAACTTGCGGATTTCCTGGAGATAACGGGACAGATTGCTCTCGGACCCGATCGCCGGAAGGTTGGACGCCGTCGCCATGGTTCTAAAACCCCCTTTATGACGGCCGGTGCGCGCCGACATGAATTCATGCGCACACGGCCGTTCTTCAGCGCGGGTTCCATAGGCCCCTCTCAATGAGCGGGCGGCGGAACCTCGCCATTGACCGGGAGTCTAACCAAGAAAGATTTCCCGGTGTACCGTTTTAAACCGTCTCCAAGGTGACAATTAGTTCATGAATATCCGCCGGGATTGAGGAGCGGAAGGTCACGATCTCGCCACTGACCGGATGACGGAAGGTCAGGGCCGCGGCATGCAGCGCCTGTCGCGAAAACCCAACAAGACTGCTCCGCACCGGTTCCGGCAGCAGGGAGGCGAATTTGCCCCCGGGCCGTCCCGACCGGCCGCGGCCATAGAGCGGGTCGCCGACCAGCGGGTGGCCGATGTGGGTCAGGTGGACACGGATCTGGTGGGTGCGCCCGGTCTCCAGCACGCATTCGACCAGCGAGGCCGCCATGCTGAAGCTCTTCAGCACGCGGTACTTGGTGGCGGCGTGCTTTCCGCCGCCGGTCACCACCGCCATCTTCTTGCGGTCGGCGCTGCTGCGGCCGATGTTGCCCTCGATCCGGCCCTGTGTCGGGTTCGGCACGCCCCAGACCAGCGCCAGATAGGTGCGGCTGAGCGTGCGGTCGGAGAATTGCTCCGACAGGCCATGATGGGCGCGGTCGTTCTTGGCGACCACCATCAGGCCGCTGGTGTCCTTGTCCAGCCGGTGGACGATGCCCGGCCGCTTCACCCCGCCGATGCCGGACAGGCTGTCGCCGCAATGGGCGAGCAGGGCGTTGACCAGCGTGCCGTCGGGGTTGCCGGCGGCGGGATGCACGACGAGGCCGGCCGGCTTGTCGATCACCAGCACGTCGGCATCCTCGAACACCACGTCGATCGGGATGTCCTGCGGCACCGGTTCGGCGGTCTCCGCCCCCGGCACCTCGACCTCGAAGGTCTGGCCGGGTTTGACCCTCAGGGACGGGTCCGTTATCGTCCGCCCGTCGCCGCGCACGCAGCCCTGTTCCAGCAGGGCCTGCACGCGCGACCGCGACAGGTCCGGCAGACCGGCGGCCAGCGCCTTGTCCAGCCGTTGGCCGGCCGCCTCGTCGGGAATCGTGTAGGCCAGCGGCCCGGCGGTTCCGGCGGGCGAACCGCCGTCCTCCGGATCGAAGAAGTCGTCCGACATGTCGTCAGGCATTTCGGCGGGTGTTTTGGCGGCCATCGGGCGTGCGTGTCGCGTCCTGTTTCAATCGTCCGGGAGTGGACCCCAAACCGTGCAGATCCTCAAGGCACTCATCGTCATCATGGGCGTTCTGATCGTCGCCGGCTTCACCTTTTTGGGGGTGGAGCTCTACAAGCGGATGTCGGACCCCAACCGCGCCTCCCTGACCGCCATCGCCCCCGCTCCGGCCGAAACCACCGCCGAGGTGACGCTGGACGTCCCGGCCGGTTCCCGCATCGGCGAGATCGTGGTGGTGGGCAACCGCGTCCTGTTCAAGGTGACCCTGCCGCAGGGGCCGGACCGCCTCTATCTGATGGACCCGCGCAACGGCGCCGTCACCGCCACCATCACCGCCGGCCCCGTCTCCAGCAGGGCGGCTCCTTGAAGAACGGGATTCCCGATCATGTATGACTTCCGCAGCGACAACGTCGCCGGTGCCGCCCCGCAGGTGATGACGGCGCTGGCAGCATCGTCCTCCGGCACCGCCTCGCCCTACGGCAACGATCCCTGGACCGCGCGGGTGACCGAGCGGCTGTGCGCGATCTTCGAGACCGAGGTCGCGGTCTTCCCGGTCGCCACCGGCACCGCGGCCAACTCGCTGGCCCTGTCGGCGCTGGTGCCGCCCTATGGCGCCGTGCTGTGCCATGACGAGGCCCACATCTCCATCGACGAATGCGGCGCGCCGGAGTTCTTCACCGGAGGCGCCAAGCTGGTCCCGCTGGCCGGCGAGCATGGCAAGCTGACGCCCGACGCGGTATCGCGCCACATCGCCAGGGCCGGCGTCGGCGTGGTCCACCGCGTCCAGCCCGCCGCGCTCAGCCTGACCCAGGCGACGGAGGCCGGCACCGTCTATACCCCGGCGGAGGTCGAGGCGCTGGTCGAGACCGCCCATTCCAACGGCATGGCCGTGCATATGGACGGCGCCCGCTTCGCCAACGCCATCGCCCGTCTGGGCTGCGCGCCGGCCGACGTGACGTGGCGGGTCGGGGTCGACGTGCTGACGCTGGGCGGCACCAAGGGCGGCTGCCTCGCCGCCGAGGCGGTGGTGTTCTTCAACCCGGCGATGGCCGAGGATTTCGGCTTCGGCCGCAAGCGCGGCGGCCATCTGGTGTCGAAGATGCGCTTCCTGTCGGCGCAGTTGGACGCCTGGCTGGCCGACGGCCTGTGGCTGACCCTCGCCGCCCACGCCAACGCCATGGCCGACTGTCTGGCCGCCGGCCTGACGGCGCTTCCCGGCGTCGAACTGGCCCACCCGGTGGAGGCCAACGAGCTGTTCGTCCGCCTGCCGGCGGCTTACGCCGAGGCGTTGGAGGGGGCCGGCTACGGCTTCTACCGTTGGGACGACGGCACCGCGCGGTTCGTGACGGCGTTCGACACGCCGGCGGCGGCGGTGGACGGTTTGCTGGGTATTTTGCGCAGCCTGCAAGAAAAGGCTTGATCGGCGGAGCGGGCTTGGTTAGAAACCCGCCCACGCCGATGACGTCCCCTTCGTCTAGAGGCCTAGGACACCGCCCTCTCACGGCGGTAACAGGGGTTCGACTCCCCTAGGGGACGCCAACCTTCCAAGGTTGGGTCGAGCGGCCGGTGGCAGCCTCCACCGCCGCTTCATACATCGGGACCAGACGTCCCCTTCGTCTAGAGGCCTAGGACACCGCCCTCTCACGGCGGTAACAGGGGTTCGACTCCCCTAGGGGACGCCATCCACGCGCTGGATGCGTTTTTTGAGCGTGTTTTTGAAGGTACAACGTCCCCGTCGTCTAGAGGCCTAGGACACCGCCCTTTCACGGCGGCGACACGGGTTCGACTCCCGTCGGGGACGCCACTTTCACTTCAGCAGTTTTACCTGGGAATGCCATAGCCTTGCAGATTTGCGAGGCTTTTTTGTTTGCTTTTCAATAGTCCCCGAACTCACACCCACACCCGATACAGCCAAAACGCCTCGTCCTCCGCGAACCGCCGGGCGAAGTCGGTCGGTGAAAAGCCGGTGATGCGCTTGGTGGCTCGGCACATGTGGGCTTGGTCGGCGAAGCCCTCCTCCTGGGCCAGGGCGGCCCAGTTGAGCGGTTGGCCGGCTTCGTGGCGCTGGCGGGCGGTGAAGAAGACGCCTTCGGTTCGGACCAGGGTCTGCCAGTGGCGCAAGGACCGGCCGCTGTGTGCCATGATGCGGCGTTCGACCTGACGGGGGCCGTAGGTGCGCCGCCACTGGTAGGCCTGCCACGCAAGCCGCTCCACCCAATGACGGCCGAAGCGGCGCAGCGCGGGAACCGCCGACTGCCCATCCTGGAGCGTCTGCCAGCGCTCTGCCAAGTGGCATTCCAACGCCGAAAGCGTGGCCGCGTCGCTGTCGGCGGCGAGCAGCGCGTCGAGCAGCAGGTGCCAATCGGTGTGCAGTGCCCCGCGTGCGTCGACGAAGCGGTCGTGGATCATGGCCGGATCGATGCCGAACAGGGCTCGCGCGACATCGGCCGGGAAGCACAGCATTCCGGCGCGGCCGGTCGTCGGCGACCAACTGGCGAACGGGTGCGACTGGCTGCCGGACAGCACCGTCGCCGTTCCGAACGGACGCCAGCGCCGGCCGCCGGCCGCGCGCCCGACGATCCCCGACTCCATGCCCTGGAACCAGGACAGGCAGAGCAGCGGCGAGGCGGGGAAATGTGACAGCCGCTGCCGGTCGTCCAACCCGATCCCGCGGGTGTCGCGGCAGAGGATCGCCGTCGCCGCCCCCTGCAACGACAGCGGCGCAAGATACAGCCGCGCGCGGTCCGAACCTGCGCAGACGCGGGGAGCGCGCGCCAGCGGATCGGGGCAGGGGACGATCGGCGGCGCTGGTGAGGGCGACAGCGAAAGCATGGCGGGATCATAGCCGCAGGGGTGCTGCGGCGTCGATGTCGGTTGCGTTCAATACGGGCGGCTCGCCTGTGTGGACACTGGCGGCCATGACCACGTCATCGCCCCCGACCTGCCCGTTCCACCGGGATGCCCCGTCCCCCGTGCCGGCATCGCAACTGCCCGAAACCCCGTCTCCCGGACACTGGCCGCCAGGACCGCCGTCCCGCCCGACCGGCTGGAGCCATCTCGCGCGCATGTGCCGCGACCTGCCCGGCACGCTCGACGCGTGGCATCGCGCGTATGGCGATCTGGTGCATCTGCGCATCTGGCCGGAGCATCAGGTCATCGTCGGCCATCCGGACCTCGCCCGTGAGCTTCTCGTCGCGCACCATGATGGGCTGATCCGCTGGGAGCGCGGCATCGCCGTATTCAGGCGCCTGCAGGGCCGCAGCCTGTTCGTCGCGGAAGGGGAGGAGTGGCGCGCCCGGCGTCAGGCCCTGCAGCCGGCTTTCCAGCACAGGGCGGTGCAGGGCTTCGTTCCCGCCATCGTCGAGGCGACCGGCCGGAGACTCTCCTGCTGGCCGTCCGGCGACGGGCGGGAGGGCGAGCTTCGCGAGATCGGGAGCGATTTCACCGCGCTTGCCATGGACGTGATCGTCCGGATGCTGTTCTCCCATCCGATCGGCGGGGACGCCCGCATGGCGGAGCAGGCGGTGCACACCGTCCTTCGCACCGCCAATGCCGAACTGTACTGGCCGGCGAGCTGGCCGGACTGGGTGCCCTGGAAGCGTGTCAAGCGGCGTGGCTTGTCCGCGCTCCGCAGCCTGATCGACCACCATGTGCGGGCGCGGCTGGACCGTTCGCCCGAAAGCTGGCCCGACGATCTGCTGACCCGTCTGCTGCATGCGCATCGGGGGGACGGGACGGAGTGGCGTCTGGACGGCGTGCGGGACGAGTGCATGACGATCTTCCTGGCCGGTCACGAAACCACGGCGGCCACGCTGATCTGGTGGGCGTGGTGCGTGGCCGCGAACCCCTCGGCGCAGACCGCGGCGCGGGACGAGGTGCGCCGTGTGCTGATGGGGCAGGAGCCGACGGCCGAAAGGCTGGCGGAACTGCCGTACCTGACGCTGACGATCCAGGAGACCATGCGCCTCTATCCGGCGGCACCGGTGCTCAGCACCCGCCGCTCCACCCAGCCGATCACGCTGGGCGGCTGGCGGTTCCCCGCCCGCACCCTGTTCCTGCTGCCGGTGCAGGCGATGCAGCATGATCCGCGCTGGTTCGCCGATCCGCTCGCCTTCCGGCCGGAGCGCTTCGCATCCGATGCGCCTCCGATTCCGCGCGGGGCCTATCTGCCGTTCGGGGCCGGTCCGCGCGTCTGCCTGGGGCAGCATCTGGCGATGACCGAAATAACGGTGGTGGCAGCGATGATGCTGCAACGCTTCGCCTTCTCGGTCCCTTCAGGCACGACGCCGCCGCGGCCGGTCATGCAGGTATCGCTGCGGCCGGACGAGCCGCTGCGCCTGCGGGTGTCGGCAGTGGCCGGCGGGTGAACGGTCAGGGCAGGGGATCGGTCTGGTACAGCGTGACCCGGATGCCACCGTTCGACACCGACACCCCGCCCTCCTTGAAGGGCAGTTCCGTCGCCTTCGCCAAGGCGGCTTCGTTGGTGACGATGCCCACCCGCCAGCCGGCGAAGCGCGTCTTCAGCGTCTGGCCCATGGCATGGTAGAGCGGGATCAGGGACTTGCCCTCGCCGATGCGGGCGCCGTAGGGCGGGTTGACGATGACGAGGCCGGGCGGACCTTCCGGCGGGGTCAGGTCGCTGATGGCGTGGTGGGCGAACTCGGTCCAGGCGGAGACGCCGGCGCGCTCGGCGTTGGCGCGGCTCATGGCGACGGCGCCGGCGTCGCGGTCGCTGCCGTAAAAGCGGACGGCGGGTGCGGTGGCCGCGCCGCTGCCGCGCAGGCTCTGCCACAGGGCGGGGTCGAAATTGGCAAGCTGTTCGAAGGCGAAGGAACGGGAGCGGCCGGGCTTCAGGCCGGCGGCGATCTCGGCGGCCTCGATGACGAAGGTGCCGGAGCCGCACATGGGATCCACAACGGGAACCGGCTCGCGCCCGTCAAAGCCGCACTGGCGCAGGAACAGGGCCGCCAGCGTCTCGCGCATCGGCGCCTTGTTGACCGCTTCCTTGTGGCCGCGCTTGTGCAGCGACTCGCCGGAGCTGTCGACGCTGATGGTGCAGAGATCGTCGTCGATGCGCGCCTTGATCTGGACGGCGCGGGTGTCTTCCTCGGGCGCTTCCTTGGCGGCGGACTTCCCGGTCTTCTTGGGCGCGGCCTTGACGATGGGGGCGCCGAGTTCCTCGGCGATGGCGCGTTCGATGCGCTGGGCGGCGGCGCCGGCGTGGTAGATGCGCGAGCCCTTGCAGGAAGCCTCGACCCGCACCAGCATGTCGGCGCGCAGGATTTGCGCCCAGGGAACGCGGCGCGCCCGCTTGTCCAGCTGTGCCAGATGGAAGGCGCGGAAGGAGGCGATGCGCGCCAGCACGCGGGTGGCGCCGCGCAGTTCCAGGTTTGCCCGCCAGACCTCCGGCCAGCCGCCGGTGACCGTCACGCCGCCTTTCACCGCGGTGGGGTTCGCGAAGCCGCGGTCGCTGGCCTCCGCGCACAGCACGGCTTCCAGGCCGGGGGCGGCCACCAGGAAAATTTCGAAATCTTGGCCGGCTTGATCCTGGCCGGTGTGGTCTGGCTCGGTGTTCATCCCGCCTACATAGCCCGAAGGCAGGCCGTCTACGACAGGATTCTCGCGAAACGGCGGGGAGGCGGAAGATGGTCCCGATCGCCGCGCGGCGCCGCCGCTCATGTCGGTCGGCGGACGTCCGCGGCAGGTTCGGGAACGTCAGCTACGCGTTACCGGTAAAGGTTACCGGTAGGAGCTGTGCGAAGCGATGGCGTTGCCGTGGACGGCATCGGTGCGGGCGGTGGAGTCACCCGAGGCGGACAGGCCGACGACATCGTCCGGAGCGGTGGTGGCGAGGCCGAGCTTGGCGCGGGCGAAGTTCAGATAGGCGCTGGCGCCCTTGGTGTCGCCCTGGGCGGCGAGCGAGCGGGCGACCGACAGGGCAGTGCGGGCGGCGTCGCGCTCGGTGCGCTCGGCGGTCAGGGCATCGGCCTGGACGGCGGCAGCGGCGGTGGAGGCCAGCAGGCTGTCGAAGCCGGCATCCTGAGCGGCATTGGCACTGCCGGCGGCAAAGGTCAGGGCCGACAGCGACAGGGTGGCGGCAGCGGCGACGGTGGCGAAATTCCGCATGAACATGATGATGTCCTTATTCGAAGACTGCCCTGCCGGGGGATACGCCCGGCGACGGGGGAGTCGTCGCCGGGCGCGGGGCGGGGCTGGAGGTTGATGTCCGGTCGGCGCCGGGGAGCGTCGGCCGTGAACACAGAGTTAACCGTCTGCCGCCGCCGGATAAATCCAGCAGTCCCGACAACACTATTCGCCTGGAAACAACAATCGCGCCCTTGTTTCCGGTCCTCGGATTGACGGGGGGAAGCGCCGGCCCCTAAGATCGGATTGGAACACGAACAATCAGACCGCTTTTTCGGTTTCGAACATATGCCCCCGGCATATGGTGGGCGGCCTGCCATCAGGGGAGCACGCGTTCATGACCGCGACCGATTTTGCCGATTGGCCCGCCGACCTGCTGGCGCAGGAGTTCCGCGGCAAGCGGGTTCTGGTGACCGGCAGCAGCCGCGGCATCGGTTCCGCGGTGGCGGCGGCGTTCGCCCGGCTCGGCGCCCGCGTCGCCATCCACGGCCGCGACGCGGCGGCGCTGGAGGCCGCAGCGGCGGCAATGGGCACCGGGGTGATCCCGCTGGCCGGCGACTTCGCCGACAAGGCGGAGGTCCGACGGGTGGTGGAAAGCGCGGTGGACCGACTCGGCGGGCTGGACGTGCTGATCAACAATGCCGGCACCATGCTGGGCCGGGTGGCGCTGAGCGACATCGATGACGAATTCCTGCAGCGGCAGTTCGACCTCAACGCCGCCTCCGCCGTCGTCGCCAGCCGGACGGCGCTGCCGGCGCTGATCGCGTCGAAGGGGGCCATCGTCAACACCGGCTCCATCTCCGGCCGGACCGGGGGCAGCGCGGGGTCGTCGCTCTACAGCGCCGCCAAGGCCTTCCAGGCCAGCCTCGCCCGCTCGCTGGCGACGGAACTGGCGCCGCACGGCATCCGAGTCAACGCCGTGTCGCCCGGCACCATCGACACCGATTTCCACCAGCGCTACTCGACCCCGGACAAATTGACGCAGACCGCGGCGCGCATCCCGCTGAAGCGGCTGGGCACGGCGCAGGATTGCGTCGGCGCCTATCTGTTCCTCGCCTCCGGACGGCTCGCCGGCTACATCACCGGGCAGGTGATCGAGGTGAATGGAGGGCAGTTCTATAACTAACGGCTGGAGCTTTGCAGTTTCCGAGCGCTGAAACTGGCAAATTGCAAATCATTATCAGGAATTTTGGCGAATTGCTAAGGGCTGCCGACGGGGCCGCAGGCAATCGGCTCCGTTTTCGTAGGGTAGAAAAGCAATTCGGCCGTTAATGGTCCTTTGGCATTGTTCTTGTAACGTGACCGACCAATCAGCGGCCTAACCAAAGACCGCTCCATCGCCAGTGGAAGCCGGGGTCACCATCATGAACGCCACCAGCCAGAGCCAGCGCGCCAAAGCCGGAACCTTCGCCAACCTGCATACGGCGACCAAGATCTACACCGGGTTCGGCGTAACCCTGGCGCTGCTGGTCGGGCTGGGGGCGGTGTCCTGGACGGGATTGCAGTCGAGCGACAACGCGCTCCATCAATATGCCGGGCAGTCGCACATCGCCATGACCGTGGCGGAGGCGGACACCAACATGGCCGACGCGCTGGGCTCGGCGGAGGAGTTCGTGTCCAGCGGCTCCCCCGCGGTGGCCAACGAGTTCCGCAGCGACGTGGCGATGTTCCGCCAGAAACTGGACAGCGCCACCGCGCTGATGACCCGGGCATCCGACCTCCAGGCAGCGCAGGAGATCGCAACGCTGCACCAGACGCTGACCGCCGGCTTCGACCGTCTGGTCGCCGCGCGGACGGAGCGTGACCAGATCGTCGCGTCGGTGGTGAACACGCTGGGCGCCGACATCCGCCGCACGCTGAGCGACACGGTCAAGGCGGAGAAGGACGGCGGCAACCTGGACCGCACCGTGCGCGCGGCGGACGTCAGCGAACAGTTCCTGCTGGTCCGCGTGCTGGTGGCCCGCTTCGTGGCGGAAACCAAGCCGGACGATCTGGAGCGCATCCGGAAGGATCTGGCCGACCTGACCGCGAAGGCCGAGGCGCTGCGCGGCGGGTTGGAGGACGGTCCGGTCAAGGCCAAGCTGGCCGAGGCCGTCGCCAAGCTGCCCGCCTACCGCGCGGGGATCGAGCGCATCGCGGTGCTGAGCGCCGATCTGAAGTCGCTGAACAGCCAGACGCTGGGCAAGGCCGGCAAGGAGATCGGCGACAAGATCGGCCTGATCCGCTCCAATTCCGCCGAATTCCTGGCGCAGCTGGAACGCACCGCCGCCGCCGAGGTCAAGGCGGCGGAAACGCGCGGCACGGCGGTGACCGTGATCGCCGTGCTGGCCGGCCTGCTGCTGGCCTGGGCGATCTCGCGCGCCATCACCCGGCCGCTCGGCGCCATCACCGGGGCGATGGGGCGTCTGGCCCAGGGCGACCTGAGCGTGGCCGTCACCGACGACGACCGCCGGGACGAGATCGGCGCGCTCGCCCGCTCGCTCCAGGTCTTCAAGACCAATGCGCTGGAGATGGAGCGCATGCGCAAGGCGCAGGAGGAGAGCGAGCGCAAGGCCGCCGAACACCGCCGCCAGACCATGATGCAGATGGCCGATACCTTCGAAAGCACGGTGAAGGGCATCGTCGACACCGTCGCCAATGCCGCCACCGGCATGCGCGACGCCGCCACCGCGCTGACCGCCACCGCGCAGGAGGCGAGCGAGCGCTCGCTGCTGGTCGCCAGCGCCTCGGAACAGGCTTCGGCCAATGTGCAGACCGTCGCCACCGCGACGGAGGAGCTGTCGGCCTCCATCGCCGAGATCGGCCAGCAGGTGGAGAACTCCACCCGCATCGCCACCCAGGCGGTGGCCGACGCCGACGGCGCCGACCGCACCATGCGCGAACTGGTGACCGCCGCCGAACAGATCGGCGCGGTGGTGGAGCTGATCAGCGGCATCGCAGCCCAGACCAACCTGCTGGCGCTGAACGCCACCATCGAGGCGGCGCGGGCGGGCGAGGCCGGCAAGGGCTTCGCCGTCGTGGCGAGCGAGGTGAAGGCGCTGGCCACCCAGACCGCCAAGGCGACGGACGAGATCCAGGCCAAGGTTCAGGAAATCCAGCAGACGACCGGCGGCGCCCAGAAGGCGATCGGCGGCATCGGCCGCACCATCGGCCGGATGAGCGAGATCACCACCGCCATCGCCGCCGCCATCGAGGAACAGGCCGCCGCCACACGGGAGATCGCCAGCAGCGTCACCCAGGCCGCCCAGGGCACCGAGGAGGTGTCGAGCAACATCGCCGGCGTCAGCACCGCCGTCCACGAGACCGGCGACGCCGCCGGCCGCGTCCGCGGCACCTCGCAGGAACTGGCCGCCGAGGCCGAGCGGCTGCGCCGGGAGGTCGGGACCTTCATCGCGACGGTGCGGGCGGCGTAAGGCGCACGCCGCGGCGGGGGGCTCCCTGGGCGGGCTTCGCTCAGGTGCTCTCCCGCGCGATGAAGGTCAGACCCAGGTCGACGCGCCGTCGCGGCGGCTCCTTGCCGTCCATAAGGTCGAGCAGCATGGCGGCGGCATGGCGGCCGATGGCGTAGCGCGGCGTGGCGATGGTTGTCAGGGTGGGGGTGGTCCAGGCAGACGCCGGCAGGTCGTTGAAGCCGGCGATGGCGAGCTGGTCCGGCACCCGGATGCCGCGGCGCTGGCATTGGAACAGGGCGCCCTGCGCCAGATCGTCGTTGCAGAAGAAGACGGCGTCGCAGTCGGTGTTCTCGGCCATCAGCCGGTCGATCATCGCTGCGCCCAGATGGATGGAGGACGGGTCGGGCAGGCGCCAGACCCGCTTCTCGTCATACAGCCCCGCCTCCTCCAGCGCATGGCGGTAGCCGTCGAGGCGGGCGAGCGTGCGGGGGTCGAGCTGCACGGCGACGAAGCCGATACGGCGGTAGCCGCGCTCCAGCAGGTGATTGGTCATCAGCCGCCCGCCCTCCTCCTGCGAACAGCCGACGCTGAGGCTGTCGGGGTCGTCCAGCAGCTCCATCATGTGGACGGTCGGGCTGCTCATCGCCGACAGGTAGGTGCGGGTGACGTCGGTGTGGTCGGTGCCGGTCAGCAGGATGCCGTCGGGCTGGAACTGAAGGTAGGTGCGGATCAGCCGCTCCTCCTCTTCCGGAGAATAATGGGTGACGCCGATCAGGGCGCGGTAGCCGCGCGGCAGCAGCATGTCGTGGATGCCGGCCAGCGTCTCCACGAAGACCATGTTGGTCATCGACGGGATCAGCACGGCCACCGTCATCGACCGCGCCGACGCCAGCGCGCTGGCCGCCTGATTCGGCACGTAGCCCATCGACTGGGCGGTGTCGAGAATGCGCTGGCGAAGCTCCGGCCCGACCAGCTCCGGCCGCTTGAAGGCGCGCGACACGGTGATGGCGCTGACGCCGACCCGCTCCGCCACGTCCGCCATCGTCGCCCGCCCGGTGCGCGAGGAGCGCGGCTTGCGCGCCTTGACCGTCAGGGATGCAGGCCGATCACCGCCTCGCGTCGTCACAGGTCTCCGTCCTTCCGATAATGGCCGATGAGAGGCCGGCGCGACGAAGCGCCGCGCTGGATTGCTGATTACCGTTGTGTAGCATGGCGGGCAAGCGACACTTGCAACCCGCGGCTCCTGCCAACCAGTTCGTACGCAACTCAAACAAAGCTCTTTACGGCCGTCAAGGTTAGCGCTAACAGTATCGTCATCTCGTGTCGGCGTCATCCGTGCATTCTGGCCATAAGGCCACGCATGTACCTTTGGTCCGTACATGATAGCGCTAACACGTTTTTGTAGTGCGTGGCCGTCGCGACCCGAGAGGACGCGGATGCCGCCTTGCACCGGGAATCGGGAACACGAGCCTCATGAACGGTCCCTCCATCGCGCCGTCTCCCGCCACCAGCGCCCGCCCGCCGGACAGCCCGTCGGCGGCACCGCCGATCGTCGTGGTGATGGGCGTCGCCGGCTGCGGCAAGTCCAGCGTCGGCCAGAGCCTTGCCGCCGCGCTGGGCCATGCCTTCATCGAAGGCGATGCGCACCATCCGCCCGCCAACATCGCGAAGATGTCGTCCGGCATCCCGCTGACCGACGACGACCGCGACGGCTGGCTGGGCACGCTGGCCGGCTTCATCGCCGATGCCCATCGCGAAGAGCGCGGGCTGGTGGTCGCCTGTTCTGCGCTGAAGCGGCGCTACCGCGACCGGTTGCGCGGCGATTGCGAGCGGGTCGTCTTCCTGCATCTGCACGGCGACAAGGCGCTGATCGCCTCTCGCATGGGGGGGCGGACCGCCCATTTCATGCCCACCGCCCTGGTCGACAGCCAGTTCGCCGACCTTGAGATGCCTGCCGCCGACGAGGCCGTGCTGTCCTATGAGGTGACGCTGCCGGCGGACGCCATCGTCGCCGACGCCTACGCCCGCCTGACCGGCGGAGAGAATATTGGGAGGACCGCATGAAACGCGTGGCGGATCTGCTGGAGCGGATCACCGAATGGATCATGGCGCTGATGCTGGCGATCATGGTCGGTCTCGTCTTCGGCAACGTCGTCCTGCGCTACGTCTTCAACAGCGGCATCGTCGCGGCGGAGGAGATCGCGCGGCTGATGTTCGTCTGGCTGGTGTTCCTGGGCGCCACCGTGGCGCTGCGGCACCAGCGGCACCTGGGCCTGGAGATCGTGCAGAGCCGCCTGCCGGCCAAGGTCCGCCGCATTTGCGCGGTGATCGCCCACCTGATGATGCTGTACGCCCTGTGGCTGTTCGTGCAGGGCAGCTGGATCCAGCTGCTGATCGGCATGGAGACCTTCTCCACCGTCCTGCGCTTCCCCATGGCCTTCTACGCCGCGGCGGGCTTCTTCCCGGCCATCGCCATGGCGCTGATCGTGCTGGCGAACCTGCTGCGGATCGTCACCAACCAGCCGGGCGCGCGCGTCCCCGGCGATCCCGACACGATGATGGACCATCCGGACTCGCACGGCCCCGCCGTGGCTCCCCCGGCCCCGCATGGCAGCGCCGCCGTCGCCAAGCACTGAGCCCAGAAGACCTCCTGCGGACGGAGTTTCCGCCATGACCCTCACCATTTTCCTGGGCTCGCTGTTCGGCTTGATGCTGCTCGGCATGCCCATCGCCTTCGCGCTGATGCTGACCGGCGTCGCGCTGATGGTTCACCTCGACTTCTTCGACGCCCAGCTGGTCGCCCAGAACATGCTGAGCGGCGCCGACAACTATCCGCTGATGGCGGTGCCCTTCTTCATCCTGGCCGGCGAGCTGATGAACGCCGGCGGCATCTCCCAGCGCATCATCAACCTCGCGGTCAGCCTTGTCGGCCACATCAAGGGCGGGCTGGGATACGTCACCATCGGCGCCTCGGTGATGCTGGCCAGCCTGTCGGGTTCGGCCATCGCCGACACCGCGGCGCTCGCCACGCTGCTGATCCCGATGATGCGCGACCATGGCTACCCGGTGCCGCGCTCGGCCGGCCTGATCGCGTCCGGCGGCATCATCGCCCCGATCATCCCGCCCAGCATGCCCTTCATCATCTTCGGCGTGACCACCAACACCTCGATCAGCGCGCTGTTCATGGCCGGCATCGTGCCCGGCCTGCTGATGGGCATCGGTCTGGTCTGCGCCTGGACGTTCGTCGTCCGCGACATGACGGTGAAGCTGCAGCCGAAGGCGAGCGGGCGGGAGCGGCTGAAGGCGCTGGGCGACGGCATCTGGGCGCTGGCCCTGCCGGTCATCATCATCGGCGGCCTGCGCGGCGGCATCTTCACGCCGACCGAGGCCGCGGTGGTCGCCGCCGTCTATTCGCTGTTCGTCGCGCTGTTCGTCTACCGGCAGGTCACGCTGGCGCAGCTGGTGCCGCTGCTGGTCCAGGCGGCGCGCACCACCAGCACCGTGATGTTCCTGTGCGCCGCGGCGCTGGTGTCGTCCTACATGGTGACGCTGGCCGACCTGCCGCAGCAGATGACGGAGCTGCTGGCCCCGCTGATGGACAATCCGAAGCTGCTGATGCTCGCCATCGCCTGCCTGCTGCTGGCCGTCGGCACGGTGATGGACCTGACGCCGACCATCCTGGTGCTGGGTCCGGTGCTGACCCCGCTGGCGATCAAGGCGGGCATCGACCCCGCCTATTTCGGCGTGATGTTCGTCCTGGTCGGCACGCTCGGCCTGATCCATCCGCCGGTCTGCACGGTGCTGAACGTGGTGTGCGGCGTTGCCCGCATCTCGCTGGAAAGCGCCACCAAGGGCATCTGGCCCTTCCTGCTGACCTACATCGTGCTGCTCGGCCTGCTGATCGCCGTGCCGGAGATCGTCACCGCGCCGCTGCACTTCTTCCGCTGACGCCTTTAAGACCAAACACAACGAAACGCCCAAAGGAAGGAAGACCGACACCATGTTCCGCAAACTGCTTCTCGCCACCGGCATCGCCGCCGCCCTGCTCGCTCCCGTAGCCGCCGCCACCAGCGCCTCCGCCCAGGAGGTGAAGACCCGCATCATCCGCTTCGGCTACGGCCTGTCGGAAAGCAGCAACCAGGGCCGCGCGGTGAAGTATTTCGCCGAGGAGCTGTCCAAGCGCAGCGGCGGCAAGTTCAAGATGAAGGGCTTCGGCGACGCCAGCCTGGGCAACGATATCCAGATGCAGAACGCCCTGATCGGCGGCGCGCAGGAGATGATGGTGGGCTCCACCGCCACGCTCGTCGGCATCGTCAAGGATTTCGGCGTCTACGACCTGCCCTTCCTGTTCAACAACGAGAAGGAAGCCGACGCCGTGCTCGACGGTCCGTTCGGCGAGAAGCTGCTGAAGTCGCTGAACGACAAGGGGCTGGTCGGGCTGGTCTATTGGGAGAACGGTTTCCGCAACCTGACCAACAGCAAGCGGCCGATCACCAAGCTGGAGGACATGGGCGGCATCAAGCTGCGCGTGATGCAGAACCCGGTCTACATCGACATGTTCAACCGCTTCGGCGCCAATGCGGTGCCGCTGGCCTTCTCCGAGCTGTTCACCGCACTGGAGACCGGCACGGTCGACGGCCAGGAGAACCCGGTCACGACCATCCAGTCGTCCAAGTTCTACGAGGTGCAGAAGTTCCTGACCATCTCCCGCCACGTCTACAGCCCTTGGATCGTGCTGGCCAGCAAGCGCTGGTACGACGGCCTGTCGGCCGACGAGAAGAAGATCGTTCACGAGGCCGCCGTCGCCTCGCGGGAGTTCGAGCGCAAGGACAGCCGCGAGGCCTCGGCCCAGAGCGTGTCCTACCTGAAGGAAAAGGGCATGCAGATCAACGAGCTGAGCCCGGCCGAGCTGGACCGCATGCGCGAGATGGTCAAGCCCGCCTTTGACAAGTACGCCGCCGACGGCGGTGCGGAGGTCCTGAAGGAGATCCAGGCCGCCATTGCCGCCGCCCGGAAGTAACGCTGCGGCGCGCGCACGTCCTGTGACGGAGCGGAGCGTAAAAGGGCGGACCGGTAACTCCGGTCCGCCCTTCGTTTTTTGGACAAGCGGAAGGACTTCCCGCAGTCTAAAGTTGATTTTGGCCGGCCAAGCTTATGGTATTGGTCCGAAAGTATGATTTGAAGACGCAAACTTGATCGTCTTTGCTCGGCTTTTTGAGAACGGCTCTCAATGTATTTCCGGCCAACAAATTTATTCAGGCGTAATTTACGCGAATTTAACCGAACCGCGGGACAGTCGGCGTGGGGTGTCGTGCCTTCATTCGGATGTGTTGCGGGGAATGTCGATGTTCAAGAAGTTGCCTTTGGTGACGAAGCTGGTGCTGGCGATCGGGCTGGTCCTGGTGATCGGGCTGGGAGCCGGGTCGTTCGTGATTACCGTCAAGAGCGGGGCGGACACCGATGATCTGTCCTTCCAGGTCGGGGAGGAGTTGGGCAAATACCATGCGGCGACCGTCGAGCGCCGGCTGAACGATGCCATGGACATCAGCCGTCTGATGGGCACCACCCTGCTCAGCCTGAAGCGGAGCGGCGTCGTCGGGCGCGACGGGCTGAACGACTGGCTGAAGAGCCTGCTGGAGGCCAACACCGGCCTGATCGGCGTCTGGGTGGGCATGGAGCCCAATGCGCTGGACGGCCAGGACGCCGCCTTCGCCAACAAACCCGGCAGCGACGCCAGCGGCCGCTTCATCTCCTATTGGAACCGTGGCGGCGGCAAGGTCCAGCTCGAAGCGCTGGCCGGCTATGACGATCCCGGCGCGGGGGGCGCCTTCTACCAGCAGCCCAAGCGCACCGGTCGGGAAGTGATCGTCGAGCCCTACAGCTACACGGTCGCCGGCAAGAGTGTGCTGATGGTGTCGCTGGCGGTGCCGATCATGGACAACGGCAAGTTCATCGGCGTCGCCGGTGTGGACATCGCCACCGACGACATCTGGAACGAGTTGAAGACGGTCAAGCCGTTCCAGACGGGATCGGTCTTCCTGATCTCCAACGGCGGGGCTTGGGCGGCCTACAGCAACCCCGACCATCTGGGCAAGCCGATCCTGCAGACCAACGAGCGTCTGAAGGACGCCATGCCGGCCATCCGCGAGGGCAAGCCCTTCGCCCATATGTCGGTCTCGGCCAGCCTGAAGACCGAGGTGAAGCAGCTGTTCCGGCCAGTGGTGGTCGGGAACACCGGCACGCCCTGGGCGATCCTGGTCAACCTGCCGATCAACAAGATCGAGGTGCCGAAGCAGGAACTGCGGGCCTTCATCGCCGTCGGCGCCGTGCTGTTGACCGCCGGGCTGCTGCTGGCGCTGTGGCTGACCAGCCGCGTGGTGATCGGCCAGCCGCTGCGCCGGATCATCGCCACCATCCAGGCGCTGACCGCCGGCCGGCGCGACGTGGAGGTGGGCGACCGCGACCGCGCCGACGAGATCGGCGCCATCAACAAGGCGCTCCAGCTGTTCAAGGAGAATGCCGGCCGCGTCGCCGAGATGGAGGAGCAGCGCCGCCTGGACGAGCAGCGCGCCGCCGAACAGCGCAAGCAGGAACTGGCCCGGCTGGCCGAGCGGTTCGAGGGCTCGGTCGGCGACGTGGTCGCCAACGTCTCCCAGCAGGCCGAACTGATCCGCACCGATTCGGAAGGGCTGTCGGCCATCGCCGAGCAGACCAACGCCCAGGCCGCGGCCGTCGCCAGCGCCGCCGACATCGCCAGCGGCAACGTCCAGACGGTGGCCGCCGCCGCTGAGGAACTGGCCCACTCCATCGAGGAGATCAACCAGCGCATCGCCGCCTCGTCCCGCATGGCGAACGACGCGGTGGGCGAGGTCGAGAAGACCAACGGTACCGTCGCCGGTCTGGCCGAAGCGGCGCAGAAGATCGGCGACGTGGTGAACCTGATCAGCTCCATCGCCGGCCAGACTAACCTGCTGGCGCTGAACGCGACCATCGAGGCGGCGCGGGCGGGCGAGGCCGGCAAGGGCTTCGCCGTCGTGGCGAGCGAGGTGAAGAACCTCGCCAGCCAGACCGCCAAGGCGACGGAGGAGATCGCCGCCCAGATCGCCGAGATCCAGGCGGTCAGCGGCAACGCCGTCGGCGCCATCCAGGCCATCGGCCACACCATCCTCGGCATCAGCGAGACGGTCACCGCCGTTGCAGCCGCCGCGGAGGAGCAGGGTGCCGCGACCCGCGAGATCAGCCGCAACGTCCAGCAGGCCGCCTCCGGCACCCGCGAGGTGTCGACCAACATCGACGGCGTCACCCGCGCAGCCAGCGAGACCGGCAGCATGGCAGCCCAGGCCCGCGCGGCGGCCGACACGCTGTCGCACCAGTCGGCCCAGCTGCGGACTGAAGTGCAGCGGTTTGTGGCGACGATCCGCGAGGGGTGAGTTGGGCGTCGGCTGCTTGCGGAGCTAGACCCCCACCTAACCTCCCCCGCTGGGCGCGGGAGGGACTGCCGCCACTCTCCCGCCTAAGCACTGGTCCCCTCCCCCGCCCAGCGGGGGAGGGTTAGGGTGGGGGCATCGTCTGCCGACGCCTCGCCCCCTCAACAATCAAAAAACACCGTCTCCCCCTCGCCCTGCAAGCGGATGTCGAAGCGGTAGACCACCCCGCCCGGAACCTCGGCGCGCTGGGCGATCAGGGTGTCGCGCCGGTCGGCGGGGACGCTCGCCAGAACCGGGTCGGCTTCGTTCGCCGCGGCTTCGTCGGAGAAGTGCAGGCGGGTGAAGAGGTGGCTCAGCATGCCGCGGGCGAACACCGTCACCGCGATGTGCGGAGCGTGGTTCGGGTCGCAGACGCCCGGCTTCACCGTGTCGAAGACATAATAGCCTTCGTCGTTGGTGCCGCAGCGGCCGAAACCCGCTGCACCGGGAGCGTGGCGGCCGTCGGCGCCGGCCTGCCAGATCTCCACCACGCAGTCTCGGATCGGGGCGCCCGCGCCATCATAGACCACGCCTTCGATGCGGATGTGCTCCCCGGCCATGTCGCGGGTCGCCAGCCGGTTGGTCGCCAGCGGACGGCGGCCGTAGAGTTCGGGCGTCCAGGCATAGGCGAAATACGGGCCGACGGTCTGCGACGGCGTCTGTTTCAGCGTCCGGTTCATGGCGGTCAGCCCTCCATCGGCGTGGCTTGGCGTCCGCGCAGGACGATGTCGAATTCATAGCCGAGCGCCCACACCGGCT
Source organism: Pseudomonadota bacterium (assembly GCA_023423695.1). GTDB lineage: Bacteria > Pseudomonadota > Alphaproteobacteria > Azospirillales > Azospirillaceae > Azospirillum. The sequence continues at coordinate 49,995 of JAFAFA010000036.1, read as the reverse complement.
CGGTCACGTCGATGGAGAAGCGGGAGACCAGCAGCTCGCGCGCGCCCTCCGGCACCCCGTTGTAGATGGGGTCGAGCGGCAGCAGCGGATCGCCGGGGAAATACATCTGGGTGACCAGCCGGGTCAGGAAGGACGGCCCGAACAGCGAGAAATGGATGTGGGCCGGGCGCCAAGCATTGTGGTGGTTGCCCCAGGGATAGGCGCCGGGCTTGATCGTGGTGAAGCGGTAGCGGCCCTGATCGTCGGTGATGCAGCGGCCGGCTCCGAAGAAGTTGGGATCCAGCGGCGCGTCATGCTGGTCCCAGCGGTGGACGTAACGGCCGCAGGAATTGGCCTGCCAGATCTCCAGCAGCGTGTGCGGCACCGGCCGGCCGCTCTCGTCCAGCACGCGGCCGGTGACGATGATGCGCTCCCCGATCGGCTCGCCGTTGACGCGGCCGTTCTTCGTCAGGTCGTTGTCCAGCGGATCGACGCTGTCATGGCCGAAGACCGGGCCGGAGCGGACCGACAGGCACTGCTTCATCGGGATCAGCGGCTTGGACGGCGAGCGCAGCACCGTCGATTTGTAGAGCGGCGACAGGTAGGGCGGGTGTTGCGCCCAGTCGCGGGGGCCAAAGTCGCCTTCCGCCTCGTGAACGGCTGTGTCCATCTCGGGGGTCCCTCCTTGGGAGCGGTCAGCTTCGCTGACGTTTTGCTTGCCTATGGGTATCCAGCACGCGGTCGATGAAATGGGATGCTGCGCCGGTGTAGCGCAGCGGGTCGAACAGGCGGTCGAGGCCGTCGATGCCAAGCGCCTCCATCACCTCGGCGTCATCGGCCAGGATGTCGCGCAGGGGGCGGGCGGAGTCTGCTGCGCGTCGGCTGGCGTCGGCCACGTGGGAATGGGCGGCCATGCGGCCCATGCGCTCGGCCAGCGCCATGGTGACGGCTTCGGCCAGGATCAGGCCGCGGGTCAGGTCCAGGTTGGCGCGCATGCGCACCGCATCCACGGTCAGGCCGGCGACGGTCTCGCGGGCATGGCGGGCGGCGCCGGCGACGAGGCGGCAGAGGTCGGGCAGGGCCTGCCACTCCGCATGCCAGCCGCCGAGGCCGCGTTCGTGTTCCTGCACCTGGGCCGCCAGCAGCCCGCCGACCAGGGCGGGAGCGCGGATGGCGGTTGAGAGCAGCACGGCGCAGGACACCGGGTTGCGCTTGTGCGGCATGGTGGAGGAGCCGCCGCGGCCGGGGGTGCTCGGTTCGAACGCTTCGGCGACCTCCATCTGCATCATCAGCGAGATGTCGCGGCCGAGCGTGCCGAGCGTGCCGGCGAGAATGCCGAGGGATGATGCCAGTTCGGTGATGCGGTCGCGGCTGGCGTGCCAGGGCAGGGCGGGCAGGGGAAGGTCGAGTTCGCGGGCCAGAGCCTCCGCCACCGCCGGACCGGCGTCGCCCAATGCTGCCAGCGTACCGGCGGCACCGCCGAACTGCAGGGCGAGGCCGCCGCGGGCGGCGGCGATCCGCTGGCGGTCGCGGCCGAGCGCGTCGAGCCAGCCGGCGGCCTTCAGCCCGAATGTGGTCGGCAGGGCGTGCTGCAGCCAGGTGCGGGCGACCATCGGCGTGGCGCGGTGCCGGTCGGCGAGTTCGGCCAAGCCGTCGGCGAGATCGGCCAGATCGGCGTCGAGCCCGTCGAGGAAGCGGCGCAGCTGCAGCATCAGGCCGCTGTCCATCGCGTCCTGGCTGGTGGCGCCCCAATGGACGTAGCGGGACGACTCCTCGTCCACGGCTTTCACGGCGCGGGTCAGATGCTTGACCATCGGGATGGCGGTGTTGCCGGCCAGCGCCGCCTCCGCCCCCAGCGCGTCGAGGTCGTAGAGATGGGCCTTGCATGCCGCTTCGATGGCCGGGACGGCGCGGGCCGGGATCACGCCCACCCCCGCCTCTGCCCGTGCCAGCGCCGCCTCGAAATCCAGCATGCCCTGCAGCCTTGCGGTGGGGGAGAAGGCGTCGGCCGCCGCGTCGCTGGTGAAGAGCGGGTCTAGCAGCGGGTCGGCGTGGTGGATGGCGGTCATGGGCTTCCCCCCTCTTGCCTATCAGCCTTTTTGGGCGTCTTCCTCGTCCATCTCGGCATAGACGGCGCGGGCCAGCGCCATCGCGTGGTTGCCGGCGGGGACGCCGGCATAGACGGCGGCCTGCATCAGGATCTCCTTCACCTCGTCGCGGGTGACGCCGGTGTTGCGGGTGGCGCGGATGTGCAGCTTCAATTCGCCATCCTTGCCCAGCGCCGCCAGCATGCCGATGGTCAGCATGCTGCGCGTCCGGATGTCGAGGCCCGGCCGGGTCCAGATCTGGCCCCAGGCGGTCTTGGTGATGAACTCCTGGAAATCGGCGTCGAAATCGGTGGCGCGCTCCAGCGAACGGTCGACATGGACGTCGCCCAGGACGGAGCGGCGCACCGCCATGCCGCGGTCGTACAAATCCTTGTCGTCCATTACAGATCCCTCAGGAAGCCGTCGATCAGAGCGGCCAGTTCCGCCGGCTTCTCGACGCCGGGGATGTGGGCGGCGACGGGCAGCAGTTCGAACCGCGCGCCGGGGATGCCGGCGGCCAGTTCGCGGGCGGCGTCGGGCGGGGTGGCGACGTCATGCTCGCCGCAAATGACCAGCGTGGGGGCGGCGATGGCGGCGTTGGCGGCGCGCAGGTCGGCGTCGCGGATCGCCATGGCGCAGCCGACATAGCCGTCCTCGGTGGTGCGGGCGACCATGGCGGTGTAGCCGCGGATCTGGTCGGGACGGCCGTCGCGGAAGGCCTGGGTGAACCAGCGCGCCATCACCCCATCCGCGATGGCGGCCATGCCGCGGGCGCGGATGGCGGCGATGCGGTCGGTCCACACCGACGGCGGGCCGATGACGCCAGCAGTGTCGCACAGGATCAGGCCATGCACGCGGGCCGCCGCCTTGACGGCGAGGCGCTGCGCCATCATGCCGCCGATGGACAGACCGCAGACATGGGCGCGCGCGATGCCCAGCGCATCGAGCAGGCCAGCGGCGTCGTCGGCGAGGATGTCCATGCTGTAGCCGGCATCGCCGCTGACTGGCGTCACCTGGGTCAGGCCGTGGCCGCGCATGTCGTAGCGCAGGATGCGGTAGCGCTGGGACAGGTGCGGCACCACGGCGTCCCAGATGTGGAGGCTGGTGCCGATGGAATTGGCGAACAGCAGCACCGGCGCGTCGGCCGGGCCGGTCAGGTCGTAGTGCTGGGTGATGCCGGCGGCTTCGATGAAGGGCATGGGGGTCCGCCTGTGGTTGTTGTTGTGGTCAGGGGTCGGCTGACGGTGCCCCCACCCTAACCCTCCCCCGCTGGGCGAGGGAGGGGATTGGTGCTGAGGCGGGAGAGTGGCGCTCTGCAATGTGGCGGCAGTCCCTCCCCCACCCAGCTCTCGCACAAAGCTATGCTTTGTGCTGACGCGGCAGGCGGACCGTAGGTCCGCTGAGAGCGGGGGAGGTTAGGTGGGGGTCTAACGTCGCCGGCTACACCCGCTCGATCATCACCGCGATGCCCTGGCCGACGCCGATGCACATGGTGCAGAGCGCGGTCCGGCCGCCGGACCGTTCTAGCTGGTACAGCGCGGTGGTCGCCAGACGCGCGCCGCTCATCCCCAACGGGTGGCCGAGAGCGATGCCGCCGCCGTTCGGGTTCACATGCGCGGCGTCGTCCGGCAATCCCAGCTCGCGGAGGACGGCCAGCGCCTGGGCGGCGAAGGCCTCGTTCAACTCGATCAGGTCGATGTCGGCGATGGTCCGGCCGAGCCGCTCCAGCAGCTTGCGGGTGGCGGGGACCGGGCCGATGCCCATGACGCGGGGCGGGACGCCGGCGGTCGCAGCGCCGAGGATGCGGGCGCGCGGGGTCAGTCCGAAGCGCTTCACCGCCGCTTCCGATGCCACCAGCAGGGCGGCGGCACCGTCGTTGACGCCCGAGGCGTTGCCGGCGGTCACCGTGCCGCCGGGGTGGACGATAGGCTTGAGGGCGGACAGCGCTTCGATGGTCGTGGCGCGGGGATGCTCGTCGGTGGTCACCACCGTCTCGCCCTTGCGGGTCCTGATGGTGACGGGGGCGATCTCGCGGGCCATGCTGCCGTCGGCGATGGCGCGGGCGGCGCGTTCCTGGCTGCGCAGCGCGAAGGCATCCTGGTCGGCGCGGGCGATCTTCCAGTCTTCGGCGACGTTTTCCGCCGTCTCCGGCATCGTGTCGGTGCCGTAGGCCGCCTTTATCGCCGGGTTGACGAAGCGCCAGCCGATGGTGGTGTCGAAGATCTCGGCCTGCCGCGAGAAGGGGGCGTCGGCCTTGCCCATGACGAAGGGGGCGCGGCTCATGCTTTCCACCCCGCCGGCGATCATCAGATCGGCCTCGCCCGCCCTGATGGCGCGGGCGGCGGTGGCGAGCGCATCCAGGCCGGAGCCGCAGAGCCGGTTCATCGTCGTGCCCGGCACCGTGTCGGGCAATCCCGCCAGCAGGGCGGCCATGCGGGCGACGTTGCGGTTGTCCTCGCCGGCCTGGTTGGCGCAGCCATAGAGGACGTCGTCCACCGCGGCCCAGTCGACCGAGGGGTTGCGCTGCATCAGCGCGCGGATCGGCACGGCGCCGAGATCGTCGGCGCGCACCGACGACAGGGATCCGGCATAGCGGCCGATGGGGGTGCGGATGGCGTCGCAGATGTAGGCGTCACGCATGATGTCATCCTTCTCCGCCGCCGGCCTGACCATGAGCGGCGGCGGTGCGGGCCTGGAGGTCGCGGAGCGCCGTCAGGGTTTCGGCGTCGGGAACCTCGGTGGTCTTCAGGTCGGGCGAGATCCTCAGGTCCCAGCCGGTGGCCGCCTTCACCTGCTCCACCGTCACGCCGGGGTGGATGCCGGTCAGGGTCAGCTCCTTGGTCACCGGGTCGGGGGTGAGGATGCCGAGATCGGTGATGACCGCGGTCGGTCCGGCGCCGGGGATGCCGGCCCTGGCCCGTGCGTCACCGCCGTCGAGAAATCCTGCCGAGGTGACGAAGGGCAGCTTGGCGACGAAGGCCTTCGGGCTCTGCTTGAGAACGATGAACACCTCCTTGGCCTGGGAGGCGATCTCCGGCGCGCCGCCGGCACCGGGCAGCCGCACCTTGGGCGCGTCATAGGGGCCGATGATGGTGGTGTTGATGTTGGCGAAGCGGTCGACCTGGGCGGCCCCGAGGAAGCCGACGTCGATCCGCCCGCCCTGCAGCCAGTAGCGGAAGATCTCCGGCGTGCTGACCACGGTGTCGGCGGTCAGGGCAAGGTCGCCGTCGCCGATCGACAGCGGCAGCACCGTCGGCTTGGCACCGATCGGGCCGGATTCATAGATCAGCACCACCTCGGGCGCATGGGTCAGCCGGGCGAGGTTGGCGGCGGTGGAGGGCAGGCCGATGCCGACGAAGCAGACGGTGCCGTCCTTCAGCAGGCGGCTGGCCGCCACCGTCATGATCTCGGTCGCGGTGAAGTCGAGAGTTTCGGCATTGGTCTGGGGGGCGCTCATCATGCGGCCTCCTTCATGCTTTCGGCCAGCACGCGGCGGAAGCCGGCGAAATCGTCGGTGTCCAGGACATGGCGCTGCATCCAGGCGCGGAACTCCTCGCGTGAGCGGGCGATGGGATCCCAGGCCTTGTAGAAGCGGTTGTCGCGTTCCGAATAGCCTTGCGCATAGGACGGATAGGCGCCGCCGGGGACGGGGCAGACGGCCGACAGCGCCCAGTAGGGCAGCACGCAGGCGTTCGGCGGTGCCTCCAGATCGTCGACGACCTCCTCCACCGTGACGATGGAGCGCTTGGCGGCCAGCACGGCCTCCTTCTGGACGCCGAGGATGCCCCAGAGCAGCACATTGCCGCGGCGGTCGGCCTTCTGGGCGTGGATCACCGTCACGTCGGGACGGACGGAGGGGATGGCGGCCAGCCTCTCTCCGGTGAAGGGGCACTCGACGAAGCGGATGTTGGGGTTGACCTTCGGCAGGTCGGAGCCGGTATAGCCGCGCAGCAGGGCGAAGGGCAGGTTGGAGGCGCCGGCGACATAGGCGTTCGCCATGCCGGCATGGCTGTGCTCCTCGATCTCCAGCCGGTGCGGCCAGCCCTGTTCGACCGCGTCGCGGAAGCGGTGGAGCGAGCCGACGCCGGGATTGCCGCCCCAGGAAAAAATCAGCTTCGCCGCACAGCCCATGCCGATCATCTGATCGTAGATCAGGTCGGGCGTCATGCGGACCATGGTCAGGCCGCGCCGGCCCTGCCGGATGATCTCATGCCCGGCGGCATGGGGAATCAGATGGGTGAACCCTTCCAGGGCGACCGTGTCGCCGTCGCGCACGAGGTTCGCCACCGCCTCGCGCAGGGGCGTGATCTTGGCCATATGACCTCCTGGGCGTGCGAATATCGCACTAATATTCGTCTTTACGCACAGATTGGGCGTCGGTTGTTTCGGCTGTCAAGGTCGAATATAGATGTAGGTGTACGATAAACGAACATATTGCGCCGCAACATGAGAAAATAGCGGTGAATGAGTTGGAGTGTTTTCATTTTATCGGCCTTGAACAATGGGTTACCCGTCCGTCAAGCATTGTGCGTTAATCGCACTAAACATCAAATATCGCACTTGACGGTTCGGTTGCCCCTCAGTACGCTGAGCGGAACAGCCAATGATCGGAGCCGCGAGTTCCGGCACCGGCATATGGTCACATGTGGGAGGGACGATGACGAGGACTCTGCGCAACGCGCTGCTGGGTGCGGCGTTCGGTCTGGCGCTGACGGCCGGTTCGGCCGGGGCCGCCACCATCAAGATCGGCGTCGTCGCGCCCTTCTCCGGACCCTACGGCGTCGTCGGCAAGACCTTCCGGGAAGCGATCGAGATCTATCAGGCCGAACATGGCAAGACCGTCGGCAACGACACGGTGGAGTTCATCTATAAGGATCTCGACCAGGCCAACCCGGCACAAAGCAAGGCGCTGTCGCAGGAGCTGATCGTCAAGGAGAAGGTGTCCTTCCTCGCCGGTTATTTCTTCACGCCCGACGCGCTGGCCGTCGCCCCGCTGATCGACGAGGCGAACATTCCCTGCGTGATCTTCAACGCCGCGACCTCCGCCATCACGGAAAAGTCGCCGCGCTATGTCCGCACCTCCTTCACCCTGTGGCAGAACACGGTGCCGCTGGCCGAATACATGGCCAGGCAGGGAATCAGGAAGGCGGTGTCGGCGGTCAGCGACTATGGCCCCGGCATCGACGGCGAGACCGCCTTCAAGACCACCTTCGAAAAGCATGGCGGCACGGTGGTGGACACCATCCGTATGCCGATGAAGTCCAACGACTTCGCTCCCTTCATGCAACGCATCAAGGATTCCGGCGCGGAGGCGGTCTATGCCTTCCTGCCTGCCGGTCCGACGACGCTCGCCTTCGCCAAGGCCTTCAACGACACCGGGCTGAAGGCGGCCGGCATCAAGTTCTTCGGTCCCGGCGACCTGACCCAGGAACCGGACCTGCCGGCGCTGGGCGACGCCGCGCTGGGCATCACCACCACCTTCAACTACAGCCGCGCCCATGATTCGGCGAAGAACAAGGCCTTCCTCGCCAAGCACAAGGAGATGTTCGGGTCGACCGACACCGTCACCTTCAGCTCGGTCGGCGCCTATGACGGCGTGCATGTCATCTATCAGATGATCAGGAACGGCGGCGGCAAGATCGATGGCGCCAAGGCGGTGGAGTCGGTGAAGGGCATGAGCTGGGAAAGCCCGCGCGGCCCCTTGACCATCGACCCCAACAGCCGCCACGTCACCCAGACGATCTATCTGCGTATGGTCGAGAAGGTCGACGGCAAATTGGAGAACGTCGAGAAGGAGGCGTTCCCGAACCAGCCGGACTATGGGTACAAGTTGGCGAAGTGAGGGGAGGCTTTTTGAAGCTGGCGTGGTGGTGAGGGTGCCCCCTCCCTAACCCTCCCCCGCTGACGCGGGAGAGGGAACTGCCGCCGCTTCGCAGAAGGCACCCTCTCCCGCAAAGCGGGGGAGGGTCGGGGAGGGGGCATCGGGCAACCACTTGCGGCCAAGGCCACCCGAAACAGCGCAGACGGACGCACATCATGGAAACCATGTTCGGGATCGCCGTCGACGGGGTCGCCTACGGCATGATCCTCTTCATCATCTCCGTCGGGCTGTCGGTGACGCTGGGGCTGATGCGGGTGGTCAATCTGGCGCATGGCGCCTTCGCCATGGTCGGCGGCTATGTCGCGTCCTATGCGGCGCAGACCGCCGGGCTGCCCTATGGGGTGGCGCTGGTGGCGGCGGTGGCGCTGACGGTGCTGGCGACGCTGCCGCTGGAACGGCTGCTGTACCGCCGCATCTACGGCTCGGCGAACGAACTGGCGCAGGTGCTGCTGACCATCGGCCTGACCTTCGTCATCGTCGCCGGCATCAACTATCTGTTCGGCCCGACGCTGAAGCGCATCCCGCTGCCGGAACTGTTGACCGGTACGGTGGAACTGGGGCCGAAGGCGATCCCGACCCACCGCGCCTTCGTGATCGGCGCCGGGGCGGCGACGCTGCTGGGGCTGTGGTGGCTGCTGGAGCGCACCGATTTCGGCATCCGGCTGCGCGCGGCGGTGGATGATCCGGCGATGGCGGCGGCGCTGGGCATCCGGACCGAACGGCTCTATCTGGCGACCTTCGCGCTCGGCACCGGGCTGGCGGCGCTGGGCGGCGTTCTGGGGGCGGAGCTGCTGCCGCTGGAGCCCTATTACGCCATCCGCTACATCGTGCTGTTCCTGGCGGTGGTGGCGGTCGGCGGGGCGGGCAGCATCTTCGGCTCGGCCGCGGCGGCGCTGGCGCTGGGCATCGTCGACACCGCCGGCAAATACCTGATCCCGAATTTCGGCGAGTTCTTCTTCTACGCCGCCCTCATCCTGATCCTGTTCCGCTGGCCCCACGGCTTCTTCAAAGGGAGAACGGCATGACGAGCGTCGCCGAGCGGGACGGCAAGGCCGGCGTCATGACCCGACACCCGCCCCTGGCCGCCCCGCGCGACCTGGACTGGATCGGTATCCCGCTGATCGCGGTGGCGGGGCTGGCCGCCTACTGGCTGCTGCCGGACGATCTGGCGCTGCTGACCCGCATCGCCGCCTCGGCTCTGTTCGTGCTGTCGCTCGACCTCGTGCTCGGCTATGGCGGGATCGCCACGCTGGGGCAGGCGGCGATGTTCGGCACCGGCGCCTATGCCGCGGGCATCCTCGCGGTCAACTGGAGCAACGACCCCTTCGCGATGCTGGCGGTCGGCGGGCTGGCCGGCGGTCTGCTCGCGCTGGTCACCGGCGCCCTGATCCTGCATGCCCGCGGCCTGACCCTGCTGATGTTGACCATCGCGGTCGGGCAGATCGTGCAGGAGGTCGCCAACAAGGCGCGCGACTGGACCGGCGGCAGCGACGGCCTGTCGGGCATCGATCCGGCGCCGGTGCTGGGGATGTTCCGCTTCGACATGTTCGGCCACACCTCCTACCTGTTCGCGCTGGCGGTTCTGATGGTCGGGCTGGTGGTGGCACGGCGCATCGTGCGCTCGCCCTTCGGGCTGGCCTGCCGCGGGGTTAAAGAGGATCCCCTGCGGATCTCCGCCATCGGCGGTTCGCCCAAGGCCTATCTGGTGGTGCTCTATGCCGTGGCCGGCGTGTTCGCCGGGGTGGCCGGCGCCCTGACCGCGGTGACCAGCGGCATCGTCGGGCTGGACAGCACCGGCTTCTCCTGGTCGGCGGAGGCGCTGGTCATGCTGGTGCTGGGCGGCACCGGGCGGCTCTATGGCGCGGTGATCGGCACCGCCGCCTTCATGGGCGTCCACCACGTCCTGGCCGCCAACGATCCCTATCACTGGATGGCCTTCATCGGCCTGTTCCTGATCGGCATCGTCCTGTTCCTGCCGGGCGGCATCGTGTCGGGGGTGGAGCGGCTGGGCAGGCTGCGGCGCGGAAAGGAGGGCGGGGCATGACGGCGCTGCTGGAGGTGGAGGGGCTGGCCAAGAATTTCGGTGGCCTGCAGGTGGCGTCCGACATCTCCATGACGCTGAAGGCGGGCGACCGCTGTGCCCTGATCGGGCCGAACGGGGCGGGGAAGACCACCTTCGTCAACCTCGTCACCGGGGTGATCCCGCCCAGCGCCGGCACCATCCGGCTGGACGGCCGCGACGTGACCAAGCTGCCGGCGGCGGAGCGGGTGCGGCTGGGGCTGATCCGCAGCTTCCAGGTGGCGCGGCTGTTCAAGTCGATGACGGTGCGCGAGCATCTGGAACTGGCGGTCCTGCAGCGCGACCGCCGCACCTTCCGCCTGTTCGCCAGTGTCACCAGGGTGGCCGGTCTGGCCGACGAGGTGGCGGAACTGCTGGGCAGCATGGGGCTGACTCCCGTGGCGCACACGGCGGTCGGCTCGCTCGCCTACGGCCAGCAGCGGCTGCTGGAGATCGCGCTGGCGCTCGCCATGAAGCCGAAGGTGCTGATCCTGGACGAACCGGCGGCCGGCGTGCCCCATTCGGAAAGCCAGCGCATCCTCGACGCCATCGACCGGCTGCCCAAGGATCTGGCGGTGCTGATGATCGAGCACGACATGGATCTCGTCTTCCGCTTCGCCAGGACCATCGTCGTTCTGGCGCAGGGGCGGCTGCTGTGCAGCGGCACCGCCAAGGAGATCGTTGCCGACCCGCGCGTGCGCGAGGTCTATCTGGGGAGCCGGACCAATGCCCACTGAACCTGCCGGATCGCTTGAGGTTACGGATCTGCGCGCCGGCTACGGCAAGACGCTGATCCTCGACGGCATCTCCTTCAGCGTGCCGGCGGGCGGACGGCTGGCCCTGCTCGGCCGCAACGGGGTGGGCAAGACGACGACGCTGGCGACGCTGGTCGGCCAGACCACCCGCCATGGCGGCGCCATCCGGCTGGACGGCGTGGAGGTCGGCGGGATGAGCAGCTCGGCGCGGGCGGCGGCTGGGCTGGGCTATGTCCCGCAGACGCGCGACATCTTCAAGTCGCTGACGGTGGAGGAGAACCTCGTCACCGGGCTGAAGGGGCGTCCGCGCAGTGCGCTGGAGGAGGCGTACGAGCTGTTCCCCCGGCTGGGCGAGCGGCGGCGCAACGGCGGCGGCGAGCTGTCGGGCGGCGAACAGCAGATGCTGTCGGTCGCCCGCGCGCTGCTGGGCAAGCCGACGGTGCTGCTGCTGGACGAGCCGCTGGAAGGACTGGCCCCGGTCATCTGCGATACGCTGATGGCGGCGCTGTCTGGTCTCGACATGACCATCGTGCTGGTGGAGCAGCAGGTCGACCGCGCGCTGGAGTTCGCAGACCGCGTGGTCTTCCTCGACCGCGGCCGGGTGGTGCATGCCGGACCGGCGGCACAGGCAAGGGCCGATGCGGCGCTGCTGGAACGGCATCTGGGCGTGGCGCTGGCGGCGTAGGGGGCGAGGCGAACCCGATCAGCTTGTGGAGAAAATGGTGAAAAGTGCCACGATCACGCCCGAAAGGGTGACGATCAGACCGGCAGTCAGCTTCTTTATGAACTTTATGTCTTTTCCTGATTCCAGGGCAATCCCCAATGCGGTTCTGTAAATCATCGTTGAAAAAATCCGAAGTGCGACGGTGGACAACGTTGCGATGATTCCAAATATCGCAGGAACGATTGGGCTCACTAGATAAAGAAAGGAAATAGATTTTTCAAAAATATGGTCGTCCTTTTCTTCGCCATGGTACTCTATGAAATAATTGCTAAAGTCCTTGATTGACTCAATGGTTGACAGTGCGCTTATAAGGCTTTCCTTTTTGCGGTCTGTCAGCATGTTCAATATCAAATCGATGTCGAGGCTGAAAAGTTGGTGGATTTTGTTCAAATTTCCATCGGACAGGAATATCAAAACGACTACCCATATTTTCACAAAAAAGTATAGTATGAATATCGACGCAATAAAAGTTGCTAGGGTTATGGCCAGTAATAATAGCGATCTTCTGAAGGAAGCTCCGCTTTTCCCGCTCGCTGTGTTAAGCATTCTAAGAGTTGCGTATGCAGATATATTTTCTATTGCTGCAGAAAATAGGAGCAGTACAATAAAGTAAGATATCGCTATGAACACTCCGGCAGATACGGCGGTATGTTCGAGCACTCCTGCAAAATACTCAAAACCATAGAATGAAAATACAATAGAGCATAAAATCAGTGAAAAATTGTACAATAAAATTGCAAATTTGTACTTTTTAGAAATCAAAAATATAGTTGCTGCTATCGATAGCAATAACAAAGATTCCATAGATTTAAAATAATAGTACTCATGGTGTGAGGGAAATTTATATTCCGTATATGTTATAAATTTAGAGAAAGCTATATCGCATATTAAATAGCTAAAATAGCATGCGTAACATGTAGAAAAGAAAACTAGCAATCTAGAAAATCCACTTGAAAAAAATATGTATAGTGAGTAGAATACAAGTGTAGCTGCGCATCCGTGAATATAAGCTTGAGCAGCATCTTCATAAGAGATTTTCATCGTAACGAGTAAATATATCAAAATATTAAAACAATAAAAAGTAGCCTGATATGAAAATAAAGAATTGCTCAAGCCGTTTATGCGGCTATTCTGAGGAAAAGAAGAAAAATATTTGAGCGCCGATAAAAATGGAAATTTCGCAGCTATTAATAATCGAGAAATAATATAGTTGATCCGATCCCATTTAGTTGCGATAAAATACCACGCCATAGCTGTAATTGAAATTGACATTAATATAATTTCAAACGGATATATGAAAAAATCTGCATCGGCGTTTTCTCTGGTGTACGGATTGCATAAATTCGTAAAAAAGTAGTGGCAAGTATTTAAATATAATAGAAGAAAAATCGCTTTTATCACCATGTAAGCTGATAAAAATACAATCGACAAAATCATTGAAGATGGTATAGCAAATATATAAAAAAAGTCATCATCAAACTAAAATAAAGAGATTTCCCTGTAATGGGCTTTGTTTCGTGTATGACGACATTTGGCCCATAATATGCATTTGATACTACTGATAATATTGAAGAAATTCTCCTCTCTATTCTTTCTTTCATAGAGTTTTGGATTGCGTTTCGGATTTTTACTGCAAAGTAGCGCTCTATTCTGTTCAGCTTATTCTGAGGAGAATAAAATACATAGATACCGCCTATGATCATTATAAAGGAGAATATTTTTGTCGCATAATCGATAACCGAATACAGAGAGAATCCCTCAAGCATGATGATGCCTTGTTGTGCTGTCTGGACACGGATATGCCGACAAGTCGGCGCTCGGTATAATAGAACAATCGAAAATTCACTCCTCGATTCGTATATGTAATCTAGTCGAAACCTACCCTGTCAAGGGTGTTGTGAGCGCACGAAAGCGCAATGCACGTCACCTGAACGGTGGCGCATACAGCAGCCCGCCCTGGGTCCAGGGCTTGTTCTGCCCGCGGTCCATGCCGTAGGGGATGCCCAGGTTGCGGTCGAAGATCTCGCCGTAGTTTCCCACCTGCGCCAGCACCTGCAGGGCCCAGTCGTCGGGCAGGCCCAGCGTGCGGGCGGCGGTGCCGGCATGACCCAGCATGCGGTGCAGTTCGGGATCGTCGGGGATGCGGCCGGCCTGCACGTCGGCCGCGGTGACGCCCTTGGCGTCAGCCAGCACGATGGCGTGGAGGACCCAGCGGGCGATGTCGTACCAGTTGCGGTCGCCCCGCGCGACATAGGGGGTCAGCGGCTCGCGCGAGATCACGTCGGGGTAGATGTGGATGGCCATCCCCGCCTTGCGGTAGCCGGCAAGCGAGGTGACCAGAACCGTGCGGTCGGTGGTCAGCAGGTCGCATTCATGGGCGAGGAAGGCCTGCAGCGCCTCGTCCAGCGTCTGGAAGGTGCGGATCGACCAGGGCAGGTCGGACTTGCGGATATGGTCTTCCAGGTTGCGGACGGTGGTGGTCGCGGTCTTGACGCAGACCGTGCGCGGCCCCAGCCGGTCGAGCGGCGGCGCGGTGCCGTCGCCGTGGATGGCGAAGCCCTGTCCGTCATGCAGCAGCGGCATCAGGAACTCGATGTCGTGCGACAGCTCGCGGCTGAAGGTCCAGGTCGTGGTGGTCAGCGCGATGTCGACGTCGTGCTTCTCCACCGCCTGGAATTCCTGCGGCTTTTCCGGCAGGCGGACGACGCGGATCGCCTGGGCGTTGCCCAGCGTCGCCGCGGCGAAGACGCGGCAGACATCGACCAGAAAGCCGTCCAGATGCCCCTGCGGGTCGGAGAAGGAAATCCCGCTGACCCCGCTGCGCAGCCCGCAGACCAGGAAGCCGCGGCCGTGGATGCGCTCCAGCGTCTCGCCGTCGCCGGCGAGAGCCGGCGATACCGCCGCCAACGGCAGCAGTGCGGCCAGCGCCAGCGGCAGCGCGGCACCGAAGCGCCGGAGGATCCCGACCAACCCCATCGTGAAGTCCATCTCCCGAACCGTTCCGCCGCCGCCCTATCGCACCGCTTGACGGGGCGGACTATGCAGTGACGCGGCGTCCTCGGCCAGCGTGACGTTGAAATGGGCCGGCTGCCTGGGGGAAAGCATGAAAGTGGGGCCACGGGACGATACGATTTCTTTCGCATGTCCCGTGGCCCAGGCTACCGAGCGCGTGGCCGCCGCGAGACTGTCGCGACGGGGGAGTTGCTCGGGGTGAGGGAATGCAGGGGGTGGATTCGGTGGTGAACGGGGAGTGCGCGGTTCTTGAAGCTCCTCGCCGCGCCTCCCCTCACCCCAACCCTCTTCCCGGGGGGGAGAGGGGATCGTCCTGCGTGACGTCGCCGGCGAACAGGTAGCCGGTGCCGTGGACGGTCACGATCAGCCGGGGGTCGGCGGGATCGGTCTCGATCAGGCGGCGCAGGCGGCGGACCAGGCTGTCGATGGTGCGGTCGGTCGCGTCCGTCTTCCGCCGGGTCGTCGCCGTCAGCAGATAGTCGCGGTTCATCACCCGGCCGGGATTGCAGACGAAGGTCGACAGCAGCTCGAACTCCGCGCCGGTCAGCCGCACCGGGTTGCCTTGCGGGTCGGTCAGGCGCATGCGGTCCAGCCACAGGGTCCAGCCGGCGAAGCGGCGCTGGCGGTCGTCGCGCTGGTCGCCCGGCGCCTTCAGCCGGCGCAGCAGGTTCCGCACACGGGCCAGGATCTCACGCGGCTCGAAGGGCTTCGCGATGTAGTCGTCGGCCCCCATCTCCAGCCCGATGATGCGGTCCAGCTTCTCCGCCCGGCTGCTGACCAGGATGATGCCGATCTCCGACACCGCGCGAAGCTCGCGGGTCAGGGTCAGCCCGTCCTGGCGCGGCAGCCGGATGTCGAGCAGCACGACATCCACCGCGCTGGCCGCCAGCAGGTCCTTCAGTTCCTCCGCGCTGCGGGCCAGCAGGACGTCGAAGCCCTCGTCCGTCAGGTAGGACTTCAGCGTCTCGCGCGTCACCGCGTCGTCGTCGGTGATGGCAATGGTCGCCGGCATGGCCGTCTCGTCCGCCTTTTCCTCGCCCCGCCTTGCCGGCGGGTCCGCCTCAATGCTCCAGGATCTGGCCCAGGAACTGGCGGGTGCGCTCGCTTTTCGGGTTCTCGAAGAATTCGGCCGGCGACCCGCTCTCGATGATCGAGCCCTCGGCCATGAAGACAATAGAGTCCGCCACCTGCCGGGCGAAGCCCATTTCGTGGGTGACGCAGACCATGGTCATGCCCTCGCCCGCCAGCTCGGTCATGACGTCCAGCACCTCCTTGACCATCTCGGGGTCGAGGGCGGAGGTCGGCTCGTCGAACAGCATGATCTCGGGGCGCATGCACAGGGCGCGGGCGATGGCGACGCGCTGCTGCTGGCCGCCGGACAGCTGGCCGGGGAACTTGTGCGCCTGATCCGGGATGCGCACCCGCTTCAGGTACATCATGGCGATCTCCTCGATCTCGGATTTCGCCATGCCGCGGACCCAGATGGGGGCCAGCGTCAGGTTCTGCAGCACGGTCAGGTGCGGGAACAGGTTGAAGTTCTGGAACACCATGCCGACCTTGCGGCGGATCTTCTCCACCGCCTTCACGTCGTCGGTCAGCTCGATTCCGTCGACGACGATGTGGCCGGTCTGGTGCGCCTCGAGCCGGTTGATGCAGCGGATCATCGTCGACTTGCCCGAGCCCGAGGGGCCGCAGACGACGACCTTCTCGCCCTTGCCGATGCTGAGGCTGACGTCGCGCAGCGCGTGGTAGCTGTTGTACCACTTGCCGACCTTACGGAGTTCGATGATGGCGTTCTCGGTCATTTGTCGGTCTCCAGAAGGCCGGTCAGCGGCGGGTGTAGCGGTTGGCCAGACGCTCCAGCCACTGGCTGTAGCGGGACATGCTGAAGCAGAAGAGCCAGAAGATCATGCCGGCGAAGACGTAGACCTCGGCGAAGTAGGGGCGCCATTCGGGGTCGGTCGTCGCCACGGTGGCGGCGGTCAGCAGGTCGTACAGGCCGACGATGGTGACCAGCGAGGTGTCCTTGAAGCAGCTGATGAACTGGTTGACGATCGGCGGGATGACGATGCGCAGGGCCTGCGGCAGGACGATCAGCCGGGTCTTCTGCCAGTAGGACAGGCCAAGGGCGTCGGCCGCCTCGTACTGGCCCTTGGGGATCGCCTGCAGGCCGCCGCGCACGGCTTCTGCCAGATAGGCCGCGGTGAACAGGGTCAGGCCGGCCAGCGCCCGCAGCAGCTTGTCCACCGTCACGCCTTCCGGCAGGAACAGCGGGAACATCACCGACGCCATGAACAGCACGCTGACCAGCGGCACGCCGCGCATCAGCTCGATGAAGCCGATGCAGAAGGTGCGGATGGCCGGCAGCGAGGACTGGCGGCCGAGAGCCAGCAGAATCGACAGCGGGAAGGCGAGAGCGATGGCGAAGACCGACAGCATCAGCGTGATCGGCAGCCCGCCCCAGCGGTCGTTGGCGACATAGGTCAGGCCAAGGACGCCGCCCCACATCAGCACGCCCATGCCGACCAGAACCAGCGCCCAGGCGACGGCCAATGCGGGCCGCCAGAAGGCGCGAACACCGCTGACGCCCAGCATCGCCACGAACAGGCCGCAGGCCAGGAAGGGGCGCCACTGCTCCTCGTAGGGATAGGTGCCGAAGAAGATCAGCCGGTGCTTGACCGCGATGATCGACCAGCAGGCGCCGGCCGCCTCGCGGCAGGCCTCCGACGACCCGCTCCACACCGCGTTCAGCAGCAGCCAGTTCACCATAGGCGGCACGGTGAACCACAGGATGGCGAGGCAGAGGACGGTCAGGCCCGTGTTCAAGGGCGTGTTGAACAGGTTGGCCTTCGCCCAGTTGACCGGCGCCCAGCCGAGCGGCTTCAGCGCGGTGGTGCCGTTGGGCTGCGGCGGGACCGAGGCCTGCGACGGCTCCTCCTCATAGGAGGCGGCCCAGGCGGTGGTGTTGGTCGGGACTTCCTTGCTCATCGCGTCACCAGGGCCACTCGGCGGTTGTACCAGTTCATGAAGCCGGCGATGCACAGGCTGATGACGAGATAGACCGCCATCATCATCGCCACCGCCTCCACCACCTGGCCGGTCTGGTTGGCCGAGGTGTTGGTGACGCTGACCAGATCGGGATAGCCGATGGCGACGGCCAGCGAGCTGTTCTTGGTCAGGTTCAGGTATTGGCTGGTCAGCGGCGGCACGATCACCCGCAGCGCCTGCGGCAGGATGACGAGGCGCAGGATCTGCACCGGCGACAGGCCCAGCGCCAGACCGGCCTCGGTCTGTCCGTGCGGCACGGCGAGGATGCCGGAGCGTACGATCTCGGCGATGAAGCCGGCGGTGTAGACCGACAGGCCGATCAGCAGCGCGGTGAATTCCGGGGTGATCGACCCGCCGCCCTCGAAGTTGAAGCCGGCCAGCGCCGGAACGTCCAAGGCCAGCGGCGCGCCGGTGGCGACGAACGCCGCGACCGGCGGCAGCACCACCGCGGCGATGGCCGCCGGCAGGGTGGGGAAGGGCTTGCCGGTCGCCTCGCGGCGGCGGCGGCCGTAGCGGACGATGGCGATGGCGGCGGCGATTCCCGCCAGCAGGGCCAGGAAGGCCCAGCCGTGGCCGGGATGCTCGACCAGCACCGGGAACTTCATGCCGCGGTTGCTGAGGAAGACGTGGGGAACCACCTCCAGCGCCTCGCGCGGGCTCGGCAGCCGGTTCATGATGGTGTACCAGACCACCAGCTGCAGCAGCAGCGGCACGTTGCGCACCGTCTCCACGAAGACGGCGGCGAAGCGGCCGACCATCCAGTTCGACGACAGCCGCGCCACGCCGACGGCGACGCCCAGCACGGTCGCCAGCACCACGGCGGCGGCCGACACCGACAGCGTGTTCAGCAGGCCGACGACCAGCGCGCGCAGATAGGTGTCCGACGCGGCGTAGCTCATCAGGCTCTCGCCGATCTCGAATCCGGCTTCGCGCTCGAGGAAGCCGAAGCCGGTGGCGACGCCGCGGTTGGCGAGATTGGTCAGGGTGTTGGAGACGAGATACCCGGCGACGGCGAGGGCGCCGGCCAGGAAGATCCCCTGGTACAGCCACCCCCGCACGCGCGCGGAGTTCAGCGCCTGGATCAGGTTGGACATGGTGATGCTCCGTGCGGGGGAGAAGGCGACATGACATTGCGGGTGCCCCCTCCCTAACCCTCCCCCACCTTCGGTGGGAGGGTCGGGGAGGGGGCAATGCGCGGCCTTACTTCAGCGGCGGGGCGTACATCATGCCGCCGTCGGTGTAGAGCGCGTTCTGGCCGCGCGGCATCTTCAGCTTGGAACCGGCGCCGACGTTGCGCTCATAGCTCTGGGCGTAGTTGCCGACCTGCTTGATGATGTTGAAGGCCCAGTTCTCCTCGACGCCCAGCGCCTTGCCGTTGCCGGCGGTGACGCCCAGCAGACGCTTCACGTCCGGATCGGGGGAGGTCATGGCGCTGTCGACGGTTTCCGACGTGATGCCCTTCTCCTCGGCCTGGACCATGGCGTAGAAGGCCCAGGTCACCAGGTTCGCCCACTCCTCGTCGCCCTGGCGGATGGCCGGGGACAGCGGCTCCTTGGAGATCAACTCCGGCAGGATGACGTAGTCGTTGGGGTTCGGCGTCTCGGCGGCACGGATGGCGGCCAACTGCGAGGCGTCGGAGGTCAGGGCGTCGCAACGGCCGCTGAAGAAGGCCTTGTGCAGCTCCTCGTTCTTCTCGATGACGACCGGCTTGAAGGTCATCTTGTTGGCGCGGAAGAAGTCGGCGACGTTCTGCTCGGTCGTGGTGCCCGGCAGGACGCAGACGGTGGCGCCGTTCAGCTGCTTGGCGCTCTTCAGCCCCAGCTTGGCCGACACCATGAAGCCCTGGCCGTCATAGTAGTTGGTCGGCGCGAAGTTCAGGCCGTTGGCGGTGTCGCGGGTCAGGGTGCGGGTGGTGTTGCGGGCGAGGATGTCGATCTCGCCGGACTGCAGGGCCGGCAGGCGCTGCTGCGCCGACAACGGCGTGTACTTCACCTTTTCGGCATCGCCGAACATGGCGGCGGCGACGGCGCGGCAGACGTCGACGTCCAGGCCCGACCACTTGCCCTTGTCGTCCGGCGCCGAGAAGCCGTAGAGGCCCAGATTGACGCCGCACTGGACGTAGCCCTTCTGCTTCACGCCGTCGAAGGTGGCGCCGGCCTGGGCGGTGCCGGACAGGGCGAGAGCGGAGACGGACAGGGTGGCCGCGATGGCGAGCGCGCTCAGACGGGTCTTCACGGGGCGTGGCTCCTTCAGCCTTGTTCATTCTAGGGACGCCGGGGCGGGGAATGGTCCCCGGCCGCCGCGCGAGACCGACAATCGCTCAGCGGATTGAACAAAGTGCCCCGCGGTCTTGAACGGATGTGGCGGAGATGTGAACAGCTTTGGACAAATCGCCTCTTCCACGGCGAAGCCGGTGGGCGGGCCTCACCCGATACTGGTCACGAGCCCGCGCGTTGAATTTCCGTGCATCATGGGAAGTCGGACCCTACAAGCGCCGGGTGCCGGTGATATGGTAGCGCTGGCGATTGCGGGAACGGGATGTCGATGGGTTTGGATCGGACGGTCTGGCAGCGTATGGCACGCTTTTCGCTGCTGCGGCGCGGTCCCGCCCTGCGTTATGGCGCGGGGCTGCTGACCTTCGCCGTCGCCCTGCTGCTGCGCTGGGCCGTCGACGAGGTCCTGCCCTCCGGCTTCCCCTATCTGACCTTCTTCCCCGCGGTGATCCTCACCACCTTCCTCGTCGGGCTGGGACCGGGGGTGGTGACGGCGGTGCTCTCCGGGCTGGCCGCCTGGTACTTCTTCATTCCGCCTTACGAGACCTTCGCGCTGGATGGCTCCAGCGGGCTGGCGCTGGCCTTCTATGCGGTGATCGTCACCGTGGACATCGCGCTGATCCACGGCATGCAGGTGACGCTGGCGCGGCTGCGCGAGGAGCGACGCCGCACCGCCTCGCTGCTGGAGGCGCAGACCACCATGTTCCACGAGCTTCAGCACCGGGTCGCCAACAACATGCAGTTCGTCTCCTCGGTCCTCGACCTGCAGAGGCGGTCGGTCGGCCGGTCGCCGGAAGGGGCGATGGCGGCGCTGGAGGAGGCGGGGCGGCGGCTCGACACCATGGCGCGGGTGCACCGGCGCCTGCACGATCCCCGCTCCGGCGACGATTTCGGCCGCCACATCGAAGCGCTGTGCCAGGATATGCTGGAGGCCGCCGGCACCCTCGACGTCACCTGCCGCGTCTCGGTCGGAGCGGCGCCGCAGTCGCCCGAACGGCTGCTGGCCCTGGCCATGCTGATCGTGGAGGCGTTGACCAACGCCCTGAAGCATGCCTTCGTCGGCCGCGACGGCGGGATCGTCGCCATCGAACTGCATGCCGTGCCGGAGCAGCCCGGCCATCTGCACCTGAGGGTGACCGACGATGGCGTCGGCCTGCCGGAGGGGGTGGACGTGCTGCGCCTGCCGAGTCTCGGCTGGAAGATCATCCAGAGCCTGGCCGCCCAACTGTCCGGCCAACTGAGCTACGGCCCCGCCGACGGCGCCGGCACGCGCATCGACCTGCGCTTTCCCGTCTGAGCAGCGCTTGATCCCCCAGCGCTCATCCCAATGTCCATTGCGGCTTTTCCGTCGCCATGGGACGAACTATCTGTGATCCTGCCGGTTGCAGCGGGGACGGGCCGGCAATAGGGGCCGGCGACAGGGGGAGGAAAGCTTATGGCGACGCTGAAGGAATTCGAGGACGCGCTGAAGGCGGCGGGCAACACGGCGGCGCTGGAGATCCTGGAGTCCCTGAGGGCGCGCGACCGCAGCCAGCGCTCCATCCGTCCGGCGCGGCGCCTGACCGGGCGCAAGATGACGCCGGAACTGGCCGCCGAGATCCTGCATCTGCACGAAACCACGAACATGACCCAGCAGGAGATCGCCTTCCAGCTGGGCGTGAACCAGGGCCGCGTGAACGAGGTCATCAAGCGCCGCAAATGGCTGACCGAGGATCCCGCGGCGCCGGAAGCCCAGGCCCGCGACATGGGCAAGCAGCGCGCCAAGGAAGGCGTCGGCGTCGCGCCGCGCCGCCCGTCCAGGAAGAAGGCCGCGAAACCGGAGGCAGAGGCCGCGCCCGAAGTCGTACCCGAGCTTGCGCCCGGTCTGGCGCCAGAGATCGCACAGCCTGCGGAACCGGTGGCGGAAGTGGAACCGGTGGCGGTGCCCGAGACTGCCGCCGCGCCGGAGCCTGAGCCTGAGCCCGCTCCGCCGCAGGAAACGCCGGAGCCCGCCGCCGAGCTGCCCATGCCGATGGCCGCACCCGAACTGCCGGTGGAGCAGCCCGCCAAGGCCGAGGACAAGCCGAAACGGAAGTCCGCAGCGCGCAAGCAGGGCAAGACCCCGAAAGCGCCGGAGATGCCGCTGTTCAAGGATTTGCTGTAGGATTTCCGGGGGGCGCGTGAATGCCCTCTCTCCCCGCGCCGTAGGGGTGGGGAGGGTGAGGGGGATGCACCGCGTGCCTTTGCGGGAATCCTCGCCACGCATCCCCCTCACCCTGACCCTCTCCCCAGGGGGGAGAAGGGCTTCCTCCCACGCCTCGAGCCATGCCCGCCGCTCATCTCGCATCTGCGAAATTGGCGGCCTGCGGCGGATTGCCTCAGCGGGGGTGCGGCAAATATCCTGCCCCTGTCCCGGTCGTTTTCCGTCCCCTGAGCGCCGGGTTCCCGAATTCCTTCATCGAGCGGCGACAGCGGAGAAACGACCATGGCTTCTGCCGGCCATCACGGCGACATGCGTGCAGGGGCACAGGTGGCGGCCCATCCCCGGCTGGTGCTTCTGGCGCTCGCCATGGGCGGTTTCGCCATCGGAACGACCGAATTCGCGACGATGAGCCTGCTACCCTATTTCGCCCGGGGCCTCGGCGTCGACGAGCCGACCGCCGGTCACGTCATCAGCGCCTATGCGCTGGGCGTGGTGGTGGGCGCGCCGGTGATCGCGGTGCTGGCGGCGCGGCTGTCGCGGCGGACCCTGCTGATCGGGCTGATGGCGGTCTTCGCCGCCGCCAATGTGGCGAGCGCCTTTTCGCCCTCCTATGGCTGGATGCTGGTCTTCCGCTTCCTGAGCGGCCTGCCGCACGGCGCCTATTTCGGCGTGGCCGCCCTGGTCGCGGCATCGCTGGTGCCGCCGCAGCGCCGGGCGCAGGCGGTGTCGCGGACCATGCTGGGGCTGACGGTGGCGACCATCGTCGGCGTGCCGATGGCGAACTGGATCGGGCAGGCGATGGGCTGGCGCTGGGGCTTCGGCGTCGTCGGGCTGCTGGCCCTGCTGACCGTGCTGCTGGTCTGGATCTTCGCCCCCAACGACCGCCCGCACCCGGACGCCAGCCCGTTGCGCGAGCTGGGCGCGCTGAAGCGGCGGCAGGTCTGGCTGACGTTGGGCATCGGCGCCATCGGCTTCGGCGGCATGTTCGCCGTCTACACCTATGTCGCCTCGACCCTGATGGAGGTGACGCAGGTCTCGCCGTCGGCGGTGCCGGTGGTGCTGGCGGTGTTCGGCGCCGGCATGACCGTCGGCACACTGGTCAGCGCCTGGGCCGCCGACCGCGCCCTGATGCCGACCGTCGCCGTCATCCTGCTGTGGAGCGCCGGCTCGCTGGCGCTCTATCCCTTCGCCGCCGGCAATGTCTGGCTGGTATCGGTCGTGGTGTTCATGATCGGCTGCGGCGGCGGGCTCGGCACCCCGCTGCAGGCCCGGCTGATGGATGTGGCGGAGGATGCGCAGACGCTGGCCGCGGCGCTGAACCACAGCGCCTTCAACGCCGCCAACGCGCTCGGCCCCTGGCTGGGCGGCATGGCGATCGCCGCCGGCTGGGGCTGGACCTCCACCGGCTGGGTCGGTGCGGCGCTGGCGCTGGGCGGTCTGGCGGTGTGGGCGGTGGCGATGCTGGACGACCGCGCCACCGGCCGTGCCGCCGACGCCCGGCTGGCCGAAGCCTGCGCGGGCGACTGATCCGCTGACGCGCCCACGCTATCGCGCCGACACGTCCCAGGCGATCCGCGCCGGATGTTCGCCGAGGTCGAGGGAGCCGATGACGATCTCCCCCCGGCCGGACAGCGGCACCACGTCGCCCAGCTTCAGCAGGCGCTGTTCGCCGTTCTGGCGCACCAGACGGGTGCCGTTGCGGCTGAGATCCTCCAACGTGAAGGCGCCGTCGCGCAGCCGCACCACCGCATGGCGGCGCGAGGCGGAGGCATGGTCCAGCACGATGCCGCAGTCTGCGGCGCGGCCGATCACGATGTCGCCGCCGGCATCGGGCAGGGCGACCGTCCGGCCCTGGAAGCTCAGCGTCAGGCGCGGCGCGGGCGGCGCCTGCAGATCGACCGTCACCTCCGGTATCGGAGGGGCGATGCGCGATCCGGCCAGGATGCCGCTGCCGGTCACCGACATCCGCTGCTCGTCGGGGATGGCGGCGATCTTGGCGATCAGCCCGTCGGCCAGGGCCCGCGGGATGCCGGCGGCGCGCAGGCGGCGGCCCAGCCCCTCGCGCACCTCCTGGAGCGAGGCGCCGGGGGCGGCGAGTTCGGCGGCCGATTTCACCCGGCCGAATTCGTCGGCGACATGCTGGATGACGGTGCTGATCTTGCGGTGGCCGTAGGCGCTGGTGCCGAGGTCCAGCAGGTAGCCCAGCCGCCCGGCCGCGGTGTTGAAGCGTCCGGCCAGCCGCATCATCGTTTCCTCGAAGGGCAAGTCGCTGCCGCCGGCCGCCCACACCGTCTTGCCGCGGCGGGTCAGCGATTCCGCCATGGCCGGACCGCCCATGAAGCCGTCGAAGGCGATCATTCCGTCGACGATGGCGCCGAAGGCGCGGGCGTCGCTGGCCGGCCCGGTGCGGGTCAGCGGTGTCAACCCGTCCAGCCCGCCGCGGATGCGGTTGAGCAGAGCTTCCCGCGTCCGGGGAAAGGCGCCTTCCGCCGCGCCCGACGCCAGAACATCGGACAGGGCCAGCAGCGGTTCAGTGTGGGGCAGGCGGTCGTCCAGATCGCCGCGCAGGGCGGCCATCAGCGCCAGGATGGCGGAGCCCAGGTCGGGCGCATAGCCGATCAGCGCGCGGATCGGCTCCCGTCCATCGACGATCTCCGCCGCGAACTCGTCCACCAGCCGGCTGTTCTCGCCGTCGCCATCCCGGTGCAGGCGCAGCACCGCAGCCAGCTTGGCCCCCCAGTCGCGCTGCGGCTCCAGCAGCGTGCCGAAGGCGTGGGTGACGATGCGGTCGCGCTCTTCCACGGGGCGGTCGACCGCGGCCAGCAGCAGACCGGATATGCCGCCGCGCATCAGCGCCTGATCGAAAGGAGCCAGCGTGTCGGACGCCTGGGCGAGTTCCTTCAGCCCGTTGAACAGGCGGATGATCTGGTCGTAACGTTCATGCGGCTTCAGCCCCAGCATCGGCGCCTGGATGGCGGCGAGCCGGCTGACCGCCGGGTTGAACAGCAGTGCCTCCCGCTCGAAGTAGCGCAACGGATAGTAGCGATGAAGCTGCTCCGACGGAATGACGCCCTGGTCGTCCCAATAACCGCGCAGCAGCCGCAGCAGGGTCATCCGGCTGTCGAAGGAAAAGACCTGCAGCACACTGGTGCAGAGGTTGGCCTCTTCGATCGGAGAGATGGTGGTCAGCTTGGCGCCGCCGGAGGAGGATTTCTGGAAGATCGTCTCTTCCCGGCCGGTGCCGGTGACCTTCACCACCCGCACCACCGGGAACTTGGCGAGGCGCAGCAGGAAGTTGGCACGCTCCGTCGCCGACTTCTCGTCGTCGAAGACGCCGTCGATGTTGGGTTTGCCGCCCTGTTCGACCACCACCTCGAAGCGCGCCTCGCGCCGCTTGGACATCGCCATACCGTCCCCCTTCGGCCTGCCCCTGTCGGACTGCTGCCCGGCTACGTCCCGGCTCGCGATTTCCAGCGATTTTTCCCCAAAATACTTTATGAAACCCTGCATCAGAAGCGGAAAGACCCGACCCTTGACAGTCCTTCCCGATTCCGACCGCGCCGATTCGAAGCGCCGCCCCCTGGCGATGCCGCTGGGCCGCCGCCCGTTCCTCGGCCTGCTCGGCAGCCTCGCTCTGCCCGCAGTGGCGCGGTCTTCCCATGCTGCAACCGTTGATTTCGAGGGGCGGGGCCCCGAAGGCACCGCGGTCGGCTATATCCTGTTCGACCCCGAAAGCGGCAGGGCGGTGGAGGCGCGGGAGGCCGACACCCCCTTCATCCCGGCCTCGGTGGCCAAACTGCCGACCGCCTCGGCGGCGCTGGCTCTGCTGGGACCGGACCACCGGTTCACCACCCGGTTGCTCGGAAGCTCCGGTTCCGGCGGCCCTGTTTCTGCCCGACTGCCTGCCGACGGGGTGCTGCGCGGCGACCTGATCCTGCAGGGCGGCGGCGACCCGGCCCTGGCGACGGAGGGGCTGCTGAACCTGCTCGACCAGGCGCGGGCGGCCGGGCTGCGCCGGGTGGAGGGGCGCTTCCTCTACGACGCCACGCTGCTGCCCGAACTGGCGGAGATCGATTCCGGCCAGCCTTGGGCCGCTCCCTACAACACGGGCGCCGGGGCGCTGTCGCTGAACTACAACCGTGCCCTGCTGAGCTGGGGGCGTGGCGGCCGGAGCGGGCCGGAGGCGCTGACCGTCGCCGATGCCGGACGGCTGCCGCTGGACAGCGTCACCGTCCTGCCGATGGCGGCGGGCGGCCGCTTCCCCCTGCTGCCGGATGGGGCCGACCGCTGGCGCATGATGCCGCCGGCCAGGGGCGGGGCTGCGGGCGAGGCCGGGGCGGCCTGGGTGCCGGTGGCCCGGCCGGGACTGGCCGCCGCCACGCTGTTCCGCCGGCTGGCCGCCGATGCCGGCATCGCCCTGCCGCCGCCCCTGCCGGGACCGGCGCCGGCCCGGGCGGTGCCGGTCGCCACCCTGGACAGCCTGCCGCTGGCGGAACTGGTGCGCGGACTTCTGCGCCATTCCAACAACCTGTCGGCGGAGGTGATCGGGCTGTCCGCCGCGCGCCGGCAGGATCCGGCCATTGCGACACTCGCGCGCTCCGCGGCGCTGCTGCAGGGCCTGCTGGCGCGGCAACCGCTGGACGGAGCCGGGTGGAGCGGGCTGCGGCTGGCCAACCATTCGGGGTTGGGCACCGGGTCGCGTGCCACGCCACGGCAGATGTCGGCGCTGCTGCGGGCCGGCGGGCCGGCGTTGTGGGACCTGCTGCCGGGGGAGGAGGACGGCAAGGCGCTGCCGCCCGGTGTCCGGGCCAAATCCGGGACCCTGGCCTATGTCAAAAGCTTGGCCGGGCTGCTGACGGCGGCCAGCGGCCGGCGTCTGGGCTTCGTTCTGTTCATCGCCGATGCCGGGCGCCGGGCGGCGATGGACGCCGCGCTGGACCGCCGGGTGACCGCCATCCCGTCCGACGCGCGTGCCTGGGCCGCGGACGCCCGTGCCTTGCAGGCCGGACTATTGGAGAGGTGGGTTTTAACCTATTGACTGACATAGGTCATACGGCCGACTATGACGTGTCCGTTAAAATGCAAGGCAAAGTCGATCCGATACAAACCCGCCGCAGGCGGATCAATGCCCGTCCATCCGAACCAAATCAGTTCCCATTCGGCAGCGAGAGTGCCAGAACCGATGATGACAGCCAGTTCCTGCACCTCTACCGCACGCAGCGTCCTGCGCCGCAGGCTGGAACGGCAGGACGTCGCCGCCAACCGCTACCATGACCAGCGGCTGGGGGCGGAGGTCGTCAACATCGTCGTCGGCGGCTGTGTCGTCACCGACGACCCGAACGTCGTCATCACCACCACACTGGGCTCCTGCGTCGCCGCCTGCCTGTACGATCCGGTGGCGGAGATCGGCGGCATGAACCATTTCCTGCTGCCCGATGCCGGGATGGACGCGCTGTCGCTGTCGTCCCGCTACGGCGCCACGGCGATGGAGCACCTGATCAACCGGCTGCTGACCGTCACCGGCCGGCGCGACCGGCTGCGCGCCAAGGTATTCGGCGGCGCCAACGTCAACCTGAACACGCTGCGCACCGCCAACATCGGCCGGCGCAACGTCGAATTCGTGATGGAGTATCTGGCGACGGAAGGCATCCCCACCGTCAGCTGGGACGTCGGCGGCGCCACTCCGCGCGCCGTGCGCTTCTTCCCCACCAGCGGGCGCAGCCAGCGCCGGCTGATCGGCGGCGAAATCCTGCACGACATCGCCCGCAACGAGTCGTCCTACATGGAACATCTGGGCCGGACGCGGATCGAAGGCGACGTCGAGCTGTTCTGATAAGCTCGACCGGCAGCGCCCCGATCCACCGGCGCGCTGCCGATACCCGCCGTCCTTCCGCGGAGCCCTTCATGGCCGACACGCTGTTCCGGATCGCCACCTTCAACCTGGAAAACCTGGACGACGATGTCGACGAGCCGCCCTTCGAAGCGCGGATCGCCACCCTGCGCCCGCAGCTGGAGCGGCTGGAGGCCGACATCCTCTGCCTGCAGGAGGTCGACGCCCAGCACCCGGTGAAGAGCGAGCCGCGGACCTTGCGTGCGCTCACCCGCCTGCTGGAGGGCACGCGCTACGCCGATTACCATGTCACCGCCGGTGATGCCGAGTCGCCGGCCGACCGTCACAACCCGGTGATCGTCAGCCGCTGGCCGATCAGGGCGGCGCGGCTGCTGCGTCATCATCTGGTGCCGCCGGCCCGCGTGCGCCTCGCCACCGCCGACCCGGCGCCGGACACGGAGACCGAGGTCGGCTGGGACCGGCCGGTCCTGCATGCCGAGGTGGAGATGCCGCAGGGGCGCATCCTGCATGTCTTCGACCTGCATCTGCGCGCGCCCATCGCCGCCCCGGTGCCGGGGCAGAAGGCCGATGCCCAGACCTGGAAGACGGCGTCCGGCTGGGCCGAGGGATTCTATCTGGCCTCGATCAAGCGGACGGGGCAGGCGCTGGAGACGCGCATGGCGGTCGACCGGCTGTTCGACGCCGATCCCGACGCGCTGATCGTGGTTGCCGGCGACTGCAACGCCGACCTGGAGCAGACCGCCGTCCGCATCATCCGCGCCGCCCCCGACTTCACCGGCAACCCGGATCTGGCGAACCGCGTGCTGGAGCCGCTGGAGCAGGCGATCCCCGACGAGCGGCGCTACACCGTCCTGCATGCCGGCACGCCGGTGCTGCTGGACCATCTGATGACCTCGCCCCGGTTGACCGAGCGGCTGCAGGAGGTCGCCATCCACAACGAGGATCTGACCGACGAGGTCGATCACGCCGACGAGCCCTCGCCGGTCAGCTACCATGCGCCCGTGGTGGCGAGTTTTGCTCTGTAGGGCTGGATTTGCCGGAGCAACTGGTGGAAAACAGCGTCTTCGGAATTTTTGCGGCGCTCCGGTCCGGTTGAGAGGGCCAGCGCCAATTGGGGAGACAGCATGTTCACTGCCGCCAGCTTCCGCGTCGGCGACCGCGTGACGATCCGCAGCGGCCAGTCCATTCCGCAATCCACCGCCACGGTGGAGCGCTACACCGAAGGAGGGCGCTGCATGGTGCTGTCCGACGGCAGCGAATGGCGCGCCGACGGGCGCCGCCAGTGGGGCTTCCGCGGCAGCTACTACAAGGGTCCGGTGGTCGAGCCGTTCGAGCCGGGCGACGACGACTTCATCGCCCGCCGACGCGCCATCGGCGCGCTGCGCAAATTCGGGGACAGCCTGACGATGGACTCTCCACTGAGCACCGAGGCGTTGCAGCGGATTCTGGAGGCGGTCGACACGGAGAAGGCCGCGGTGAAGAAGGGGTGAGGGGCGTTGGATCCTTGCAACGTTAGACCCCCACCCTGACCCTCCCCCGCTGGGCGGGGGAGGGGATTGGACGTTTGTCGGCGTTCGGCGGAAGTCCCTCCCCCGCCCAGCTCTCGCACAAAGCTATGCTTTGTGCTGACGCGACAGGCGGACCGTAGGTCCGCTGAGAGCGGGGGAGGTTAGGAGGGGGCACCCGAAGCCTACGCTTCGCAATAACCCCGTTCACTCCGCCGCGACGCTCTCCCGCGCGGCTTCCTCGGCCGGCACCGTGCGGATCAGGTGGTCGAAGGCGGCCAGCGCGGCCTTCGCACCTTCGCCCATGGCGATGACGATCTGCTTGAACGGCACCGTCGTCGCGTCGCCGGCGGCGAACACGCCCGGCAGGGAGGTCTGGCCGCGGTTGTCCACCTCGATTTCGCCGCGCGGGCTCAGTGCCAGCGTGCCCTTCAGCCATTCGGTGTTCGGCACCAGACCGATCTGCACGAAGATGCCTTCCAGATCCACCCGCTTCAACTCGCCGCTGTTGCGGTCCTTGTAGGACAGGCCGACGACCTTGCTGCCGTCGCCATGCACCTCGGTGGTCTGGGCCGAGAGGAGAACGGTCACGTTGGGCAGGCTGTGCAGCTTGCGCTGCAGAACCGCGTCGGCACGCAGCTGGCTGTCGAACTCGATCAGCGTGACGTGCGAGACGATGCCAGCGAGGTCGATCGCCGCCTCCACGCCGGAGTTGCCGCCGCCGATCACCGCCACGCGCTTGCCCTTGAACAGCGGGCCGTCGCAATGCGGGCAATAGGCAACGCCCTTGTTGCGGTATTCCGCCTCGCCCGGGACATTCATCGAGCGCCAGCGGGCGCCGGTCGACAGCACCACCGTGCGGGACTTCAGCGAGGCGCCGCTGGCCAGCTTCACCTCGATCAGCCCGCCTTCCTGCGCGGCCGGCACCAGGGCGGTGGCGGTCTGCAGGTTCATCACGTCGACCTCATAGTCCTTGACGTGCTGTTCCAGCGCCGCGGCCAGCTTCGGCCCCTCGGTGTGGGAGACCGAGATGAAGTTCTCGATCGCCATGGTGTCGAGCACCTGACCGCCGAACCGCTCGGCCGCGACGCCGGTGCGGATGCCCTTGCGGGCGGCATAGATGGCGGCCGCGGCGCCGGCGGGGCCGCCGCCGATCACCAGAACCTCGAAGGGGGCCTTGGCCTTGATCTTCTCGGCGGCGCGGGCGACGGCGCCAGTGTCGAGCTTGGCAACGATCTGCGCCACGTCCATGCGGCCCTGGGCGAAGGGCTCGCCGTTCAGGAAGACGGTGGGGACGGCCATCACCTGACGCTGCTCGACCTCCTGCTGGAACAGCGCGCCGTCGATGGCGACATGCTTGATCCGCGGGTTCAGCGCGCTCATCAGGTTAAGGGCCTGGACCACGTCCGGGCAGTTCTGGCAGGACAGCGAGAAATAGGTCTCGAAGCGGAAATCACCGTCGAGATTGCGGATTTGCTCCAGCAGCTCCTCGGATTCCTTGGACGGGTGGCCGCCGACCTGCAGCAGCGCCAGCACCAGCGAGTTGAACTCGTGCCCCATCGGCAGGCCGGCGAAGGTGACGCCGATGTCGCTGCCGTCGCGGTTGATCGCGAAGGAGGGCCGGCGGGCGTCGGCGCCGTTGCGGTCCAGCGTGATCTTGTCGGACAGCGAGGCGATGTCTTCCAGCAGGCCCAGCATCTCCTGCGACTTCGCCCCGCTGTCCAGCGACGCGACCAGGGTGATCGGATGGGTGATGCGCTCCAGGTAAGCCTTCAACTGCGTCTTCAGATTGGCGTCCAGCATGGCTCTCTTTCCCAACGTCTCGTGTCCGGGGCGGATCGCCTGCACGTGGTGGCGGCGGTCCGGGCGGAGAATTGGATGGCCCGAATCGGGAGATCGAGTCGGGTGGGCGTATCGGTTCCGGCGAGTGGTCCGGTTTTGAAACAGTGAAGAGTGCGAAACGTCATCGTCCTCCCCGCGCAGGTGGGGATCCAGACTTTGAAAGGACTGCGACAAAATGCGCGGCGTCTGGGTGCCCGCCTTCGCGGGGATGGGGAAACCGATGACGAACCCTGTCACGGGAGGCGTCGAGGCCGGCCCGTGGAAACCGCCCTGCGGCCTTTCCGACCGGCAAGGGTACTGGAATCAACACCCGCCGTGGCGGCGGGGTGGGGGCCGGCCGGAACCGGCCCCCCGATCCGAAAGTTTCCTTACGGGGAAACCTTAGATCTTGCCGACGAGGTCGAGCGACGGAGCGAGGGTCTTCTCGCCTTCCTGCCACTTGGCCGGGCAGACCTCGCCCGGGTGGGCGGCGACGTACTGGGCGGCCTTGACCTTGCGCAGCAGCTCCTTGGCGTCGCGGCCGACGCCGCCGGCGGTGATCTCGACGATCTGGATCTTGCCGTCCGGATCGACGACGAAGGTGCCGCGGTCGGCCAGGCCGACTTCCTCGATCAGGACCTCGAAGTTGCGGCTGATGGCCAGCGTCGGGTCACCGATCATGGTGTAGCCGATCTTGCCGATGGCCGGCGAGGTGTCGTGCCAAGCCTTGTGGCAGAAGTGGGTGTCGGTCGAGACGCTGAAGATCTCGACGCCCAGCTTCTGGAATTCGGCGTAGTTGTCGGCCAGGTCTTCCAGCTCCGTCGGGCAGACGAAGGTGAAGTCGGCCGGATAGAAGAACACGACCGACCACTTGCCCTTCAGGTCGGCGTCGGTCACGTCGATGAACTTGCCGTTCTTGTACGCGGTCGCCTTGAAGGGCTTAATCTCGCTGTTGATCAAGGACATTTGTGTTCTCCGATGGATGCGATGATTTGGTTGTCGCCTCGATCCCCGGCCGGTGGCCGTGACATGCCCGACTTAGTGCTGCGCACCGGGTCGAACAAGGGGGCCTGCCGTGTGGCCGGGGACGCGGCGTCGTTCCGTGTCCCGTTGACCCGAGGAGGAATACGGGAAATCTGTGATCAAGAGAAGTAGAAAATACCAATTGAACTGATCGATAAATCCGATTACATATTCCGGCATGAAGCCACTCCCCACCCTGCGCCAGCTCCGCTATCTCGTCGCCGTCGTCGACCGCTGCCATTTCGGGCAGGCGGCGGAGGCTTGTCTCGTCAGCCAATCCACGCTCAGCGCCGGCCTGCAGGAACTGGAAGACCTGCTGGGCGCCACGCTGGTGGAGCGCACGCGCCGTTCGGTGCTGCCGACCCCCCTCGGCCGCGAGATCGCGGAACGGGCGCGCCAGCTGCTGAAGGGGGCGGAGGAGCTGGTGGACATCACCCGGTCGGCCGCCGACCCGATGTCGGGCGCCCTGCATCTGGGGGTGATCCCGACCATCGGTCCCTTCCTGATCCCCCGCGTGATGCCGGCGTTGCGCGAGACCTTCCCGCGCCTGCGCCTGTACCTGCGCGAGGACCAGACCGCCCGCCTGCTCGGCCAGCTGAACGCCGGCAAGCTGGACGCCGCGCTGCTGGCCTTGCCCTATCCGATGGGCGACCTGGAGACCGAGGACATCGCGGAGGACCGCTTCTCCTTCGTCTGCCCCACCGGCCACCGGCTGAGCGGAACCGACCCGGCGCAGCCCGTCACGGTTCCGTCGGAGGATCTGCTGCTGCTGGAGGACGGGCACTGCCTGCGCGACCACGCCATCGCCGCCTGCGCGCTGGATGCCACGCCGCACAACGCCGCCTTCCAGGGCACCAGCCTGCACACGCTGGTGCAGATGGTGGCGAACGGGCTGGGGGTGACGCTGCTGCCGCAGATGGCGGTCGATTCGGGCATCCTGCGCGGGCTCGATCTGGCGGTGCGCCCGCTGGCCGGCGACCGCCCCGGCCGCCGCATCGCGCTGGCCTGGCGCCGCACCTCCGGCCGGAAGGAAACCTTCCAGCGCCTGGCCGAAGCGCTCCGGGCGGAGATGACGCGGAAGGACGCTTGAGGGGGCCATGATCCTAGTGTCGGATCAAAGTATCGCTTGGTCCGACGGGCCTGAGGTGGTTTAAACGGGACGGTTTTTCCCTTGCCTACCCTGCCGTCCACGCCTTTTTCGGGACACCCCGCGTCATGGTCACCACCGATACCGCTTCCGCCTCTGGTCCCCTGTTCGACCGTGTCGCCATCGTCGGCATCGGTCTGATCGGCTCCTCCCTGGCGCGGGCGCTGGCGGAATATGGGGTCGCGCGGCAGGTGGTCTGCGCCGACCGCAGTGCCGAGGCCTGCGCCAAGGCGCTGGAACTGGGCATCGTGGCGGAGGCCACCACCGACCTGGCGGCCGCGCTGGCCGGCGCCGATCTGGTGGTGCTGGCCACCCCGGTCGGCAGCTTCGCCACGGTGGGCGAGGCCATCGGGCCGCTGCTGAAACGCGGCACCATCGTCACCGACGTCGGCTCGGTCAAGCAGGCGACTCTGCGCGACATCGGGCCGCATCTGCCCGACGGCGTCCACCTGATCCCCGGCCATCCGGTGGCGGGCACCGAGCATTCCGGTCCCGAGGCCGGCTTCGCCACCCTGTTCCAGGGCCGCTGGTGCATCCTGACCCCGGCGACCGGCGCCGACCGCCATGCGCTGGCGCGGGTGACGGAGATGTGGCGCCGCGTCGGCTCCACCGTGGAGGTCATGGAGGCGAGCCACCACGACCGCGTGCTGGCCATCACCTCGCACCTGCCGCACCTGATCGCCTACACCATCGTCGGCACCGCGTCCGACCTGGAGGAGGACACCAAGTCCGAGGTCATCAAGTTCTCCGCCGGCGGCTTCCGCGACTTCACCCGCATCGCCGCCAGCGATCCGGTGATGTGGCGCGACGTGTTCCTGAACAACCGCGAGGCGGTGCTGGAAATTCTCCAGCGCTTCACGGAGGATTTGACGGCGCTGCAGCGTGCCATCCGTTGGGGCGAGGGAGAGCAGTTGCAGGACCACTTCACCAAGACGCGGGCGGTCCGTCGGGGGATCATCGACGCCAAGCAGGCGTAGTTCTGAGGCGTTTGCCCCCTCCCTGACCCTCCCCCGCTCTGCGGGAGAGGGAACTCCGCTGCACTCCTGCAAAGCTCCTGCCCCCTCTCCCGCCAAAGGCCGGGGAGGGATGGGGAGGGGACAAGGCTAGCCTCCTACGACGCCCGCAACGCTCCCAGGAAGCCATCCACCTCCTGCCGCATCCGCCCGGCGTCGTCCGTCACCGTATCCACCGAGCGCACCATCACACCGCTGGCCTGTTCGGCGGATGCTGCGGCGGCGGTGACGGCGGCGATGTTGTCGGAGACGGTGCGGGTGCCGTCGGCGGCGTCCTGGATGTTGGCGGCGATCTCGCCCACGGCGGCGGACTGCTGCTCCACCGCGGCGGCGACCTCGGCGGCGATCTCGTTGATGCGGGTGATGGTGCGGGTGACGGCGCCGATGGTGTCGACCGCGGTGCCGGACGCGGTCTGGATCTCGGCGATGCGCGCCTGGATCTCGGCGGTGGCCTTCGCCGTCTGGCCGGCGAGCTGCTTGACCTCGCTGGCGACGACGGCAAAGCCCTTGCCGGCTTCCCCGGCGCGGGCCGCTTCGATGGTGGCGTTCAGCGCCAGCAGGTTGGTCTGGCCGGCGATGCCGGAAATCATGTCCACCACCTTGCCGATCTCCTCCGCCGCTTCGGCGAGGCTGCCCATCACCGCGGTGCTGCGTTCGGCGTCGCGGGTGGCATCAGCGGCGATGCCGGCGGAATCGGCGACCAGACTGGCGATGCCGGCGAAGCTGGCCGACAGCTCGGCGGTGGCGGCGGCGACGCTGTCGACATTGGCCGAGGCGCGGCCGGCGGCGGACGACACGGCGTCGGAATGGCGCGCGGTCTCCGCCGCACCCTCCGCCATCGCGGTGGAGGCGGCGGCCATCTCGGCGGTGGAGGCCGACAGCGCTTCGACCAGCCGCTTGACCGTCGCCTCGAAGCCGTCGGCGAGAGTGCGCAGTTCGCGGCGGCGCTCCTCGGCGGCGGCGGTCTTCAGCCGCTCCTGCTCCTGCTGCAGGCGTTCGGTGTCGAGCATGGTGTCCCGGAAGACGCGGGCGGCGGTCGCCATGCGGCCGATCTCGTCGCGGCGGCCTTCCTCGAAACTGGCGGAGAAGTCGCGGGCGGCCAGCCGCTCCAGCGCGCTCGCCACGTCGAGGATCGGGCGGGAGATGCCGCGCACCAGCACGACGCCGAATCCCAGCGCCAGCAGGGTGCAGAGCGTCACCCCGCCCAGCACCATGCCGTGGGCGCTGCGGTAGACCGCCGCCCCCTGGTCGGCGACGGCGCCGGCATCGGCCATGGTGCCGTCGACCAGCGCGTCCAATGCCTCCTGCACGCGGGCGAAGGCGACGGCGCTGGGGCGCTTGAAGACGCTGACGGCGGATTGGGCATTGCCGTCGCGGGCCTGTCCGCGCACCCGGTCGGCGGCGGCGGCATAGGCGGTCCAGGCTTCGTCGAACGCCGTCAGCCGCGCCGCCCCTTCCCCGGCGGTGAAGCGGGCACCGGCGGCCTGACGGCGGGCCGTGACCTCGGCCACCGCGTCGGCCCATCCCTTTTCCGCCTGGTTCACCTGCATCTCGTTGGTGGCGAGCGCATAGGCGGCTTCGGCGATGCGATGACTCTGGGCGGCGGAGGTCAGTTGACCGGCCAGCTGGGTCGCCGGCAGCGACCGGCTGCGCATGGTTTCCGCAGCATTGTTTAGGATTTCCAGCCGGCTGAGCGTGAACAGACCGAAGGCGCCGGCCATCACCACGGTGCCCAGCACGGCGACGATGATTTTGGCGCGGATGGTGAGGCGCCCGAATGCACGAATTTTAGCCATTTTGCCTGCACCCCACCAAGCCACCCGGCAGGACATCATCCCGCCCGAAGGTATTGTTCGACCCTCAACCTTACTAATCCGAACGTTTAAAATTATCAACGCGGAAGGTGAGCGGATTGGTCGGAGATTGCCGGGGGCAGGCAATGGTCACAGTCCGGGAAAGAACCGGCCCGAAAACGAAACGGCCGCCGCACCCGGATGGTGCGGCGGCCGTTTCGTGACCGGCTGAGGATGGAGATCAGGCGGCCTTGCGAACGGATCCCAGCTCGGTGAACAGCTTCACCACGGCTTCGACGAACTCGTTCAGCTGATCCTGGCCCAGCGCCGAGACCGTGATGTCGTCGACGACCAGAGCCTCGTCGCTGATCCGGCCGCCGGCGGCGGTCAGGTCGGCGCGGTAGGCTTCCGGAGCGGCCAGCAGGCGACCGCGCAGCTTGCCGGGGATGGCGAGCAGCTGAATGCCCTGGTCGATGGCGGCGATCGGCTTGCCGGCATCCAGGAAATGGCCGACGATGCGGCGGGTGTGGGCCGACTGCTGCAGCTTCGCCACGCTGCGCTCACCGCCCGGCAGCAGCAGCATGTCGAAGTCGGCGCCCAGCGCCTCGCTCAGATGCTTGTCCACCGGGAAGTAATGGCCCCAGGACTTGCCGTGCCAGCCGTTGACCAGACCCGTCTCGGTCGAGATGGTACGCAGCGTGGCGCCGGTCTTGATCAGGGCGCGTTGCGGCTCGGTCATCTCCGCTTCTTCGAAGCCGTTGGAGACGAGGATGGCGATGGACTTTCCTGCGAGCGATTGATCCATACTGTCTTGTCCTTTCATCGTTTCACCAAAAACGCCGGAGCATCTCCGATGGCACGGCGGCCAGGGGAGAACCCGCCGGGGTCCCGCCGGAGCGGGAAGGCGGTCGGGAAACGGTCATCGCCGCGCAAGGGAATGCGCGGCGGCCAGTTCCGCCCGCCGGTGGCCCGAGCTCGGGGTGCCGGCGTGTGGGACCTTTACGTCCCGGATCGGTTTGTTTTCAGCATGCGGACTTAATTGGTCCCGATGCGGTGCCAAGTCAACAACGGATTCCGCGCCGCACCCAAGGCGGTGCTCTCACGGATCCGCGCTCCGACAAGGGATTTGGCGCTATTTTCCAGCCCTGTTCAAGACTTTCGGCCTAGCCGGGCCGTACCACCGGTTGATACGGCGCAGGTCTGCCATACCATGGGGGCGTGGCTTTACCGACGGCTTATCCCGAATGAACCGCTTCAAAACCGTCCGGGCACAAAAAAAGCGGCCGGGGGGAAGGCCCCCGGCCGTCGGCAAGTCAAAGCATCAGCCGTTCGAAAAGATCCGGCTCGCACACCGGATCACGGACCAATCCCGATGATCGGAACCTGCGATCAATGGAACTGGTCAGCCTCGGTGGAGTCCTTGTACGCGGTGGTCGAGGAGGTGCCGCCGGAGATCGCCGTGGCGACCGCGTCGAAGTAGCCGGTGCCGACTTCGCGCTGGTGCTTGGTGGCGGTGTAACCGTCCTTCTCGGCCGCGAACTCGGCCTGCTGCAGTTCGGAGTAGGCGGCCATGCCGCGCTCGGCGTAACCCTTGGCGAGGGTGAAGGCCGAGTAGTTCAGGCTGTGGAAGCCGGCCAGCGTGACGAACTGGAACTTGTAGCCCATGGCGCCCAGCTCGCGCTGGTACTTGGCGATGGTGGCGTCGTCCAGGTTGGCCTTCCAGTTGAAGGACGGCGAGCAGTTGTAGGCCAGCATCTTGCCCGGGAACTGCTTGTGCACGGCCTCGGCGAAGCGGCGCGCCTCGTCCAGGTTCGGCTTGGAGGTTTCCCACCACATCAGGTCCGAATACGGCGCGTAGGACAGGCCGCGGGCGATGCAGTGATCGACGCCCATGCCCTTCTTCAGGCGGAAGAAGCCCTCGGTGGTGCGGCCGCTGTCGAAATCGATGAAGGGATGGTCGCGCTCGTCGATGTCCGAGGTGATGAGCTGCGCCGACTCCGCGTCGGTGCGGGCGATCACCAGGGTCGAGGTGCCGCAGACGTCGGCGGCCAGACGGGCGGCGTTCAGCGTGCGGATGTGCTGCTGCGTCGGGATCAGAACCTTGCCGCCGAGATGGCCGCACTTCTTCTCGGACGCCAGCTGGTCCTCCCAGTGCACGCCGGCGGCGCCGGCCTTGATCATCGACTTCATCAGCTCGAAGGCGTTCAGCGGGCCGCCGAAGCCGGCCTCGGCATCCGCGATGATCGGCGCGAACCAGTAGGTGTCGCCCTTGCCCTCGGAGGTCTGGATCTCGTCGGCGCGCTTGAAGGCGTTGTTGATGCGCTCGACCACCGCCGGGACCGAGTTGACCGGATACAGGCTCTGGTCCGGGTACATCTGGCCGGCCGTGTTGGCGTCGCCGGCGACCTGCCAGCCCGACAGGTAGATGGCCTTCAGGCCGGCCTTGACCGCCTGCATCGCCTGGTTGCCGGTCAGCGCGCCCAGCGTGTTGATGTACGGCTCGGTGTGCAGCAGTTCCCACATGCGGCGCGCGCCCAGCTCGGCCAGCGTGTACTCGATCTTGACCGAGCCGCTCAGACGCTTGACGTCGTCCATGGTATAGTCGCGGCGGATGCCCTCGTAACGGGCGGCGTGGATGGCGGCCTTGGTCTTTTCATCGAGCGACATGGGTCAGGTTCCTTATGTCCGGTACGCCCGGTTGATCGGGGCGGAACTTGGGTCTCGGGGCGGGCCTTTTGTCGGTCCCTGCGGCTGATGTGCAGCGGCGTTTCCTCCCGCCGTAGTCAACTGCACCTTTCCGTCTTCGGGGCCGCTTGCGCTTTACAGCGCGGCCGTGGATCAAGAGTTAAACCTGCCTTGAGTGCGTTGCAATAAGCCCTTGTTTGTAAAAAGGTCCGTTTGTAAACTGCCGTTTTCACAATCCTGTAAATCCGTAAATCTTGTAAAGTCAGAGAGCCGTCGGAGGGCCTGTCGTGGCGACCATGGAAAAGAAGGCGATGCTGGGTCCGAAGGTCCGCCGCCTGCGCCGCGACCACGGCCTGACCCAGGCCCAGATGGCGGAGCAACTGGGCATCTCCCCCAGCTATCTGAACCTGATCGAGCACAACCAGCGCCCGGTCACGGTGCCGCTGCTGCTGAAGCTGGGTCACCAGTTCGGCGTCGACCTGCAGGCCTTCGCCGAGGACGAGGAAAGCCGGCTGGTGGCGGGGCTGCGCGAGGTGTTCTCCGATCCGCTGTTCGACGGCTCCGACATCAAGAACCAGGATTTCCGCGAACTGGCGGCGGTGGCCCCGACTCTGGGGCAGGCGGTGGTGGCGCTCTACCGTGGCTTCCGCGGCGCGCGCGACGACCTGCAGGCGCTGGCGGAGCGGGTGGCCGACCGCGAGAAGCTGCATCTGGTGCAGAGCGCCGGCTTCCCGCAGGACGAGGTGCGCGACCTGTTCCAGACCCATTCCAACCATTTCCCCGACCTGGAGGCGGCGGCCGAAGGCCTGTGGCAGGACGGCAAGCTGGAGCGCGGCGACCTCTACCGCGGGCTGGTCGACTGGCTGAACACCCAGCACAGCGTGCGTGTCCGCCTGCTGCCGTCGGAGGTGATGGGCTAT
The DNA here is from genome assembly GCA_023423695.1 of Pseudomonadota bacterium. Taxonomy (GTDB): domain Bacteria; phylum Pseudomonadota; class Alphaproteobacteria; order Azospirillales; family Azospirillaceae; genus Azospirillum. The sequence continues at coordinate 10,237 of JAFAFA010000036.1, read as the reverse complement.
GCCGTGCGCCGCTTCGACCGTCACAGCCGGCGCATCCTGCTGTCGGAGATGCTGGCGCCGTCGGGACGCACCTTCCAGCTGGCCTGCCAGATCGCCCTGCTGCGCCACCGCGACCTGCTGAACGGCATCGTCGACGCCGCCAACCTGTCCGGCGACGAGGCGCGGCGGCTGGCCCGCATCGGGCTGGCCAACTATTTCGCCGCGGCGGTGCTGATGCCCTACGCCCGCTTCCACGAGGCGGCGACCCAGGTCCGCTATGACATCGAGATCCTGCGCCGGCGCTTCGACGCGTCCTTCGAACAGGTCTGCCATCGCCTGACCACCCTGCACCGGTCGGGAGCCAAGGGCGTGCCCTTCTTCTTCATGCGGGTGGATAGCGCCGGCAACGTGTCCAAGCGCTTTTCCGGGGCCGGCTTCCATTTCGCCCGTTTCGGCGGCGGCTGCCCGCGCTGGGTCGTCTACGACGCCTTCCGCACGCCCGGCAAGATTCACAGCCAGATGGCGGAGATGCCGGACGGCACCGCCTATTTCTCCATCGCCCGCACGGTGGTGAAGGCCGGCGGCGGCCACCGCAGCCCGCCGCAGCAATTCGCCGTCGCTCTCGGCTGCGACGTCCAGCATGCGGCTCAGGTCACCTATGCGGACGGGTTCGACCTGTCCAACACCAGTGCGGCGACGCCGATCGGGGTGAACTGCCGGCTCTGTCCGCGGCTCGACTGTTCGCAACGGGCGTTTCCGCCGTTGAATCATCGCCTTATCGTCGACGAGAACCTGCGCGGGCTGTCGCCCTACCTGTTCGCGCCGCCCAGCGCGGAATAAGGCGGCAATTGACCGGGATCAATGTTGTACGGCGGAGTTTGTGTTGTTTGCCGGAAAGCCCGTCATTTGACTGGTATAAATCCGTGGCCTTCGACCGGGTTTGTTGATAGGTTTCGACCGTTGCGTCGCGGCAGCTCCGCTTGCGTGTTCACGCACCGGCCACCTGAACGCAGCGTCCCGGACGATGGTTTGAACATTGCGGCTTGAACACCGCCAACCGAGCTTTGCCTCGACAGGTTTTGGAACGCCCCCATGAGCAATCTGATCAAAGAGCGCGTGCTGACCGTTCACCACTGGACCGACACGCTGTTCAGCTTCACCACCACGCGCGATCCGTCCTTCCGCTTCCTGCCGGGGCAGTTCACCATGATCGGGCTGGAGGTCGAAGGCCGGCCCCTGCTGCGCGCCTACAGCCTGGTCAGCGCGCATTACGAGGAGACGCTGGAGTTCTTCAGCATCAAGGTGCAGGACGGCCCGCTGACCTCGCGCCTGCAGCACCTGAAGGAAGGCGACACGCTGCTGGTGAACCGCAAGGCCACCGGCACGCTGATCACCGACAACCTGCTTCCCGGGCGGAACCTGTATCTGCTGAGCACCGGCACCGGTCTGGCGCCGTTCCTCAGCATCATCAAGGACCCGGAGATGTACGAGAAGTTCGACCGGGTGATCCTGACCCACGGCACCCGCACCGTGGCGGAGCTGGCCTATGACGACCTGATCCACCATAGCCTGCCGGAGAACGAGTTCTTCGGCGAGCAGGTGAAGGAAAAGCTGCTGTATTACCCGACCGTGACGCGCGAGCCCTTCCGCAACCAGGGCCGCCTGACCACGCTGATGGAGACCGGCAAGCTGTACAGCGATCTGGGCCTGCCGGAGCTGGACGCCGAGAAGGACCGCGTGATGATCTGCGGCAGCCCGGCGATGCTGGCCGAGACCACCGCGATGATGGAGAAGCGCGGCTTCGTCATGGGCACCAACGGCGAGCCCGGCGGGTTTGTGATCGAAAAGGCGTTCGTCGAGCGGTGAGATTTGGTGTTTTTTGGCCGCGTTCGACCCCCACCCTAATCCTCCCCCGCTGGGCGGGGGAGGGGATAAGTGCTTGTGCGGGAGAGTGGCGGCAGTCCCTCCCCCGCCCAGCGGGGGAGGATAGGTGGGGGTCTGACGCCCCCACAAAGTCACACCCCCCGCCGGAATAATCTCCCCCTCCCACACGTTTACCCATCCGTGACGAAGGCACGTCACTCAATCCTTGACCGACTGGGCGCGCCTCCTCCGGGGGGCGCGCCCATTTTCTGACCGGATCCGGTGAATAAAAACGTCCTCCGGCCTGTTGGTGCGACGGTCCCCGTTCAAACCGTCAAGCCTTTGGTGTAGACATCCCGCCCATGCGCCTGATCCTCATCCTCGCCGCGATTCTCGTCGCCGGCCTCGCGAATCTCGCCGTCTGGTCCCTGCCGAACCGCCCGGTGCCGCTCGATCCGCCGCCGGGGGGCAAGCTGCGCAGCGTGTCCTTCGCCCCGTTCCGCGACGGCCAGAGCCCGCTGACCCAGGTCTTCCCGACCGATGCCCAGATCGAGGAAGACCTCGCGGCATTGGCGCCGCAGGTGGCCGGCATCCGCACCTACACCTCGCTGGAAGGGCTCCAGGTGGTGCCGGAGATGGCGCGCCGGCACGGCATCCAGGTCACCATGGGGGCATGGCTGTCCTCCAAGACCGAGAAGAACGAGGCGGAGATCGCCTCGCTGATCGACCTCGCCAACCGCTATCCCGACGTCATCACCCGCGTCATCGTCGGCAACGAGGTGCTGCTGCGGCGCGAACTGACGCCGGAGCAGGTGACCGGCTACATCGACCGGGTCAAGGCGGCGGTGAGGCAGCCCGTGTCCTATGCCGATGTGTGGGAATGGTGGCTGAAATACCCGCAGATATCCTCCCACGTCGATTATCTGACCATCCATCTGCTGCCCTATTGGGAAGACGTGCCGGCCGGCGTGGAGGGCGCCACCGAGCGCATCCGCAACAGCTACCGCACCATCGCCCAGCGTTTCCCCGGCAAGCCGATCCTGGTCGGCGAGACCGGCTGGCCGACGCAGGGCCGCTCGCGCGGCGCCGCCGTGCCGGGGCTGGTCAACAAGGCGACCTTCGTCAACGCCTTCGTCCGCATGGCCGAGCAGGAGGGCTTCGACTACAACGTGATCGAGGCCTTCGACCAGGAATGGAAGGCGAAGCTGGAGGGCACCGTCGGCGGCCATTGGGGGCTCTACAACGCCGACCGCACGCCGAAATTCTCGCTGGCCGGGCCGGTCGTCGGCAATGTCGCCTGGCCCTGGCTGTTCGCGGCGTCCAGCGGGCTGGCGCTGGTGCTGCTGGGCGGGCTGGCTCTGCTGCGGCGCCATGTGCCGGGCACCGGCTGGGTGGTGCTGATCCTGCTGGCGCAGGCGCTGTCCACGCTCTATGTCCGCGCCGGCTTCCTGGCGGCGCACGGCAAGCATTACTGGCAGGATACCACGCTGGCCGTGGTCATGCTGGCGCTGACTGCCGCCCTGGCGCTGGCGGTGCTGTTGACCGCCCACCGCACGCTGGCGAGTGGTGAACTGGCGCGCGAGCCGCTGGTCGGCCTGCGCCATCCCCGCCCCGCGCTGACCCGCACCGAGCGGGTGGGGCGGTGGAGCGCGGTGGCGTTGGGCGTCGCGGCGCTGGTCTGGTCGCTGCTCATCATCTATGACGGCCGTTACCGCGACTTCCCCAACCCCTACCTGCTGATCCCGGCGGTGGCGCTGCCGGCGCTGGGGCTGATCCGCGCCGCCCGCCGCCCGGTCGGGACGAAAACGCGCGACGCGCTGGGCATCGCCAGCCTGTTCCGCCCTGCGGTCCCCGCCGAGGATGGAGAGCCGCGCGGCCTGTGCGGCGCCGTTCGCCGCATGCCGGTGGAGTCGCTGCTGGGCTTCGGGCTGCTGCTGGGCGCGCTGCTGACCGTGGTCGCCGAGGGCTTCGTTCCGCTCGAGTCGCTGATCTACGGCCAGCTTCCCTTCATGGAGGCGCTGCACGAGGTCGATTGGACCCTGCCGAACTGGGAGGCGCTGGGCTGGGCGGCCTTGCAGGTCCTGCTGGCAGTGCCCTTCCTGGCCGGCGTTTGGAGCGCCCGGCGTCCGCTGCGGCGGATCTGACGGCGCGGTTTTCCGAGGCCCATTGCGCGGGCCGCGGTGCTGTGGATTGATGGACGGGTCCTTCGCCGTAACCGGAGACCCGTTCCATGTCCCCCGACCTTTGGCTCGCCTTCGCCGCCGCGTCCGCCGTCATGCTGATGATCCCCGGGCCGACGGTGCTGATCGTCGTCTCATACGCGCTGGGCCACGGACGGAAGTCGGCCATGGCGACGGTCGCGGGGGTGGCGCTGGGCGACTTCACCGCGATGACCGCCTCGATGCTGGGGCTGGGGGTGCTGCTGTCGACCTCGGCGGCGCTGTTCACCCTGCTGAAATGGGCCGGCGCCGCCTATCTGGTCTATCTCGGCATCAAGCTGTGGCGGGCACCGGTCCGGAGTGCCGAGACGGTGGCCGACGATTCCACGGTTCGGCCCTGGCGGATGATGCTGCACACCTATGCCGTCACCGCGCTGAACCCCAAGAGCATCGTCTTCTTCGTCGCCTTCCTGCCGCAGTTCCTCGATCCCGCCCGGCCGCTGGCCGAGCAGATGGTGGTGATGGAGGCTACCTTCCTGGTGCTGGCGACGCTGAATGCCGCCGGTTACGCCCTGCTGGCCTCGGCGGCGCGGCGCGCAGTGCGGACGCCGTCGGTGCAGCGCACGGTCAACCGGGTCGGCGGGTCGCTGCTGATGGGGGCTGGACTGCTGACCGTCGCCTGGAAGCGGACCGCCTGACGCGGTCCCGGTCCGGGCATATGCGATGCGCGACACATCCACGCAGCCGGCGATTTATTGACAAAGCAAGATAACTTCACGGAAAATTGCCGTCGACCAGGGAGATGCACGTGCCGGTAACGTTCGCAGAGCCGGCGGAAGCGAATCGAACCGCGGGGGCGGTGATGGCTGACGGCTGCAACAGGGGCGACAGGGCTGAAGAGGCCCGGCGGGAGGCTGCCGGGGATGTGTTGGAGTTCGCCGCCGAAACCGTCGATGCGGCCGGTGGCCGGGACAATCCGCCCTGGCAGATCCTGATCGTCGACGACGACCACGAGGTCCACGCCATTACCCGGGTGGTGCTGGGCGAAATGACGTTCGAGGAGCGGCCGGTCCGCTTCCTGTCCGCCTACACCGCGCGGCAGGCGCGGTCGCTGCTGGCCGAAAATCCGGGGATCGCCGCCATCCTGCTGGACGTGGTGATGGAGACCGACGATGCCGGGCTGAAGCTGGTCCGCCACATCCGCGAGGAGATGGGCAACCGGCAGATCCGCATCATCCTGCGCACCGGCCAGCCGGGACAGGCGCCGGAGCGGCAGGTGATCGCCGCCTACGACATCAACGACTACAAGGCGAAGAGCGAGCTGACGGCGCAGAAGCTCTACACCGCCACCGTCGCGGCCCTGCGTTCCTACCAGCATATCACGGCCATCGAACGCGGCCGGCAGGGGCTGGAGCGGGTGATGGAGGCGGCCGTCCATCTGGCCGGGCTGCGGTCGCGCTCCCAGTTCCTGGCGGGACTGGTGGGACGGGCGTCGGCCCTGCTGACCAACGCCACCACCGCCCTGCTGTGCGGAGGCGGGGAGGGCGGCGGTGTGACGATCCTCGCCGAGGCCGGGCTGCCGGTCGATCTGCCGGCGGAGGCCGCCGAGGACATCGCCGCCGCATTGGACGATGGGCAGGCGCGATGGCGCGCGCGGCATGGCGTGGCCGTGCTGCGCGGCCGCGATACGGCGCCGCTGGGGCTCTGCCTGCTCGGCGGTCCCTTCGCCGAGGACGACCGGCCGCTGCTGGAGCTGCTCTGCACCAAGGCGGCGGTCGGGCTGGACAATCTGCGGCTCTACGAGCGGCTGAACGAGGCGCAGGTCGCCACCGTCCACGCGCTCGGCAAGCTGGCCGAATACAAGGACGAGGTCACCGGCGACCATGTGAAGCGGCTGGGCCGCTGGGCCACGGCGATCGCGCGCGAACTGCATGCCCGCGGCGACTTTCCGGACGAACTGGACGATTGGTTCTGCGACACCATCGGGCTGGCCAGCGTGCTGCACGACGTGGGCAAGGTCGGCATCCCGGATGCCATCCTGCGCAAGCCCGGCCGGCTGGACGAGGCGGAGATGGCGGTCATGCGCGACCACGCGTCCATCGGCGGCAGCATCCTGCGCGACGCCTGCGGCGGCGACCGGCGCGGCTACCTGTCGATGGGGGCTGAGATCGCCGAGAGCCATCACGAGAAGTTCGACGGCAGCGGCTATCCGCAGGGGCTGGCGGGCGACGCCATTCCGCTGGCCGGCCGCGTCGTCGCCGTCGCCGATGTCTTCGATGCGTTGCTGCACCGCCGCCCCTACAAGAAGGCATGGGGCATGGTCGAGGTGCTTGACCTGCTGCGTGCCGAATCGGGCCGCCATTTCGACCCGCGCGTCGTCGATGCCTTTCTGGCGGTGCTGACGCGGGAAGGGGCGGGGGTGTAGAACCGCCGCCCCGTCAAAAGCTCAGGTGCCTGGGGTTCAGAGACCCAGCACGTTCCGCATGCTGTAGAGGCCCGGCGTCTTGTCCTGCGCCCACAGGGCGGCTCGCACCGCGCCCTTGGCGTAGATCTGCCGGCCGGAGGCCTTGTGGGTCAGCTCGATCCGTTCGCCCTCGCTGGCGAAGATCACCGTGTGGTCGCCGATCACGTCGCCGCCGCGCAGCGTGGCGAAGCCGATCTCGCCACGCGGACGGGCGCCGGTGTGGCCGTCGCGGACCTTCTGCCAGACATCCTCCAGCTTGACCCCGCGCCCGGCCGCCGCAGCATGGCCGAGACCCAGCGCGGTGCCCGACGGCGCGTCCACCTTGCGGCGGTGGTGCATCTCCAGGATGTCGATGTCGAAGTCTTCATCCAGCGTATGGGCGACCTGCTCCACCAGCGCCAGCAGCAGGTTGACGCCCAATGACATGTTCGGCGACTGGATGATCGCCGTGTGGGTGGCCGCGGTGGCGATGGCGGCCTGTTGCGACGGGTTCAGGCCGGTGGTGCCGACGACCAGCACGGTTTCGGACTGGGCGGCCAGGGCGGCGTGACGCTCCGTCGCGTCGGGGCTGGTGAAGTCGATCACCGCGTCGGCCTCCGCGAACAGGGCGACCGGATCGTCGATGGCGGTCACGCCCAGCGGGTCCAGCCCGGCCAGCACGCCCAGATCCTTGCCCAGCGCCGGGCCGCCCACCCGCTCGGTCCCGCCGGCCAGCGTGCAGCCCGCGGTCGCCGCGATCTCGCGCACCAGCATCTGCCCCATGCGCCCCGCGCACCCGACGACACCGATCTTCATGACGCCCATCCCCTGTTCAGCGTTCCGGCCGGACTTTTCCGCCCTCCCAGCGGTTTAGCACAGGCCCGTCCGGGGCTTAAGCGCCAAGGCAGCCGCGCAGCGATGCGGCGAGGTTGCGCAGCAGGGTGGGGTAGAGCGCCTCGCCCTCCGGCAGCTCGCTGCCTTCGGGGTCGAGCACGCCGGTCCTGGCCTTGGTGCCCTCGACCACAGTCTGGACCAGCGCCGGTTCGAACTGCGGTTCGGCGAAGACGCAGGCCGCACCCAGCCCGCCGATCTTGGCGCGGATCGCCGACAGTCGCTTGGCGGAGGGGCGGCGGTCCGGGCTGACGGTGATCGAACCGACCGCCGACAGGTCGTAGCGCGCCTCGAAATATTGATAGGCGTCGTGGAAGACGACGAAGGGCTTGTCCTTCACCGGCGCCAGCGCGGCTTTCAACTCCGCGTCCAGCGCGTCGAGCTGCTGCAGCGTGCGGTCGGCATTGGTGCGATAGGTCTCGGCGCCGGCGGGGTCCTTGGCTGCAAGCGCCTCCGCCGTCGCGGTCACGATGGCGCGGGCGTTGGCGGGATCGAGCCAGAGGTGGCTGTTCAGTTCCTCGTGCTCTTCGGCATGGTCGTGGCCCTTGTGATCATGGCCCCCCTTCCGACCATGGTCATGTGCCTCCCAGGCGCCGCCCTCGCGGGTTTCCAGCAGGGTCAGGCCCTTCAGTTCCATCAGGGTCAGCCGGGTCGCCTTGGGCGCGTTGGCCTTCAGCGGCTTTTCCAGGAAGGTCTCCAGTTCCGGCCCCACCCAGACCACCAGATCGGCGGCCGACAGCGCCTTCGCGTCAGACGGCTTCATCGTGTAGCTGTGCGGCGATGCGCCGCCGCGCACCAGCAGCGTCGGCTCGCCCACCCCGTGCATAACCGACGCGACCAGGGAGTGGATCGGTTTGATCGACACCACCACCTTCGGCACCTCTGCATGGGCCGGCAAGGCGGCTGCTGCGGCAAGGGCAGCGGTCAGGGTGGTGAACAGCGCGAATCGGCGCATGGGAGGGATCCTCTCGACTTGCTGGACAGGCTGCTGGTTTCAGCGCATAGGGAAGCCACGTTCACTTTGGTGTCACGTTATAACGTAACATGTCAACACCCCACCCAAGCCGCGATACCTCCGCGCTGTTCTCCGGCCCGCTCGCCTGGACCGAGGAGCTGACCGTCCGTTTCGGCCGCCGCACCGTGCTGGACCGCATCAACGTCGCCGTCCAGCCGGGGGAGGTGGTGACGCTGATCGGCCCGAACGGCGCCGGCAAGACGACGCTGGTGCGCGCCGTGCTGGGGCTGGTGGCGCCCGACGGCGGACGGGTGCTGCGGCGCCCGAACCTGCGCATCGGCTACATGCCGCAGAAGCTGTCAGTGGACCAGACGCTGCCGCTGACCGTGCGGCGGTTCCTGGCGCTGTGGCGGCCGGTGACCGCCGACCGGGTGGCGGCGGCGCTGGAGGAGGCCGGGGTGGCGCGGCTAGCCGACTCGGCGGTGCAGACCATTTCCGGCGGCGAGATGCAGCGGGTGCTGCTGGCCCGCGCCCTGCTGGGCGACCCCGACCTGCTGGTGCTGGACGAACCGGACCAGGCGGTGGACGTCCATGGACAGGCGGAGCTGTTCAGCCGCATCGCCCAGGTGCGGCAGCGGCGCGGCTGCGGCGTGCTGCTGGTCAGTCACGACCTGCACACGGTGATGGCGCGCACCGACCGGGTGGTGTGCCTGAACGGCCATGTCTGCTGTTCCGGCCGGCCGGAGGATGTCAGCCGGCATCCGGAATATCATGCCCTGTTCGGCGGCCATGCCGGCGACCTCGCCGTCTATGTCCATCACCACGACCACGCCCATGCCGAGGACGGCAAGGTCGTGCCCGAGCATGACGGGGGCTGCTGCCATGGATGATTTCGTGATCCGCGCCCTGATCGCCGGCGGCGGCATCGCCCTGCTGGCCGGGCCTCTGGGGTCCTTCGTGGTGTGGCGGCGCATGGCCTATTTCGGCGATACGCTGGCCCACTCGGCTCTGCTGGGGGTGACTCTGGGCTTCCTGCTGGGCGTCAACCCGATGGTCGGCGTGATGGCGGTCTGCGTAGCGCTGGCGCTGGCGCTGGTGGCCTTGCAGCGGCGGCGCACCCTGGCGGCGGACACGCTTTTGGGCATCCTGTCGCATGGCTCGCTGTCGCTGGGGCTGGTGGCGCTGGCCTTTTTGGAGACCTTGCGCGTCGATCTGATGGCCTATCTGTTCGGCGACATCCTGTCGGTGACCGACGGCGACCTGATGGCGATCTATGGCGGTGGCGCGGTGGCGCTGAGCGGGCTGGCGCTGCTGTGGCGCCGGCTGCTGGCGGTGACGGTGGACGAGGATCTGGCGCGGGTGGAGGGCATGCCGGTCGACGCCCTGCGGCTGGCCTTCATGCTGCTGATCGCGCTGGTGATCGCCATCGCCATGAAGATCGTCGGCATCCTGCTGATCACCTCGCTGCTGATCATCCCGGCCGCCGCCGCCCGCCGCTTCGCCCGCACGCCGGAGGGTATGGCGGCGCTGGCCTCGGTCCTGGGCGTCCTGGCGGTCGTTGCCGGGCTGCTGGCGTCGCTGAACTGGGATCTTCCGGGGGGGCCGAGCGTGGTGGTGGCCGCCGCCGCGCTGTTTCTGCTGGGATCGCTGGTGCCGTTGCGACGCTGAAACCGGTGATAACAATCAGGAAAAGAATATGTAGTCGTGTGTTTCTCTTTTGCGGACGTGACCGCCTGCGCCATAGTCCGCCGGCGGACGCGATGGCGGGAGGGCCGCCATCGCCGCCGTACCAACGGAGGGCTGGAGGATGGAGAAAATCCTCACTCTCCTGATCCTGGTGCTGGAGATCGTCAAGCGGCTGCTTGACCTTCTGATGCACTAAGATCGGGCGGGGGGGCCCGGGGGATTGAGGGCCCCGCCCCCCCAACCCCCCGATATGGGTTTGCA
>JAFAFA010000145.1 GCA_023423695.1 Pseudomonadota bacterium | reverse complement strand
CGATGGCCACGCTCTGCAAGACCGGTGTCCCCATCGCGACCGTGCTCCTGCTGCTGGCAGCCTGGCCGAGCGAAGGCGAAGCGCGCTGCGCCATCTCCTACCTCGGCGTCGAGACGCTGACACCGCTGGACGACGCGCTGCCGCGAGGGGCCGACATCGTCATCGCGCTACGACCGAGCAGGCTCCCGCGCACGAACGCCGTGATCGGATCGGTCACGATCGGCACCGAGGGGATGGCCGGCGGCGCCCTCGTCTTGGCCACGCCGCTCGCGCCCGGCCTCGCGCGGGTCTCGCTCTCGGGCATGCCCCCGGGCCGGCACACCCTGCGCGGGCTCGGCGACACGGAGATCCCGTTCACGATCGGCGACGGCCCTCTGCCGCCGGCGCCGCGCGCCCCGCAGGTCTCCTCGATCACGGTCGAGAACCGCGGGCGCCTCGGGACCTCGGTCAGCGGCGCTCTCGACGCACCGGGCGCGGTCGCGTTCGTCGTCGAGGAAGGCGGCCGCGCGATCGCATATGGCCTCCCTGCGCAGGCACGAGGCAGAGCCGACCTCCTGCCCTTCGGCCGGTGCAGCGCCCGGCCCGAAGGGCTCCGCGCGATCCGCTCCGGCGAGTCGGTCACGCTGCGCGCGGTCGACGCCTTCGGCCGGCTCTCCTCACCGAGCGCGGTCGTCACCGCGCGCTGAGGCCGCCCGCACGGGGATGGCGCGGCGGGCGGCGGAGCCTCTACGCTCTCGTCATGCACCGCAGCGGTTGGGGCTCCCTCCTCCGGCGCGCCGCGCCGATCCTCCTCGCGCGCTGGCGCGTCCCCCTCGTCATGGCCGGCGTGGTCGGCGTGGTGCTCGCGCTCGCCCCGCTCACCGCGGACGGTCCGGACGAAGACGATGAGTGGGCGCTGATCTACCGCGACACCTTCGATCGCGAGGCGCCTCCGGTCGTCGAGCGCACCGGCACGGGCATCGAGGCGGGCGCCCGAGCGCTCTGGCAGCGATCGATCGACGAGGGCGTCACGGACGAGGGCCGCGCCACGTTCAGCCGATTCACCCTGGTGTGGGACGGCACGGCGCGCCTCGGCGCGTACGTCCCGGCGAGCACGACGCCCGACGATCGCCTCGTCAAGCTCCGCGCGTGGCGCAGCGACGCGACGTACGACGCGATCGCGCGGGCCCACGCGGCGCTGCTCCGCCACTCGGGCTGCGCTGGCCCGAGCGAGGCGGAGCGCATCCTCGAGGTCGCCGGCGAGTCGAGCTCGGCCGGGGACTTCATCGATCGGCTGCGCGAGCTCGAGTAGCGGACGGCCCCGCAAGGGCCCGCTCGATCGGGCATCGAGAGGGGCGCGAGAGGCATGGTAGGTACCGGCGGTGCGCCGGCTGCGACTCGCCCTCCCCCTGATCCTCCTCGCGCTCGCGCTCGCGCCCTCACCCGGTGCGGCCGTCGGCCCGCCCGCGCGCTACTTCCTGCCCAACGGCCTCTTCGTCGTGCTCGACCCGATGCCGTCGCGCCGCTCGGTCGCGGTCGTGGTCTCGGTCGAAGCAGGGCGGCGCGACCAGCCCGCGGGGTGGAGCGGCCTCGCGCACCTGACCGAGCACCTCCTCTTCCAGGGCACGCCGGCGGCTCCCGGCGAGCTCATCACGCGGCTCGAGCGGCTCGGCGCCTCGGACATCAACGCCCAGACCAGCGACGACTGGACGCGCTACCACGAGGTCGTCCCGAGCGCTCGGCTCGAGCGCACGCTCTGGCTGGAGGCCGAGCGCTTCGCGCATGGCCTCGACGGCCTCGACGCGCGCGGGCTCGCCGAGCAGCAGCGCGTCCTCGACCGCGAGCGTGAGCTCCGTGATCTCCGGCGCGAGGCGGTGTGGGAGCTCGTCCGCGGCGTGCTCTACCCCGCCACCCATCCTTACGGCTCGGCGAGAGAGCACGCGAGCGACGTGCATGCCGCGCGCGTCGACGACGTGCGCTGGTTCTTCCAGCGCCACTACATGCCCGATCGCCTGACGCTCTCGCTCTCGGGAGGCTTCGATCCCGAGGAGGCGCGCGACTGGATCGAGCGCTACTTCGGCCCGCTCCGGCGAGGCGCGATCCCAGCTGCCGAGCGCCACCACCCACCCCCGCCCGTGCGCATCGACGCGGAGCGCAGGATCCTCGCCGAGGCGCGGCGCGCCGACGATCTGCTCTGCGTGATCTGGCCGACGCCGCCGTGGGGCGCCGACGGGGACGCGGAGCTCGACCTCGTCGCGAGCGAGCTGACCCGGCGCCTCACCGAGTGGCGCGCCGAGACCGACGACGTCCGCGAGATCGACATCGTTCAGGCGAGCGGGTTTCTCGCGTCCACGTTTCGCGCGTGCATCAGCGTCGCGCGGCGCTCCGGCACCCTGGCTCCCCTCGTGGCGCTCAACCACGAGGTCGACCAGCTCCGGCGCGACGGGATGGACGAGCGTCGAGTGATCGCGGGGCGGGAGCGATGGAGGCAGCGGGAGCTGCTGACGATGGAGAGCTCGCTGACCCGCGCGCTCCGGAACGCCGCGCGCCCGCCGGCGTTTCCCGGCGGCGTCTACGACCTCTCCACGAACCTCGCGCGCTACGACGCGGTCACCGCCGCACGGGTCCAGGAGGCAGCGCGACGCTGGCTCCCTCGCGACGAGCGGCTCGTCGTGTCGATCGCCGGGCGGCACGACGCGCCGGCCGAGGGCCGTATCGTGAGCGACGTGTTCGTGCGCGAGGCGACGCCGTGACGCGCGCGGTGCTCGTCGCGCTCCTCCTGGTGGCCTGTGGGTCCTCGCGTGCTCCGCTCCCGCTCCCCGCGGCGGCGCGGAGCTGGGTGGGTCCGCTCCCGACGCCGAGCGACGATCGCGCGAGGCTCGCAGCGCCCGAGCCTCCGTCGATCGTGAGCTTCACGCTGCCGAGCGGCCTGAGCGTCCAGATCGCAGAGCAGCACGCGGTGCCCGTGGTGTACGCGGCGCTCGTGGGCCGCGGAAGTACGAGCGATGCGTCGGTCGAGCTCGATGCCCTCATCGAGATCGCGCTCGGAGGCGACCTAACGGCCGAGGATCTCGAGCCCGCGACCGAGGAGGACACGGCGCGCGTCAGTGAGCGAGGGCTGGTCCTGACCTCCCGAATCGTCCCCGCCGAGCTCGACGGCGTGCTCGTGCGCTATGCCGGCGTGCTCGAAGGCCGCGCGCTCACCGGCGAGCGCTTCGCTCACGCGCGCGCGGCGGTCCTGGGGCGGGCGCGCTTCACCCACGACCAACGCTTGCGCCGCGGCGTCACTCCCGAGGAGGACCTCTTCACGCGGCTCTATGGCGAGGGACACGATCGGGTACGGCGCATGCGCATGCGGCCGCGCGTGATCGAGCGGATCGACGAGGCGCGGGCACGCCGCCAGCTCGCCTCGCTGCTGGTCCCGGCGCGGAGCGCGCTCGTCATCGTTGGCGACGTCGACGCGGCCACGGTCGGACAGGCGGTGCGGCAGCGCTTCTCGTCGCTCGTCCGAGCCGAGCTCGCCACGAGCCGAGAGCGAGCCTCCCCCACCTTCTCGGATCCGGCGACGCGGCTCCGAATCCACGGCACGCGCGACGAGCCGAGCGCGCTCGTCCGGCTGATCGAGCGCGGCCCGCCCATCGAGCACGAGGACTACGCGGCGTTCCGCCTCTTCGCGCGGCTCGCGGGCGGCATGTTCAGCTCGGGCTTGAACCTCCGCCTGCGAGAGACTCGCGGCGATGCGTACGGCGTCATGACCGACGTCTCGGATCGCGTCGACCACTCCATCCTGCAGATCGCGGTGGTGGTCCCGGTGGCGTCGGCGTCGAGCGCGGCGTCCGCGATCGTCGCCGAGCTGGCGCGGCTCTCGGACGCCTCGCGCATCGAGGCCGAGGAGCTCGAGATCGCGAGGAGCGTCGAGCTGGCGGAGCTCGCCGCGGCGCTCGAGACGAGCACGGGCCTCGGGCGCGCGCTCGCGGCTGCGTTCCTCGCGGGCCAGCCACCCAGCTCGATCGCCGACACCTTCGCGCGCGTCGCCGAGCTGGACGCGGAGGCGGTCGCGACGGTAGGCCGGCGCTGGATTCGGCCTGACAAGGCACCCATGATCATCGTGGGCGACTCCCTCTGGCTCTTCACCCATCCGGTCCGTGTGCCGGGGGGCGTCGACTTCGCCGACTGAGCTGGCTCTGCGCGCGCTTCGCGAGCGCGCGGGCCGAGCTGCGCGGCGCCGACCCGCTGGCGCTTCGCATCCCGGTGTCCAGTCAGCCGGAACCGCGCCGCTCGGCGTTCCACGTAGGGGCGGACAAACTCACGTGCTGGCGCGCGCCTGCGCGCGCGCCGCCGAGCTCCGCGGCTTGCTCACAGCCAGGTCGACCGTCGCCCTTCTCGGAGCGAGCTCCGAACGCTCGCTCGGCGGCGCCACGAAGCGCGCGGCGCTTGTTTCACGCTCTCTGAGCTGATCTGATCGGATTCGCGATCGAGGTCAGTCGAGGCGCGAGCAGGCGGCGGTGACGGGATCGGTGCCGTTGTTGTCGGCGCGGCACTCGTTGAGGCCGACCAAGGGATCGTGCGCCGGATCGTTGAGCGTCGCGGTGAACACGTAGAGGGTGCCCG
>JAFAFA010000127.1 GCA_023423695.1 Pseudomonadota bacterium | reverse complement strand
GAGCCGGGGCGGCAGCCGGGGCCGGAGCCGGGGCGGCGGCCGGGGCAGCGGCGGCCGGAGCGGCGCCGGCGCCGGCGCCCTCGGTGAGGACGCCCAGCAGGGCGCCGACCTCGACGTTCGCACCTTCCGGAGCGACGATCTCGGCCAGCACGCCGGCGGCCGACGCATTCACCTCAAGCGTGACCTTGTCGGTCTCCAGCTCGACCAGCGCCTCGTCCATGGCGACGCTGTCGCCGGCCTTCTTCAGCCAGCGGGCGACCGTCGCCTCGGAGACGGACTCACCCAGCGTGGGGACCTTGATGTCGGTAGCCATTTCTTATTCCTCGTTCGTCTTCTTGTTCGCTTGGGTGATGGTCAGCGGACCGTCAGGGCCTGATCCAGAAGCTTGGCCTGCTCCTGGTTGTGACGCTTCAGCAGGCCGGTCGCCGGCGAGGCGGTGGCCGGGCGGCCGACATAGGACGGGCGGCCGGCCTTGTGGCTGACGTCCTTCAGCACGCCTTCCAGGCGGCGGTCGGCGAAGAACCAGGCGCCCTGGTTCTCCGGCTCCTCCTGGCACCAGACCAGCTCGGCGTTCGGATACTTGGCGAATTCGGCCGCCAGCGCGTCCTTCGGGAACGGATAGAGCTGTTCCAGGCGCAGGATGACGACGTCCTTGATGCCGCGGCTCATGCGCTCCTGCAGCAGGTCGTAATAGACCTTGCCGGAGCAGACGACGATGCGGCGGATCTTGTCGTTGGCGGCCAGATCGTTCGCAGTCTCGCCCAGCACGCGGTGGAAGCTGCTGCCCGGACCCATCTCCGACAGGTCGGAGATGCACAGCTTGTGGCGCAGCAGCGACTTCGGCGTGAACAGGACCAGCGGCTTGCGGAAGCTGCGGCGGATCTGGCGGCGGAAGACGTGGAACAGGTTGGCCGGCGTCGTGACGTTGCAGATCTGCCAGTTGTCCTCGGCGCACATCTGCAGGAAGCGTTCCGGACGGGCGGAGGAGTGTTCCGGACCCTGGCCCTCGTAGCCGTGCGGCAGCAGCAGAACCAGGCCGGACATGCGCAGCCACTTGGACTCGCCCGACGAGATGAACTGGTCGATGATGGTCTGCGCGGTGTTGGCGAAATCGCCGAACTGCGCTTCCCACAGGACCAGATTGTGCGGCTCGGCCAGCGAATAGCCGTACTCGTAACCGACGACGGCGGCTTCCGACAGCGGGCTGTCATGGACCTCGAAGGTCGCCTGATCCGGGCTGACGTGGCAGAGCGGGATGTACTTCTCTTCGGTGTTCTGGTCGTACATCACCGCATGGCGGTGCGAGAAGGTGCCGCGGCCGGAATCCTGGCCCGACAGGCGGACACCGGTGCCCTCGGCGACCAGCGTGCCGTAGGCCAGCGCCTCGGCGGTCGCCCAGTCGATGCCTTCGCCGGTCTCCAGCGTCTTCTTCTTGGCTTCCAGCTGGCGCGCGATCTTGGAGTTGATCGCAAAGTCCTTCGGGTACTCGCAGAGCTTGAAGCCGATTTCCTTCAGCTTGGCGATGTCCACGCCGGTCTCGCCGCGGTGGGGCGAATCGGCGCCCTGCGCCTGCAGGCCGGCCCACTTGCCTTCCAGCCAGTCGGCCTTGTTCGGCTTGTAGGTGCTGGACGCCTCGAACTCACCCTCCAGCTTCTTCATGAAGTCCTGGGTGATCTGGTCGCCCTCGGCCTGGGTGATGACGTTCTCGCTCACCAGCTGCTTGGCGTACAGCTCGCGCGTGGTCGCGTGGGCGCGGATGTTCTTGTACATGATCGGCTGGGTGAAGCCCGGCTCGTCACCCTCGTTGTGACCATGGCGGCGGTAGCAGACCATGTCGATCACGACGTCCCGCTTGAACTTCTGGCGGAACTCGATGGCGATGCGGCTGACATGCACGACGGCTTCGGGATCGTCGCCGTTCACGTGGAAGATCGGCGCCTGCACCATCTTGGCCATGTCGGAGCAGTACACGCCCGACCGCGAATAGGTCGGGTTGGTGGTGAAGCCGATCTGGTTGTTGATGATGAAGTGCATGGTGCCGCCGGTGCGGTAGCCGCGCAGCTCCGACAGGCCCAGCGTCTCGGCCACGATGCCCTGACCGGCGAAGGCGGCGTCGCCGTGGATCAGCACGCCCATCACCTGCTCGCGCTCCAGGTCGCGGCGCTGCTGCTGCTTGGCGCGCACCTTGCCCAGCACGACCGGGTTGACCCATTCCAGGTGGGACGGGTTGGCGGTCAGCGACAGGTGGACGATGTTGCCGTTGAAGTCGCGGTCCGACGAGGTGCCCAGGTGGTACTTCACGTCGCCCGAGCCCTGCACGTCCTCGGGGCTCGACGGGTTGCCCTGGAACTCCGAGAAGACGGCGGAGAAGGGCTTGCCCATGAAGTTGGTCAGCACGTTCAGACGGCCGCGGTGGGCCATGCCGACGACGACTTCCCGCAGGCCGAGCTGGCCGCCGCGCTTCAGGATCTGCTCCAGCGCGGGGATCATCGACTCGCCGCCCTCAAGGCCGAAGCGCTTGGTGCCGGTGTATTTCAGCTGCAGGAACTTTTCGAAGCCCTCGGCCGCGGTCAGCCGTTCCAGGATGGCGCGCTTGCCGTTCACCGTGAAGTCGGTGTGGTTGCGGCCGCCCTCGATGCGCTCCTGGATCCAGGCCTTCTCTTCCGGGTCCTGGATGTGCATGAACTCGACGCCGATCGTCCCGCAATAGGTCTTGTGCAGGATCTCCAGGATCTGGCGCAGGGTCGCCGTTTCCAGGCCCAGCGAGTAGTTCAGGAAGATCGGACGGTCGAGGTCGCCGGGGCCGAAGCCGTAGGTCGCCGGATCCAGTTCCGGGTGCGGCTCGCGCTTTTCCAGGCCCAGCGGGTCGAAATGCGCGTTCATGTGGCCGCGGACGCGGAAGACGCGGATCAGCATCAGGGCGCGGATGCTGTCCAGCGTGGCGGCGCGCAGCTGCTGCGGGCTGATGCCGCCATAGACCTGCTGGGCGTGGGCCAGCATGGCGCCGTTGGCCGGGCCGTTCATCGCGGCGGCGGCGCCATTGGCGGCGGCACCGTTGGGCGCGCCGACGATGAAGCTCTCGGCGACCGGGTCGCGCTTGGCCTTGGGGTCCTCCAGATCGGACACGGTCCAGGACGCGCCGCGCAGCTCGTCCAGGACGGCGCGCGAATCCTCGTCCAGATCCTGGAAGAAGCTGTTCCAGCTGGGATCGACCGCGGCCGGATCGGAGAGGAAGCGAGCATAGAGTTCGGCGACGTAACCGGCGTTCGAGCCGAAGAGGAACGAGGTCTGTTCCAGATTTGCCGACATGGTTTCACCTCGGGCGTGGACCCGGGTCCCTGTGGGAGAATTTCGCGTGGATGAAGGGGGACGGTGGCTTGGATCCCCATGTGCAAACGCCGACGGACGATAGGCGCCGCCGACGGAGCCGTCGACGCGCAGCCGCGTCGTCGGCGCTTGCATATGGGTCCCCAGGACCATTCGTCCAAGAGGGGCCGGCCTAAGGAGGGACGAGGCGGGCCGCCGCAGCGTCCCACCCGTCTTCCTCTCTCAACGGCGCGAGGCCGCGGACGCCACCGTGAGGCGGCGTCCGCAGGCGATCAGCCCTTGAACACCTTCAGCATGGTGGAGCCCAGGCTGGCGGGGCTGTCGGCGACGGCGATGCCGACCGACTTCATGAAGTCGATCTTGAAGTCGGCGGTGTCGTTGCCGCCGGAGATCACCGCGCCGGCATGACCCATGCGGCG
>JAFAFA010000119.1 GCA_023423695.1 Pseudomonadota bacterium | reverse complement strand
GTGGTCATCCGCGCGCTGACTGTGGTCGGTGGCCACCGGCCGTTCCTCGGGCCGTTCGTAGACGACCGCGTCGTCGCAGCGCGAGGTCACCCGCAGCTCTGGTACGACATCCTCGACCACCAGCCGTCGGAACCGCCCCGGCACGTCACCGTCCGGAACCGCCTGCCCGGTCAAATCCAGCGCGACCTTTCCGGGCCGCAGGAACCACTTCCATCGCCTGCCCATGCCCCGCACCTCTCGTTGCCGGAAAAACGCGGCGGCCGGTTCGGGGGAAGACCCGGCCGCCGCGCTGCGGCAATGAAATGACAGTACGCAGGGAAAACGCAATGCCTGACAGCAGAATTGCGCGGGATTTCGCTGACTTTCTTTTTCGCAATCCCCATGTGTTGCACCGTTGGATCGCGGGGTGTTGCAGGACAGCCCACCGACCCGCACCAGCTCACCGCCCAGCAGCCGGCGTTCTGGCACACGAGTTGCGGCGCATGGGAATTGCGCGTGATGACCGATGTCAGGGATGTCTTGTAGGGTCATGAAGGTAATGCCTTACCCGCAGATGACGCTGGGAGAAATCGATTCCCAGGCAACGGTTCCACGTTTCACCGATGGCGTCCGGATGTAACAAAATGCAACACGAGAGGGGTGGCCGATGGCCGACGACATGGGATCGACAGTCCCCAGGCGACAGCTCGGGCGAGCACTGCGCGACCTACGCACCGAAGCACGCATGACCCTCGACGGCGCGGCCGAGGCCATGCAGTGCAGCCGCCAGAAGATGTGGCGCATCGAGACCGGCCTCGGCCCCACCCGCGCCGTCGACGTCAAGGCCCTCTGTGAGCTGTACGCCGCCACCCCCGAGCTGACCGCCGCCCTCACCGCCCTGGCCCACGAAACCAAGGCCAAGGGCTGGTGGCACTCCTACGGCGACGCCATCCCCGACTGGTTCGAGCTGTACGTCGGCCTCGAATCCGCCGCCTCCCGCCTGCGCGAGTATGACGACACCCTGATTCCTGGGCTACTCCAGACAAGGGGTTATGTCCAAGGCGTCTATCAGCACCGATCACGCATCTCGCAGGAGGAACGGGAGCGCCTGGTCGAAGTTCGGCTCCAACGCCAGACGCTCCTGGAACGCCGCCTTCCGCCCGCACCTCAGTTCGAGGTCGTTCTCTCCGAAGCGGTTCTCCTGCGCGTAGTCGGCAGCCCTGCCACCATGGCCGAACAGCTACGACACCTGCTCAACGTGGGCACACTCTCCAACGTCTCGATCCGCGTGGTTTCCCTCAACGCCGGTCTGCACTTCGGCGCGGTCGCCGGCCCCTTCGTCATGCTGGACTTCCCGCTGCGCAACCGGGTCGAGCCCGACCCGTCAGTCATCTACAGCGAGTCGCTGACCGGCGCGCTCTACCTTGACCGCAGGGAAGAACTCGCCATCTACGAAGAGGTGTGGGCGAGCCTCACGTCTCTTGCCCTCGATGAGCAACAATCAAAGCAACTGATCAACAAGATCATCGGAGAGGTCCACCATGGCTGAGCTGACCGGCGCCCAGTGGCGCAAGAGCACCCGCAGCGGCGACAACGGCGGCAACTGCGTCGAAGTTGCCGACAACCTCCCCGGCCTCGTTGCCGTCCGCGACAGTAAGGACCCGGCCGGACCTGCCCTCACTTTCTCCCCCACCGCTTGGACCACCTTCGTCAAGACCAGCAAGACTGCGCGCTGACCAAGTTGTCGATCGGGAGCGTCGCCAGCAGACAAATCCGGAGTCGCTCCCGCATCGCTCGCTCAGACCAGTCGGCTTCATGATCAGTTCTCGCGAATTCCCTGGCCGACAAGACTTCGGTGTCGCCTTCGTAGCCGCGAGCCACCGGGCAAACCTCTTCATTCAGCAAGCATCGACCCGCCACCGATAGGAGCGACCGCCCGCCGGCCATGGAAATTCACCTGCCTGCGCGGACTTTGAAACGGAGCAAATTCGGTCAGTCCTCAAGCTTCGTCGCAATTAGGAATCTCAGGTTCTGAGAGCGAATTCGGCGTGATCCCAAGTCGGATGAGTTCCGAATACCTGACATATACCCTTCGACGACCTTGTCGACTTCCTCGATTGCCATCCCAAGCATGGATGAGAGAGATGCTGAGAGGCTGACACTCTCCCCGTTCTCACTGTTGCGCTTCCTAGCTGAGACTGCACGCTGAAACAGATCAAGAAGATCCCGAATTTGCCCCGTCCGCTGCGTGTCGGCAGTGATGAGTTTCTCGCGCAGCCCCCAAGAAACATGCAGCAGCGTAAACATATCCACGATGTTTGACCATCTAACTTGCCCTCCCCACTTGACATTCTCTTGAAGAAATGTCAGTAATGCGAGGAACTCTGTTGCGCGGTCCTGATAGTCTTCGAAATCCTCGGAGAACTTGTCATAGCGCTCCGCCAGTTCACTTTTTTTATTGGACAACCCGAAGATGCAGGTGCCGAACACCTCGGCGTAAAACTCTAGGTCACCACCTCGATTGCGGCGTGCACTACTAAAAACTCCGGAAACCGCACTTATCGGATGCAATACGCAGTCTTTAAGGAAATCGTTAAACGGGCCGGGATATAGAGCATTTCTAATCTCTTGATCTGTTAGCACCATGTTTACCCTGTTGACGCGGGCAAAGACTGCGCGCACGAACTTATCGGCAAGGTTTGATAGGCGTCGAATCGGGAAACGGTATTGAAAAAAGTCTTGACGAACATCGTCGGGAAGTTCCTTAAAGTACAACCCCTCGAATCTTTCCTTCAGTTCAGCGTCCTCTAGTCCATTCAGTGGGAATTTGTTGTTTATAAACCCAAGCAGAGCGGCTAGGCGTTGTTGACCGTCAACAACGGAAGCCTTCTGTTCCCCATCCGGCGAAGTCTCGTAGGCAAGGTAGATCTCCGGAATCGGATATCCAAGAAGGATGGTCTCCATCAAGGAGACTTTGGCACGCTCGGGCCACACGATATTTCGCTGGTAATCAGGCTTAAGGATCAAATCGCCGGACTTGTCGAGTGACCTAAACTCCGCCACAGTCTTCGACTCAATCTCGAACTTGAGTACGTGATCAGCCATGGTTCACGCCTTCCTCG
Source organism: Pseudomonadota bacterium (assembly GCA_023423695.1). Lineage (GTDB taxonomy): Bacteria > Pseudomonadota > Alphaproteobacteria > Azospirillales > Azospirillaceae > Azospirillum. The sequence continues at coordinate 7,506 of JAFAFA010000119.1, read as the reverse complement.
ATTGCACGGTCTCGTGCGATGCTCACACTTTTGATCTGATAAATTCTCAGGGACTTGTGATTGCGGTACAGTCGATAATTGACTTCGCAGTTAATGAAATCCTCCCCGAGACTCTGGATGAAGCTATCTCTCGACCGTGACCACCGCTCCCCGAAGGAGAGTCGAGGCAGAACGACGTCGAGGGCGATACACTCTTCGAAAACCAGCTTCCGAAGATAGTTCCTTTTATCAGCAAATATCTCCTCCTCAATCATTTCCCGGAGCTCGCCCCACGCCTGATCAAACAGCTCTGGTGAGATAATCGCAATGTCCAAGTCCGAGGTTTCTTGGAACTTCCTGAAGTTCTTCTTCGGGTTCAACGAATAACCCAAGCGGGCGCTTCCGACGAGCTGAACCGCCATCGGGTCAACGCCAAGTTCAGTTGCAACCAGATGCCGCCATCTGATGTAGTTGAGTTCGTGAGGCCAGGCTGCGGGTGTTCCGTCGAAAAGCCGGGCGGTCACAAAGTAGTCAACCTCCTGCCCTAGAGAACAAAACTCCTCCCAGAACTCGGGCAGCCCGGAAATCTCGTTCATGCTCTCCCCAGAAAATCGAGCCGAATACTTCGTAGTCGCATGTTCGCCGTACAGGGTTGGCAAATTGCTATAAAGCCGTCCGCGACCGCCCCGAGATCGTGCGATAGCTTATCCCAGTAGGTGGCCGGAATCGATGCAGTGGACTACGCCGGCCGCCACCCCGCGTCGATCGCATCCTGAAGCCGCTTGCTAAACATGGCGTGCGCCTGTCGATACTCGCTCTCCCGGTCTGCCTTGTAGAACGGTGCCGTGTACCCTTCGGGCAACGTTGAGTGAGGATCACCGAGATAAACCATAAGCTGCTCGTAATGATGCTTGGATTGCCCGCAGCCAAAGGCATAGGGATCGCCTGCGATCTTCCGACCTCTCGAATCGAACCACATCTGATCTTCACGGTCGGTCAGAATTGGATAGCGTGATCGCAAGATAGCGATTAACTCTTCGATCCCCATGCCTAGCCATACTGCAACCAACGCGTCTATCTCGACGAGACACGCCCGCCGCTCCAGCTCCGCGCGTAGGGGCGTTTCCCTGCTCCAGTCAGAAGCGATGTTTGAGAGTGGAGCGACGTTCCGCCAGTCAACAGCCCAATCTTCGGTCGCCCAGGCGATTTCAAAGACGTCGGCCCAAAGTCCTGCATAGGCATCTGTCAGGCAATTGAGTCGGAGCGTCCGAAGTAGCAATGCGGAAGCCAACGGGTGATTCGGATCTACCGCAGGCATGGCATTAATTTCGGAGACGCGAAGATGCGACCTACCGGTAATCCGCAGTAGGTAGTCTAATGGAAGAGCGTTCCAGAGGCCACAGACGAGAGCCGTTTCCCGGTTATCAGAAAGAGCAAGCGTCCCTACAGCATCGACGTGTGCTGGCCCGGGAGGCACCAGCGCTGCAAACAGCGACCGTTCGGTACTCTTAGGATCAATCATAACTCGCCAAGCGACGCGATAGTATTCCGTGTAGCGTCGCCCGCCGCCCCATACAGCTTGTCCTGTCTTATTTATCGCCTCAGACCCGCTCAACACATACGTCGTTCGGGGTACCAAATTTTCCGGCAGCGACACCAGATCCAGAGCGACCCAGTCTTTCCCATTGCGGAAAGGTTCATTCGGCTCCTTTGCGAATGGGGTTGCGATGCCAACGTGGGTTCCTTGAAGGACTACCTCAGCCAGCGACGAAACTCGCCCAACCCGATATTTGATTAGGCCGTTCTGTTTCGCGGTCGTCTCGTTGTAGCCGCCACTAATCTTAGGACGAGCCGCCCCTAGCCTTGGACCCAAGGACGCGAGAGCCGTAACGGCCCGCTCCTCGTGAACGGTAATGGGATACAGAAGAGGCACATCAGCAGATGGACCCCTCCCTTCTCCACGGAGCCGCTGCCACTCCTGTAACGTTCGTTCATCAACGGTCACAACTCGATCCCGATGTGGCCGCTTATCCCAGGATCCCTGATACTTTTGGCCTGGGGTATCACCTTGCCCATCATGTTTTATTGAATCCGTTAAGGAGCTTGCCGAAAACAACTGGCTTAGATGAAGGAACGAAATCTCTTGAGGCACCCCGTAGACATGAACGCCAAACTCAAGTGTCCGCCCCGCGTCGTCGAAGGCCCAATTTGCAGCGTTCACAAAACCCCCATGAACGCGGAGGTGTCTGTACGCTACAGCTCGTATCCGCCCCTCCTTAACGCCGCTCAGATGGGTGTCTGGATGAATCAATCCGGCCGTAGAATACCGCCCGAGATGAGCCCAGACCTGACACATGAAGGCCCTATACAGGTCAGGCCGAGTGCCGTTTAGCAGCTGGAATGTTGTCGGACTACTGAGAAATTCGACGACAGCGGAATTGGTGGCCTTCTCCCGAAGGAATACTTTGCGACTTTCGTCTTGCTGAAGGAGGCGGGATTTCCTCTTGTGCCACAATTCCGTTGGTGCCTTAAAAACGAGCCGAAACCAGGGCTCCCATTCTGCGAGTATGACGTCCTCCTTCCAATCTGGACGCACCCAAGGCGGGTTGCCCACTTGGAGGTCGAAGCCGCCCTTGGCAAACGCCTGCGCGAAGATCAGTTCCCAGTGGAAGAAGCCTTGTTCCCCAGCGACGTGTTCGGCGGTGAGGAGCCAGGGGAAGCGGTCGGAGAGGGTCCAGGGGGAGTCGACGCCGACGACGCCGTCGAGTGTCTGCTCGAAGTCGCTCATCTCGGCGAGGCTGGTGAACTTACGGCCGTAGAAGTGTTCGGTGTCCTCGTCCACGTCTTTGCGGCCGATGAGGGCTTCGGCGAAGGTTAGCCAGTCGTCGAGGTTGGTGAGGGGGACCTGTTGGCGGAGTTGTTCGGCGACGGTCATTCGGCGGGTACCGCCGGTGGGCTTGGTGGGGCGTTTCATCTGCTGGGGTTGGACGTTGCCGAAGAGGTCCGCAGCTTCGTAGGCGGGCGGTTCCTCGTACGCTGGCTGGTCTTTGACGTGGGTGACCTGGACGGGGGCCGGCGGGTACGCGTCGGGGTCGGAGCCGTCGAGGAGGCCGACCTTGTCCAGCGGCCAGAACCAGAGGGCGCACCAGACGTCCATCAGGGTCTTGAGTCGCCAGTACGGGGTGCCGGGGGCGGTCAGGTCTTCGAGGATGTCCTCGCGGGCTACCGCTTCGCGCACCTCGGGCAGGTCGTCGGCGCCCCAGACGGGGATGTCGCGGCGGATCTCCCGCTCGGAGATGGCGAGGCGCTGCTGCACCAGGCCCCACAGGAACTCGACTCGGCGGCCCAGCGCCTGTAGGCGTTTGACCTGGGAGTTCTTGCCCTTGGCAGACGGGGTGCGCTTCATCGCCGTACGCCAAGCTTTCAGCTTTGCGGTTTCGGCGGGGGCGAGTTCGCGGGCCTCCTTCTCCCCCGCTACCGCGCCCCAGCCGTCGGCGGGGAGCAGGAAGTGGTGGATGGTGTCCGGGTCGATCGGGCCGTCGCGGAAGGGTTTCTCGGTCGGGGCGGTGGTGAGCCAGGACTTGTCGGCGAGTTGCTTCGCCTCGTAGGTCTTGCGTCCGCAGCCGATCAGTGAGTTGCCGCGTTGCAGGTGCAGGCCGAACCAGGGGGCCTGGAGGCCGGCGTGCATGACGTTGAGCCAGAGGGAGACCTCGGCAAGCTCGACGGCGGTGCGGTTGAGGTCGACGCCGTAGCAGTTGTGCAGGGCGATGTACGCCTTCACCCGCTGGAGTTCGAGGTGGTAGTCCTCCGGGTCCAGGGTGGTGTCGAGTTCCTTCTGTCGGCGGCGCAGGTATTCGGCGGCGACCTGGTTGATGGCCTCGTTGAGGAAGGCCCCGGAGCCCAGCGCCGGTTCGCAGATCGTCCAGTCCAGCAGTTCGCGGGCGGGGGTGATGGTGTCGTCCTGGTCGAGGCGGTACTTCAGGGCCAGTTGGACGGTGACCTCGGTCAGCGACTGCGGGGTGTAGTAGGAGGCGCTGGTCTGCCGGTCCCGGCCGGCGAGCCGGTAGACGAACTGCCCGGCCTCGTAGACGACTCGGCTGCGGATGCCGGTGTAGGCGTTCTCCCGGTAGACGAAGACGTTGTCGTCGTACTCGTCGGCCTTGGAGGCGGGGATCATCCACGAGCCGTCCTTCGGGTCGCCGTTCTTGGCGACCTCGTAGAGCTGCTCGGTGGCGACGAAACCGGTGTACGACATCAGGCCCTCGTAGACCGCGCCTAGCTGGTTGATGCCGAGCTGGGCGTACGAGATGAAGCCGCCGCGTCGCCGCTTGCCGCCCTTGGTGAGCATCAGTCGGCGCAGCACCTCGTAGAGAACCTTGTTGCGCAGCCGGGTGTCGATCTTCGGGCCGTCCGGGTCGTCTTCGTCGCTGCCGGGGACCGGGATGAGTCGGCCGATGAGGTGGGTCTTCTCCGGCAGGAACAGGTCAGACTTCATCGGCTCGAAACGCAGGCCCTCGCCCTCGCTGGCCGTTGCCTCGATCTCGGTGCCGCCGCGCGGGCGGTGGCCGTCGTTGACCATGCGGAACAGCAGGTCCAGCGACTCGTACAGGTGGGTGCCGTCCTCGCCGGAGGGGGGCAGGCGGCGGGAGACCAGGTCGCCGATGCGGGCCAGGCTGTAGCCCTCGACGTACTGGGGGTCGTTGACCGGCAGCACGCCCAGCTCGGGTCGGGCCTCGGCGTAGAGCAGGAACAGGATGCGGTAGAGGTAGCGCAGCGCCTCGCGGCCGAGTTCCTTGGCCAACTCGTCGAGCATCATCACCTGCTGCGGCTGGTAGCCGGCGGCGCGGATGCGATCGAGGACCTCGTTGGCGATGAGTTCGACGGAGACCTTCAGGCCCTCGCGGAGTTCGCTGGAGACGCCGACGGCGTGTTGACGGGAGCCGGCGACCAGGGCGGCGAGGGGTTCGGTGCCGCCTTCGGCGGGCGGGCGCAGCGAGTCGGCGCCGAACAGGGCGGCGAGGATGTCGTACTCCCGGTCGTCGTTGCGGGCGTACGCGGTGTCCAGGCTGACGGCCAGGTAGCGGCCCTCACCCCAGGCGGCCCGGTCGGCGAGGGTGACCACTCCCCCGCTGAGGATCAGCACGTAGCGGGGTGGCTGCTCGGCGGCGAACAGCCAGGAGGCCAGTTTCGCGCCGGTGGTGAGGGTCTCGTTGCCGGGCAGGGTCACCGGGGCGAGCAGCCGGCCGGCGGCGTCCGGGTCCTGGGCGGCGTCGGTGTCCACGGCCCAGCCGCAGTCCAACGCGACGATGCCGTGGGCGGTGCCCAGTTCGGCGTGCGCGACCGTGATCTCCTGCTGGTGGCCGGCGCGTTCGACAGTGATGGTCTGCGGGGCGGGCTCGAAACCGAGGGCCTTCAGCAGTTCCTGGTGCAGTTTGCGCAGCCGCTCCGGGTCGAAGAACTCCTCGTCGGCCAGTTCGGTCTTGGCGTCGAAGTAGGGGCGGCGCAGACCCCGCAGGCCGGTACGCGGGGTCTGCTGGTTGGCCTTCTCCCGCTCGGTCCACTGCTTGACCAGGCCAGCTTTGAGGGTGGTGGGCAGGATCTCGGCGAGGTAGTGCGCGGAGAGGTACTCGCCACGGTTGGTCAGCGACTCTAAACTCATGCTGGCACTCCGTGCTCAGGGGCGGATTCCGGCGAGGGGACGAGGACGGCGAGCACCCGCAGCAGCGGTTCGCCGTCGGTTTCCAGGCGGTCGAGCAGGTCGTGCTGCTCGGCGACGGTGGCGTCGACCCGCTGGCGGCGGCGCTCGCGGTGGGCGCCCGGCAACTCGTCGACCAGGCTGGCCTGTTGGAAGGTGACCAGCCGTTCCCGGTGGCGGCGCAGCGGTTCGGCGTTGGCCGCATCGAACTCGGCCCGTTTGCCTTCCAGATGGTCGCGAGCGGCTGCCACGGCCCGGGGCAGCAGCGCGGTCAGCGAGCCGGTGTCGATGGTGTCGACCCGGTTGACCATGTCGGGGCCGACCCCGGCCGAGCGCAGCACCTCGTCCATCGGCGCGATGGTGGGCTCACCGGGCAGGCCGGCCACGGCCATCCACTGCACCACGGTGGGTTGGCCGAGCCGGTTGGCGTAGACCCCCTGGAGGAGGAAGGTCGGGCCGGTCACCTCCGCGGTGAGCACCGGGGCCTGCTGGCGGCCCAGCCGGATCAGCACCTTGTCGACCAGCCAGTCGACCATCGGGTGTACGTCGCTGAGGAAGGCGATCTCCGGCCACATCGGCGTCCGGCTCTGCCGCGCCTGGTCCAGCTTGCGTTGGGCCAGCCGGCGGTCGAAGGTCACCTTCAGTCGCAGGTCCTCGCCCTCCCGGTGGGTACGCAGGTAGGAGCGCGGCAGGTCGGTGAGCCGGTGCACCAGGTCGTCGGGGGCCCGGAAGGTCAGCAACTCCTCCTCGCGGCGCAGGTCGATGCGGTCCTCGGGTCGGTCGTCGTAGATCTCGTGCAGGGCGGCGTCGACGAAGTCGCGGGTGGAGTCGAACAGCTTCGGCACCCGGGCCTGCGGCACCTCCTCGACGACCGGGGCACTGCCGACATCGCCGAACAGGTCGGCCAGCACGTCGATCTCGGCGTTCGCCTGCGCGTACGACTCGTCGACGGTCCTGCCGTGGAGCAGGTCGCGGACCAGGCGGTCCTCCTCGGCCTTGGCGTCGTAGTGGCCGGTCGCCGCCGCCACGCTGCCGAGGGTGCGGTGGGCGGTCTCCTCACGCCGCAGCAGCACCTCGGAGACCGTACGGTCGTCCTTGGCGTCCTCGCGGACGCTGGTGAGCAGCAGCGCCCGGAACTGCGGCTGGTGGCGTTGCCCGTACCGGTCGATGCGGCCGTTGCGCTGCTCGATCCGGATCAGGCTCCACGGGATGTCGTAGTGGATCAGGTGGTGGCACTGCTGGTGCAGGTTGACCCCCTCGGAGGCCACGTCGCCGGTGAACAGCAGCCGGACCCCGCTGCCGGCCAGCTCGAACTCCTGGAGGATCCGCTGTTCGTCGGAGTCGGCCACCCCGCCGTGCAGCACCCGGACGGCCTCCGGCTTCAGCCCCAGCAGGCCGGGGACGACCTCGGCGAGCCACTTGATGGTCGGTACCCGCTCGGAGAAGACCACCGCCCGGGTGTCGCTGCCCCTGCCGACCCCGATCTCCTTCAGTTCCTCGACCAGGCGGCGCAGTTTGCTGGAGTCCCGGTCGGTCATCGCCGAGGTCAGCTCCGCGAGCCGGCCCAGCGCTGCCTGTTCGGTGCCGGTGGCCGTCTTGCGCCGGTTCGCCACCGTCTCGTGCAGGGCCCGGTGCGAGGAGAGAAACGACTTCAACAGGGTGTACGGGAACAGCCGGTGCTGGCCGGTGACCGCCTCGTCGCTCCACTTGCCGGCCAGCCACACATCGGTCAGCTCGTCGAAGATCTGTTCCTCGATGGGGCCGGCCGGGCAGTGGCGTGCCTGGGAGGGGCCCCGATCGGCCCAGCGGTCGCCGATCTGGTCGCGTACCTC
>JAFAFA010000091.1 GCA_023423695.1 Pseudomonadota bacterium | reverse complement strand
CCGATCTACGCCGGCAACGCCATCGCCACCGTGCAGTCGGCCGACGCCGTGAAGGTCGTCACCGTCCGCACCACCGCCTTCGAGGCCGCCGCCGCGACCAACAACGCCCCGGTGGAGAGCGTCGCCGTCTCCACCGACCCGGCGCTGTCGCGCTTCGTCTCGGCCGAGCTGTCGAAGTCGGAGCGGCCGGAACTGACCTCGGCCCGCATCGTGATTTCCGGCGGGCGCGGCATGCAATCGGGCGACAACTTCCACCTGCTGGAGGCAATCGCCGACAAGCTTGGTGCGGCGGTGGGCGCCAGCCGGGCGGCGGTCGATGCCGGCTTCGTGCCGAACGACTATCAGGTCGGCCAGACCGGCAAGATCGTCGCGCCGGACCTCTATGTCGCCGTCGGCATCTCCGGCGCCATTCAGCATCTGGCCGGCATGAAGGACAGCAAGGTGATCGTCGCCATCAACAAGGACGAGGAGGCACCGATCTTCCAGGTCGCCGATTACGGCCTCGTCGCCGACCTGTTCAAGGCAATGCCGGAGCTGCAGCAGGCGCTGTGACTCAAGATAAATGCAACAGGGCGTGCTGCCGCGTGGGTTCTATTGCATAATTTCCTGGTGGGCACGGACGTAGGCCTGAATCCAACGGTACAAGGTGGTGTGGTCGACCGAGACGCCGCGATCGCCTCCGCCGTGAACCGCCGTCCCTGGAATGGGCTCCTTGGACGGTTTCACCCAGCCACCACAGTCCCCAGCTGGAGATCCTCGCCTCCGACCCGACGGACGGAGATTGCCCGGAGTTCCTGGGTGGCAACACACTTCGCCTTCTGGAACTTGCCTGAAGGCGCCGGTTGGCGCCAGCCCCGGCGGTCGCATCGACTTGCCGCCGGGGCCGCACCCGTCAGACCGGCACGGTGCCCTTCACCACCACCCGCATCAACACGCGGCGGTGCTTGCCCATCTCGTAGTTGGCCGTCGCACGGTGCAGCAGGCAGCGGTTGTCCCAGAAAACGAGATCGCCGTGCTGCCAGCGGTGGGTATAGATGAAACGGTCCTGGGTCGCGTGCTCCAGCAGCTCTTCCAGCAGGGCGCGCCCCTCCTCCTCCGGCAGGCCCTCGATGTGGGAGCTGTACATGCCGATGTAGAGGCTCTTGCGTCCGGTCTCGGGATGGGTGCGGACCAGCGGATGGGCGATGGGCGGAGCGGCGGCGATGTCATCTTCGGTCGGCGGGGCGCTGCCAGTGTAGCGGCGCATGAACTCCAGGCTCTGCACCGACCTCCATCCGTCGATCCGCCGGCGCGTGGCTTCCGGCAGGGCGTCGTAGGCTGCGGTCATGTCGGCGAACTGCGTGTCGCCGCCGTTCGGCGGCAGCTCCACCGCCTGGAGCATCGTCAGCAGCGACGGCTCCCGCAGGAAGGACTTGTCGGTGTGCCAGAAATAGTTGGAACTGATGAAGGGCTTGGCCACCGGGTTGCCGGCGGCGTCCAGGTTGGTGATGGTGTGGACCGCATCCCATTTCGACCCGTCGGCCAGCCGGATCATGTGGCCCTCGATGCGACCGAACAGTTCGGCGAAGCGGTACATGCGCTCCTTGTCCAGCGACTGGTTGCGGATCACCAGCAGATGATGGTCACGGAAGGCGGTCCGCACCGCGTCGACCGTCGCATCGTCGAGCGGCCGGGACAGGTCGAGCCTGTCGGTCTCCGCCCCGATGATGCCGTGGAGCGGTCGGAAGAGGGGAGCGGAGTGGGCTGAAGCATCCGCCCGAGCGGCAGCTTGCGCAGGAAGGCTGGTCATGGGGACGGTTCCTCTTGCAGTCGGTGGGTCTTCAGAGCGGTCGGCGGCAGGCCCAAAGGGCGGCGCGCGCCAGGATTTGGCGGTGGACCGGGTGTTCCAGCGACGCCCGGTCGTGGCCCAGCGTGTCGGCCACCACCCGACCCTGCCCAATGTCGCGCGCCCACAAGGCGGGCCAAGCGTTTCCCCCCTCCGGTGCCACGATTGCCAGCGGTTGGACGTCACCGGCCAGATCGAAGTCGCCATAGGCCTCGTCGGTCACGGTGAAGGGCGGCAGACCGGCGGTGAGGGGGTGGGGAATGTCCGTGGGGACCAGGGTGACCGGACCACGCGGCGGATGGGCGGACCGCCCCCACACCCAGGCGCCGCCCAGCAGATCCTTCCATTCCGACCAGTCGTCGAAGCAGATCAGGGCGGTGTGCAGGCCCAGCAACCCGCCCCCGCTGGCGACGAAGCGTGACAGCCGCTCCCGTCCGGCAGGCGACAGCGAAAAGGCCCAGCGCTCGCGGTGCGGGGCGTATTTCTCGCTGCCCAGCATCCGCCAGCGCAGGGCATAGACGGTGAGCAGATCGAAACCGCCCTGTTCCAGCGTCTCGAGTCCGCCTTCGATGTCGTCGGTGACGGTCGAGGCGACTCCCGCTTCGGCCAGGATGCTCTCCAGCGCCGGAGCGGCGTCGGCAAAGGGATGGCCGATGCCGCCGGTCAGGATCAGGTTGCGGATCGTCCCGCTCATCGGTCGCCCGCCAGCGGCTTGACCGCCGGCGCGCGGCGGGGCAGGTGCATCTTCAGGCTGAAGGACACGCCGCCATCGACCATCAGGTGCTGGCCGTGGATGTAGCGCGCCCGGTCCGACGCCAGGAACAGCACCGCGTCGGCCACGTCGTCGGCGGTGCCGAGCGACCGGGCAGGCACGGCGCCGCCGCGCACCGCGCGCACCTCCGCGTCGGCATAGATCGGCGCCGACATGCCGGCGTCGATGAAGCCGGGGGCGACGGCGTTGACCCGCACGCCACGCGGCGCCAGGGCAAGCGCCAGATGCTCGGTCAGCAGCGCTACGGCCGCCTTGGTGGCCGGATAGGCCCCGGCGTCGGGACTGGGAGCGACGGCGTTCAGCGAGGTGATGTTGACGATGGCCCCCGATCCCCGATCCGCCATCCGCCGGGCCACGGCGCGGGTGACGATGAAGGTGCCGGTCAGGTTCACGTCCACCACGCGGCGGAAATCGGCGACGCTGTGGTCGAGGATGTCGCCGAAGCGAACGATGCCGGCATTGTTGACCAGCAGGTCGGGTCCGTCGCCGAAGGCTTCCGTCATCGCGGCAACCACCGCGTCGATCTGCACCTCGTCGGTCACGTCGGCAGTGAAGGCCAACGCGCCGGGAATCTGCGCGGCCTCGGTTTCCAGCCCGGCGGCGTCGAGGTCGAGCAGCGCCACGCGGTATCCTTCGCCGGCCAGACGGCGCGCGATGGCCGCGCCCAGCCCGCCGCCGGCTCCGGTCACCAGAGCGGTTTTGGTCATATGATCCTCCCGGAAAAACGGGTGTTGGACGTGGACGGGGCCGGCCTCACGGCGCGCTCCGCGATCATCACAGCGTGCTTTGCACTCATCACAGCGTGCTTTGCACGATGCCGCCGTCCACCGGGATGGCGGTGCCGGTCAGATAGCTGGCGCGCTCGGACCCCAAGAAGACGATCAGGTCGGCGACCTCCTCGGGCCGGGCGAAGCGGCCGAGCGGAATTCCGGCGGCAATTCCGGCCGCGGTGTCCTCCACGGTCCGGCCCTGGGCGGCGGCGCGGGCGCCGACCACCTGGGTCATCCGGTCGGTTGCCGTCCAGCCGGGGCAGACGGTGTTGACCAGGATGTTCTCCGGCGCCAGCTGCGTCGCCATCGTCTTGGCCCAGCCCAGCGCCCCCAGCCGCAGGCTGTTGGACAGCATCAGCTCGCCGATCGGCTGCTTGACGGAATAGGAGCTGATGTTGACGACCCGCCCCCAGCGCTGCCGGCGCATGTGGGGAAGCACGGCGCGGGTCGCGTTGACCGCCGACATCAGCGTCAGGCGGAAGGCGTCCTCCCAGTCGGCGCCGCTCAGCCCGTCAAAGGAGCCGGGTTTCGGACCGGCGGCGTTGTTGACCAGGATGTGGATGGTGCCGAAGGCGTCGGCGACCTCGCCGGCCAGCCGCTCCACCGCTTCCGCGTCGCCGACATCGGCACGGACCGCCAGCACCGGGCCGCCGGCCGCTTCCAGAAGCACCCTCGCCTCCTCCAGCCGGCCGGGATCGCGCCCGCAGATGGCGACGGCGCAGCCTTCGCGCGCGAAACCCAGCGCCGCCGCCCGTCCGATGCCCTGGCTGCCGCCGAGCACCAGCGCGACCTTGCCCTTCAGTCCCAAATCCATCGGTGTGTTCTTCCCTTCTTGGACGCGGCGGCAGGCCCTCAGCCGCGCGGGCGCTTGCTGACGACGGTTCCGGCCTCGGGCTGGAAATAGCAGCGCTCGGGCTTGTAGGTTCCGCTCGCCACGGTGATGCCCCAGCTCCCCTCCTCCAGCGCCATGAAGCCGTGGATGTCGGCGGGCGGGGCGATCACCACGCTGTCGCCCGGCTCCAGAACGCGGTCCTCGACCACGGTCAGGTCGGCCTTGCCGGGAACCGAGCCGTCGTCGCGCCGCTCGTAGACGGTGTGCTTCACCCGGCCCCGGTAGATCGCCATGCTTTCCCAGTTGCCATGGTCGTGGACGGCGATGGGCTGGCCGCCGGGCAGCTCGAACAGCAGGATCGACAGGTCGCCGTCATAGTAGAGGTACTGGGAGTTGGCGACGTGGTTGCCGATGCGCGGCACGCCGGCCGTGCACAGGTCGGGCCGGGCGGCAAGCGCGGCCAGCGGCTCACGCAGCGCCGCCGTCAGGCGGGCGGTGTCGTGTCCGTGCGTCTCGATGGCCCGGATCACCGCCTGGGCGCAGGCGCGGATGGCTGTGCCGGTTTCGGGGCTGGCGGCCATGGTGGTTTCTCCTGAAAAGGCGGTGGTCAGAGCGCCGCCAGCAGGCGGCGGGTGGCGGCGACCGCGCGCGCCACGCGGGCCGGCGCGTCCATCGTCCGCGCCAGGGCGGCGGTCGGGATTTCCAGGGCGAGCGGCAGTCCGGGCGGAAGCGCGCGCAGCAGCCCGGTCAGGTCGATGCCGCCGTCGCCCGGAAACAGCCGCTCCTTCACTGCCGTGTGCAGCAGGGAGTCGCGGTCGGCCGCATGCTCGCGCGGGGCGTCGCAGAGATGCATGTAGCCGAACAGGCTGGGCGGGATCGCCGCCACCTCGGCCGGCGTACCGCCGGAGCGGTCGTAATGCAGCGCGTCGAGCGCGATGCCGATGTTCGGGCGCCCCACCCGGCCGATCAGCCGGGCGGCGGCGGCGGCGCTCGGGACGCTCATCCAGGACACGAATTCGAACTGCACGGTCAGGCCGAAGCCAGCCGCATCGTCGCACAGCCGCCCCAACCTTGCCGCCAGCCGCCCCTGGTCGGGGTCGTCGCCGGTCGCCAGCACATGGCGGGCACCCAGCTCGGCCGCAGCCTCCAGGAAAGGGCGGAAGGCGTCGAGGTCGGTGTGGGGCAGGACGCGGGCGGTGTTGGCGTCGAGCGCCGTGACGCCGCGGTCGGCCATGCGCCGCTTCATCTCGCGCCGCAAAACGGGGTCGGCCAGCAGCGGCATCGGATCGCCGTCGGGCTGGCCGCCCAGAAGGCGCAGGCCGACATGGGCGCAGCCCTGGTCCGCCGCCACCGTCACCATGTCGGGCGGCGACAGCTCCGGCACCGTGTAGTAGGAGAGCGACAGCGGGTTCATGCCGCGCCCCCCGCCGCCTGAGCGGGAGACGGGGCCGGACGGACGCCGCCATACTGCGCCCAGCTGCCGGCAACGTGCCACCCGGCATCCACCACCAGATTGACGCCCGTGATCGCCGACGCCCGGTCGGAGGCCAGGAATTCGATGCTCTCCGCCACCTCGCGCGGCTGCACGATCCGGCCGAGCGCGGTGAATTCGGCCGGATCGGCGGCGTAGCGGCCCGACCGGATCCGTTCGACCACCCGCGGCACCAGCGTCGAGCCGGGCGAGACGCAATTGACCCGGACCCCGGCGCGTCCCCATTCCCCAGCGAGGTTCAGCGTCAGGCTGACCACCCCCGCCTTGCTCGACGCATAGGCATGGACCGGCACCGAACCGATGGCGGCAATCGACGCGATGTTGACGATGCTGCCCCGCCCCTGCCGCGCCATGCGGGTGCCGAAGGCGCGGTTGGCGTAGTAGGTGCCGGTCAGGTTGACGTGGACCGTTCGCTCCCACACCTCCAGCGGCAGCTCGGCCGGCGGCAGCACCGGCTGGAAGACGGCGGCGGCGACCACCAGCGCGCCGACCGGGCCATGCGCCGCCTCGATGGCGGCGGCGGCCCGCTCCACCGCGCCGGCGTCGGCGATGTCGAGCGCCAGCGCGGCGCCGCCGATCTCGCCGGCCACCCGCTCCGCCGCCTCCGGGTCGAGGTCGGCGACCGCCAGCCGCCAGCCGCGCGACGCCATCAGCCGGGCGGTCTCCTCGCCGATGCCGTTGCCGCCGCCGATGACGACGGCCACCGCGCCGTCCAAGGTCGAGGTCTGCTGCGTCATGGCGGAATACCCCGTCACTTGCGCAGGTCGGCGGCGAGGAAGGAGTCGTCCAGCACCTTCGACCAGTCGACCGGACCGGACCACTCGCCCATGCGCTCCATGCCCTTGACCCAGATGTTCAGGGCGTCCATGTCGAAGTCGCCCTGGCTCCAGTACTTGATCGCCGCCATGCGCTTCATCGAGGCGGTGGCGACATCGACCGGCAGCGTATCGCCATAGCGCTTAGCGACCATCTTCGCGGCCTCTTCCGGGTTCTCGTAGATGAAGTTCACCGCGGAGCGCCAGGCGGCGAGCAGCCCGCGCAGCTGGTCCGGGCTCTTGCGCATGAAGTCGCCGGTGGCGACGCCGACGGTCGGCGTCATCGACGGCAGGTTCTCCAGCGAAAAGGCGACCTTGTAGCGGTCCTTGCGGGCGCTGTAGAGCGGCTCCAGGATCAGCGCCGCATCCACCCCGCCCTGCTCCAGCGCCGACAGGCCGGAGCCGACGGAGCCCAGCGCCACGATGTCGGCCTTGCCGGGGAAGCCGGCCGCCTCGAAGGCCATGACGACCATCAGTTCGCTCGACGATTTCGGCGCGGTGATGCCGACCTTGCGGCCGACCAGATCCTTGACCGAGGAGACGCCGCTGTCCGGCCGCGTCACCCACAGCAGGTCGTCCACCCGGCGGATCGCGGTGTGGACGATGCGGATGTCCATGCCCTGCCTGATGCCGGCCAGCGCGGTGGAGGTGCTGACGATGCCGTAGCCGAGCCCGCCGCCCACCATGTTGCGGATGCCGGTGCCGCCGCCGACCGAGCTCATCACGTCGGTGACGTCGACGCCGTTCTTCTTGTAGTCGCCACGCTCCAGCGCCACCGCGATGGGAGCGGTGTTCAGAAGGGCGCCATAGTGGGACGCCATGATCTCCAGCGCATGGGCCTGCGGCGCCGAGGTCAGCAGGCCGCCGATCAGCGGCACCGCCGCCAGCGCGCGGGTCAGGAAACGGGTGATGGTCATGGCGTCCCTCCGTTGTAAGTTTTGTCTTTTCTCAGCAGGCGGCGGGCGTTGCCGGCCAGCGCGGGCGACACCGCGCCGTGGTGTCCGTCCTCCGGCTGGTCCCAGCCGGCGAAGTTGGTGCCGAAGACCAGCCGGTCCGGACCCACCACCTGCGTCAGCAGCGCCAGCGCCCGGTCGTCGTTCAGGTGCGTGTCGAACCACAGGCGCGATAGCATCTCCTCGAAGGCGCCGTCCTTCTTCATCGACTGGCTGGCCCACGGGCGCTTCATGCCGGCCTGCGCCAGCCGCCCGGCGGTGAAGGCGGCGGCCCCGCCGCCATGGCTGATCCAGACGTCCAGCCGGGGATGACGCTCCAGCACGCCGCCGAAGATCAGGGTGGCGACGGCGATGGTCTCCTGCGCAGCGAAGCCGATGATGACGTCGAGGTCGAAGCGCTTCAGCGCCGGGTCGCCGGGCGGCCCGTCGATGCCGGCCGGGGCCGGATGCAGGAACAGCGGCACGTCCAGCCGGACGAACGCCTCGTAGAGCCTGTCGAACTCCGGGCTGTGCAGCGGCTCGCCCGCGAATTCGGTGCCGGTCGCCGCCCCCCACAGCCCCAGCTCGCCGACGGAGCGCTCCAGCTCCTCCGTCGCGGCGCGCGGGTCCTGCATCGGCAGGGCGGCCAGCCCGCCCAGCCGGTCGGGATAGCGCCCGACCAGCTCCGCCAGCGCGTCGTTGTGTCGGCGGCAGAAGGAGACGGCCGAGGGCACGTCGATGTGGTGGAAGTAGTTCAGCGGACTGGCCGACAGCACCTGGAAGTCGATGCCGGCCTGGTCCATGCGGCGCAGCCTCAGCTCCGGGTCAGTGAAGGGGCTGTTCAGGTGGCGGACGCCGCTCAGCCGGTAATTGCCGACGCGGTACCAGGGCTGGCCGTTCTCGTCGACGCCATGCTCCGGCCCGTGGGCACCGGCGGCGCCGTTGGTCGCCTCCAGACGGACATGGGCATGGACGTCGATCAGCTTCGCGGTTTCAATGGGCATGGGAAGGACCTTTCCGCCGGGCGGGCCGGCGGCCGGGAAGGAGGTGACGGGCGAAGAGGGCGTTCGAATGCGGGCGCCGCTCAGGCGACCCGGTGCATCCGGTTGTCGAGCGCGAGCAGCGCGCTGTTGACCGCCAGCGCGAACAGGCCGATCAGCACGGTGACGCTCATCATCGTCGCGGTGTCGTTGACGCTGATGCCGTTCATGATCATGAATCCCAGCCCGCGCTTGGAGGCGAACATCTCGCCGACCATCACGCCCAGCAGGGTGATGGAGAAGCTGATGCGCAGTCCGGTCACGATCTCCGGGACCGTCGCCGGCACCAGGATCGCGGTCAGCGTCTGCATCCGCGTCAGCCGCATGGCGCGGGCCGAGCGCCGCAGCACCGGGTTCATGGCGCGGATGGCCCCCATCGTCACCAGCATCATCGGGATGAAGCCGTGCAGCGTGCCGAAGGCGACCTTCGCCGGCATGCCCAGCCCGAACAGCAGCAGGATCACCGGATAGAGCGTGACCTTGGGAATAGCGTAGAGGGTGACGAACAGCGGTTCCAGCACGTCCGACAGCGACCGGTTCGCACCGATCAGCACGCCCGCCAGCCCGCCGCCGATGCAGGAGATCAGCAGCGACAGCCCCAGCGCCTTCGCGGTTTCCGCCACATTCTCCCAGAAGGACGGATTGCCGAACAGGACCATCAGCCGGTTCAGGGTGACGGCGGGCGAGGCCAGAGCCTCGTCCCCCGCGAGCCCGTGGAACAGCTGCCAGCCGCCCAGGATCAGCAGGGCGATGACGGCGGCGGCCACCAGCTTCTCCCCGCCCCCGGCGGTGTCGCGGGCGGCGCCGACGCGGCCGGCGCCGGAGCGGTGGCGCACCCGCTGTTCCGCCCAGTGCAGCAGGACGGTCAGGCTGGACACGAAGACCACCACGAACAGCAGCAGCGCGTACATCGTCCGGTCCTGGAGATTGTTGTACGCGAAGGCGATGGAGTAGCCGAGCCCGCTGCCGGCCAGGATGAACTCCGCCCCGATGACGCCGGTCACCGAATAGCTCAGCGCCAGCTTCACGCCGGTGAAAATATGCGGCCCGGCCGCCGGAAGCTGGATCAGCAGCGCGTCCTGGAAGCGGTCGAGGCGATAGGTGCGGCCGACCTTGCGCAGCACCGGCGGGATGCGGTCCAGCCCGGACAGCGTCGCCGTCACCATCGCCATCACCGCGTAGAGGAAGCCCATGGCGATGATCGGCAGCGCGTTCATGCCCAGCAGCACGATGAACAGCGGATACAGCACGAAGAACGGCAGGGCGTAGTAGCTGGCGATCAGCGGCTCGACGGCCCGGCGGACCCGGGGCAGGGCATGGAGCGTGACGCCGCCGGCGAAGCCCACCACCATCGCGGCGACGGCGGCGGCGAGAATGTTGCGCAGGGTGAAGCCGATCTGCGTCCAGAACCCGTCGGTCCCCATCAGCCGGACCAGTTCGGCCAGCATCTCCGACGGCGGGATCATGGTGGCGCGTCCGACATAGCCCAGGCGACAGGACGCCTCCAGCGTCAGGACGGCCGCGGCGGTGATCAGCAGGCGCTGGATGCCCGCCCGCGTCATCCCGCGACCCTCCGCTGGCTGGCCATCGCCTTCAGCGATTCCTCGCGCAGCGTGTTCCACAGGCGGGTGGTGACATCGCCGAAGGCCGGTTCGGCGGCGATGGCACTGGTCCGGTCGCGCGGCCAGCCGGTCTCGACGATCTCGATGAAGCGGCCGGGACGCGACGACATCACGCCGATGCGGTCGGACAGCATCGCCGCCTCGTCCAGCGCATGGGTGATCAGCAGGACGGTCGCCCCGCTGGCCCGCCACAGCCGCAGCAGTTCGTCGCCCATCAGCAGGCGCGTCTGCTGGTCGAGCGCACCGAACGGTTCGTCGAGCAGCACAAGGCGCGGACGCATCACCAGCGTGCGGGCGATGCAGACGCGCTGGCGCATGCCGCCGGACAGCTGGTTGGGATAGGCGTCGGCGAAATCGTTCAGACCCATGAAGTCGATGGCGTGACGCACGCGGTCCTCCGCCTCGGGACCCCGGAAGCCGGCACGGCGCAGGCCAAAGCCGATGTTGTCGCGCACGCTCAGCCAGGGGAAGGACGCATCCTCCTGGAACACAACGCCGACCCCGTCGGGAACCGTGCCGCGCACGCGCTTGCCCTCGAAGGTGATGGTGCCGTCGGTGGGGCTGCTCAGCCCGGCCAGCACGTCAAGCAGGGTGGATTTGCCGCAGCCGGACGGCCCGACGATGGAGAAGAACTCTCCCCGGCGCAGCTCCAGATCGACCGGCCCCAACGCGTGGACGGCGGTTCCGAAGATACGGGTAACACCCGTCATCACCGCATGGCCTCCGGTCGCCGCGCCGCTGGCCCCCTGGGAGCGGCCGAAGGGTATGGGTTGCGCCGCATGGGACGCGCCTGCCGAATCCTGGGGAACTGGCGCTCTTTCTGACGATAGGCCACGCATGGACTGCATCTCCCTCCCGGTGTCGGGCGTTCGGTGTTCCGCCGGATTTCTGTTTGTTTTGTAAGCATACAAATGCAGCCTGCCAGCTCTGTCCAGGACAGCTTCGGACCACCCCCATACAAAAATTGTTTGCCCTCCCCCGCCGCCGATGCGAGGCTTCGGACCATGCCGGGTCGTACCGCCCCGCCTGCGGTCGCTCCGGTGCAGGCGATGCGAACCGCCGCAACGGCCGCCAAAACAATGGATCCCGCAGATGCGCAGCCGTCAGCTGGAAAGTTTCATCCTGGTCTGCGAATTGGGCAGCATCAGCAAGGCGGCGCTGGCGTTGAACATCGCGCAGCCGGCATTGGGTGTGCAGATCAAGGCGCTGGAGCGGGAGTTCGGCGTGCCTCTGCTGGTCCGCACCGTCACCGGGACCCACCCCACCCCGGCCGGCCTCCTCTTCCTGGAAGAGGCGCGGCTGATGGTGCGCCGCCTGCAGGATTTGAAGCGCTCGCTGCGCGAGGTCGCCGGGCAGGTTCCGAGAACGCTGGCCGTGGGACTGACCCCCAGCCTGTCGGGGCTTCTGGCCGGCAGGTTGATGGAGCGGCTGCACGGTGCCCTGCCTGGGGTCGAACTGAAGCTGTTCGAGGAGTTGAGCCACGCCCTGATCGGCCATGTCTCTTCGGGCAAGCTGGATCTCGCGCTGGCCTACACGGTGCCGCGCAGCCGCATGCTGCACCGGGAGCCGAGGCTGAACGAGGCGCTGTGCCTGATCACCCATCCGGGCTCGCGGTTCGACGGGACCGGCCCGCTGTCACTGGCGGCCATCGCAGGCACCGAACTCGCGATGCCCAACGAGGGCGATCTGGTCCGGCGTCTGGTCACCGAGGCGATGACCGCGCACGGGCTGGTGCCGAACGTCGCCTTTTCGCTGGAATCGATGCAGGCGATCAAGGACATGGTCCGGCGTGGACTGGCCTGCGCGATCCTGCCGCACAGTGCCGTCGCGGAGGATGTCCAGGCCGGCGCCCTGGTGATCCGGCCGATCTGCGACCCGGCGCTGATGCGCACGCTGTTCCTCATTCATCCCACCGGGAGCGAAATGAATGCCGCCACGTCACAGGCGCTGCGCATCATCGACGGCCTGCTTGACGAGTTGAGGCGCGAGGACCCGAACTTCACCGTCGCGGCGGAACAGGACTGACGCCCGCCCCGCCAAGGCTGGCGTTCCCGCTTTCGGCGAGGGGGGCAGCCCGGATGTCAGCGGATCCGCTCCAGCACGCTGGCGTAATTGGCGACCGCCGTCCCGCCCATGTTGAAGACACCGCCCAGCCGGGCGTCCTTCACCTGGATCGGCGCCGGCATCTCGCCACACAGCTGCATGGCCGACAGCACATGCATCGACACCCCCGTCGCACCGATGGGATGCCCTTTCGCCTTCAGCCCGCCCGACGCGTTCACCGGCAACCGGCCGCCGATCTCGGTCCAGCCCTCCTCGATGGCCTGGGCGCCCCGCCCCTCGGGCGTCAGGCCCATCGCTTCGTACTCCATCAGTTCGGCGATGGTGAAGCAGTCGTGCGTCTCCACGAAGGACAGGTCGGACAGTCCGATGCCGGCCGCCGACAACGCTCCGCTCCAGGCTCGCGCGCAACCTTCCATCTTCAGGATATCGCGCCTGGACAGCGGCAGGAAATCCTGGACATGGGCGGTGCCACGGAACAGCACCGCGCGCCTCAGGCGCAAGGCGGTCCCGACATCGGCCAGCACCAGGGCGGCGGCGCCGTCCGACACCAGCGAGCAATCGGTCCGCTTCAGCGGTCCGGCGACGACCGGGTTCTTCTCGCTCTCGCGGCGGCAGAACTCGTAGCCCAGATCCTTGCGCATCTGCGCCAGTGGATTGCTGGCGCCATTGCGGTGATTCTTGGCGGCGATGCGGGCCAGCGCGTCGGACTGGTCGCCATGGCGTTGGAAATACGCGCCGGCGATCTGGCCGAAGACGCCGGCAAACCCTGCCTCGATGCCGCTTTCCTCACGAAGATACGAGGCCCGCAGCAGGTTGCGCCCAACCTCCGGCGCCGGGACACCCGTCATATGCTCGGCCCCGACCACCAGGACGATGCGCGCCTTGCCCGCCTCGATGGCGCGGATGCCCTGATGGATGGCGGCGGAGCCGGTGGCGCAGGCATTCTCGACCCGCGTCGCCGGGGTGAAGCGGAAGGCGTCGTCGGCCTGCAGCACCAGGGATGCGGTGAAGTCCTGCTCCGAGAAGCCGGCATTGAAGTGGCCGAGCACGATCTCGTCCACATCGGCCGCCCCAATGCCGGCATGCTCGAGCGCCCCGCGCGCCGCCGTGACGATCAGGCTTTCCAGGGTCTCGGACTCGTGCCGGGCGAAGGGAGTGTGTGCCCAGCCGACGATGGCGGTTGCCATGGGTCTCTCCATTCCTGTCTTATGCACCGGCAACCAGACGCTCGCGCAGTTCGCGCTTCAGCACCTTGCCGTAGTTGTTCTTCGGCAGCCCTTCGACGAACAGGTAACGCTTGGGCCGCTTGAAGCGGGCGATGTTGGCGTTGCAGTGGGCGTCGAGGCTGTCGGGGGAAATCTCGCGGCCGGGTTCGGCGACGATGAAGGCGACGACGATCTCGCCCCATTCCGGGTCCGGCTGGCCGGTGACGCAGACCTCGGCGACGTCCGCATGGCGCAGCAGCACCTCCTCCACCTCGCGCGGATAGATGTTGGTGCCGCCGCTGATGATGACGTCCTTCGACCGATCGCGCAGCGTCAGATACCCGCGTCCATCGAAGGACCCCATGTCTCCGGTGAACAGCCATCCGTCGCGCAAGGCGTCGGCCGTCGCCCTGTCGTTGTTCCAGTAGCCGGCCATCACCACGTCACCGCGGCAGACGATCTCGCCCACCTCGCCGGGGGGCAGCGGCCGGCCGTCGGCGTCCACCACCGCCACCTCGACACCACTGCGGGCGAAGCCGACGGAGCCCAGCACCGCGTCGTCGTCGGTGGCATGGTCACGCCGGCGCAAGGACGTGATGGTCATCGGCGCTTCGCCCTGGCCGTAGATCTGGGCGAAGACCGGGCCGAAGGTCGCGAGCGACCGGCGCAGTTCCTCCACATACATCGGGCCGCCGCCATAGACGATGGAGCGCAGATTGTCCGGCCGGCGGCCGCTGCGTTCCGCCTCCAGCCGCAGCCTCTGCACCATGGTCGGCGCCAGGAAAGCGCCGCAGCCGGGATGATGGTCGCAGAGATCGAGGAACTCGGCCGGCTCGAAGGCGGACGAGGCCGGAACCACCTGCCGGGCGCCGCGGGCGACATAGGCCGCCATGTAGAGGCCGGAGCCGTGCGACATCGGCGCCGCGTGCAGCAGGCTGCACTCCTCGTCCACCGCCTCGACATCGGCGAGATGGGCGATGGTCATGGCCAGCAGGTTGCGGTGGGACAGCATCGCCCCCTTGGACCGCCCGGTGGTGCCGCTGGTGTAGAACAGCCAGCCCAGCGCCTGCGGGTCGGGGTTCACCGGCCCGGCCCACTCCTCTCCCTCCACCAGTGCCGCATGGCCGGGCCCGCCGATGACGATCCGGCGGCAGGAGGCGGCGGGCGAGCCGTCCAGCGCCTGCTCCAGCCCCCCGGCAAGTTTGGCGGAGACGAAGACGGTGGTGGCGCCGGAATCCTCCAGGATCTGCACCAGCTCTCGCGGATGCAGCTTGGCGTTCACCGGCGTCGCCGCCATCCCGGCGGCCCAGATGCCGAAGAGCAGCTCGACATAGTCCGGCACATTCTCGCTGGCGATGGCGATCCGGTCGCCCGGCTGTCCGCTTGCACGCAATCCCGCAGCGATGCGCAATGCGCGCGAGCGCAGCGATGCGAAGCTGTGCACCTCTTCGGTACCGCGGAACACCGCCCCGCGGTCGGGATGGCGGGCCGCCGCCTGATCGAGGAGGGAGAAGAGATTCACCGGCACTGTTCCCTTGTTGGACTGGTCCACTGCGTCGAACGGCGGATCGTCCGTTCGTGTTACAAATATTCTGGCCTCTTCGGAGTGAAGATGTCCAGGTTCAGAACCGGCTCGTCGCCGACGACCTCCCCCCAATGCTCGGCATTGGGCGGAATGGCGAGCAGGCCGTTGGGTCCGACCAGATGCTGCTCGCCGTCGACGTGGAAGCGGATGGTGCCGGCCAGGATGAGGACGATCTGCTCATGCACATGGCTGTGCGGGCGCGGCTCATGGCCGGGCATCAGGCGATGCAGCGCCAGTGTGGCGCCTTCGCCGGTGAAGACCTTGCGCTCCACCCCCGGGCGCACCGGGGTCCAGGGCAGCGCGTCCCAGTCGACATTGGTAAGTGTCATGTCAGCGATCTCCGAAGATTGAGGGTGACTCGGCGCCGGGGTTCATCTGGCCGGCCCAAGGATGCCGGACGGGCGCACGAACAGGAAAAGCAGCAGGATCGACAGGGCGACGATGGTCTTCAACCCGGCGCCGAACGCCAGGATGGCGACCGCCTGTATCACGCCCAGCATCAGCCCGCCGAGGAAGGCGCCGAAGGGCCGGCCGAAGCCGCCGATGATGGCGGCGATGAAGCCGGAGATGGCGAAGGGAACGCCGACGTCGAAGGCGGTGTATTGCGTCGGCGTCAGCATGATGCCAGCGACGGCGCCCAGCCCGGCGCTGAGCGCGAAGGCCAGCGCCAGCATGGAATGGACCGGGATTCCCTGCAGCGCCGCCGCCTCCCGGTTGATGGCGCAGGCCCGCATCGCCTTGCCGACGCGCGTGGTCTTGAAGAACAGCGCCAGCAGCGCCACGATGGCGAGCGATCCGGCGACGATCCACAGCGACTGGATATTGACGGCGATGCCGCGCAGCATGACGGGCGGCAGGTCGGTGAAGACCGGCAGCGTCTTGGGCTGATCGTCGACCGCCAGATAGGTCAGGCGCTCGATGACGATCTGGGCGGCGAGCGTCGCCAGGATCATCACGAACATCGGCGCGTTGCGGTTCCACAAGGGGCGCACCACCACCCGCTCGACCGCCACGCCGAGCAGGGCCACGATCAGCACCGCCAGCAGGATGGCGAGGCCGTAGGGCAGTTCGCCGCGCACCAGCAGCACATGGGTGATCATGCCGCCCAGCATGACGAAGGCGCCCTGGGCGAAATTCACGATGCCGCTGGCGTTGTAGATCACGCAGAAGCCGATCCCGATCAGGCCGTAGACACAGCCGATGCCGAGGCCACTGACCAGACTCTGGCCGATGAGCGTTGCGTCCATGGGTCTCCTCCCCCGTCAGCCGAGATAGGCGGCGATGACGGCCGGATCCTGACGGATGCGGTCGGGCGCGCCCTGGGCGATCTTCTTGCCGAAATCGACCACCACCACATCGTCGGCGGTGTTCATCACCAGATGCATGTCGTGCTCGATCAGCAGGACCGCGGTGCCCTCCTCGGCGATGCGGCGGATGAGGGAGGACAGCCGCGCCGTCTCATCGGCGTTCAGCCCGGCCGCCGGTTCGTCGAGCATCAGCAGCTTCGGTTCGGCGGCCAGCGCGCGGGCGACCTCCAGCAGCCGGCCCTGCCCGTAGCTGAGCGCCGAGGCCGGCAGGTCTGCCGCGGCCCCCAGGCCGACCAAGTCCAGCAGCTCGCGGGCGCGCCGCTCGATCGCCGCCTCCATCTCGCGCACCCGGCGCGGGCGCAGCAGGGCCGCCAGCAACCCGCCCCGGCTGCGCAGATGGAAGCCGACCTTGACGTTCTCCACCGCGCTGAGGTCGGCGAACAGCTTTACCAGCTGGAAGGTGCGGATCAGGCCGCGAGCGGCCTTGGTCTCCGGCGCCTCGCGGGTGATGTCGGTGCCCTCGAACAGAATGCGGCCGGAGCTGGGCGTGATTGCGCCGGAGATCAGGTTGAACAGGGTGGTCTTGCCGGCCCCGTTCGGTCCGATCACCGCGGTGACGCTGCGCGGCATCACCTGGAAACTGACCGCGTTCACCGCGACGAGGCCGCCGAAGTTGCGGGTAGCGTCGCGGACTTCCAGACAGGCGGTCATGGCGCAGGCTCCCCTTTTCCACCATCGCGTCCAGGGCTGGCGGCCGGTTTCCGGTCCAGCGCGGCGAACAGGCCCGCCAGCCCGCGCGGGGCGAAGATCAGCAGCAGGATCAGCGCGGTGCCGTATGCCAGGTCCTGGTAGTCGCGGAAGGCGCGGAAGGTTTCCGGCAGAACGCTGACAACCAGCGCGCCGATCACCGGTCCCGCGACCGTGCCGATGCCGCCGACATACAGCATGGTGAAGGAGAGGATCACCATGTGCAGGCTGAACACCTCCGGACTGACATACCCGACCACATGGACGAACAGCGAGCCGGAGAAGGAGGCGAAGGCGGCGGCCAGCAGGAAGGAGACCAGCTTGTAGCGCGCCACGTCGATGCCCAGCGCGCGGGCGGCATCCTCGCTGCCGGCGAGACCGGCGAAGGCGCGTCCCAGGCGGGAGCTGCGGATGCGGGCAACGGCGAACACGGTCGCGGCGACGCAGAGGCTGAGCATGATCAGCACGGCGCGGTCGCTTGCCAGTTCATAGCCGGCGATGTCGATGGGCGGGATCCCGGAAATGCCGAGATAGCCCATCGTGACGCTTTCCCACTCCACCGCGATCTCGTGGGCGATCAGCCCGATGGCGAGCGTCGCCATCGACAGGTAATGCCCCTTGAGCCGCAGGGTCGGGTAGCCGATGGCGAAGGCCGCCGCCAGCGCCGCGGTAATGCCGGCGGCCATGGCGGGAAGCCAGCCCCATTCGTACTGCGTCGTCAGGATCGCCGAGGCGTAGCCGCCGACCGCCGCGAAGGCGCTCTGTCCGAAGGAGACCTGGGCGGTCAGCCCCATGAAGATGTTCAGGCCGGACACGAAGATGGCGTAGATCAGGGCGAAGCCGACGACGGTGGCCGGGTAGCCGCCGGCGAACAGCGCGTAGCCGACGATGCAGGCGGCGACCAGCCAGGGGGCCGCGCCGGCGATCCGGCTGCGCGGCGCCGGCTGGGCCGGCACCGGGAAGACCTTGCGCAACTCCGGACCCTTACGCGAAATAATATTGGGCAAGCTGGTCATGCGATTGGACCTCGCGGGGGTCGATGACGGCGGCGAGCCGGCCGAGCGACAGCAGATAGGCGCGGTTCGCCAGCTTCAGCGCCGAAGGGGCGCGCTGTTCCACCAGCACCACGGGCAGGCCGGAGCGGTTGAGGACGCCCAGCGTCTCCAGGATCTCCTCGGTCACCCGCGGGGCGAGGCCGAGGGACGGCTCGTCGAGCAGCAGGATCTTCGGGTCCGCCATCAGGGCGCGGCCGATCGCCAGCATCTGCTGCTCTCCGCCGGACATCGATCCGGCGGTTTGGCCGAGCCGTTCCTTGAGGCGTGGAAACAGCTCGAACACCCGCGACAGGCGGCGCTCCAGCGCCGCGCGGCCCTTTCGTCCGCCGCCGAGACTCCAGGCGCCGAGCTCGAGATTCTCGGCCACCGTCATCGGCCCGAAGATGCCGCGCCCTTCGGGCACCAGCACCACGCCGCTCGATGCCACCGCCACCGGATTGCGACGGGGAAGCGCCGTCCCCTGGAAACTGACCTCGCCGCCAGTGGCGACCAGCCCGAGGATGGCCCGCAGCAGGGTGGACTTCCCGGCTCCGTTGGGACCGAGCACCGCAACCAGTTCGCCGGGTCCGACCTCGAAATCGAGCGGAGCGAGCGCCTGGACCTGGCCATAGCGGGCGCTGAGCCCTCTTGCCGCCAGGACCGGAGCGGTCGGAACGGACGCCACCGCACCGGGACCCGTGACGGGAGACACCGCCGGCGAGCGGAAGGCCGCCGTCATTGGACGATCTTCACCCGGTCGCCCGCGATGGTCGCCAGGACGAAGGGGTTCGCGGTGATGCCCTGATGATTGTCGGGCGTGAAGTTGTAGAGGCCGGTGGTGCCCTGGAAGCCGGTGATCATCTCGATCCGGTCGCGCATTGACGGGCCGGCGGCCGATTTGCCCGCCTCGATGGCGGCCACGGTCAGCATCACGCCGTCCCAGCCGCGCGATGCCCAGTTGGGATCGCGGTCGCCATACTTTGCGCGCCACGGTTCGAGAAACTTGGAGATTTCCGTCTTGGTCGCGCTTTCAGGCAGGGCGTCGAACACCTGCGACGGCGAGGCGACGAACAGGAAGCGGTCGCCCAGCACCTCGGACACCGGCCTGAAGACGGCCAGATCCTCCAGGCTGGTCAGCAGCAGCATGGTGGATCCCAGCTGCTTCATGTTCTTGGCGGCGGTCAGGGTGGTGCCGCCAAGCCCGATCTTGATGACCGCGCCGGCGCCGGCCGACTGGAGCTTGGTGAGCTGGACACTGAGGTCGGCGTCGTCCTGCTTGTAGGATTCGACGCCGACCACCTCCAGCCCGTATTTGCCGGCGACCTTCTCGGCGACGGATTTCTGCAGCAGCGCATAGGGTGTCGGATCGTGCAGGACCCCGACCTTGCGGATCTGCGTCTTGTCGCGCAGGTATTCGAAGCGCTTCTCCACCTCGAAGCCGGCCGGCGGCAGGGTGGTGAAGGCCCATTTCACCTGGGAGGCCTGCTGCGGCAGGATGGAGCAGAGCATCATCGGCTTTTCGGCCCGCGCCACCATCCCGGCGGCGGCGAAATTGCCGGCCGACACGCAGCCGCTGATGAAGACGTCGACCCCGTCGGAGGAGATCATCTTGCGATAGGCGGTCACCGCCTCCTGGGGTTCGGAGCGGTTGTCCTCCACCACCACCTCGACCTTCCGTCCCATGACGCCGCCCTTGGCGTTCAGGGCGTCGGCGGCGAGTTGCACGCCGTCGCGCCACGCACGGTCGACGGTGGCGGCGTAGCCGGTCAGGCCGGCCGAGATGCCGATCTTCAGAACCTCCGCGGCGCGGGCCGGCGCCGTGCCTGCCAGCAGGGCCGCACTCATCGCCGTTGCCATCGCCGCCAGCGCAACGGTGCGCCGCGCATTTCGCAAGGACATGATCCTATCCTCCCGTGTTTGGTTCGTTTTTCTTGGAACGCCGTGGCGGCGGTTGCCCCCTCCCCGACCCTCCCCCGCTTCGCAGGGGAGGGTGCCTCCCGCGAAGCGGGGCAGAAGCCACATGCTCCTTAAGCGGCCCCGTAGCCGCCGCCACCGGGCGTTTCGAGCACCACCGCGTCGCCCGCCCTCATGCTGAGCTTGCGGGCCTGGCTGACCGGTTCGCCATTGACCAGGAAGCGGCCGGGCTGGCCGGGATCGCCGCCGCCGAGCCCCTCGGGCCCCATGTCGAGCCGGCTCGGCACGGCATTGAGCAGCCAGGGGTCGCTGGTGTTCATGTGGAAGGCGATGATCTGGCCGTCGCCGCCCGGCATGTGCCCCGCCCCGCCCGAACCGCGCCGCAGCTCCTTGCGGTCGAAGACGATGGGCATCGCCGCCTCCAGGATTTCCACCGGCACCGCCGCGACTCCGGTCGGGTAGCAGGTGGCGCTGGGGCCGGGCTTGCCGGCGCGCGCACCCATGCCGCCCGAATAGTTGAACATCGACGAGGTGAAGGGCCTGCCGTCGGCCTTCCGCCCCTCGATCTGGATGGTCCAAACCGCGCCCGAGCCTTCGGCCAGCACCTTCTCGGGGAAGACCTGGTAAAGCGCCTTGAGGATCGGCATCGGCACATACATGCCGACGACATGGCGGGCGTTGACCGGCGCCGGGTAGCGGCAGTTGATGATCGATCCCTCCGGTGCCTTGACCTGGATGGGGGCGAGGCTGCCGGTGTTGTTTGGCAGCTCGTGGTTCAGGCAGCTGCGGATGGCGAAGGTGGCGTAGGCGTGGGTGTAGTTCAGAACGACGTTGATGCCGGTGGAGGTCTGCATCGAGCTGCCGGCGAAGTCGACCGTGATGGTGCCGGTGTCGGCATCGATGGTCAGCGCCGCCTTCAGCGTGATCTTCTCGCCGCCCGGCACGTCGAAGACCGATTCCCCGTGATAGGTGCCGGGGCGGAGCCGGCGGATGGCGTCGCGGGTGCTGGCCTCCGACCGGTCGATGATCTCGTCGGACAGCGCCTCGATGTCCTCCAGCCCGTGGCGCTCACACAGCGCGACCAGATGCTCGGCCGCCGCCTGCCCGCTCGACACCTGGGCGGCGAGGTCGCCGAACACCGCGTCTGGGGTGCGGACGTTGCGACGGATCATCGCGTGCAGCACCGGGTTGGGCGTGCCCCGCTCATAGAGCTTGAGCGGCGGGATCCACAGCCCCTCCTCGTGAACGTCGCGGGCGCCGGCGCCGATGCCGTAGCCGCCGATGTCGGTGTGGTGGATGGTCGAGCCGATATAGGCGATCAGCCGGTCGCCGCGGAAGATCGGCGTCAGGGTGGTGATGTCGAAGAAATGGCCGGCCGACAGCCAGGGATCGTTGGTGATCAGCACGTCACCCGGCTCGCAGCGGCCGGCGAACTCCTTGACCAGATGGGCGCCGGCGAAGGCCAGCGAATTGATGTGGCCGGGGGTGCCGGTGTTGGCCTGAGCGACCATGCGGCCACGCTGGTCGAACAGCGCGCAGGCGAGGTCGCCGGCCTCGCGGACGATCGGGCTGAAGGCGATGCGCTGCAACGCCTTGGCGCGCTCCGTCACCACGCCGATCAGGTTGGACCAGAGGATTTCGAGTTCAACGCCGTCCATGTTCCGGCTCCGATGGTAAGGTGTTGTCAGGCGTGGGCGGCGGGCGCCGCGGTGGCGACGATGCAGCCCATGGGGTCGATGGTGGCGACCCAGCCGGGGGGAATGGCCGTGGTTGTTTCGCGTTCTTCGATGATGCAGGGGCCGGTGACGGTCTGACCGACGGCGAGGTCGCTGCGCTCGTAGACCGGAACCGCCTGTCCGTCCTGCCAGGCATGGACCGGACGGCTGCCCTTGGGCTTGCCCGGCGCGCTGGCCGGCTTGCCCGCGGGGTGGAAGCGGATGGCCGGACCCTGGACGGTGACGCGCCAGGTGACGATCTCGGCCGGGACGTGCGACGGGTTCATGCCGTACAGCACGCGGTAGGTCTCGGCGAACTGGGCAACGCAGGCGTCGATGTCGCGCGCCTCGCGCGGGTCGCGGTCGAACATGACCGTGACCTCGTTCTGCTGGCCGGTGTAGCGCATGTCGGCGCCGATCAGCACCCGGACATCGGCGGGGGCGCAGCCCGCCTCGGTCAGGGCGTTGCGCCCCTCCCTCTCCAGGTCGGCGAGAATGCGCTCCACCCGGTCCCAGGCGACGCCGTCCAGGCGCATCAGGTCGCTGCGCACCAGATCGAGCCGGAGCGGCGTCACCAGCGTGCCGAAGGCCGACAGGACGCTGGACTGGGGCGGGACGATGACCGAGGAGCTTTGCAGCAGTTCCGCCACGCCGCAGGCATGCAACGGACCGGCGCCGCCGAAGGCGAAGAGCGGCAGGCCGCGGTAATCGACGCCGCGGTCGGTGGCATGCGAGCGGGCGGCCGACGCCATCGCCTCCGTGACCACGCGGTAGATGCCGCGCGCCGCCTGCACCGGCGTGCCGCCCAGCGCGCCGGCCAGTTCGGCGAAGGCCGCCTCGGTCGCCGCCCGGTCGAGCCTCATCTCGCCGCCGAGGAAATTGTCGGCGTCGATCAGCCCGAGCATCAGGTCGGCGTCGGTGACGGTGGCGCTGCGCCCGCCGCGGCCATAGCAGGCCGGACCAGGATTCGAGCCGGCGCTTTCCGGACCGACCTTCAGCAGGCCGAGGCCGTCGACATGGGCGATGCTGCCGCCGCCCGCCCCGATTTCGATCAGGTCGATGGAGGGCACCGTCACCGGCAGGCCGCTGCCTTCCTTGAAGCGGTAGCGGCGGTCGACCTCGAACAGTCCGGTCACCAGCGGGGTGCGGTTCTCGATCAGGCAGGCCTTGGCGGTGGTGCCGCCCATGTCGAAGGACATCAGCCGGTCGATGCCGAGAATTTCCGCATAGTGGCAGGCGGCGAGCGCACCGGCAGCGGGACCGCTTTCGATCATCCGCACCGGGTTGCGCCCGGCGGTCTCGGCACCGACGACGCCGCCGGAACTCAGCATGATCAGCGGCGTGTTGCCGAAGCCCTCGGTGCGCAGCCGGTCGCTGAGGCGGCGCAGATAGGGCTGCGAGATCGGCATGGTGTAGGCGTTCACCGTCGCCGTCGAGGCGCGCGGATATTCACGGATCTGCGGCGCCACGTCGGAGGAGGTGCAGATGAAGACGCCGTTGAGCTGACGCGCCAGTTCCGCGGCGACGGCCGCCTCGTTGGCCGGGTTGGTGAAGCTGTTGACGAAGCACACCGCCACCGCCTTCGCCCCGCTGTTGCGGAGGCGGTCGGCAAGCGACGCGATGTCATCGGCCACCGGCTCGACCAGCACCGTGCCGTCTGCCAGCGTCCGCTCGCGGAAGCCGAAGGTCAGCTCGTCCGGCACCAGCGGCTCGGGGAACTCGATCTGCGGATCGTACATGTCGTAGCGGTGCTCGTTGCGGATGGCGAGCACGTCGCGGAAGCCTTCCGTCACGACCAGCGCCGTCGGTGGCCCCTTGCGCTCGATCAGCGCGTTGGTGACCACGGTGGTGGCATGGACGACCACGCCGTCGACGTCGCTAGCCGTCACGCCGGCCTTCTTCAGAACCGATTGGACGCCGCCGAAGAAGCCGGACAGCAAATCCTCGTGGGTGGTCAGCGTCTTGTCGACGGTCAGCCGGCCGTCGGAATTGCGCAGCACGATGTCGGTGAAGGTGCCGCCGATATCGACGGCGAGTGAATAGCTCATCGGCTCGATCTCCAGCCGAGACCACGGGAGATGGCCTGCGCGGCGGCAAGCAGCTTCTCCAGTTGCGCGGCATCAGGGGGGGAAGGAATGAATTGGGTCGCACCCACGATCGCGATCGAACCGGCGATCTGGTTGCGGTGGTCGAAGACGGGTGCCGCCAACGCATTGACGGCGGTGATCATTTCGTCGGCGGCGACGGCCCAGCCCTGGCGGCGGACGGCGTCCACCTCCTCCTGCAGGCGGCCGCCGTCGGCGATGGTGTTGGGGGTCCACCGCTTCAGCGGTGCGGCCAGGGTCCGCGTGATGAGGGTCGGCGGCCCGAAGGCCATCCAGACCTTGCCGTGGGCGCTGGCGTGCAGATCGAAGCGGGTGCCGGGCCGGGTGCCGAATTCGATGACCGAACGGCCCTGGATCAGGTCCAGAACCACAAGGTCGCCATCGACCATCCGGCAGATGGTGACCGCTTGCCCGGTGGCGTCGCGCAGGCGCATCAACTCCTCACGGGCGGCGGACACCACGTCGAAGCGCGCACGCACCGCCTCGCCCAGGACCAGCAGTTTCACACCGACCTCGTACCGCCCGGTATCGGGATCCTGGCTGACGAGGCCGTGGCGCTGCAGCGTCACGAGGTGGCGATAGATCGTGGCCTTCGACGCCGAAAGCGCTTCGGCGATGTGGGCCAGGGACAGGGGCTGGCTTTCATGTGCCAGGAATTCCAGCGCATGGAGGGCGAGATCCAGCGTGCTGGTTCCCGCAGGCTCCTTCCCTTCTGCCTTCTGCCTGTCAATCCTGTGATTGGCAGACTTGGCGACGGCCCTTCGATCGACTGGCACCGCATCACTCCAGTGGCGTTTCAAATATTGAAATGTCGTTTCATACCGTTGGCCTGCCGGTGGGCAAACGGCGGCCCTGACCGGCAGTTTGCAGGCTGTTTGCTGAGCTGTGTGGCTGGCGTTTTGAATATTGAAACGTCGTTTCAATATGTTTGTATGATTACGCCAATGGTTCGTGCTGTCAACATTGTATTTTCAGCAGGCGCCTTCAGTTATTCCGCTTTTTTACGAGCGGCGGCACCGCTCTTCATCCGCCGGTCCCCTCCCTCATTCCGGCGAAGTCGCCATGGATACGGCTTGCCGCCTGACGCATCAGCCCCAGGTCGGAGCCGATCATGAAGATCGTGGCCCCCAGCTGGGCAAAGGATTTCGCCTCCTCGACGGTCGCCGCCATGACACAGACCGGCATGCCGGCCCTGGAGGCGGCCTCAAGGATTTGCATGACCGCCGACCGCACCTCCGGCGCCTCCGGCGAAGCGGCGCCGAGGGCGACGGTGAGATCGGCGCGGCCGATGAAAACCGCATCCAACCCTTCGGTGGCCATGATCGGATCCAGAACGTCGAGCGCCTCCGGGTCCTCGATCATGGCGATGACGGCAACGGCGGCGTCCTGCGCCTCGACATGGGGCCACAACGCCACGCCGCCATAGCGACCGGCCCGCGGCGAATTGGAGAACCCCCTCCGACCGCCCCGGTAGCGGCAGGCCGACACGGCCGCCGCAGCGGCATCCGGCGAGGAAACATGAGGAATCAGCACGCCCGCCGCCCCATCGTCGAGAGCTGCAAGGATTTGCGACGGGCTGGGTTCGGCGACACGCACGAGGCCGGCGATTCCGGCGGCCCGTGCGCCGAGAAGCGCCCTGTCGATCGTACTGCGGTCGAAGGGCGCATGTTCGGCATCGATCACCACGAAGTCGAATCCAAGATCGCCGAACACTTCGATGGTATGACTCGTCGGCGTTTTGATGAAGGTCCCCAACAAGGCCTTGCGTTCCTTCAAAAGCTGCCGAAAGCCACCCGCAGTCGTTTGATGGTTCTTTCCTGACATTTTCAGCACCCTCGTTCGAGGAGATCGGAATTTTGGGAAATCGGTTGGGATTGACGGTCTTCGGTGCTCCGGGCGGCTTGCCGGGAACATCACGAAACACTCGTCCAACTGTGAAGAAGGCAGGACGCGGCCCACAGGAGCGCCGCCACGGCCATGTTAAGGCACGGGACTGCACGGGAACAAACTATTTGTGATACAAGCCAATGTGCGGAGCGCGCCTGGTGCATCGAGGTGCCCATTCACCGCAAGCCACCGCATGGGACCGCGAAAGAGAGCGGCATCCGGGGGGAACTGTCTACGGCCGCAGATGCATGCGCCGCAGTGCCGCACCCCATTCATCCTCTGTTCAGGGACGCCACATGAAAATGCAGGATGCTCTACACCCGCATGATCGCTGCCGCCGCGTGCGGCGTTCTATTCCTCGCCGGTTCAGCCTTGGCCGATGGCCAGGATGACCACGAGCGCGCCCGCGAGGCGGTTGCAGCCGGCCGGATCCTGCCGCTCGACACCATCGTCGCGCGCGCCCGCACCGAGGTGGACGGTGACATCCTCGATGTCGAGTTGGAGGACGAGGACGACGGGCGTTTCGTCTACGAGATCAAGATGCTCGCCCCGGGGGGCCGTATCGTGAAGCTCGAGTACGATGCCGCAACCGGGACCCTACTCCGCTCCAAGCTTCGCCGGAGGTGATGGGATGCGTGTGCTGGTGGTGGAGGACGAACCGGATCTCGGGCGCCAACTCGGCGACCGCTTGCGGCATGAGGGCTACGCGGTCGATCTCGCCCGCGACGGCGAGGAGGGGCGGTTCCTCGGCGAAACCGAGCCCTATGACGCCATCGTCCTTGATCTGGGCCTGCCCAGGATCGACGGTCTCACCGTCCTGCGTGCCTGGCGCAAACAGGAGGTGACGACGCCCGTGATCATCCTGACGGCGCGTGGCGCCTGGACCGAGAAGGTTCAGGGCATCGATGCCGGTGCCGACGATTACCTCGCCAAGCCCTTCAGCATGGAGGAACTGCTCGCGCGCATCCGCGCCCTGATCCGACGTGCCAAGGGGCATGTCTCGGCCGAACTGTCGTGTGGACCGGTCTTGCTCGACACCCGCACCGGGCGCGTCTGCGTGGATGGGCGCCCGATCGAGTTGACCAGCTACGAATACCGGGTGCTGGCCTATCTCATGCACCACAAAGGTCAGGTGGTCTCCCGCACCGAGCTGACCGAGCACGTCTACGCCCAGGATTTCGACCGCGACAGCAACACCATCGAGGTCTTCGTCGGCCGCCTTCGCCGCAAGCTGGGAGTCGATGTGATCAGGACGGTGCGCGGGATGGGCTATCGGGCGGACGAACCGTGATACTGCCGGCATCCCTGCGGTTTCGTCTGCTGGTCGGGGCGGCCGTCTCGACCGTCATGGCCCTGGCCGTTGCCGGAATCGTTTTGTCCGAACTTTTCCAGGATCATGTCCGGCGGCGGTTCGAGGCCGAGCTGACCAACCATCTCGAACAGTTGGCGGCGCTCCTGGAGGTGGGGGTGGATGGCCGACCGGCACTGCGGCAGCCGTTGAGCGACCCGCGATTCCACCGGCCGCTCTCGGGGCTGTACTGGCAGGTTGGTGCCCCGGAGGCTCCGAGCCTGCGGTCGCGGTCGCTGTGGGATGCGGACCTGCCGCTCCCTCCGGACGAGATGGCCGACGGCGAGATCCATCGGCACGCCGTCACCGGCCCATCGGGCCGCCGGCTGCTGGCGCTGGAGCGGTCCATCACCTTCCCGGATGGAACGGCACCGCACCGGATCGCTGTGGCCGCCGACGAGGGCGAGGTGCAGGATGCCGCCGCGGCCTTCAACCGGGTGCTATGGCTGTCGCTGAGCGTGCTTGCGGCCGTTCTGGTCGCGGCGGCGGTGGTCCAGGTGGACATCGGGTTGAGGCCGCTCTCAAGGCTGCGCAATGAGTTGGCGGTGGTCCGTTCCGGTGGCAAGAAGCGGTTTGCAGCGGCGGTGCCGAGCGAGGTCAGGCCCCTGGTGGAAGACCTCAATGCGCTGCTGGAGCATTCCGAGGCGGTCATCGGGCGCGCCCGGCTCCAGGCCGGGAACCTCGCCCACGCGCTGAAGACGAATTTGGCGGTGCTGGCGAACGAGGCGCACTCCCTGGAACCGGCCAATGCCCGTGACCTGGGTGCGGCGATGGCGCGGCAGGTCGAGGTGATGCGCCGCCACATCGACCACCATATGGCCCGCGCACGCGCTGCAGCGGCGCGCGGCGTCCCCGGCATCGGCACGCCGGTGGCCGAGTGCGCCGCGGCTCTCGGCCGGGTGCTGGAGAAGCTGAACGCAGGCTCGGGACTCCGCGTCGCCATCACCGTTCCGCCGGATCATGTGTTCGCCGGCGAACGCGAGGACCTCGACGAGATGCTTGGGAACCTGATGGAGAATGCCTGCAAGTGGGCGCGGGGGCGCATCGAGGTGTCGTCGCGGGATGCTCCCGACGGGATGCTGGCGCTTGCGGTGGACGACGACGGTCCCGGATTGCCGGCCGGGCGCCGCGAGGCGGTCCTCGCCCCCGGCGTCCGGCTGGATGAGAGCACGCCGGGGGCTGGCCTGGGGCTCGCGGTCGTCCGGGACGTCGCACGGCTGTACGGTGGCGACATCAGGCTGACCGGGTCTCCCCTCGGCGGGTTGCGGGCGGAGCTGCTGTTGCCACGGGCAAGGCAGGCGCCGTGACGGCCTCCGGCCATCGTGACCGGTCAGCCTGCACCACCCGGCACCCCGTCGCGGTCCCGGTCAGCGGTCGTAGTCGCCTTTTTCGGCCAAGCGGTGGCAGGCTTGGCAGTTGGCCTTGGAGCCGACCTCCTTTCGGCGCCAGATGTCGGTGCGGAAGTCGTGCTCATCCAGCCACCAGCGCTGTTCGGTGATGCGCAGCAACCGGCCATCGCCGCGCCCGGCGTTGCCGGTCAGATAGGCGCGGATCTCGGCGGTGACCGCATCCGGCAGGGTGGCGCGCTCGCCAAAATGGTCGGCCAGCCCCTCCATCACGCGGCTCCACGACGCGGCCGGCAGCAACGCCGGCTGGTAAGCCATATGGCATTCGCCGCATTCCTTCTGCGTGGCGGCGTGGGTAACGGGCGGCACGCGCTCCATCTCGTCGCCCCGGGCGGTCGTGGCGGCGGTAGCAAGGAAGAGCGCGGCGGTGGCGGCGACGCGCAGGGCGTGCAGGTCAATGTCGTGGATCATGGCGGGCTCTTTCACTGGCCGGACAGGTAGGTGATGAAGTCGCCCTTCTCCTGCGCCGTGCAGGCGCGGCCGAGAACGTTCGGGCAGTCGCGTTCGAAGCGCTTTTCTACCTCGGCCGGATCGGTGAAGCGCTTGGGGTTCACCGACACCGCCATCGGCGGGATGTCGCGGCCGGTTTTATAGTGGCGGCCGGTGACGGTAGGGGTCCTCGTGTGGCAGGCGGCGCAGGCATTGGTTTCCGCCTTGCCGCCCGCATGCGGGCCGAGGTAGAGGGCGCGCCCGCGTTCGGCCGAGAAGCCGGCGAAGCCGGGCGTCTCCTTGGCGGCCTGGGCAGCCAGCGTTTCGAGCAGCACGGTGCGCGGACCGTCCGCGGCGAGCGCTGGTCCAACGGTCAGCGCAGCCGCCGCGGCGACGATCAGGAGAATTTTCATGGGTCGGGGTTCCGTATCCGGTCAGGCAGCGGTGCCGAGCAGGCGGTGCCGCTTCAGGCGGTGCAGGGCGAGGACCAGGGCTATATGGCCGAGCGCGATCCACAGCGCGACCTCGCCGAGCGCCTCGTGCAGGTCCTCCGCCGAAGTGACGAAGTCGGCGATGGCGCCGGACAGGGCGGTGGCGCCGACGCCGATCAGCAGCGCTGCCGCCATCCAGGGGATCAGCGGGCTGCGCGCGGTGCGGGCCTGCGGATCACCGGCCGCCAGCCGCACCACCCAGTGACGCACCTGACCGGCCGAGGGGTGGGGGAAGCGTAGCGGGCTGCCCTCGGCCGCCGCCAGCCCAGCGATGGCGCGCGCCACCAGGGCGGCCAACGCGGCATAGCCGGAGAAGACGTGCATGCGGTAGGTGTCCTCGTCGCCGGTCAGATAGGCGACCAGGAAAGCGCCGGACAGCGTGGCGTGGAACAGCAGCAGGAACGCCATCTCGGCGGTGGTCGGCTTGCGGGCGGCCATGGCGAGCCCTCCTCGGCAGTCAGTCCTCGTGATGGGCGGTGGCCAGGATGGGAAAGCCGGAACCGCCCGCCTGATAGGCCCCCGCCAGCGCCGCGATGATCGCGGCGGCGGCGAGACCCTGGATCAGCATGCGCGTGATCATGGCGCGGCTCAGTCGTCGTCGTGGTCACGGTCGCGGCGCATCTCGGCGCGGTCGAAGGCCATGCCGTCGTCGCGGATGATCTGGCTGGCGCGGATCGCGCCCTGGCGCATGCCGCCGGTCACGGTGACCTGCCGGCCCGGCTGCAGCCCTTCCGGCAGGAAGCCCTTGGTGGTGACATCGATCTGGTCGCGGCCGTCGTTCAGGGTGAACCAGGTGGCGGCCACTTTCGAAATCGTGCCGGTGGTGGTGCCGCCCGCCGCGGCCATCACCTCGGCGATCGGCTGAGGGGCGGTGGCGGCGTGGTCGCGGCGGTGGTGATCGCCGGCCTGGGCGGTGCCCGCGACCAGCGTGAGGGTGAGTGCGGCGAAGGTGGCGGTCTTCAGCATGGCTCGTGTCTCCGATTTCCGGCGCATTGCAGCGCCTCATGACCGGACTTTAGGAGATGGGAACTGAGCCGCCCCTGAATGGCCCGTTCATTCGGCATTCAGGTTCGTGGCGCCGTCAAAGGCTCTGTTGCAAAGTTGCCGACAGGCGGCGGAATGGCGGGACGTTGGAGGGAGCCAGGCCGTATCGGATTTCAAGGGACGCCACTTTGAGGGTGAGATCGTGTTCTGGGCGGTACGCCGGTCCCTGCCGATACGGCATTAGCTGCCATCATCCCGGCTTCGATCGCGATGTCTGCGTAGCGAGGAGGCCGACCGCGCCGCCCTGTCTTGGCCGGCGTCCAGGCGGCGATCGCCTCCGGCGTCACCCAGATCCTCAGGTCACCGCGCCGGCGCAGCGCCGCGTCGTAAGCCGCCCAGTTCTCCACACGGTACCGGGCCTTCGGGATCTTGTGACGACGGTTCTCGTTCGCCTTGTAGGGCATCCGGCTCTCGGTTCCAGCGGGGCCGCCTTCCTACCCTCCAGGCCGCCTGCCACCCTCCAAACGATTCTCGCACCAATCTCGTGAGTATCACTTCCCTCAGCCACAAAGCGTTACTCCGGCCACTCTCAACTTGACGGTGCAAGCCAGCATCTTCAGCCTGTCAAATGAGCCTGCGCAGCCCGCCGCCAGCATCCTTGGCCGTGGAGCCGAGCAGCCTCTCCAAGGCTGCCCACAATTGCCCGGGCATGACCGGCTTATGAATCATTCCCAACCCATATCCGGCAATATCGCGCGCGCACTCCGCTCCCGTTTCGCCGGTCAGGACGATGCCGGGGATCTCCGTTCCGACTTGGTTGCGGACGTCTCTGATTGCCTCGCAACCGTTCCGTCCGGCTCGCAGGCGATAGTCGGCGACAATCACGTCCGGCCGACGCCCTGCTGCAGCGACAATGGCCGTCGCCTGTTCGGAGGAGCCGGATATCAGCGTGTCGTATCCCCATTCCTCCAGCAGGGTGCAGAGCGACATCAGGACGGCGGTGTCGTCATCGATCAAAAGCGCCAGGCGTCCGCGGACAACCGCATCTGCGGGCTTGTCGTGCCGGAGCGCGGACTCCCGCACATCCGCATCGGTGTCGACCGGAACCTCCACGGAAAAGACCGACCCCTCTCCAAGCCTTGAGCGAACCCCAACCTCATGGCCGAGGATCCGGCACAGGCGCTGCACGATCGACAATCCCAAGCCAAGGCCGCGGTTGCGATCGCGCTCAGGATTGCCGACTTGGTGGAACTCGTCGAAGATCATCTCGATCTGGTCGTCCGGGATGCCGATTCCGCTGTCGACGATGTCGATCCACGCGTTTCCCATTTCGGTCCGGTAGGAGACGGTGATCCCTCCATGTTCGGTGTACCGGATAGCATTCTCGACAAGGTTGCGGATGATACGTCCGAGCATGGTGCGGTCGCTGCGGACGGCGACACCACAGCACGTAGCGTCGCTGGAGAGGGACAGCCCCTTGCTCGCCGCAAGTGGCCGGTAGGAGTCGGTAATTTCCTGGATGAGCGTGTCTAGTCCGAAGCTGGACACCTGCGGCCTGACCACCTCGGCATCCAGGCGGGAGACGTCGAGCAGGCTGTCCAGCAGCGACTTCATGGTCTCGGTGCCGCGCTCCAGCATGAGCAGCATGTCCTTGCCGCGGCCGTCCTTCACATGCGCGTGCAGCGCGCCGCCGAACAGGGCCATCGATTGGAGCGGCTGGCGCAGGTCGTGGCTGGCGGCGGCCAAGAACCGTGCCTTCGCCCTGTTCGCCCGGTCGGACTCCTCCTTTGCCGCCCTCAACGCGACCTCCAGCGCCTTCCGGTCAGTGATGTCCACCGTGAGGCCCGACATCCGCAGCGGCCGCCCTGCCCCGTCATAGTCGACCTTGCCCATGCCGGCGATCCACCGGATGCTGCCGTCCGGCAGGACGACCCGATATTCGATGTCATAGTCGGCCTGCCGCGAGGCCAGCGTCCTGCCGATCACGCTCATGGCCTCGCTTCGGTGCTCCGGATGCACCGCGGCCAGCCACTCCTCGAAGCGCATGTGGCCATCACGCGGCTCCATGCCATGGATCAGGTAGTTTCCCGGTGACCAGTGGATTTGTCCAGATAATATGTCCCATGTCCAGCTGCCCGCTCTGGCCGACGCAAGGGCGGCGCTCAGGGTTCGTTCGCTGTCCCGCAGCGCCTCTTCGGCGGCTTTGCGCCGCGAGATGTCATGGAAGGCGACAACCACGAAGTCCACCGTGCCATCGGCCCCATATACCGGCACCGCCTCGACGAGAAAGGTGGTCATCGTGCCGTCCCCGCGGCGGTAGCGCAGCTCTTCCTGGGATATCACCTCTCCTCGGAGCGCTCGGGCAGGAGGGTACTCATCGGCGGTCAGCGGCGAACCATCCGCCCGAAGACCGCCGTAGGCGCTGTAATCCGCAACGGCGGACACTGTGGTGATGCTGTGCCCGATCAGCTGCTCGGCTGCCGGATTGTGCGTCAGCAGGCGTCCTGAGGGAGCCTCGACGATGAGCAACCCGATGGGAAGGCTGTCGGCGATCGCCCGCAGCAGAAATCTCTCTCGTTCAAGATTATCTGCCAGAGCGCGGCGCTCGACCTTCGCGGCTCTCTGCTCGGTGATGTCCCGGAAATAGATGGCGACCCCCTTGCGCGAGGGAAATATCCGCAGCGCGAACCATCGTCCGGATCGCGGGCCGAGGAATTCGACCTCGACCGGCGTGCGACGATCCATGACGTCTCTAAGGCAGGCGTCGAGCTCCGTTCCGACCAGCCAGTCGAAAGCGGCCTGCGCATGGTCTCCGGTGACATCGCGCTCCAGGGCCAGGAGTTCCCGCGCCTGAATATTGAGATAGGAAACCGTCCGATCGCTCTCGATTTCCACCACCGCATCCGATGTGCTTTCCAGAACCGACGCCATCCGCGCTGCAGCAGCAGCCTCTTGACGTCTTGCGACGGCGAGCCGCGCGGTCGCGTAGGCGCCACCGGCGACCACCAGCCCAAGCAGTACCAGGAACGCTGCGAAGGACCCGGCCGCCGACCGGTCGATGGGGCCCAGCGCCTCGGCGGTGTCAATGGCGACCGCAAGCATCAGTCGGGAGGTCGTTGCTTGCGGCGGCAGGAAGGCGAAGCGCCTCTCCACCCCGTCGAGGCCTGGGGACTGACCCGCCCCCTGGGTCGATGCCTCCAATGTGTAGCGCAGGCGCTCCGGGATTTGGGTCCCGAGGACAAGGCCCCTGTCCATTGGCGCCCGGGCGAGGATTTGCCCGTTGGGATGAACGATGGTGACAACGGCATAGGGTGGCCAGGACTGGCTGGCAACATAGTCCTTCAGCCACTGCAGATCGACCAGAGCGGTCATCGTGCCTGCGGGCCGTCCGTCTGTCCCGATATAGCGTTGGCGGTACGGCAGGATCGCACGTCCTTGAGCATCCGGTGTTGCTCGGATCGGACCGGGTTCGCCAATGACGAGGCTATCGGTCTGCAGCGCCTCGTGAAAGCTCGGCAGATCGCCGATCCCGATCCCGAGCGACCTGGGCGTGGTTGCGCACCACACATGTCCGGTCCTGTCGGCCAATTGGATTTCCAGATGGGCCGGATATGACTGCGTGAGCTCCTCCAGGATCCCGCGGCACCCAGCCGGCGGCAAGCGGGTCACTCCGGTCGCCTGCAAGGTGGCGAAGATGTGTCGGATGTCTTCCACCGATCGCCGCTGCTCGGCGTTCACCAACGCCAGCAGACGTCCGGTTTCCGCCTCCAGTTCCTGTTCGCGGTTCTGGCGCAGGGTGGAGAGGGAAAACACCTCATAGCCGAGCAGCGGAGCGGCCAGAACAGCCGCACCCAGTGCGATCCCCACATGACCCTTCGGCATCCTCCAGCCCACGCTGGCCGCCTCCTGTCTAGCAATGCCCACCCCGGCGAGGTGATGCAGCACCGCAGACAGCTAAACGTGGGCGAGGCGGCATTGTTTCGCCAGCCATGTCCATTAAACCAGTGGGGCCTCACGCCGGTTGGGTGTATGACGTCAGAAGTCCTCATCCAAACCATAGGACAATCATCCTCGGCGCCCTATTGCACAGCCGCTTCTCTAGGGAGCGCCCCCTGTCAACGAAGTGCTCCACACCTGTCCGCTATAGCGTTTATCCGACAAGACACGTTCCGTCGCAACATCATCCGTTTCGGCACGGGGCCGGTCACGCCAGCCGCAAGCCGCTTTCTCCAACCAAACCAGATCGAAACGCAATCGCGACATCGCTCCAGAACGCCGTCGCGCGACGGTGGGGCTGTTTCATATTCCGGCTTGGCTGTGGAGAGCAGCTCCAGGTAATGCTGTCGAATGTCAGAAGGAGTCACGATCAACCCGGCGCTGTCGGACACGACAACAGCATATTGGAGTTGCTCTGGAACGCTCTCCACCACATAGCGAATGGCCAGATCGAACTTTGGGAATGTGGTTGCCCAGAGAGTTCCAAAATCCCTTTGCATTGCTCTCCATACCACAAAGCTCATGCATGCCTCCAGACCGCCACAAGGAAAGTCTGCTGGATTTTTGAAGAATTCCCAGACGCTATTTGCGCATGATGTATGCCCGTCCTGTAATTTGACTTAGGGATTGAAACTACCTGGCAGGTGTTTGGCACTGAATTCTCCCACTCCTGCGTCGGAGACCAGCCAACGAGCCGCTGGCGGTGGAACGATCAAGAACCGACATCCGTTGTTGTCATAAATCAATTGTTGATGTTGGCGCTCGCAGTATGAGGGTGGTGGCCAGCGGGACATCAGCGGCAGCTGACCGCGGTACGATCGAAGTTCGGTGGGCAGGCAACACACCCGCCGGTCATATTGATGACGCACGATAGTGGCAGGGGCGATGGTCAGTTGGAGTTGGGCACCTGTCCAGAAGATGTGGCGCAAGATGGGCTTGCGCGCCCGCCTTGAGGCGTTCATCCTTTTGGCCATCCTGCCGCTGGCGGGGCTGGTGTTCTTTCTGGTCGTGCAGGAACGCAGCCAGGAAATCGAACGTGCCCGGCAGAACATGGTTGTTCTCGCGGAGCGCGGGGCCTCGCAGCATGCCGAAACTCTTCGGCAGGCGCAGAGTGTCCTGCAGATGCTCGCGTTGGTGCCCGAGGTGCGAATGGCACGTCCTGAGGAATGTGGCAAGCTTCTGCAACAGACAACCGCTGTCACCCCCTGGTCGACCGGCTTTTCAGTCGTTCACCCGAATGGTCAACTACTCTGCGACGGTGACGGCAGGCAGTTGAGCATCGCCGATCGCGACTATTTTCGAAGCGCCCTGGCGAGCCGAGAGTTCACAATCAGCAACTATATCGTCGGTCGAGCCAGTGGGAAGCCAGTGCTGATCGCCCTGCTGCCGATGCTCGATGATGTCGGTGGAATCGACCGCATTCTGCTGGCCGGGATTGATCTGC
Source organism: Pseudomonadota bacterium (assembly GCA_023423695.1). Lineage (GTDB taxonomy): Bacteria > Pseudomonadota > Alphaproteobacteria > Azospirillales > Azospirillaceae > Azospirillum. The sequence goes on along the minus strand of JAFAFA010000091.1, from coordinate 480 downwards.
GCTGGTTCTCCAACCTTGCGGCGGAGGCTGCGCGGGCATCCGGCGCGATTGTCATGCTGCTGGACAGCCAAGGGACAATCCTGGCCCGCCAGCCGGACCACGCTGGCGTGATTGGTGACTCGCTCGCGCACCACCCGACCATCAGGGCCATTTTATCCAACACTGCTGGGGTGATTGACGGCACTGGGCTGGACGGCACCGCGCGTCTCATCGGATACGCCTCGCTTGAGGCGAGCGGAGCCCGCCTGGTCGTTGGAGTGGCCCAGGAGGGAGTCGTCGCGGCGGTTGATCGCCGGGTGATGCTCAGCACCGGTGTGGTGGTGCTCGTGGTGCTCTTGTTGGTTGGCGGTGTGTGGGGAGTGTCGGGAATTTCGTGCTCGGCGGGGCGGGTTGAGTGTCAGGCGTTCATCGCCTTAGCGAACCGCTCGCCGAAGATGACGGCCATCTGTGCCTTGGCGGCCGTCCATTCGCGCGGTGGCA
>JAFAFA010000060.1 GCA_023423695.1 Pseudomonadota bacterium | reverse complement strand
GGTATGATAACCCGCCTGTTACATGATCCGGAGTCACCATGACCCCTCTCGACTGGAGCCGTATCGATACCGTGTTGCTGGACATGGACGGCACCCTGCTCGATCTGCATTTCGACAACCATTTCTGGCTGGAGTACCTGCCGCAGCGCTATGCCGAGCGCCACGGCCAGTCCCTGGCGCTGGCCAAGGCCGAGCTGGAGCCGCTGTTTCGTAGCCACCAGGGCAAGCTGACCTGGTACTGCCTGGACTTCTGGAGCGCCGAGCTGGGCTTTTCCATGCGCGAACTCAAGGAGGAGATCGCCCACCTGATCGCCCTGCGGCCGGACGCCGACACCTTTCTCGCCGCCCTGCAACGCGCCGGCAAGCGGGTGGCGCTGATCACCAACGCCCACCGCGATTCCCTGTCGCTGAAGCTGGAGCGCATCGAGCTGGCGCCCTATTTCGATCGCCTGATCAGCTCCCACGATTACGGCTTTCCCAAGGAGGAGCAGCAGTTCTGGCACGCCCTGCAGGCCGACTTCGCCTTCGATCCGGCGCGTACCCTGTTCATCGACGACAACCTGCCGATCCTGCGCAGCGCCCGCGACTATGGCGTCGCCCACCTGCTGGCGATCCACGAGCCGGACAGTCGTCGCGGTCCCAAGGACAGCGAGGAATTCGAGGCGGTGCGGGATTATCGCGAGCTGCTGCCGCAGTGAGGATTGCCGCCGTCCTGGCGACCCTCACCCCGGCCCTCTCCCGGGGGGGGAGAGGGGGATGGCCCCAGGTTCAGAGATCCGTCAAACGGCCAGCCTGGAGGGCGAGGTCCGCTCCAGCATCGAGGACACGCTGCGCCAGTTGGAGCGCCTGCCGAACCGCACATCGAAACCCGCGCCGCAGGCGGCCGAACCGCCGAAACCCCCGGCTCCGCCGCCCATCGGGGCGATGGACCTAGCCGCCTGGGCCGGCGACGATTTCAACCGCACGCGCGAGGCGCTGCAGCGGGCGGTCGGGGCGGCGCAGGGCCGGGCGCGGGTCGACGCGCAGATCGCGCTGATCCGCTTCCTGCTCGCCCGCGCCATGGACGAGGAAGGGCGCGCCGCGCTGGAGGCGGCGGCCAGCCTGTCGCCGGCGCCCGACCAGCGCTATACCCTGCGCATACTCGGCGACGCCTTCCGCGCGCTCGACCGCGAGGACGCGCCGGACGACAACCTGTTCGTCCAACTGCCGGCCGGCGTCATGGCCGACCACAATGTCTGGCGCAGCGTCGCGCTGGCGCCCTCCCGCTGGCCGGCGGCGAAGGAGGGGCTGCCCATCGCCCTGCGCCGTCTCCTCGACTATCCGGCCGACCTGCGCAGCCGGCTGCTGACCACGCTTGCCGCAGCATCGGACGAGGCCGGTGACACGGCCGCGCTGAACCTGATCGTGCTGGAGATGATCACCGTCGATTCCAAGGGCATGGCCGACGGACGCCTCGATTACTTCCGCGGCCGGCTGGCCGAGCTGAAGGCGACACCCGACGCCGCGTTGGAGCGCTACGACGCCGCCGCATCCTTGCGCCGCGGCCCCTTCGCCCGCCGGGCCGAGGTGCGCGCCATCGAGCTGCGCCGCGGCCTCGGCCGGCTGGACGAGGAGGGCGCCATCGCCGCGCTGGAGGCCCTGCGCTTCGCTTGGCGGGGCGACGGGATCGAAACCGACGCGCTGGCCGCCCTCGGCGGCGCCTATGCCCGCAGCGGCAAGACCGACGCGGCGCTCGACATCTTCGGCCTGCTCGGCCGCCGGTTCGGGGCCACGGCGCGCGGGCGCGACGCGCTGGCGGCCGGGCGCGATCTGCTGGGCGCCGTGCTCGACCGCCTCGACCGGTCGCCGCCGGGCGGGCTCTACGCATTGGCGCTTCAGGCCCGGCACGGCCGGCTGGTGACGCTGGTAGACCGCCCGGACGGCGGGCTGCGCCTGCGCCTCGCCACGCTGCTCCTGCGCGACGGCTACACGCTGGAAGCCACCCGCATCCTGCACGCGCTGACCGAGACCGCCAGCGGCCTCCAGCGGGCGGAGCTGGGCGCCACCCTCGCCCGCGCCCTGATCGACAGCGGACGCGAGGCGGAGGCGCTGGACGTGCTGGCCAGCACCGGCAGCCCGACGCTGGAGCCCGCCCTGGCCGAACGCCGCGCCCTGCTGCGTGCCGACGCGCTGCTCGGCGATGGCGACACCGTGCGGGCGCTCGACGCGTTGCACGGCCTGACCGCGCCGGAGGCGGCGCGGCTGCGCGCCCAGGGGCTGTTCGCCGCCGGCGAGTGGCCCGCCGCCCGCAAGGCCTTCGCCGAACTGGCCGCGACCGGTGCCGAGCCGACGGCGGAGGATGTGGCGCTGCAGGGCCTGTCGGCCTATCTGGCCGGCGACGGCGAGGCCCTGCGCGGTCTGGGCGAGGCGCAGCGCGGCCGGCTGGCCGGCACCCGCTGGGCCGGACTGCTCGACGCTCTGGCCCCGCCGCCCGCCGACGGCCCGCTGCGCGCGGAAGCGGTGGAGCGCGACCTCGCCGCCGCCGCCGCGCTCGACCGCTTGGCGCGCGACTGGCGCGGCAAGCCCTGATTCCCATGCCGGGATCCGTAAAGCCGCTTTAAACGGCGGCCTGTAGCGTCGTCGGGGCAAAATGCGTCGCGATGGCCTGTATACATCCGGAGAAGTAAAACATGCGCTTGATGTTCGGGTTGATCGCGGTGTTCGCCAGCGTGCTCGGCGGATTCTATGCGATGGGCGGGCGGATGGCCGTGCTGTGGCAGCCGGTCGAGATCGTCATCATCGTCGGCGCCGGGATCGGCGGCTTCGCCATCGCCAACACCCCGGCGGTCCTGCGCGACACGCTGCGCGCCGTCGGCGCCATCGCCCGCGGGCGGAGCACCCCCAAGAACGACTATCTCGACATGATCGCGCTGGTCTACGGCCTGCTGCGCGTCGCCAAGTCCAAGGGCATGTCGCAGATCGAGGCCGACATCGACAAGCCCACCGAAAGCCCGCTGTTCACCCAGTATCCCAACGTCCTGCGCTATGAGCGCTGCATGACCTTCCTCTGCGATTATCTGCGCCTGATCGCCCTGGGGCAGGACAACCCGCACGATCTCGAATCGCTGATGACGGAAGAACTGGACACGCTGGGCCGCGAACTGAACCAGGTGCCGAAGGCGTTGCAGAACCTCGCGGACGCCCTGCCGGCGCTGGGCATCGTCGCCGCGGTGCTGGGGGTCATCAACGCCATGGGCGCCATCAGCGAGGCGCCGGAGGTGCTGGGCCGGATGATCGGCGGTGCGCTGACCGGCACCTTCCTGGGCGTGCTGCTGTCCTACGGCATGGTCGGCCCGATCGCCAGCGCTGCCCGCCAGCGCCGCGAATCGGAACTGAACATGTATTTCTGCATCAAGGCGGCGCTCTGCGCCTACCTGCGCGGCAGCCCGCCGCAGGTCTGCGCCGAATATGCCCGCAAGGTGCTCTACACCGACATCCAGCCCAGTCTGGCGGAGGTCGAGGTCGCCACCACCCTGTCGTCGCAGGCCAAGGGCCGCGACGGCCGCCAGCCGGCGTGACCGGCCATGCCCCGCAAGGCCCCTCTCCCCCCGATCATCGTCAAGCGGCATCTCGGCAGCCATGATGAAGAGGAGCACAACAGCGCCTGGAAGCTGGCCTATGCCGACTTCGTGACGGCGATGATGACCTTCTTCCTGGTGATGTGGCTGATGAACATCACCACCACCGAACAGCGCAAGGGCATCGCCGATTACTTCAACCCGGTCGCGGTGTCGCAGAGCAACTCCGGCGCCGACGGCATGCTGGCCGGCCGCTCGGTCGACAGTTCCGGCTCGCTGACCACCCCCAACGCCGCCGGCGATCAGGCGAGCCCGGTGGCCTCCCCGCCGGTCGTCGCCTCCGTCGGCGACAGCGACCGCCAGCCGGCCGGCCGCAAGGATCCGATGCCCCATCCGGCCGGCAGCCCGGTGCCGCCGCCGGTGGACCTGCTGCGGCCTGCCGCCGAACCGGCGCAGGCCGCAGCAGCCGAGCCGCCGGCCAACGGCGCCACCGCGACGCGGGCTGAACTGGAGGCTCTGCTCGACCGCCAGTCGGCCGAGCTGACGGAACGGGTCGCGCTGGAAACGCTGGAGCGCGACCTGCGCCAGCGCATCGCCGCGTCGCCGGACCTCAACGCCCTGCAGGGCAGTCTGGTGATCCAGCAGGTGCCGGAAGGCCTGCGCGTCCAGCTGACCGATCAGGCCCGCTTCTCGATGTTCAAGGTCGGCTCGGCCCAGATGAACGAGCAGGGCCGCCGCCTGATGCGGATGGTCGCCTCGGCGCTGGCCTCCGTGCCCAATCCCATCGGCATCACCGGCCATACCGACGCGCTCGGCTATGCTCCCGACGCCAAATACGGCAACTGGGAACTGTCGAGCGACCGCGCCAACGCCGCCCGCCGCGAACTGCTCGCCAGCGGCATTCCCGGCAACCGCATCGTCCGCGTCGAGGGCCGCGCCGACCTCGACCATTTCGGCAGCAGCGACCCGCTCGACCCCAGCAACCGGCGGATCAGCATCACGTTGTTGCGCCGGCCGGGGTGAGGTGTCGGCTTCGATTGCCCCCACCTTAGTCCTCCCCCGCTGGGCGGGGGAGGAGACCGGTGCTGATGTGGGAGAGTGGCGGCAGTCCCTCCCCCGCCCAGCGGGGGAGGCTAGGTGGGGGCAATCGAAGCCAGCGCTTATGAAAGAAAAAGCCCCAAACATTTTAACAAAACCGCGCTCTTTTTCCTTTAAAGCGCCTTTAAAACCCCTTCGCTACCGTTAACCCCGTCAGTCCTTCGTGGAGAATCCCGGGACGTGCCATTCCCCTTCCGTTTGTCGTCACTGCGACGGCCCGTTCGACGGTTGACCAGAGGATCCCAAGGATGAGCCTGTACAGCGCAATGCGTTCCGGTGTCAGCGGCATGGCCGCGCAAAGCTCGCGCCTCGCTGCCATTTCGGATAACATCAGCAATTCCCAGACGGTCGGCTACAAGCGGGCCACCGTGGATTTCTCCACCCTGGTCACCGCACCCGGCGCGCGCAGCACCTATACGGCCAGCGGCGTGCAGTCCGCCACGCACTATCAGGTGCAGCAGGACGGCACCATCCTCGGCACCACCTCGACCACCGACATGGCGATCAGCGGCGACGGCTTCTTCGTCGTCGGCAGCACGGCATCCGGAACGCCGCAATATTCGCTGACCCGCGCCGGCAGCTTCCTGCCCGACGAAACCGGCTTCCTGCGCAACAATGCCGGCCAGTATCTGGAAGCGTGGAAGCTGAACCCCGACGGCACGCTGCCCAATGTCAGCACCGCCCGTTTCGACGACCTACAGTCGGTCAACATCGGCAATCTCGTCTATGGCGGAAGCCGGACGACGCTGATGGACTTCTCCGGCAACCTGCCGGCCCAGGCGGCGGCCGGCGACAGCTTCACCACCAGCCCGACCTTCTACGACGGGCTCGGCAACCCGCTGGACCTGTCGCTGACCTGGACCAAGGGCGCCACCCCCAACCAGTGGACACTGACCGCCACCGGCCCGGCCGGCTACACGGTCGGCGGCGCGCCGGTGACGCTCACCTTCGCAGCCACCGGCCCCTATGCCGGAAAGCCGGTGGACGGCGCCGGCCTGCCGCTGGACCCGATGCCCGGCATCACCGTCACCTCGCCGGCCACGCCGACTGCCGACAGCTTCACCATGTCGCTCGGCAATGTCACGCAGCTGAACGGCGACTATGTGCCGACCGTCACCGGCGACGGCGCAAAGGTCGGTCAGGTCACCTCGGTCAACATCGACGACAGCGGCAAGCTGTGGGTGATGTACGACAACGGCGCCCGGCAGGCGCTGTACCAGATCCCGATCGCCACCGTCACCAACCCCGACGGTCTGGTCGCCCAGGACGGCAACACCTACACGCTGGGCGCCGAGACCGGCACGCTGACGCTGGGCGCCGGCAAGAAGGGCGCCGCCGGAACCGTCATCGGCGCCGCGCTGGAGCAGTCGAACGTCGACATCGCGACGGAACTGGTTTCCCTGATCGAGACCCAGCGGGCCTACTCGTCGAATGCCACCCTGGTGCGCACGGCCGACGAAATGGTCGAAGAAACCACCCGCCTGAAGCGTTGAGCCCAGTCGCGACGGAGCCCCGGCCATGAATGTCCAACTCGCCCTCACCGCCGCCCTGTCCGGCCTGCGCACGACGCAGCAGCAGGCGGCGATGACCTCCCACAACCTCGCCAACGCCACCACCGCCGGCTATGTGCGCCGCGACCTCGCCCTGTCGTCGGCCAACACGGCCGGCCGCGGCGCCGGGGTGCAGGTCGACGCCATCGCCCGCAAGGTGGACGAGCTGCTGATCCGCGACGCGCGGTTCGAGACCAGCCGCTACACCGGGCAGGAGGCGCGCGCTTCGGCTCTCGCCGACTACGCCCTGGTGCTGGGGCAGCCGCAGGACGAGAAATCGGTCTCCACCCAGCTGTCGAAGCTGCAGCAGGCCTTCTCCCGCCTGCACGGCATGCCGCAGGACGATGCCGCCCAGAACGCGGTGGTGTCGCAGGCGATCACGCTCACCGACAGCCTGAACCGTGCGGCGGAAGCGGCGCAGACGGTACAGTCCGACGCCCGCGACCGCCTGCAGACCTCCGTCGATTCGGTGAACACCGCACTGCAGCGGATCAGCGACCTGAACGGCCGGATCGCCGGGCTGGAAGCGCGTGGCGGTGACACCGGCGACCTGCGCGACGACCGCGACCGCCTGCTCGACCAGATCTCGCAGGAGATCGGCATCCGCACCTACAGCCGCGAGGACGGCCAGGTGGTGGTGATGACCCGCAACGGCCAGACCCTGCTCGACCACCCTCTGGCCCCCGGCGATCAGCCGCTGACGCTGTTGGGGGACGATGTGATCGCCAACGGCATCTCGCTGTCCGCCAACCCCGACAGCGAGATCCAGAGCGGCCGCATCATGGGCTATGTCCAGACCATCAAGCAGGACATGCCCCGAGCGCTGGCCCAGCTCGACGAACTGGCCGCCGGACTCGTCCAGGCCTTCCAGGGGGCCGAGGCCGATCCGACCCAGCCGGGTCTGTTCACCGATGCCGGCGCCGCCTATGGCACCACTGCCGGGCTGGCGTCGCGCATCGCCGTCAACGATTCGGTGCGGACCGAAAGCTGGCGGGTGCGCAGCGGCATCCAGGCGGCAGCCCCGCTTCAGCCGGGCGACCAGACGCAGATCGACAAGTTCCTGACCGTCTTCACCACCGCCCGCAGCTTCGCCGCCACCGACATGCCGGCCTCCACGACGCTCGGCGGCTACGCCACCGCCTTGGTGTCGGCCCAGCAGGGCTACCGCACCGGGGCGGAATCGGAAATGAACGCGCGCAAGATCAGCGCCGACACGCTGGAAACCGCCCGCATCAACCGCGACGGCGTCAACATCGACGACGAGATGCAGAAGCTGCTGCTGATCGAACAGAGCTATGGCGCCAGCGCCCAGGTGGTGCAGGTCGCCGGCCGCATGATCGACATCCTGCTGCAGATCAAGGGGTAAGATCCGATGATGTACAACGCCCTCTCCACGTTGGGGATGAGCCGGAAGCTGCAAAGCACCATGACCCGGCAGCAGATGGATCTGGTCCGCGCGAACGAGGAGGTCGCGACCGGCATCCATGCCGACGTCGCCGCCACCATCGGCGCCAGCACCGGCCGCGACATCGCGCTTCGCAACCTGTTCGACCGCACCGACGAGTATGTGAAGACGACCGATCTGCTCGACGGCCGGATGAAGATGATGGACAGCGCGATGACCAGCATCATCGCGTCGGGAACCGACCTGCTGGCTGCCGCCTCCACCGGCCTGGGGCAGCAGTCGCCGACCGGCACCTCGCTGCAGGTCCGGGCGCGCGGCGTGCTGGATCAGGTGGTCGGGCTGCTGAACGCGTCGGCCGGCAACGCCTATCTGTTCGCCGGCACCGCGCTCGACCAGCCGCCGATGCGCAATGTCGACGGCGACAAGTCGGGCCTGCGCTCGCCGATGCAGATCGTCCGCGACGCCATCCAGTCCGCCACCGGCGGTGCCGAGATGCCGGCGACCGCGACGGAGACCGCAGCGGTCATCGCCCGGCTGGACGATCTGTTCGCCGTGCGCGACCCTGCCACGCCGGCCCCCGCCCCGCTGACCGATACCTTCGAAGGCGGGCTCTACACCGGCACCACCTCGGTCCAGCCCGGCGGCGGCGCCTCCCCGCGCGTCAGCGGCCGACCGGCGGACTCCAGCACCATCGCCTATGGCGTGCAGGCCAACGACCCGATGATGCGGGAGCTGCTGGAAGGCATCTACATGCTGGCGGCGGTCGACACCTCCAAAATGGATGTCGACGCCTATCCCGACTACATCAAGACGGCGGTGGACAAGCTGTCCAGCGGCCTCGGCAACCTGCGGGAGGCGACGGCGCAGCTCGGCGTCCAGCGCGCCCAGATCGCCACCCTGGCCGAACAGCACAAGACGCAGAAGTCGATCCTCAGCCTGCAGATCGACAATCTGGAAGGCGTCGATCCCTACGAGGCGAGCACGCGGATCAGCCAGCTGGAGGCGCAGATCGACGCCACCGCCAACGCCACCGCGCGCATCGCCAAGCTCCGCCTGACCAACTACCTCTAGGTCCCATCGCCATGAGCCCCGGCAGCATCCAGCTCCCCGTTCCGCGCCGGCCCCGGCACGCCTTCCGCCATGCAGTCGCGTTGGCCGGCGGGCTACTGCTGGCGCTCGGCATGCTGTCGGCCCTGCCCGCCCCAGCGGCGGCCCAGACGCGGGTGAAGGATCTGGTCACCTTTGACGGGGTCCGCCGCAACCAGCTGGTCGGCTATGGGCTGGTGGTCGGGCTGAACGGTACCGGCGACCGGCTGATCAACACCCCCTTCACCGAACAGAGCCTGAAGGGGATGATGGAGCGGCTGGGCATCAACACCCGCGGCGAGACCCTGCGCACCCGCAACGCCGCGGCGGTGATGGTGACGGCAAGCCTGCCGCCCTTCCCGCGCCAGGGCACCACCGTCGATGTGACCGTCTCCGCGCTCGGCGACGCAACCAGCCTGCTGGGCGGCACGCTGGTGGTGACGCCGCTGCTGGGTGCGGATGGCGAGGCTTATGCCGTCGCCCAGGGACCGCTGTCGGTCAGCGGCTTCACCGCCGGCGGCTCGGCGGCGACGGTGACCAAGGGCGTGCCCACCACCGCCCGGATCGCCAATGGCGCCACTGTAGAGCGCGAGCTGAAATTCGCCCTGAACGATGTCGGCGCGGTACGGATGGCCCTGCGCAATCCCGACTTCACCACGGCGATCCGCATCGCCGACGCGGTGAATGGACGGCTCGGCGCCGGCAACGCGCGGGTGGTGGATTTGACCACCGTCGATGTCCGCATCACCGGCCCCTATGTCGGCAATGTCCCCCGCCTGATCGGCGAGATCGAACAGCTGCCGGTCCGCCCCGACGCCATTGCCCGCGTGGTGGTGGACGAGCGCAGCGGCACCATCGTGATCGGCGACGACGTGCGGGTCAGCCGGGTCGCCATCACCCAGGGCAACCTCACCGTCCGCGTGGTGGAGACGCCACAGGTGTCGCAGCCGCAGCCCTTCAGCAACGGCTCCACCGTCGTCGTGCCGCGCACCGATGTCCAGGTACAGGAAGGTAACGGCCGCCAGTTCGTCACCGTCGGCGGCAATGTCAGCCTGCAGCAGCTGGTCAACGGGCTGAACGCTCTCGGCGTGGGCCCGCGCGACATGGTTGCCATCCTCCAGGCCATCAAGGCCGCCGGCGCCCTGCACGCCGATCTGGAAATCATCTGACCGCGAGAAACGACGATGGACATCGCCGCAGCCAGCTTCCGCGCCACAGCCGCGACCGCACCCATATCCTCGACACCGGCCGTCCCCAACCCGGCCGCCGCCGACAAGGTTGCCAAGGAATTCGAGGCGATGCTGGTCGGCCAGCTGATGGAAAGCATGTTCGCGGGCATGCGCGAAAGCCCGCTGTTCGGCGGCGGCGGCCCGGCGGAGAAGCCGTGGCGCAGCATGATGTTGCAGGAATACGGCAAGGCCATCGCCGAGTCCGGCACGCTCGGCATCGGCAAGATGACGCACGACGAGATCGCCCGCCTCTACGCCGCCCAGGGCACCACCCGGGGGCTCACCCAGCCGGAGCAGCCGTCATGAGCGTCACCCTCAAGGATCTGATCCACGAATTCGCCCCCGACCGCACCGCCGAACAGGCGCCAGCCGAGGGACCGGCTGCTCCCGATCCCGGTTATGACGGCGCCACCGCGTTGCTGGTGCGCGATTTCCTCGACGCGGTGGAGGCTCTCTCCACCGTCCTGGAAGAGGAGTCCGCCTGCATCGCCGCCGGAATGCTCGACCGGCTGGAGGCCTTCGCCCACCGCAAGGCGGCGATGGCCGAACAGCTGGAAGGCGCCGTCCTGCGGGCGCGCGACGAAGGCATCCGTCTGCCCGACGACCTGCGCGCGATGACGCTGGAACGCATCGACCGGCTGGAGCGGGCGGTGTCCACCAACGCTTCCGGCCTTGTCGCCCTGCGCAAGGCGGTGCTGACCATCAACCGCAACCTGCTGGTCGCGCTGGAAAAGGCGGCCAGCGACGGCACCTATGCCCGCGATGGGCAGGCGCGCCGGCCGGTGGAGCTGTCGGCGTCCGGCCTGAACGCCACCTTGTAACGTTAACCGCGGCTCTTCACGCTCGCCAATTCGCCGGCCTGCTCCAGCTTGATGATGCAGGCGACCAGCGCACGCTGAAAACCGCGGGCATCCGACGGCAGCGCCACCCCGGCGCCCGTCGGCCAGAACTCGACGAAGGCGAGGCTGCCCTCCCCTTCCCCGCTTTGGCCTTCCCCGCTCTGGCCCGGCCATTCGAAGGCGATCCCGATGCCGACTTCCTTCGTCGTGCGCCGATGGTCGGTGACGAGGATCTGGGCCTCCCAATGCATACCGCCGGCGCCCCTCTCGGCCCGCTGCTGGCTCCAGCTCCGCAGATAATCGCGGAAACCTTCCGACTGGCGGTCGAGCCGCACATAGCTGGAGCGGTCGGTGACGGCCGATGCCAGCCGGGTGGTATAGCGCGCCTGGGCAAGCGCCCGAGTCACGTCGGCACACAGTTCCTCGATCAACGTCAGGCTACGCCGCACCGTATCGCTGAGCGCGGCCGCAAGCGACGGGCCGGTCAGGGCCGCGGCGGCGTGGTCCTTGCGGTAGATATCGAAAAGATCGTCCGGATCGCCCATCGCCGTCCCCACGCCTCCGCCATCCGGCGGATCACTGCGACCAATCCACCAAAAACAAATTAATACCCGGTGAAGCGATGAAAAAATGCGTCGGCGCGAGCGCGCGATTTCGAAAATGCAGAAACGCCCCGGCTGCTGTGGGCCGGGGCGTTTCCGATGTGTGCGAAGATGCCTGCGATGAGCTTTGTGTTATGCGTCTCTTGAGCCTGAGTGACCTGGCGGCGACCTACTCTCCCACGTCTTAAGACGCAGTACCATTGGCGCGGAGGCTTTTCACGGCCGAGTTCGGGATGGGATCGGGTGTTTGACACCTC
>JAFAFA010000157.1 GCA_023423695.1 Pseudomonadota bacterium | reverse complement strand
GCGCCTCGTCGAGGACCTGCCACGTCGAGAGGAACCCCGCCGCGCCCGGCACCACCAGCGCGCGCCCGTCGGCGAGCGTCGCCGCGTCAGGAGCGGGCGGCTCCTCCTCCTCGCTCCCGGTCTCGGCGACGACCGGCTCGGGCACCGGCGCCGGCGCGGGCCGCGGCTCCGGGCGGGCGCGCGAGGGCTCCGCATGGCTGCACGCGGAGAGCGCGCACGCGATCAGGATCGCGAAACACCGCATCTCAGAGGTCAGTCTGAGGTCGACCTGCCGGGCCCGCCAACTTCGCGCGGGCGTCTCGGGTGCCGCGCGCGCGCACCCAGGACAACCCTGCGCACCCAGGACAACCCCACCGGGGGTGCGGTCGTCCCGAGGGGGAGGTCCGCGGCGCGTATCGCGCGCGCACCCAGGACAACCCCGCGCACCCAGGACAACCCCACCGGGGGTGCGGTCGTCCCGAGGGGGAGGTCCGCGGCGCGTATCGCGCGGGTCGGCGATGCCGAAGCGCATCCTCGCCGCCGCCGAGGCGGTGATCGCTCCTCCGAGCCCGCGATCGCGGCGACCGCGATGCAGCCACAGCGGACTCGGGCACGACGATGCGAGCGACGGACGCACCGATGCGAGCCCGCGGCGTCACGCAGGCTCGCAAGTCGCTCGATAGCGGCCGTCTATCCCGGAGGCTCGGCGCAGCGCACGCGGTGCCAACGCCGCATGGCGTAGGTCCCCGCCGGCCAGAGGACGTCGCGCTCGCCGGCGAGCCAGCGCTCCCGCGCAACCCCGTACTGCGCGACGAACTCCTCCTCGCGCTTGATCGCGGCCCTCAGCGCCGCCTCGTCGCCGGCGCTCGCGAAGCGCGGGTTCATGCCGTGGCGCTGCTCGAAGGTCGTGGCCCGCGCGAATGGGGACGACTTCAGCACGCGGTCGGCTCCCTTGAACGACCAGCCCGCCGCCTCCACCTCGGCGCGCGCCTTCGCCTCTCTCTTCTCGACCGCATCGGCGATGCGCGCGTGCGCCTGCTCGAGCCCACCTCGTTCGAGCACGTCACCGGCCAGCTCGGGCCGCAGCTCGACGCTCTCCGGCATGGTCCCGTCCTCCGCGAAGAACGCCGGCGGTCGCGCAATCGTCATCGTGCGCACGCCGATGTCCGACACGCGCGTGCGCACACCCGGCCAATCCTTCGAGTACCGAACCAGCCCCGCCGCCGTCGGGTTCGCGAGTGTGTACGCCGTCCGGTCGATGATCGCGTCCACCGTCAAGAGCTCGAGATAGCTCGGCCCCGCGCCGTCGAAGACGCGGCCCTGCCAGCCGCGCATGGCCTGCGTCGCCTTCGTCAAGAGCCCATTGAGCACCTCGGTGAGCTCGCAGATGCGCCCCTCGGGGTCGTGCACGATCGCATGGTAGTGATTGCTCATCAGCGCCACCGCCATCAATCGCGTCCCGCTCTTCTGGATCGCATACCCGAGGCAGTACAAGAAGACCTGATTCATCAGCGCGTCGGGCCGAAACAGATGCAGGCGTCGCTCGGTGCGTCGCCCGATCTCGTAGGTGATCCCCGGCAGCCTGCTATGCGCCTGCGTCATCGCGTCGCGCCGCCCCATCACGGCGCGTACCGGAGATCGCCGCGTGTGATCTCGCGGGGTTACGCGACGGAAACGGCGGAGGTGGCGGAGCGCCGCTGGCGGCCGCCGCTCGGTGAGTCGAGTGGCTGCGGTCGTGAGGCTCGCCGCGGGTTGACGCGCACCGGAGGCGGCGTCGATCCTCACGGGAGGGACGTCTCGAGATTTCAGATCCAGCTCACGTGCGCGTGCGGCCGAACGACGGAGTACGCGTCCACGCTGGCCAGGCCCGGCGGGATGGCGCCCATCCCGTGTGGCTGTGGCCGCAGGTTCGCCATCCAGCAGCTCGAGGCCAGCGAGGTCGGCCCGATCGAGATCGATCCCACGGGCGTCACCAAGGGCCGGATCCCCGAGGACCCTCCCGACTTTCACTGATGGCGCGGGGCTCACGTTGCAGCGGAGGCGAGTCGGCGACGCCGACCGTGCGCGCTTCCGTGAGTCGCGGGTTCGGCGACGAGTATGGGCCGCTGCGCAGGGTTGCAGCGCGCGACGAGACGACCTCTCGCGTGGATCTCCCCCACCTTGCCCATCGTGCGGCTGACTGACGCCCACCATCCCGGAGCAGCCGAGCTACGCCCACGGCTCGCGAGTGAGCATCCGCGGTGAAGACGTAATCGAGCCGGTGCTGCCCGTCTCGCCCAAGCTCGGCGGGGGCAGCGCGCTGCACGTTCAGGGCGGCCGTCGGAGCGGGACGGACGCGGCGCGGATCGCGCGGGTCGGGGACGCCGAGGCTCATCCTCGCCGCCGCTCATCCTCGCCGCCGCCGACGCGCGGCCAGTCCTTCCACTACCGATCGATCCCCGCTCCGCTGACGCCGGTGCGCTCCCCCGGTGCCGACAGCGGCTCGGCGCGCGCCGGGGAGGGCTCCCTTCGGCCCGTCCCCTGGGGGTCGAGGCCCGAAATGCGCTCGGTCGAGCCCGAAATGCGCTCCGGGCATCCCGAAATTCGCTCCCGTTCGCGTCTTGGGTGCTCCGGGCGACCGATCCCCTGCTCCGGTGGCCTCGATCCCCCGCCATTTCCGCTGTGGGAGCGGGGGGACCGGTCGGCGAGGCCAGGGGATCCGACGGCGCGAGCAGGGGAATCGCGTCGCGCGGGCAGGGGAATCGCATCGCGCGAGCAGGGGACCGCTGTTCTCGGAGCCGGGGAGGGCCACTTCGATTCGAGGGGATCGGTCGC
>JAFAFA010000123.1 GCA_023423695.1 Pseudomonadota bacterium | reverse complement strand
GTGGGTTGCATTCCACGCGTATTGAGTTGTGTACCATCTCCTCGATACAGAACTCCTGCGCGGGCGTCGTAGACATGATGAGGCGTGAGCGACCAACCACCGAATCCTTGGCCTCTCGCCCCGCCGTCCACCGACCCTTGATCCCACCCCCCTATGAGGTCGCGCCGCGTCTGCCAGAACACCAGCTGTCCTGCGTCGAGAGCAAGGGAGCTTGCGGGAGGAGACTCGAACGTTTGAGTCGTCCCTTCAGGTTGTGCATATGTAGCGTTGTACACATAGCCTACCCGGACAGTAATGGGTTGAGCGCCCTGGAGGAGCCGCCCCCATGCGTCGGTGCCATCCCAGTCCGCGAAGACGTAGTGCTGGTCGCCGAAGGACCGTACCACACGGGGGTACCGCCGGCCGGCCACCTGAACTTCGATCCACACCGCAAGGGGTTCGACGGGAGCACCAGTTCCGAGCTGCACGGCGCCGAACGGGATGTCCAGCTCGTACCGCTCGCGCCGGCCGCGCTGCCGCTCGGACTGGTAGTGCAGCCCCCATGGCGTGCCCGCGATAGGAACCACCTCGCCCAGGGTCTGTTCTTCGCAACCAATGATCGATCCCGGGACGCTGCAGCCATTGTTCAGGCTATCGTCGCCGGCCCAGTCGAGGAAGGGGATCAGCGCGCCGTTGATGAAGTCGAAGGCCCAGTTCCAGTCGAGTGGCGAGAAGTGGTGGAGCGGGATCCGCCAGAGACGATCGCCGGGCTCGAACTCCTTATCGATCCCGCAGCTCCCCGCGAAGGCGGCGAGCTCGGCGGCAGTCACATTGAACGCCAAGTCTCCATACCCGGCCGTATCAGGCAGGCTGTCGCCGTCCAGGTCGAACGAGCAGCCGCCGGCGCCGTCGTCGAGGATCTCCACGACTCGGCCGTCCGGCTCCGGGACCCAGGCCGCGAGCGTCTGGTCGTAGTGGCCGGATGGCACCTGCGCGCCCACTTCGAACCCGAGGAAGTCCTTCAGGTACGCGAAGACCGGCGTCGAGAACTGTGGCGAGGCGATCGTGTCGCCGCACGTCCCGGGTATCATCGGATCGTGGTGCCGGAGCTCGAGCTCGGCGGCGTAGGTGTAGGCGACCGTCGGCGGCAGCTCGCCCGGCATCGACCGAGCGCCCGTCGCGTCCCCTCCGCGTTCAACCGTGTACTCCTTCGAGCACACGCAGTAGTCGGTGACCGGCGGTCCGCCCTCGCCATCGGTGATCGTGGTCACCAGGCTGGTGGGCATGTAGACGGCGAGCCGGCGCGTGCCGCGAGCGTCGGTCTCCTCCGGCCCGACGTAGAGCCCGCCCGCTCCCGACGACACCTGAAGGCACTCGGACTCGTCCTGCCGCTCGAGGAGGACGACATCGTCGAGGGTGAGGTAGTCGTTCCACGGCACCTCGACGGAGCGCTGCACCGGCAGGTACCCAGGTTTGGAGAACTCCACCACCATGCGGCCGCCACCGTTGATGACGAGATCCCACATGCCGTCTGTGCGCGAACCGGTCCAACCGAGGTCGGAATGCCCGGGGATCCGGACATGCGCACCGCTCAGTGCAAGGCCGTCCTCGCTCCGGACCCGGCCCCGCAAATGTGAAAGTTGTTCGGTTTGCAGCACCGCGTCGCTCGTTCCGAACTGGACGGGGCAAGCGCCGAAGTAGACGTGATCGACGACGTCGGCAACGCGGGAGATCCGGGTATGGCTGAGGTCCGGAGCAGGACACGCAGTGGGAATGAACGAATCGTCCTCAGTCTCGATCTTTAGCTCCGGTGGATTCAGAATGCCGCCTTCTCGTGATACGACGTATAGATACAGGCTACCTGAGTCGAGTCGGACGCTCCATCCGTGGCCAGGAGCGCCGTCGATGATTCTCATCACGTCCGCGGTGACATCGAATTCGACCCACGCGGGTACGTCCGCAAGAGTGACGGTGTCCGTAGCAGCAGCAGCGTCAGGTCGCTGCTCCGGGTCCGCGTGGTCGAGGTGCCAAGGCCCTGGATTGCACTCAGGCGTGTAGTTCGTGGGCATCGTGTCTTCGGGACAGTTCCATGTTGCAGCTCCTTCCTCCCACTCCTGCTCCATGGCGTGCACACTCACGGTCGCATTCGACGCGAATCCGTCGAATGGCTGGAACCGAAGTGTCGCACGTACCAGCCGGTGGATGTTGGGCGTCGATCGGATCGCCTCAGGGTCGACACGTAGGACCGGTATGGCGGCCGAGTCGAGAACGAAGTACGAGACCGTGCCGAAGGGCATGTTCATCGACTGAGTACTGTATGAGTCGAGAAAGGTGTCGGCGTCGACGGCGAGCGCGGTCGAGGTTAAGGACGCAGATGCCGAGGGGGTAGTAGCCGCATCCGACGCGCAGCTCGCTAGCGCCACAGCCAGAAGACATGGCAGCGCACGAAGGGCAGTCGTTTTGATTCGGTGACCGCGTGCGTGTCCCGAAGAATGATCAGCGCTAGTCATGTCTGTCCTCCAGGGCTCACTCGAATCCCAACACTGTCACGGGCTCCGGCCGGACCTCGTAGGTGCCGTCGCCCAGGGCACCAAAGTCGTTCCAACCCATGCAGCGCACCGAGGTCGGTCCCATTTGCGCGCAGATCGTCATCTCTCCCATGACCATCCGGATCGCCCCGTCGAATCCGAGCACGTGCTGGGCAGAGGGTTCCGACGGCAGAGCATGGGGCTCGGATGGTTGAGTGAGGTCACGTCCCCACCAGAACACCCGGCCGTCTCGGCTCAACGCCGAGCTCAGGAATGCCGTCACCCAGACTCGCTCGGTCGGCCCTACGACGTCGACTGTGATCGGGACGCGGCGCCAGTCAAGGAACCCGACTCCGAGCCCGCCCCAGCGGTCACGTCCCCAGCATCGCAGCGTCGTGTCGGCAGCGATGAAGCAGCCGTGAGTTCTTGCGTGGCTCAGCCATGTCGCTCCGAGCTCCTGGGGCACCTCCGTCGGTGCGAGCTCATTCCTGG
>JAFAFA010000129.1 GCA_023423695.1 Pseudomonadota bacterium | reverse complement strand
GCTCCGCCCATGTCGAAGCGGGCTTCGCTCAGATCGCGCCCCGTTTTTACGTTCATGCCGCCCATATCGAATGTCATCCCTTTGCCGACCAGTGCGACCAAGGGTTGGGACGGATCGGAGGCATAGGTCAGCTCGATAAGAGCGGGGTCATGGCGGCTGCCCTGGCTGACGGCCAGAAGTCCGTTCATGTCATGCGTAGCTAAATCGTTCCCTCGATATACTCGGACACGCACGTCCGGCAGATCCGCAAAACGCTGTTGAATTTCGTCCACGAGCCGCTCTGGCGTCATCACGTTGGCGGGCTCGTTGCACCAATCGCGGGCCAGCATCGCGCTTTCTGCGCGCCGCTGAGCGACTTTGGTCCACTCGATCGCAGCATCGCGAGTCGACGGGTCAACCAGAAGCCGCAGCGAAGAGACCGCGCTTTTCCTCCCGGTCATCTTCTTATAGGCATCGAACCTATAACTGCCCAGCATCCAGCCTTCCACCCACGCCTGTACGCCGACTTCCACGCCCAAACCGTCCAATGCCGGGCCAAGATCGACCGCAGCGGCCTTGTAGCCTTCGCGGCCGACGGCCCGAGCGGCGCTTCCGGCGGCCCGCCGCAGCCGCTCGGCGTCGAGGCGGGCCGCCGAGCCTAAACCGACGATCGCCGCGTGACGTTGTCCGGGAGCTCCGTACAGCAGACTTGTTCGCCCCAAAGCGGCCGCGGAAGGAGTCGGCTCGACGTCAAGTCCGAGGATCCCCTCTTGGCCGCCTTCGAAGGCGAGATGGAGAATGACCTCCGACGACAAGGCCGGGCTTAAACCCGAACCGGATTGTGCTTCCATAGGCTCATCCAGTCTCTCCGCGATGTCGATTCTCATGGCTCCCCGGCCCCTTCCCCGTAGTCGATGTTCGCAAGCTCGTAGATCGCCTCGGCATATAGGGCGGTCGCCCGCAGCAGGCTGTCGATGGAGATAGACTCGTCCGGCTGGTGCGCCGTATCCTCCTCGCCCGGGAAAAGCGGGCCGAAGGCGACGCAACCGGGCAGCTTGCAGGCGTAAGTGCCGCCTCCCGTCGAGAGCAGCGTCGCAGTATGTCCGGTCTGCTCCGTGTAGATGCGCTGCAGCGCCCGGATCATCGGATGTTCGGCAGGCACTTCATGAGGCGGCTTAAGAGTCGGCGGCGTGAGCTGGAAGCCGTACGGCCGCAGCCGTTCTTCCAGCTTGCCGACAAGCTGCTCTCCGTTCGCGCAAGCCGGAAACCGGATGTTGAGCTGGAAGAACGCCTCTCCCGCGGTTGGTGCGTAGCGAAGCAAACCGACGTTAACGGTGAGCGCTCCTGTCGCTTCATCCCGGCAGGAGATGCCGAGCGCCTCGCCGGAAGTGTCGGGAACGAGCAGCTCGACCGCGCCGCGGACGAACCGCTCGTCGTCCCCGCCCAGCGGCTGGCTGCCCAGAAACTCAAGCAGCCGCAGCCCGGCGTTGACGCCGATTTCCGGCATCATGCCGTGTGCGGACTTGCCGGCCATGCGCAGCACGGTCGAGCATTCCGACAATTGCAGGTCGGTCGAGGTCGTGCCGTTCAGTCCGTTCGCGGAGCAGAACGACCAGAACTCCGATACGACGGCCGCCAGCCTTTCCGGAGAGCCGTGAACGATCGCTTCCGCAGCGTCGGGCACCATATTCGCGGCGAAGCCGGAACGGAAGCCGCACAGCCTCAGCTCCGCTTCGCCCTCATCGCTGCCCGATAAGCGCAGCGTCATGGCTGTGTTGATCTGTCCTTTCTCCGCATGGACGATCGGAAAGTCGGCGTCGGGGGTAAATCCGGCGAGCGGAGGACGTTCATGACGATTATAAGCGTCCATGCAGCTCATGCCGGTCTCCTCATCGGTTCCGAAGATCAGCCGAACGCGATGGCGCAATGGCAGACCGAGCTCCTTAACGATCAGCATGCCGTAGAACGCGGCCAGAGCAGGTCCCTTGTCGTCCAGCGCTCCCCGCGCATATAAACGGCCGTTTCGAATCGTGGGCACGAAGGGAGGGGAAGTCCATTCGCCGCTGGCGGGCACGACGTCGACATGGCTCAGCACCGCGATGTAGTTGTCCTTACTGTCTTTGCCATCTGCGAGACTTTCCGGACCGTCATAATCGGCGTAGCCGACGATGCCTTCAATCTCCGCAGTCGATAGTCCGTGCTTCCCGGCCAGCTCCAGCGTCCAAGCCAGAGCACGGGCGGATTCTCGGCCAAGAGGAGCGTTCGGACCTGCGGAGGCTTCGTCCTTTACGCTCGGAATCGCAAGGAGAGACGACAAGTCGCGCAGCAGCGCGTCTTGCCGTCTCCGTGCTTGCTCGATCCAATCGATGCGCGTCATAGCTTTTCCCCCCGGCGAAGCTGAATGACGCTGCGATTCTCGCCGATGACCAGTCCGTTGTCGTTGCGGATTTCCGGCGGACCGATCCGGTACAGGCGGTCGATCGTTTCCCGGTTGTCGTAACCGATCTGCTCCAGTATAGAAGCGACCGCGATTGGCCATTCATCCTCCGAACCGTCGACGACCTTCAGCGCGAAGCCGAGCCGCTCCTTCTTCAGACCGAAGCAATAGATGCCTTTGGCTCCGCCCTTGGCGACAATGTTGTCGTCCATAAGCAGGTTCGGGCAGATTAAGTATTCAGCTGAAATCATGCGAGGATAGGCGTTCATCAGTCCCGTTACCTTGCGCACCGCCTCGCGCAGCGCCGGGTCGGCGATCAGATCCGGGCAGACCAGCTTCAGGAAGGCGGTCGCCATGTGCCGCAGCGGCATGCCGAATACCGGAAAGCCGCAGCCGTCGGTGCCGATGCGGATGTCCTCCTGCGGAATCTCCGCCAGTTCGGCGGCCAGCGAAACGATGCGCCGCTGAACCGGATGATCGGGCGAATAATAGTTGTCCAGCGAATAGCCCATACCGACGCAGGAGGCGAGCACGCCGAGGTGCTTGCCGGAGCAGTTGTGATAGATGCGACGCTGCGGCTGCCGCTCGGCGACGAGCGCATCCCGGGCGTCTGCGTCCAAGGGATAGGTCGGTTTGCAGACGAGCGTCTGTTCATCCAGCCCCAGCTTGCGGAGCATTCCCTCCAACGCCTCTACATGGTAGGGGAGAGCCCGGTGCGAAGCCATCATGATCGCCTGTTCCTCCGGGGTGAACCCGAACCGCTTGTCGAAGCCTTCCAGGAAAAAGGGCAGAGCCTGAATCGGCTTCGCCGCCGAGCGCATGAACGTGATTGCGTTCGGATCGCCGTATTGCCCGACAACGTTACCTTTTTCGTTCACTGCGCATACATGTCCGTAATGGACGTTTTCCAGAAAACCTCCGCGATATTCCAGCACAAGAGGCTCGGCTCCGTTCGCCAAGCTTTCCTCCAGTCCTGTTGCCAACTCGCTCATCCTTTTGTTCCTCCCTTATGGAAGAAGCTCCAGCTCGATGACCGTATCCTTCTCGTCGGGCAGGCGCGCGCCCTTCAGCGTAATAAACGCGCCGCTGTCGATGTCGGAATATTGCTCCGCCATCCAGGGGAGTTCTACCTTTAATTCAGTTCCGTCGCGAAGCAATCGCGCCCGCTTGATCCTGCCCTTCAGGCCAGCAAAATGGACCGGTCCGATGCCGCGGTCGAAGACGTGCGCGTACAGCTTGTTCCCATTTTGAGTATAACGGCCCCACTCCGGCTTGGCTAGCTCCGAAGCTCCGCATCCGTAGATGCTGTCGCCATTTAAGCGCAGCCATTCTCCGACTTCCGCAAGCACGTCGAGTGATTCGCGGGTGATCTCACCCTTGGCATCCGGTCCGACGTTGAGCAGCAGATTGCCGTTCTTGCTGACGCATTCGACCAACGTACGAATGACCTGAGCGGCGGACTTGTATTCTCGGTCCCCGGAATGGTAGCCCCAGTTGTCGTTCAGCGTAATGCAGGCCTCCCACGGAATCGAGGCGCCGTTGACATCGACGATGCCGCCCGGAGGGATTATCTGTTCGGGAGAATAGAAATCGCCGGCGTATTCCTCGGGTTCCGCCGCGCGAATGTCCCCGCCGAGACGGTTGTCGATGATGATGTCCGGCTGGATCGAGCGGATCATGCGGATGAGCTCGGTCGCTCGCCATTTTTCCCCGGTCATATCGTCGTAGGAGAAGTCGAACCACATAATGTCGATCTTGCCGTAGTTCGTCAGCAGCTCGCGCACTTGGCCGTGCATATAGTCCAAGTAACGATCGAAGTCGATCGGCTTTTCTTTGGCGGCTTCGTTGTCCCGATCCGGATGAATGCGGTCGCCGTAGCCCGGATAATCGGGGTGATTCCAGTCGATGATCGAGTAGTAGAGACCGACGGACAGCCCTTCGGCGCGGAAGGCGTCGACGTATTCGCGAATCAGATCGCGCCCGGCCGGCGTATTCGTCGCCTTGAAGTCGGTCAGCTTACTATCGAACAGACAGAAGCCGTCGTGGTGCTTTGTCGTTAACACTGCATATTTTTGTCCTGCCGCCTTGGCGGCGCGCGCCCAAGCCCGAGGATCGTACCGGGTCGCGTCGAATTCGTCGAAGAAAACCTTGTACTGCTCGAAGCTCATTTTTTCGTTGCCCCGAACCCATTCTCCCCGCGCCGGAATCGAGTACAGCCCCCAGTGGATAAACATGCCGAACCGACTGCGCAGAAATTCTCTCGTTCTTTCTTCTCTTGTGCTCATTAGCGGACAACCTCCTACATTTCCTCTAGAGATAGAGGGAGGGCAGTTTCATAAGCAAAGTTGCCAGAGATAATCGATAAATAAAGCAAGGGGTATGTGTCTCCCGG
>JAFAFA010000009.1 GCA_023423695.1 Pseudomonadota bacterium | reverse complement strand
CGCGAGGACCGCGAGGCCCAGGGCCAGGGAAGCGAGAAGTTTCCTCATGTCAGTGCTCTTTCGTGGATATGAAATGCTTCAGAGCGCTTCCTTGCCGGTCTCGCCGGTGCGGATGCGGACGACCTGCTCCAGGTCGTACACGAAGATCTTTCCGTCGCCGATCTTGCCGGTGCGCGCCGCGCCCTCGACGGCGTCGATGACGCGCTCGACCAGGTCGTCGGAGACGGCCGCCTCGATCTTCACCTTGGGCAGGAAGTCGACGACGTATTCGGCGCCGCGGTAAAGCTCGGTGTGACCCTTCTGGCGGCCGAAGCCCTTGGCTTCGGTGACGGTGATCCCCTTGATCCCGACCTCGTGAAGGGCTTCCTTCACCTCGTCGAGTTTGAACGGCTTGATGATGGCTTCGATCTTCTTCATGGGTCTCTCGTGTACGAGGTGCCAACGCCGGCAGGCACCGTCCACGGCACTGCCGACAGCGATGACGGTAAGCATGGAGCGTGCCACATTCGGCCGATCCGATCCGGCAGCATCGACGCTGGTCATAAGACGGTCGATTGCCGTCCGATGGGGCAGGGTGCTGCCGAAGGATTCAGCGGAGTGAACAATATTTGTGCAATTGGCGCAAGCGCTCCTCTGCCTGCGCGTCATCGAAGGCGGCAGTTGCCGGCGAAAGGGGTGCCCACCGACCCCGAAAGAAGTTTTTTCACTTTTCGTGAAAAAGGCGCTTGACCGGAAAGCCGAGGTGGAGGATAACGCGGCTCCCGACGGCGGAAACGCTGACGGCGGCGGTGGTAGCTCAGTTGGTAGAGCCCTCGGTTGTGGTCCGAGTGGTCGTGGGTTCGAGTCCCATCCATCGCCCCATCTTCCCTTTTCTTTCCCTTAAAATCTGGTCTACTTATCGTCCGCACGGCTCACTGGCCGTCTCGCGGGCGTTTGTGCTTGTCTGCATCGTTCGTTCCAGGCAAAGACGCAGCCCAGGGGTAGAGTGGGGGCGTGCGAGTTCGCCCGTAACGAATGCAGCGCCGGGGAGTGGGGGATGGATGAGCTTCTGTCCGTCGCGGAGATGTATCGGGCCGACCAGTTGGCCATCGCCGCCGGGGTGCCCGGCCCGGCCCTGATGGAGGCCGCCGGCGCCGCGGTGGTCCGCGCCGTATGCGAACGCTGGGCGCCGCACCCGACCGCCGTGCTCTGCGGTCCCGGCAACAATGGCGGCGACGGCTTCGTCATTGCCCGGCTTCTGCTGGAGGCCGGCTGGCCGGTGCGGCTGGCACTGCTCGGCACGCGCTCGGCACTCACCGGCGACGCCGCGGTGGCTGCAGACCGCTGGCCCGGTCCGATCGAGGCGGCCGATCCCTACATCCTCAAAGGCAATCCCCTGGTCATCGATGCGCTGTTCGGCGCCGGCCTGTCCCGGCCGCTCGAAGGCCACGCCCGAGCCATCGTCGAGGCGATGGACGGGCGCACGGTGGTGGCGGTGGACGTGCCGAGCGGCCTGCACGGCGACAGCGGCCGGGTGCTGGGCGCCGCTCCCCAGGCGGCACTGACTGTCACCTTCTTCCGTCGCAAGCCCGGCCATGTGCTGTTGCCCGGTCGAACTCTGTGTGGCGAGGTGGTGGTCGCCGACATCGGCATTCCGGAGCGGGTGCTGGACGGCATCGCCCCGCAGACTGCGGTGAACGAGCCGTCGCTGTGGCGCCACCGCTTCCCCTGGCCGGCGCTGGACGGCCACAAGTATGGGCGCGGCCACGCCGTGGTTCTCGGCGGCGCGCGGATGACCGGGGCGGCGCGGCTTGCCTCGGTCGCGGCACTGCGGGCCGGGGCCGGGCTGGTCACCATCGCCTGCCCGCGGGAGGCCTTCCCCATTTATGCCGCCGGCTGCGCCAGCGTGATCGTCGATCCGCTGGAGGAGGACGGCGCCTTCGCCCGCCTGCTGCAGGACCAGCGGAAGAACGCGGTGCTGATCGGGCCGGGAGCGGGCAGGGGCGCACAGACGCGCGAGGCGGTGATGGCCGCGCTGGATGCCCGCAAGGCCTGCGTGCTCGACGCCGATGCGCTCACCAGCTTCGCCGAATCGGCCGATGAGCTGCTCGACCGGCTGGACAAGCGCTGCGTCCTGACGCCGCATGAGGGGGAGTTCGCCCGGCTGTTCGGCGACTCCGTCGGCATGGACGGCGACAAGCTGTCGCGGGTGCGCGCCGCCGCCGCCCGGTCCGGTACCGTGGTGGTGCTGAAGGGGGCCGACACCGTGGTCGCAGCGCCCGACGGCCGCGCCGTGGTCAACGTCAACGCGCCGCCCGATCTGGCGACCGCCGGAACCGGCGACGTGCTGGCCGGCATCGTGCTGGGCCTGCTGGCGCAGGGGATGGACGGGTTCGAGGCGGCCTGCACCGCCGTCTGGCTGCATGGCGAGGCGGGTAGGGCGCTCGGTCCCGGCCTGATCTCCGACGATCTGCCGGGGGCGCTTCCCGGCGTGCTGAAGGCTTTGAAGGCGCAGGGCTGACACCTGCCAAAGGCCACTCAGATCCGACCTTGGCGGTACTCCCGACGGCAGCGTCCACGCGCCCCCTTGCGGCGCCGGTCGAGGCGGGCCAGACTCCAGGGCATGAGCGACGCACCCGACACGACCACGCTGGATCCTGTGCCGCCATCCCAGGCCGCGCAGCCCAACTTCTTCGACCGCGCGCTGGATAACCTGCGCACCCGCTGGCGCGAGATCGCGGCATCGGCCCGCGGCGCCGTCGGCGCACCGCCGCGCACCCATCTGCCCCGCGAGGATGCCGAACGGCTGAAGGAGCAGATCGAGGCCTGCCTGGAATCGCGCGGCGGCGAGGTTTCGGCCCGCGCCCGCGCGGCACAGCTCGGCCGCACCTATCTGGCGCTCGATCCCCAGGGCCGCCGCAACTTCCTTCTGATGCTCGCGCGCGACTTCGACGTCGACCGCGATGCGGTGATGGACGCGATGGCCACCTTCCAGGCGGCGGCCGACCCGGTGGCCCGCGGCCATGCCGAGCGGGCTCTCCGCCGTGCGCTGGAACCGCCGCGCCTGCGCCTGCTCACCCAGTTCAACGCCCTGCCGGAAGGCGTCAAGTTCCTGGTCGACCTGCGCGCCGAGCTGATGGAGATGGCGCGCGGCGAACCGCTGCTGCAGGCCCTGGAAGACGATCTGAAGAACCTGCTGCGTGCCTGGTTCGACGTCGGCTTCCTGGAGATGCACCGCATCACCTGGGACAGCCCGGCATCGCTGCTGGAAAAGCTGATCAAGTACGAGGCGGTGCACGAGATCAGCGGTTGGCAGGATCTGAAGGACCGCCTCGATTCCGACCGGCGCTGCTTCGCCTTCTTCCACCCGCGCATGCCGCACGAGCCGCTGATCTTCGTCGAGGTGGCGCTGGTCCAGGGCATGTCCGACAATGTGCAGGCGCTGCTCGACCCCACCGCCCCGGTCTGCGATCCCAAGAGCGCCGACAGCGCCATCTTCTATTCGATCTCCAACGCCCAGAGCGGGCTGGCCGGCATCAGCTTCGGCAATTTCCTGATCAAGCGGGTGGTCGACGGGTTGGCGACCGAATTCCCCAACATCAAGTATTTCGCCACATTGTCGCCGATCCCGGGTTTCCGCCGCTGGTTCGACCGGACGCTCGACCGCGACGGCGACGCCGTGCTGACCAACACGGAGGCCGAGCGCATCGCCGAGCGGCTGACCGAACTGGAACAGGGCGACGATACCGAAGCGCTGACCGAGGGCGGCGTCGGCACCGACGAATCGCCGCTGCTCGCCCGCGCGCTCTCCCGTCCCGGCTGGGTCGAGGACGAGGAATTGCAGAAGCGCCTGCGCGGCCCCTTGATGCGGCTGTGTGCCCAATACCTGACCGCGGTGCAGGAGGCGAAGGGCCATGGCCGCGCCCGCGCGTTGGACCCGGTGGCGCATTTCCACCTGACCAACGGGGCGCGGATGGAGCGGCTGAACTGGCTAGCCGACCGCTCGGGCAAGGGGGTGAAGCAGGCGCTGGGGATGATGATCAACTACCGCTACCGGCTGGGCGAGATCGACGCCAACCACGAGGCCTATACCGGCGAGGGGCGCATCATCACCTCGTCGGCGGTGCGGTCGCTGGCCAAGGCCGGCGGTTGACGCGAACAGGCGGGCCGTCGCTCCCCCCATCACTCTATTGAGCGGGTCCAATTTGCCTGTTTGCTTCCGCCGCGCTGTGCTATAGACCGGACTTCGCCGGCGGTCCGGCGGGTGTTTGCGCACCCGTCGCGGCTGCCTTTGCCATGAACGCGGGCGTGGCGGAATTGGTAGACGCGCTGGATTTAGGTTCCAGTGACTTCGGTCGTATGGGTTCAAGTCCCTTCGCCCGCACCATGGCAACACCTTGGACCGCATGGACAACACGGATTCGGGCCGCCCGGACGGGCGCCGCCGGGCCGGAACAACGAGATAGGCTTTCGTTCCGATGAACATCACCGAGACCAGCACCGACGGCCTCAAGCGCGAATTTCAGGTCGTCATTTCCGCCAAGGACATCGAAGAGAAGGTGAACGGCAAGCTGGAAGAGCTGCGCCGCACGGTCCAGCTGCCGGGCTTCCGTCCGGGCAAGGTGCCGGTCACCGTGATCAAGCAGCGCTATTTCGGCGGCGTGCTGTCCGAGGTGCTGGAGGACGCCATCTCCGACAGCTCGCGCCAGGCGCTGAGCGAGCGCGGCCTGCGCGTCGCCCTGCAGCCGAAGATCGAAGTCGAGAAGTACGAGGACGGCGGCGACCTCACCTACAAGATGGCGGTCGAGCTGCTGCCGGACGTCGAGCCGGGCGACTTCACCGGCATCGAGCTGGAGAAGCCGGTCGCCGAGGTCACCGACGAGTCGGTGGAAGAGGCGCTGAGCCGTCTGGCCTCGGCCCACTCGACCCAGGCCCCGGTCACCGAGGACCGCGCTGCCGAGAATGGCGACATCGCCGTGATCGACTTCGCCGGTTCCGTCGACGGCGAGGCCCTGCCGGGCATGGACGGCAAGGACTATCCGCTGGAGCTGGGTGCCGGCCGCTTCGTGCCGGGCTTCGAGGAGCAGCTGGTCGGCGTCAAGGCCGGCGAGCACCGCACCGTCAACGTCACCTTCCCGGAAGACTACCCGCACGAGCGCCTGAAGGGCGCCGCGACCGTCTTCGAGGTCGACGTCAAGGAGCTGCGCAAGAACGTCCCGGCCGAGGTCAATGACGAGCTCGCCAAGGAGTTCGGCATGGAGAGCCTGGAGAAGATGCGCGAAGCGATCCGAGACCGCATCAAGGGCGAGTATGACGGCCTGTCGCGCCTGCGCGTGAAGCGCCAGCTGCTCGACAAGCTGGCCGAGGCGCATTCCTTCGAGGTGCCGGCCGGCATGGTCGACATTGAGTTCGAGGGCATCTGGGCCCGCCTGCAGGAAGAGCTGAAGAACGGCACGGCCGGCGAGGACGCCAACAAGTCTGAGGACGAGCTGAAGGCCGAGTACCGCTCGATTGCCGAGCGCCGCGTCCGCCTGGGTCTGCTGCTGTCGGAAGTCGGCCGCCGCAACAACATCCAGGTCACCCAGGACGAGGTGAACCGCGCCCTGATCAACGAAGCCCGCCGCTTCCCCGGTCAGGAGCGTCAGGTGTTCGAGTTCTTCAAGCAGAACCAGCAGGCGCTCGAGAACCTCCGCGCCCCGATCTTCGAGGACAAGGTCGTCGACCACATCCTGGATCAGGCCAAGGTGACCGAGAAGACCGTCAGCGTCGAAGAGCTGACGAAGGACGAGGACGAGGCGGGCGACGAGGCCGCCGCCGCCTAACTCCCCAAAAGGAGTGGGGGCGGACTACCATCCGCCCCCGAAGGTTCCTATATGTGGTTCCGTGCCGGCAACGATCACCGGTTCAGCCAACTGCGGGGGCAGGGAAGAACACATGTACGACTTCGAGCCGAAGATGAATGCTCTGGTCCCGATGGTCATCGAACAGACCAACCGGGGCGAGCGCGCGTACGACATTTATTCGCGCCTGCTGAAGGAGCGGATCATCTTCCTGATCGGCGGAGTGAACGACGCCGTCGCCAGCCTGATCTGCTCGCAGCTGCTGTTCCTTGAGTCGGAGAACCCGAACAAGGACATCGCGCTCTACATCAATTCGCCGGGCGGTTACGTCTCGGCCGGTCTCGCCATCTACGACACCATGCAGTACATCCGTCCGCAGGTGTCGACGGTGTGCATGGGTCAGGCGGCGTCGATGGGCTCGCTTCTGCTGGCCGCCGGCGCGCCGGGCAAGCGCTTCTCGCTGCCCAACAGCCGCATCATGATCCATCAGCCGTCGGGCGGCGCCCAGGGCCAGGCCTCGGACATCGAAATCCAGGCCCAGGAAATCCTGAAGCTGCGCTCGCGCCTGAACGACATCTACGTCAAGCACACCGGGCAGGACCTCGACACCATCGAGTCCGCCATGGAGCGCGACAAGTTCATGTCGCCGGAAGAGGCGAAGGCCTTCGGTCTGATCGACGAGGTGGTGGAAAAGCGCCCGGGCGTCGACCATCATTCGTGAGCCGCGGCTCCTGGACCCTCCCAACAAAGGGTTGATCGGGTCGTGACGCTGTTGTTGAATGGCAGTGACACGATCCGGTCATAAGGGGAGTCCCGAAGAGGGGCCCGGATATGCGGATCGTGATGCGTCGCCAAATCGGCGCATGACCTTGTCGCGGGCGTCGTCCGCGATAACCTGAGTAGGACCGGCGTCGGGGGGCGCCGCGAACGGGCATGGTCCTCAAGGATCACGCCTCCCGCGAGATGACGGAGTACCGATGAGCAAGTCCAGCAGCGGCGATTCGAAGAATACGCTCTACTGCTCCTTCTGCGGCAAGAGCCAGCACGAGGTCCGCAAGCTGATTGCCGGTCCGACGGTGTTCATCTGCGATGAATGCGTCGAACTGTGCATGGACATCATTCGCGAGGAGAACAAGACGACCCTCGTGAAGTCCCGCGATGGGGTTCCGACCCCGCGCGACATTCATGCGGTGCTCGACGATTACGTCATCGGACAGTCCTACGCCAAGCGCGTGCTGTCGGTGGCGGTCCACAATCATTACAAGCGCCTCGCCCACGGGACGAAGCACAACGACGTCGAACTGGCGAAGTCGAACATCCTGCTGATCGGCCCGACCGGCTGCGGCAAGACGCTGCTGGCCCAGACCCTGGCCCGCATCATCGACGTTCCCTTCACCATGGCCGACGCCACGACGCTGACCGAAGCCGGTTACGTCGGCGAGGACGTCGAGAACATCATCCTCAAGCTGCTCCAGGCCGCCGACTACAATGTCGAGCGGGCGCAGCGCGGCATCGTCTACATCGACGAGGTCGACAAGATCAGCCGCAAGTCCGACAACCCGTCGATCACCCGCGACGTGTCGGGCGAGGGCGTGCAGCAGGCCCTGCTGAAGATCATGGAGGGCACCGTCGCCTCCGTGCCGCCGCAGGGCGGGCGCAAGCATCCGCAGCAGGAATTCCTGCAGGTCGACACCAGCAACATCCTGTTCATCTGCGGCGGCGCCTTCGCCGGCCTGGACAAGATCATCGCCCAGCGCGGCAAGGGCACCAGCATCGGCTTCGGCGCCGATGTCCGCTCCGCCGACGAGCGTGCGACCGGCGAGATCCTGCACGAGGTCGAGCCCGAGGATCTGCTGAAGTTCGGCCTGATCCCCGAGTTCATCGGCCGCCTGCCGGTGCTGGCCACCCTGTCCGACCTGGACGAGGCGGCGCTGGTCGAGATCCTCAGCAAGCCGAAGAACGCCCTGGTCAAGCAGTACCAGCGCCTGTTCGAGATGGAAGACGTCCATCTGGAGTTCTCCGAGGACGCCATGCGCGCCATCGCCCACAAGGCGATCGCCCGCAAGACCGGCGCCCGCGGTCTGCGGTCGATCATGGAAGCCATCCTGCTCGACCCGATGTTCGACCTGCCGGGCCTGACCGGCATCGAGAGCATCCTGGTCAACAAGGAAGTGGTCGAAGGGCGCGCCAAGCCGCTCTATGTCCATGCCGAACGGCGCAGCGAGGCGCCGGGCGCCTGACCGGGCGAAAGCCCGTCCGGCGCGGCCGGACTTGAGAGTTGCAGAGGGGACACCGCTTGCCGGTGTCCCCTTTGTCGTTTCACGACCCCGCCAGCGTCCGGGGAGGGCGGCGTCTCAAACCAGACGCTCGACCGACAGGATCCGCACCTTGCCGGTGTAGTCGACGCTGAACCGCTGGGCGATCACCCACCATCCGGTCAGGCGGCCCCGGATCCCGATGATCGAGCATTTGCCTTCCGCTTCATCCGACATCCAGCGATAGGTGTTCCGGTTCACCGTGGTGGAATAGCCCGCCAGACTGGACGCCATGGCCGTGTGGCTGGTGCCGTTGGTCTGGCATTGAATGTTGTGGTGGGCAACCTTGAGGCTGCCGGAGGGGCCGGGGATGCAGCCGAACCCGCAGCCGTCCATCAGTGCGTTGAAAAAGAAGAAGGCGTCCTTGCCAAGAATCAGGTTGTATCCGCCGTCCGCATCCCACGGCAGGAAATAGCCGACCTGGGAGCCGCTCTGCGACGGGCCGACATAGAAGTAGCGTCCCTTCTTCCCATCCGTGCCGGAAACGACCATGCCGGACGCCTCATGGATGTCGAAGTACAAAGGCCGGTGTCCGCTGCCCGGCGCAATCTTGTTGGCCACCGACCGGTTCCAAGCGCTGAACCCGATGTTGTCGACTTTGTAGATCAGGAGATGGGTTTTGAGAAATCCCATCGGATCGTTCCAAAGCCGGTTGGTGACCGCCGTTTGCTCCTTCGCATCCATTGCTGAACCCCCATTCTGCCGGCCTCCGGGCCAATTCGCGGCATCAGTGCGGCTTAATGCATGGTTCAAACCGCGGTTCGCCGCCTTCGGGAGGTCATGCTGGCCAGGAAACCGGACTTCGACAAGCGCAAGTGGGTCTTCAAACTGGATATACGGGCGATGAAGGCACTTTCAGCCCCTTGAAGGGCGCATGACCGTGTGCCACGTTAGTCGGGTGCCGTAGGCGATCTCCGCGCTCAACCCGAGGCGGGGGCTGTGTCAGGCCCATTCCGGGCTGGCGGCGATCCATTCATTGAGGCCCTGCCCATGATCGAACTCTCCCGTGGTGCCCTCTACCCGGTCCTGCCGCTGCGCGACATCGTGGTCTTCCCCCACATGATCGTGCCGCTGTTCGTCGGGCGCGAGAAGTCCGTGCGTGCGCTGGAAGACGTGATGAAGGATGACAAGCAGATCCTGCTCGTCACCCAGAAGAACGCCGCGCAGGACGATCCGACTCCGGCCGACATCTACAGCGTCGGCACCGTCGGCACCGTGTTGCAGCTGCTCAAGCTGCCGGACGGGACCGTCAAGGTGCTGGTGGAAGGTGGCCAGCGCGCCGCCATCACCAAGTTCGCCGACAATGAGGAGTTCTTCCAGGCCCAGGCCGAACTGGTCGAGGAAAAGACCGGCGAGAACCAGGAACTCGAAGCCCTGAGCCGCGCCGTCGTCTCCCAGTTCGAGCAGTACATCAAGCTGAACAAGAAGATCCCGCCGGAAGTGCTGGTTTCGATCAACCAGATCGAGGAAGCCGGCAAGCTGGCCGACACCGTCGCCTCGCATCTGGCGCTGAAGATTCCGGAAAAGCAGCAGCTTCTGGAATGCGCCACCGTGTCGGAGCGGCTGGAGCGGGTCTATGCCTTCATGGAGGGCGAGATCGGCGTTCTTCAGGTGGAAAAGCGCATCCGCAACCGCGTCAAGCGGCAGATGGAGAAGACCCAGCGCGAGTACTATCTGAACGAGCAGCTGAAGGCGATCCAGAAGGAACTCGGCGAGACCGAGGACGGCCGCGACGAATCGGCGGAGCTGGAAGAGAAGATCAACAAGACCCGCTTTTCCAAGGAAGCGCGCGAGAAGGCTCTGGCCGAGCTGAAGAAGCTGCGGTCGATGAGCCCGATGTCGGCGGAAGCCACCGTGGTCCGCAACTACCTGGATTGGATGCTGTCCATTCCGTGGAAGAAGCGCACCAAGGTGAAGCGTGACCTGAAGCTGGCCCAGAAGGTGCTGGACGCCGACCATTACGGCCTGGAGAAGGTCAAGGAGCGCATCCTCGAGTATCTTGCCGTCCAGAACCGCATGAACAAGGTGAAGGGGCCGATCCTCTGCCTCGTCGGCCCGCCCGGCGTCGGCAAGACCTCGCTCGGCAAGTCCATCGCCAAGTCGACGGGGCGCAACTTCGTCCGCATGTCGCTGGGCGGCGTCCGTGACGAGGCCGAGGTCCGCGGTCACCGCCGCACCTATATCGGCTCGATGCCCGGCAAGGTCATCCAGGGCATGAAGAAGGCGAAGTCCTCCAACCCGCTCTTCCTGCTGGACGAGATTGACAAACTCGGCGCCGACTGGCGCGGCGATCCGTCGTCCGCCCTGCTGGAGGTTCTGGATCCGGAGCAGAACGGCACCTTCAACGACCATTACCTGGAGGTCGACTACGACCTGTCGGATGTGATGTTCGTGTGCACGGCGAACACGCTCCGGATGCCCCAGCCGCTGCTGGACCGCATGGAGATCATCCGCATCCCCGGCTACACCGAGGACGAGAAGCTGGAGATCGCCAAGCTGCACCTGATCGGCAAGCAGGCCCAGGCCAACGGCCTCAAGAAGGACGAGTGGCAGGTCGATGACGACGCGGTGATCGCGCTGGTCCGCTACTACACCCGCGAGGCGGGCGTGCGCAGCCTGGAGCGCGAGATCGCGAACCTGGCGCGCAAGTCGGCCAAGGAGATCGTGCTCGAAGGGGTGAAGTCGGTCCGGATCACCGCGGAGAACATCGAGAAGTATGCCGGGGTGAAGAAGTTCCGCTATGGCGAGGCGGAGCTGGAGGACCAGGTCGGCGCCACCACGGGCCTGGCCTGGACCGAGGTCGGCGGCGAGCTGCTGACGATCGAGGCGGTCACCGTGCCCGGTAAGGGCAAGATGACCATCACCGGCAAGCTCGGCGACGTGATGCAGGAATCGATCCAGGCGGCGCGCTCCTATGTGCGCCACCGCTCCGAGGCGCTGGGCATCGAGCCCGAGCAGTTCGAGAAGATCGACATCCACATCCACGTGCCGGAGGGTGCCACCCCGAAGGACGGGCCCTCGGCCGGCATCGCCATGGTCACCTCGATCGTGTCGGTGCTGACCAAGATCCCGGTCCATGCCGCGGTCGCGATGACCGGCGAGGTCACGCTGCGCGGCCGGGTCCTGCCGATCGGCGGCCTGAAGGAGAAGCTGCTGGCCGCCTTGCGCGGCGGTCTCAAGACCGTGCTGATCCCGAAGGACAACGAGAAGGACCTGGCGGACATCCCGGCCAACGTGAAGGAGAAGCTGGAGATCGTGCCGGTCTCCACCGTGGACCAGGTGCTGGCCCGGGCGCTCACCCGCCTGCCCGAGCCGCTGCCCCAGGTCCCGTCGCCCGAGGCGATCGCCGCGGTCGCCGAGAAGTCCGGCACGGGCGCGCGGCCGAACTGAGGCAGCCTGCACCGTTCTGATCCGCAAGGGCCCCCCGTGGCAGCGCCGCGGGGGGCTTTTTGCATGGGTGCGGCTGGCATCCGGCACCCGGACTCGCATCCTGCTCCGTCGCGCGGCCGACATCGGGGCCATTAACGAAGCATTCACACCTGTCGGCTAATGTCGTCTGGCCGGACGATGGATTGCCATCGTCCCGTGGATGGATGGTTGCCTATGGGCCAGGCGTTCCGATGGTTCATGCTGCTGATCTTGGGCCTTCTTCGTGGTCGTGGCCCTTTGCGTCGTCGCGTTTTGCCAGCGTCGGCCGCTCC
>JAFAFA010000021.1 GCA_023423695.1 Pseudomonadota bacterium | reverse complement strand
GTCCAGGACGACCGGGTGGATGCGGTCCCCGGTCGGCCAGACGTCCGTCGCTTGCGCAGCTTTCGGCACGACACCTACATCGCCGACAACGGGGCGGTGCGAATCGAGCGGCGCGGACGGATGGGCGAGGAGCCGGTTGTGGAATTAGACAAACCAGGGAAGGATGGCCGTCATGTCGGACCGACTGGATGAGCTCGTGCGTGCACTCCGAAAGGGCATCCCTCATGCGCGGACCCAAGTGGACGCGCCCGACGACCCGCGCGCCGTGACGTACGTCGACGTCGAGATCGGGCCCCGAGCCTTCACGATCGCAGTCCACGGATCCAAGCCATTCGGCGTCGCGGACAGGGACGAGCCGGGGTTCGGCTCGAGCCCCGACTGGGTCTTCGAGGAGCTCGCCGACCTGGTGGGCTTCCTCCGAAACGAGTCGAGGACCTTCAACGTCTTCGGGGACCGCGCGAAGGAGACACCTCCGGCATGGCACCTCCCGCTGGCCGCGTTCGCGACGTGAGCACGCCAGCCGGACGGCTCATCGAGGCCACCATCGACGTCGCCGCGCTCGTCGCGTCGATCCTCGCTGAAGGCAGAGACGGCGCCACATCCGGCAAGGCGCGCGGAGCTGGGGCTTCGCTCGCCCGGCGTTGTGTCGAGAAGACACCCGCGCTCGGCCACTGGAAGGACCTTCTGGAGCGATGCCGGAGCGTCGTCGAGGGAGGGTGGAGAGAGGCGCCTCCCCGCCGCCGGCCCGATGTGCTCGAGATGACGTGCCGCGTCCTGGCCAACCCGGCCCGGCTCGAGACGCTGCACGTGGTGCGGTTCTGCGTGGTGCTCGCGCTGCGGGCGCTCTATCGAGTGCGGCACGACAAGGACGGGATCGAAGCGCTGCGCGACGCGCACCGGCGCATGCGGAGCCGGTTCGAGCACCAGCAGTCGTTGCGCGAGACCGTCGTGCGGCCCGGGCCCGCACCGAACACGGACCAGCTGATCATCGACACGCTCTGCCTGCACGGATACGTGCGCCGCTCGATGTCGGACGCTGACTTCGGCGCGTACTGCCGGGCGTTCGCGAAGGCTCCGCTCGGGATCGACCCGGCACGCGCCGAGCGACGATTTGCCGGCGAGCAGCCACAGCTGAAGGGCGACCCGCCGGACTTCCCGACCCTGGTGAATCTCTTGTTCGCGCAGCCCACCGGCATCCTCGGGGTGGACGACGTCCTCGGCGGCATGTTGCCGATGCTCAACGGCGGCGGACAGGTGACCGTGCTCGCCGGTCCCGCGGGCTCGGGGAAGACCACGTTCTGCCTCGCGGTGGCCGCCCGAGCGCTCGAGCTGGGCGCCGACGTGCGCTACCTGAGCACGGAGGAGAACAAGGAGTCGCTCCGCGCCAAGCTGCTCTCGACCGGCGGGGGTTCGTACCTCTCCGAAGCGCTGTGGGCGGTGTCTGACCCGGACGCTCCGGAGCTCCCCATCGTGGATGCCCGACCCCTCGATTCCGTCGAGATGCTCGAGGAGATCCTGCGCGAAGAGCTCCAGCCGAAGCAGCGGGCCGCGCAAGGGAAGATCGACGTCGTGGCGTTCCTCCCGTTTCCACGGCTCGTGGTCGTCGATTCCATCTCGGCGCTCATCGCGCACGACGGGCCGGATGCGGCCGAGCGGCGCCGCTCACTCGCCGCCGCGCTCGCTTCGCTGCGCGAGCTGGGTGTGTCGGTGTGGCTGGTCGGAGGAGCCGAGGACGCCAAGGACGCAAGCCTCGAGTACCTCGTCGACAATGTGCTCTTGCTCGACACCGATCCCAGTCGCTCCGACCGACACCCGCTCCGCACCTGCGTCGTCGAGAAGACCAGGCTGCAGACGTCGCATCGCGGGCGTCACGTCCTGCACTTGTCGAGAACGGAAGGCTGCATCGTCAGCCCCTCGCTCCACGCCGTCATCCGTGACCTGCACGAGCACGACAGCAGCGCCCCTTCGGACACCGAGCACGCGGTCGTCCACACGGAGAAGGAGGGCCGCACCACCCGAGCTCTCACGCTACGCGCCCGATCTCAGGTCCTCGTCCACGGCCGGGGCTCGGCGGGCAAGGCGAAGTTCGCGCTGCGACTCGCGCTGGAGCCGGCCGTCCCGACTGCGAACCGGAGCACGAAGAGCCGGAGGGCCAAGGGGCGTTCGCGAGCGTGCCCGCGTGTGCTCGTGGTGAGCTTCCTCTATCCCGAGTCGTACTACCTCGAAGCCGCGCGTGACACGGCTGGCGCTCGCTTCGGCGAAGGCGTCGATGTCGCCGACCGGTTGAGCGTCATCGAGTTCTATCCGGGGTTCATCGATCCCGAGACGGTCGTGGCCAAGATCTCCCGTGAGCTCGAGGGCGCCCGCATCGCCGGCACGCCGTATAGCGCGCTCGTCGTCGACGGAGTGCACAACGTGCTGCTGCAGTACCCCCTGCTCGAGGGCGAGCGCCTCCTGTGGCCGGCGGTGTCTCGTCTCGCCCGTGCGTACCAGGTGACGGCCATCACGACCTTTACGTTCTTCGAGATGCCGGGGTCGGATGAGCGTGAGCCGGCTGGGCTCGTGGACGTGTCGAGCAAGATCTTCTTCCACCTGCTCGTGAGCAGCGCCGACTACTCGTTCATCGTCGAACGGGAAGAGCGACCTGACGGCCGCGGTGGCCATGACCAAGTGCGTGTCCGCCTCGCGAGCAGCATCGACGGGTTCGACGGTGTGCCCGCGGAGTTCGTCTGGGACCCGCGCGGTGCTGGGGCCGAACGGCCGTAGACGCCACACCACGTTCTCGGAGCGCACGGACGACCCTCGGGGCGCGTAAGATCGATGGTCGCCGCACGAACGGCACGCCGCGGGGGCATGTCGGCCGGACGATGTCGGCGAGCCCGCACAGCGGCGTGAGACTGGGGGCCGCCGCGGCCTCGGGCGACGTAGAAGTCGATCTGCTGCCGCCAGAGCGGGACGCGCCGATGTACAAGCCGATCCCTCGCGGCCGGAACGGTCCCGGGCGGCGTAGAAGTCGATCGCTCGCCCCCGGAACGGCCCGTGGCGGCGTAGAAGCCGATCGCCCGCCGCCGGAGCGCTCCGTGCCGGCGTAGAAGCCGTTCTCCCGCCGCCCGAGCGGCCTCGAGCGGCGTAGAAGCCGATCGCTCGGCGCCGGATCGCGATTTACGCCGGCCACACCCCGATCCCTCGCCGGGGGAACGGCTTTTACGCGCGTAAAACGCGCTCCGCCGGCGCCGGAACGGGTTCTACGCGGTGTCGGTCGCGTTCGGGGCTCGCCGGAACGGGTTTTACGCTGCCGCGCAGCGCTCGGGTGGCGCCGGAACGACTTCTACGCGCGTAGATCACGATCGCGGCGGGTTGAAGCGCTCTCGGCGCGCCGCGGCGCGCGCGGTTCACGCTCTCGCGCCGAGCGCGAGAAAAAAGTGCTGACAGGGACTTTACTCGCGGCCGCGATCGATTCTAGAGTGGCATGGCTGCGGCAAGGGACGCTGCGGCAGGGAGGGCTCGATGGCCAAGAAGCTCGCGAAGACGGACGCTAACCAGCTGTCGTACTCGGCCGCCGTGCGCGCGGCGTACGAGGTCCACGGCAAGTCGATCGCCGAGAAGGCGGCGGCGATCCTGTTCAAGGGGAAGAAACGCAAACGCCTGGATCTCGTCGCGGTCACCGAAGAGATCAAGGAGCTCCTCGTGGAGGCCGAGCAGGCGCTCAACGACGCCGCCGCCGCGCACGCGGATGAGCTGGCCGACGACGATCCGCTCCGCGAGGAGCGCGACGAGACCAAGCTCGAGATCGGCAGCGATCTGCTGAGCGCGAGGTCGATGGTTCTAGGCACCTATGGCGCCAAGTTCCTCAAGCGGGTCGGCCTCGATCGCACGCTCGAGGATCGCCCGGACCTCATGCACAAGCTCGCCGCCAGCGTGGTCCGGCTCCTGCGCAAGGCGAAGAAGCCCGCGCAGTCGTTCGTGGGTGGGAAGGTCGACCTCATCGCGGTCGCCGACAACCTGGAGGGCAAGGTCGAGCGCCTCGCCGGTCTCCTCGACTCGCTCAAGCGCGAGGAGCGCGAGGCTCAGCAGACCATGATCGCGCGCGACCAGGCGGGCGGACACTGGAGGGTGGTCGTCACGCTGGCGGGCGGCTGGCTCGAGGGGCTGGCGCGCATCGCCGGCGAGCACGAGGTCGCGGACCGCGTTCGCCCGACGGAGCGCCGCCGCTCCGGCATCATTCAGGCCACCGACGCCGACGCAGAGACCGAGGTCGACGAGGACGCCGCGGAAGACCTCGAGACCGACACGGACGCGACCGACACGGACGCCTGATCCTACGGCATGAGCGCCGAGACGATCCGCCCTCGGCATTTCGCCGAGGGCGGATCATCATCGTACGCTGGTCAGCCGGTGCCGCATCCCGGTTTGGTGGCGGTGAAGGGCGCTCAACCCGATCTCGTTCACCGAGCAGGTCGTCGCCGACTTCCTCCGCTATCAGCTCACGACCTATCCGCTCGCCGCCGGGCACCTGCACGGCACCCCCGAGACGGCGGAGCGCGACGGCTTCTTGCGGGAGATGCTCCGGCGGCGCGGCTACGAGGTCGTCGAGGTGAGGAGCTACGAGCTCGACGACAAGAGCGCGGTCGTCGCCGCGATCACGCGCATCGCCAAGTACCTCGTCGGCAGGGAGAAGCAGAGGGCGCTGCGCGAGGACACCCGCTGGCTCGAGCGGGCGCGCGAGAAACCGCCGGCGCCCGACGGGGCCAAGGTGCTGCGCTTCGTCCACGGCCCCTGGAACGCCCGCGCGTGCACCGCGGTCGAGCTCTCGTGGGTCGAGGGCAGGCTCGTCGAGGGCGAGCCGGTGGAGTGCGACCCGGCCCGCCGGCTCCGAGGCGATCTGTCGTGCTACACGGAGCCGGCACCGACGGGCGGCGACCCGCTCGAGGGTATCGACGGTCTGTGACGCGCGCTCGCTACGGCGCGGGC
>JAFAFA010000067.1 GCA_023423695.1 Pseudomonadota bacterium | reverse complement strand
CTTGGGCCGAGCGGAGCGGCGGGTATGTCATCGAGGACGACTACGACGGCGAGTACCGCTTCGACGTCTCACCGCTTCCGGCCTTGCAGGTGCTGGACGATGCCCGCCGGGTCATCTATCTCGGCACAGTCTCGAAGATCCTCTCTCCTGACCTGCGCCTTGGCTACCTCGTCGTCCCTGAGGCCATGGCTCCCGTCTTTGCGCGGGCGAAGAGGCTGATGGACCGGCACACGCCCGGGCCGGAACAGGAGGCGCTTGCCGACCTGATCGAGAGCGGGGCCTATGAGAGGCACGTGCGGCGCATCCGTCGCAGGAACGGGGAACGCCGTGCGGCCCTCCTCGCTGCCTTGGCCGACACCTTCGGCAACGATGTCACGATCGTCGGCGCTGCTGCCGGACTTCACGTCGTGGTCTGGCTGAACACGATATCGCGGACATTGGAGGAAAGGCTGATTGCCGACGCCCGTTCAGCCGGTCTCGGCATCTATCCCATCGCTCCACTCTTCGATCTAACCGCGACCGCGCCGAAGCCTGCGGCGGCTGGGCTGGTCATGGGTTACGCGAGCCTTGACGAGGAAGTCATCCGACGTGGCGTGCGGTTGCTGAAGCAGGTGATCGATGATGTCCGTGCCGCCCAGACCAGTTAATGTCTTAGCCGCCGCCTGTGTCGCTACTCCGGCTCGACGCCTTCAGGCAAGTCAATCTTGGTGAAATGCTGGAGGGAACTGTCGCCGTTTGGCCTTGGCCTATATCACGTTCAACGCAGATGAACTGCCGCAATCAGATCATGCCAGTGTTGAGCCCGGGCCTATTCCAGCGCTCGCTTGCCGTTTTGCCTGCGGACCAGGAAGACGGTAATTCTGCGTCCAGTCTCTAACTTCTGCATTCATGTAGAATGAGGGAATGAGCATTGAGCGGGTTCTCACTCCGTCCTGCGCCTCGTCCGTATCCGCCTTGCCTGCTCCCAATGGCGCTCCGGGTCCAATGCCGCCTCCCGCCAGTGGTCGCGCCATTTGACGTACCTGGGGCAGGCATACGCAAGCGCGGCCTCCAGTTGCCCATACCGGAACAGGCAGCTGTCGGCCATGCTGACGAGCAGCGGATTTGGGTGCATGCGTCCTTCTGGATCTCCCCTCAGCAGGGCAGCCACAGCCTCCTCCTCGGCGCCTGGTCCGAGTTCCTGGGCCAGCAGGGCGAGCGCCATGGCGGCGGAGCGGCTGACGCCCATCTGGCAATGGACCACGAGCAAACCTCCCGGGGTCTGCTCGGCAATCCTGCGCCCGAACTCTAGCGCTTCGGCGACATGCTCGATGACGGGGCCGCGGTAGGGGCCGAAGGCAGGGATGGCAATGTCGTCGAACCGCTGCACCAGCACGGCGCCCACCTCGCCGCCGGTGGCCTGCGCCAAGGCAAGATCCAGGTTCTCGGCATCATGTTCTGCCGACGGTCTGATTGAGATGATGCCCTCGGCACCTTCAGCCTCCCCGCGCTCAATCGCGGCCCATGACAGCACACGAATTTTCATTCTACCCGCCAACGCTTTCAGCAAGACATGCGTTCGGAACCGTTCGTCATCAATCCTACCCGATGATCAGACATGCTATTGCCTGAAGAGGCGCGGCCCGCGAGTCGCCCTATGCAGCCCTCGGCATCCGCGCGGCCTTCAGCCTCTCCGCGGCCTTGCCGACGAACCGACCCGCGTCGCGACCGGCATAGCGGAAGGACGCCTTGAGGCGCTGGAAGGCGCTGGCCTTGTTGCGGGCGGCGCTCAGCCAGTTGAAGGAGCCCTCGACGATCTCCGCGTCGTCCACGCAGAGCGTCTTCGCGTGCACCCGCTTCACGGGAGCCACCTCTGCTCCGGCGGCGGCCAGCAGGTCGGCCGCGCACAGGTAAGTCGGCTTGAGGTAGCGGTTCCTGTCCGGGCCGTCCTCCATGTTCTGCTCCGGGTCGACGTAGACGGTGACCTGGACGCCGCGCGCGGCCGCCTGCCGGATGAGGGCCGGGACGTCGCACCGGCCGTCCTGGATGGCCCGCTCGGTCAGGTAGGGCGACGAGATCGCCACCCGGCGCCTGGCCCGGCCGAACGCATCGGCCAGCAGCTTCAGGTGGCCTTCCAGGGTGTCGACCCGCTCCACGCGCTCGGGGTCCGGCACCAGAGCGACGAAGTCCGGGACGGGGACGACCTCCAGGCGCTGCGCCGCCTCCCGGAACACCCCGCCGCCACCCCACAGGCCGAGGTCGCCCACCACGTACAGCGAGGACTTCGCCCGCGTCGCGGCCACGTTCAGGATGTTCGGAGTCTTGCCAGCCCACGCCACCGCCCCAGGGCGCGCGGCGCTCCCGCCGAGCAGCAGGATGACCGTCTCCGATTCCTTGTCCTGGAAGGTGTGGACGGTGCCGACATGTCTCTTCGCCCATGCCTTCACCGCCTCGGGGTCGATGGATGGGTCGAGCCGACGGAACGCCTCGGCCCGCGCCAGGACCATTGCGCGCATCACGTTGGCGACCGTGCGGAACGGCGTGATGACGAACGCCTCGGGCATGCCGCGGTCGCGCAGGTAGGGCCCGCGCAGGGACTTGCCCTTTGCGTCGACGAGCTTCCCGGCGAGCGCCCGCTGCTCGACCATGCGCTCCAGCATGCGCATCGCGTACTCGCCCTGGCCGGGCACCCAGTTGCCGTCCGATGGGCTGGGCAGGCGCAGGTCGAACCAGGCGCTCGGGTGGCTGCCGAGGCCGAAGTCGGGGATGTCGCCGCGCCATCCGCGGGTGTCCAGCGGCGGCTTGGCCGTCGAGCCGTAGACGAGGAGCGCCATCTGCTCGATGTCGTCCGGCAGGTCGATCCCAGCGAACAGTTGGGGGATGTGGCGGCGCCCGGCCTCGAACTTTTCCCATACCGCTCGTTCCGCCTGGCTCAGCTGTCGGTGTCAACCAAGCTGATGAGTTCGTCACTTGCAACGCCAGGCCGCAGCCTAGCCCCAAGGCCACTAGAAAGGAGCATACCCATGAGCGGGAATACGGACCGACAGCAGAATTTCCTTAATCTC
Source organism: Pseudomonadota bacterium (assembly GCA_023423695.1). Lineage (GTDB taxonomy): Bacteria > Pseudomonadota > Alphaproteobacteria > Azospirillales > Azospirillaceae > Azospirillum. Next base: position 55,610 of record JAFAFA010000067.1, on the reverse strand, counting down.
GACAATACCCACAGCCCGTCTTCAGCGCGATCCGGAGATGGCTTTCCTGGCGGCAGGGATTGGGCATCGAAAACGCTGGCCCGGTTTAACGAAATCTAGGCAGGTGTCGATTGGCAACTGGACGGCTGGAGCGGCTGGGTAATCCACACTGGTGCCGATCACGCCGCCTCAAGCACCATCATGGCGGAGGCGGTGCCCTCCCATGGACTCCGTATCATTCTCGCTGAGCGGGTCACTCCCGGAGCGCTGGGCGAAGCCATCCGGGAGTTCTTCAGGATCTCAGGGGCGTCGAAAGATTGCCCGAAAACCTGATCAATTTGGCAGGTCAGCCAACACCGACGGTTCCAACTACGCTTGTTCAGAGACTTGAGCGAGACGTGTCAGACCCGCCGACAAAGGAACTCAACGAAGCTCGCCCGATCATCGCAGATCAGCGATGGACGGATAAATTGCCTGCCTGCCGTTGATGACCGCCTCGTTCACCGCCCAAAAGTCCCGATGCACGCACTCGAACTCCGGCGTAAACCACCGCGGCCCACGCCGGAACCGTGCCCAAGGCGTCAGTCGCCAGCAACCGTTTCGACCAATGCATCAATGACGGTCTCTCTGCGCAGGTCATGGACTCGGACATTGCCCAGGTCGTCGCCATTGAGAATGGTGTCGAGGTTGCGCTCGAACAGCGCCGCATGCGCCTCCAGGATTCCCGGCTTGTCTGCCCGCCACTCCGCGGTCGCCATCTTCTCCGGCATCGGCCGATCAATGACGACATATTCGACGGCCATATCGGGCGGCACGAGACGAACGTTGGCCAAACGGTCCTCCGGCCGCAGGTTGGTCGCGTCGACGATCGCCGTGCGGCCGTTCGACATCCGCTTGACGACCTCGGCGCGCAGGCGCTCGAACACCGGCTCCTGGTCACCGCCCATGTCCTGCGTGCCAAACATCTCCGTGCGGATCTGATCAGAGGAGACGACCTCGGCCGGATCGCAGTTCTGCCGGGCCCAGGTCGTCTTCCCGGCGCCGCTGGGGCCGACCAGGAGCACCAACTTCTGCTCGCAGCGCGGCCATTCCCATCCGGCACAGCCGTCCGGGAAATCGTCGCGGGTCATCTCCCAGAGATTGGAAGCCCGCTGGATCCGCCAGCCCGGGGCCGGGTCCCAGTGCGCCATGTTCCGGCGCAGCTGGATGCAATCCGCCATCAGTTTGGCCTCCCGTTCGGGCAAGATGTCCCTGACAAGCGCGTTGATGTCGAAGAACTCGAGGTCCCACGGGTTGTCGTACACCACGGTCTTGCCGTGGTAGTCCTTGGTCACCGGCGGCTGGCCAGCGATATGGTCCTCATACCTAGCCACGAATGCGGTGCGCACCTGATCGAGGAACGGGAAGACGGCACGCACCTGGCCGCGCCAAACCCGCTTCGCGATCGCATCGTGCCGTCCGGCCGAGGCAAGCGCCCCGGTGTGCACCCAGACCTGGCCGTCCCAGCGGTCGACCATACCATTGGCCCAGCAGGGCCGACGGCCACGTAGCATGTCGGCCATCCTGGCCAGTTCATCCCGCGGATCAGCCAGCACATCCAGGGGTTTCGCCGCCAGATGCTCCACGAGCCCCAGGTCCCATCCGGAAATCTCGACGGCCACCGAAACCGCGGTGCGCTCAAGCAGGCTGTCACCGGGCCACCCGAGCATCTGCTCGACATGGGTCTGGGTGTCGAGCCGCGACACCTGGCCTGACCATCGCAGGATGCCACCAAGCGCCGCACGCGCATCGTCCGGTCCGACATGCGGAGGCAGGATCACGGCCAGCGCTGGCGCCAGCATGCGGCTGCGCCGCGACCGCTCCGACCGCACCTGCTTCAGGACGAAGGCCCAGGGGTACCAGTCCTCCGCCGGGATGCCGTCGACCAGGAAGACGGTGCCGGACAGGTCAGGGGCGTCCAGGAACTCCTCCACCGACCGCAGTCCGGAGGTGCGCAGCCCGGCCACTCCGGCCAGCAGGGTGAGGGGTGATCGCCCGCGCAGCCCCATTCCCGCGTCCACGCGGGTGACAATGGAGGAGGTCGCGTCCTCAATATGGCGGACCACCGCGTCAAGCACCCCGTCCGGCCGGGGGGTGGGCAGGGCGATCCCGGCCACCCCATGGCTGGTGCCGGTGGCCGCGGCGGTCACCCGCTCCAGGAAGCGGGTGGGTCCGGGCAGGTCCCACCGGCTGACACCCCGCCACCCGGCCATCACGCGACCTCCACTGGCTGCATCGCCGCGAGCACCGTCACGAGCAGCGGGTTGAGCGTGTAACGGCGGCCATCCTCGGCCACGCCCGGCCGCGGCACCGCCTCGGGCTCAAGCAGCCCCATCAAAGCGCCGTACTCGACCACCTGGAGGCCGGTCAGGGCCTCCGCACTAGGAACGGTCGGCAGGATGCCCTCGGCGATCTCGTAGGCGGTGATGTGCCCACCCGGGTCGAGCCAGCCGGGCAGGCGGCGGAACACCTCGTCCATCGGCGCGACCAAGCCGATCTCGGAGAGCAGCCCCTTTTCGCCAAGCAGGCGGTCGCGCTGCCTCTCCACGCGGCCCATGAACTTATCCTTGGGCCCGACGTTGCCCACCAGCAGCTGGCTGAGCGGCCGGTTGAAGCCGCCGGTCATGTCACGCAATGCCGCGCGGTACTGCTCGGGGGACAGGTCATTGCTGCGCAGGCAATGGTCGATCATCTGCGTCGTCCATGCCTGGAGCGGCATGGTGCGGACCTGCGGCGGCGGCGGCTGGAAGCGCGGATCGGCGACCCAGCGCAGGGCGTGCTGCGGCCCGCCGACGAAGACCAGCCGCACCCGGCCGTCGCGCACCGGCTTCGAGCGCAGCGCATGCTCGATCCAGTCGCCGTCCCAGTCGGCCCGGGAATCCACCACCAGCAGCGTCAGGTCGGCGTCCTTGGACCGTGCCGGGCGCACCGCATCCATCAGATCGGAGGACGAACGCCAGGCCTGGGCCACGATCTCGACGCGGGTGCCGTCGGAAACCAGCGGCCCGGCCGTGCGCATCGCTGCGGCGACAATCGCCAGATCGGCCAGCGCATTGCCGAAGATGACGCGGATCTGGACGGGCACCTGGCCCGGCGGCGTGCTGGTGAGCAGGTCGTGCTCCTGGCCCAGCGTCAGCGGGCAGAAGTGCCCCGGCGGGACCTTGTAGAGGGTGGGCAAGGACAGGGGGCGGCGCATCGAGCGCGGTTCGAAGGCGGCCGGAGCCGGACGGTCGATGAACTCGCACAGCTTGGTGGTGATCTTGGTGTCGCTGCCGAGCAGGCGTAGGATGCCATGCGAGCGCAGCGCCCAGGCGTCGGGACCGACCCGGCGCAGAACGCCCAGCCCCTCCATCTCGTCGAGCAGGTCCTCGATGACGGACAGCCGGTTCACCTCGGTGAAGGCGGCGGGCCAGTATTCGGCGGCGGCCTTCAGCACGTCGGCTGCCGCCATGCCCTCGCCGACGCGCCCGGCCGCGCTGTCCTCGAGCGCGCGCATGGCCATGATGTTGGCGATCAGGGCGTAGCGGTCCTCAATCTCGCTGATTGTGTAGTCGAACATCTTGCCGATTTCCTGGGCGATCTTTTCGTCCTCCAGGGCGGCGCGGACATGCTCGCCGGTGATGACGGAGACCGGCCGCTTCTTGCGCACGACCTCCTTGGCCAGGTCTTCGAGCAGCCCCTTGCAGAAGGTCTGCACGAGCACAGGGTAGTAGTTGCAGTGGCTGAGGATGCGCCAGACATCCTCACGGTTCTCGAACTCGAAGCCCATGGCGGCGAGCGGCTGGGTCACCAGCAGTTCGGCGTCCTTGAGCTCGGCGTCCATCAGAGGCCCGATGCGCTGCGGATCGGAGGCGATTTGCTTAAGCGGCGGGTTCTCGGTGTGCACGAGCCGGGTGACGTTGTGCAGCCCCGCCAGCACGAACTTGAAGCGCCGGTTGGTGGTGTCCATCAGCGCCTGGAGGCGGATGAACTCACGGAACTTGTCGGCGGCGTCGTCCTCGATGAAACGGTCGGACTCGTCGAACAGCACCAGAACCCGGCGGCGAGCATCGGCGTCAAGCCAAGCATCCACCCGCTCGGTGAAGTCGGTGGCGGTCGTGACCGGCTCGGGAAACAGCGCCGGGAGCGCGCGCGAGGCGTAGTCCCAGATGAGCGACGGCATCACGTTGTTGCCGATCGCCAGGATGTTCACGTAGGCGACCGCCATGCCGTTGTCCGGGTCGTCCTTGGTCGCCTTGAGGTGCTGGAGCAGCGCTGTCTTGCCGAGGCGGCGGCCGCCATAGACGATGCAGCTGCCCGACGGCTCGTAGAGCTTGCGGTACTCGGTCTCGCGGCCGAAGAACATCTCCGGCGGAACCGCCTGGTTGCCGTAGTCCCGGTAGGGGGCTGCGAACGAGAAGGGCTGGGCGCACTCGACCATGGTCAGAGGACGGAACTCCGGTTCGCTGAGGGCGAAGAGGAAGATGGCCTCGTCGACGACCAGGACGCGGCGATTCTGGTCGATGCAGTTCCAGGCCAACTGGCGCCGCCGTTCCGTGTCCACGGTGGATGCGACCAGAACCATGACTCCCATCGACCCGGCGCCGTCGCACAGGCTGGTGAGCTCGGACTCGCTCGGCATTTTGGCGACGAGGCAGATCCGGTAGTGGCCGCCGGTCTGGCTGCCGAAGTCGGGCAGCAGGACGCTCTCCGCGTCGGTCGGGATGCGCAGCTTCATCTCGGCGACGTAGACCTTGCGCTTCGGGCTCGAGAGCGCGCTGTCGACCCGGGTGAGCTCGGTGCGCAGGCCCGCACGCTCGAGGAACGGCCCGACTAGAGAGATGACGTTGTCGATCAGGAAGCCGCCCTGGACCCGCTTGCGGAGCTCCTTCCAGTCGTCGAGCAGCGCCAGCGCATCCTCGCGGCGGTTTTCCGGGATCCGCGAGAAGGCCAACGGGCCGAGGTCGTGGCCCGCGGAGATCGTCGTGTTGATGGCCTCCATCTCGCGCTTTGGCAGCCGGTCGAGCGCTTCGGTGACCGCCGGGTAGAAGGCGCGGAACCGCGGGTTCGGCGACGTTGTCTCCGGCAGCGCGCGCCCGTCCTCCAGGAAGCCCATGTACTCGCCCGCGGTCAGCAGGTCGTCCTTGGCGACTAGGCCGCGCACGCGTTCGGCGTCCTCGGGTGGGACCCGTCCGGACGCGACCAGGGAGGCGAGACGGTCGAGCACGTCCTGGCGCGGCTTGTTGAGCAGCCGCTGGACCCGCTCACGCACGTCGCCCAGCGTCGCCTCGGCGGAGGCGAAATCAAGGATGAGCTCGTTCTCCTCGTCCTCATCACGGGAATCCAGTGCCACTTCGGTCGGCAGGGCGGTGGGATCGATGCGGTCGAGCAGCGAGAGCAGGGCCTGCGCGTCGTCGACACCGCGCAGCATGCCCATACGCTGGACCCGGTCGACCATGCGCCGGACCTCGGCGATGTCACCGACCAGCGCGTCACGGCGGTACTGCACATTGGTCTCGATCGTATCGCGCAGCTGGCCGCGCTCGGCATCGGTCACCCCATAGAACGCCCCTGCCTCCGCAAGCAGGCGCGCGGCGACGAACGAGTCCTCCTTCCGCCGCTGGCGCACCGCCCCCTCCAGGGCGGCAATGGGACTCTCATCGGTCGGAACCACCGGAATGGCGGCCGACAGGATCGCCCCGACGACAATCTCCGGTTGGTACGGCGACGGCAGCCAGGAACGCCCGAAACGCAGCCCCGGAAGCCAGAGCAGCGGCCCATGCAGCGCCAGCAAGTGGTCAGTGGTACCGGATTGCGGCAGTTCACCGTCCACAGCCGCGCGCAGCCGCTCCAGCAGGCGCAGGGTGTGACGGGCGGCGGCGGCGGGAAGCGGATCCGCAGCCTCGGCGTACGCGCCCAGGGTGGGCACGGCCTTCTCAAGTCCAGCCAGGATGCTGGCACGGATGCCGGTCACGATGGCGCGCTGGCCTGCGCTCTTCATGGTGGGCACGGCCTCACGAGCCTGGACGAACTCACGGCACCGCGACGCCAGGCTGTCGATGTTGGCCACAAGACGCTCGCGCGCGTCGCCGTCGATGCCCTGAAACTTGAAATTGTGGGAGGCCACCTCGGCCGCATCAAGCAGTGCAAGGATCGCGCTGCGATCCGAATAAGCATCGGCGAACTCGCGGGCCGCCGCCACGGCAGCCTTCTCGCCCTTGTCCAGGCGCTCCTTGAGCTTGCCGATGGCGCCATCGTTGCGGATCAGCGTCTGCCGGATCTTGGCGCCCAACTGGAAGCGGAAGCGCATCTGGGAGAAGCTCTCGATCTTCTCCAGGACCGCCTTGAGGCAGTCGGTCCCGTAACGGTCGACCTCGGCGGCACGGCTGATCGTGCGCAGCATCGCCGGTGTCAGGCCGACATTGGAGCGCGACGCCTCGATCAGCGCGTCCTTGAGCGGATAGAGGCATTCGTCCAGACCGGGAGCGACGCCATTGATGGCGTCCAGGACCTCACCGGCGACGCTGTCGGTGTGGAAAAGCGCAAGCGTGGCCGTGGCGCCGAACAGCATGATGCGCCGTGCCGCCGCGGTGTCCTCGGGCACCTGGTCCGGGTTGGACTGCAAAGCATGGACGCTGGCACGGACCTCCTCGACCAAACGGTTCAACACCTCGTTGCCCTGCAAGGCGGCGTGGTTGATGTGCCCGGCCATTGCGGACAGGCGGATTTCCGGCTCGGTGAAGGGGAAGCGCCGATCGGGGAACACGCGCCCGGCGGCTCGCAGTAGATGGTAGGCGAGCCCGAACTCACCCGCCGTCACGAGCGCGGTGAGCTTGGCCTCCACGTCCTGGGCGAACGGGTCCTCATCCGCTTCCTCGTCCGCCGCCGGGACCTCAGCATCGGCCTGACCAGCGTCGGGCATCTCAAGGATGCCATCATCGTTCTGGTCCTGATCGTCGGCATCTCGGTCCTCGCCGACCTCAATCAGCAGGTCCAGCGCGGCGTCATCGAAGCCGTCGACGTCGGACGTGGCGACCGGCGCCGCGGTCGTTGCGACCGTGTCTTCGACCTTCGCCCGCGCGGGCACGACCATCTCCGTCGCCGAGGCCGTCTCATGGACCTCGTCAACAGGGTCAGGAGCAGCCACAGGTTCAGCGTCAGCCGTCTTTTTAGGGACAGCACCGTCCTCCACCTGGCGAACGTCAGCCACGCTGTCCAGGTCGGTGTCGTCGGCTGAGACTGTTTTGGCGATCTCAGCGGAAACCGCAGCCGGAGCGGCTGGTTGCGGAGCCGTCTGAACGGGAATGACGCTGGCAGCTGCTGCGGAAGGAAGGAAGGCCGCGCCATCGACAAGAACGGCCGCGAAGCGTTCCAGAGCGGCCAGGCCATTCCGGGCGGCCTCGCGTCCTTCGATCTTGGCCTTGGCCGCTTCCTCGATGCGGTCGAAGTCCTGGGACAGGTTCTTGGCTTGCGCGAAGAGGGCAGTGGCCTGCCCGGCGAAGGTGCGCACCGTCTCCAGCACAGCGGCGGCGTCCGCAGCCGCCTCGGGCGTTACCAGTGCGACATCCGGCAGCGCCGCCGCCTCCAGCTTGGCGATTTCCACCAGCGTGATGGCCAGGGCGCTGGCATCAGCGATCATCGGTGCCGGGTCGACGTTCTTCGGCTTGGCCTCGTCCCACGCCCGCGCAGCGGCCCGTGCGGCATTGAGCTTGGCCAGCAGGGTTTCCAGAACGACTTCGGCGACATGCGCGTCCGGCTCACTGTCCACAGCCTCTGCCGCCAGGCTGGAAACCTCGGCGAGAATCCTGGACCAGTCGGCCTTTGCCGCGGCCAGACGGTCATCCCCGGCGCCCATCGGCTGGCCAGGACCCTGTAGGGTGTTGTTCACCACCTGCTCCCCGGCCTGCTGGCCATTCTTTTGTTCAGGGGCCGCTTCGGCCTCCTGGTCGTTGCCATGCCCCATGCTGACGCCTTCACCCATGTCCGGGACTTGCGTCGCATCCTCGGCAACAGCGCTGTCCAGGACGGCGCCATCGGGAGGATCGCACTCACGCAGCCCTTGGCTGCAGTCCGCAAGGCCGTCACCTGCCGGACTGTCCTCGACATCGGGCTGCTCCAAGGTCGACGGATTCAGGCTGACGCCACGCTGCTCCACAATGTCCCTCTGCCACGAGAAATCCCCAACCAGATGCTTTGAAGCGGCTTCCAGGAATGGCACGATGGCAGCGGTTTCCTCAGGGAACTCCTTGGCGACCGTCATCAGGCTTTCGAAATATCCGAAGCCCAGTGCAATCACGTACATGTGCGACAGGGCAATATCCGTTTGGCCGTTGGCAAACAGCACCCGAATGGCCCCTTCGGCGGTCGTTGGATGCTGCTGTTTCAGCGCCTTGGCCGCCGCCGTTACTGCAAAGCGAAGGGGGTTGCGGAACGGCTTGAACAGGCCGCCTTCTTCCCGCTTCTTCTGGACTTTGATGTGACGCACCGCAACGCGCGTGACCGCCCGGACGAAGCCGGGATAGCGCAGCCCGTCGAGCATCATGTCGAAGAACTGCTCCGGCGTCGGCCGTTCCTTGGGCCACGGGAATCCCGAGAGCGCCTGCACCTCGGCGCGCCACTTGTGGACCTCGCGCAGCAAGGACGGCGGTGCTGACACTTTGGAGGTGAGCCACTCGCGGGTGACGAAGGAGGGGACCGGCAGCACCGGCTCGCGAGCGGTGTCCGGCCATAATTTCGCCAGGGTGTCAGGCGTCGCCATGCTTGTCTCCCCCTCCTGCTCCGCGCCAAGCTCCGAGCCTGCCGCCGCATCCAATGTCCTTCCACGAGCACCGGCCTCAGGTGCTTCCTTTGCATCCGCGGCCCCAGCGGCCGGGGCCGCAGCGCGCGGTTTGTGATGGCTTTGATGGCTGCCTTCAGGCAGCGGCACCGTCATCCCCACCGGCGGTCGCACGGCCGCCGGAACCAGAACGGCTTTGCCCGCCAGGGGATCCGCCACTGGGCGGACACTCAATGATGTGCTGCCGATAAGGCGGCTGCGCTCGCCCCGTGCCACGCCGTATCGGTCGATCAGACTGGCCCAGCGATCGACTGGGTCGGCGGAGATCGAGGATGTCCGTCCCGGCACCGCCTGAATGGCTGTTCCCGCCGCTGCGGAACGGGCGACCGGAGCCGCCGGTGTCAGGGTGTTCCGCCCGGAGCCAGGTGGCCGCCCCGGGTCATCAGGCGGCTCAGGCTCGTCGTCAGAGCCGGTGGCTTCCTGGCATCCGTCCTGGAGGACATCGGCCGTTCCGGCATCACCGGCAGCAGCCCCCAGGTCATCGCTGGCCTCGAACAAGTCGTCCATGTCTTCGCCGTCGCCGTCGAACGGCCCATCGTCCTCGACATCCAGGGCCTGCGCGGAGTCGGCCTCGTCGAGAACGAAGCGGGTCATGTAGTCGCGCGCCTTGGACTCGAAGGAGAGCGGGGCGGGCAGCGTGGTTGTCGAGGCGGTGTGGCCGTAGCCGCAGCGCAAGCTGGCCACCAGGTGGGCGATGCGATCCGGGTCGTCGCCGTCGAGCGTGGCGGCCACCGTGACGTCGATCGCGTTCGGCAGCCGGTAGGGTGCCTTGGCGATGTCGAAGGCGTGCTCGGCGAACAGCCCCTTGGCCTCGACGCCCGCGGGCAGTGCGAGGTCCTTGGTCTTCGTCGCCGGAACGAAGGAGACGAGGTTGCGGTAAACGCTGAGGCCGCGCGGGATCGACATCTGGAAGTAGCCGCGGGTCACCCAATAGAAGGCCGCGCGGCCGTCGTCGCTGTCCGAGACCCGGATGGTGCGCTCGGTGATGGCCGGGCAGTAGCGCTCGACAAAGAACCCGGTCGCCCGGCCTGTCCCGCCGTCGACGCGTTCGTAGCGGGCGCTCTTGCGCTCGACCACACGGCCCGCGCGACCGGTCCGCACGCGGACGAGGCGCACGCCCGGCCAGCGCACCGCCATGTCGAGGCGCTCGCTGCCGAGCGTGATGCCCCCGGCAATCGCGGTGTCCGCCAGCCAGGGCCACAGCCCGGCAGCCGAGGTGGAGTCGATGAGGACCAGCGGCCGACCTCCGGCCTCCACGTCGCCGTCGACCACTGCCCGCACGAACTTCTGGAAGCTGTCGCGCTCGACGGCCCGGCCATTCCCCAGCGTCGCCATGATCGCCGGGTCGGCAATGCGCTTCATCGCCTCGAAGAACGGCTCCCAGTGCTCCGACCAGCGCATGACGCCGTTGAACCAGCCGACGCGCGCCGTCGTGCGCCCGCTCTCCGCGTCGATGCGCGTGGCCAAGCACAGGCGCCCGCCCCCGGCACCGTAGCGCAGGCGGGACTGGGTGACGACGGAGATGCCGATGATCGCGGTGGGGCGCGTGGCCTCCTTGGGGAAGGCGCCCTTGAGCAGGCTCTTGACCTCGGAGACTAGGCCGGAGTGGCCGAACAGCAGGTCGTAGACAGCTGCCTGGACACGTTGCAGGTAGTTGGCCAGGCCGCGCCAGCCCGCCGCCGGGGGGCGCAGGTACTGGACGTTGGCGTCCGCCCGGGAGGCCAGCGCGTAGCGACCGGCCAGCTTGTTCACCGGATCGTCCTTGCGGCGGTCGTACCAGTCGGTGGCCTGGACCAGCACATGGCAGCCCTGGTGCTCCTTGGCGATGACCTCGGCGAGCGGCGTCCACGCCTCGACACGGGCGGCGAAGCGCTCGCGCGCCTTCTTGTCCGCCTGGGGAAGGTCGGCGCGGGCGCCGTGCACCTTGTCGGGAAGCGCGTGTTCGGCGAGCGTGACCGCCGCCCCGAACAGCCCGGTGATGACCGACCGCACCACGGCACGCTCGCGCTCGGTGCGGCCGAGGACGACCACGGTTGGGGCCGCCGCGCCGAACGCCCGGCGCACGCGATCGCGGTTGGCAGCGCGGACCTCCTCCAGGGCGCTCCTGGCCTTCAAGGCCGTATCCGGCTTGATCTCCGGGACCTCGCCGTCGCTCATCAGCGTGCGGCAGGCTTCGAGCAGCGCCTCGTTGTCGAGATGGTTGCGCCCGAGAGCAAGCGCGATGTCGGCGATCAGCGCCTCGGCCTGAAGCGCCTTGTGATGGTCCGCGGCGCGCTTGGGGATTTTCTTGTTCACCTCGGTTTGCCGGAACGGCAGCGGCTTGAAGCCGTCACCCGCCAGCAGGCCGCAGACCACGTCGAACAGGTCGGTTTGGTCGCGCGTCGTGGCGCCCGCGCCGACCGGGTGCTTGCCACCCAGCTGCGGCGCGTAGGGGATGCCGACGAACACGCCCCGGCTGCCCTGGCGTGCCACCATGTCGGCAAAGCCGACGGCGAGGTCCTGGCGCAGGTTCAGCGCCTGGATCATGAACTCCGGCGTGAACGGCTCCTCGGGCACGCCCTGGCGCACCGGGGTGGTGAACTCCACCGCGATCGGCGCGCCCTCGGTGCCCATGATGGTGCCGGTCAGGGTGCGCAGCCGGGACAGGCGCTTGGCCTCCGGCAGGGCATCGTACCAGCGCCGCCGCGACGCACGCACGGTCACCACCGGCCGCCCGATGAAAGGGCCGCTCTCCACCGTCAGGTTGGCGACCATGGAGTAGCGCGCGCCCTCGGCGGTGGCGGGCCAGGTCTGGAAGCTGATCTCGTTGCTGGCCGAGGAGCCGCGAATGACGCGGTAGGCCGGGCCCAGGCCCTCAAAGAGCTCCTGTCCCTCCAGGCGCTTGGCGATCACCTGGAGAATGCCGTTCTTCAGCCGGTCGAACCCCTCGCCGTCGCGAATCTGGGCGCCGAGGTCCGCTTCGAGCACCGTGACCTCGAAAGCGTCATCGACGGTGGCGAGGTCTTGGACGGCGTCCATCAGGTCATCGTCGATGCCGACGCGGTCGGCCCACGGGCGCAGGACCATGGTCATCCAGGTCTTCAGCGCCGCGGCGGCGAGCCGGACCGGGTCGCGCGCTGGCTCGAAGCCCGCCTGGACGTCGAGGAAGGGGAATCGCTCCTCCTTCTTCCAGGGCGCGCCGAGGTCGCGGGCGAGCAGCACCGCTTCGGGGATCTGGACCTGGAGGGCGGCGCGCAGCGAGGCGTAGGGCAGGGACTTGCCCTCGGGCTCACCGCCGTCCGCCGCCAATCGGGCCGTGGCACGCAGGCGCGCAGCCAGGAGGTCCGACCAGGACAGGCGGACTGTGCCGAGCGGCAACGCCTCGGTGGGATCAGCGATGAGCGCACAGGCGAGCGGTTGGACGCTGGCGCGGCCGCGGCTGCCCTTGACGCCACGGAACAGGGTCGGCAGGTCGGCGTCAGTCGTCATCGGATGCGGCTCCATCGGGGAAGCGGACCCCGGAGCAGTGCTCAAGGGGATGCAGGAAGGGTTCGTAGAGGGCGCGGTAGACCTCGCGGTCCACCGGGTCGGGGTCGTTCACCCGGGTGCGAAGGATGTCGCGCATCATCACCAGCATGCTGGTCTGGCGGCCGTCCCGCCGGGACGGGTCGTCCGACGCCGAGACCGGCGCCCAGGCGGCGTCGGCGAAGATCACGCGGGCCTTGCAGCCGTTGCGCATGGCGCGGCCGATGGTCTGGAGGACGTCGACCATGATGTCGGCAGTAAACGGCTCGGCCAGCGGGCCGAGGCGGCTCGCCTGGACGGGGAAGCGGAGCAACTGGCGGGCGGTCGCCATCAGCTGGCGGCGGGCGTCGGCCCAGGCCGCGGAGACGGCGCGGAGCGGCATCGCGGTCGGCAGGTGGGCTGTGTCGAAGGCCAGCGTCCCGGCCCCGGCCAGCCCCGCCACGAGGTCGAGGCTCTCGGTGGCCGGGTGGGGCCTCGTCATGAAGACCAGCGTGCCGAGCAGGGCATCGCGGCGGCGCGGTCCCTGCTCGAAGACGATGTTCACACCGCGGGCCAGCGCCTTCATCGGGAAGACGAGCGCGTCCCAGTCGTCGCGCAGGCCGAGGCGCTCGACCTGGGCCGCGGTGATCCAGTCGCCCTCGTTGCCCGGCGGCATCTGGTCGATGACGGCGACCACGCGGTGGGCGAGGTCGGGCCGGGTGCGCCGCAGGTGCTCCTTGACGAGGCGGACCTGGGCGTAGCTGTTGACCACGAAGCCGACCTTGCGGCCGGGGTCGAAGTCGCGGGTCATGGCGACGGCGAGCGGGTCCTCCCCGGAGAAGTAGTGGTCGGTCATCCGGCGCAGGATGCGGTCGCGCTGGCCGAGCGGCGCGCCGCTGAAGCGCAGGACGCGCGTCGGCTCCTCGGGATCGGGGATGGGGGCGAAGGCGTAGGCGCTGTCCCGCCATCCGGCATCGGCGCCCGCGCGGCGCAGCACCAGGTCGGGGCCGACCGGGATGTGGAAGGTCGGGCTCTCCGCGAGGAAGGAGGTGGCGCTGGCCAGCAGCACCGCTGGCCCCCGCCGGTCGGGCTGGGCGGCGTCGTGGCGCAGCAGGTGGTGCAGGCGGTACAGCAGCGTGCGGGGGGCGCCGCGGAAGGAGACGTACTGGAGGCGGGCGCTGGGACGGCCGCCCCCCTCGTCCATGTGGAAGCGGATGCCGGACAGGCGGCCGATGAGCGCCTCGGGGACGACGCGCGCGAGATCCTCGGAGATGCCCTGGCGGAACAGGGGCTCGCTGTGGATGCCCTCGGCGACCATGGCCTGCTGGGCCGGGACGAGGGCGAGGAACTGCATGATGACGGTGGTGACGCCGACCAGGAAGCGGAAGAGCTCGGCCCCGGCCTCCGGGCCGAGGCCCTCGCGCGGCGGGACGAGGGCGAAGGTCGCCCCGCGCATCTCGTCGACGATGCGGTCCTTGCGCGTCGGGAGCGGCTCGGAGATCCAGTCGCGCACGAGGGCGGCGACGCGCAGACCGGCCCGCTCGACCTCCTCGCGGCTGGCGCCGAGGTTCGCCGCGACCTGCTCGGGGTCGAAGTCGTACTGGTCGAGGTCGGCGTCGACGTCGGTGCGGCGGAACAGGGCGGCGCGCACGCAGCCGTCCCAGAAGGCGCGGATGGCGTTGAAGCGGCGCTCCTCGGCGAGGCGGGCCGCGGGCGGCAGGGCCGACGGATCCTCCGGACAGAACAGGGCCGTGATGACGTTGTTGCCGGTGACGAAGGTGTCCTTGAAGCGCGACAGCGGCCCCTCCGGCCCGTTGCGCTGGCGGTCGCGCTGGAGTTGGAGGACGAGGCTGTGGTTGAGCTCGCGGAAGTCGCTGGCCGCCATGCTGTACTGGCGCAGGTTGGAGGCCGTCATGTCGTTGCGGCCCGCCGAGAGCGGCGTGAAGAGGTCGCGGTTGAGCGCGTGCTCGTAGCTGTCCTCGCTGCCGGTCAGGTCGAGCGAGGAGATGGCCTTGCGATCGAGGACGGCCTGCGCCCCGTCGGCCTCGTCGACGACCACGAGGTCGGCGGTCATGGCGACGGCCTCGAAGTGGCGGATCTGGTCCGCGGCGAAGTTGGGGCTGATGCGGGTGTCGAGCGACAGGACGTGGCCGAGCCAGATGCGCCGGGAGGTGAGCTCGCGGGGGGCCTTGAGACGGCCGCACCAGCCCGAGAGCGGGCACAGGTGGTTGCTTTCCTTGGCCTTGGACGAGCCATCGCGCTTCAGGCCGCGCTGCCGCACGGTCGTGCAGGGCGGGGCCAGGTGGGGGAACTCGCGGCCGCCGTCGGGGTCGGTGTCGAAGGCGCCGAGTGCGCAGTTGAGGGCGAGCAGGTCGGCGCCGGGCGCGGTGCGCCCGAACCCCCGCGTCTCGTCGGAGGCGATGCGCTCACCGAGCTTGCGGGCGTGCTCCAGCCGGGCCTGCGGCGACTGGCCGACGAGCAGGCCGACGTCGGCGCCGTAGAACCGGAGGTCGCCGAGCAGGTTGAGCGACGCCTCGATCGACGGCAGGAGGACGACGGTCCGGTAGCCGTTGGCGTCCAGCCAGACCAGGAGCAGGACGATGAGCGTGGTCTTCCCGGTGCCGGGCAGGCCGATCAGGTGCTTCAGGCCGTCGAGGCGGATGGTGTCGGCCTCGACCAGCGTACCGGTGGCGCGGTCGGGGGCCAGCACATGGAACTTGCGCTCGCCGGTGGCCTCGCGCAGGCGGGCCGCCCAGTTGCCGCGCGGCCGCTCGGGGTGGGCGGCGTCGAGCGCGTCGAGGCGCGCGGCCACGGCCTCGAGGTCGGCGAGCGGCACGTCGATGGGGCCGCGCGGTTCACGGCCCAGGTCATGCCGGGGCGGCCCCGGCGGCGGCGCGACCGCCGACAGGTCGACCGCGATACGCTCGGCGCCGTCGGAGGCGCCGGTCATCACGTGCATCGGCCGCACCGGATCGGCCACCGGGATGGCCCAGCCCGCGAACGGCAGGCCGCCGACCAGCGCGCGGACCATGTCGGCGACGACGTGGTCGGTGCCGGAGCGGCGGCGGAACGGGTAGTTCGGCCGCTCCGGGTCGATCTCGTAGGGAGGCTGCGCGTAGTCGTCGTCGAGCTCGTGCGCTTCCTCCCAGCCGATCGCGTCATGCACCGTCTGGCGCAGCTGGATCTCGGAGGAGGCGGTCACGCCCATCTGGCGCAAGGAGAAGGCCGCGGCGGCGAAGGCGCGGGCGTTGGGATGGTCGAGGACGGACCCGTAGCCCGACATCAGGGTGGGGACGTTGGACAGGTCGCGCTCGCCGAGCAGGGTCTCGACGGCGGCGCAGAGCCACTGGGCGGCCAGGGCACCCACGTATCCCTCGGGCTTGGTCCTCATCGGGAGAGCTCCCGGATGGCCTGGGAGGAGGTCATGAACTCCAGCGCGTGCTGCCCCTGGTAGGCGTCGCGCAGCTGCTGGAGGTAGCGGGGGTTGAGGTCCAGCTTGTCGTCGGGCACGGCCAATATCCGGCGGGCGAACATGTCGAGGCGGCCGATGGAGCGGCTGAGCCTCGCCGCCAGCACGACCGGGCTGGCGTAGGTCTTGACGTCGATGCCGATGTCCAGCCCGTCCACCCCGACGTCGGCGGCGTCGGCCTGCGGGTAGAGGGCGACCTTCCGCCCCGCAGCCTTCAGCGCGTCATGTATTCGGATCTCGTCGAGGCCGGGGCCGACCCAGTAGGCGAGGACGGCGTTGGTGCCGAGGCGCCAGAGGCCGGGGGCCTCGATGTCGTCCCGCTTGGCGGGCGTGGGGTTCGCGAGGCGGCACTGGCGGATGCGGCAGCGGCCGTCTGGGAAGCTCGCGGCGTCGCGGTCCGGCCAGAGCAGCGAGCCGCAATGGGCGCAGCGGTGGCCGACCCCGCCGTGGAGGGCGGCCTGCGGGACGGGGCGGTAGAAGGACATGATGGTGCGAGCGGCCGCGGCGTGCCCGCCCTCGACGAGGAAGCGGTGGAGGTCCTCGTCGCGGACCGCCGGATTGCGGACCACGAACTCGCGGATGCTGGTGTAGGCCCGGCCACGCTCGCGGGCCGGGTAGTCCTTCAAGGCCATCCGGAGCGCCTCGTGGTGGATCTCCTCCAGGGCGGCGGCCTCCGATCCGCCCGCCCGCGCCAACTCGCGGCAGTCGGCGGTGGGGACGCCGAGGTCGCGCTCGACCAGGACAACGTCGGCGTGACGGAACGGCGGCCGGAACTGCGGCAGGCCCCAGTCCCGGAAAGGGCCGCAGGCCAGGTCCATCGCGGTGTGGACGCTGGCCCCGAGATCGTCAGCGATCCCGGCGGATAGGGAGAGACCGGAGAGCATGGACAGCGCACGCCGGGCCGCGGACGGCAGGGAGGCGTCCTGCTGGACGGCCGAGCCGTCGTTGGCGGCGCGGTCGTGCAGGTCGCAGAAACCCTTGGCGAGCAGAACCGCAGTGACTTCGGGGGATGCTTCGGCCATAGTCGCCTTCAGCCAGTGGACGGGCGAACTTGATCGGATAACAGGTCCATGTCAATCCATTCAGTAGACGATCTTAAAGGTGTGCGGAACGGGGCAGCCATCATACGTCGGTTGAGATGGATAGACGATAGGCTGTACTGGCATGGTTCGTTTCGCCGCAGCGACATAGTCACGCGCTTTTCGCTCTCGCCGCAGCAGGCATCAGCCGACATTTCGCAATACCAGCAGATCGTCCCCTCGAACGCGGTCCTCGACCCCTCGACTAAGGGCTACGTGAGGGCCGAGGGGTTCCAGCCGCTGTTCCTCAAGGACGCCTTCGCCTGGATGCGCCAGGGCCGCGAAACGGGCGACCTCTCGGTGCTGCCCTGCGAGTCGGTGCCGATCCCGGCGCGTCGGGCTGACGCAGAGATCATGACGGCGCTGATCGCGGGCTACGAGACGCGGACGGCCCTTTCGATTCGCTACCAGTCCCTGACCAGCACTGAGCCGAGCCAGCGGGTGATCTGTCCGCACCACATCGTTGACCACGGGCCGCGGGTCCACGTGCGGGCCTGGGACGACCGGCGGCGGATCTTCACGGATTTCGTCGTGGGCCGGATCCTGTCGGCCGAGCCGGAGCCGTCCTATCCGTGGGTGGACCAGATCGCGGACACGCTGTGGCACGACACGGTGACCGTCAGGCTGGCGCCGCATCCGGGGCTGAGCGCCACCCAGCGCGCCGTGGTCGAGCGAGAATACTGCATGCATGACGGCGAGGTCGCCGTCCCGGTCCGCAAGGCGATGGTGCTGTACTTCCTCGACGGGCTTGGCCTGCTGGAGGCGGTCAGGGAAGGGGACGGCACCCCGAACGCGACCAGGGGCGTCCGGTGCCTCGACGCCGCCGCCCTGAGGCCGTTGCTTCCGGCCACGATCGCGCAGCCGCAGGACCATGTCCCGCGGTCAGGAACACATGTCGCGGGCCAAGAGAAAGGAGCGTTGCCGTGAGCAAGGGGCAGGTCCGATTCATGCAGCACATGGCCCGCAACAGCGCGCGGGTTTCGGTTTCCGGCCTTGGGGTAGACCGGGAGCGTGAGATCAAGCGCGTCGGCGGTCCTGGCAAGAAGCGAGGCTCCCAACAATCCGCGAAAGCGCCCACTCGAGGCCCTGCCGCCTATGGTATCCGGAAGCTCCACGTTCAGGCCCTTCAAGAACTGGACCGCTATCTCGCGACTGGGCGCTTGGCTCATCCCACTACTATTACTTTCGCCGCCTTGAAGTTCTGCTCCGAATGGTTCGACAAGGTGTCCGGGGCGGACCGGATGCGTAGCCTCGTACCCGGATTGATCCACAAAGAGAGGACAGATTGCCAAAAGGCATTCAAGATATGGCTCAAGAGTGCCGCTGAGCACTCAGCGAAACCGACACGTTCTTTGGGACTGCTGGCGCACGGGCGTATCAACGTGTCAGGCGTGACGGTGCCCGGCGCGACACCCGATCTGCTCTATCGCCTTGCAGTAGCCGCGTGGTGGATACGCGGTGCGATCATACGAGCGGCCGCCGAGACCAAAGGCGAAGGCTGGATGGCGATTCCGCCAAAACCTGCCAGTAAAACCGGTCTTGCTTGGGTTAATGCATCCACACTCGATGCCGTCATCGCGGCGGTGGAGGCCGGAGACGATGACGGCGCCGTTCATCATGTGCTTCAGTCCCCTGCGGAGGTTCAGGAAGCGGTTGATGTTCGCCTTCAAGCCAAGTCAAGCATCGCGGCCATTGCTGGTGCGGGCACGGCCGAGCACCTCGTCAGGGTCGAGTACGCCCGATTGAAGACGGAGCGCGCGAACGCCGAACACGCCAGGGTGGCCGAAGCTCTCATTCAGTATCTGAAGGCCCACAGGTGGCGGGCCCAGGCGGAGGTTGACTGGATCGACGTGCTGGGCACGCGAGGCGGCCTAGTAGGCATTTTCGAGGTCAAGTCGCTGACCGACGACAATGAGATTGCCCAAGTCCGGGCAGGGGTGTCCCAACTGATGGAATACCGTTGGCGAAGCGGGCGCCCGTCGGCGTCGCTGTGGTTGGCCCTGTCCAAAAGGCCGATCCAAAACTGGATCGAGGACTACCTGAAGAGCATAGGGATCGGGCTGCTGTGGTTCGAACCGGACGGCGGGGCCAGTGGACCAGATCGGAGCGCGCTGGAAACCGCGGCGGCTGAGTCATCATAATCGTCGTTTGGGCGAAGGGTCTGCAATGCTCTCTCGAACTATGATTGCATTTGCCGTCACCTCAATGGCCTGACTGTGGCAGGTCGGCCGTCGCGACGAATGCCCGGCGGACGGCCCGCTTCAGATCGCGGATGGACGACCCAGCTGCAAACGCCTCCATGAGCTCAGCGACTACAGCGTTCCCGACCTCGGGCAGGTCTGACCCCGATGCCGAGTTTGCGCGCGATGTCCGCGAGCAGCCCGCGCATCATGTCGTCAAAGCTCTGACATCGCGTGACATCCCACCTCAAAGCGTCATAGCCTCAGCGCGCCAAGGAGCGGAGAAGACATGCCTCGCGGACCAAATGCCGTTGCCCAATGGGCGGCCAACCACATGCTTCCGGCCCTCCTGCTGTTCGCTCTTCCGGTTACGGCCGATGCCGCGGCAACGGCATGCCCGGCCCACTATGCTGGGGCCGTGGCGCCGGACCTGATCAACCCGAAGCTGGCAGCAAAGACCCGGGAGCTTTGCTATTCGGCGTTCGCCGTCCTGCATTCAGGGGTGACACGCACCCCGCTCTACGCGGTCGAGCACCTGACCCAGGACAGCGTCGCGGCCGCCAAGGGCCTCCAGCGCCCGGAAGCCAGCGCCTTCCACGCCGAAACGGCCCTGCCGCGGGACGAGCGGGCGGAACTGGCCGACTACAAACGCTCAGGATTCGACCGCGGACACGTCGAACCCCCGGCGCAAAATATACTCTGACTTGCAGGTGCAGGCGTAATCCTTGAGTAGCCATACTCAAGCTGCCATACTCTTTCCGACAAGGAGTCAGTTCCATGCTCAAGGCCATCTCGGCAGTGGCGCTCGCGGCGTGCGTCATCGGGGTCAGCTTCAGCGCCGACGCGCGGTCGGCGGCCACTGCTCCGTCCGCGCAGGTGCAGAAGTTCGCCTCCGGAGCTTCGTATTCCTTGTGCTTCGTGCCCGATGGGCCGCGCTGCGAGGATCTCATCGTCAGCGCCATCCATGGCACACAGAAGAGCCTGCTGATCCAGGCGTATTCCTTCACCAGCGCGCCGATCGCCGAGGCTGTCCGGGACGCGCACAAGCGCGGGGTCGACGTGCGGGTGATCGTCGACCAGAGCCAGGTGTCCGAGAAGTACACGAGCGCCAAGTTCCTCAGCAACGCGGGCATCCCCGTCGTCATCGACACGAAGCCCGCCATCGCCCACAACAAGGTGATGATTTTCGACCAAACCTCGGTGTTCACCGGCTCGTTCAACTTCACCAAGTCGGCGCAGGCCCGGAACGCCGAGAACGGCATCATCATCTCGGGCGACGCCGCGATCGTCAGGGCCTACACGGACAACTGGCAGACCCGCGAAAAGCAGTCGACCCCATACTGAGGCGGAGCGGACGACATCATGGTTCGCGCAGAATCGGTTGTCGTCCGCGACAAGATACGCGCTGACCAGCCCACTATCCTTCTGCTGGTCGGCGCCGAGCCGCTGGAGCCTCTCCTCGCTTTCTTTCGAGAGAAGGTCATCTCGCTCTCCGCGGAGCGCGCCTATGCGCAAGCCGTCGGACGCTTCGTCGAATGGCTGTCGGTCCACGCCGGTGAGTTCACGGAACCCGACCGGCGCGGCTTCCTGTACACGGCCTTCGTCCACGACCTTCGCTTCGGGACGTTTCGCGATGGGCGAGACGATTCCGGCCTGAACTGGACGCCGGTGAGTGACGCCAACCTGAGAAGGCTCAGCCGCTGCCTTCTTGAGTTCAGCGACTGGCTGTCCCTGCGGTTCGGCGCGACGATGCTGAACCCGATCCACAACCAAGCCACGTTCACGGACCAGCTGATCTTCTGGCGGCGCTGGGACCGGCGCAAGGCCGGATCGTTCCTGGCTCATGCCAAGAGCCGCAGCAGAGCAGAAACCGAGGCATCGCAAGGTCGCAGGATGCGGCTTCCTGGGCGGCGGATCGGGAACCTGCCAGAAGCGAAAGCCTTCCCGGTGGAGTACATCGACGCGCTGCTCTGGCGGGGCTTCGCCCGCAAGGAGCATCACGGCGACGCCCGTCCGTGGATGAGGTTTCACCTACGGGACATCCTCGTGACCCTCCTCTGCCTCTACGGCGGCTGTCGGGAGAGCGAACCGATGCATCTGTGGGTGGACGACGTCTTCGTCGATCCCGACGACTCTGAACTCGCCTTGGTCCTGATCCATGACCCGGAAGACGGCGTGGCCGATTACACGGACCCTCTCACCGGCGCCAGACGCAAGACCTCCCGAGCCGACTTCCTGCAAAGACACTGCGGCGGTCGCGTGCCTCTGAACCGGGAAACGGGTAGGCGTCACGCTGGCTGGAAGGGCGCCCTGCTCACCCACCGCGAGCGGCGAGCCTTCCAGGTGTTCTGGATCGACCGCGAGGCAGGACGCCTGTTCCTCACGCTCTGGCGGATGTACCTGCTGCATGCCCGCCCGCTGGCCCTACAGACACCGTGGGCATTCCTGACGAAGGACGGCCAGCCCCTCGGTGTCGAGGCGTTCAGCGATGCGTTTGCGGCCGCCATCCGGCGGATAGGGCTTTCCCCTGCGAAGTGGGCTGGAACCACGACCCACGGCCTCCGGCATCGTTATGGGCAGTGGCTTAACGATCTTGGCGTCGGCGACAAGGAGGGCCAAGTCGCCTTGCATCACCTGAACGCCAAGAGCCAGGAAATCTATCGGCAGGTGGGAGTGGCCCAGGTCGCCGCCGTCGTCCGGACCGCCAACGTTACCTCGCTCCCGCCCCCCATCAACGAGCTTTCCCGATGACGCCATCCTCCATTTGTCACCTGGATCACTACACCACGCAGGTTAGCAGCCTGACGGGGCGGACCATCTTTGTGAACGAGTCCACCTCCCAGTACCTCGTTTCGCCCGAGGCCAGCCTAGGAGCCGTTGCGGCTGTGGTGCGCGGATGGATGGAACGGGTCGAGGCGTTGAAAGCCGTTCACAGGCCCCCTCCTGCCCTACGTCAGGCCGTCGCCTGGTTGGGAGAAACCACCGATCGCGCCGAGATGGCGATGGCCTTGGATCGCGTTCTGCTGACAGAGTTCAAAGACCGACTAGCCTCCTCGTCGGTCGGTGGTTACCAGCGCCTCCTAGTCGAGTTGATGTTGGCTCTCTGGTCGGTCGGGGCCGTCGCATGGCCCACGAGGGAGCAGGAACCGTTCTCCATGCCAGCCGTGCGGGTCGACAATGTCGGTTTCATCGGCCCCCAGAAGCCATTCCTGACCAGATTGCGTGACTTCCTGAGCAGAGGTGGTCCTGACGATGCCGCCAACTTCCGCTTCATCCTGGACGCGCTGTTGAGCCGGGCTGGCATCGTGGAACTCGGAGACGTCACACCGGAAACTTTCTTCATCAAGGAGGGCACAACCCGTATCCCCAAGCTGCGGTCGACGGGCTTGGTAGGCGTACTGCATTGCCTCCGCGAGGAACACGGCGCCGGTCGGATTCCGTGGACACCGGAAGATTTCGGGTTTGCGAGGAGAAGGGTCTGGGGACTTGCCCGTGACCAGGAGTTCCAATGGCTCCTGAAGGACGCGCCCGACTTGGCGGAGTGGGCGCGGCTCGCTCGCGAGCATGTCGAGGGGAACCCGGCGAATTGGAAGAAGCGGCGGTCAAGCATAAACCTGTTCCTCACGCATCTCTTGGAGAACCCGTCCCTCCCGCGAGATCCAGCCGCCTACTTCGACATCCGGAAGCGCCCGAGCATCCTCTTCGATGTGCCAGGGAATAAGGGACGCCAGACGATGGCGGTCATCCACGACTTCCTCCATGAGGTGCTCGTGAAGACATGCTCGATCACCGACGACAACGAGCTTCCAGTGCTCATGCCCGGGTTCGCCAACCCACTGGTGAAGCCTTCCTACAAGGGGGTGAACAAGGGGGAAACCCATCGGGAGACGATGCCGACGCGCCTTATCCGGCAGGCCATGAGCATCCTCACGGAAAATGACTACGAGTGGCCCAAGCGTATCGGCCGGATCAGTGACACTTTTCGATGGCGGAACCCCGAGACCGGACAGTTCGAGACGATCTGGAGCCCGGTACGCACCCATGCGCTCCTCGTCAAGCTGCTGCTCCCGGCCCGTACCCACCAGGTTCGACACCTCGACAGCGGCGAAGGTGACACCTTCAGGTACGAGGCGGAGGGCCGATGGGTTTCGAACGAGGGCGTGCATCGGCCGCGCGGCAGCAAGCCGATCGAGAATGGGATCTTTCGGCGATACAAACGGAAGGACGGCTCGGATGGCGCCGTCCTCTACTTCAACACCAACAAGACGTCGAACGTGGACAGCATCGCCAAGGGCTACGTGATGCCCTGGGAGAAGGCGGATGCCTTGCGCCTCTTCGCAGAATTGCGGGACTGGCAGGAGCGCTACAATCCTGTCGACTCCCCGACGCGCTGGACAGACATCTCGGAACTGAAGCCCATCAAGCACGGTGATGACCTCGCCAAGATGGGGGCGAGCTTCTTCCTGTTCAGGGATCCCTGCCACCACCATCGGCCCGATCTTCCTGTGACAGACGTTCGGCTCCGCAACATGTGGCTCAAGCTGATGGATGAGCTCGAGCGTCGACTGGCCGCAGCGGGCGAGACGCTTCCCGATGGAAGCCCCATCATCTTGATACGCCAGAGGGACAAGTCCGGAGGACCGTCCTCCGCAGTCTTCGACCTTCACTCACTGCGTGTGACCCTCATCACCGCCATGTACGAGGAAGGCGTTCCACCGGAGTACCTGATGAAGATCGTCGGGCACGCCTCGGTGCTCATGACGCTCTACTACACCAAGATCGGCGTCGAGTCCCTGACGGTGACCCTTGATGAGGCTGTCCGGGAACGTCAGCGGAAGGAGCAGTCCGAGATGGTCGGCTTCCTCAAGCGGGCCAGCAGGGAAGATCTCGAGCGCGCCGTCGCCTACCGTAACCCGGTGGCCCTCGACGCCATCGCGAGCGGGACCGGCACCGGCATGGTCGTGATGGATCATGGCATTTGCCCTGTGGCCACCCGCCGGTGCCATGAGGGGCTCTCCGTGTTGGATCATGCCGCCGATGTGACGAAGTACCAGTCGGTCCCTGGCGGGGCCTCGAACTGCGTCCGGTGTCGCTTCTTTATCAGTGGGCCAGCCTTCCTCTTCGGCCTTGAGGCCCACGTCGGTGAACTTGCCTACCGCCTGAAGAAGGCGTCCTACGCCTTCGAGAGGGCGCAGGACAGGTTTGACACGCTGTCGGATGCCTACGCTGAAGCCCTGGAGGCCGGGGAGCCGTTCCACCGTGGAAGGGAGCTTGAGACCGCTGAGGCCGCCTTAGAAGCAAGCACGGCCACGGTGGATGGGATTGCGCTGAGCCTCCAGGCTGCTTACGCCCTCACTGAGCAGTGCGTGCGAATCAGCAACCAGCCAGCGGAGAGCACCGGCGTCACGCTGGTGGCCGTCGGAGGGATCAAGCAGGTGGAGGCGGTCCTCTCCGAGTGCCACGACTTCGAGCAGCTGCATCGGGTCTGCCTCAGCGCCACCTTCTTCGACGGGCTGAACATCAACTGGCAGCAGCCGAACCTGGAGCGAGCGAGGCTGTTCGATCGCATGCTCCGGGCCTCCGGTCACGACACCAGGATCTCCCTGCTCGACGATGAGGACGCCCTTCGGATCGTCAATGCCATGGGCCAGTTCCTCTACTCCCGGCTCGACAAGGATCTGGTCCACGACCTGGTCGACGGGCGCACCACGCTCCGGGCCATCGGGATGGAGAAGGCGTTCCTCGCCCAGCTTGAGACGCTGGAACCGAAGACCTTGGCTTTCGCCTCATCGAAGCCGCTGCTGGAGGCCAACTGATGCCGAAGGCCATCCAACCGACCACTGCTCGCGACGCCGTTCGCGACGCCCGCCAGATCTACCAGGCGCACCGTGATGCCGCGACCCGACCATCGAAGGTACGGAACCTGGACAAGCTCTGGGAGGTGCTGGAGGGCATCCGCAACGAAGGGGCGCGCGACTACTCGTTGGCCGAGATCGGACGTCGCCTCGAGGTCGTCGGGGGACCGCGGACGCAGAGCCTGCGCAATGCTCAGGGAGCTCACTTCCGCGAGATCATCACCGCCTATGCCCATGGCGCGGACGGCTCGACCCGGCATGTGGGAACAGGCAAATCCAACGTCGACCAGGCGCTGGACCTCATCACAGACCCTACCATCCGGGCCACCCTCCGCATGGCCATCGAGGAGGGCAAGCGGCTGAAGGTGGTGAACGACAACCTTCACGCCGCCTTCAAGAACCTTCGGGTGGGATCGTCCCTGGGTGGGGCACCGTCTCATCCAACCGACGAGCCGTCGACGGCTACGTCCGCCGCGCTGCCGCCAGCGTCCACGGCAATGGCGCCTGCCACGGTGCCGACGCTGCCACCAAGGCTCCGGGCAGCGCTGGCGAAGGGCGTCGACATGACGCGCTTGGCTCAGCAGGGATTGATCGTGGGCGAGGACGGAAGCATCCAGAACGATGTCGGCGACAGGGTCTTCCCACCAGCGTTCGTCACCGCGATCCGGGTCATCCTCGACACTGAGTAGACCATACAACGGCAGGAAAGAAGCTAGAATGCCTTGAGCAGGTCAATCTGCGAGATTACATAAGTTCGGTAGAAGCGCCTTCCATGGTACGAACCATAAGGATCCTGTTTGGAACCTTGACTCCGGACGGCGGTTAGGGACAATAGCGACCGGTATCGGTATCTCGCTCGTCAGGGAAGCTATGCATCAGATAGGCTCCTTCAACCCTGCTGAACGCTCCCGCCAGAAACAGGCGGCACGCGAACGAGACGATGCACGCCTGAGAAACGGCGAGATAAGTGCGGACGCCCTGCGTCGTGAAGTTGGCCTGTTCGCTGGTCTTGATCTTACCCGATCCCGAGTTATCCGTCGCCGGGGTCGAGTCGCAGCTTGAGCTTTCCAAGTTACGAGCAGTTCACTGCCGAAGATGTGGTTCTTATCACCTCGGCAATTGACCTTGAGGATGGCGCCTTTCTCGTTGGCGGGCAGGCGTTGAATCTCTGGGCTGAGCGATACGCGACCAAGACACAAGAGCTTGTCGCGTTTGCGCCGTACACATCCAAAGATGTTGATTATTTTGGCTACCGAGAAGCAGCAGAAAAGCTCGCGGCTGCTCTTCATGGGACGGTAGCGGTTCCCCCCTTGGGCGATGCGACCCCCAGCACCGCGGTCGTGACGGCAACGATCAACGGGCGCGTCGTGCAGATCGACTTCATTTCTTCTGTCCTTGGTGTGTCTGCGCGCAAACTGGAAAGCAGTGTCGCTGAGATCGTGGTACCGATGCGGTCGGACGAGGGCGAGAAGCTGCTGTCGATCCCGTTGATGCACCCGCTGCACTGCCTGGAGAGCCGGATCGCCAATGTGCTCCATCCTGCGACGAAGCGGCGGGATGACACGGCAATGCGTCAGCTTCACGCGGCGCCTATCGTCCTGCGTGAGTACATCGAAGAAGCTATCAATGATGGAGACCTGCGCGAGGTGAACGCATGTTTCCAAGAACTCTTCAAGTATCTGCGCTCAGACATCATTGGCAGAAAGGCGCATGCGCAGACACCTGTCGACCCACTTGATGTCATTCGGCATTTTGTAAGCGATCTGCGATTCGACGAACGATACCGCATGTACAATCTTACTCGTATGATTGAGCACGTGGAAGATCGCCGCCGTCGCCAAGCTGGAGATGAATGACTTTCCTCAGCGGGGCAATCTGAATTCTTGAGTTAGATGGCTAAGCCCCCAGGGGCTGCGCCCCTCTCGGCCCCGCTGGGGCCGTTCACCCCCGCGCTCACCAAGGTTCACCTCGGGTCCGCTTCAGGCCATGAGGCTCCCCCGTGCTCAGACTGCGGGGCATCCACGCCTTCGGCGCGGACCCTCCCCTCCGTCCTCCGCGCGCGGGCGCCTGTTGGCCTTGCGCGGCTCCGAGGTTCACTTGGGAGCGCTGCCGGAGGCCCGCAGGAACGAGTATGGTTTCCTACCGGGTATTTCACATGGCGCCCAATGGCGACATGCCGACGGAAAAGGCCCAGCAGGAGAGCTTTACTTTGGCCAACATGATCCCCCAGGTCGGCGAGAGCAACCGCGGGATCTGGAGCGCCATCGAAGGGGCGACCCGCCATCTCGCCAACACCCGCGGCGAGGTCTATGTCGTGACCGGCCCCGTCTTCCAGGGTACCAACCTCCAGCGCATCGGCGGCCGGGTTCTCGTGCCGACGCACGTCTACAAAGCCATCTACGATCCGCGCCGCCGTGAGGCCGCCGCCTATCTCGTGCCCAACGCACCGGGGAACGATTACCAGCGCATCCCCATTGCACAGCTGGAGGAGGTCACCGGCATCTCGGTCTTCCCTGGCATCTCGGCCGCGGCCAAGTCGACGGTGCTGGCTCTGCCGGAACCTCAGGCGCCGGGGCGGGGGCGGAAGAAGGATGAGCCTGGCTTCGCCGAAAACGATGTCCTGAAGTTCCTGAAGGAGTTGATGCGATGATCAAGCCTTATGCTGACGACGCCGGAGCCATGAAGATCGGGGACATCGAGGTCGAGAACGGCACCGATCGGGTGGCGCTCTATGGGTCGATCGATCTCACGCGCGATAAGAAGGGACTTGAGCATGCCCGCAGGCTCCGTGACCTGCTGGCCGCTGTCGTACAATCCCTTGAGGCCGAGGCCGATCTTCCCGACCAAGTTCCTCCGCCGAAGCCGACAGATTCGGTCGAGAACCCGTTTCGGTAATCGGTGAGCCCGAAGAGGCAAAGCCCACCGGCACATCCGAGCGGCCGTCAGCACACGCTATGAGGCCATTCTTGTTCCACCTGTCCAACTCAGGTCTGGAAAAGTACATTTGGATGCGAAGGCCAATAGGTTGTATAAAGAGCGCAACCGCTCACGTAGCCAGATTGGTTGGGTAGCATGGTGCGTCGAAGAAATGGAACCCAGGCTAAAGACGAAATTGCAGAGGCCACAACGGTTGACCGATATGTTGGAAGTCGCATCCGGCTGCGCCGCACACTCCTGGGCATGACCCAGACGGCGCTGGGCCAAGCCGTCGGCCTGACGTTCCAGCAGATCCAGAAGTACGAGAAGGGAGCCAACCGGGTCTCTGCATCCCGCTTGTGGCAGTTCGGTGCGACGCTGGACGTGCCTGTGTCCTTCTTCTTCGACGGCCTTGCCGACCAGGTCTATGTGCCGGACGTCACGCTCGAACCCGACCTCTGCATATCGGGAGAGCCGGACCCGATGGCAAGGCGGGAGACGCTTGAGCTCGTCCGAGCCTATTACCGCATCGAGGACCGGAGCCTGCGCAGACGGCTGCTGGACCTGATCAGGGCGGTTGCCGCAGCGGACGTCCCGGCAGACGCCTTTCTGGCCGCCACCGATGCCTAACGGACGGCGGCTTCCGGCGACGCCGTTGCACCGTCCCGTTCCGCTGCAACAAGGCGGGCCACCTGCTTCACGACAGGTTCGCCCAGCAGGGTGACGTAAGAGCGCCTGCCGATGAGCAGGTACTCGACCAATTCGACCCCGAGCAAGCTCCCGGCCTTCTGGATGTCCGCGCAGGACACCCTGACGCTGGCCGGGTTCGGTGGTTCCTCGCTTGGGCAACTGTGGACGATCACCAAACCACTGGCGTCCATGGTCAGCGCGCGGCCCATGATCTCGCGGACATACAAGGCAACATCGCCGACGGAGCCGGTCCTGTGGAGCTCGTCGGCAATCAGGTGGCGCTGGCGGTCGAGGAACAGAAGGCGCAGCGTCTGGACCGCCGAGCAGGCGGCACGAAGGCGAGCGTAGGTGACCAGATCCTCGTGAGAGGACAGGAGCGGGCGTTGCTCCAGCGTAGGGCGCACCAACCGTGCCGCCAGTTCGATGACGGCCCGGAAGCGGAGGGCAGCATGATCGTCCCACGGCATGCCGCCAGGCAGCTTTCCCGCTGATGCCGCGGCAATCGCCGTCTCCAGCGAACCATGTCCGGCCAGCAGGCGCAGGGCCAGAAGATCGCCGTCGGCATCCGGCGCAGCCATCGCCAGCAATGAGGACAGCAGGGCTTCGTCCGGCATCCCCTCCAGGCTGCCGCCGACCCTCGGGGTCCTCATCACCGGAAACGGCCGGGGGCTGTTGGTGGTCGCTGGTCTCCCGGCCCTCGCCCTGGGCGCAACCTTGGCCGTGCTTGGCATGGTCGACCTCTCGTTCCCGCTTATGCTTGGCCGGAGCGGCCGCGGCCCGTCCGGTCAAGGACAGCGATGTCGAGGACGCCGTCAACCGCCGCACGCAGTGACCGGCGTGCTTGGCGCCAGCGCCGCCGCTGCTCCACCAGCACGCCCCGTCGGCTGCGGAGCGATGCCCGCACCCGCTCGATCTCGCTGGCGGTGGATTCGCGTCCGGGGCCGCCGCCATGCTCCTGGGCAGCGGCGATGTCGACCGGCCGCAGCACGGGCGACCGGGTGCCGCGGAACCACTCCGGCCGGGCCTCGCGCGCGGCGGTCTCCAGATCGACCACCCCCTGGACTGTCATCGAGCGGATGATGTCCCCGACCTCATGGTGGGCGCGGCGGAAGGGTATGCCATGCTCCCGGACCAGCCAGTCGGCCAGCGCGGTGGCGTTGGTCTGGCCGGACACCGCCCTGAGGCGCATGGCGCCCTGGTTCGGCTCCGCCCCGGCCACGATCAGCCGGACCAGCGTCAGCGCATCCAGCATTCCCGAGGCCGCCGACCATACAGGCTTGACGCCCTCGGTGCCGACGGCGATGGAGTTGGAGAAGGGGGTGGCGTGCATCGCCATCGCTGCCGACGTCAGCGCTCCCATTGGCGCTGCCGCCAAGCCCTTGACATGCTCCAGCATGTAGACGTTGCGCTTCTGCGGCATCATCGAACTGGTGCCGACCAGATCGTCGGCCACCGTCAGGAAACCGAACTCGCCAGTGGTCCACAGCTGGAGGTCATGGGCAAGGCGGCTGAGCGTCACGCCGAGGATGCCCAGGGCCGCCAGCAGGCGCAGGACGGCGTCGCGCGAGGCCACGGCGTCGATGGAGTGCGTCCAGGGCGCCGAGAAGCCGAGCAGGGCGGCCGTTCGCCGGGTGTCGATGGGAAGCCCGGTGCCACCTACCGCTCCAGCACCCAGCGGGCAGCGGTCGAGATCGGCCAGCACGGCATGCAGGGACTCGGCGTCGCGGTCCAGCGCCGCGGCAACCCCGGCGTAATAATGGGCCAGCGTCACCGGCTGGGCGGGCTGATAGTGGGTGTAGATTGGGAACACGGCGTCGGTGCATGCCGCAGCGCGGCGCAGGAGCGTGGTCTGGAGCCGGGACAGGCCGGTCAGAAGGTCGGCGACGACGTTGCGCAACCGAAGGCGCAGCACGGTGGCGCCCAGGTCGTTGCGCGAGCGTGCCGTCTGGAGGACGCCGCCGATCTCCTCGCCGAGATCGGCGATGAGATAGGTCTCGTAGAGCAGGTAGACGCCGCGCGGGGCAGAACGGCCGCGCAAGACGGCGAAGCCCGACCCTTCCATCTCGTCGATGCGCCGCAGCAACGGCGATACCTGCGCCACCGGCAGCAGGCCGGTCTCGGCCATCATCACCAGATGCGCCCGGTCGACCTGGGTGATCCAGGGCAGGTCACGGTCGATGGCGTCGTCGGCGACGTCACCGAAGAGGATGGACTGGGCCGTCGGGTTGAGCGTCCCAGCCACCCGGCCGGTGTCGCCGAGGTGGGCCAGGATCTGGGCGTTGCTGATCACCATGACGGTGGCTCCCGGTGAGAAGGGGTTTCGGGTGTATGGCTGGTCGGAGCGTGGCTGGTCGCCGGGTCAGCGGCTGGAGGTCCGGCGGGCCAGCGTGATGCCGACCAGCGCCAGCGCGCCGCCGAGCCACTGAAGCGGGCCCAGGGCCTCGCCGAAAAACATCCAGGCCAGCGCCGCCGCTGCGACCGGTTGGATGAGCAGGCCGATGGACGAGAGGGTGACGGGCAGGTGGGCCAGCGCATGGGTGATGAGGCCCTGGCCGATGACATGGCAGGCAACGCCCAGCGCCAGCACCACGGCCCAACCCCAAGCGGTTGCGGGCAGCAGCGGGCCGCCCTCAATCCAGGCGGCCACCGCCAGCACCAGGGCAGCGGCGGCGCTCGATCCCGCCATGATGACGCTGGTCGAGTGGCTGGACCGCAGGCGTTTCACCGCCATCAGGTAGACGGCATAGAAGGCGGCGGTGCTCACTGCGATGGCGTCACCCTGCCATTGCCCCTCCGCAGCACTTCCCACCGACGCGAACAGCCCGTCGCCGATCAGCAGCGCCATGCCCGACAGCGAGACCGCCAGGGCAACGATCAGGCCGAGGCCGATCCGCTCGCCGAACAGCAGCCAGCCGAGCAGGGCGACGAAGACCGGGGCGCAGTTGTTGAACAGCGTCGCCTTGGCCACTGAGGTCATGGTGATGCTGAGATGCCAGAGCGCGAGGTCCCCCGCCAGCATCAGCCCGGCCACCCCCATCAGCGCCTTGTCGGCGGCGGTGACACGCGCCCTGGCAGACTGCGGCGCCTTGCGTTCGGCGAGCATGCCGAGCCAGAAGAAGGGCAGCGCGATGACCAGCCGGTAGAAGGCGGTGGCGATCGGCTCCAGTTCGCTGACCCGCACTAGGATGGGGGCGAGCGCAATGGCGAGCGCGCCCGCCAGCAGGGAGAGCAGCGCCGGGTTCGCCCCGGCGCGCGACGGTCCGGCGGCCGCAATGGAGGTTGAGGACATGGAAGGGGGCTCCTGCTGCTGTTCCGGTCAGGCGACGGTGGCAAGGGATCCGGTGCCGTCGGCCGCGACACGGAAGCGGATGGCGCAGCGCGCCAGTTCGGCGGCGGCCACGGCTGCCTCCAGGGTGGGGGCGCTGGTGAGCGCGTGGCCGAGGCGGTCCTGGAAATCACCGCGGCGGGCTATCAGCAGCGGGTATGCACGGTAGAGCCGCAGGTCGCGCAGGAAGGGCGCACCCCGTGCCGCCTCCAGACCCTCGGTGGCGAACCACAGTCCGTCGTCGGGTGGCGTGAGGAAGCGGATCGCCGCGTGCTCCAGCCTGGTCGGCGTCACCACTGGCGTCCGGCCGATGGCCAGTTCGACGGTCGCCCGGATGAGATCGATGCCGGTGGCCTGGCGGACGAGCTCGGGGATGAAGCCCCCGGCCAGCCGCGGGTTGACCTCCATCAGGTGCGGGCCGTCCTCGCCGAGGCGAAGCTCGACATGTAGCGGCCCCCAGGTGAGGCCGAGTGCCCGCGTTGCGGCCAGCGCGAAGCCCGCGATCCGATCTGCCACTGTCGAGGCGAGAGGTGCCGGGAAATCGTGGCCCATCTCAACGAAGTGCGGCAGGGCGCCCAGGTGCTTGCGGGTCACGCCGATGACCGCGTCGTGGAAGATTTCCACCGAATACTCGTCGCCCCGGACGACCTCCTCGACCAGCAGCGCGCCACACGTCGGGTCGGCGAGCAACACTCTGGCGTGGGCCGCCACCTCGGCCATCGTGGCGCAGAGCCGGACGCCGACGCTGCCCGATCCGGCCACCGGCTTCATGACAACGGGCAGCGCGATGCCGATGGCGGCCTGGACGGCATCGGCGACGCCGCTGACCTCGGCATGGCGCACTTGGTCGATACCGGCTTCGTCCAGGCGGCGGCGCTGGGTCGCCTTGTTGCGGCAGGCGGCCACTGCGTCAGCATCTGGTCCCGGTAGGCCGAGGTCGGCGGCCAGGCGGGCGGCGGTGGCGATGAAATACTCCGAACTGGAGGTGATTCCGGCCACCCCCTCGCTGCGCGCCAGTTGCTGCACCAGCGAGCGCAGGACGGTCAGGTCCGCCGTGTTCGCCTCGATGCTGCGGATGGCGTCTTCGGCGACATAGGGATAGCGCCCGGGCTGGCGGCTGATCAGCACCGGCTCGAAACCAAGGTCGCGGGCAGTGCGGGCGAATAGGCGGCCGGTACCGGACGTGTTGCTCTCGATGAACAGCAGGAGGCGCGGCATCACGCGGCCTCCGCGAGGTCGCGCGCCACCGGGGTGCCTGCCGCCAGCACCTCGTCCAGCGTCCGGCGGTCCCAGCGGAAGCTGCTCCAGCTGGGCCGGACGTCGCTGGGATGCGCCACCGGCTGCGGGGCTTCGGGCAGCACGCCGGTCCAGCCCGGCAGCGCTGCGAGCCAGTCGTCATTGTAGATGGTGGCGACGTAGCGGTGGCCCTCGTCGGGGAACAGCGTCACTACCTTGCGGTCGGGATGGGTGCGCGCCCACCAGTCGGCCACCAAATACGCTGCCCCGCTGGTGCCGCCCTGGTAGAGCGCATGGTGCTGGTGCAGGCGGCGGGTGGCCAGGAACGCCTCGGCAGCACCCACCCAATGGATCTCGTCGAACTGGCGGTGGTCGACGTTCGGTGGCACCAGGCTGTTGCCGAGGCCGCGCAGCAGCCGCTTGCCGTCGGGCTGGCCGAAGACGACGCTGTTGGGGGTGTCGACGCCGATGACGTGGAGATCGGGGTTGAGGTGGCGCAGGAAGCGGGCGATGCCCGACATCGAGCCGCCGGAGCCGACAGTGCCAACCAGGCAGTCGACATGACCGAGGCGTTCGGCGATTTGCTCGGCCACCTCGGCGTAGGCGCGCGGGTTGTCGGCGTTGCTATACTGGGACGGGCAGAAGCTGCCCGGGTTGGCCTCCAGCGCGGCGCGCAGCCGGTCGAGGCGGGCGGTCTGGAAGCCGCCGACCTCATAAGGCTTCTCGACGATCTCCAGCGTGACGCCCAGTTCCAACAGGCGCTTGTACAGGTGCTCGTCAATGGCCGGGTCGCTGACCAGGATGAGCTTGTAGCCGCGCACCGCCGCCAGCATGGCGAGCGCCAACCCGAAGGTCCCCGACGTCGTCTCGCAGATGGTGCCGCCGGGCTTCAGGCGTCCGTCGGCCGCCGCACGGTCCAGCATGTGCCGGGCCGGAAGCAGCTTCATCAGGAAGAAGGCGGCGCCATGCAGGTTGTCTGTCAGCCGCACCAATCGGGGGAGTTCATAATCGGGAAAGCCGCGGGACTCGCGGAACAGGGGCTGGGACATCGTCATCTCAAGCGACATGGCGGACCTCGGTGGCATCGGTGCGGAAATGGAGAGCGGGGGGCAGGCCGATGTCGTCGAGCTTGGCGGCCGCCTCGGCGACCCGGCGGACCGTGGCCGGGTTGCGGGGGTCGAAGAGCAGGCCGACGACTGTGCCGCTGTGGGCTACCTGGATGCCGAGCGCCCCGGCGGAGGTCGCGATGGCGTTGATCTCCTCGAAGGCGGACTTGGGCAGGTGGCGCTGGGAGATGCGGGCGCTGGCCGTGGCGACTCGGCCGAGCAGAGCCGCGTCGCCGGTGCGGATCGCCCGCCGCAGCATGCCGCGCAGCGGCCGGAACGCCTGGATCTCCCACTCGTCGTAGTCGGCGGGAGGCTGCTTCACGGTGTCCACAAGGGCGCCGGGAGCCGTGTTGACGCTGAGGACCTCCAGCGGCGGCAGGGCGGGGCCGAGATGCTCCAGCACAATGCCCTCACGCTGGGCGAAGAGCACTGCGAGGTCGCTGTGCATGATGCTGTCGCTGGCCGTCTCGGCCCGCACCGCCAGCCGGGCGACCTCGTCGGCGGCGAGGGCCGCGCCATGGGCATCAGCGACGGCGCGGATGGCGGCCACCACGTCGGCGGTTGAGGACCCCATGCCGAGGCCGACCGGGATGCTGCTTTCCACTGTCAGGTGGCCGCCCTGGTCATGCAGGCCCAGGCTGTCCAGCGTCAGCCGCGCGGCCTCGGCCGCCTTGAGCTTGTCGTCCGGGACGGTGACCAGATTTCCCGGTGCCGGGCGGAAGACGGCGGTGGATGAAACGATGTTGCACGGGAGCGTGACCAGACCGCGGTGCAGGCGGCCTGCATCGTCCGGGAAGACCCCTTGGAGGATCTCGCCGTGATGGCCGCTGACTTGGCCGCAACCGTATTCCTTTTGCTGAGTTCCCCTGGTGCCAAGGCGCACGGAGGCAAACCGAGAGATCACATCTCCGGGCATTCGAAACCTCTTCGCTGAATGGGTCAGTTTCTATTGTTGGTGTTTAGGTGAGTGTCCCCGGTCTAACGGGGATAATTAGCTACTATCGGGAAGCTGTTTGCGCCGCGGCGCAGTTCATTGCGTCGTGATGAGCAGACTGTAGCGCCATCTGGACGGTATGAAATTTCTAATTCTGCCACCCGGTTTGTCACGATGGAAAAATTGACGACGCAGAGTGCGACATTCATAAGTGTGAAATCGCCTTAAACGAGCATTCGCCCCATGTCTGACATCGAACTCGACCAGATAGACCGGAAGATCATCAACCTGCTTCAGGGGAACAGCCAGATCACGAACCTGGAGCTTGCCGACGCGGTTGCGGTGTCGCCGCCGACCTGTCTGCGCCGGGTCCGCCGGTTGCGCGAGGCCGGGGTGATCGCCAAGGATGTCTCGATCGTCGATCCCAGCAAGCTCGGCAGCCACATCCAGCTGATCGTGACCGTCGAGCTCAAGGGCGACGACCGGGTGCTGATGGATGCCTTCGAGAAGACCATCCACGCCCAGGACTGCGTGATGCAGTGCTATCTGGTGACCGGGTCGACCGACTATGTGCTGGTGGTCTGCGTCAGGAACATGAGCGAGTTCGAAAAGTTCGCCCGGGCAACGCTCTATGCCAGCCCGTTGGTCAAGCGGTTCATCACCCTGACGGTGATCAGCCGGGTCAAGTACGAGACCAGGATCCCAATCGACGGCTGAACAGATGCTGGCCTCACCGATACTTCCACATCCCCACCCGTTCGGTGCGCGCGGCCTGTTCCTGGAGTTCGTAGAACCCGGCGCTCTCGGCCTGGTCGTCCATCGCCCATCCCGAGGTGATCATCAGGTGGCCGAGGTCAGCGCCGTCGACCGAGCATTGGGCGCTGACCGGCTTGTCTGGGCTGCCGTCCTTTACGATACAGATGACATCAACGTTGCCGATGAGCGCCTGGAGTAGGCGGCGGGATACCCTGGCGCAGGGCTCCCCCTGGCCATTTCCATGGCACAGGGCATCGGCCTCTGGTGCCCGGACGCCCCAGAGATGGATGTCCCGCCCCTGCACCTCGATCCGGTCTCCAGCGATCACGGAGACTTCGGCCGCGAGGGTTGCGTGACCGGCCAAAGGCACCAGCAGTGTCACCAGGGCGATCTGGCGAAAGCTCCGGAGCACCACGGATGGAAGAGTCATGCGCCTACTCATGAGGGAAAGGTAACTACCTGATGCTATCGAAAGGCGTCGCTCTGGTCATTCAGGAATTTCCTGCTTCCCGCCGTGCGCACGCTGAAAGGTCGCTTGCTTGGCTGCCGGGGCCTGTTCATTGTCCAGGCGTTTATTTTTGCGGGGTCTGCTGGTGTTCGTCGTAAGCAGGGAGATGGCGGAAGCCGTGCAGCGGGTCTTCCATGAGCAGGGCGAATGGCCCGCCGTGGTGGAACTGCGCCGCCATGTCCACATCGCTGACAACGCCAGCGCCTTGCAGGCGGTCAGGGGCATCGCCTCCTGGCGCACCCTTCCTACCGATCCACCAGCGCGGCACCATGAGACGAAGGACAGCCGGACAGACACGTAGACCTACTGGTGCGCTTCAGACACTCCGTTGCGTATGTACTTCAGCGCAAGGGCCAAGCACAGACACGGCAAGCAAGCCGACAATCTCAGATCGAAGACGCCTATCGACAAGCAATCGCCAGGCGGCTACCTTTGCGGGCAGCAGGAATCAAATTATCGGAGGACCGATCATGTTCGGCCATCCCGATCACCCGCCGGAAACCGGCTCGGAAATGCTGCGGCGAGTCCTGAGCCGTGCCTGTTTAGAGGCCACCAACTATCCCGAACGCCCGCTTATCGGCTTTGAGGGGGCTTGGATCAAAGCGCTGCACCGTGCTTTCGCAGCGGAAAATCCCGATCTCACGATACTATCCCACGGCGAAGGGCCGGACACCAATAACACCGCGCTCTACGGCAGGCGGGAGTTCCTCTACGACATGGTGGCGGCCGAATTAGGCGTGACCACCAAGACGCCGGGAAAGGGCGCGCCCGTTACCATCATCGGGCGGCCGGTCTGGCTGGTCGAGTCGGAGTTCGACGTGAACTCCAAGCTCGTCGCCCATGATCTCGGCAAGCTCGTCTTCGGCTCGGCCCCCTACAAGCTACTGATCACCCAGACACGCCGGGGAAACCCTCCCGTAGCCTTCAATCGCTTCGTCCACGAGGCGTCCCACCATTGCGACGGAACCCTCTTCCTGGCCTACACGCCGCACCCCAGCGGATGGAGCTCATACCAGCCCGTCATTGCCGACGTGTGGGTACGGGGCGCCAACACCATGGAGCGGCTGCCCTGGTCACCGTTGACGATCAAGCAGTCGTTGGCCGCTGCTGGATCTCCGGCGGCCTGATCAGGCAGGCAAGACGAGGGGGGTGGATGATGGATTGTGCGAATATACCTGTATGCACTCGGCTTAGATTGCGGAAATCAGCCCAAATGTTGCCGTTCGCGCCAGGATTTCGCTCCAGAACTGCCACGTTCAAGCCGCTCCGTTGGCTTTATTGAGCTTCCGGACGCTCAATGCGGCTTTAAACTATGCCTGAACGCCTTGTCCGCGACCTGTTGAGGCGTAACTCGCCTGCTGTTTGGGCCTGATAAGGCGATGCTTCGCTCCCTCGGTCTGGCCTGTCGAACTATCATCTACTCTCCGTCGCCAGGAACGCCAAGAGTTCTCGGGCAAGCTCCTCCGGCGCCTCCTCGGCTATGTGATGACCGCAATCCAGGCCTCGACCACGCAGATCGGGTGCCCAGGGCCGCCATACCGAGAGGACATCGCCATAGAGCGCCTCGAGGTCATCGCGCAGCGACCATAGAGCGAGGGTCGGGCAGGCGAGGGTCTGCCCCGCCTGCCGGTCTGCTTCGTCATGCTCCCGGTCGATGCCGAGGCCAGCGCGGTAATCCTCCATCATGCCGTGGATCGTTTCCGGGTCGTGGATGGCCGCCCGGTAGTCGACATAGGCTTCGGCCCCCATCGCGTCAGGCGAGCCGCCGTACCAAGCGTCTGGATCGGCAAGGATCGCCCGCTCCGGCTTGTCCGGCTGGCCATAGAAGAACCAATGCCACCAAGCCTGAGCGAAGCGGGCATCGCAACGTCCCAGGGCCTCTGCGATGGGAACGCCGTCCAGCACGGCCAGATGCGTGATGGTCCCAGGATGGTCCATCGCCGTGCGAAAGGCCGTGTACGAACCCCGGTCATGCCCGACGATGGCGAAGCGGTCGAAGCCGAGGTGACGCATCAGTGCCACGCAGTCACGGGCCTTGGCTCGCTTGGACGATCCTTCATGATCCGGCGTATCGGCGGGCTTCGACGACTGGCCGAAGCCACGAAGGTCCGGGCAGACGACGGTGTGATGCGCAACGAGCAGCGGGGCGACGCGGTGCCATGTGGCGTGGGTGCGGGGATGCCCATGGAGAAGGAGCACCGGCGGCCCATTCCCGGCATGGCGCACACGCAAGGTAGCCTCTGGCAGGTCCATCATCTCAAGACGGAAGCCTTCGAACATCGACGTCTCCGATGGCATGCAGCGTGGGGACAAAGGACGCCGTTTCCCAGAACAAGCGGCGGGGCGGCCGGTTGCGGTCCAAGACCCGCTTGGGACCGCCATGGCCGTCAAGCAGGAAGCTGAGGAAGGAACGGAAGGCTTCGGTCCATTGGCTCCGTTATTTCCCGATGTAGGCCGCCAGTTCGTCCGGTGTTCCCATGGGGAAGGCTTCCGCCAAATAGTCTAGGAAGGCGGATACCCGGGCGCTCAGGAGCCGCCGGGACGGATAGAGTGTCCACAGGGCGATATCCGGCCCTTCCACATCGCCCCAATCCACCAGCGTTCCAGCGGTCAGATCGTGGTTTACCAGTGACACTGGAAGGCGCCCGATGCCGACGCCTGCCCGGACCGCGTCGCGGACCATGACGAGTGACGATAGGGAAAGGACTGGATCGATCGCTATGCTCAATCGTCCCTCTGCTGTTCTGACGGCCCAGGCGGCATTCCGGTCGCTCACCCCGCGCACCACGGCCGGAACCGGCAGATCGTCAAATGGTCGAACCATGCCCGGGCTCGCGACCACCACCAACCGATCACGCAGGAAGACCCGCCCAACGAGGCTTTCATCCGGATCCGGATTGACCCGGATCACGAGGTCGTAACCCTCCTCCACCATGTCGACGGTTCGATCCTCCGTCGTCACCTCTAGCCGAACCTCTGGATATTTAAGAGCGAACCCGGCGGCCAGCTTCCCCATAGCCGTCTGGGAGAAGAGCAGCGGCGCGCTGATCCGCAAGCGGCCTCGCACCCTGTCTCCGCCCGAGGCGATCGCTGCCGCCGTCTCGTCGAGTTCGGTGAGCAAGGCCCCTGTTCGCTCGAAGAGCGCCCGACCTTCCTGGGTGAGCTTGAGAGCACGCGCTCCACGCTCGAACAGGCGCAGGTCGAGAGCCGCCTCCAGTTCCGAGACACGTCGGGACAGGGTTGCCTTCGGTCGCCCCGCGGCGCGTGCCGCTCGTCCGAAGCCCCCATGCCGGGCAACGAGATTGAAATCGGCGAGAGCAAGCAGATCCATGTGTTCCACCAATAAGACGGTCTGTCCAAATATACCGCCTATCGGCTGCGATATGGATCACTAATCTTGGGGATGACTTCTGACCCAAACCGGAGTGACCCCACATGACCATCCTCGTAACCGGTGCAACCGGCATCGTTGGCCGCCACGTTGTCGATCAACTCGTGAAGCGCCATGCCGATGTCCGCGCTCTCGTCCGCGATCCTGCGAAGGCCAACCTCCCGGCGGGCGTCAGCGTCGTGCAGAGCGACTTGCTGGACGTCGACGCGCTACGTGGCGCCTTCGCAGGTGTTTCCACCCTGTTCCTTCTCAATGCCGTGGTGCCTGATGAATTCACGCAGGCGCTGATCGCGCTCAATCTGGCCCGTGAGGCGGGGGTCGAACGGGTCGTCTACCTGTCGGTGATCCACAGCGACCGCTACGTGAACGTGCCGCACTTCGCGGGCAAGTTCGGTGTCGAGCGGATGATCGAGCAAATGGGCTTCAACGCCACCATCCTGCGCCCTGCCTACTTCATGAACAATGATCTCACGATCAAGGATGTCGTGCTCGGATACGGCGTCTACCCGATGCCGATCGGCGGCAAGGGGCTCGCGATGATCGATGCACGCGATATCGGCGAGATCGCAGCCATCGAACTGATCCGCCGCGAACAGGCCGCGGGGCCGCTTCCGCTCGACCGGATCAATCTCGTCGGACCGGATACGCTGACCGGTGTGGATGCCGCCGCCGTCTGGTCGGAGGTGCTGGGTCGTGCGATCAACTATGGCGGCGATGACACCGGCGCGTTCGAGCAGAACCTCAGGCAGTTCATGCCGAGTTGGATGGCTTTCGACATGCGGTTGATGAGCGAACGTTTTCTCACCGAGGGGATGATCCCCGACACCGGCGACGTCGAGCGCCTGACCTCGCTCCTCGGCCGTCCCCTGCGCTCCTATCGCGATTTCGCCGCCGAGATCGCGACTTCGCCCTGAGGGCGAGTGCGAAACTCAACCGCATCAAGGAATTCCACCATGATCTATTCGACTGCCACTGTTCTGGTGAACCCGGAAGGTGAGGCCCCGCTGACGCGAGCGCAGGCATGGCAAGGCTTGGTCCTCAAGGCCCGCGACGCCCGCCTGTTTCTCCCGCCGAATCTCTGCACCCGTTGCGAGGTCGTGGAAGAGAGTTCAACGCACATCGTGCGTGAAGCCACGATCGCGGGCGACGATCTGCGGGAGATCATCACCTTCGAGCCCGAGACGAAGGTGACTTTCTTCCAGGCCACTGGTCCGCGCGAAGGTGCCATCGTCAACGAGTTGTTCGAGGACGACGCGGGCGCCCTTCACCTCCGGTTCTATTGTTATCTCGGCCTGCGCGGCAAGGAGCCGAACTGCTCCGAGGAGCAGGCCGAACAGGCGTGGATGAACGGAGACCAGGGCTACAGAAGCGCATTGCTTTCGACGCTGAAGCGAACCCGCGACCTGGTCGCGGATGACAGGCTCTGATCACCACAAGAATCCAAAACGACGGTACGCCCACCTGGGGGGCGTACCGCTTTTCGAGGTCGCGACCATGCAGAACTCCGTACCTTACGACATCCGGACCACCCAACCAAGGATACTGGTCCTTGGGGCCACCGGCGGCACCGGCCGCCTGATCGTCGATCAGGCGCTGGCACGAGGATACGACGTCACCGCGCTCGTGCGGTCTCCCGAGAAGGCGAGTTCTCTCAAGGGGGTGAGACTTGTCGTCGGTGACGCCCGCGATGAGTTTGCTTTGCGACAGGCGCTCGAAGGCCGGGATGCCGTCGTCAGTGCCCTTGGGACACCGGCCAGCCCGTTCAGCGAGGTGAGGCTTCTCTCGACTGCGACACGCTTACTCGTGAACGCGATGAGGATCGAGCGTATCCCACGTCTGGTCTGCATCACGGGGATCGGCGCCGGTGACAGTGCCGGGCATGGCGGCTTTCTGTTCGACAACCTGATATTCCCGCTTTTC
This sequence comes from Pseudomonadota bacterium, assembly GCA_023423695.1. GTDB lineage: Bacteria > Pseudomonadota > Alphaproteobacteria > Azospirillales > Azospirillaceae > Azospirillum. Next base: position 13,929 of record JAFAFA010000067.1, on the reverse strand, counting down.
CTGCGCAAGGTGTACGCCGACAAGGACCGGCAGGAGGCCATCGTCAGAGGCAGCGGACTCGAGTGGGTTCTCGTTCGCCCCTCTATTCTGAACAGCAAACCGAGCCGCGATACGATCCGCACGCTCACGGATCTGTCCAGCTTCCACGGCGGAACGATATCGCGATCAGATGTTGCGCGCTTTGTTCTGGACCAAGTGCGTGACGATGCGTGGATGCACCGTTCCCCGTTGGTCACTTGGTGAAAACGATCCAACATACCGCCATTCCTGTACTCTCCGGTACGCCCAAACGTACAACTGCGAGGACCCCCGAGTTCTCTACAATCAGGGGGCAGCGATACCAGTGCAGCAAGCAACATTGGGGCTAAGTTTCTCGCCTGCATTGACACGGGCCGCATCCCGAGCGAGAGCAGGTCAGTGTTCGCACAATCCGAGTGAACGACAAAGACGAAGCTGCTACTTTGCCCTCAGGCTCCCGACGCCAAAGGACTGATGAACGATCCGGACGCTTCATACCGGTTAGCCGCCTTCGAGCGCCTGCGCCTCTTGGCGCCGCTCCACGGGAGCGCATTGCCTTGGAGCGCCATCCAGCAGGGTTTCAGCTGGGGTCAGGAGCACATCCTGTTCGCCAGCGCCGCCCAAGGGATCTTCAAGCCGCGCCAGATGCAGGGTGTGCTGAGTGTGAAGACCGTGGTGCCGAAGCCCGGCGGCCGGGTCTGGTATCATGACCAGTTGGAGTCTGATTCGAAGCTGCGGACTGCCACCGACACGCTCGACTATGCCTTCAAGGGATCGAACCCGGACGACACTCAGAATCGGCTGCTTCGGGACGCCATGGAGCAGCAGCTTCCGCTCATCTATTTCTACGGCGTCTCCCCAGGCTCCTACGAGCCGATCTTCCCGTCCTATGTCGTGGAGTGGGATCCCCGATCGCTGTCCGTGAAGCTCGCCCCCAAGCCTATCGCAGACACCGCCACCCTCTGGACGCCGCCAAATCCGGACGAGCGGCGGTACGCCCTGAGGCAAGTCAAGCAACGGCTGCACCAGTCGGCGTTCCGGGAGCGCGTGGTGGCGGCCTATGGCGGCCGGTGTGCGCTGACGGGTCTCCCCGAAGTGCGGCTGGTGGACGCCGCCCACATCATTCCCGACGGCGACGTCGAGCGTGGGCAGCCGGACATCCGCAATGGCATTTGCATGTCGAAACTGCATCACGCCGCCTACGATGCGGATTTGATTGGCATCGACCCCGACCATCGCATCCACATCTCCGAACGCCTGCTCGAGCAGCATGACGGACCGATGCTGGAGCTCGGCCTGAAAGCATTGAAGGGACAACTGATCCGAATGCCGCGCGAGGACCTGATGAAGCCCGATCCTGACCGGCTTGCAGTTCGGTTCGAGCGGTTCAGGAAGGCTGCGTAGCCATGACGCCAGCCTCACTGCTTTCCACGGTTGTCGTCCAATGAGCCGGTTTCCAACCGTAGTTCCCGCCAACTCAGATGGCCGCTCGCAAATGGCCTTGGCGGCCACGGCCCGGCTGGCGCGCCGAATGATGGTCGCCGGGCTTTCGGTCGCCATAATCGTGACGCCGTTTACCGTCTCGCTGAGCGACACCGTTCCGACCGACGCCGATGTACGGGACGCTCTCATTACCATGCTGAAGCAGGTCGCTCCCAAGGAGCGCCTCGAGCAGCAGATCGCGTCGGCGTTGGACCGTGACGCACCTGAGGAGGCCGAAGACTATCTCGACGTCGCCGATCTCCTCCAGGTGCCGGTCGACCCCGCGCTGCGCACCCGTTTTGCGGACGAGAACTCGGGCCTGCGGGCTGCGGAAAGGAACATCCGGCGGGCCGCGATGGGGTTCGTGACCGGCGAAGGGGAGGGGACTGTTGGAATGGCCGCAGCGATCGCCTCGGATTTGACGGTGGTCGGCGACATTCGTGACCTGACGGAACAGGCGTCGCGCATCGTCAGGGACGAGCCGGTCGATGATCTGGTACTGGGGCTGTCGATAGCTGGGGTGTCGATGTCAGCGGCGACTGTGGTTACGGCGGGAGGCGCCCTGCCGATCAAAACGGGCCTCTCCCTGGCCAAGCTGGCAAGGAAGTCCGGCAAGCTGACCGCCCGGTTCCAGGACGAGCTTTCCTGGATTGTCGCGCGGGCCGTCAAAACGTCGGCGTTTCGGCAATCGGTGGCTGGGATTCCCTGGTACCGCGTCGACGATCTGGCGAGAGCCGCCCGCACCCACGCCGCCCGTGTCGACACGACGGAGGTTCAGAGCGTACTCGCCTCGGTAACCCAGGTCAGCAGGGTGACGTCGCCTTCCAGGACGCTTGCCATCCTGCGCCATGTCGACAACGTGAAAGAACTCCAAGATGCAGAACGTGCGGCAAAAGCCCTGGGAAAGCCGGTAAGCGGCGCATTCCGCCTTGCTGGGAAGCGTGTGTTTTCTGCGATGGCCCATATCGTGAAGATCACCGCAAAGCTGATATTGGCCCTGATCGCCGCCATCCTCGGCGCGATATCGTTCTTGATCGGCCTCTTCATCAAGGTGAGATCGGCGATGCGCCTGTGGCGGGGGCTCCGCTCGAAGCTGTCTTCGGCGCGGGCTAAGGCGGCATGATCCGGCACCTGCTTTCCGTCGGCTGCGGCGAGCCGGATGGTCCCGCGTCTCGGCATTGGTGTCGAGGCGGGTCCCACTTTCCTTGCCAGCACGGCAGTGTTTGGTCATGACCGATCCTCACCCGACAGCACCGGAGCATCTCGATACGACGCTGAACGGGGACACCGTGGCGGCATACTCGCGGCGCGCCCAGGAGTTCGTCGCCCAGTACGAGACCGTCGCCTTCGAGGAGCTCTACGCCGACGTCCTCGACCTGATGCCGTCCCAGCCGTCAGCCGTACTGGATGTCGGCGCCGGATCCGGCCGCGACGCGGCTTGGCTGGCAGGTCGTGGTCATTCCGTCGTCGCCGTCGAGCCCGCCGCGGGCATGCGTGAGGAGGCCGCCCGCAGGCACACGGCAACCGGGATCCAGTGGATGGATGATAGGTTGCCCGGCCTGGAGCGGGTCCACCGCACCGGCATGGTGTTCGATCTCATCCTGCTGGCCGCCGTATGGATGCACATTCACCCGGCCGACCGGCGGCGTGCCTTCCGGAAACTGGTGACGCTGCTGAAGCCGGGTGGCCGGATGATCGTCAGCTTGCGGCATGGGCCGAGCGATCCGGAACGGCCGATGCTCCCCGTCAACCGCGCGGAGATCGAGGGTCTCGCGGCCGAGCATGGCGCAATGGTCAGCCGGGGCATCAAGATGCCAGATCGCCTTGGCCGGTCGGACGTCAGTTGGGAGACCGTCGTTGTCCAGTTGGCGGACGACGGCACCGGCGCGTTGCCGCTGATCCGGCACATCGTCCTCAATGACGCGAAATCCAGCAGCTATAAGCTGGCCCTATTGCGCGTCGTCGCGCGGGCGGCGGATGCCTCTCCTGGCCTTGCCATGGCCGACGGCGATGATGGTGTGGTTCTCCCGCTCGGGCTAATCGCTCTTTACTGGATCAGGATGTTCCTGCCGCTGGTCGCGGCCGACCTGCCGCAGGCGCCGACCAGCCGGAGCGGGGGCGGGCTGGGCTTCGTCAAGGAACCCTTCCGACGGCTCGCTGGCACCGCGCCGCCCGAACTCCGGGTCGGCGCAGAGTTCCTGGGCGACGCTGGCCAGGCGCTGGCCGGAGCCATCAGGGATGCGGCGAGAACGATTGCCGAGATGCCCGCGCATTACATCACCTACCCCGGAAGCGACCGGCAGGTGTTCGGCGCCGTGCTCCGGCGCGGCCCGCGCCTTGGCGAACGGCTGGTGCTGGACGCCGCCTATCTGTGGTCAGTAGGCGACTTCCAGATCCCGCTGAATGTCTGGCACGCCCTGACCCGACTGAACACCTGGATCGAGCCCGCGCTAACCATGGAATGGACGCGGCTGATGCAGCAGTACCTTGCCCGCCAAGGCCGTTCCGTGCCTGAAGGCCATATCGCCGAGGCCCTCGCTTGGCTCGACCCCCAGCGCGGCACAGCCGAGGTCCGGCGCCTCACCGCCGCCATGTTCGATGCCAGGCAGCCGGTCTATTGCGTGTGGACAGGCCGGAAACTGCGGCAGGAAGGCCTGGACATCGACCACTGCCTGCCGTTCTCCGCATGGCCGAATGCCGACCTCTGGAACTTGATGCCTGCCGATGCGCGCGTGAACCGGCACCGGAAAGCAGACCGCCTCGTCTCGGCCGATCTGCTGGACCGGTGCGGCGACCGGATTACAGACTGGTGGGAGCGGGCGTATCTGCGAGGCGGCGATGTCCTGGCGCGCCGGTTCGGCCGCGAGGCGGCGGCGTCGTTGCCGGTGGATGCGGTACTTGATGGCTTGGTCGGCTCCGGACCGGTCCTGGAGGCTGTGGCCGCCAAGCGGCTGATGCTCAAAGCGACACAGCAACTGCCGGAGTGGAATGGCCAGCTGGCTCCTCGGCAGGGCGCGGAGGAGCCACCAGCGTCGTCGACTGCCTGACGGAGTCCGCGAGGGGGAGAATCTTCGGATTGAGGCTCGAAAGCAGCATCAAGGCGTTCAGGCGCTGCCTCGGAGACATGCCGCTGCCGCTCCCCGCGGAGGCGAGATAGCAGGCGGCATCAAAGGAAATTGCGTCCGTCGCATCCTGGGACAGCGTGGACCAGAACGTCGTATCCGACCTTACTGCCTGATAGGCCAGCCAGCAGGTCCCACTTTCCAAGGAGTGTCAGGAATTCCGTGCTTGGCGGGGCCTGTTGAGTATCAGGCGTTCATCGCCTTTGCGAAGCGCTCTCCGAAGATGACGGCCATCTGTGCCTTCGCCGCCGTCCACTCCCGCGGCGGCATTTTCCAGTCTTTCTCGGCACGGTTCAAGACGAGAAACAGCAGCTTCAGGGCGGCCTCGTCATTGGGGAAATGCCCCCTGGCCCGCACCGCCCGGCGCAGCTTCGAGTTGAGAGCCTCTATGGAATTCGTTGTGTAAAGGATGCGCCGGACTTCGCGGGGGAAGGCAAAGAAGGGGATGACTTCCTGCCACGCCCGCCGCCACGCCTTGCCGATGGCCGCATACTTTTCGCCCCAGGGCCCGTCTTCGAAGGTGGTCAGGGCCGCCTCGGCGGCCTTGTCGTCGACGGCGTCGTAGACCGTCTTCAGCGCGGCGGCGATGGCCTTGCGATCCTTCCAGGACGCGAACTCCATGCTGTGACGAAGCAGATGCACGGTCCGAACGCAATCGACCGGGTCCGCTTCACCATCTCCCTTGAGTTCCATTGGGCGAGCATCTCCGGGACGAGGGGGCGCCGCCCCCGGTAGCCGTCGAGCGTGGCTGTTGATCGGGGCACTTCTCCAGGAAGGTGCCCGATGCCCCGAGAGCCATGCCCGCCAGCACGGTGCTGGTCCGTGCGGTCGGTTTTTGTCCGCACCCGAGGTGGACCAGAGCGCCTCGACCTCGCCTACCGCAGCTTGCTTGATCCCGTTCCCATGACCGAGGGAGAACCGCCATGCGCGCCGCCGTCTACGCCCGCGTCTCGACCGAGCGCCAGGAGCGCCAGCAAACCATCGACAGCCAACTCGACGCCTTGCGCGCCTGGGCCCACAACGCAGGACACGACCTGAATGAGGCCCATGTCTTCCGTGACGAAGGCTACAGTGGGGCCCGTCTCGACCGCCCTGGTCTGGATGCACTGCGCGACGCCGTGCGCGATCGCGAGGTCGACATCGTTGGCGTTCTTGCCCCCGACCGCCTCGCTCGCCGCTACGCCTACCAAGTACTCGTGCTTGAGGAGTTCCGGCGCGTCGGCTGCATTATCGCTTTTTGCAACCGCGCCATCTCGGACGATCCCGGCGACCAGCTCCTGCTCCAGATCCAGGGCGCCGTCGCCGAGTATGAGCGCGCCCTGCTCGGTGAACGGTTCCGTCGTGGCAAGCTCCAGAAGGCCCGGGCCGGTCAGTTCCTCGGCGTGCGCCCGCCATACGGCTACCGCTATCTACCGTGTTCCCAAGAGGGCGGCGGTCGCTTGGTTGTCGATGAAGCCGAGGCCGAACTCGTGCGCCTGCTGTATGGCTGGCTGGTCGAGGAGCGCATGACCGTGCGCCAAATCATCAAGCGCCTGAACCTGGGGCCGTGGTTCCCGCGGTGTGGTCACCGCTCATGGTCGTCCTCGACGGTGCATCACATTCTCGCCGATCCGTTTTACGCTGGCACTGCCTACGCGAACCGCTACGAGTATGTTCCGGCTCAGAAACCTCGGAGCCGCAAGCCCAACTACCACGGTAAAGGGCACCGCCGATTGAGGCCAAAGGACCAGTGGATCGCCATCCCGGTTCCAGCACTGGTTGATCAAGACACTTGGGACCGTGCGCAGGAACAACTGACAAGAAACGCCGCCCTATCATTCCTGAATAACAAACGACACGATTACCTGCTGCGGTGCCTGCTGACCTGTGGAACGTGCGGTCTCGCCATGTTCGGCGTCACCAGGCGGATGGCTTCAGGCGATCGACATCTCTATGCCTGTTCTGGCAAGGATACCGTCCTGCGGGCACGCGAAACTCCCTGCCCCCGTGCTCCGGTATGGGGCGAGGAGCTGGAACAGGCCGTATGGGCTCATGTCCGTGGTCTGCTCGGCGACCCTGAGCGACTGATCGCTGAGTTTCGCCGTTTGGCCAAGGATCCGGATCGGGATGCCACTCGCGAGGAGATCGTTGAGCGTGGCCTGCGCGGTCGTCTGGAACGGATTGCCCGAGCCGAGGACCGGCTACTCGATGCCTACCAAGCTGAGGTCATCGAACTGGGCGAGCTGACTGACCGTCGTAGGCGGCTTTCTGAGCAGCGCCACGACTTGGAAAGGCAATTGGAGCAACGGCGGGTGCTCGCCCAACATCGCGCGCAGGCTCAAGAGGTGCTGGCCGACCTGGAGGCGTTCTGCGAGAGAATCCGTGGTCGTCTTGATGAGGCCTCCTTCCAGGAGCGGCAGGCGATCTTGCAGCTCGTCGTCGAGCGCGTCATCGTCCACGAGAACAGCCTGGAGATCCGCCATGTCATCCCGTTGCGCGAACCGCCGCTTGGACGTGACCCGCTCGCGGCCTCCAATGATGGATTGCGTTCGGATCGTGTGAACGATGCAGGTCTGGACAATCGTCTCCGGATAGGCGGCGGCGATCGCCTCGGGAAAGCCCTTCAGTCCGTCGACCACCGCCAGCAGGATGTCCTCCACGCCGCGGTTCTTCAGTTCGTTCAGCACGCGCAGCCAGAACTTGGCGCCTTCGTTCTGTTCGATCCACAGCCCCAGCACCTCCTTGGCGCCGTCGGCCCGCACGCCGATAGCAACATGGATGGCCTTGTTGCGCACCAGACCTTCGTCGCGGATCTTGACCCGGATGGCATCGAGGAACACCAGCGGGTAGATCGCCTCCAGAGGCCGGTTCTGCCACGTCGTCACCTCCTCGATCACCGCATCTGTCACCGTGGAGATCAGGTCGGCCGACACCTCGATGCCGTAGAGCTCCCGCAGGTGCCCGGTGATCTCCCGTGTCGACATGCCCCGCGCATACATCGACACGATCTTCTCGTCGAAGCCGGGAAACCGGCGTTGGTACTTGCCGATCAGCGCCGGATCGAACGTCCCCGTCCGGTCGCGGGGGATCGACAGGCCCATCGAGCCACCTTCGGTCAGCACCGTCTTGTGGCCGTAGCCGTTGCGACGGTTGCCGCTCTCGTCACCGGCCAGGTGATGATCCAGCTCCGCCTTCAAGGCTCGCTCCGTCAGCGCCTTTTTCAGCTGGTCAAGCAAGCCGTTCTGATCGAAGGCCGTCTTGGCGTCAGCTCCAGCCAGCAGCTGGTCGAGGATCGCATCCGGGATAACAGGCTCTTTGCGTCGCGCCATGGCGGGTCTCCTTCCGTTCTAGGATAACCCCGCCAAGCACGGAATTCCTGACACTCCCACTTTCCAAGACGCCGCCATACACCTCTTCCGCCATCAACCCTGTGCCCGGCAACTCCGCGGCCAGCCCCCGGAGCGCAGAGGAAGCCCTCCAGTCCTTCAGGTACCGGGCTGGATCGTCGCCCCAGGGAAACCGCCTGCTCCCTTCCATCCACCTCACGACCGCCGCTACGACCCTGGCCGCCCTCCACTCGTCAAGGCGATGGCCGCCTGCGGCCAGATGGTCGACGGTGTCTTGCACGAGCGTGTCGGCGTGTCGGGGGTGCAGCGAGAGCAGGCCAACCTCACCGATGGCATGAATGGCGCTGAAGGCCAGTGCGCCCGCCGCATGCCCCCTCGACCGGCTTGCCGCCCACTCCATGATTTCGTTCAGACCTTTCATCGCCATCTCCATCCCCAGCCCCAGCCAGATGGGAAAGCGTTGCTCGGCCGCAGGCAAGCGACCGGGCCGGTCAGTCGACGATCATCCGGATGTGGTGGAGCATGTCCGGCTGTCTGTCCGGCGGCAGGGCCAGGAGCAACTCGCTCCAGCGGCCAACCCAGCTTCTCGGAAGCGGATCATGCTCCGGAAGCCACTGGTCGGCGGTCGTCTGCTCGGTGATCCGGCGGCGGAGCTCCTCGGGGGCCTCCTGCCACAACGTGCACCAGACGATCAGCCAATCCGGGACCACGGCGTCCTCGTCGCAGGACCAGCCCTTCCTCCAGGTCGACACTTGGTTCTCGGTATGACCCAAGGTGCTCGCGAATGCCTTCTGCGTTAGCCCTGCCTCGGTCAGGAAGGTCGCGATGTAATCGCGCCGTGCCTTTTGGTGCGCTTGGCGGTAATGTTCGACCAAGTCGTTGAGCAGCCGGTGCTCCTCGGCCCCTTCGTCGCCCTCGCCATATTCCCAGGCATTCTCCGAACGGACATCGAGCTCGGCCAGGAATAGCCTCCAGCATGTGTCCACGTCGATCGGGTAGGGATAGTCCGGCTCGCGTCCGAAGCGATTGGAGAACTCAATCTCGGCTTGCTCATGCGAGGCGGTGAATGCCCGATACATGATCCCGGGGAGATCATCGAACATGTCCTTCTGGTCAGCTTTGGCAATGACAGGGGTGGCGGCTTCAGTGAAATGGCGCATCGGACGGCTCCAAGCGGACCAGAAGATTGTCCAGCCTAAGCTGAGCCTTATCGCGATCGCAAGATCTCGACGAGGCCGCCTTTGCTCATGGATGCAGTGGCCGCTTGAGCGTTTCTCGTCGGCAGGAAGGTTGGAGATCAGGCCCAACGCTGGTTCAGCATAACCAAGAGAACTCAAGCCGCAAGCTCATGGTGCAGCAGCGCGAGGTGCTCGATGTCGTTGTCGACGAGAAACCCGCCAGCCGCAAAGTCGAAGGGAGCGTCTATGCGATGAATCGCCCTGTGATGGTTTTGGCAGATCAGCACCATGTTGGCCAGCGCATCATTGCCCCCTCGGCTGAGCCAGCGCACATGATGCCCTTGCTGCCGTACGACTCCAACTCTGGCGCGAAATGACTTTCTCATCATCTGACCATTGCCCGGAGATCGCGAAACCGCCAGACCCCATTCTCAACCGCCTCATTCTCGCCATCTGCTTCCCGGCGTAATGCGCAAAGTTCAGCTTAGCCGTTGGCGTCAGGCCCTATCGGGCTAGGTCGCGCGCCTACTGGAGCAAGTCAAGGCTCGCACAATCCTGGTGAACGGCAAAAGCGAAGCTGCTACCTTGCCGTCGTAGACCTAAAGCCCGTGGACTGATGATCGATCTCAACGCCTCCTTTGTTCCCACCGTCGAGCGCTTGCGCGTCCTGGTTCCGTTCAATGGAAGTGCCCTGCCTTGGTACGTCACCCATGCCTATTTGATATGCACGGATGTGACGGCCAAATTCTGTTACGCTGTATGGTGGTTTTTCAAGCCGCGCAGGATGCCGAGCACGATCTGCGTTAAATCCGGAGCGCCTTGGTGACATCGTAAAGTAGATTATAGGAGAACATTAATTGCGCAAACGCTCATGGAAATTATTAGATTCTATCTGAGGCACAATCAAGCAGATACTCCAAAAATGAGTAAACACACGCTTAGAATTATCTTTGAAAGCAACGCGCACTTGCGGAATCTGCTATGTAAATCGTAGGCGTAGTGCTAACGGCGGTCATTGCTATTTATGCCATGAGATTATGCGTCGAGTCTTATCCTAATTATACCGGCTGAGGGGACCGTTTCTCTATATGCAAAGCTCTGGATCGGCTATTCGCGTAACTGCTCGCAGAAAGCAAAGAAATACAATCAATGTGCACCTAGGAGTAAAGTACTGGAACGGTAGGCGCTGCATAGTCACTGAATTTGATGTAAATGGTGACGAATTTTTCTTTTATATTAGCGAGGAAGGCTCAAAGCCTAGGCTAAACGACTTGGAAAAAGCAATCGCAAATGAGATTTGTGCAGATCTCCCTCAGAATAAAATAATCAACAACTTAAAGGCCCTTGGATCGGATTTGACTTCGTTTCTTCTTCAGCAAGACAACAGCAAGGCAGCTGAAAAGGATCGCCAGGATCTTGCTAAAGCGATTTCAAAAACGAAAGGTACGGTTACGTATAGGCTGGGAGGTCCAATTCCAGTGGAGTTGCTTACGTTTCCCACCGCTATTGGGGGTTCTGGCCCCTTTGATCAGTTATTGGGTGGACGTCCAGCTGCTCGTGCTCAGTCTGGCACACGAGAAAGGTCTACCAATAAATCAGAAGCCATCTTCTTCCATGATGACATGATAGATACTTATGGCTCTGGTAAAGTCAAGAAAGCACTTGAGGTTGGCTTCAAGGGAAAAGTTCTTCCTCACGGAGAGCTATTGAAAAACGACTTAAACGCTTCTTATCGTGAGCTAGAAAGATTGTTCCAGGGAGATATAGCTTCTTGGGCCCATTTTCAATGCCATTCTCTTCCGGATACCAGTCCGAAAAAAATTCGCCTAACAAACAATTTTGAAGTTGATCGATATCGCTTTTCAAACCCAGGACCTCATTTAGTTGCAATCATGATTAACACCTGTTCTGCGAGCCGCTTGGGTGCTCAAAATGCAGAAGGTAGCTGGAGTGAGTATTTTGCAGGAGAGTGTGGAATACCAGTTGTAATTGGTCCTATATGCGAAGTCATAGATAACAACACCACTCTTTTTACAGAAAAATTTTATCAATTATTGAGGAAAAATAGCAATATTTTCTCAGCTTTTACCAAGGCAAGACATCAATGCTTAATTAGTGGGGATTATACTGCTCTAGTTTACAGATACGTTGGACCAACATCAGTGCTCCTAAAACTTTAGAGTTTCTTGGTATACGACTCGGCAATACGGTGGATTCGGCGATGACCAAAATAATACTGATTGAAGCAGTTCGAAATCTGGGAGAAGTCGGAGAAGTTGTTAACGTTCGTAACGGATATGCGCGGAATTATCTCCTTCCAAAACGCATGGCGATGCGGGCAACTCAGCCCAATATTGATCTTTTTGAGGCTAGGAGGAGTGAGTTTGAGAAAGCAGCAGAGGAACATCTACAAAGGTGCTACAAGGCTGCGTTAAATCTCTCCCAGGCGACTCTTCATATTGTTACTCCATCAAACGCTTCAGGAGTTCTGTTTGGCTCCATAACGCCTAAAGTCATCGCAAAAGAGGCAGAGCGTTTAGGATTTGTTATTCCGGCTGCCGATGTCCGTATATCGGAACCAATTCGTAGGATTGGCGTCTACAAGATAGGCATTCAACTCCACTCCAAAATTAGCGCTAGTATCCATTTATTAGTGAGCTCATCGCCAAACTCATATCAAGAAATCCCTATTAAATGGCGAGAAGACGGGGGAAATAAGCAGGACGCTCTGCATATTCTTGATATGCTTGCAGCATCATTTACCAACAGAATGGTTGATGACGCTTCCAGAGAGCTATTACGTGTTGTAAAACTTATTGATGATAGTCTAGGAAATAGAGCAGAAATAGCAATGGAAAATGAATCTGGATCAGAATTCCACAATATAGTTATCAGTGCTCTTGAAAAAATCAATGTTAACTGCCTTATTAGCTTGAATGCTCATAACGAGAACAATAATCTAAATATTGTTAAATTTACTGCTAGAGCGATTAGCGCAATACCGGTTAAAGTTGGAGATCTAAGACAGATTATATTAGGCTCCCATTTTGCCCTGAGCACTGCGGATTTTGAGTTATCTCTATATTCGCCAATGAATGTAGAGACAGGTAAAGCGGTGCATTCCATCGAAAAGGGCAAGCATGTTGTAGAGGCATTGACAATTGAACAAACGGTAACCATACCGCCTTGGAAGATTGATGTCGGTAGCTCGGCAGAAATATGGGCCATGATCAGCCTCAATGGTGAATGCGTGCATAGACGAGTATGGAGATTTTCTCAAATCCAAAGGCGTGAATCAGAAATAATCTAATGTTGAAGAAAATCAATCGCTCCAAAACACTAGCTGTGATTTTTATAGACACTGTTGATCTGTCGGGAAACTCGAAATTTGACGGAATGATGATTATCGGCTAGATACAAGGAAAACTATCTACTGTGCTATGCCTCCCTGGCCCATGCTGTGGCACACCGTGCGTTACCCGTAAATCGGGGTAAGCACACCTGCACTGCCTATTGCCCCTCCAGCCTGTTCGCCGCTTTGCTTGTGAAGGAGCTCTCCACCTGAACTACAGTGACCTGTAGGACCTGCTGCGGCTCTCGGGGCAACTCCGGCGCCTGTTCGGCTTCCTGAGAACCTGTCTGAGAAGAAGTTGAATTGAATGAATCAGTTGTGATTCAACGTCGCCTCCAGGGCGGAGGTGAAGATGTGGACGCCAGAGAAACGAGCCCGTCATGATCGCAGCGGGCTGCGCTACCCGAGCGATCTGAGCGATGAGGAATGGCGGATCGTCGAGCCGCTCATCTCACCGGCTCGGCGCGGTGGTCGGCACCGCAGCGTCGATCTTCGGGCGGTGCTGAACGGCGTGCTGTACGTTCTGGAGACAAGTTGCCAATGGCGTCACCTGCCCAAGGACCTGCCGCCGCGCAGCACGGTGCATGGCTATCTGCACCTATGGGCCTGGGAGAGAACGCTGGAGCGCATCCACCATGACCTCTACCAGCGGGTCCGCGTGCAGGAAGGCCGCGAGTCCAGCCCGACCGCCGCCGTGCTGGACAGCCAAAGCGTCCGTGCGGCGGAAAAGGGGGGCCTGCGGCGGATCCAGTCGGCTACGACGCGGGCAAGAAAATCAAAGGCGTCAAGTACCACATCCTCGTCGATACGCTTGGCCTGCTCCTGAACGTCGCTGTCCACCGTGCCGATATCCAGGACCGCGACGGCACCGCTCTGGTCCTCGCCAAGGCAACCCGCGCGCTGTTCCCCTTCATCCAGGTGATCTTCGCCGATGGTGGCTATCAGGGGGAGGTCGCGGCCGCCAAGGTGAGTTCCACCGGCGACTGGCGGTTGGAGATCGTCAAACGCTCCGATCAGGCCAAGGGCTTTGTCGTGCTCCCGAAGCGGTGGCTGGTTGAGCGCACGCTGTCATGGCTCACACGATGCCGCCGCCTCGTACGCCATTACGAACACTATCTCCGAACCTCCGTCGCCTTCATCCGCATCGCAATGATGCGGCTGATGCTCCGGCGCTTCGCCAGGAAATAACCTTTCAGGACAGACTCTGAGTGTCCCTGACCACTCCACCTTCTGGTGGTTCGCCTGCCGCTGGCTCAGTGCGGAACTGGTGGCATCGGCTTTGGTGGAGACTGTGCGCCTGGTCAAACGCGACGACCGGCGGTGTTAGCCGCCTTTATTCACCAGGGTAACGAGCGGTCTGGTCGCCGAGCGGAGGTGCTCAGCGTAGGGTTGTATTGGCGCACGCCGTCCGCCGCCGCGCTGATGGCGGCGTGACGCGGGCGGAGTTGGTG
>JAFAFA010000085.1 GCA_023423695.1 Pseudomonadota bacterium | reverse complement strand
GGCCACCAACCCGTCGGGCCAGGTGGCGAGCTGGGGCATCTATCTCGACGACTGGACCAGCGGCGCCACGGTGAAGGGCAACGTCGTCCACGACAACATCGGCGGCGTGTTCCTGCATGGCGGCTGGAACAACAGCGTCACCGAGAACGTGATCGCCGGCAACAGCGGCGCCCAGATCGGCCTGCAGCAGGATGTCGCCTGGGGCGGCTGGAAGGGCAAGGTGATGAGCGGGAACGACATCTCCGGCAACGTCATCGACGTCCGCGAGGGCACCGCCGTCCACATCTACGGCCCGGCCGGCGTCGGCAACCTCCACGACAACTTCTACAGCAGCCTGAACACCGCCGAGAAGGAGTTCGACGCCTGGCCGCAGGTGATGTCGACCGGTGCCTGGGGGAACCTGTCGGCTTGGCAGTCCGCCGGCTACGACAAGGGCTCGGTGATCCTGAACCCGGGCTTCGTCAATCCGGGTGCCGACGACTTCACCCTGTCGGCGAACTCGCCGGTCCATGGGCTGGGCTTCGACCACATCGCCTACGGCGACATCGGCCTGCTGGGCTGATCCTCTCTTCCCCGCGGTCGAACATCCCCTCTCCCCCCGGGGAGAGGGCTGGGTTCTGTCTGACGGCCAATCGACGGAGCGGTCATTGGGCCGACGTGGGCGCCATCGGCTGGATTAAGGGCTGCCGCTCCGTCGCAACCCGCCACGACAGGTTGGCCGTCGACCACATGGCCATGGTCAAGCTCGCCATGATCCGGCAGCACCTCAGGGTCATCAGCCCGTCAGACAGGACCTAATCCTCGATAATGTCGAGACCGCGCCGCTTAAGCTCAGCCAATGAGTTCAACATTCTTTGCAGCACTTCCGCAGAGTGCCCTTCCCAGTCTTCGACTTCTCCGACGATTTTTAGTGGGTCGCTCGTACGATAGGACTGTGTTGGATTTCCAGGGAATTTTTTGTTCGTCAGATTCGGGTCGTCTTCAAATGGCCCGGTTGGTTCAACGATGTATATGTAGCCTCGGCCATCTTGCCGAGAGAACGACATTGCAAGTTCCGCTCCCCAAATGGCAGGCTCCATCAAGGCTGAAAAATAGACGTGCTTAAGAACCCGACCGCTTTGAAAGTGTGACGGGTGCCCGGCGGTTAAGAAGTCGCCAACCGATAATTTGGATTTGGTGCCGTGATAGAAAGGACCGAGCACTTTGTGGCAATTATCATGCGAAATGGGAAGCCATCCATTCGACATCCACAGACTCCATGATCAAAGGAAGTGATTTTTCCGTCTAACAACCAGGACGCATGGCAAGCGACCTAAAGAAATGAGATTGCAGACAGAACCTAGGGTGAGGGCGGCGCGCAGCGAGGATCTTAAGCATCGCGCAGTCCCCATCCTCCACCAAATCCAAATTGTGCATCCCCCCTTACCCCGACCCCCTGCCCGGGGGAGAGGGGAGATCTCTTACCCCCGCTGCGGGTACTAGAACCCGCGGCGGGGGAAAGGTTCGGCTGGAACCTTGGGGTAGGCAGGACGTTAAGGCTTTCGAAAAGTCACCCGGCCTGACGCCGGAGGGATCTTGAAGTCAAGACTCACCACCCCAACCTGTCACTTCGTCATGCCGCCCCCGCCCTGAAATAAGGAAGTCGGGAGTCATCCTGTGAAACACATAGGATGTCTCGCCACCGAACCGTCTTCGACACGGGCGGCATGCCGCAGGCTTGCTCGGCGTTCTGCCGAGGGGCAGCCAATTCAAGAGGAAGCAATGGATCGCCAAGAATTCTGGATGAAGGACCCGGAGCTGAAGGCCGCCTACGAGGCGCTCGGCCCGAATTTCCGCCGTGAGGTGGAACAGGCGCAGCAGCGCCGCGGGCAGCGCACCCTCCAGGGAGCGGCCATCGTCGCCCGCACCGGCCGCTCCGCTTCCCAGTCCGCTCACAAGCCCCATCCGGTCAGCGTCGTCCGCCGCTGACGGTCTCCCTTCACGGGATTTTTCGCTCAGCGCTTAGCCCAGCCCTGCCGCCATGGTATGACGGAACCGTCCGTTCCCGACCGTGGAGGCGTGCCGATGGTCAGCCGCTGCATCCCGCCGCACCGATGCCTCCACACAGCTGCGACACCACGCCTGCGCGCGTGTCGAGCCGCACGTGTTGAACGATGAAACATCGCCGGAAAACCGTTTCACACTGTTCCATCCGTTCCATTCCGATGAGAAACGGGAACCGGCGTGGTGACGGATCCGCCGCCGCGCCGGCCGGTCCATGCTACCAGGCGCTCGCCCGGTCCAGCCGTCCGATGTCCTCGGCATCCAGGGGCAGCTTCGCCGCGGCGATCAGGTCGCCCATCTGTTCGGGTTTCGACGCGCTCGCAATGGGCGCCGTCAGGCCGGGGCGGGCGATCAGCCAGGCGAGCGCCACCTGCGTCGGAGTGGCGCCATGCCGGCCGGCGACCTCGTCCAGCGCCGCCAGGATCGCCCGGCCGCGCTCGTTCAGGTATTTCGACACCGCACCATTGCCGCGCGCGCTCTTGCCGGCATCCTCGGTGGAGCGGTACTTGCCAGTCAGGAAGCCGGCGGCCAGCGAGTAGTAGGTGATGACGCCAAGGCCGTTCTCCCGGCAAATCCCCTCCAACTCCGCCTCGTAGCCCTCGCGGCTGTAGAGGTTGTATTCCGGCTGCAGGGTCTCGTAGCGGGGCAGGCCGGTGCGGGCACTGACCTCCAGCGCCTCGCGCAGGCGGGGCGCCGTCAGGTTGGAGGCGCCGATGGCGCGGACCTTGCCCTGGTCGATCAGCTCCTTGTAGGCGCCCAGCGTGTCCTCGAACGGGGTCGAGGGGTCGTCCCAGTGCGACTGGTAGAGGTCGATGCGGTCGGTCTGCAGCCGCTTCAGCGAATCCTCGACCGCCGTCCGGATCCAGGCCGGCGACAGCCCTTTCTTACCCGGCCCCATCTCCGACCCGACCTTGGTCGCCAGGACGATGCGGTCGCGGTTGCCGCGGCTCTTCATCCAGTTGCCGATGATGGTCTCGGACTCGCCGCCCCTGTTGCCGGGAGCCCAGGCCGAATAGACGTCGGCGGTGTCGACGAAGTTGAAGCCGGCATCGACGAAGGCGTCGAGCAGCCGGAAGGAGGTCGCCTCGTCGGCGGTCCAGCCGAACACGTTGCCGCCGAAGCAGAGCGGGGACACCGTCAGGCCGCTACGGCCAAGCGGACGTTGATCCATTGCGTCGTCTCCTCTGGTATCAGGTCAGGCGGCGTGCCGCCCGCGGAATTCGGTCAGGTAGAACAGCAGGCCCAATGCGGGAAAGGCGAAGCCGATCCAGGTCACCGGCTCCCACCCGCCGACGGCGAAGGCGTAGCCGGCCAGCGCCGAGCCCGCGGCCCCACCCAGGAAGAAGATCGCCATATAGATGGCGTTCATCCGGCTGCGAGTCTCCGCCCCCAGCGAATAGATGGCACGCTGCCCCAGCACCATGTTCATCTGCACGCCCATGTCCAGCAGCAGCCCGGCCAGCACCAGCAGGGCGATGGAGCCCTCTCCCGCCCGTGCGACGAAGAAGGACAGGGCGGCCATCGCCAGCGCGAAGCCGGTGGCCGGCCGGGTCCAGCCGCGGTCGGCGATCCGTCCGGCGACCGGCGCCACCAGCGCGCCAGCCGCCCCCGACAGGGCGAACAGCGCGATCCCCCGCTGGCTGAGATGGAAGGGCGCCCCCGCCAGCAGAAGCGGCACGGAGGTCCAGTAGAGGCTGAAGGCGGCGAACATCATGGTCTGGTAGACGGTCCGGCGCTGCAGAACCGGCGTGCGCACCAGCAGCCGCCCGAGCGAGCCGATCAGCGCGCCGTAGCTGGACCGGCTCGTCGGCCGACGCTGCGGCAGCACCCGCCACAGCAGGACGGCGAACCCCACCATCACCACCGCCGACAGGCCGAACACTGCACGCCAACCCAGGCTGTCGGCGATCAGGCTCGACACCGGGCGGGCCAGCAGGATGCCCAGCAGCAGGCCGCTCATCACATTGCCCACCACCTGCCCGCGCGAGGCTTCCGGTGCCATGTGGGCGGCCAGCGGCACCAGCATCTGCACGGCGACGGAGGTGACGCCGATCAGGAAGGCCGCCGCCAGGAACAGCGAGGCGGTGGGGGCGACGGCCGCCACCAGCAGCGCCGCCACCGTGCTGGACAGCGTCACCACCACCAGCCGCCGGTTCTCCAGCAGGTCGCCCAGCGGCACCAGCAGCAGCAGCCCGGCGCCGTAGCCGACCTGGGTCAGGGTGACGACCAGGCTGGCGGTTTCCGGCGACAGCCCGACCGCCGGACCGATCAGCCCGACCAGCGGCTGGGCATAATAGATGTTGGCGACCACCACCCCGCAGGCCAGCGCCATCAGCATGACGAGCGAGCGGGACAGAGCCGGGTGGGCGGCGTCCATGGGTGAGGCGCCGGGGGGAGCAGCGGTGGGCGGCATCGCGCGGTCCTGTAGGGGCATGACTGCTGGGAATGGACAGGGAAAACAGCGGCCACCCTATGTCGGCACCCGCAGCCGGCGCATCGGTGAATTGTGCCGCCCGGCCATGCGCCAAAAGGACAAAGGGTCCTCTACTCCACCTCGGCACACAGCGCATAGAGCCAGTCGCGGAAGGGCGCGAAGCCGGCATCCTCGCGCCGGGACGCGCGATGGACCAGATACCAGGCATGGACCATCGGCACCGCCAGCCCGAAGGGCGTGGCAAGGCGCCCGGCGGCGATGTCGTCCAGGATGTAGAGCCGCGGCGCCAGCGCCACCCCGACGCCGTCGATGGCCGCCTGCAGCGTCATGGCATAGCTGCCGAAGGACAGCCCCTTCGACGACACCTCCGCCACCCCGGCGGCGGCGAGCCAACGCGGCCAGTCCTCCGCCCAATGGGAGACGTGCAGCAGGGTGGCGCCGGCCAGATCCGCCGGCTTGCGCAGTTCCGCCGCCAGTTGTGGCGCGCAGACCGGCTGCAGGCTTGAGGAGAACAGCCGCTCCGCCTCGTAGCCCGGCCATTGGCCGTCGCCCAGCAGCACCGCGCAGGTCCAGTCGTCGTTCATCGGCGCCCCCGCCCCGCCGGTGGCGATCCGCACCTCGATCTCCGGATGGGCAAGGTGGAAGCTGGACAGGCGCGGGATCAGCCAGCGCACCGCCACCGTCGCCCCCATGCCCACCGTCAGCACCGGCCCGGCCCGCATCGCCGACACCTGCTCCACCCGCCGGGCGATGCCGTCGAACGCCTCCGTCAGTGCCGGCTGGAGCGCCCGGCCGCGTTCGGTCAGCACCAGGGCGTTGGCCCGCCGGTCGAACAGGGGAAAGCCCAGCCGCTCCTCCAGCAGCTTCACCATCCGGCTGACGGCGGCCTGGGAGACGTGCAGTTCCGCCGCGGCGGCGGTGAAGCTGCCATGGCGGGCGGCCGCCTCGAACGCGCGCAGGCCGTTCAGCGAGGGGAGGCGGCGCATCGGTCCATCCTTACTTCACCCCAATCTTTCCTGAGGCTGAGCATCGAACAATGCCGTTTGCGGCGCAACCGCGCGCGTGCGAGGTTTTCAGCCTGATCTCCGACATTTGGGCTGATTGATGCTGACGCTTCCGCTGATGGTGGGGCTTGGCCTTACCGTTCTCGTGACCTCGTTTCTGTCGGGCCTGTTCGGCATGGCCGGCGGCATGGTGCTGATGGGCCTGCTGCTGATCCTGCTGCCGGTGCCGTCGGCGATGCTGCTGCATGGCGTCACCCAGTTCGCCTCCAACGGCTGGCGGGCATGGCTGTGGCGGCGCCATGTGGTCTGGCCCATCATCCTGCGATTCGCACTGGGTGGATCCGGGGCCGGGTTGCTGTTCGCCCTGGTCGGCGCGATTCCCGACCGGGCGGTGTCGCTGCTGATTCTGGGCCTGACGCCGTTCCTTGCGCTGGCGGTGCCCGCACGCTGGGCGCTGGACGCCCAGAAGCCGCTGCATGGCCTCGTGGGCGGCTTCCTGTGCATGGGGGTGCAGCTGGTCGCCGGCATCTCCGGCCCGCTGCTGGATGTGTTCTTCATCCGCAGCGCCATGACCCGCCAGAGCGTGGTCGCCACCAAGGCCGCGATCCAGTCGGTCGGCCATATGGTGAAGATCGCTTACTTCGCCCCGCTGGTCGCCGGCGGCGTGGACGAGACCGTGGAATCGACGGTGATCCTGATGTCGGTCGCCATGGCGCTGCTCGGTACGAATCTCTCCCGCCGCGTGCTGGACCGCATGAGCGACGCGCAGTTCCGCCTGTGGAGCCGCTATCTGGTGATGGGCACGGCCAGCGTCTATCTGGGGCAGGGGCTGTTCCTTCTGGCAGCCCACTGAAGGAAAATCATTTCATATCAATTGTTTACCTTTATCTTGGTTCGCTATCCTTACTGCCTGGGGGCAGGATCCGGACCTCCCGCGACCGACCGGCCCGTTTCCCGATCCTTACGGCTCGGGGGCGGGCTTCCTTACATCCTGGGGGCTCTCAAGCCCTTGAGAATCCTTGCATGGCTCTGGAACAGTCCCCGCAGAACTCCAGAATCTGCGGATCCTTACCTCTCGGGGGCCCGGATCTGGCTGTGAGTGCCCCCAAGCCGTAAGGATGGCGCTTGTCCATAGACCCCCGGACAGCAAAAATGGCCGAACGCCCCCAGGGAGTAAGGATAGAGCACGCTCCATGCGGACGCTTTCCGGAATCGAGTCGGGCCGATTCGGGTCGTGTAAGGATGCCGGAGGGGGACTTCAGGCGAGATTCGCACTTGGGAAGCGTTGGCGGATCCGACACTTAGCAGGCGTTCGCGACTCCCTTTCCCTTTTAAGAGGATTCGTCGGCGCGAAAAGCCAGAGGAGTCCGCGAGTCGCATCGAATCTTCCTTACAGGGTGGGGGAAACAGCCTTACCGGGTGGGGGCGAGTCGCACACCCCCCGGGGCGTAAGGGTTCCGCCCCCAGGATGTAAGGATGAACAGGATTCTGCGCCGCGACCCTTTCCTTACTTGTTTTTGGGGTAAGGATTGATTTAGCCTCGCTCGATTTCGGCGGAGGACGGCGATGGCGGGGACGGGGCGCAGGAAGGCGCGCAGTGCGGTGGCGGAGGAGTCCGTCCCGTCGGACGCGGCTGCGCCCGTTACGGCCGGATCTGCCAAGGCATCCGCAAAGGCCGCTCCCGGTCTTGTGGTTCTGGGGCCGGAGGATCTGGCCGGCGGTGCCGTGATCGACGGCGACGGCGCTGCCGCCACCCTGCCGGCGGTCGGCACCGAATCCGCGGCCCCGGTCGCCGGACTGACCGCCCGCGTCGCCAGCGCCACTTTCGAGCGTGACGGCTACAAGCATCTGATCAAGGCGGCGGAGGCGGTCTACAGCTATCCCGCCAACGGCACGCGGTTGTCGCTGCCGGCGCAGAAGATGCTGAACTTCATGATCCATCTGGCCGGCAGCCAGAATTTTTCCAACAAGCTCTACCGGTTGCCCAAGCGCGTGGTGCGTGGCAACCACAAGGGCAATGAGCGAATCTTCGACGCTCTGAAGGAAATCTTCGATTCCAGCCTGGTGGTCATCGGCCCCTTCCGCGGCCGCCGGTCGCGTGCCGAACTGCGCATCCTCTCCAGCTATGTCCGGCCGGAGGAGGAGGAGGACAGCGACGCCGCCGACATCCATTTCCAGTTCACCGACGCCTTCCTGGAAATCCAGCGCTCGTCCCAGCTGTGGGCCAAGCTGTCCGGGCCGGCGATGGTCAAGGTCACCAGCACCTACGCGCTGAAGCTCTACGAGATCGGCATGCAGCGCTACCAGATGGACTATCCGTCGCTGGAACTGGACATCGACACGCTGCGCAAGCTGATGAACGTCCCGGAGGGCGCCTACAAGGATTTCGGCATCCTGCGCACCCGCACCATCGACCGCGCCATCTCCGAGGTGAACCAGCTCGCCCCCTTCCGGGTCAGCATGCCGGAAGACAAGATGAAGCGGAAAGGCCGCAAGATCGAGGCTGTGACCCTCGATTTCCTCGCCAAGGACGAGGAAGAGGCGGCCGAGACCTATCTGGAGCGCGAACGCCACAGCGCCGGCCGCCGCGCCCGGCGCATCGGCAAGGTCGACACCGTCGCCCCCGCCGATCCGGTGGAAGCCGGCCTCGCCGATCTCGGCCCGCTGCCCGATGCTGACGACGTTACGGCCCTGTGGGCCGCCGTCCTGCATGCCCTGAAAGGCAAGGTCCCCGCCCCGCTGCTGGCCGAACTGGAGCCGGAACGGGTGGAGGAAGCCCCCCAGGGTGGCCGCCGTCTGGTCCTGAAGGCCAAGAACGCCGCCGTCGCCGACACCGCCCGCATGAACCACTGGCCGAGCCTGAAGTCGGCCCTGTCCTCGCTCACCGCCGGGATGATTGAGGACGTCGCCTTCGAGGTCGCAGCCCGCAAGCCGAAGGCGGCGAAGGTGGCTTCCCCCGAGACGTAAGGATGGGGGGAGCCTTTGAACCGCTTCCCATTGGATCACATGACGCGCGTCATCCCCGCGAAAGCGGGGAACCAAGTTTGAAAGCGGGGGAGTGTCCTTGGGCGAAGGGGCTTGAAGTTTCTCCGCTGTTTTTGTATATACAATTGCATTTCCCTATCATATCCGCCGGTACGTTGGCGCATAGTGAAGTAGGAAAGAAAAGAACCTATACATTTGTAATGACATAAAGACGCATTGGAAGCTGAGATGCTCGCGATTAATGAAATGGCTGCGCGCCATTTCGTTAGAGAAGGCAAAAAATGGACTTCGAATGGGACGAGTATAAACGAGAGGCAAATTTTATTAAACACGGCATCGATTTTGAGGATGCTATCTATATATTTGAAGGATTTGTGAAGGAAAAAGACGATCCGCGCGATCACAACGGAGAGGCACGCATCATTGCCTATGGCGAGGTGGATGGCCGACTGCTGGTGGTCGTTTACACTTGGCGCGATGGCGCCCGCCGCATCATCTCAGCAAGGAAAGCCAATGGACGCGAACAACGAGCGTATCACGCGACGCTCTCTGGCGTCGCCCCGCAACCGGACGGCTGACTGGTCGCGGGCTGACCGCCAGACCGATGCCGACATCGAGGCCGCCGTGCGCAGCGACGCCGATGCGGCGCCGCTGGCCGACGAGGCTTGGTTCGAGACGGCTCGGATCGTCGAGCCGCCGGCGAAGCAGGCGATCAGCATCCGCCTGGATTCGGATGTGCTGGAGTGGTTCCGCACCAACAGCGACCGCTACCAGAGCAAGATCAACGCCGTGCTCCGGGCCTACATGGAGCACGAACGCGCCAAGAAGCGCGCCTAACCTCCCACCCATCCGGCAGCAGCGCCATGGAGAACCAAGGGCGCCGCCCGCTTCTTGCCGATTTTGCACAAAATCCCCAGAAAAGGATATATTTCCTATAACCTCTCCGCTCCCGGTCCCACCACTTTGCGGAGCCACGCCATGCCCCTCGACAGCCGTACCCTCGCCGACGATCATTTCCCCTGCTGGGCGGAGGAACCGCCGGTGCCCGCCGACGGCTCGCTGGTCCCCGGTTCGCAGTTCCATGAGGAACAATGGATCATGGCGGCCGGCATGCTGGCGCGGGGCAGCAGCTTCCTCTATGTCGCCCGCGCCATGGGATGCAGCCGCACCACCCTGTGGCGGGCCTATTACGGGTCCAAGGATTTTCGTCACAGGGTCTGGTGGGAACGGCAAGCCTTGAAACGGGAAGCCGACTTGCGCCTCTCCTCGCTGCGCATTCTGGTCGTCGAGCAGATCGAACGGCTGGTCTCCTCCGGCGATCCGTCGACCGTGCGCTGGCTGGCCGACCGGCTCGGCCTCCTCGACGGGCTCGGAGACCAACCGGCCCAGTGGCCGGCCCAGCAGCCGGCCCGGCAATCAGGCACCCGGCAACCGGCCGACTCCGCCACCTCCCAGCCGCCCCCGTTTGAAGACGCTCCCGCCGTCACTGTCCCCGAACTGGACGACGACGACATCCCCGGCGCCTTGCGCGAACGCAGGCCGCCCGATCCGCACGCCGTGGCCGCGATCCTGGCCCGCCCGGAATCGGAGGGACCGAAGGGCGTCTATCCCTGGACCTTCAATCCCGACGATCCCTATCCCAACCTCGGCTCGGCGCTGGAACGGCGGGGCGGACAGGCCGCCTTCGGCCGTCTGTGAGGCGGGCCTTGCGGATTGGCCAGCGGACGGAATGGAACAGCCGCCGGAAACCGTTCCACGCTGTTCCATCCCCCAGGAGGTAAGGATCGGCGGAGTCTCCCCCACCGGTCTCCTCCATTCTCGTCAGCCCTGCTTGGACTTCAGCGCCGCCAGACGGTCCGACAGGCTGGTGGGCGAGGTCTTGCCCGACGCGGCAGCCAGGGCGGCGGCGATGTTGGGGTCTTCCTTCTCCGGGGCCGATGGGCGCAGCAGCTTGGCCTTGGCGTTCGCGGCCTCGGCGGCGGCCAGATCCTTGGCGGCGGTGTCCTGCATCGCCTTCAGCGCGACCGACAGGCCGCTGGTGGCACCGGCAAGGCCGGCGGCCTGGCGGGCGGCTTCGGCCTGACGCTCGGCCATGGCGCGCTGCTGGTCGGCGCGGCCCATGTCGCGCTGGGCACGGGTCAGGTCGGCCCGGGCGGCCTTCAGCTTGGCGCCGGCCTGGGCATAGTTCTTTTCCAGCATCTCCAGGAACTCGCGGGCTTCCACCGCGTCGCGGACCTCGCGGTCGATCTCCGGAGCCATCTCCTCCAGCATGGCGACGATGGTCTCCAGGCTCTTTTCCAGGCCGGCCTTGCGGGCGGGATCGGTCTCGGCGTCGATCTGGCGCTGCAGATGCTCGGCCGCCGCCATGCGCTGGGCCGACAGGGCCTTGATCTCGTCGGCCTCGCGCTGCTCGCGGTCGTAGATGGCGCGGGCTTCCGCCACCTGCCGGCCCAGGCCGTCGAGATGCTGTTCCATGGTCCGCAGCTCCGCCTCGGTCGCGGATTTCGGATCCCAGCGAACCAGCGCCTCCATGGCGCCCTGGACGGCTTGGTCGGTCTTGACACCCATAAGGTTGCGGATGAAGGCAAGCATGGCTTGAATCCTGTCGATGAGGGTTGTTGGAGGCGCCCCGGAAGGCGTCTCGCCTGCACAGATGGGGAGGGGGCGATCCGGCGACCAGACCCCTTATCCTTACCTCTCGGGGGCCTGCCTATCCGGCCATGGCCGCCGCGTTGATCAGCGCCACCCCCAGCTGGACCCCGACAAGGGTCGCCGCCGACGCGACGTTGCCGGATTCGATCTGGCCGCGCAGGTCGCGGATCAGCAGGGTCGCCACCGCGAAGGCGACCAACTGCAGGATCACCGCCACCACGCCCCACAGAACGATGTCCAGCAGGAAGGCGCTGGTCGCCAGCGTCGCCGCCAGCGGGATGGCGAGCGCGACGATGGAGCCGGCCAGCGTCAGGCCGCCGGCGGCATTCCCCTCCGCCACCAACCGGCGTTCGTTGAAGGGGGTGATGCGGGTGTAGACGGCGACGCCGACCGCCAGCAGCGCCAGCGTGACGGCGAGCTGGACCAGCAGCACCGGAAGCCCGGTGCCGAGCGCGGTCAGAATGGAACCGAAGGTGCTTTCCATGGGGCCGGCACTCTTGTCGTGTGGGTTAGGACAGGGAGAGGGAGGCGGGGTTCACGTCGATGCCGGCGGCGATCTCGACCGAGGCGCGGCCGGACCGCTCCACCGCCTCCACCAGGATGTATTCCGTGGTGGGGGCGGGGGCCGCGGCACCGGTGGGGGCGCCGTACAGCATGGACTGGCTGACCACCGTCTCGGTCCCGCGCACGGACTGGCGCGCCTCGCTGAGGGTGAAGGGCTGGATGCGGCTGGCGCCCGGCTGCCAAATGCGGGGATAGAGCTTGCCGTCCTTGGTCTGGAACTCCGGCCAGCCGATCATCCCCTCGGCATCGTCCAGCCAGAAGCCCCATTCGCCCTCGTCGGACGGCGTCACGCTGTCGATGGGGGTGAAGTAGCGGCATTCGTCCGGCTGCCCGTCGGGGCCGAGATGGATCTGGAAGAACCCCCCGGTCTTTCCGGGTCCGCCCGGCAGATGCAGCCGGTAGACGGTGGCCGGGCCGGAGGTGACGGTGCCGACCGCCTCGATCGACACCAGCCGGTCGCTGCCGGTGTCCGGCGCCTTCACCTTGGTGGCGCTCTCCGCCAGCAGGAAGGGGGTGGGGTCGACGGTGACCGCCATGCCCAGCCGGAACAGCGACGGGCTGTAGGCCTTGCCGCCGAGCTTCTGGTTCACGTAGTTGCCGAGCGTTCCGAACAGGGGCACGTCCGATCCTCCCTTGGAGACTGGGCCAGTGGAGACTGGGCTGGTTTTTCCCGCCGGGGCATCCATCCGGCGCCGCGCCCGCCACAGCAGGAACAGCACCGCCACGCCGAGCAGCAGGATGCCCCACCACCAGAAGCCGCGGCCGGAGTCCTGCGACGCCTGCGCGGCGCTGGTGCTGTCCACCGAACTGGAGGAATCGGCGCGGGCCAGTTCCGGCGGCACGTCGGGCGGCAGTTGCCCCGCCTCGCGCGGGGTGCCGGCCTGGGCGGCAACCGACTGGTCGAGCTGGTCGAGCTTGCCGCGCAGTTCCGCATTGTCGCGGGCCAGCCGGTCGGCTTCCTGCCGCCATTCGCGATAGCCGGGGTCGTCGGCGTTGTTGTGGAAGAAGGCGGCGTGGCCCGGCCGGGTCAGCGTGTCGAGCATGAACCACAGGAACAGCCCGTCCCAGATGCCGAAGCGGCGCGGAGCGCTGTAGGCATAGGGCGGCGGGTTCCAGCCGTAGCGGCCATAGGGGTTGACGGGCGCCGGGCGGGTGGATGGGGTACGGTAGGACGAACCGCCCGATCCCCAGCCCCAGCCCGATCCACTGGAATTGCTGGAACTGCCGGTGCGGCCCTGGGTGGAGGCGGCGGGCGGCGCGCTCGGCTGGGCCGGCGGCGTGCGGTCGGCCTCCTGGCGGGTGCGGTAGCGGTTCAGCGCGTCGGCCGAGCCCTGCTGGCTGAAGGTCCGGTCACCGGCGGAGGTCGGCGGGGCGGCGACCGAGGGGGCGCTGTTGCCGGGCCGGGCGTAACCGCCGCTGGAACTGGAGGAGCCGCCGGAGAACCAGCCGCCGCCGCTTCCGGTCGAGGGCGTGCGCGGGGCGGACGGGCGGGCATAGCCGCCGCTGCTGCCGACGGACGGGGTGCGCGACGGCCGAGAATAGCCGCCCGAGGACGAGGACCGGCCGCCGCGGGAACCGGCACGGGCCTGCGCCTCGTCCGGAGCGAGTGCCACGGAGACCGCCGCGGTGGCGGCGATGGCGAGCGGGGCGGGTGCCGCCGGGACGGTCAGGATGGCGCCGACGGGGACCGCCAGCGGCTGCGCCGTCATCAGAAGGGCGACGGCGGCGGCACGCCATCGCGTTTTCCAGAGGTCCAGCGGCCGGGTGGAACACCGGGGCTTCGCGGTCTGCGTCATCCGTCCTCTCGCGCGTCATCCGGAGCCGGTTCAACCGGCCCTCCCGGCGATTCGTTGCGCGAGCGTAGGCAGATACGCGGCGGTGCTCAAGGGGTTAACAGTCGTAGCCGGCCGGTTGGGGGCCAAAGCGTCAGGACACGGCGGTCGCCGCCTCCTTGTTCCGCTCCGGCTCGGCCTGCGGCGGGCGGATGGTGGGCGGGCCGCCGGCTTCGGTGACGAGGCGGTCGCTGGCCGCTTCCAGCCGCTCCTCGAGATCGCGCATCGCCTCGGCGCGCGGACGGCCGGGCAGGATCGGCGGCAGGAATTCCACCACCACGGTGCCCGGGCGTTTCAGGAAGCTGTGGCGCGGCCAATAGAGGCCGGCGTTCAGCGCCATCGGCACGATGGGAATCTTCAGGCTTTCATAGAGCACGCCCACACCGATCCGGTAGGGGCGGTATGTGCCGGGGGCGACGCGGGTGCCCTGCGGGAAGATCACGATCGGGCGGCCTTCGTCCCGCACCGGGCGGGAATTGCGGATCAGCGACTTGATTGCCGCCCCGCCGGCGCCGCGGTCGACCGGGATCATCTTCGCCTTGGCGGCGTACCAGCCCCAGATCGGGATCCACATCAGCTCGCGCTTCAGGATGATCGCCGGATCCTTCACCAGAAGGTGGAGCTTCATCGTCTCCCAGGCCGACTGGTGCTTGGCCGCCAGCAGGAAGGGGCCGTCGGGCAGGTTCTCGCGCCCGCGCACCTCGTAGCGGATGCCGACGAGCATTCGCTCCAGCCAGCCGACGGTGCTGAGATACCATCTCACGACCGCGACCATCTGCGGACGCGGCAGCAGCAGCATCCACAGCAGCGCGAAGCACATCAGCGCGGTCCAGAGGTGGAACGCGATGTTGAAGGCGAGGGACCGGATCCAGATCATGGCCGGCAACTTGTCAGGTCTTTGCCGACTTCTCAAGTATTCCGCGCTGTTGCGGAGATGGTTCCGCGGCGCGGGGCGGGGTGGACTCCGCCCCGCGCCGGGTGCATTGTCCCCGGCGCGGAGGGTTGTCGTGGCTGTGGTGGGACCGTGATTCGTTTCGAAAATGTCGGCTTGCGGTACGGCACGGAGGCGGAGGTGCTGCGGGACATCAGCTTCACCCTGCTGCCGGGGTCCTTCCATTTCCTGACCGGTGCCAGCGGGGCGGGCAAGTCGTCGTTGCTGAAGCTGATGTATCTGGCCCACCGGCCGTCGCGCGGGCTGGTCACCCTGTTCGGCCGCGACATGGCGATGGTGACCCGCCGCGACCTGCCGGAACTGCGCCGCCAGATCGGCGTGGTGTTCCAGGACTTTGCGCTGCTCGACCATCTGTCGGCGCTGGACAATGTGGCGCTGCCGCTGCGCATGTCCGGCACGCCGGAGGCCGACGTGGTCGCCCACTGCACCGAAATCCTGCGCTGGGTGGGGCTGGGCAACCACCTGCACGCCAAACCGTCCACGCTGTCCGGCGGGCAGAAGCAGCGGGTGGCCATCGCGCGCTCGGTCATCAACCGGCCACGGCTTCTGCTGGCGGACGAGCCGACCGGCAACGTCGATGACGGCATCGGCATGCGCCTGCTCTATCTGTTCGAGGAACTATACAAGCTGGGAACCACCGTGGTGATCGCCACCCACAACGAGGCGCTGATCCGCCGTTTCGACCACCCGCGCCTGCATCTCGACAATGGCCGGTTGATGGTGCTGCCCGCTCGCGGAAGCCGGGTTCAAGACGGCCGTGCCGGCGACACACGCCCGCAAGAGTCGCGGCGGGAGTAGCGGCATGGCGCTTCGTCCGGTCCGTCCCCGCTCCGACCTGCCGCTGGCGGTCGATCCCTCCTCGCGCTTCCTTGGCTGGATCACCGCGCTGATGGCGTTCCTGGCGGCGCTGGCGCTGGCCGGCGCCATGCTGGTGTCTGACATGGCGCAACGGTGGGACAGCGGCCTTGCCGGCGGGCTGACCGTGCAGGTGGCGCCGATGCCGGGGGTTCCGGTCGCGCCGCTGGACGAGCGGGTGGAGTCGGCGGTGACCGTCCTGCGCGCCTTCCCCGGAATCCGGTCGGCCACCGTGCTGGGCGGGGGCGAGATCGCCCGGCTTCTGGAACCCTGGCTGGGGTCGGGGGCGTCGGACCCGCTGCTGCCGATGCCGCGGCTGATCGATGTCGCCGCCGACGGGCCGGTCGACGTCGCGGCCTTGCGGCTTCGCCTGACGTCGGCGGCGCCGGGGGCGACGCTGGACGACCATGCGGTGTGGCTGGCCGACCTGCGCTCCTTCGCCGGGGCTGTGCGGCTGGCGGCGCTGGGGGTGGTGGTGCTGATCGGGGCGGCGGCGGTGATGACGGTGGTTTTCGCCGTGCGCACCGGCCTGGCCATCCACCGTCCGGTGGTGGAGCTGCTGCACCTGATGGGCGCCACCGACCGCTATGTGTCGCGCCAGTTCGAACGGCATGTGGTGTCCTTGAGCCTGCGCGGCGGCTCCATCGGTCTGCTGCTGGCCGGTGGCACACTGTATGGGCTGTACAGGGCGTCGCAGGGGCTGCGGGCCAGCCTGCTGGCCGACCTGTCGCTGCAGCCCTGGCAGTGGGCGGTGCTGCTTCTGGTGCCGGGGATGCTGGCCCTGCTGGCCCTGGCGACCGCGCGCTGGACCGTGCTGCGCACACTGGAGTCCATGCCGTGAGATGGGGGGCGCGATGAGAACCGTGCACCGGCGGCGCGGCGGGACGGTGGCGCGGGCGGTGGCCTATCTGCTGGCCGGCTCGCTGGTGGCGGCCTTCCTCTGGCTGGGCGGACTGGTCTGGTACGCCGCCGACGTGCCGCGGGCTTCCCCCGCCGGTGCCGATGCCGAACGGCCGACCGACGCCATCGTGGTGCTGACCGGCGGCAGCAACCGGCTGGGCACCGGGCTGGAGCTGCTGGCCGCCGGACGGGCGAGGAAACTGTTCGTGTCCGGCGTCTATGACGGGGTGGAGGTGCAGGAACTGCTGAAGCTGTCCCGCCATTCCCCGACCGAGATGGAATGCTGCATCACGCTGGGCTATTCGGCGGACAGCACCATCGGCAACGCCTACGAGACGGCGGACTGGATGCGCGACCAGGGTTTCCGCTCGCTGCGGCTGGTGACCGCCAACTATCACATGCGCCGCAGCCTGCTGGAGCTGTCGATGGCGATGCCCGACGTGGAGCTGGTGCCCCATCCCGTCGTCGCCCCCACCGTCCATCTGGACGAATGGTGGGTGTGGCCCGGCACCGCCAACCTGCTGATCAATGAGTACAACAAGCTGCTGGTGGTCGGTCTGCGCTGGATGGTGCATCGGGCGGTCAAGGGTTGACAGCCTACCCCTAAAAGCGAATGAGAATGACTTGCAATAAGGTTGGAGCGGGCGTAGTGTCCGGTTCAGGGTTCACGCCCGGACATCGCCGACCGCAAACGCCCGTCCAGCAAGAAAGACACGCCATGCACGACAGCGCCGTCTCCGCTCCCGCCTCCTTCGTCGCCGCGTCCCTGCCGGTGGTCGAATCCGCCCGTCTGATGTCGGGCAGCCGCGAGATCGTGATCCAGCACGCCGGGCAGAGCTATCGCCTGCGCGTGACCCGCGCCAACAAGCTGATCCTCACCAAGTAAAGACCGTCAAAAGAACCTTCCGGGAAAACGCCATCGGGAATGGGCGCCGGCCATATGGCCCGGCGCCCATTCCATTTGCGGATGGCGCTTCAAGCCCGGCCCTGCACCTCATAGCCGGCATCCTCAATGG
Organism: Pseudomonadota bacterium; assembly: GCA_023423695.1. Taxonomy (GTDB): domain Bacteria; phylum Pseudomonadota; class Alphaproteobacteria; order Azospirillales; family Azospirillaceae; genus Azospirillum. Next base: position 31,639 of record JAFAFA010000085.1, on the reverse strand, counting down.
CTTGGCGGACGGTCGATTCTTCGGCATTGCCCTCGACGGTCACTTGGCCTTCCTTCAGGTCGACAAGAGCCCGTTCGACCGACGGAAGTGCTTCCACCGCCTTGGTCACGGTCTGGGCGCAGTGGCCGCAGGACATTCCTGATACCTTCAACGTCAGCATGGGTTTTCTCCTTTGGCGGTGCGAGGGCGCACCCGATTTCCACAGGCTGAGCCTTCCAGCAATTGGAAGGTCAAGGGGCATTCCGCAGCTCCGCTCAACCACGTACCGAGCGGATCGTTTCGCTCTGTCGCAGTCGTCTACACATCGAGACATAATCTCCCATAGTAGACGAAATTCTCTCGATAAATCTCATTATTGAGACTGACAGCTGGCGGATAGGTTTTGTGTGCGATGCACAAAATCAGCCTTATCAAAGGTTTCCGCTGTCACTATCGGTCCGTATAAATTTGGCATGGGCCTTGCTCTTACGGTTGCACCCAGCCCTCAGGGGCTCGCCATCATGAGAAAGCGCCCCGATGCCGCTGGTCACCGCAACCTCTCTACTGCCCGTTCCGGCGCGCCGCGTGTGGCCGCTGGTCCGGTGGAACGGGGCGTTGGGCGACTGGTATCCCGGTGCGGTCTCCATGAGCGTGGAGGGGGTGGGGAAGGGCGCGCTCCGGCGTCTGCGGCTTTATGACGGAGCGCCGGTCGTCCATCGGCTGGAGCATGTCAGCCGCATCGACGATGCCTACACCTATGCGGTGGTCGAAGGACCGTACCCGGTTGCCGACCTTCTGGCGCAGATCCGTCTGCGCGCCGATGGGGAACGGCAGGCCGCCCTGGATTGGACCGCCACCTTCCGCCCGCTTTCCTCCCACCCGGACCAGGGCGCGGAGGCGGAAGCGGAGCGTTTCGTCCGCGACCTCTACGACGCCGGCATGGCCCGGCTCCGCAGTCTGCTTCAGCCGTAATTCCCGAAAACACACCCGTGACGGTCACCGTCCGACAAGAATAACCGAGGGAGCATCGTCCAAATGAGTTTCCTGATCTGCGTGGGAGCGCTCGCGTTCCTGATGCTGGTCGCCTACCGGGGCTTCAGCGTCATCCTCTTCGCGCCCATCGCGGCGATGGGGGCCGTGCTGCTGACCGACCCGTCGGCTGTCCCGCCGATCTTCACCGGCCTGTTTATGGACAAGATGGTCGGCTTCGTGAAGCTGTACTTCCCGGTCTTCCTGCTGGGCGCAGTGTTCGGCAAGGTGATCGAACTGTCCGGCTTCTCCAAGTCGATCGTCTCGGCCGTCATCAAGCTGATCGGGCGCGAGCGCGCGGTGACCTCCATCGTGCTGGTCTGCCTGCTGCTGACCTATGGCGGCGTGTCGCTGTTCGTCGTGGTCTTCGCCGTCTATCCCTTCGCGGCGGAGATGTTCCGGCAGAGCGACATCCCCAAGCGCCTGATCCCCGGCGTGATCGCGCTCGGCGCCTTCACCGTCACCATGGACGCGCTGCCGGGCACGCCGCAAATCCAGAACATCATCCCCACCACCTTCTTCAAGACCGATGCCTATGCCGCGCCTTGGCTGGGGGTGATCGGCTCGATCTTCATCCTGGCGCTGGGGCTGCTCTATCTGGAATGGAGGGTGCGTTCGGCCGTTGCGCGCGGCGAGGGCTATGGCAGCGGCCACAGCAATGAACCGGAGCCGGTCGCTTCGGAAGCGCTGCCGAACCCGATCCTGGCGCTGTCGCCGCTGGTGGCCGTCGGCGTGCTGAACAAGCTGTTCACCATTGCGATCCCGGGCATCTACGGCACCACCAATGAGGTGGCACTGACCCCCGGCGCCAAGCCGCTGGTGACGCAGGTCTCCTCCGTCGCCGGCATCTGGGCGGTGGAAGGGGCGTTGCTCTGCGGCATCCTGATGGTGCTGGCCTTCGCCTGGAAGCCGGTGTCCCAGCGCTTCGCCGAGGGCACCAAGGCCGCCATCGGCGGATCGCTGCTGGCCGCCATGAACACGGCGTCGGAATACGGCTTCGGCGCGGTCATCGCCGCGCTGCCGGGCTTCCTGGTCATCCGCGACGCGCTGGCATCCATCCCCAACCCGCTGGTGAACCAGGCGGTGACGGTCACGGCGCTGGCCGGCATCACCGGCTCGGCGTCCGGCGGCATGAGCATCGCGCTGGCGGCGATGGCCGATCAGTTCATCACGGCCGCCAACGCCGCCGGCATCCCGATGGAGGTTCTGCACCGGGTCGCCTCCATGGCCAGCGGCGGCATGGACACCTTGCCGCACAACGGCGCGGTCATCACCTTGCTGGGCGTCACCGGGCTGACGCACCGGCAGTCCTACGGCGACATCTTCGCCGTCACCTGCATCAAGACGCTGGCGGTCTTCTTCGTGATCGCCGTCTATTACCTGACCGGGATCGTCTGATCATGAAGAACAAACTCGTTTCCCTGGAAGAGGCAGTCACGCGCATTCCCGACGGCGCTTCCCTGCTGATCGGCGGCTTCATGGCCGTCGGCGGCCCCAACCGGCTGGTGGACGAATTGATCCGCCAGGGCAAACGCGATCTGACCATCATCGCCAACGACACCGCCCGGCCCAACGACGGCCTGGGCAAGTTGGTGGTGGAGAAGCTGGTGCGCCGCGTCGTGACCAGCCACATCGGCCTGAACCCCGAGACGCAGAAGCAGATGATCGCCGGCGCCATCGAGGTGGAACTGGTGCCGCAGGGCACGCTGGCCGAGCGCATCCGCGCCGGCGGCGTCGGGCTGGGGGGCGTCCTGACCCCTACCGGCGTCGGCACCACGGTGGAGGAGGGCAAGCGCACGGTCGAGATCGACGGCGTCACCTACCTGCTGGAAATGCCGATCAAGGCCGACTTCGCGCTGATCGCCGCCAAGCAGGCCGACCTGTACGGCAACCTGACCTATGCGCTGACCGCGCGCAACTTCAACCCGCTGATGGCGATGGCCGGCGCGACAGTGATCGCCGAGGCCGAGGACATCCTGCCCGTCGGCTGCATCCCGCCCGACGCGGTGATGACGCCGTCGGTGCTGGTCGACCACATCGTCACCGCAACGCCGCGCTGATCGGGAGTATCGAGCCATGGATGAAAAGACCCTGATCGCCAAGCGCGTCGCGCTGGAGCTGATGGACGGCGACCTCGTCAACCTGGGCATCGGCCTTCCGACCCTGGTCGCCCGCTACGTCCCCGCCGGACGCCATGTGTTCTTCCAGTCGGAGAACGGCATCGTCGGCATGTCCGGCCCGATCACCGGGGCGGAGAACCATGACCTGACCGATGCCGGCGGCTCGCCCATCTCGGCCCTGCCGGGGGCGGCGTCCTTCGACAGCGCCTTCTCCTTCGGGCTGATCCGCGGCGGCCATCTGGACGTCACCGTCCTGGGCGGCCTGCAGGTGGACCGCGAGGGGCGGCTCGCCAATTGGATGGTGCCGGGCAAGATGGTGCCGGGCATGGGCGGGGCGATGGATCTGGTCACCGGCGCCCGCCGGGTGATCGTCGCCATGCAGCACAGCGCCAAGGGCGAACCGAAGATCGTCGAGCGTTGCGCCCTGCCGCTGACCTCGGTCCGCCGGGTCGACCTGGTGGTGACCGACCTCGCCGTCATCGAGCCGACCGACGCCGGCCTCGTCTTGAAGGAAACCGCCCCCGGTGTCACGGTGGAGCAGGTGATCGCCAACACCGGGTGCGAACTGATCGTCGCCCCGGATCTCCGTCCCATGCCGCTCTAAAGGTAAAGAACAATGACCAATCTGAAGGGGAAGGCCGCGCTCGTCACTGGGTCCACCAGCGGCATCGGCCTCGGAATCGCACGGCAGCTCGCAGGCCAGGGCGCCGACCTGATGCTGAACGGCTTCGGCGACGCCGCCTACATCGCCGAGCTGTGCCAGTCACTGTCCAAGGAGTTCGGCGTGCGCGTCGCCCACAATGGCGCCGACATGTCGAAGCCCGAGGAGATCGAGGCGATGGTCGCCGCCACCGAGGCGGCCTATGGCCGGCTGGACGTGCTGGTCAACAATGCCGGCATCCAGCATGTGGCGCCGGTCGACGCCTTCCCGGTGGAGCGCTGGGACGCGGTGATCGCCATCAACCTGTCGGCCGTCTTCCACGGCACCCGCGCGGCATTGCTGGGCATGAAGGCGCGCGGCTGGGGCCGGGTCATCAACATCGCGTCGGTGCACGGCCTGGTGGCGTCGGTCAACAAGTCGGCCTATGTCGCCGCCAAGCACGGCGTGATCGGCCTGACCAAGGTGACGGCGCTGGAACTGGCGGAGACCAACGTCACCTGCAACGCCATCTGTCCGGGCTGGGTGCTGACGCCGCTGGTGCAGAAGCAGATCGACGCCCTGGCAGCTTCGCGCAGCCTGTCGGTGGAGGAGGCCGGACGCGAACTGCTGAGCGAGAAGCAGCCGTCGAAGTCCTTCGTCACCCCGGAACAACTGGGTGAACTGGCGGTGTTCCTGTGCTCGGAAGCTGCCGGCAACATGCGGGGGGCCGCACTGACCATGGACGGCGGCTGGACCGCCCAGTAAGACGGCCCTTCAATGCCACGGGGGTGGGCCGAAGGGCCTGCCCCTTCCCGCAAGCCCGGACCTTCTCAGCTTTCGCTGGTGGCGGGCACCGTATCGAAGGGGGTGGCGATGAACGGGCGGCCCTGGCCGTGGCCGGCGCGGGCGTGGCCGCGTTCGGTCGCAGCCTGCCGGAAATAGCCGACCACGAACACGCGCAGTGCGTTCGCGAGCGATACGCCGGCTTGAAAGGAGCGGCGGCCCTGCTGTTCCATGCGGTCTCGGACATCCCCGCACAGCTCTTCCACCGTCAGGTCTTCCCGCAGGGAAATCTCCTCGAGCCCCTCCCAGTAGGAAGGCTCCAGACGGATGGAGACATTACGCCCGGACAATTTCAACGTGCGGGGGACCAGTGAAGCAACACCCATGGATTGACCAATGCGAGATCTGTTGTTCCCATCGCTCGACATGCTCTTAAATCCTCGTCCTGCCCGTGCGATCACCCCCAACGCGCACCCACTATAACGCGACTACAACCGGCTTTGGGAACAAAACTTTCGGCAGGTAAGGATTCTCCCTATGGGGCCCGTTCGGGGTCCCCGGCCATGTCCTTGAGCAAGGCCAGATCGTTGATGACGATAAAACCTTTGGCATATGTCACTGCGCCGGTTTTGCGCAGGGCGCCGAGACACTTGTTCACCATTTCGCGGGTGACGCCCAACATGTTTGCGAGCGCTTCCTGCGACAGCGGCAAGGTCAGGCGCAGGCCAGCCGGGGTCGGCTGTCCGTAGCTGTCCGACAGCAGCAGCAACCTGCGGGCGAGCCGGCGCGGGACGTCGTGGAAGACGGCGTCCTCGATGTTCTCGGACACCCAGCGCAGCCGGTCGCACAGGACCACCATCATGCTGGTGCAGAGGCGCGGATGGCGTTCCAGGAAGGGAATGAAATCGGCGCGGTCGATGCGGTAAAGCTCGACCGGGCGCAGGGCGACGGCGGCGGCCGTGCGTTCCCGCCCGTCGATCAGGCCGATCTCTCCCAGGACATCGCCAGCCTCCAGGATGTTCAGCAGCATGGTCTTGCCATCCGCCGAGGAGGTCCGGATGGCGATCTGGCCCTTCAGCACGGCGAACAGGCTGTCGCCTGGATCACCCTTGTCGAAGATGATCTGTTCGGCATCGAAGCGGACGATACGGCCCAGCCCCAGCATTTCCGCCATCTGCCCGCCGTCGAGTTCTCCGAGCAGGCGGTTGCGCCTCAGCACCGCCGCCACATCCATGGGCGCGTTCATCCATCCGTCCCGGCACCGTTTCACGCCGGGGCGGCGACGACCGCCACCCCGGCGCGATCAGTCTACCGAAAACTCACCTACATCGCGAGGGGTGCCGCATCGCGCAAGGCGCGTTCCCACAGGACGGTTCGTTCGAAATGGAAACGGGCTTCCGGCACCGCATCGTCGCCGGCGGGACGACCCAGGCTTCGTGCCATGCTGCGCAGCATCGCCTTGGCATCGTCGCGCTTCTGGTCGAAGCGGCCCTGCGGCAGCCAGCCGCGGAAAGCCGCCAGCTCGTCCGCCGGCAGGCCGATGTCGCCGCCCAGCCGCAGCATCCGGCCATAGCCGCGCTCGCGGTAGGGCAGCTCCTTGGCGATGGATTCCATGCGCAAGGCCGTGCCGGCGGTCAGCACCCGGTCGGCCACCGCATCGGACAGGGTGCGGCGGATGTTGACCATCGCCTCCGACAGGGCGGTGTAGCCGAGTTCGGCCGGGCCGTGGATCACCGCGACCTCGTCGTCGTCCTCCAGCCGGCCGTCGCGGAACGCCTCGAAGATGGCGCCGACGCCGACCATGCCGAAGGGATACAGCTCCGCCGCGCGCAGCGCCCCCATGCTGGAGGCGCCGAACACCGGAATGCCGGCATGGATGGCGTAGAGGATTTCCTTGTGCCAGACCGACGGCACGCTTTCGAAGAAGCCATCGATGATGCCGATGGCCGCCGGCTTCTCCGCGCACAGACGCAGTACGTCGCCCTGGGCGACCGGCGGCAGGTAGGTGGCGTCCAGCTCCCGCGCCGCATCCTCGCGCGGCAGGGTGGGGCCGAGGAAGACATAGACGCCGCTCATGCCGCCTTCTCCATGGCTTGGGCGCCGAGCATGCGCAGGCCGCGTTCGCCCAGCAGATAATCGGGGGATTCGTCGGCACCCTCCAGCCCCGGCACGACGACGCGCACGACGGGGATGCCGAATTCGGGCTTGGTCAGGTCGACGGCCACTGCCTCCTCGATCCCGACGGCGCGCAGCCGCTCGAGCTGGTGGGCGAGGTCGGCCTCGATGGTGGGCGCCGTGCTGTTCGGGCAGTGATGGAAGGAGCGCCGGCCGACGCCATCGACGATCATCGCCTTCCAGCGGGAATGATGGGCCGGGTCGAGGTGGCGTTCATATTCGGCGCGCGGCATGTCGTCGCGTGCGCCGGCGATGAAGGTCAGGCGGCTCTGCGCCGCCTCGGTCAGGGCGCGGGACAGGGCGATCTCGCGCGCCACATGACAGCCCATGCCGGTGGCCGGGCGGATGGAGTGCTGGGGCAGTTCCTCGCGCTCGACGATGCGGCAGAGGAAGGCGGGCAGGCCGACGTCGCTGGTGGTCTCCCAGACGCCGACGGCGACGCCGGCGGCCTCGAAGCGGTCGATCAGCGAGCGGCAGACCGGATCGTCGATGCTGTCCAGGTCGATGCGGGTCGCCGCCTGGGCGATCGGGTCCTGCAGGCGCCACAGGGTGGTCGCGTCGCGCTCCACCAGTTCGGTGACGGCGTGGCTGATCGCCTCGATCTTGTGATTGCCCGACGCCAGCCCGTTGGAGCCGGCCAGGAAGGCGCCGTGGCCGGGGGCCATCGGCACGGTGAAATTCAGGTGGACCATCTCGAACGGAACCCATTTCGGGCCGCCGTTCAGCAGGTCCTGCCCCTCGATCCACAGGATGGGGCTGTTGGGATTGAAGCTGCCGGTCGACAACCGTGGTAGGCGGTCGACGTCCACCACCGGGTGGGTCCAGCGCAGCTCTTCGAAGCTGGCGAACTTCAGCGGCAGGGTGATGCGTTCGGCGTGATAGCTCTCGATCGATTCCATGACCCCCGACGCCTTGGCGGCGGCGAGCGTCACTCCCTTGCCCTGCGACACTGAGATGGAGCGCGAGTTCGGCCGCGTCACCATCACCACCGGAATGCCGACGGCATCCAGTCCGGTGACGTTGGCGACCCGGGTGATCCCCATGATCGGAAGGAACGGGGCGACCCGAGCCAGGGTCTGTTCGGGCGCCATGACCCGGTGGGTGCCGACCGTGTGGGCCTTCACCGCATCCGAAACGGAGGCTTTGACATCGAGCAGATCGAAGGGCATCGCGGCTTGTCCGGGGCGGAGGAAAATCGAGAGAGCGCCTCCCGTTCCCGGGTCCGTGGCCGGTCAGCACCTGAAGCGGTGCTGGTGGCCACGGTCCGAAGAACCGGAACCGGGAACCCGATCAGGCGCCTGGGGTGATGCTGAACCGACCAGCCTCATGGTCCGCGGCGTCGAAAGTGCTGCGATCGCCGGAACGGACGAGGTTGCGGACGGTCGAAGCCTGCACCTCGGCAATCTCGGAAACGCCCTGAGCGGACACGGCATACAGACGTCCATCAGCACCGCGGATCATCGACGACTGAGAGATGGAAAGCGACATCTGGATTGACTCCGTTTGACGTTGGTGATGCCGCAAATTCTTCGGATTCGAATGAGTCCGGTCTGTGAAGTTTTTCACTTCGCGTTTTGGGGTGCCAGGGTAATTGGTGGGTCTAAGCAGCGGCGAATGGGATCAGGTGTTTCGAGCGCCACGCCATCGTGAGCAGCAGGTAAATGACTGGAGAATCAAACTATGCTGCAGGCTACCAACAAGAAGCGAGGCAATATCGCGTCCGGTCGCGGTTCTATCGACCTTGAGGCTCTGATGGTATGGCCGCAGCTGTCCGCTCGTGTCGTTCCTAAGAACGGTGTCAGGACCCGGCTACGCCTTGAAAAGGCAGTTTGGGAAGGGCTTGACGCTATCGCCGAGCTCGAAGGAAAACCAACGCAGCAGTTATGTGCGGAGTTGGAGGAAAACCGCCCAAAGAATGCAGCGCTCAGCACGACCATCCGTACATTCGTTTTGGACTATTTCCGTAAAACTGAGTCGGCGTAATCTAAGAACATCATCATTTCAGAAACTCTTAGTTCAGAGTTTCCTGCTTGCTCCCAATTCGTCCAAGAAGTTGGATAGCACGTGCTTGGCTCGAGATTTGTGTGATGAGTAACGCGGTCTCCAAAGCAGCGCGTGCCATAGTTACGGCTTCGGGGCGTTTGCCTGCCACTTCCAAGGCATCGGCATACCAAATCTGGACTTGGGGCAACCATCCCAAAGGATGCGGCTTGCCCCTCATCGCTCCTTGCTGCTGAAATAGCGCAAAGCTGCTTTCAAACATTGCGAAGCCTGACTTGTGGTTCCCCGTCAGGACCGATGCATATCCGATGCCCCCCATCACCAACGGCAGAAGCAGTGGGGCATGTATGGCGTGACCGACCGACAATGCGGCCTCAAGTGCAGGAATGCTGTCTTCCAACTGCCCGCAGATGATGTGCGTCCAGCCCAGATGCGTCAGGGCGAACAACCGTGAGAAAAGGTGATTGCTCTCCTCGGCGATCTCGACCGACTGGCGCCCGGCTTCCACTGCTTCGCCGACCCGTCCCAATTCGGCGAGCCCGCGGGCTGCAAGGCTGCCCATATGCACCCGCGCGACAGTCGCGAGACCATAGCGATCGTAAGGGCGGGACGTTGAGAGCATGCGGGAGCCGTGCTCGAATGTCTTCAGCGCCTCGACGAAAAGTCCCTTGTCCGTTTGCAGGCCGCCCAGCCTGAACAGCAACTGCACGCGGGTGCGGCGGTCGTCCCGCTCGTCGAGTGCGGAAAGGCCATCGCGGCAAAGTGCAAGGCCTTGGTCTAGATCGCCGAACGTCCACAGGAACGATGCCAGCATCGAGCAAGCCCGGGCGTAGCGGATGAGGTCACCCGAATCGCGCGCCATGGCGATGGCCCGTTGCAGATGGTCGTCCACTCCCATCGATCCCCGCGGCAGCAGAGATCGCGGAAGGGCGATCAGAAGATCGATCTGGCGTGCGGTGTTCCGCGGATGGTCCGGCAGCCGGCGTACGGCGGCCAGAGCGTTGGAGTAATGCCGGCTGGAGTCCTCCAGCTTGGAACGGCCTTCCGCCCTTTCGCCGGCGCGGCGGCCGAACAGATGGGCGGCAGGCCAGTTCTCCGCCATGAAGGCGTGGTGGGCCAGCAGATCCAGGCGGTTCGGCAGGTCGTGGTCGCGGCGGTGGCGCAACGCCTCCAGAACGCGGGCATGCAGCGCCCGGCGGTCGGACTTGGTCAGGGTGGCGTAGGCGACCTCCTGAATCAGCGCGTGCTTGAAGGAATATTCCAGGTTGGGCAACAGACGGGTGCGCAGCACGAAGCCGGTGCGCTCCAGATAGGCGAGGCAGTCCGACAGCTTCGTCATCGGCATGCCGGTCAGGGCCTGGAGCAGGCCGACGTCGAAAGTCGTGCCGATCACCGCAGCGTTCATCAGCAGCCGGCGCCGTTCCAGCGTCATCAGGTCCATGCGCTCGGCCAGCAGGGCGTGCAGCGTTCGCGGCAGCTTGTGGACCACCAGCGGATCGATCAGCCGGTAGGCCCCCGGCGTGCCCTCGATGGCGTTGGAGGCCTCCAGCGTGCGCAGGACCTCCTCCAGATAGAGGGGAACACCTTGGCAGCGGGCGGCGACCTGGGCTTTCAACTCCACCAGTGACCAGTCCGGTCCCAGCCAATGGGCCAGGAAGCTCTGCACCTGTTCTGCCGACAGCATGCCCAATTCCATGCGCCGCCCGCCCGGCCGTCCGTTCCAGCCCTGCTCCTGCGACTCCGGCCCCAGCGGCGGCGGCCGCCGGGTGGCGAGCAGCAGCAGGCGGGAGCCGGAGCCCGGCAGCGCCTCCGCCAGCCGTTCGAGAAGCCGCACCATCACCGGCCTCGCCCAGTGCGCATCCTCGACAAGAACCAGCAGCGGCCGACCGATGACGCCGTCCATCGCCTCGCCGGCGGGCTCGGCGCCATCGGGGCGCCTGAGCGGAGCCGCCAATTCCAGCGTCGCGCCCACCAGCCCCTCGATCCCCAGCGACAGGTGCTGCGCAGCGTCCAGGCCAGTCCATAGCGGGTCGAGGCTCGGCCGGCCGAACAGGGCGCGCACCGCGTCGCCGGCCAGCGAGCCGGAACGGCGCCCGGCCGCTTCGCAGACCCAGTCGATTCCCTGCTCGCTGGCGCAGCCGGCCACCTGCTCCGCCAGGCTCAGCGCCACCGCCTCCAGATCGTCCGGATCTGCCAGCCGCCGGATCGGCATCTGTGGCCATTGCAGCAGGGTCCAGCGCCGGCTGCGCGGGTCGCGCAGGAATTCGCCCACGAGGCGCGACTTGCCGATCCCGGCCTCCCCCTGCAGCAGGAGCTGGACCGGCGTCCCGCCCTCCACCGCATCGGCCATGGCGAACAAGGCCGCGACCTCCCGCTCCCGGCCGACACAGGGGGCGGTGGTGGCGGACAGGAGGTCAGTGGCGGTGCGGCGGACAGCGCGCGCCCCGTCGAGCAGGAAGGCCGGCATCGGCTCCACCTCCTCCGACAAACGGAGGCTCCCCATCGGGCGCACCGCGACGCCGACCGGGATCAGATCCAGCGTATCGCGGGTGAGCTGGGCGGTGTCGGAGGCGGCGCGCTGCTGCAGCTTGGCCGCCATATGCACGCATTCGCCGACCGCCCGGTAATCCGTCCACAAGCCATTGGTCACCACATGTGCGACGGCGTCGCCGGAGCTGATGCCGATGCGGATGTGGAAAATCGGGCGGCCCTGTTCGTCGCGGGTGGCGCCGAGGATGTCTTGGGCGGCCAGACAGGCGCGCAGGGCGTGGTCCTCCTTGGCGCCGGGGGCGCCGAAGGTCGCCAGGAAGCCGTCGCCCAGCATCTGGGTCACCGTGCCCTCGAAACGCGGCACCGCCTCCGTCACGCGGTTCAGGATGGACAGGAGCAGATCGTCGGCGTCTTCCGGATCGCGGCCGGCAACCATGGCGGAGGAGCGGACGATGTCGACGAACATCGCCGTCACAACCTTGCGTTCGCGCGGCTTGTCGGCGGACAGGCGCGATGCATCCTGTCCGGGGCCGCCGTCGTCGGTCGCTGTGCTCCACATGGCGTCCGCCATGCCCGCCCCCCTCGCGAAAATCGCGTCGGCATATTAGAGCATGCATTTCGAATTTTGCGAACATCCGAGCGATGCATCACTCCAAGAAATTCGCGCAGGCGGAAGCTAGCATATCCGTGTATGTAATTCTGCTCAAAAAGAAAGCGCCGCGACTTGCGCGGCGCTTTGATTGTTACTTGTGGTGAATGTTCGCTGTGCCTGACTCGGAGAGATATGACACGAGCGCAGGCGGACGGTCTCCCGTTCAGCGGCGGATGGCGATGTTCTCCACCTGGGACACGTCGCGCACCGCGCCGCGGTCGGCGCTGGTTGTCAGGGCGGCATAGGCGCGGAGCGCCGGGGAGACCACGCGCTCGCGGTCGGCCGGCTTCCAGGCATCGACGCCCTTGGCGTTCATCGCATCGCGGCGGCGCTGCATCTCTTCATCGCCGACGGCAAGACGGATGATGCGGTTGGGGATGTCGATCTCGATGCGGTCGCCGTCCTGCACCAGGCCGATGGCGCCGCCTTGCGCCGCTTCCGGCGAGACGTGGCCGATCGACAGGCCAGAGGTGCCGCCGGAGAAGCGGCCGTCGGTGACCAGGGCGCAGGCCTTGCCCAGCCCCTTCGACTTCAGGTAGCTGGTCGGGTACAGCATTTCCTGCATGCCGGGGCCGCCGCGCGGACCCTCGTAGCGGATGACCACCACCTCGCCCGCCTTGACCACGTCGCCCAGGATGCCGGCGACGGCATCGTCCTGGCTTTCGAACACGCGGGCCGGGCCGGCGAAGACGAGGTTGGAGGCGTCGACGCCCGCCGTCTTCACGATGCACCCGTTCTCCGCGATGTTGCCGTACAGCACGGCCAGGCCGCCATCCTGACTGAAGGCGTTCTCGGCCTTGCGGATCACGCCCTTCTCGCGGTCGAGGTCGAGTTCGGGCCAGCGGCGCTCCTGGCTGAAGGGCACGACCGTCGGGATGCCGCCGGGGGCGGCGCGGTAGAGGGTGTGGACGGCGGAATCCTGGGTACGCATCACGTCCCAGCGGTCCAGAGCCTCGCCCAGCGTCGGGGCATGGACGGTCGGCGCCTCGCGGTTCAGCAGGCCGGCACGGTCGAGTTCGCCCAGGATGCCGAAGATGCCGCCGGCGCGATGCACGTCCTCGATGTGGACGTCGGACACCGCCGGGGCGACCTTGCAGACGTTGGGGACGCGGCGCGACAGCCGGTCGATGTCTTCCATGGTGAAATCGATGCCGCCCTCCTGCGCCGCCGCCAGGATGTGCAGGACGGTGTTGGTCGAGCCGCCCATGGCGATGTCCAGCGTCATCGCATTCTCGAACGCTTCCTTGGTGGCGATGCTGCGCGGCAGGGCGGTGGCGTCCTCCTCCTGATACCAGCGGCGGCAGAGATCGACCGCCATCCGGCCGGCGGCGAGGAACAACTCCTTGCGGTCGGCATGGGTGGCCAGGATGGTGCCGTTGCCGGGCAGCGACAGGCCCAGCGCCTCGGTCAGGCAATTCATCGAGTTGGCGGTGAACATGCCGGAGCAGGACCCGCAGGTCGGGCAGGCCCCGCGCTCCATCTCCGCCGCCTCCTCGTCGGAGACGGTCGGATCGGCGGCGGCGACCATGGCGTCGATCAGGTCGACCGACTTGACCTTGCCGCGCCACTTGACCTTGCCGGCCTCCATCGGGCCGCCGGAGACGAAGACCGCCGGGATGTTCAGCCGCATCGCGGCCATCAGCATGCCGGGGGTGATCTTGTCGCAGTTGGAGATGCAGACCAGCGCGTCGGCGCAGTGGGCGTTCGCCATGTATTCGACCGCGTCGGCGATCAGCTCGCGCGATGGCAGGCTGTACAGCATGCCGCCATGGCCCATGGCGATGCCGTCGTCCACCGCGATGGTGTTGAACTCCTTCGCCACGCCGCCGGCCTTCTCGATCTCGCGCGCCACCAGCTGCCCCAGATCCTTCAGGTGGACGTGGCCAGGGACGAACTGGGTGAAGGAGTTGGCGATGGCGATGATCGGCTTGCCGAAATCGCCGTCTTTCATTCCCGTCGCCCGCCACAGGCCGCGCGCGCCCGCCATGTTGCGACCGTGGGTGGAGGTGCGGGAACGGTAGTGCGGCATGGATCGGTCCTCAGCTGGTCGATTTCGGCGAGTTGGCGAAAGGAATGGAACGAAACGGGTGGGCACCTTAGCAATCTCCTGTCGCCCGCGCCAGAGGCGCGATCCTGTCGCGGACGCCAGAGGTGCGACAGCGGCGTTGCCCTGCCATGCACACCGTGAGGACTGCGGCGGCGGAGGGTGCGGAGAGGTCCTTTGTGTTTGGGGAACCCGGGTGGCCGGCGTCCGTTACGCGGCCATCCGCGACATCGCCCGGCAGGTTTCGGCGCAGCGGCGGCACATGTCGGCGCACCGCTTCATCATCGGGTCGCCGGACATGCGGTCGCAGTCATCGGCGCAGGCCGCGCAGATCTCGGCACAGGCGCCGCAGGTGAGATGATGGAAGCGGGAGCCGCGGATCATGAAGTCGGCGCTGGTGCGGCAGATATCGACGCAGTCCAGCATCAGGCGGATATGTCCAGCCTCCGCATGCTCACCGCCCTTGCCCAGGCAATGCGCGACGGTTTCCAGGCAGACCGTGTGGCAGTCGGTGCAGTTGCGGATGCAGTCGTCCATCGACGGCATCGCCGACATGGTTGGGGTGGACATGATCGGTCCTCCGGGGAAGGTCGCAGGATAGACCTGACAACCGGCCCCGGCGCCGCAGGGTTCCGAGATAGAGTGGGGGTTTTGGGCTCAGCCGGCCGAAGCGGTCTTGCCGTTGTCCTTCTTCGCGGTGCGCGGCGGCTTGGCGGGAGGAGTCTTGGCAACCGAAACCTTGGCGGCGGATTTCGCCGAGGACTTCGCTACAGGAGCCTGGGAGGCTTGGGGGGCAGGTTCGGGGGCGGCTGCCTCCTCCCGCGGGCTTGCTGCGGCTTTCGACTTGCCGGGCGGCTTGGCGGATGCCTTCGCCCTGGGCGGCGCGGCCGTTTCGGGCTGGGCTTCCGCAGGGGCGTTCGCGACCTCCGACAGGGATTCGGCGGCGGCGCGGGTGCTCTTGCCCGTGGCCTTGGAGGTGCCGGTCTTCTTGCGCGACCCGGCAACCTTTTCGGTCGGCTCCAGCGCGCCGGCACCGCGGATTTCCGCTTCCGCCTGCGCCCAATGGTCGGCATCGCGGCCGTGCGGGTGGCCTTCGCTTTCCCACAGCTCATGGGCACGGCGTCGGATACGCTCCAGAATATCGTCGGTATCGGCCATCGAGTCCCCCATTTGTCTGCCTGGCGGGTCTGCCATACCGTATTCTGTGGCAGCGACCCGCCAACGTTGCAAAGCCACTCGTGCGAGGCACCACGAAAGAGGCGGAGACTCCCGACTCCGCCGTTCCATGAGGGCAACACCGTGGAATCGGAGTGGTTCCCAGCAAGTCGGCAGACGGTTCCCAACCGATCCATTCCATGCCACAAGGCGCCCGCCGACCTGAACCGTGAGCGCGGGAAGCCGATGACGTCCATTCCCTCCACCGCCCCTCCGTCTCTTCTCGACCGCGTCGCGGCGGCGCCCTGGTGGCTGCTGTGCGCCGGGCTGGCCGCGGCGATGGCGCTGTCGATCCTGCTGGTGGGCTTCCGGCTGCCCTACTGGGTGCATTCGGACCAGGATCTGGTGCTGGCCTATCATGGGCTGCTGTTCGGCGACCGCCTGCCGCAGGAATATTTCGACCATCCCGGTTACGGCTATTTCCTGGTGATCGACGTCTGGTACCGGCTGCTGCACGCGCTTGGCTTCCTGCCGGTCGCCTCCCTGTCGGCCCTGCCGCCGGGCAGCGACGCTGCGGCGACGCAAGCCGTTTGGCAGTCGCTGGTCCAAGCCGGGCGGGCGCTGTCGATCCTGCTGACCGCCGCCTTTGCCGTCAGCTACACCACTCTGCTGCGTGGGCTGGTGGGGGATCGGCGGGTGGCGCTGCTGGCCGGCATCCTGCTGGCCTTCGGCGTCGGGCTGACGGCGCAGGGGCGGCAGATGCGCACCGACCTTCTGTCGGCCGGCTTCGTCGTGCTGGGCCTGCTGCTGGTCCTGCGGGCGGTGCGGCCGGCGGAGGGCAGGCCGTGCGGCGGCGCGTCGCTGCTGCAACTGGCGCTCGGCGGGTTGCTGGTCGGGCTGGCCATGGTGACCAAGGTGCAGGCGGTGTTCCTGGCGATGGGACTGCCGGTGGCGGCAATCCTGTTCGGGCGGCGGGCGGAGCGGGAAACCGCTCCCGGCTCTTCCTGGGGCGTTGCCGCGTTGGTCGGGCTGGCGGCCGCTGCGGCGGCGGTGCCGGCCTTCGGGCTGATCCAGGCGGGACTGGCCGGCTGGGGGCGGGCGGTCTATCCCTACACCCCCGTCGGTGGCGGGTTGTCGGGCGGCGGCTATCAGAGCATCGTCGCCGGCTGGGTGCTGGTCGGCATGCTGGTCCACGCGGTGGTGCACCGGGTGCCGGTAGCCCGCGCGGTTGCCGGGGCGGCGGCGGTGCTGCTGGGGCTGGCGGTCGGGCTGCTGGCGCTCGACATCCGCTGGAACGAACAGAACGCCATCGCCGTGGCGAACTTCGTCGAGCATATGTTCGTCTTCTCCTCCTGGCGGCATGGCGTTGCGCTCAGCGGCCAAGGGAGCGTGGTGGGGGAGGGGACGCTGGCGCTGCTGCTGGCCGGCATCGGCCGCACGCTGGCGATCCGCACCATCGTCCTCCACCCCGACAACATCCCGCAGACCATCATCGTGGAGTGGTTCGCCATCGCCGGGGCGGTGGTGCTGTGGCGGCGCGGACAGAGGCTGGCCGCCGTGCAGGCGCTGTTCCTGCTGCTGGTGGCTTGGGGGCTGGAGGCGCTGTTCTCGTTGCGCGGATTCCAGCGCGCCTATGCCGCCTACACAGACCCGCTGGCAATCCTGTCGGCCGCCTGGGTGCTGGCGCGGATGCCGGGGCTGCTGGAGCGGGCGAAATCGCGGCGCTGGATCCTGGGGGGTGTGGTGCTGGTCGTGGTGGCGGCCCATGCCTGGCCGATCATCGAGACCCGCCGCCTGCCCAATCCGGCGACCCATTGCGAGTGGATCCCGATCTACATGCCCAAGGTGGCAGCCTTCCCCTTCTGCCGTTAGGCCCCCGCCTCTCCGCGGGCGCGGTCCAGCGCCTCGACCACGCCGGCGCTGTCGATGTCCGCAAAGTCGGGGCGGTGGTGGATCAGCACGCGCGGGCCGGTGCTGTGGATCGGGTTGGAGGCGTCGGAGAAGACGACCACGGTGGGGCAGCCGACCGCGGCGATCAGATGGGTCGGACCGGTGTCGTTGCCGACCGCTCCCCAGGCCCGGCGGGCTAGCCCGCCCAGTTCCGGAACGCCGGTGCGGTCTGTCAGATCGACCGCCTGCGGGCAATACTCCGCGATGGAGCGGGCGAGGTCGCGTTCGATTCCGGTGCCGATCACCGCCGGCACGATGCCGCGCTCCGCCAGCGCCGCCGCCACCTCGGCATAGCGGCGGACCGGCCAGCGCTTGTCCGGCCGTCCGGGGGAGGAGCCGGGGACCAGCAAGGCGAAGCGCTCCGGCAGGCCGAATTTGGAAATGTCGGCGTCGAGCCAGGACAGGTCGGGCGTCTCGTCCGGCACGATGCCGAAGGGGGCGAACTGGCGGACGTAGCGCTCGCGCACCGGCACCTTGCGCCGCCCCTCGTAGCGGTCGGGATGGGAGGCGCCGCGGGCGGTGCCCGACCATTCCGGCCAGGGGCCGGGAAACAGCAGCCGGTGGTACAGATCGGTGCGCGTCTGCGCCTGGAGGTCGTAGACCCGGTCGAAGCGGTGGGCGCGCAGCGTCTTGCGGATCGCCAGATAGGCCGACAGCGAGCGGTCGCGCGGATCCTCCAGCACCTCGTCGAACAGGCCGCTCATGCGGGCGAGCGGGGCGAGCGAGGGCAGGGTCAGCAGCGTCACCCGGTCGCCGGCATGGTGGCGGCGGATGGCGGCGAAGGCGGTCTGGGCCAGGAAGAAATCGCCGAAGGCGCCCAGCTTGATGACCAGGATGCGGAGCGGGCGCTTGCTCATCGTGTCTGTTCCCCGATACGGGCCGCCAGCCGCAGCATCAGCGCGGCGGCCAGGAATCCCGACATCCACCAGGGCTGCCAGATGCCGTAGGCGGTGCTGCCCATCGCCAGCGCCGCGGCGAACAGCGCCAATGCGAAGGGTTGGGCGCGGCGGTCGAGCCGTGCGGTGGCGGCCAGCAGCATCAGCAGCACGGCCAGCGCCAGCGCCGCGCCCGCCGCCCCGGTCTCCAGCCAGACCTGAAGGAAGGCGTTGTGGGGGTGCAGCGGCAGCAGGCTGTCGCCGATCGGCGAGAACTCCGACACCGCCCCTTCCGGCGGCAGGGAGCGCGAGGCGTCGATGCCCTGGCCGAAGACCGGCGTGCGCAGCGTGCGCTCCGCCGCATGGCCCCAGATCTCAACCCGGTGCTGGGCGGAGCGGAACAGCAGGCCGGAATGGTCGAGGTCGAGCGGGCCGGAGAACAGCAGGGCGGCCGGCAGCACAAGCAGGAAGGCGGCGCTTACCGCGGCGGCGAACAGCCGGCGGGTCCAGCGGGCGGACGTGCGGGCAGCAGCCAGCGTCGCCAGCCCGGCGGCGATGCCCAGCATGGCCGACCGGCTGGTCAGCGGCAGGCAGGCAAGTGCGTAGCCGACTGGCACCAGCAGGGCCAGCGCCCGGCGCCCGAAGCGGTCCATCGCCAGGGCGGCCGGCCAGACCAGCAGGCAGAGCAGCGCCGCCGTCCGCTTCGGCACATTGCCGTTCAGCAGGTTGGGCAACTGGTCGTCGGGGACGCCGTTCCACCAGCGGTTCAGCGGGAAGTCCAGCGCCGCCTCCGCCGCGAACAGCAGCCCGCCGGCCAGTCCGCCGGCCAGGAACAGCCCGGACAGCCGCCGCACCTCCGCCGCTGGCAACCCGGCGATCCAGGCGCCGCCGGCCAGCGCGCCGAGCGCGATGTAGCCGATCTCTCCCACCGTCGCCGCCGCGCGGTCGGACGGACTCCACAGGGAGGAGGCCAGCGCCAGTGCCAGGAAGGCGGCGACCGCGGCGACCACAGGCGTCAGCCGCAGGATGCGCCCGAAGGCGCCCTGCCGCGCCAGACCGGCCAGCGACAGCACCAGCACCAGGATCGCCCACACCGGCAGCCCGCGCGGCGCGACCGCGGCGACCGGCCCCAGCACCAGGGCGGCGGCCCCGGCCAGCACCCGCAACACGGCGTCGACCCCACCGGTGGCGGGCGCCGAGGTCGGGGCGGGACGGGACGTGGCGAGGTCCGGGGAGTTGGCGGGCATGAACTCGACGCGTGTCAGCGGAAACCGGCGGCGACTTAACCGCACTCCCGCCACGAAAGCAACGGCGCGCGGTCCGCGGCGGAGAGGCGCGGGGTGGGACGTTTGAAACGGTATGGAACAGGGGTGCGGCTGGTGTTCCACTGTTTCATCCGACGGCGGAGCGGCGCCAAGGCGGTGCCGGACTGAACGTTTGAAACGCCGTGGAACAGGTTCCCGGGGGGTGTTCCACTGTTCCATCCGGTGGCGAAGCGGCGCGAGGGTGGTGCATGGCGGTCCCTTCCCGGCAGATGGCAGGATGATGTTCCTATCATGAACTCGGAGTGTTGGGAAAAGGGTGGGTGAAAATGCGCCTCACACACTCTCTCCCCTTGGGGAGAGGGGGACCCTTTTCGTGCTGCGGGTTGATGGTTACGCTGTGGCTTATGGGGACGCGTTCGAAGAGGGCCGAGATGCTGGGAACCGAAGAGCAGGAGACCGACGGCTACCGGGTCCGCGTGATGAGTCGGGCCGAACTCGATCTGGCGGTGGACTGGGCGCGGGCGGAGGGCTGGAACCCCGGCCTGGATGATGCGGGCGCCTTCCATGCCGTCGATCCGGCGGGTTTCCTGGTCGGGCTGCTCGACGGCCGGCCGGTGGCCTCGCTTTCGGTCGTGCGGTATCCCGGTAGCTTCGGCTTCCTCGGCTTCTACATCGTGCAGCCGGAGGCGCGCGGCCGGGGCTATGGCTGGCGGCTGTGGCAGGCGGGTCTGCGCCATCTGGAGGGCTGCACCGTCGGCCTGGACGGTGTGGTCGCTCAGCAGGAGAATTACCGCAAATCCGGCTTCGCCCTGTCCCACCGCAACATCCGCTTCGGCGGCACGGTGCCGGACGGTGGACAGGCGCAGACCACGCTGGTGGACGCGCGGACGGTGCCCTTCGACCGGCTGACGGCGCTGGATGCGGAACTGTTCCCGGCGCCGCGCCCCGGCTTCCTTGCCAACTGGATCGCCCTGCCCGGCGCCACGGCGCTGGCGGCGGTGAGCGGTGGCGACCTGACCGGCTTCGGGGTGATCCGCCCCTGCCACAGCGGTTTCAAGATCGGTCCGCTCTACGCCGCCGATGCCGGGGTGGCGCGGGATCTGGTGCTGGCGCTGGGGCGGACGGCCGGCGCCGGACCGGTGTTCCTCGACGTGCCGGAACCGAACGGAGCGGGCGTGCGGATGGCGGAGGCCTTGGGGCTGTCGCCGCAGTTCGAGACCGCGCGGATGTATCTGGGCCCGGCGCCGGCGAGCGATCTGGCGCGGGTGTTCGGGATCACGAGCTTCGAACTGGGGTGAGGCGGCGGCGTTACAGGGCAGTTATCGGCCCATGAATTTCACCATCAGAAGCTCGTCGATGTATCTCCCCTCCACCTTCAGCGCCCGCGGTTCCGTGCCGTACGCCTCGAAGCCCAGCCGTTCGTACAGGCCGATGGCCCGCCGGTTGGTCGCGGCGACGGAGAGATGGATTTGCTCGACATGCTCCGCGGCATGGGCGAGCAGGGCGGTCATGACCGCATCGGCCAGCCCGCTGCCTCGCCTGGCATCACGAACATAGACACCCCAAAGCATGCCCTTGTGCCGCGACTTGGCCTGGGTGGGAATCAGCAGCCCGGCCGTGGCGTCAAGTATCCCGTCGACGAAGCCGCCAACGATGTAACCGCCCTCGATCCTGTCCGCGAAGCTGGAGAGGGGACGGGTGCTTTCCTCCCCATGGCTCGATCCGAACGCCTCCGGATGCCGGTGCAGGGCTTCGAGGCGGAGCGAGCGGTACTCCTCCGCATCGTCGGGCAACAGCCGTCTCACCACTGTCATGCGCGTGCCCTCTGTCCTGAAGGGTTCGTTTGTCGCGGCTGTCCCGCCCCCCGCTCGCCGTCAGTCCAACCAGTTTTCCACGACCAGATCCGGAACGCGCTGAAACTCCCGCACATTCGCCGTCACCAGAGTGAGGCCGAGCGTCCGGGCATGGGCGGCGATCAGCAGGTCGTTGCCACCGATGGGATGGCCAGCCATCTCCAATTCCGCCCGGATGTCGCCGTATTCGGTATCGGCCGGCAGTTCGAGCGGAAGCACGGCGACGTCGGCCAGCAACGCCTCAACCCTCTGCGACAGCTTGGCCGACGCCTTCTTCGCGGCGCCGTATCGCAATTCCGCAGCGACGACGATGCTGGTGCAGATCGCATCCTCGCCGACGCGCCGCACATGTCCGGCCACCTTGCCGGCCGGATTGCGGATCAGGTCACTCATGGCGTTGGTGTCGAGCATGTAGCGCATCAGAAAATGTCTTTCGGCGCGACCGGCTCATCTTCGATGTCGGGAAATTCCTCCTCCAGCGGCTCCCAGCTCTCAAGCAGCGCCAGAAGTCCCTTCTTCCGGACCGGTTCGATGATCAGTCGGTCGCCGTCGCGGCTGATGAAGACGGAGTCTCCGGGAAGCTCGAATTCGGCGGGAATGCGAACCGCTTGGCTGCGGTTGTTGCGGAAGAGACGGGCTTCCTTGCGCCGTGGCGTCGCTGGCTGTGGCATGACCGGGCCTCCCCTTGCATATACATGATGTATATGCCTGGAATTCCGTGGCGGTCAATCGGCCGTTGGGGAAGGAGGTGGGAGCCCCTCATCCCGCCGCCGTCTTCTCCAGCGAGCGGATGATGTGTTCGGCCAGCAGGTCGACCGCCTTGGGTAGGGGGCCGGGCTGGCGGTAGAGGGCGGTTTCGATGTCGGGCAGGTCGGGCAGGTCGTGTTCGGCGTTCACGATGTGGAAGCCGGGGGCCAGCATGTCCTTGGGCAGGATGGTGACGCCCAGCCCGGCCGTCACCGCCGCCTTGATGCCGGCGAGGCTGGGGCTGGTGTAGGCCATGCGCCAGGGACGGCCGCGGGCGTCGAGCGCATCGATGGCGCGCTTGCGGTGGATGTCCGGCGGCGGGGCCAGCACCAGCGGGACCGGGGCGCCCGCGTCGAGGATCAGGCGGTCGGACGCCACCCAGAACAGCGGCTCGCGCCAGACCTTCACTCCGCCGGCCGGACCCTGCGGCTCCCGCTTGCACAGCACGAGGTCGTATTCGCCGCGGGAAAAGCGGTCGAGCAGGTTGACGGTGAAGTCGCACTGCACCTCCAGCGCCACCTGGGGATGGGCGCGGGAGAAGCGCCACAGCACGTCGGGGAGATGGGCGGTGGCGAAATCCTCCGGCGTGCCGAGGCGCACCACGCCGCCCACTTCCGGCTCCATCAGCAGGGCGCAGGCCTCGCCCGCCATGTCCAGCAGGCGGCGGGCGTAGGTCAGCAGCACCTCGCCGTCGGCGGTCAGGTCCAGGCCGCGGCCCTCGCGCAGGAACAGCCGCTTGCCCAGCCCGTCCTCCAGCCGCTTGATCTGCAGGCTGATGGTGGACTGGGTGCGGCCCAGCCGCTCCGACGCCCGGGTGAAGCCGCCGCTGTCCACGATGGTCACGAAGGTGCGCAGCAGGTCGAGGTCGAAGGGCGGCAGGGGAGCGGGCATGGCGGGCGGCTGCATGGTCGTGAGTCCGGTGCGGCCGGTCAGCTCAGCACCGCCCGGCTCACTGCGAGGTAGAGTGGAATACCGATGAGGATGTTGAAAGGAAATGTGATGCCCAGCGACAGCGGAAGCGACAGGCCCGGCTCCGCCGTCGGCAGGGCATGGCGCAGCGCCGCCGGCACCGCGATGTAGGAGGCGCTGGCGCACAGCGTCACCAGCAGGGCGGCGTCGCCGAGGCCGAGCCCCAGGGTGGCGGCGGCGGCAAGACCGATGACCGCGCCGATCAGCGGCATGACGATGCCGAAGGCGATCAGCCGCGGGCTGAGCGAGGCCGCTTCCCGCAGCCGGGAGGTGGCGAGATAGCCCATTTCCAGCAGGAACAGGCACAGCACGCCGTCCCAGGGGGCGATGAACAGGCCGTGCAGGCTCTGCAGGCCGGGCTTGCCGATGACGAGGCCGACCAGCAGCGACCCGGCCAGCAGCAGGACGGAGCCGTTGAAGGCCGCCTCGCGGATCGCGTCCTTGATCGAGCCGCCCTGGGCCGGCCCGCCGCGGTCCGAGTCGCCGAGCGGAACCGACATGGTGCCGCCGCCGCCCGCCGCGACGCCGGAGGCCATGCCGGCGGCGCCCGCCAGCAGCAGGCCGCTGACGATGGCCGGGGCTTCCATGATCGCCAGCGCTGCGACCATGTGGCCGCCGAAGGTGACGCCCTGGCTTTCCAGCAGCTTGGTGGCGGTGACGAAGGTGACGAGGCTGACCGATCCGTAATGGGCGGCGATGGCGGCCGAATTGACCTGATCCAGCCCGACCACCGAACGCAGCAGGCTGAATCCGAGGATCGGCATCGAGAGGCTGAGCAGCCCCGCTGTCAGCAGCAGCGGCAGCACGGCGCCAACATCGGCGCTGGCCAGCGCCACGCCGCCCTTCAGGCCGATGGCGACCAGCAGATAGGCGGCAAGCGCCTTGCCGAAGCCTTCCGGGAATGGAATGCGCGCCCCGGTCAGCGCGATCGCGGCACCGAGGCCGAAGAACAGGATCGGTGCGGACAGCAGCGTGTCCATAATGGATCATCCCTCGTCATGTGGTCAGCACGGGCCATGCCGCACTGCGGCAAGCTATTGATCTGACGCTAACGAGGGATGAGTCCCATGGGAAATTGATAGTTTTCGTCGCTTCCATTGATTTTCTCAATGGGTGGTGGAGAGCCTCACGCCAGCAGGTCGTCCTGCCGGTTGCGGCGCATCCACATGGCGGCGTAGCTGCAAAGGGGAACGATCTTCAGCCCTTCGGCGCGGGCGGCCTCCATCACGCCTTCCATCAGGCGGCCGGCGGCGCCGGTGCCGCGCAGCGAGGGCGGAGCCTCGACATAGGAAATCACCAGCGTCCGGCCGTTGCGGCGGTAGTCGGCATAGACCGTCTGATTGCCGACCGCCAGTTCGAACCGGTTCATGGCGTGGTTGTCGGTGACCGCCTGTCCCATCCTGATCGCTCCGTCGGTTGTGGGGCTCTCGACCTTTAACAGTGAAGTGCGGCGGACAGGACGGGTGCCCTCCTTTTGCGCGGAAGCGTCCTTACTCCTCCTGCCAGCCGCAGGCGGACAGCGCGGCCTGCATATGCGCCGGCGCCGGGGCGACGGCATCGACCGCCGCATATTCGAAGGCCATGCGGAAGGCGACGGAGCGGGCCAGCAGGTGCAGGTTGCCGGGCGGCAGGCGTTCGGGACCGTAGAAGGGCTCCCCCACCAGCGGACAGCCGATGGCGGCGCAATGGACGCGGATCTGATGGGTGCGGCCGGTGCGCGGGCGAAGCTCCAGCCAGGAGCGGCCATCGGCGCTGGTGCCCAGAACACGGTACTCGGTGACCGCCGGCTGGCCGGCCGGGTCGGGCAGGATGGTCCAGGACGAGCGCGACGCACCCGGTTCGATCCGCTTCAGCAGCGGCAGGTCGATCACGCCGGACGTGGCCTCCGGGATGCCGTCGGCGACTGCCCAATAGGTCTTCTCGACGTGGCCGGCGGCGAACATCTGGCCGAGGCGTTTCAGCGCCCAGGGGGTGCGGCCCAGGATCAGGCAGCCGGCGGTGTCGCGGTCCAGACGGTGGGCGAGCTTCGGCGGCTCTCCGTCGGGGTCGCCAAGGAAGGGCAGGTAAAGCTCCAGATGGTCGGTGATGCGTCCGGCCTTGTGGACGGCCAGACCGGCCGGTTTGTCGATGACGAAGCAAAGCTCGTCCTGATGGAGCACGCGGGCGCGTAGCGAGTCGGGGGTCATGGGCCGCACCATGGCCGCCGCCGAGCCTTTCGCGCAAGGGCCGTGAACCGCATGCCATACGGAAAGCGGGTGAGTTCAGCAATGACGGCGCGATGGAGCAGTGCCGGCAGCGGCACGGTGTCGCGCCTTTGGTTTTCCGTCCTTTTACAAGCGTTACTGCCTATGAGAAAGGTCCGGGACGGCTTCGGACCTTGCGGATAAAGATCGGCCGGAATGAGGACATTCGGCCGGTTTTCATTTGATTTAGCCCGCCGGGACTAGCCTTTTGCCCGGTCTCGGAAGGTTTGTTGCGCAGTCGCGGAAGGCGTGGCAGAAAGCCCGGGAACACGGTCGTGCTTCCGCCGGCTCCGCTTGCGGTCGGGCAATGCCGTGGGACCATGGATTTGACTTCGCCTCAACCACAAGAGACGTCCAATGCGGAAACCCGTGCGCAAGGTGGTGTTCCCGGTCGCCGGTCTCGGCACGCGCTTCCTGCCGGCCACCAAGGCCATCCCGAAAGAGATGCTGCCCCTGGTCGACCGCCCCCTGCTGCAGCACGCCGTCGAAGAGGCGCGCGCCGCCGGCATCGAGGATTTCGTTTTCGTCACCGGCCGTTCCAAGCGCGCCATCGAAGACCATTTCGACGCCGATACCGAACTGAACCGCACGCTTGAGGAGCGCGGCAAGATGGACGCGCTGGAGGAGGTCCGCCACAGCGAGATCGCCCCCGGCCGCTGCTTCTACACCCGCCAGCAGGTTCCGCTCGGCCTCGGCCACGCCGTGTGGTGCGCCCGCGCCCTGATCGGCAACGACCCGTTCGCCATCGTGCTGCCCGACGACTTCGTCCAGGGCAAGACCCCCTGCCTGAAGCAGATGGTCGAGGCGTACGAGGAGGTCGGCGGCAACATCGTCGCCGTCGTCGACGTGCCGCGCGAAAAGACCAGCAGCTACGGCATCCTGGACGTCGAGAAGGACGACGGCCGTCTGGCCACCGTCCGCGGCCTGGTGGAAAAGCCGAAGCCGGCCGAGGCGCCGTCGACCCTGTCGATCATCGGCCGCTACATCCTGCAGCCGGAAATCTTCGACCATCTGGAAAAGCAGCAGCGCGGCGCCGGCAACGAAATCCAGCTGACCGACGCCATGGCCAACCTGATCGGCAACCAGCCCTTCCACGGCCTGCGCTTCGAAGGCACCCGCTACGACTGCGGCGACAAGGTCGGCTTTATCGAGGCCACGCTCGCCCACGCGCTGAACCGGCCGGACATGGCCGACAAGGTGCGCGAGATGCTGCGTAAATATTGCTGACCGACGGGCAGCATGCATGATGCCGCGCCCGCCCCGTCCCCTGATCCGGACGGCGGCGGGCACGTGCGTTTGAACAATCGCTTTGAAAGAGCCGGCCGCGTGAACAAGGCCGGCCATGGGGAACGCCCCTTGAGGGCATCCAGAGATTGACAGCATTCCTTTTGAAGGACATGAGGGGGACACGATGCGCATAGCGATGATCGGCACGGGCTATGTCGGCCTGGTCTCCGGCGCCTGCTTTTCGGAATTCGGCGTGCACGTCACTTGCGTCGACAAGGACGCCGGCAAGATCGAGCGGCTGAAGCGCGGCGAGATTCCGATCTACGAGCCCGGCCTGGACGATCTGGTCGCCCGCAACGTCGCCGCCGGCCGCCTGTCCTTCACCATGGATTTGAAGGAGGCGATGCAGGGCGTCGACGCCGTGTTCATCGCGGTGGGCACCCCGTCGCGCCGCGGCGACGGCCACGCCGACCTGTCCTACGTCTACGGCGCCGCCGAGGAGATCGCCCAGCATCTCGACCACTACACGGTGGTGGTGACGAAATCGACCGTGCCCGTCGGCACCGGCCGCGAGGTCGAGGCGATCATCCGCCGCGTGCGGCCGGACGCCGAGTTCGACATCGCCTCCAACCCGGAATTCCTGCGCGAAGGCTCGGCCATCGGCGACTTCATGCGGCCCGACCGGGTCGTGATCGGCGCCACTTCGGAGCGCGCGGGCGACGTGATGCGCCGGCTCTACCGGCCGCTCTACCTGATCGAGACGCCGATCGTGGTGACCTCGCTGGAGACGGCGGAGCTGACCAAATACGCCGCCAACACCTTCCTGGCCGCCAAGATCACCTTCATCAACGAGATCGCCGATCTCTGCGAGAAGGTCGGCGCCAACGTCCATGACGTGGCGCGCGGCATCGGTCTGGACGGCCGCATCGGCAAGAAGTTCCTCCACCCCGGTCCGGGCTATGGCGGGTCCTGCTTCCCGAAGGACACGCTGGCGCTGGTCCGCACCGCCCAGCAGGTCGGCAGCCCCCTGCGCATTATCGAGACGGTGGTGGACATCAACGACAAGCGCAAGAAGCAGATGGCCGAGCGCATCATCGCCGCCTGCGGCGGGTCGGTGGACGGCAAGACCGTCGCGGTGCTGGGCGTCGCCTTCAAGCCGAACACCGACGACATGCGCGACAGCCCGTCGCTGGACATCATCCCGGCGCTTCAGGCGGCCGGCGCCCATGTGCGCGCCTTCGATCCGGCGGCGATGCACGAGGCCGAGAAGCTGCTGCCCGGCGTGGAATGGGCGAAGAACGCCTACGGCACCTTGGAAGGGGCCGATTGCGTCGCTATTCTCACGGAGTGGAACGAATTCCGCGCGCTCGACCTGCGTCGGGTGAAGTCGATGCTGAAGCGGCCGGTGATGATCGATCTGCGCAACATCTACAACCCCGACGACATGGCGAAGGCCGGCTTCACCTATACCTCCATCGGCCGGCCGTCGCCGGCCGGCGGAATGGACCGCGGCTAAGGTCCAAAGACGGCGTCCAACAGAGGACTAACGAGACGATGAGCGAAGCCCATACCTTCCACCCCACGGTGCTGCGCGAGTACGACATCCGCGGCATCGTCGGCAAGACGCTGACCCCCGCCGACGCCCGCGCGGTCGGCCGCTCCTTCGGCACCGTGGTGGTGCGCAAGGGCGGCAAGACGGTCTGCGTCGGCTACGACGGCCGTCTGTCCTCGCCGGAACTGGAGGAAGCGCTGGTCGAGGGGCTGGTTTCGACCGGCCTGCACGTCCTGCGCATCGGGCTCGGCCCCACGCCGATGCTGTATTTTGCCACCCGCGACCGCGACGCGGCGGCCGGCATCATGATCACCGGCTCGCACAACCCGCCGGACTACAACGGCATCAAGATGATGCTGGGCAAGGGTCCGGTCTATGGCCAGCAGATCCTCGACCTCGGCACCATGGCGGCCAAGGCCGACTGGGAGCAGGGCCAGGGCTCGTCGGAGAAGATCGACGTCCAGGACGAGTATGTCGCCCGCCTGCTGAAGGACTATGACGGCACGCGCGACCTGAAGATCGCCTGGGACGCCGGCAACGGCGCGTCGGGCGAGATCCTGCGCCGCCTGACCGCCAAGCTGCCGGGCAAGCATGTCCTGCTGTTCGACGACATCGACGGCAACTTCCCCAACCACCATCCCGACCCGACGGTCGAGGCCAACCTCGTCGACCTGAAGAAGGCGGTGGCGGAGCATGGCTGCGACATCGGCATCGGCTTCGACGGCGACGGCGACCGCATCGGCGCCATCGACCACAAGGGCCGCGTGGTGTGGGGCGACCAGCTGGTCGCGCTCTATGCCGCCGACGTGCTGAAGAGCCATCCGGGCGCCACCATCATCGCCGACGTCAAGGCCAGCCAGGCCCTGTTCGATGAGATCGCCAAGCATGGCGGCAACCCGCTGATGTGGAAGACCGGCCACTCGCTGCTGAAGGCCAAGATGGCGGAGACCGGCTCGCCGCTGGCCGGCGAGATGTCGGGCCACATCTTCTTCGCCGACAAGTGGTACGGCTTCGACGACGCGCTGTACTGCGGCGTGCGTCT
Organism: Pseudomonadota bacterium; assembly: GCA_023423695.1. GTDB lineage: Bacteria > Pseudomonadota > Alphaproteobacteria > Azospirillales > Azospirillaceae > Azospirillum. The sequence continues at coordinate 2,848 of JAFAFA010000085.1, read as the reverse complement.
CGCCGGGCTGGTCAGCAAGCTGAACACCACGCTGGCGGACCTGCGCGACGGCCTGCCCGACATGGTCAACACGCCGGAGACCCGCTTCCAGATCGACGAGGAACGCAAGTTCGCCGTGGTCGAGGAGGTCAAGGGCCGGGTCAAGGCCTCGGGCGCCAAGGTCAACGACATCGACGGCGTCCGCGTGACGACCGACGACGGCTGGTGGCTGCTGCGCGCGTCCAACACCCAGGACGTGCTGGTGGCGCGGGCGGAGTCCTACAGCCAGGAAGGGCTGGAGCGGCTGAAGGGCGCGCTGATCGAGCAGCTGGTGGCCTCGGGGCTGTCGGCGCCGTCGTTCGAGGGCGGCGGGTCGCACTGAGGTTTGGGGGTGGGGTGGGGGAGTTGTCGGCTGACGGTGCCCCCACCTAACCTCCCCCGCTGGGCGGGGGAGGGACTGCCGTTGCCTTCCCGAACAAGCACTTGTCTCCTCCCCCGCCCAGCGGGGGAGGATTAAGGTGGGGGGTCTTACGCTCCCTCACCTGAAGCTCGCCAGATGCCTCCTGAACCGCGCCAGGCTCCAGGCGAAGAACAGCGCGCCGATCCCCGCGGTCGCCGCGAAGCGCGGCCACACCACATCAAAGCCCGCCCCGCGGAACAGGATGGCCTGGGCGAAGGCGACGAAATGGGTCGAGGGTGACAGCTGCATCGCCATCTGCAGCCATTCCGGCTCGCTTTCCAGCGGGGTGAAGCCGCCGGACAGCATGTTCATCGGCAGCACGATCAGGATGAACAGCAAGCCCAATTGCGGCATCGACCGCGCCACGGTGCCGAGAAAGATGCCGAGCGCCGTCGCGAAGAACAGGTAGAGCGCCGTCCCCGCCAGGAACAGCGGGACCGATCCGGCCAGCGGCACCGACAGCAGGCCGCGCAGCACCACATAGAGCGCCACCAGCGTCAGAACCAGGATCACAGAGCCGTTGGCCAGCACCTTGGCGGCCATGATCTCTGCGGGCCGCACCGGCATCACCAGCAGATGCTCCAGCGTGCCGTGTTCGCGCTCGCGGATCAGGGCGGCGCCGGCCAGCAGCACCGCCAGCATGGTGACGTTGCTGACCACCGACATGGTGCCGGTGAACCATTTGGTGTCGAGCGCCTCGTTGTAGGCGACGCGGAGCTGCAGGCTGACCGGGGCGGCGCTGCCGTCGGCCTCGCGGCGGACGAAGCGGCCGACCTCGTCTTCGACGATGCCCTGGATGGTGCCGGCGCCGATACCGGCCTGCATCATCGCCGTGGCGTCGATCAGCAGCTGCACCGTCGGGCTGCGGCCGGCCAGCACGTCGGCCTGGAAGTCGGGCGGGATGTCGAGGACGAAGGTGTAGCGGGCGGAATCCATCGCCGGGTCGACTTCGGCATGGCCGATCATCACCGGCGTCTGGAACTCCGGCCCGTGGAAGCTGGAGGCCAGCCGCTGCGACAGGGTGGAATGGTCCTCGTCCACGATGGCGATGGCGGCGTTGCGCAGCTCGTGCGAGATGCCGGTCGCCTGGGAATAGACGGAGAAGGTGAAGGAATAGACGACGAAGCCCAGCATGAAGACGTCGCGCAGCAGGCTGATCCATTCCTTGCGCGCCAATGTCAGGCTGTTGCGGAGGAAGCGCGTCATCGCTCAGCGCTCCTGTTTCGGCAGGAAGGCGACGCCCAGCGCCAGGAAGACGGGAATGAAGGCGGCGGTCGCCAAAATGAAGGGGAGAAGCTCCGGCAGGCCAAGGCCCTTGGTGAAGGCGCCGACCGACACCTTCAGGAAATGGGTGGTCGGAAACAGCGTGCCGAACAGCCACGCCCCGCCTTCGAGCGTCGCCACAGGCTGCAGCATGCCGGAGAATTGGGTGGCCGGCAGCATGGTGACGATGGCGGTGCCGAACACCGCCGCCGTCTGGGTCGCGGTGAAGACGGAGATCAGCAGCCCCAGCGCCGTGGTCGCCACCACATAGACCAGCCCGCCCAGCAACAGCCCCACAAGGCTGCCCTTCACCGGCACGCCGAACAGGGTGACGGCCATGGCGACCATCAGCAGCAGGTTGAAGCTGGCGAGCCCGATATAGGGCAACTGCTTGCCCAGCAGGAATTCAAGCCGCGTCACCGGGGTGACGTAGAGGTTGGTGATGGAGCCGAGTTCCTTCTCCCGCACCACGCCGAGGGCGGCGAGGATGGCGGGGATGAAGACCAGCAGCAGCCCGATGTCGCTGGGCACCATGGCGTCGAGGCTGCGGAAGGCCTGGTTGTACCGGTAACGCATCTCGAGATTGGCGGCCGGGGCGGGCAGGGCGATGCCGGCCGCGATGGCGGCATCCTCGATGAAGCGCTGGTGCAGGCCGGCGACATAGCCCTGGATCGTCTCCGCCCGGAAAGGCATGGCGCCGTCGATGCGCACCGCCACCTCCGGGGTGCGACCGCGGCGCAGGTCGCGGCCGAAGCCCTCAGGGATCTCGATGGTCAGCGACGCCTCGCCCCGCTGCAGGCGCAGCGCGAGATCGCGGGCGTCGAGCGCGGGCGGGGTGGCGCGGAAGCTGCGCGAGCCGTCGAACTGCTCGATATAGGCGCGGCTTTCCGGCGTGCGGTCGTGGTCGAGCACGGCGAAGCGCAGATTCTCCACATCCATGGTGATGCCGAAGCCGAAGACCAGCATCAGGAGCACCGTGCCGAGCAGGGCGACGGTCAGGCGGACGGGATCGCGGCGCAGTTCCAGCGTTTCGCGCCATGCGTAGGCGAGCAGGCGGCGGCGGGAGAGGGTTAGGGTTAGGGTGAGGGGGTGGCGCGGCGAGGATTCTTGGGGAAGGCACGCTGTGCGTCCCCCTCACCCCGACCC
>JAFAFA010000083.1 GCA_023423695.1 Pseudomonadota bacterium | reverse complement strand
GTCCCAGCTTGGCGAGTCTCCCGGCCATCTCGTCCGCCCCGTCGTTATTAAAGCCCATCCGGTTGATCAACGCCTCGTCCGGAGGCAGGCGGAACAAGCGGGGCAGCTCGTTGCCCGGCTGTCCCTTCGGAGTAACCGTGCCCACCTCCATGAACGACAGGCCGACCCGGGACAATCCGGCGACGGCTTTCGCGTTTTTATCCAGGCCCGCGGCCAGGCCGACGGGATGGCGAAAATGAAGACCGAACAGATCGACCGCAAGCTCCGGCAAAGCTTTCGTTCCCCAGATCGCCGACAGCAGGCCCGGCACGCCCGGCACCTTCCCTGCGGCTCCCATGCCGTCGATAATCAGGTGGTGAGCATCTTCCGGATCCATTTTAAATAAGAACGGTTTGGCCATACGATACAGCAATGAAGTCGACATCCTTTCACGGCGCCAATATAAATTCTACCTATAAGCTTAGGGCGTGTCCGAATACTCCGAGGGCAAGCAGATTTGGCCGAATTTTCGTTCCATGCAAGGAACTTTTGTGAAGGCGTACCGGAGGTACGTCAAACAAAAGTGACGAAGCAGGGGGCGAAAAGGCGGTGAAAGATGCCCCTGAGCGGGTTTTCAGACACGCCCTAGTCGGCAAGTCAAAAAAATGCCATAAATTACGAGCGCGAACGAAAACCTTTCGGGTATCAGTTTAGCCTTTTCGCGAGCAAAAGAAAAGGGCAACCTGCCTTTCCGAGGCCGGATCGGACAAGTCGAGTTAACCAAATTTTCACATTTGCATGCAAAAACGCCTTCCGCGGCCGCAGGCCGCAGAAAAGCGCAGGTTTCGAAGGTTATAAACGGTACATCGTATCCCTATCTGCAAGAGGCCCGCCGCCGGTACGAACATCCGGACAGCAGGCCTGTTATTTGGCGATGTCGCCTTACAATTCGCCGATTCTGTACAGCTTGGCTTCCGCCGGCTCCAGCTCCGCCGCCAGTTCCCCGGCCACGACGCGCTCCGTGCCCTCCCACAGGTCCGCGACCGCGTAGCGCTTGCCGCCGTCCAGCCCCATCCGCTCCAGCGAGACGGTTTTGCGCGTCCCCGCCTTGGCGTCGAAGTTGAATACGGCCACGTATGCCGCCGCGCCCGAAGCGCCCCGTTCGCCCGCCGGCTCGAGCAGCGCGAACGCGTCCGGAGCCTTGTCGCCGACGCCGGCCTCGATCGGCCGGAACGTGCGGCCCAGCCGGGCGACGTCCATGACGGCGCGATTGCTTAGCCAGGCTTTGGCGCGTTCGGCCGCCTCCTCCTTGCGGAAATCGTCGCCCAGCAGCAGCACCGTGCCGGAGATGACCGAAGCGGTCAGGCGGCTTCTCCCTTCCTGCCAGCCGGTCGGCTCCTGGTTAAAGCTTTTGTAAAGCACCGTATGGTCCGGGTCGTTGAAGCGGTACAGGCAATCGTTCATCCACCAGCCGTAAGCCAGCGAGTTGAGCAAATATTCCGTGTCCCCGATTCGGCCGAACACGTCGCAGGAAATGCGGCGGCTGTGGGCGAACGCGTATGGGAACAGCGGCGCGATCGACAGGTTGACGAAGATCGGATGTCCCGCCGCCTCCGGCGACAGCTTGGCGGCCAAGTACGACAGCCCGTACCGATAAGCGGCGATCCCCGTCGTCACGTCCGGAGCGTAGTGCTTGCCCTCAAGCGCGCCGTGCGCCATGAAGTCGAGCTTAATATACTCGAAGCCGTCCGCGATCATCTTGCCCGTAAACCAGTCGATTCGTTGCAGCGATCCGGGATGCGTCGGATCGATCGCCAGCCCTCCGGCGATGTCCGCCACGATCTCCCCTTCATGGTCGCGCAGCAGAATATCGGCATACGTATACTTGCCGTCCGTCCCTTCCACGGACTGCGCGAACTGGGCCGGACTGCCCCAGAAGGCGAACGGCGTCCAGTACGTGCCCGGCTTGTGCCCGTTCCTCCTTACCCGCCGGAGCGCGTCCTCCATTTCCTCCGCCGAGAGCCGGTTCCAGAATGCGTCGAAATTGATGTACAGCGTCTCCTCGTTCTTGAAGCCGAGCGGCTGCGCCTCCGCGGCCAGAAAATCGCTGGTCGACGTATACAGCTCGTAATCGAGCGTGCTCATCGCCGCCGACCAGCTGTTCCAGCCGAACGGCACGCCGCCCTCCCAGCGCAGCGGTGCCTCCACCAGCGCGTTGGCGCGGCCGTAAGCCTCCAAACCGTCGCGGTAATCGTCGTAGTAGCCTGCGAATACAAGCGGAGCCTCGATCCGCGCGCCCTTCACGTAGCCGTGCGGCAGCGTATCGCGCGTCATTTCCCCGGCGGCTCCGGCGTACAGCTCCAGCCCGTCCAGCTTGTCGGCCCGTTCGGCCTTCACGCGGATGCCGGTTTTCCAGACGTCGGGGGATACCGAGCCGAGCACGAATCCGCGACGGCTGCCCGGGTGGAACAGCGCGGTCGCCTCGTAGCTTTCGAGATCAAGCGGCAGCGCAGCGGCCGTATAGCGCACCCACTTGTCGTTGTCGTAAGGAATGCGCAGCACGCGCAGCTCTTCGGCTTCACGGGGCGCGGCTTCCGCTCCCTGCCCCCAGTGCAGCTTGGCGGAGCGCAGCGCAACGA
>JAFAFA010000065.1 GCA_023423695.1 Pseudomonadota bacterium | reverse complement strand
GCCCGCGTCGAGCAGCGTGCGCGCCGCTCCGTCGGTCATCGCGAGCGGGCAGGAGTAGACGTCGGTCGAGGGGCCGAAGAGGTGGACGAGCGCGAACTGGTGGAGGCGCGAGAAGCGGCCGTGCTTCTGCTCGTAGGCGGTGGCGACGATGCCGCGCTCGGCGGCCAGGCGCTCGGCGCGCTTCCAGAGCGGGCTCACCTCGATGTGATCGATGCGCTCGCCCCAGGGGCCGAAGCTCGTGAGCACCGGCTCGTTCAGCCGGTCCTCGAGCTGCATGCGATAGAGCTCGCCGCCGGCGAGGGCGCCGAGGTCCGAGAGCTCGGGCTCGATCGCGCGGAGCACGTCGGGCGGCAGCACGCGCGCGAGGTGCTGGCGGAGGGCGCGGTCGTCTTCGTACTGGTTCCCCAGCGCGGGCGGCGGCTGATTGAAGGGCTGCATGCTGATGGAGGTATACGCGAAACCGGCGGGCGGCTCACCAGGGCAGGTACTGCGCGAAGTGCGACACGGGGAAGTGGTTGCGCCTGCGCATGTGCGCGCCCACACAGGGGCGCCCGAGCACCCGTCCGAGGCGCATCACCGGGGGCTGGCTGGTGCCGCCGCGGAAGGTCACCGCGCCCTCCTCGATCATGTGCTGCAAGAGGTGGCGGTAGATCGGCCGCAGGAGCCCGCGGCCGCGCAGCGCCGGCGCGAGCACGAGGCTCATCCCGGCGGTGCGGCCGAAGAGCCCGTCCTCGCGCACGCTCGCGCCGAGCGCCCCGACCACGCGGGATCCATCGATCATCACGTGGTGCCCGCGGGTGCCCTCGGCGAGCGCCTTCTCGAGCTCCTCGCGCAGCCGGCTCAGGTGCTGCTCGTTCCCACCGAACCAGCAGTACTGCGGCTCGGCGGTGAACGCGTCGCGAAAGAGCGCGACCACCTCGTCAACGTGGGCGCGCTCGAGCGGCACGATCGCGAGCGGCGCGGGCAGCGGCGGGACCTCGCGGTCGGCGAGCAGGCGGGCGAGCGCCGCCTCCGGGTTGCCGAGGAGCATGATCGAGTCGACGCCCACGCCGCGCGCCGCGAGGGCGCGGTAGGCCTCCGGCTGGTGGATGTCGACCAGACACTCGAGGTCGGCCTCCATGCGGGGCAGCTCGCGATCCAGCACCTCCCCGAGCCAGCGCTCGGCGTCGGGCCAGCCCGCGTCGTACGCGATGGCGACGCTGCTGACCGGCACGCCGAACTGCGGGTGCTCGGGATCGTGCCGCCACGCGAGCACCCCGGCGAGGCGGCCCTCGTGCTCGGCGTGAGCGACCGTGCCCTCGCGGTGGAGCGGCGCGATGCGCTCGCGCAAGAACGCGTGCGCGCCGGGCCCGCCGACGAACGAAGCGTGGCTCGAGAGGGTGGCGAGCCGCAGCGCGGTGTGGGCGTCGAGGAGCTCCTCCATCGCGCGAGGCTGCCCGATCGGCCGCGGCGCCGCCACCGCGTCGCCACCGCATCCCCCACCGCAGCGCACGCATAGGCCGAGGTTATGGGAGGGATGTCGGCGATGTATTTTCGCGATGACCGCGGGGCCGTCATCGTGAGCGTCGAGGAGGCTTGCGATGACGGATGCACGGAAGAGGGCGCTGCGGGCGGCGCGGGTCGTGACCTTGGGGCTCGTGATGGCGTCGCCGGGCTGCTACGCGGCGCACGGCGGGGCGGTGGTCGACGCGGGCTCGCCGCCGATCGCCGAGGACGCGGCGTCGATCGAGGACGCCGGGCAGGACGCGGCGCTCGCCGACGCGGGCTCGTGCGACAACCGCGGCGAGGAGTGGGTCGAGTGCTGCGAGCGGATCGGCTGGGACTGGGAGCGCGGGTGCGCGGCGTGGGGCCCCTTCGTGCCGCCGGCCGATGGAGAGGTCGCGTGAGCGTGCTGCGGGTGCGCGCGGGGGAGGGCCCGCTGCGGGCCGAGCACGAGCGCCTCTTGCGGACCGCGCTGCGCCGGGGCGCGAACGAGCCGGAGCGCCGCGAGGGCGAGCGCATCGACGTCGCGCAGTACGAGGCGAGCACGCTCGCGGCGGCCAAGCGGGTCTGGCTCGAGCGCATGGTGAACGAGCACCAGTCGGCGGCGGTCTTCTCGCAGCTCTTGCCGCAGCTCATCGAGGCGGAGGCGACGCTCGATCACAAGACGAGCGTGCTGCGCATGAGCATGGACGAGCTGCGGCACGGCGGGCTCTGCGGCGGCGTGGTCGAGGCGCTCGGCGGAGACGCCGCCGTCGAGATGGAGCTCGCGCCGAGGCCGCTGCCGGTGCATCCGGGGTGCTCGCCGCTCGAGCGGGTGCTGCGCAACGCGCTCTTCATCGGCTGCGTGTGCGAGACGGTGGCGGTGGCGCTGACCGCGGAGGAGCGCGAGCGCACCACCGAGCCCCTCGTGCGGCGGGTGATCGATCAGATCTGCGCCGACGAGTCGCTCCACGCGCGCTTCGGCTGGACGTTGGTGCAGGAGGCCGCGCCCGCGCTCGACGCCGCCGCGCGCGATCGCACGAGCGCGTGGCTGCGCACGGCGTTCGCGTACTTCGAAGACAAGGAGCTCGACGCGATCCCCTTCTGCCCGCCCTCGCCCGACGAGCTCGTCGCGCAAGGCCAGGCGCTCGGCGTCTGCGAGAACCTCGAGACCCGTGAGCTCGTGCAGATCACGCTGCGCGACGTGGTGATCCCCGGCCTCGAGGCGGCCGGCTTCGCGGCCGAGGACGCGTGGAGGCAGCGCCGAGCGGCGTGAGACCTCGACCGAGCGCCTCGCCGCGCGTGCGCGTGAGCTCGCGTCGAGCGCGCACGAGCTCGCGTCAGGAAGCGAAGCGCTCGCGCGGGCCACGGAAGACGTCGACGAAGAGGCGCGCGGCCTCGCTCGAGCGACGGACGAGCTCGCCGCGCGAACGGAGAGCCTCGCGTCGAGCGCCGGAGACCTCGCTCGGCGCGCCGGAGACCTCGCCGCGGTCGCAGAACACCTCGCTGCGCGCTCCGAAAACCCTGCCGGACGCACAGAAAACTCGGAACCTCGCGAAATCATTAGGGGTGTCCCTACTTGGGGACATGTGCATCGGCGTTCGGTCTGATATCCGTGATCGCGAAGGGAGAGAGCGATGGCACGGAAGAGACGACAGCCACAGCCGGACGACACCAAGCTCCAGCTCGAGCAGATCGCGAAGGCCGACGACGAGCGGCGCGAGGTGCCCGAGGGGGAGACCGAGGACCAGCGGATCGAGCGACAGAGCGCGGTGCTCCGCCCCGAGCTCCGCGCGCGGGTCGACGCGTCGATCGTCGCGATCGGGGAGCAGGTCCCCGGCCTCACCGCGGCGGAGACCGCCAAGTTCCTCGCGACCCGCGCCGGCCGCGACGCGCTCAAGCAGGGGAAGGTGGCGCTCGCGCGCGTCGACGCTCACCTCCAGTCGATCACCGAGGAGCGCAACCCGCTCATCGGCAAGAGCTACGGCGTCTATGGCTCGAACCCCGTGAGCTTCGCCGGCGTGCTGCGCGCGCTCGCGCTCAGCTCCGGTGAGAACGTGCGGCTCGCCGCGCTCCCCGAGGGGCACGCCGAGCGGCGCCTGCTCTTCAGCGGCCTGGTCGAGCGCGAGGTCGAGCAGGCCTTCGACAAGCTCGCGGCGATCATCGGCGACCGCCTCGGCAGCCGCGCGGCGCTCTCGAAGGCGTTCACCGTCAAGGGCGAGACGCTCGACGAGGCGCGAAAGGTGATCACCGCCGTGCGCAACCACCTCCACGCGAACCTGCCCGACCGCAAGCAGGA
>JAFAFA010000035.1 GCA_023423695.1 Pseudomonadota bacterium | reverse complement strand
GGTGCGGTGAGCTCTGCGCGTTCCGGCGCATCGGCCCCGACCAGCTCGACGCCGCCCGGCAGTGGGCGCTCTTCTCGGAGTGGATCCGGCGCGGCGCCGTCGAGGCGATCTTCGTGGACCACGCGCTCCAAGCGCGCCTCTACGAGGCCGCGCGGGAGGCCGGCGCGAGCCGCAGCGAGCTGAGCCAGTGGTTCCAGTACCCGCGCTCCATCGAGCAGCGCTACGGCCTGATCCGCCACCACCCGCGCCACGCCGACCACTTCCACGTGCGCTTCGTCTGCCCCGAGTCCGACCCCGACTGCCGCTGAGCCCGGCTACTCGCAGCGGAGTGTGATGGCGCTGCAGGTATCGGCGCCACAGCAGTCCGAGTCGGCGACGCACCTCGGATTGTCTGTGATGCCGTCGCAGTCGTTGTCGAGCCCGTCGCAGCTCTCGGTCTCGGCGGACGTATCCCCTTCATCACCTACACAGACCGGCGTTCCGTCGACGCACGCGAGCGCGCCGCCCTCGCAGAGGTCGAGGTCAGTGGGATCGTCGCACGGAAGGCCGAGGATGGGCTGGCCGTCCGGAGTGGTGGGATCGCAATCGTTGTCGATGTCGTCGCACTCCTCATAGGCGCCAGGATACACCGAGCTGTCTGCGTCGTTGCAGTCGAACGGGAACGGGACCCCGTCTCCGTCCTCGTCGCGGGGAACACACACGCCGAGCGCGGTTCCATCGCTCAGCGTCGAGGCGATCTCCAGCAAGTCCGGAGCGCATCCCGTCGAAAACTGCGGGTCGCACTCGGTCCCCGGCCCTGCGAGGTCACACGTCCTTACGCAGTGCGCGGTCCCAAGTGTAAGGGTCATGATGCACGAGAGGCCGGGCGCGCACGTGCCATCCGCGACGCAGACGTCGTTCTCCTGCTTGTCACCCGCGCCTATGCACTGGGGCTGTCCTTGCTCCGGCTCTCCTAGCGAGACGCCGAGGAGGGCGCAGGTCGCGGGGCTCGTGCAGGCGCCGAGCAAGAGCGGGTTGCACATCTCTGGCACGCAGAAGGTGCCCCCGTTGAGCTCGACGCAGTAGGGGTGGAGCGCGCCTTCACATTCCGATGCACTGCCGGGGGTCAGACACCGCTTGTGGCAGATGTCGTTGAGGCAACCAAGGCCCTCTTGGCAGTCGCTGTCCGCCGCGCACACTCCCCCTTCCAGCTCGCCCGGGCAGTAGCAGCTGCCGTTTCCCTCGACGACGCAGGTGGTCGTGCACGTGTCGCACACGCCCGCACAGTCGACGCAGATCGTGCCGCAGCTGTCGCCGCGGATGCACACGGCGCCGATGTTACATCCGCTCTGCGTGTCGGCGTCGCACTCGTCGACGCACGCATCCGGTCCGGCGTCCGTCCGGCCGGAGTCGGCTGGTCCGCCGTCCATGCTCTGCGAGGGGTCGGTCGAGAACGTGCTCCAGTCGTCGATGAAGCTGCAGCCGCCGAGGATGAGCGCCGCCGCGATGAGGCTCAGGCTCTTCATCAGAAGGTCCCCCTGACCATGAGGCCATTCGGAGTCAGCTCGAGCTGGGCTTGCTCGCCGCCGCCGCCCGTGTCCACGACGAGCAAGACGATTCCGGCCGCCAGGGCGGCGATCGAAACGAAGGTCAGCACGGTCGAGGTGATCGCGAGCGCGTTGCCGTTGTCGATGTCTCCTTGGCGCTCCGGCGGGCACACTCGCTCGGGGCCGCACTCGGCCACCAGCGCTTCGAACGAAGCGTGGCTCAAGGCGCCTGTGATGATCGCCGCGATGCCCAGCGCGCCCCCACCCGACAGCACCAGGATCCCCGGGATCGACACACCACCGCCGCCACCCGAAGAGGGCGCGACGCGCACGGCTGGGGTCGGGGTGACTTCCGTCCTGGTCTCGGTGCCGGACGTTTCCGCCTCGCCCCCTGCCTGCAGCCGATCGCGCAGCCGCTCCAGGTTCTCGATCCGCTCGCGGACCGTCGCCTCGGACTCGAAGCCGGCGTGCACTGTGAGGAGCTGCTGGAGCGTGGCGATCGCCTCATCGAAGAGGAGGCCGCGCTCGTACGCGCGCGCGGCGTTCTCGAGGAGCTCAGGTCGGGGTGAGAGCCGATAGGACTCCAAGAACTCCCTGGCGGCGTCCTCGTAGCGAGCGCGCTCGTAGTATGCGCGACCCGAGCGGAAGTGCGCTTCCGCGCGCTCCTCATCGGTCCCGTCCTGAGCGTGAAGGGTCGAGGCGGTGAAGGAGAGCGCGACGCAGCATGCGAGCGAAGCGAGGCGAAGCATTCGTGGTCCTCCCGGGCGCGGAGCCTAACGCGGATGAGCGCATGGTGGGAGGCTTAGCGTTGGGAAATGCGGGCAGGAGCTGGAAGGGCTGGCCTCGCGCGCCGATGCTCCTTAGGCTTCGCTTCCCCTCGGAACGCTGCGGTGCCGATCTTCGCCAAGGGACGCGTCCTCCGGAGCCCGACGACCGCTCGGCGCTACCGCCTCGGTCCGGTCCTCGGCGTCGGCGGGTACGGCAAGGCGTACCACGCGGTCGATCTCACGAAGGGCCGGGAGGTCTGCCTGAAGTACACCTTCGACCAGCTCAGCTGGCAGCGCGAGGTGTACTTCGGTGAGCTCTTCAAGGGGCACCCGCGGGTCATCCAGATCTACGACTCGTTCCCGCTGCTCCCGAAGTCCGGCCGCGGCCGCATCCGCTACTGTCTGGTGCTCGAGCTCGCCGAGCACGGCACCCTCTCCGACTATCAAGAGCGCACGGGCAAGCCCTGGTCGGAGGAGCGCGCGGTGCGTGAGATCAAGGGGCTCTTGCGCGTGCTCGATCAGCTCCATGGCGGGAGCGCGACCCACCGCGACATCACGCCCTACAACATCTTCGTGACCAACCCGGGCGTGCTGAAGCTCGGTGACTTCGGCATCGCGCGGCACGAGCTCGCCGGGCATCCGCTCAAGCCCGAGGCGTTCAACCCCGACTACGTCACCCGCGGGATCATCGACGCGGAGCACCGCGCGTGGGAGCCGGTGGACGACGTCTTTCAGATGGGCCAGCTCCTCGCGATGCTGGTGCTCGGAAAGCACCGCGAGAAGGTCACGGTCGCGTCGCTCAAGAAGAAGCGCATCAGCCCCGCGCTGAAGGCGATCATCAAGCGCGCGATCGGCCCGCGCAGCCAGCGCTATCGGGACGCCTGGGAGATGCTCTTGGCGCTGCGGGAGGGCCCCCCGCTGGCGCCCTCACCGCTCGAGAGCCTGCGCGGGCGCACGCTGGTGTTCACCGGCCTCCTCTCGATCCCGCGCGCGGAGGCCGAGGCGCTCGCCGCCGCCGCCGGCGCCAAGATCTCCCGGCGCGTCTCGCGATCGCTCGACGTGCTGGTGCGCGGCAAGCGCATGCGGCGCGGCGAGGGCAGCCGCACGGAGGCGGTGCTCCGCGCGCAGCGGCTCGTGCGCCAGGGCCACCCCATCCGCACGATCGACGAGGCCACGTTCCTACGCCTCGCGCGCGGTTCCTGACTTCCGCGTTCGCGCGTTCTACATTCGCCCCGTCATGAGCATCCCCGAGAGCGTGGTCGCGCAGGTGGTCGCCGACGTCTCCTCGCGCATGAGCGACCCCGGCTACGCGCAGCTCGCGATCGGTGGGTTCGTGCAGACCCACCCGGACGTCGGGCGCTTTCTGAGCGCGCACCTCGACGAGCTCGGCGGCGGCGAAGCGGTGATGCACGCGGTCTTCCACGCCGAGGTGATGAACGA